>CAVZHI010000015.1:0-694510 GCA_963775015.1 uncultured beta proteobacterium | reverse complement strand
CAGCGCCTGCACCAACGCGTCCACCCGGATCGGCTTGGTCACATAGTCGTCCATGCCGGCGGCCAGGCACTCCTCGCGATCGCCCTGCATCGCGTTGGCCGTCATCGCGATGATGCGCGGGCGCTTGGTCGAATTCCGGCCACCGCGCCACGATGCGCCGGCTGGCCTCGAGCCCATCCATCTCGGGCATCTGCACGTCCATCAGCACCACGTCGTAGGGCTGGCGCGCGACGCACTCGATCGCCTCGATGCCGTTGCTGGCCAGGTCGGCCCGGTAGCCCATCTGCAGCAGCAGCCGCATGGCGAGCTTCTGGTTCACCACGTTGTCTTCGGCCAGCAGGATGCGCAGCGGGTGGCGCTCGCGCCATGCCGGCGTCCATGCGCGGCTTCGCTGCGAGCGGCGCGGCCTTGCGCGCCTCGTCGTGCGCCAGCAGGCTGCACCAGCGTGTCGAACAGCTGGCTCTGGCGCAGCGGCTTGGCCAGCGTCGCGGTGAAGATGCTGTCGGTCGCCTCCTTGCGCGCCGAGCGAGCTGAACAGCACCAGCGGCAGCTTGTGCCCGGCCTCGCGGATGCGCGCGGCGAGCTGTGGCGCCGTCCATGCCGGGCATGTGCATGTCCAGGATGGCCAGGTCGTAGGCTCTGCGCCTTGGAGCATCTCGCAGCGCCTGCGCCGGGAACTCGGTGTCCTGCACCACCATGCCCCACTTGGCGGTCTGCAGCGCGAGGATGCGCCGGTTGGTGGCGTTGTCGTCCACCACCAGGATGCGCTTGCCCGCGAGCTGCGGCTGCTGGCCGACGAAGTCGCGCCGCGTGCCTTGCGGCAGTTCGGCGCGTACGGCGGCCGATGGTGAAGTGGAACGTGCTGCCCTGCCCCGGCCCGGCGCTCTCGGCCCACATGGTGCCGCCCATGAGTTCGGCCAGGAGCTTGCTGATCGCCAGGCCGAGGCCGGTGCCGCCGTACTTGCGCGTGGTGGTGCTGTCGGCCTGGCTGAATTTCTGGAACAGGCGCGACAGGCCGTCGGCGCTGAGTCCGATGCCGGTATCACGCACGGTGAAGTGAGCAACTCGCGCCTGCTATCGGCGTACGCCGGGATCGACCGGCCACCTGGTCCCGGCCGTCGATCGTCCGGCTGTATCGGCGCCCTGCACCGTCAGCACCACCTCGCCCTTCTCGGTGAACTTGACGGAGTTGGACAGTAGGTTGAGCAGGATCTGGCGCAGCCGGGTCACGTCGCCGTTGATGGCCGCGCGGCACCTCGCCCGCGCCGTTGCTCTCGAACACGTAGGCGATGTCGAGGTGCTTCTCGGCGGCGCGGCTGCCGATCAGGTCCATGGCCGACTCCACGCACTCGCGCAGGTCGAACGGATGCGCCTCGATGTCCATGCGCCCGGCTTCGATCTTCGAGAAGTCCAGGATGTCGTTGATGATGGTCAGCAGCGAGTCGCCGGAGTCGCGGATGGTGGTGGCGAAGTCGCGCTGGTCGTCGGTCAGCGGCGTGTCGAGCAGCAGCCCACTCATGCCGATCACCGCGTTCATCGGCGTGCGGATCTCGTGGCTCATCGTCGCCAGGAACGCGCTCTTGGCTTCGTTGGCGGCTTCGGCGGCGGCGCGGGCGCTCTCCGCTCGGCGCGCGCCTCCTGTGTCTCCTTGAACAGCCGCGCGTTCTGGATCGCGATCACCGCCTGGTCGGCGAAGGTCTTCAGCAGGTCGATTTCCTTGGCGGTGAACGGCATGCGGCGGTCTGCCGGAGCACGCACGATCGCTCCGATGCCACGTCTCGTTCCAGAGCATCGGTGCAACGACGCAGCGACATAGTTGCCCGTCTGCGTTGGCCGCGACGCCGCATGACTCGCCGCACGTCCGGCGCCATTCAGCATGTCGTCGGCATGTGCACGGCCTGGCGCTCGCCGGATTGCCAGTGCGCCGAGCTGGTTTCGGCCGAGCGGCCTCGGGACAGGTGCTTCTGTCGAACGCCCTCGGCACTGCGCCGCGGACAGGCCGCCAGGTGCAACATGTCGTCGCTGCGTCGACCAGCAGCACGACCGACCTGTCGCCGCGGCGAACAGTCGCTGGCAGCTGTCCAGGATCTTGTCGAACACCGGCTGCGGCGTCGGACACCGAGCTGCTGATGACCTGCAGCACTTCGGCGGCGGCGGTCTGCTGCTCCAGCGCCTCCTGCGTCTCGTTGAACAGCCGCGCGTTCTGGATCGCGATCACCGCCTGGTCGGCGAAGGTGCGCAGCAGCGCGATCTCGTTCTCGGTGAACGGCCGCGGCGGCTGGCGCATCACCATGATCGAGCCGATGCCGCGGTCTTCCCACAGCATCGGCGCGAACACGCACGAGAAATTGCCGACCGAGTTCCATGGCGTGACGCAACGTCGGCGGGATCTCGGCATCGCGCCGCAGCGTCGGGGATGTGGATCGATGCGGCCGCTCGCGCAAGGCCAGGCCGGTGCCGGTCTCGTTCGAGCGGCTTGGGAAGGGTTGCGGTGATCGGCTTGAATCGGCCGCGCCGCGCAGCGCGCCCACGTGCACCAGCGCGTCGTCGTGCACCAGAAAGATGGCGAGCTGGTCGGTCGCGAACAGCCGCTCGCAGCTCTGCGAGGATCTTGTCGAACACCGGCGCGCGTGTCGGCCACCGAACTGCTGATGACCTGCAGCACCTCGGCCGTGGCCGTCTGCTGCTCCAGCGCCTCCTGCGTCTCGTTGAACAGCCGCACGTTCTCGATCGCGATCACGGCCTGGTCGGCGAAGGTCTGCAGCAGCGCGATCTCCTTGGCGGTGAAGGCGCCGGCTCGTTGCGCGCAGACGCCGATCACGCCGATGCCTGCCGTCCCGCAGCAGCGGCACCGATCAGCGATGAGCGGAAGCCGACTTCGCCGAGCCGTGCCGCGCGTCGTGCGGCGGCAGTCGAGCGCCGCAGCAGTCGGGAATGTGACAGCGCATGCCTGCGACGGCGCAGCCTGCGACGGCGCGTCGGCCGCTCGGCAGCGGCATCGATGGCCCGGAGCCGCGATCCGTCGCGCCGCTGGCCATCGACGCGCAGATGATCGCCCTCGCGCACCAGGCAGCAGGCCGCCGGTCGCTGCGCGAACAGGCGCGCGCAGCTGCCACGATGGCGTCGAACACCGGCTGCACGTCGGTCGGCGATCTCGCTGATCACCCGCAGGATTTCGGCCGTCGCGGTCTGCTGCTCCAGCGCCTCCTTGCGTCTCGTTGAACAGCCGCGCGTTCTGGATCGCGATCACCGCCTGGTCGGCGAAGGTCTGCAGCAGCGCCAGCTCCTTGTCGGCTGAAAGGCGCCGGCGGATCGCGCCACGCCGATCGCGCCGATGCCGCGGCCGTCCCACAGCATCGGCGCGAAGGCCATCGAGCGAGTAGCCGATCCGCGTTGCGCCGATCGCGCAGCGCGCGCGGGCACGTCCGTGCGCGTCGAGCACGTCGGGGAAGTGCATCACGCGCCGCTCGCGTGATGCGCGGCCGGCGGGCGTGCGTCTCGACGCGGCGCCGGGAAGGTGGCCGCGCGACGGCGTCGTGCGCGCGTGCCGCGGTAGGCGCCGATGTTGCAGCTGGCCGTCGTCGTCGACCAGCAGCACGCCGAGCTGCGTCGCCGCCGAACAGGTGCTGGCAGCTGTCGAGGATCTTCTCGAACACCGGCTGCGCGTCGGCCACCGAGCTGCTGATGACCTGCAGCACCTCGGCCGTGGCCGTCTGCTGCTCCAGCGCCTCCTGCGTCTCGTTGAACAGGCGCACGTTCTCGATCGCGATCACCGCCTGGTCGGCGAAGGTCTGCAGCAGCGCCGACCTTGCGTCGGCGAAGGCCCCGGCTCGCGCCGCGTGACGCTGATCATGCCGATCGCTCTGCCCGTCGCGCAGCAGCGGCACGAACAGCATGCTGCGGTAGCCGCGCGCGCGGGCCAGCTCGCGCAGCGTGTCGGCGCCGGTCGCATCGCTCGGTGTCGGCGATGTGGACCATCTCGCCGCTGCCGGACGGCGCGCCCGCGACGGAAAGCTCGTCCAGCGGCGCGGGAACGAGCCGCTTCAGCGCGTCGCTCGCGCCGGCGTTGTCCGACGTGAACGCCACCAGGTGCAGCGCATCGCCGTCGATGCGCGAACACCAGCCGTCGATCAGCCGCCGCACAGGCGCTTCGGCGCTGCGCGCGATGGCGTCGAACACCGGCTGCACGTCCGACGGCGAGCTGGCGATGACCTTCAGGATCTCGGCCGTGGCGGTCTGGCGCTCCAGCGCCTCCTTCGTCTCGTTGAACAGCCGCGCGTTCTGGATCGCGATCACCGCCTGGTCGGCAAAGGTCTTGCAGCAGCTCGAGCTCCTTGCCGGAGAACGGCCGCGGCGTTTGCGCGACAGACACTGATCGACGCCGATGCCGCGTCCGTCCCACAGCATCGGCGCGTAATGATCGAGCAGTCTCCGAACCGCGCCGCGCGACGGCGCTGCGCAGGCCGCGGCGGGCACGTCGGGTCGTTCAGCACATCGGCGAAGTGCGACGCGTCGCTCGCGATCGCAGCTCGGCCGCGTGCCGGCGAGCGGCATCGGGAACGACGCGCTCGCGTCAGGTCGCGATCGGCGGCCGTCGTACGCGCTGAGCTGCAGTGCAGCGTGGCCGTCCGCAGCCAGCAGATCACGATGTCCGTCGCCGCCGAACAGGCGTCGCGCAGCTGTCGACGATCTTGTCGAACACCGGCTGCGCGTCCGCGACCGAGCTGCTGATGACCTGCAGCACCTCGGCGTCGCCGTCTGCTGCTCCAGCGCCTCCTGCGTCTCGTTGAACAGCCGCACGTTCTCGATCGCGATCACCGCCTGGTCGGCGAAGGTCTGCAGCAGCGCGATTTCCTTGTCGGCTGAACGCGCCCGGCTGCTGCGGCCGACGCCGAGCACGCCGATGCCGCGCCGCCCGCAGCAGGGGCAGAACAGCGCCGAGCGCAGCCGCTTGCCGGGCACGTCGCTGCTCGAGCGGCGGCACGCGGAGTCGTCGGCCAGTCCGGCAAGTGCAGCATCGGCCTGGGCAGGATCGCCCGCGACGGAAGTCGTGGCCGGCGTCGCGGGCATGCGTCGGTGCCACGGCGCGATGACCGGCCTGCCGCGTTGCCGCGCGAGCGCACGGCCAGTGCAGCTGCTCGCCGTCGTGCGCAGCACGTCGCGCGCTGTCGCTGACGAGCAGTTCGCACGCTGCTCGACGATCGCGTCGAACACCGGCTGCACGTCGGTCGGCGACTGGCTGATCACGCTCAGCATTTCGGCCGTACGCCGTCTGCTGCTCCAGCGCCTCCTTCGTCTCGTTGAACAGCCGCATGTTCTCGATCGCTATCACGCGCCTGGTCGGCGAAAGTCTCGGCCAGCGCGATTTCCTTGTCGGCTGAAGGCCGCGCGTGTTCGCGCGCGAGCACCAGCACGCCGAAGATCTCGCCGCCGCGCAGCATCGGCACGATCAGCGCCGAGTTCAGCCGCCGAGCTGATCGTGCACGCAGCTGCTCGTGGGCGCGGCAGCTCGATCGCCGACCAGTCGGCCACGTGCACCATGGCCGCGCTGCGAATCGCGCGCGACGGGAAGTTGGCCGCGCGGGTCCACCGGCCGCTGCGGCCAGGCACCGCGCGAGATCGGCCGCTCGCCTGGCCGTGGCCGTGCAGGCGAGCAGGTGCCGCCACTCGCCATCGACAGCGGACGATGTCGCAGCCCGGCGCCGGACAGCCGCGCCGCGCTCGACGATCGCGTCGAACACCGGCTGCACGTCGGTGGGCGAGTCGCTGATGACCTGCAGCATGTCGGCGGTGGCGGTCTGCCGCGCCAGCGCCTCCTGCGTCTCGTTGAACAGCCGCGCGTTCTGGATCGCGATCACCGCCTGGTCGGCGAAGGTCTTGAGCAGACTGATCTCGTTGCCGCTGAAGGGCCTGGGCGGGAAGCGATGAACCGCGAGCGTGCCGATGCCCTTGCCCTCCCAGAACATCGGCACGTACACGGCGGACGCATTGCCGCCGCTGAGCCTGGTGAACTCGCGCAGCCCTGCCGGAACATCTGCGCCATTCAGCTGGTCGGGGTAGTGCAGCACCTGGCGCTTGTGGATCGCGTAACCATGGATCGACTCGCGCGGTGGCCGCGGGAACTGCGAGCGCAGCATGGTCTTGAATGGGGCGAACGCATCGTTCGACTCGTCGGCGGTGTCCTGGATCAGATGCATCAGGCCATCGTCGCCCAGCAGCACCACATTGGCGTAGTCGCAGTTGAACAGCGTCTCGCAGCTCTGGATGATCTTCTGGAACACCGGCGCCGTGTCGGCCACCGAGCTGCTGATGACCCGCAGCACCTCGGCCGTGGCGGTCTGGCGCTCCAGTGCCTCGCGCGTCTCGTTCATCAGGCGCGCGTTCTTCATGGCGATCTGCGCTTGGGCGGCAAACGCCTGCACCAGCGCGATCTGCTGGTCGGTGAACGGCCGCACGGTCTGGCGGCTTACGTTCAAGACGCCCACGACCGCACCGTCGTTGATCAGGGGCACCCCCAGGATGGTCCGCATGCCGCCCTGGTCCACACTCGCAACGGCCACTGGAACCCCGGTCTTGTAGGCTCTGGATTCCTTCATGTCGATGACGTGGGAGAAGGCGTGCTTCAGCGGTTCGCGGCCCAGCAGATGTTCCAGCGGTACGTCCCGGCCAAATACCCAGTCCAGCCACCCCGCAGGCCAGTGGCTGAGCATCCCCCTCTGGCACGGGCCACCTGGCCCTGCACCAACCAAAGGCCGCCGCCGTCGGCCTCACACAAGCGGGTCGCGTTGCCCGCGATGGTGTCGAACACCGGGTTCAGATCGCCGGGCGAGGCGTTGATGACCTGCAAGACCTCGGTACTCGCAGTCTGGCGCTCCAGCGCCTCCTGCGTCTCGTTGAACAGCCGCGCGTTCTGGATCGCGATCACCGCCTGGGTGGCGAAAGTCTTGAGCAGCGCGTGCTCTCTGGGGCTGAAGCCTGCGGAATCGCTGAACGCGTCGCCAATGTCGCGCGTGACGCCGAGGGTACCGATGCCACGGCCTTCCCACAGCAAGGGCGCGGTCAGATTCGAGCAGTCGATGCCGAGGCGCTGGACTGCCGCCCGCAGGTAGGGCGGAACGTCCGGGTTGTTGAGCAGGTCGTGGTGGTCAAGAACGTCGCCGCGTGCGAACACCTGTTCGGCAAAGGTTCCCGCCAGCGGCACGGGATAGGTCGCACGCATTCCCGCGGTGATCGCCGCCGTGCCCGCTTCCCCGAACTGGGCACGGCCCGCCGCCGTCCAGCGCATGCGTTCAAATTCGACCTGGCCCGCATCGTTGACAAGGAACAAGGTGATGGACGCGGACGCGAACAGCCGCTCGCAGCTCTCGAGAATCTTGTCGAACACCGGGCCGGTGTCGGCGCCCGAACTGCCGATGAGCTGCAACACCTCGGCTGCCGCCGCTTGACCCGCTTGAGCGACAGCCACTTCGGCCGATGCCGCCCGGGCCTGCTGCGCCACAGCAGCGAGCTCGCTGCGGTGCGCCAGCGCCACGCCGGCCATCGCGGCGAGCATCGCGAGCAGCTCGCGCTCGGCGTCTTCAAAGCGGCCGTGCGCGCCGTCGACATCGGCATACAGGCAGCCCAACGGCCCCTGAGGTGCCAGCAGTGGCGCCAAGAGGCAACTGCGCTGGTCGCTGCGCGCCGCGCCCGCAGGGCCGTGGCGCAGGCAACTGGTGCGGCTGCTCAACGCTTCGGTGAGCCATGGGGTCACGGCTTGCAGCAAAGCCTCGGCGCTTTCGCCGGCGGGCAGCTTCGATGCGGCGATGAGGGGTGCGGCGTTGTCAGGCTGCAGCACGAGCACCACGCGCTGCGCGCGGAGCAACCGGGCGGCGGCGCTGACGATGGCTTCGCGCAGCGCGGCGTCGCTCTTCAGCTTGCTCCAGCGCAGTGGCAATTGCGCGAGCCGGTCGAGCTGCGAGCGATCCAGCGGCCGGGTCTTTTTCGGTCTAGATTTTTCCATCGCTGCTTTCTTGGGTGGCATCTTGAATCGCGTGAACACGCCTCACCGGCTGAGAAGCTGAATCCGCGCAATGGATGCTGAAATGATGTGTTGATGCTAGACTGCCCGGATGCGCACCACCCTCGCCATCGACGACGACGTGTTCGCCTATGTGCGTGCACACGCGCAGCGCGAGCGCATCTCCATCGGTGAGGCGCTTTCTCGCCTGGCACGCCAAGGCATCCAGGCGAGCCGGCTTCCGCCGCCGCCGACGGTGCGGCCCAAATCGCGCTATGCGCTGCTGCCGGCGCGCAAGGAGGTCATCACCTCCGAACATGTGCGCAAGCTGATGGAGCAGGAAGGCATCTGAATGCCATTGCGCTGCCTGCCAGACGTAAACGTCTGGGTTGCGCTGCTCGACGAGGCGCATGTGTTCCACGCCCAGGCGCTGGCTTTCATCCAGCGCAAGCGCTTGCAGATCGCCACCTGTGCCCTGGTGGAGAACGGCGTGGTTCGGGTGCTGAACCTTCCGAGCTACAGCCGTCTGGGCCCGATCGGCTTTGCCCCGGTCGCCGCCAAGCTGGCCGAGATCTGCGCCAGCCTGGACCACGAGTTCTGGCTGTGCGACGTGTCGCTGCGCGAGGCCGGGCGCGTGAACTGGCCGCGCGTCATGGGCCACAACCAGATCTCTGACGTTTACCTCCTGGCCCTGGCCGTGGCGCACGGCGGTTGCTTGATCACGCTGGATCACGGTGTGGCCATCGCGACGGTGCCGGGCGCCACATCGCGCCATCTCGAACATCTGTAGCGCCAGCCTCACGGGCGCCTCCCCTGGCCCGCGCCGGCGCGCGGCACGACCTGCTGAAGTGCTGCCACCAATGCCTCCACCCGGATCGGCTTGGTCACGTAGTCGTCCATGCCCGCTGCCAGGCACGCCTCGCGGTCGCCCTGCATCGCATTGGCCGTCATCGCGACGATGCGCGGCCGCTCATGGGGTTGCCACTTCGCCGTGATGCGGCGTGACGCTTCGAGCCCATCCATCTCGGGCATCTGCACGTCCATCAGCACGACGTCGTAGGGCTGCTGCTCGACGCGCTCAAGCGCTTGCAGCCCGTTCACCACCACGTCGGCGCTGTAGCCCATCTGGCCGAGCAGGCGCAGCGCGAGTTTCTGGTTCACGAGGTTGTCTTCGGCGAGCAGGATGCGTAAGGGGTTGCGCTGCGCCATCTGCGGATCCAGCGCTGCCTTGGCGGCGGGCTTGGCGCCGGGCGCTGTGGCGCTGACCGCTTCAGCCTGGATGTGAAAGTGGAACGTGCAGCCCTGGCCCGGGCCTTCGCTCTCGGCGTGCATCGCGCCGCCCATGATCTCGGCCAGGCGCTTGCTGATGACGAGGCCCAGGCCCGTGCCGCCGTATTTGCGCGTGGTGATGAATCCGCCTGGCTGAAACTCTGGAACAGCTTGGCCATGCCCGCGGCGGAGAGACCAATGCCACTGTCCTTGACGGCGAAGTGCAGCTCGTTGCCTGGGCCTTTGCGCGACGCTCAGCGCCACCTCGCCTTGCCTCGGTGAACTTCAATGCGTTGCTCAGCAGGTTGAGCAGGATCTGGCGCAATCGGATGCTGTCGCCCAAGACGGTGATCGGCACGTCGTCGGCAAGACTCACGACCAGGGCGAGGCGTTTTTCCGCGGTGCGATGCCGCACCAGCTCGAGCGCCGAGTTCACGCAACCGCGCAGCTCGAAGGGCTGCACTTCGACGTCGAGCTTGCCGGCCTCGATCTTGGAGAAATCGAGGATGTCGTTGATGATCGTCAGCAGCGACTCGCCGCTGTCGCGGATCGTGCGCGCGATGTCGCGCTGGTCTTCGCTGAGCTCGGTGTCGAGCAGCACGCCGCTCATGCCGATCACGCCGTTCATGGGCGTGCGGATCTCGTGGCTCATCGTCGCGAGGAAGCTGCTCTTGGCTTCGTTGGCGGACTCTGCCGCGGCTCGGGCATCCTGCGCCTCCTTGAAGAGGCGCACGTTCTGAATGGCGATCACCGCCTGGCTTGCAAACGTTTCGACAAGTCCGATTTGCTTGTCGGTGAAGGCGCGCACCGTGGGGCGGAAGATGTTGATGCTGCCGATCACCGCGCCTTCCTTGAGCAGCGGCACGGCAACATAGGTTCGAACGCCGCCGAGTTCGACGAAATTCATCGCGTTCGGATCACCGAGCTGGACTCCCGGCCCCTGCCTGGCATCGGCGACATGGAATGGGCGACGCTCGGCCAATACACGCGCCATCGCGGCGACCGGCTTGAAGGCGCCTCGCTCCAGCACCCATTTCGCGAATTCCGGGCTTGCGCCGCGCTGCGCGACGGTACGGCAGTGGTCGCCCTCGAACAGGTTGAGAACGCCGAGGTGCGCATCGCACAGACGCGTGGCGCTTTCCAGAATGCGTCGAACACCGGCGCCAGATCGGCGGGAGAACTGCTGATGACGCCGAGGACTTCGCTGCTCGCCGTCTGCTGCTCGAGCGCTTCTTTCGTCTCGTTGAACAGCCGCGCGTTCTGGATCGCGATCACCGCCTGATCGGCGAAGGTCTTGAGCAGCACCTCTCCTTCGCGGTGATGACTGGCATTCGGTGCGCGCGTGATGCTGATCGTGCCGATGCCACGGCCCTCCCACAGCATCGGCAGCCAGCACGCCGAGTAGTTGCCGGCGCGCTGCGCCACCTCACGCATCGACTGCGGAAGGTCCTCGTCCCCGGCGCATCGGCGATGTAGACCGGCCCCTCGGCGCGGAACATGCGCGGCGCCGCCGTTTCCTGCAGCGGCTTGGGGAACACAGTGCGCGCGGCGTCCTCGGCGTAGCCGCCTGAAGGCGCGGCATGTGCAACTGCCCGTCCTCCCCCACCAGGAAGATGGCCGAGGCTCGGCGGCGAACAGACGCTGGCAGCTGTCCAGAATCCGCTCGAACACCGGCTGGGTGTCGGCCACCGAACTGCTGATGACGCCCAGCACTTCGGCCGAAGCCTTCTGCTGCTCCAGCGCCTCCTTGGTCTCGTTGAACAGCCGCGCGTTCTGGATCGCGATCACCGCCTGGTCGGCAAACGTCTTGAGCAACGCGTGTTCCTGCGCGCGGAACGGTCCGAGTTCGAGACGCTGCATCGACAGCGTGCCGATGCCCTTGCCTTCCCACAGCAGCGGCGCACAGAGGAAGGCGAAGCTGCGCCCGGTGCGCTGCGCAATCGCGCGGCTCGACGCGGGTGCGTTCGGGTCGTTCAGCACGTCGGCGCTTTGAATCACGGCACCCGCACGAAACGACAGTTCAGCGGACGTATTGGCCAGCGGCGCGGGGTACGCCGAGCGCAGGTCGGCTTCGGTCGCCGCGATGTTCGCCTCGCCGATCATCGCGCGCGTGGCCGCGGTGAAGCGCATTCGCGCCACGTCGAGCTGGCCCGCCTCATTCACCAGGTGCAGGCTGAACATCGACGCGCTGAAGAGCTGTTCGCAGGACTGCAGGATCTTGTCGAACACGGGTGCGGTGTCGGCGACCGAACCGCCGATGACCTGCAGCACGTCAGCGGTGGCGGTCTGGTGCTGCAGTGCCTCGCTCAGCTCGCGGGTGCGTGCCTCGACTTTGCGCTCCAGGTCCTGCGCCCACATCGCGTTGTCCAGCGCCACGGCGGCCATCGCGGCGAGCATGCCGAGCAGATCGCGGTCTTGCGCGTGAAAGCGACCGAACGCACCTTCGATGTCGGCGTAGATGAAACCGAGGACGCGGTTTTGCGCGATCAGCGGCGCGACGAGGCACGAGCGCTGGTCCACCGGCTCGACACCCGCCGGCCCGTGGCGCAAGCGCACCGCGCGGCTGCGCCGCGCTTCGTCAAGCCAGGGTGTGACCGCGTCCAGCAGCGCGGCGGCGGTCTCGCCTGGCGGCAGCAGCGACCCCGCAACCTGCAGCGCTTCGCCGTCTTGCAGCACGAGCAGGACGCGCTGCGCGCCGCTCAACTCGGTGACTTCGTCGATCAGGAACTCGTGCAGTTGCGCCGCGCCGTGCAGCTCGTTCAGGCGCATCCCGGTGTCGACGAGGCGCCTGAAGGGCTCGGCGAGGCGGCTCTCGAGGTTCAGGTGCGCCAGGCGCTGCGCCGCGGGCAGCTTGCGCCGCGCACCTTCGCTGAGCCAGGCACGGACGATGTCGCGGTTCACTTGCGGCTTGTTGAGGCAACTGCGGCGTAGGCCTTCGTCGTGCACGTGGCGCACGGCGTCGAGCAACAGCGAGTGTGCGCGTTGCAGCGCGTCCCACGCGGCGTCGGCCCGGCCCGCAGCGGCCAGCGCACACGAGTGCCACCACCAGAGGTCCTGCGGGTGGCCGAAGTTGGGGCGCGCAAAGTTCCTCGCACGGTGCAGCGCCGCGGCTTCTTCGCTCGCGCGCAGCGCGCCGGCCGCGTCGCCTGCGGCGAGCCGCGCCCGGCACAGCGGAACGAGTACCGCCAGCTCGTGCCCGGATTTGGCATTGCGCGCCTCGTGCAGCAGGCCGTGCAGGCTGCGCACCGCCGCTGTGGCGTCGCCCATCGCGAGCGCGAGCGCTGCGCCGCGCAACACGCGCTCGCCCTGCGTCAAGGGCTCGTCGAGTGCGCTGACGAGCGCGTCGTATTCGGGCCAGCGTGTGCCCACCGTGTCGAGGTCGCCCAGGGCGATGCGCCAGCCGATCACGCCGCCCAACTGCAGGGCCTGGTTCATTCGCGCGCCCATGCGCGCGCACAGCGCCACCACTTCTTCGCCGAGGCGGCACGCGTGGCGGTACAGACCGAGCTCGGCAAACGCGAGCGAGAGGTTGCCGGTGACGAGCGCGCGCCCGAGCGCGTCGCCGGCGCGATCGAACGCCTGCGCCGCCTGTTGCAACATGCCGATGCGCTGCGCGATGTCTTTGCAGCTGAAGCTGAGCACGTTGAGCGCGTTACCCAGGCCCAGCGAATCGCCCGCCTCGCGTGCCAGCGCTGCGGCGCGCTCGGCGGCGACGCGCGAAAGTGCATCGTTCGATTGGCGCGAATGGGTGAATCCGATCAGCCAGTGCGCGCGCCCCGTGCCGACCGGATCGCCGGCCGCTTCGGAGCACCGCACGGCGCGCTTCGCGCTTGTCAAAGCCGCCGCGTACTCGGTGGTGCGCATTTGTACTTCACCCAGGCGCAGCAGGGAAGTCGCCAGCAGCGGCTTGCTTCGCAGGCGTTGCGCCAGGGTCACCGCGCGCTGCGCAGAGGGCAACGCGGCCTTCGGCTGGCCCTGGCGCATCAGGACGAGCGCGTGCAGACTCAGCGCCTGCGCTTGCAGGGCGGGCGCCGCCGACTCGTCGGCCAGGCGCAGCATCTCCTTCGCGTCCAGCGCCGCGTCGGCAAAGCGGCCCGCGGCCATGAGCGATTCGGCGCGCAGGCCGAGCAGTTCGGCGCGCTCAGCGGTGCTCAACGGCGCAGCGCCCAGCGCCGCGCTGGCGCGCGCGATCGCCGCGTCGCGCTGGCCAGCCCAGGCCAGGTCGCTGACCTGCGCGGCGACAGCGCCCGCCATGATCACGCAACGGTCGCGCGCGGCGCAACGCGCAGCAGGGATTCGACGAGCGCGTCGACGCGAATCGGCTTCGTCACATAGTCGTCCATTCCCGCGGCGAGACACTCTTCGCGGTCGCCCTGCATCGCGTTGGCGGTCATCGCCACGATTCGCGGCCGCTCGTGCGGTGGCCACTTCGCCGTGATGCGACGTGCCGCTTCGAGGCCGTCCATCTCGGGCATCTGCACGTCCATCAGCACCACGTCGTAGGGCTGGCGCTTAATGCACTCGATCGCCTCGACACCGTTGCTCGCGACATCGGCGCGGTAACCCATTTGCTGCAAGAGGCGCAGCGCGAGCTTCTGGTTCACTGCGTTGTCTTCGGCGAGCAGGATGCGCAGCGGGTGGCGCGTTGCAAGCGTCGCGTCGATCTTTGGTTTCGCTACGGGCTGCGGTGCCTTCGTGTCGCTGTGCGGCGCGAGCAGATTCATGAGCAGGTCGAAGAGCTGGCTCTGGCGCAGCGGCTTTGCCAACGTCGCAGCAAACAGCTTCGAATCGGTTTCGCGGCGTCCGAGCGATGTGAACAGCACCAGCGGCAGCGTGTGGCCGGCGTTGCGGATCTGACTCGCGAGCGTCATGCCGTCGATGCCGGGCATGTGCATATCGATGATGGCGAGGTCGAACATCCCGCTGTCATTGCGCTCAGCGTCACCGCGCTCACTGTCACCCCGGCGCACGCCGGGGTCCACTGCGTCCGGCGACGGGTGGATCCCGGCTTGCGCCGGGATGACAGAGTGTGGCGGGGCGATTGCGGGCCCGGGTGCCGGGATGACGGATGGAGCCCGGTGATCCGTCAGCCACTGCAAGGCCTGCGCCGGAAATTCGGTATCTCGCACCACCATGCCCCACTTCGCCGCCTGCAGCGACAGGACGCGCCGGTTCGTCGGGTTGTCGTCGACCACCAGGACGCGCTTGCCTTTCAGCGCCGCCTGCTCGCCGACGAAGCTGCGCCGCTGGCCTTCGGGCAGCTCGGCGCGAGGTGCGCGGATCGTGAAGCGGAACGTCGAGCCCTGCCCCGCGCCGGCACTTTCGACGCCACATCGTTCCGCCCATCAGCTCGGCGAGTTTCTTGCTGATCGCCAGGCCGAGGCCCGTGCCGCCGTATTTGCGCGTCGTCGTGCTGTCGGCCTGGCTGAAGCTTTGAAAGAGGCGGCTCTTGCCTTGTTCGGTCAGGCCGATGCCGGTGTCGCGCACGGCGAAGCGCAGTTGCTCGCCGGCGGCGTTCACCGTCAACACCACTTCGCCGGCCTCGGTGAACTTGACTGCGTTGGAGAGCAGGTTCAGCAGAATCTGCCGCAAGCCGCGTCACGTCGCCGCGGATCGCCGCGGGCACCTCGCCCTCGAACAGATACGCGACGTCGAGGTGCTTTTCCGCGGCGCGGCCGGCAATCAGGTCGAGCGCAGATTCAACGCACTCGCGCAGGTCGAAAGGCTGCGCCTCCAGGTCCATGCGGCCGGCCTCGATCTTCGAGAAGTCGAGGATGTCGTTGATGATGAGCAGCAGCGAGTCGCCCGAGTCGCGAATCGTGGAAGCGAAGTCGCGCTGCTCGTCGGTCAGTGGCGTATCGAGCAGCAGGCCGCTCATGCCGATCACGGCGTTCATCGGCGTGCGGATTTCATGGCTCATCGTCGCGAGGAACGCGCTCTTCGCCTCGTTCGCCGCCTCAGCTTGAGCGCGCGCCTCCTGCGCTTCGTGGAACAGGCGCGCGTTCTGGATCGCGATCACGGCCTGGTCGGCGAAGGTCTTGAGCAGCGCACACTCTTTGGCGCGGAAGCCGCCGATGCGCAAGTCGGGTCACCCCAATGCCGCCGATCAGACTCCCTTCCCATTGCAATGGGGCGATCATGAGCGAGTAGCTGATTCCAACCCGACGCGCAATTTCGCGCTCGCGCGGTGGTGTGTCAGGACCGTTCAGCACATCGTCATACGCGATGACTCGACCCGCCTGGAGTGCAGCCGCGATCGTTGAGCCGGGCAGCGGATACGGGAAGCCCGAGCGGATTTGCCGCTCGCGCTCTGCCAGACCCTGCGGTGTATCGCCTTCAAGCTCATGCAGGCGAACGTCGGCCAGGACGATCTGATCGCCCTGCATCAAGGTCAAGGTCACCGCAGCGATGCCCGGGACCAGGCGCTCGCAACTCTGCAAGATCTTCGCAAACACAGGTCGGGTGTCCGACACCGATGCGCTGATGACTTGCAGCACTTCGGCGGTTGCGGTCTGCTGTTCGAGCGCCTCCTTGGTCTCGCTGAACAGGCGCACGTTCTCCAGCGCCACGCCCAGGCTCGCCGCGACCGTCGTCAGGAGCCGCACTTGCGCCTCGCTGTAGGCGCCCTCGCACTCATGGCTCTCGAGCGAGATCGCGCCGATCAGGCGCTCGCCGGAGAACACCGGCACCATGGCGCGCGACAGGCACGGGTCGACGCGGTCCACGGCGCGCAAGCCGAGCGAGGCCATGTCGGCGCGGCTGTTCGCGACAATCGGGCGCTTCGAGTTGAACGCCTTCATCATCGGGCCGTTCAGATCGGGCTTGAACGGCGGGATCTGCACGCGCACGCCGAACTGCACGACGTACACGCCGCGCGCCAGGTTCGCCTGCTCGTCCCACCAGAAGATCGCGATGTGGCCGGTGTGAAAGACGTCGCGCAAGCGGTCGCCGACGAGGTCGACGATGGCCTGGAACTCGAGTTCGCGCGACATGCCGAGTTGCACGTCGTTGATGACGGCGAGTTCGGCGTTGCGCGCTTCGGTCTCCTTCAGCAGGCGCTGCGTCTCGTCGAACAGGCGCGCGTTTTCCAGCGCGACGCCCATGCTCGCCGCGACCGTGCTGAGCAGTCGCACCTCGGCTTCGCCGAACGCGTTTTCGCGCTCGTGGTTCTGCAGCGAGATCGCGCCCAGGACGCGATCGCCCGAGTAAATCGGCACCATCGCCGTCGACAGGCTGAGCTCCGTTCCCGGCACCTGCCGCAGCCCGAGCGCCCGCATTTGCGCGCGGTTGTTCGCCACCAACGGGCGTTTCGCGTCGAACGCCTGCGTCATCGGGCCTTCGGGATTGACGCGGATCGTGCCGATGTCGATGCGAACGCCGTGCTGGTACGCGTAAAGGTTGTGCACCAGGGCGGGTTCGACGGCGTCGCGCCAGACGATGCCGATGTTGCCGGTGTGGAAGACCTCGCGCAGCTTGTCGCCGACCATGTCGACGATGGCCTGGAAGTTGAGTTCGGCCGCCATGCCTTGCTGGATGCTGTTGATGATCGCGAGCTCGCTCGCGCGCTGTTCCAGCTCAGCGGTGCGCTGCGCGACCTTCTGTTCGAGCGCCTCGCCCCAATGCGCGTCGGCCAATGCGGCAGCGGCTTGCGAGGCGAGCATCGCGACCAGGTCCCGATCGGTGTCGTGCAGGCGGCCGAAAGCGCCGTCCAGGTCGAGGTAGAGGTAGCCGAGCAAGTCGCGCTGCGCGATCAGCGGCGCGATCAGGCACGCGCGCTGGTCGATCGGCTCCACGCCGCCCGGCCCGTGGCGCAAGCTCGCGCTGCGCGTTTCGCGCGCTTCGGCGAGCCACGGCATAACGGCATCGAGCAGGGCCTGCGCGATCTTCCGCCGGCGGCAGACAGGCGCCGCCGATGCGCAGCGCGCCGTTGGCCTCGAGAATCACGAGCACGCGTTCGGCGCCCGAGAGTTCGCTCGCCTCCTCGACGAGGAACTCGCAGATGTCTTTCGGGCGCCGCAGTTGATTCAGGCGCACGCCGCTGTCGACGAGGCGTTCGAAGGGCTCGCGCAGGTTCGCCTTGCCGCTCAGATGCACCTGGCGCAGCGCGGGCGGCAGGCGGCGTTCGCGCGCCGCGTGAAGCCAGGCGAGAACGATCTCGCGATGCTCGCGCTTGCGGTTCAGGAAGCTGCGCCGCAGGCCTTCGTCGCTCAGGCCCTGGATGCGCTCGCAGAGGAAGCGGTACGCGTGCTGCAGCGCCTCGAACGCGTCGAATCCGAGGTTGTTCGCCTGCAGCGCCTGGCTGTGGCGCCACCAGAGCGTGATCGGCTCCAGGCCGTCGAGCGCGGCCATTCCCTTGGCGGCGTGCAGTTGCGTCGCGCGGCGCGATGCAGCGAGGGCCGCCGCGGCGTGACCCGCGGCGAGATGAGCGCTCGCGGCGTCGCTCAGGCAGGTCATGAGCAGCGCGTCCTGGCCTTTGGGAACCAGGCGCACGGCGCGCTCGAACTGGCGCGCCGCTGCTTCGGGTTTGCCTTCGCACAGCGCGAGTTCGCCGGCGAGCTCGGCGCGGTACGGCGTGGCGCGCGCGGCGCCCAGTGCACTCGCCTGCGCGAGCGCCTGCGCCGCATAGGCGCGCGCGGCCTCGACCTGGCCGCGGCGCGCCTCGAAAAAGGCGAGCGTGAAGTTCGCGCCGAGCATCGGCCCGGCGCTGCCGGTGCTGCGCATCAGCTCGAGCGCCTGCAGCAGCAGGCGCCGCGCCCGCGGGTAGAGGCCGAGCGCCTCGTGCGCGCGGCCCAGGTTGAGCAGCACGTTGCCCTGGCGCTCGACGTAACCCGCGGCCTCGAACGCGGCGAGCGACTGTTTCAGCAACGCCAGGCGCGCCGCGAGATCGGCGCTGTTGAACGTGAGCAGGTTCAGCGCGTTGCCCTGGCCGAGCAGGTCGCCGCAGCGCCGTCCCAGCGCGAGTGCCTGCGTCGCGACGCGGTCGGCGTCCGCCGGTTGGCCGCGCGTGTTGTGCACCGACGCCAGCACCCACAGGGCGCGGCCATGCTGCACCATGTCGCCCTGCGCTTCGAACAACGCAGCAGCACGGGTCGCGTGGGTGAGCGCGTTGCCAAGGTCCTTGCGGCTGCGGAATTGCGCTTCGGCGAGCAAGACCAGGCTCTGCGCCTCGAGCGCCGCGGCGGCGCTGCGCTGCGCCGCTTTCAGCGCCACCGCCGCGGTCACGAGCGCGGCGCGCGACTTGCCGTTGCGGATTTGCACGAGCGCTTCGCGATTTCCGCTCAGCGCTTCGTGCGCCGGCAGGCGTGTGCGCTGCGCAATGCGCTTCATCGCCGTGGCGTCGGCGCCGGCAGCGTCCAGGTCGCCGATCGCCATCAGGCTCTCGGCGCGCTGGTCGAGCAACCGAATGCGCGCGTCGGCGTCCGGTTCCGGCACCGCACCGGGTGTCAGCGTTGCGCTCGCGGCGTCGATCGCCTCCCGGTGGTCACCGGCCCAGGCGAGGCTTCTGACCTGGCCTGTCATGGGGTCAGGCCTTGCTTTTTGCCTGCTCAGCACGCGCGATCAGGCGGCTGATCCACGACACCGAAAGGCCCAGCTCGCGCGCCATCGAACTCATGGTCAACGCGCCTTCCGTGTGCGCAAGGTAGAGCGCCTCGTCTCGCGTCGGGCACGCGCCGAGCCACTGGGCCAGGCTGAGGGCTTTGCGACGCTGCGGCTTGGGGATGTCACGGTCCACGGTATTCTGAGGTTCGGCGAGTGCCTGCATGCGTTCGACGAAAGCGTCGTCGCCCAGATAGATTTGCTGGCGCAGCGCAGTCTCCCACAATGGCAAGTCGGGCGCGCCGGTGACGAGCTCCGCGTACTGCTGCGCGCCTCGTTTCCGGTCGGTGACGCCACGAACCGGGCGGCCCAGCAGATGGCCGTGCAAGCCGTCCACGTCCAGCCATGGGGGCGGCTCTTCGCTTCCCGCGTGGGCCCGGTAGCTCGACCAAGGCCATGCCTGAACCTTCCTGACGAGCTTCGCGCGCACCGGGTTCAACTCGACATAGCGGCACACCTCGAACAGGTAGGCATCGCGGTCCACCAGAATCGCCTTGAATCGGCCCTGGAACAAGTGCCCGACATTCCCGTGCCGTCGGTTGAAGACCTGCGTGTAGACGCCATTGATGTGCCGCATCAGCAACGACAGGTTCGCCTGCCGCGTGTGCAACACAAAGTGGTAGTGATTGCCCATCAGGCAATAAGCGAAGATCTGACCGTCGAAGCGTGACAGCGCCTGCGCCGTCACACGCAGGAAACTGCGCCGGTCGTCGTCGTCGACAAATATCGGCTCACGGCGATCCCCACGCGCGGTGACATGGTAGACGGCGCCGGGGAACTCGATGCGCAACGGGCGGGCCATCCCGCCACGCTACGCCTTGGGGGCGTAAAAGGCAATGGGGTCAGGCCTTGCCTTTTGCCCCTTCTGTCAGAGCGCGATGTGAACTGTCGAGGCGGAGGGCAAAAGGCAAGGCCTGACCCCAGCTCTCTACCGCTCCCGCCCTGCCCGATTCACCACCTGCGACAGCGGCTCCATGAGGTACTGCAGCACGGTGCGCTTGTCGCCTTCGATGTACACCTCGACCGGCATGCCGGCAAGCAGTTTCATGTCGCCGGCTTCGAGCAGCTTGGCGCTGTCGGCTTCGATGTGCGCGACGTAGAACGCGGTGTTCGCCTGGCGATCGACCATGCGGTCGGCGGAGATGTAGCTCACCTTGCCGTCGACGAGTTTGGTGGTTCGATACGCAAACGCCGTGAACCGCATCTGCGCCGCCTGGCCGCGCTGCACGCGGTTGATGTCTTCGGGGCGAACGTTCGCTTCGATGATGAGTTTCTGGTTGTCCGGGACGATCTCGGCAATCGTCTCGCGCGGCGGGATCACGGCGCCCGGTGCGGTGACTTTGAGGTCCATCACTTCACCCGCGACGGGCGAGACAATCACCTGGCGCTTCGCCGCGTCGCCCGTCTTGCGCTGCTCCTGTTGAATTTCGGCGAGGCGCGCCTGCGTCACCTTCAACTGGTCGCTCGCCTGCTGCCGGTATTCGTTTTGCATGGCCTTGATGCGCAGGCTCGTGTCGAGCAGCTTCTGCTCGCTGCGCGCGAGGTCGGAGCGGCGCTCTTCCAACTTCACGCCGTAGTCGGCCATCTGCGCCTCGATCTGCGTGACGCGCGCGCTCGAGATGAAACCCTCCTTGAGCAGACCCTGGTTCGCCGTGAGTTCCTGGCCTTGCAGCTTGAGCGACTCCCCGGCGCGTTCGATCTGCGCGCGCAGCGCCGTTGTCTCCTGGTTCACCTTGGCCTGCTGGTCGCGCAGCAGCGCGACTTGCGAGCTCAACGCGCCGCGCCGCGCCCCGAACAACGCTCGTTCGTTCGTGAGCAGTTCGGCCAGACCGGCATCGGTGCGCGACGCTTCGATGATGTCCGCCGGGAACACCACGTCGGCAGCGCCCGATTGTTCGGCTTCCAGCCGCGCCATGCTCGCGCGCTCGGAGCGCACGCGCGACTCCCAGCGCTGCATGTCGGCGTTGACGGCCACGTCGCCCAGAACCATCAGCGTCTCGCCTTCCTTGACACGCTGGCCGACTCGAACGAGCACTTCGCGCACCATGCCGCCTTCGGCGTGCTGCACCGGGCGGCGGTTCAGATCGACCTTGACGACGCCTGCGGCAACCACTGCCGACGCCAGCGGCGCAAATACCATCCACGCCGCGAGCGGCAGCAAGCCGAGCAAGAGCACGAGAACCCCGGCGCGGACCAGCGAGCGCGCCTCGCGCACGTGCGGGGTGAGCGGGTCGTCGAGCGCGAGCGATGTCATGGGAGGGATTCGATCTTCAACATCAAGCGGCGGGGCTCTTCGCCGGGACCGCCGCGCGCGCCATCGCCATCACCTGCCCCCCGCCAGCGACACCGAAGTTCGGCGCCTTCGCAACAGCACCTTGCGGGATTTGCGCCACGCCGGGGCTCGCCGAGTTCGCGACCGGCGTCAACTGCGGCCCGGCACGCTTGATCTCTTGCGCTGCACTTGCGTTCAGCGCCGCGAGCACCTGGTCCTTCGGGCCATAGTGCTTGACGCGCCCGCCTTCCAGCACGAGCAGCTTGTCGGCGTGTTTCACGAGGTTCGTGCGGTGCGTGACCATGACGACGGTGACCTTACCCTTCAACGCCTCGAGCGCGTCGCTCAATGCCTGTTCGCCGGCGTTGTCGAGGTTCGAATTCGGCTCGTCGAGCAACAGCAACTTGGGCTCGCCGTACAGGGCGCGCGCCAGGGCGATGCGCTGGCGCTGCCCCGGAGAGAGCAGTCCGCCCGTCGGGTCGATTCGCGTGTCGTAGCCATGCGGCAGCGCGAGAATCATTTCGTGGATTCCCGCAGCGCGCCCGGCCGCAACGACCTTCGACGCCACCACGTCGCCCATGCGCGCAATGTTCTCGCCGACCGTGGCGGCAAAGAGCTCAACGTCTTGCGGCACGTAGCCGATGTGCGGGCCGATCACTTCGCGCGGCACCTTGGTCATGTCCACGCCGTCCAGGCGCACGTGGCCGGCGCTCGGCGCCCATAACCCGGCAAGCACGCGGATCAGGCTCGACTTGCCCGCGCCGCTCGGGCCGATCACCGCCAGCGCCTTGCCCGGCGCCAGGCCGAGCGACACGCCGGCCAGGATCAACGCGTCGCCCCTGCCCGAACGCAGGATCAGGTTCGCAGCTTCCAGCGCGCCGGCAGGCCGCGGCAGCGCCATCGGCTCGGGCGCCTTGCCAAGTGCTGCGAGCAGCGCGCGCAAGCGGCGCATCGCGACGCGGCCTTCGGCAAGCGCCTTCCAGCTCCCCACGATCTGCTCGATCGGCGCGAGCGCACGGCCCAGCAGAATCGTCACCGCGACCATCACGCCCGGCGTTGCCAACTGGCTGATGACGAGGTAGGCACCGACCGCGAGGATCAACACCTGCACCGCCTGGCGCGTGCTGCGCGTGAACGCGGCGAGCGCCACGCTGCGCCGCGCCGTCGGGCGCTGCAACTGCTGAACGCGCTGGTTCATCTGGCGCCAGCGCGCAAGCAGCGAGTCGCCCATGCCCATCGCCTCGGCCGCCTCGGCGTTCACCATCGACGCCTCGAGGTAACGCTGCGCCTTCGACGCGCCGCGCTGCAGCGCCTCGATGTCGCGCCGCGTCAGCCAGTCGTTGAGGAACGCCAGGCCGAGCATCAACAACGCCGCACAAGCCGCGGCAATGCCCAGCGCCGGGTGCGCGAACCAGATGACTGCGATGTAGACGATGGCCCAGGGCGCGTCGAACACCGCGAGCAGCCCCTGCGCCGAGAACAGGTTGCGCACCGTGGCCACGTCGCGCAGCGCCTCCGAATTGGGCCGGTCCGGCGCACGCGCCGCACGCGCGAGCACGTCCCTTGCAACAACGGGTAAGAGCGAGTCGCCCACCAGGTTGCCCACCACGCCTTGCAGGCGGCTGCGCAGGTAGTCCAGGCCGAGGGCCAGGCTCCAGCGCTGCGGCTACGCCGAGCAGCAGCAGGAACAGCGTCTCGCGGCTGCCGCTGGAGAGAACGCGGTCGAAGACCTGCAGCATGAAGATTGCCGGGGCGAGCATAGCAGGTTCATGCAGAAGGAGAAGGCCCCGACTGCGACGAGCGGGCGGGTGGCGAGCGGGCGCGAGCTTGGCTGGGGCGGGCTCGGCCTGCATTAGGGTGTCGACGCCCCAGGAGGAGTGCTGGGCGTCGGGTCTGTGCGGCTGATAGTCATTACGGGCCAGGCGCGATGGTAGCGAAGTCAGTGTTATCGAGGGTTCCGCTCAGGCCGGTGAGCTTGGCGAACTGCACCTTTTCGAATGCGCTGCCGATGCCGTCTGCGTCATAGAAAAGGCTGCCGGTGCTGGTGTCGAAGAGGACGTAGTCATCGGCGTCGACCGCGTTCCCACCTGCGCTGGCCCTGAATTCGCTGACATCATCGCCAGCTGTCCCTGTTTCGTCAATTTGGGTGAAGATGGCAAGGTCAAGCGCCATCTTGTCAATGCCAAATACGCCGTTACCGCCGGCGTTGAAGTCAGTAATGGTGTCGACGTTGGTGAGCCCTTGAGGCGTAGTATTGAAGACAAACGAGTCATTGCCCGCATTGCCGGTCAGCGTATCGTTGCCGTCAAGCCCGCGAATCACGTCGTTGCCACTGCCGCCGAGCAAATTGTCGCCGGCCGCAGAGCCGGTGAGCTTGTCGTTAAGCGCCTTGCCGTCGATATAGGAGCCGTCTGCGTCAACCCCCGCGAGGTCGATGGTGTTGTTGCTCGAGTTCGTGGTCACCACCTTGAGCTTGATCGTGTTGCTGGACTCAAAACTGCCGTCAGTGATCGTGTAGTTCAGCGTCACGATTTCCGGGCACTCGACGCTGCCACCGGCTGTGCCGGTCTTGAAGGAGAAGGACAACCCGTCGTCGGAAAGGTCGACTGGAATGGCGAGCCCAGGGCTTCCGGTGATTGACAGAACACTCAGCGGGTCGCCGTCGGCATCCGTGTCGTTGGTCAACAGCACGCTCGTCGGCAGAGTTACGCAGGTGTCGGTTGGAGACGTAGATAACGTCGCAATTGGCGACCGGTGGGTTGTCGTTGACCGCATTGACCGTCAGCGTCAGCGTGCCGGTGTCGGTGACGTGTGCCGTCGGACACCGTGTAGGTCGCAACCGGCACCGGACCGTTGTAATTCGGCGCCGGCACAAATGTGTAGCTGCCGTTGCCGTTGATCGTCAGCGTGCCGACCCCGGCAATTGCCGCCGGCGAGCCAGCGGTGAAGACCTCGTCCACCGCGTCATCGTCGGTGTCCACGGCAAACTGCGTCACCGTCAGTGTGTCGCCGTCCACATCCACGTCGCCCACGAGCACGTCATCGGCCGACCCATCGGCCACCGTCAGCGTCGTATCCTCGTTGGTCGAGTTGACTTCGTCGTCGGCCACCGGCGGATCGTTCTGCGCCGTGACCGTCAGCGTCAGCGTGCCGGTGTCGGTGAGTGTGCCGTCGGACACCGTGTAGGTCGCAACCGGCACCGGACCGTTGTAATTCGGCGCCGGCACAAATGTGTAGCTGCCGTTGCCGTTGATCGTCAGCGTGCCGACCCCGGCAATTGCCGCCGGCGAGCCAGCGGTGAAGACCTCGTCCACCGCGTCATCGTCGGTGTCCACGGCAAACTGCGTCACCGTCAGTGTGTCGCCGTCCACATCCACGTCGCCCACGAGCACGTCATCGGCCGACCCATCGGCCACCGTCAGCGTCGTATCCTCGTTGGTCGAGTTGACTTCGTCGTCGGCCACCGGCGGATCGTTCTGCGCCGTGACCGTCAGCGTCAGCGTGCCGGTGTCGGTGAGTGTGCCGTCGGACACCGTGTAGGTCGCAACCGGCACCGGACCGTTGTAATTCGGCGCCGGCACAAATGTGTAGCTGCCGTTGCCGTTGATCGTCAGCGTGCCGACCCCGGCAATTGCCGCCGGCGAGCCAGCGGTGAAGACCTCGTCCACCGCGTCATCGTCGGTGTCCACGGCAAACTGCGTCACCGTCAGTGTGTCGCCGTCCACATCCACGTCGCCCACGAGCACGTCATCGGCCGACCCATCGGCCACCGTCAGCGTCGTATCCTCGTTGGTCGAGTTGACTTCGTCGTCGGCCACCGGCGGATCGTTCTGCGCCGTGACCGTCAGCGTCAGCGTGCCGGTGTCGGTGAGTGTGCCGTCGGACACCGTGTAGGTCGCAACCGGCACCGGACCGTTGTAATTCGGCGCCGGCACAAATGTGTAGCTGCCGTTGCCGTTGATCGTCAGCGTGCCGACCCCGGCAATTGCCGCCGGCGAGCCAGCGGTGAAGACCTCGTCCACCGCGTCATCGTCGGTGTCCACGGCAAACTGCGTCACCGTCAGTGTGTCGCCGTCCACATCCACGTCGCCCACGAGCACGTCATCGGCCGACCCATCGGCCACCGTCAGCGTCGTATCCTCGTTGGTCGAGTTGACTTCGTCGTCGGCCACCGGCGGATCGTTCTGCGCCGTGACCGTCAGCGTCAGCGTGCCGGTGTCGGTGAGTGTGCCGTCGGACACCGTGTAGGTCGCAACCGGCACCGGACCGTTGTAATTCGGCGCCGGCACAAATGTGTAGCTGCCGTTGCCGTTGATCGTCAGCGTGCCGACCCCGGCAATTGCCGCCGGCGAGCCAGCGGTGAAGACCTCGTCCACCGCGTCATCGTCGGTGTCCACGGCAAACTGCGTCACCGTCAGTGTGTCGCCGTCCACATCCACGTCGCCCACGAGCACGTCATCGGCCGACCCATCGGCCACCGTCAGCGTCGTATCCTCGTTGGTCGAGTTGACTTCGTCGTCGGCCACCGGCGGATCGTTCTGCGCCGTGACCGTCAGCGTCAGCGTGCCGGTGTCGGTGAGTGTGCCGTCGGACACCGTGTAGGTCGCAACCGGCACCGGACCGTTGTAATTCGGCGCCGGCACAAATGTGTAGCTGCCGTTGCCGTTGATCGTCAGCGTGCCGACCCCGGCAATTGCCGCCGGCGAGCCAGCGGTGAAGACCTCGTCCACCGCGTCATCGTCGGTGTCCACGGCAAACTGCGTCACCGTCAGTGTGTCGCCGTCCACATCCACGTCGCCCACGAGCACGTCATCGGCCGACCCATCGGCCACCGTCAGCGTCGTATCCTCGTTGGTCGAGTTGACTTCGTCGTCGGCCACCGGCAGATCGGTTCCGACCGTTCACACCAAGAAAATCACCCTCCGTCAACTCGTGCAGTCCGTCCAACCTGATGACGAGTTCTGGTACCTCGTTTTCATCGACGTCGGCAAATACGTTGGTCGAACCATCACCCGTGTTTTGGGCATACCACACGCCTTTGGGGGTAGGGTCCATACCGCCCCACTTAAGGTCAACGTCGCCAAGGAGTGCGACCAGATCGATCTTGTCTTGGTGGGCAGGTGAGCTCTGTTCTATGACACCTTCGAAGTCGGCAATGGTGTCCATTGCATCAAAATTCGAGTCTGACGCATCGGCATTGGCGAAATAGGCAAATACATCGCTGCCGAGGCCACCGCGCAGCGGATCCGCGCCCTTGCCCCCGGTGATGGTGTCGTTGCCGGCGCCGCCGTCAATGTCATCGTCACCCTCGCCGCCGTCGATCGTGTCGTTGCCGGCGCCGCCGCTTATCCCGTCGCCGCCCACGCCGCCGTCGATCGCGTCGGTGCCGTCTCCGCCGTAGATGGTGTCGTCGCCGCCAAGACCATAAATGGTGTCGTTGCCTGAGCCAATTTCGATGGGGTTGTCTTCTGCGTCAAACTCGTTCACCCCCCCGAATATCTGGTCGCCGTCTTCGCCGCCGGTGATGCTGTCGTTGCCGGCACCACCAAAGAGAATGTTCTCGCCGGCACCACCATCGATAGTGTCATTGCCGCTGCCGCCATCTATAACGTCACCGCCGGTGCCACCGTCAATAGTGTCGTGTCCGTCGCCACCGAAAAGGAAGTCGTTGTCGTCGCCGCCGTCAAGCGTGTCGTTGCCGGCACCGCCGTCAAGCGTGTCTTCGCCGCCGTCACCACTAATCGTGTCATTGCCGGCAAGACCGAAGATCTCATCGACGCCGATACCCCCGTCGAAAGTGTCATTTCCCGTGGTCAGGTCAGTGGCCATATAGCCTCCTATGTCTGTTGTCTAGACGCGGGCTGCCCAGGATGGGCAGATCAGGTTGTTCGACGTCCGTTCGGAGCGTTCCACTGCTGGACCAGTGCCCGCTCCGAAATCCGCCAACACGCACGTCGGCAGCGTTACCAATTGTGTCGTCCGCAGCCAAATTCCACGACACCATTAGGGTGTGCAATCCGCCGCTGGCGACCATGGCTCGTCCAGTAATTCACGATTCTGCGGACTGCCTTTCCCGAAGAAACAATTCGAATCAGCTCGCATCGGTCTTGAGGAGTAGGGCGAGCGCCAAGTGAACCATTCAAACTAGGGGGAGGGCTACCCCATGGATGAGGGGGCGGGTTTTGCCTAGGTCGCGCAGCCTGCGCCGGAGGGAATTCTGTGGTCAGTAAGAATGCACCCCAGGTTCACGAGGAGAGGGCGGTAGTCGATCAACGGGCATGGGGCCGTCGGCATCGGGATCGGATTTGTCCTCGGCGGGTCCTTACCCGGCACGGCCGCATGGCCACCTTCCTCTCCCCAGTTCTTGACTTGCGGACCAGACTTCTCGCCAAGTTCCGCTCGAGGCCCCCCATCAAGAAGTCTCGAATCGTCGTAGACCAAGGCACTCTGGGCTCTGGGCGGCACGCCCGTCTTCAGCGGAACGCACATGCCGGTACGAATTCTTTTCGAGCACCTCGAGGTGGGAGACAGCATCGATGTCTTCCTTCGAGACTTCGCGTTCGTGAGCCGCGAGCCCAATGTCGCCATTTAGGACATGAACCGGTTCCGGGCGCGACAGCGATGCCGGCGACGAAGGTGGCTTGATGCGCAAGACCTGCTTCCCGTCGGGTTCGGTCCGCGAGATTTGCGCGCGGGTAAGATCTGCCCACGATCATCGACGCAGAGGTTGCCATGGACTGGAAGCCGCATATCACCGCAGACCCCGAGGTCATGCATGGTGCGGTGTGCCTCCGCGGTACTCGCATACCGGTGTCGGTGGTGCTGGACAATCTCGCCGCCGGATCAAGCGCCGCGACCATCCTCAACGAGTACCCGACGTTGAAGCCAGAGCACATTCTCGCGGCGATCGGCTATGCGGCTGAACTGGCCCGTGAGCGAATCGTTCCGTTGCCTGCGTAGGGCCGGAAGGTGACCCTTCGATTCAAACTCGACGAGAACCTCCCTCGACTGGTAGAGACCGAGTGCTTGTCACGCTCGACCTCGATTTCTCTGACATCAGGGCGTATCCGGCGACCAGCCATCGAGGCGTTTGGGTGCTCAGGCCGGCGGTGCAGTCATTCGCCGCTGTGCGCGACTTGGCGCTCGCTGGCGTCAAGCTCGCAGCCGTGGAACACACATCCGGCCAGCTCTGGATCATCGACGAGAAGCGCGTTCGGATCAGGGGCTGACGTGGGGACCAGACTGCTCGAACAAGCGTCGCAGTTGGGCAGGAGCCATCGCGAGGCGGGGTGAGACTTCGATTGGCCATCAAATGGAAGCGGAGGACCAGTCACCCGGGAAGCCGTGATCGTGGACAGCTGCCGGATGCGGACCGCGAAGCCATCGTCGCTGCGCTGCTTCGGTCCCATGGCACGCGCCTGTCCGAAGCCACGGCCAAGCTCGAAACGCGCGGGCGCATCGGCCTGGCGCTGCAGAGTCAAATCAACCAGTGGCTCCAGCCGCTGGTGGGCGTCGGAGAGGACTTCTTCAGTCTGAACGAGAGTTTCGCCGAGGGCTGCTCCATGCTCGACTTCCCGACGTTGCTCGCCTACGACCAGGACGACCACGCGCTCCAGGAGAGGGCATGCCAGGAGGCAGACACGAATCATGTCCCGCGCCCCTACGCAGGAACCTTGAACGCGACATGGGGAATCATTGCTGGCCGTCGAAGACGCCGAGGTTCGAAGAGTCGTCCGCCATGTCCAAGAACAGCACGACGACCTGCTGCGCAATTTCGACCCCAAGGTGGTGCCCTTCCGAAAGCGCCGCAAAGTCATGCTGCACCCCGTCGCGCTGCGCGATCTGGAGGACGGCGGCGAGCCGTGATCGCCCGCGGTCGCGGCGCCTTATATTCCGGCTGGCCGATCGACGCTGTGCTGAGAGACGCCGGGTTGGCGTTGCGACGTTCGTATCGCTGCCGAGGAATGACTCATGGCTCCGGCTACCTCCGGTGAACCCCGCACCGCCTTCGTCCTCGCCGGCGGCGGCAGCCTCGGCGCCGTGGAAGTCGGCATGCTGCACGCGCTCACCGAGCATGGCTTGCGGCCGGACTTTGTGGTGGGTGCTTCGGCGGGGGCGATCAACGGCGCGTATTTCGCGTCCGACCCGACGCCGCGTGGCGTCGCCAGGCTCGATCAGCTCTGGCGTGGCCTGATCCGGCGCCACGTGATGCCGATGCGCCTGTCGGACCTGTTTCGCATCGCCATGCGGCGCGACTACCTCGTCGACCCCTCGGGCCTGCGGCGCCTGCTCGAAAAACACCTGCCGTACCGCCTGCTCGAAGAGGCGCCGATCGCGATGCACGTCGTCGCCACCGACATGGTGCTGGGCCAGGAGGTGTTGCTTTCGGCCGGGCCGGTGGTCGACGCCGTGCTCGCGAGCACGGCGATCCCGGGCGTGTTCCCGCCGGTGCTGATCGACGGGCGCAGCCTGATCGACGGCGGCGTGTCGAACAACACGCCGATCTCGAGCGCGATCAAGCTCGGCGCGCAGCGCATCGTCGTGCTGCCGACCGGCTTTGCGTGCGCGCTCAAGAGCACGCCGAAAAGCGCGATCGGCCGGGCCTTGCACGCGCTGTCGCTGCTCGTCGTGCGCCAGCTCGTGAGCGACATCGAGCGCTACCGGCACGACGTGGCGCTGCACGTCGTGCCGCCGCTGTGCCCGGTGGATTCGTCGCCCTACGACTACTCAGGCTGCGCCGCGCTGATCGATCGCGCAACACTCACGACCCGCGCCTGGATCGCCGGCGGCGGCCTCGCCGCGCCTTGCGGCGTGCCGCATGAGATGCATGAGCATGGGCATTGATGATGGGGTCAGGCCTGACCTGTCCCCGCGTGACCTCAACTCGCGTTCTGCCTTGCGGAGCCTCGCGCGGCCAGCAGGGATCCCAGACCTTCGAGCGCGCCGCGCAACCGCGCCGTGATCGAGTCCACCTGCTCGCTGCGGCTCGTTCCCGAGATGCACCACTGCGCGAAATGTTCGCAGTTGTTGGCGAAGAAGCTGTATCGGTTCTCGCCCAGGCGGCCACGTGCACGTGCGATGGCGGCCTCGCCTGAAAACCTCGGCGCCGCCCACGCCTTCACCTGCACGGGGTGGCCGCACGCGAAGCGCTCGAGCGAAACCTCCTCGATCGGCCCGCGCCGAAACACCCGATCGAATCCGCCGTAATGGATCACGCGTCCGGCGCCCGCATAGACGCCGTGGTGCACATAACCCCAACGCGGCGACGTGAGGTGGGCCCCGATTGGCAGGTCTTCCATCATGCGGATCTCCCGGCGGTGCTTCGCAGCTTCGAGTTGGCCTCGGTGGAGAGCCTGGCGAAGCACGGCAGAGAATCGATTTCGCTCGCTCGGCAATCCGTTTCAGATGCCATGCGCAACGCATCGCCATCCTTGCCCCTGGGTCGAGGCAGGCAGCGGGAACTTTCGCCGCCAAACGTGGCGAAGTCGAGCGCTTGTTCAACTCGTGACTGACACGTGTTGGCTGCGTGACTTTTGGCTTCGCGCGGGGCGGACTTACAACAAGAACGAGAAGCACGTCCCTTGCGCCGGCGCGCTCTGCACCTCGATGCGGCTCTCGTGAAGCCCGAGGATCCGCTTCGTGATCGCCAGGCCCAGGCCGGCACCGCCACCCGCTGCTGAACTGCGCGCCTCGTCGCCGCGGTAGAAGCGGTTGAAGATGAGCGGCAGCTCGTCGGGCGCGATACCCGCGCCGGTGTCGGCCACCTGCACGAGCAACTGCGCGCCCTGCGGCGCAAGACGCACGCTCACCCGGCCGCCCGAGGGCGTGTGCGTCAAGGCGTTGCCGATCAGGTTGTCGAGCACGCGTTCCATCAGTCTGAGGTCGGCGTTGATCAGCGGCAGGCCCGGCGGCGCGTCGACGTTCAGCGCCACGCCGCGCTCGTCGGCGCCGAGCTGGAACTTCTGCACCACGTCGAACACGAGGTCGGCGAACTGGAAAGCCTCGCGCTCGATCTGCACGCCCTTGTAATCGAGCTTCGCGAGTTCGAACAACTCGTCGATCAACGTCGCCAGGTGTGCGCTCTGGCGCACGGCGATGTCGAGGTAGCTGCGCCGCGCCTGCGCGTCCAAGGCTGTCGCCCTTGGTCTTGAGCAATTCGAGGTAGCCGCGCATCGCCACCAGCGGCGTGCGCAGGTCGTGCGAGACGTTGGCGATCAGATCGCGCCGCAGGTAGGTGTTTTCGGCCTCGAGGTCGTCCTTCAGGCGCTGCACTTCGGCCAGCGCGTCGGCAAGGCGCGCCTGCGCGCGCGCGCGCTCGGCGATCTGCTCGTGCAGCCCGCTGAACAAGCGTGCGTTCTCGAGCGCGATCGCGGCCTGTGCGGCGAGCATCTGCAGCACGCGCACGCGCTGCGCGCTGAACACCGCAGCGACGCGCCGGTGTTCGAGGTAGAACACGCCCACGCCTGTTCCTTGCTGCAACACCGGAACGCAGAGCAGCGAACGCGGTGCGTTGCGCGCGATGTAGGGGTCGGCGGAAAAGCGCTCGGTGATCTGCTCGCCCGCCAGCACCAGCGCCTGGCCGCTGTGCCGGACATAGTTGATCACGTCGCGCGGCACGGCGTCGGAATCGTCGAAGGCGACACCGCGCGGCGCGGCCTGAGACACGGGGTTCTCGGCGCTGGCGTGGTAGACGACTGCGCCGGTGCTGCCTTCCAGCACCAGGCTGCCACGCTCCGCGGCGGCGTTTTCGATCGTGAGGTGCAACAGGCGCGTGAGCAAGGCGTCGAACTTCACCTCGCTGGCGATCGCGTGGCCGGCTTTCAATACGCTGTTCAGGTCCAGGCCGTCGGCGTTGCCCGGCGCAGGCGAGGCCGCACCCTGCGCGGCGTCCGGCGTCGATGTCGATTCGCCTGGCGCGGCGGCTTCTCGCGTGCCCAGCACTTGCGCAAACTCGCGCTGCAGGGCGTCGACTTTTGCCTTCGCCCCCCAGCGCGCATAACACCGCAGCGCCTCGTCGAGGTGCAGGCCGGCGAGCTGCGGCTGCTCCAGCCCCCAGTGCGCGCGTGCGCACAGCTCGTGCGCCAGCGCCCGCCACGCGCGGCTGCGCGAGCCGCGACGAGATCTCGATCGCTGCCTCGAAACTCGCGAGCGCGTCGCGTGGGCGCGCCTCGATGCGCGCGACGCTGCCTTGCAGCAGCAGCGCCGGGACGCGGTAGTTCTGCTCGCAGTGCAGCGCCAGCGCTTCGAACCAGGCCTGCGCCTCGCGCACTTGTTGCAGCGCGTGCGCCGCTTCGCTCCCGGCGAGCTCGGCGCAAACACCGGCCAGCGCCATCGCGTGCCAGAAACGTTCGACGACGGGCCAGATCGTTCCGGGAAGATGGTGCACGCGGCTTCGCGCCACCAGAGCCGCGTCATAAGCCTGCGCCGGCGTGCCGAGCAAGCCGCAGAGCTGCAGACGCAGAATGGCGTGGATCGTGCCGAAGAACGGGTTCGAGTCGTATTCGAGCGCATACGCGTCTTCGTCCAGCGAGGCGTCGCTGAGCGACAAGGGCGAGCGCGTCAGGCCTTGCAGCGCACGCGCCCAGTTCAAGATCAGGCGCAGCGAATCGGCAAAGCCGCGGTTCTTCAAACGCTCGATCGGTGCGACGTTTTGCGCGTACTCGCGAACGAACTGCGCCAGGTCCGACGTCGCGACCCACGCGCTCCAGGGTTCGGTGCCCAGGGCATACGCCGCGTAGAGAAAGTCGCCGCTGTCCAGCCCGCTCGCATGTGCCTGGCGCGCGTAGCCGATGCAGGTCGCGAAAGGCCGGCACCACAGATTCACGTGGGCATGAAACTGCTGGTAGATCTTGGCGCGCAGGCGCTTGTCGGTCAGGCGCTCGTTGACGGCGAGCGCCAGCAGGCCGAACTCGTACGCCGCGGCATAGTCGCCGCGCATCGGCCCGACCGTGATCGCATGCGTGACATAGCCGTACGCCGATTCTTCGACGTTGCCATGCTCGAGCGACAACCGCACCAGCGTCGCGGAAAACAGCCGCGCGAGCGTCGCCTCGCCGACGATGAACGCCGCCGACCAGACGCTCGTGAGCATGCCCATGACGACGCGCACTTCCGGGTCCGTCATCGCCGGCAGGTCGATCAGCGCGGCGATCGGCCGTGCGCCACGCAAGCGGTGAATGTTCGCGATTTCGAGCTCGAGGGTTCGTTCCTGTTCGGCCGGCGTGTCCGGGAAGGACACGCCAAACGGCGCCAGACCGTCGCGCATCGTCGCCAGCGCGGGCGCAAAGTGCCCCTGATTCTCGAGTTGCACGCCGCGCTGGCGTGCGATTCGCGCGCGGTCGATTCGCGATTGCGTGTGTCCGGTCAGCTCGAGCAACTGGCGCTCGGCGGCGTCGAAGTCGCCGCACAGGTAGTGGCTTTGCGCGGCCTCGAAGTGCAGCTCGAAGCTGAGGCGGGGGTCACTTTCCCAGGCGCGCGGATCGAGCAGCGCGACGCCGCACTGGAACAGTTCGAGCGCGCGCTCATGCGCGGTCGCGGCGTTGGCGCGCTGACCCGCCTCGAGGTTGAGCGCGGCGACGTCAAGGCGCTCCGCGCGCTCCTGGATCAGATCCCGCCCCAGGTTGAGATGCTGCACGATGTCGAAGATGTCGGCGTCGAGTTGCGCCGGCGCGGCGCGCGCGCGCAGCAAGCGGCCGACGGTGAGGTGCACGAAGGCGCGGCGCTGCGCCGGAATCAAGGCGTACGCCGACTGCTGAACGCGGTCATGGACGAAACCATAGCGCGGTGCCGCTTCGTCCTCGTCGCTGCCTTCGCGCGCCGCAGCGACCCGCAGCAACAGGCCTTCGGCGAGCGCGAGTTCGACGTCGCGCCCGGTCGCTTCGGCAGTCTGTTCGCTCGCCACCGCCAGCGTGCGCAGGTCGAAGCGGCTGCCGATGCACGCGGCGATCGTCAACGCGTACTGCGCCCGCTGCGGCAGGCGCGCAATGCGCTGCGTCATCAGGTCGACCACGTTGTCGGCGAGCGGCGCACGCTCGATCGCGTCGATGCGGTACGCCCAATGCGCGTGCTCGGCGTCGAAACTGAACTGGCCCTCGCGCTCGAGCGACTTGAGAAACTGAATCGCGAACAGGGGATTGCCGCCGGTCTTCGCAAACAGTATCGACACCAGCGGTTGTGCGTAGTCCGGCTCGCTGCGCAAGGTCTCCGCGATGAGTTGCTGGAACTCGGACTGGCGCAGCGGCAGCAGCTCGATGCGCCTCAGGCCCACGCCGGCGCGAGTCAACGCCTCGAGCGATTGCACCAGGCGCGGCGCGGCGGCGAGTTCGTTGTCGCGGTAGGCACCCAGCAGCATCAAGCCGCGCACGCCGCTGCCCAGCAGCGGCTCGAGCAGGCCCAGCGTCGCCGCGTCGGCCCATTGCAGGTCGTCGAGGAACAGCACGAGCGGCTGCTGCGGCGTCGCCAGTGCTGCGACAAACGACTGCATGACGCGCTGAAACCGGTTCAGCGCCTGCGCGCCCGGCAGCGGCGCGGGCGAGTCTTGCGAACCGACGATCAGCGCCAGCTCAGGGATCACCTCGGTCAATACGCCGGCGTTGCCGCCCAGTGCCTGCTCGAGCCGGCTGCGCCAGAGCGCGAGCTGCGCCTCGCTTTCGGCGAGCGCCTGGTGCACCCAGCCGGTGAACGCCTGGATCAATGCTCCGAAGGGCACGCCGCGCGCGACCTGGTCGAACTTGCCCGAGATGAAGCGCCCGCGGCGCCGCGCGATCGGCTTGTAGAGTTGTTCAATGAGCGCCGTCTTGCCGATTCCGGCGTAGCCCTGGACGAGCACGAGCTCGCCCGGGCCTTCGTGCTGCGCATCGCAAGCGGCCTCGAAAGCGTCGAGCAAGCGCTGCAACTCGGTTTCCCGCCCCACCAGCCGCGACGCCACGACGAGCCGGCGCGGCACGTCGCGCCGTCCCAGCTCGAACGCTTCGATGCGCCCCTGCGCCGCGAATTCGCGCGCACAGCGATGCAGGTCGTGCACCAGGCCGTCGGCGCTCTGGTAGCGCTCGTCAGGGGCCTTGGCGAGCAGCTTCATCACGAGGTTCGACAGCGTGACCGGAATGTCGTCCCGCAGTTGCGCCGGCGCGGGCGCGCTGCCGGCGATGTGCAGGTGAATCAACGTCAGCACGTCGCTGCTGCGAAACGGCGGCGCGCCGGTCAGCATCTCGTACAGCAGCACGCCGAATGCGTAGAGGTCGCTGCGCTGATCGGCACACGCTTCGAGGCGCCCGGTGCACTCGGGTGAGACGTAGACGAGGTGCGCGACGCTCAGGTCAGCGGGCGCTTGCGGGCCGCGCTGCTGCACGTCGTCCAGGCTGACCGCTGCGCCCACGTCGACCCACCAGGCGAGGGTGCGCTTCGGGTCGCAGAGCACGGCGCCGGGCCGGATGCCGTTGTGCAGTTGGCCCCGCGCGTGCACCTCACCGAGCAGCGCTGCGAGTTGCGCCGCGGCCGCGAGGACCAGCGGCAGCGCCATCCGCCCTTGCACGAGCAGCTGTGCCAGCGTCGCGCCACCGGGGTCCTGCATGACGAGCGCGGGGTCGCTGCCGCGTTGCGGCGTCATGCGCGGCAGCAAGGTCGCGGCGCTGGAGAGCTGCAAAGCCAGTTCGCATTCGCGGCGCAGCAGCTGCACGTCGCTGCTGTGCGCCGGGTGGGCCCGCGCCGATTTGACGAGCACCACTGAGCCGCTGTGCAGAGCGCGGGCGCGGCGCAACTCGAATGTCGCGTCGCCGCCCAGCTGCGCCAGCCACTCGTATTCGGCGTCCATGGTCGATTCTGGCTCGATTCGGCGCGAACGCGCAATGTGACAAACACGTGATCTTTGTTTGATGTGCGCGTGAGACCAAGCGTCGACAGTCCATTCCGGCGCGGCCCACGGCGCACTGTGCACCAGCAACCGCCCGCACTTCAACTCAATCGGAGAACTCGCTCATGAACATCATCAATCTCTACACCCCGCCCCTCTGGCCCCGCCTCGCGCTGAGCGTGGCGATCGTCGGCGCCTTGGCGCTGGCGACGAACGCCGCCTTTGCCGGCGACTGCCCGGCCGACAAGCGCGTCGCTGACGGCCAGGGCCAAAAGCCCGGCCCGACGATGCCCAAAGACGTAACCGACATGGTTCGCGCCAGCACCGACCTCGCCAAGGAACCGCTTGCCCTGCAAGGGCGCCAGTTCCGCCTGCGCCAGTTGGAGATGCAGCCCGGCGGCATCGTTCCCTGGCACAGCCACAACGAACGCCCGGCGATGATTTACATCGTCTCGGGCGAAGTCACCGAATACGCGAGCAGCTGCGCGCAGCCGATCGTGCACAAGGCGGGCGACGTCGCGCCGGAGAAGAACGGTACCTCGCACTGGTGGAAGAACACCGGCACGAAGCCGGCAGTCCTGATCTCGGTGGACCTGTTCCCGGGCGCCGCCAAGATGGACGAACACATGATGTGACCGGCATGCGCCTCGGCGACCGCGCCGCTTTCAACGCGGCGCGCTGCCCGAGCGCACCGGCACACCGACCCGCAACCTCACGGAGCCCCCATGAACAAACTCATCGCCACTCTGGCGGCCGCATTCGGACTTTGCGCCGCCCTGCTCTGCACCGCACCCGTTTTCGCACAGGGCGCGAACCCCGATCCGGTGAGCGGCCTGATCAAGGTGCGCAGCGCGTACTCGATGGAAGAAACGATTGCGCGCATTCGCAAGGACATCGCCGACAAGGGCATCATGTTCTTTTCCGCCGTCGACCAATCGCAACTCGCCGCAGGCGCCGGGATCAAGCTGAATCCGTCGACGCTGCTGACTTTCGGCAATCCGCCGCTGGGCGCGCAGTTCCTGACCTCGAACCCGTTCTCGGGCCTGGACTGGCCGGTGCGCGTGCTCGTATCTGCAAGACGACAGCGGCGCCGTCTGGGCCGCCTACACCGACTTCGGCTGGATCGCCAAGCGCCACGGCATTCGCGACCGCGAACAACAGTTCGCGACCGCGTCGGGCGTGGTGCAGTCGATCACGTCGACGATTCGCGCGCAGTAGTCGCGTGTCATCCCGGCGAAAGCCGGGATCCACTGCGTGATCGAAGCAGTGGACCCCGGCTTTCGCCGGGGTGACATCGCCCCCACGACCAGGAGACCCGCATGTCGAAATCCTACGATGCGATCGTCATCGGCGCCGGCCAGGCCGGGCCATCGCTGGCGGTGCGCCTCGCCGCGGCGGGCTTGTCCACCGCGCTGATCGAGCGCGAACACCTGGGAGGCACCTGCGTCAACGACGGCTGCATCCCGACCAAGACGCTGATCGCCAGCGCACGCGCCGCGTTTGTCGCGCGCCGCGCCGCGGACTACGGGGTGCGCGTCGAGGGCGAGGTGAGCGTCGACATGAAAGCAGTGAAGGAACGCAAGGACCGCGTCGTCGCCCAGTCGATCCGCAACCTCACGCAATGGCTGCAGGGAACGCCGAACCTGACCCTGCTTTGGGGCCACGCGCGCTTTGTCGCGAGCCACGCCATCGAGGTCGCGGGTGAGGTGCTCGAAGCACCGAAGATTTTCATCAACGTCGGCGGCCGCGCCGTCTTGCCCGACTGGCCGGGGCTGGACCCCGCCGACGTGCTGAGCAACACGTCGATCATGCAGCAGGACAGCCTGCCGCAACACCTGCTCGTGATCGGCGGCAGCTACATCGGCCTGGAGTTCGCGCAGATGTACCGGCGCTTCGGCGCGCAGGTCACGGTGCTTGAAGTCGCGGACCGCTTGATTGCGCAGGAGGACCCGGACGTCTCGCGCGAGGTGCAAACCATGCTCGAAGCCGAGGGCGTGAAGTTCCACCTCTCGGTTCGTGACGCGCGCGTCGCGACGCGCGCTCCCGGCGAGTCGCTGCGGATCGGTTTCGATTGCTCGCACGCGAGTCAGGGCATCGAGGCGAGCCATGTGCTCGCCGCGATCGGCCGGCGCCCGAACACCGACGACCTGGGCCTGGCGCTGGCCGGCATCGCGACGAACGCGCGCGGCTTCATCCAGGTCGACGAGGGTCTGTGCACGAACGTTCCCGGCGTCTGGGCGCTCGGTGAAGCGAACGGCCGCGGCGCGTTCACGCACACCGCGTACAACGACTTTGAGATCGTCGCCGCGAATCTGCTCGACGGCGCGAATCGCCGCGTCAGCGAGCGCATCCCCACCTACGCCTTGTTCACCGACCCGCCGCTCGCGCGCGTCGGCATGAACGAAGCGCAGGCGCGCGTCAGCGGCAAACGCGTGCTCGCCGCGACGCTGCCGATGGCGCGCGTCGGCCGGGCCCGCGAACGTGGCGAAACGACAGGCTTCATGAAAGTGCTCGTCGACGCGGGCAACGAGCAAATCCTCGGCGCAACACTGCTCGGCATCGAGGCCGACGAGGTCGTGCACATGTTCGTCACCGCGATCGCCGCGGGCATGCCCTTCCGGCAGTTGCAGCGCACCGTGTTCCTGCACCCGACCGTCGGCGAACTGGTCCCGACGCTGTTGTCCAAACTCGAACTTCTGGGAGAGACACCATGAATGCGATCGTCGACATCGGATTTGCGAACGTCTTGCGCGAAGAATTCGCGGCGTGCCGGCGCGACACGCTGGATCTGCTGGAGGGTTTGAGCGACGCCGACCTGGCGTGGGGCACTGCCGCCGACACGCACCCCGGCGTGCGCCTCGCGCTCACGTCGAGGTACTTCGAACTGCATGTGCTGGCGCGTTTTGCGAAGCGGCACTTGCCCTCCGAAGCGCTTTCCTTTTCCCCTGCTGCAGCTTCGCTCGATCATCTGCTCAGGCACCGCCGTGGCGTCGACGCGCGAGTCGACGAATTGCTCGCCGAACCCCTCACCCTCCCGGCTGAGATGGCGCTGCAGCGCGCCCTGCGCCACGAGCAGCAGCAACAGGAGCTGATTCTCGTCGACCTGCTCAGCGGATTCGCGCGCAACCCGCAGCGCCCGGTGCACGCGCTGTGCCGGCGCGCGCCGCGCCCGGCGGTTGCGCTGGCGCGCGCGCCGGGTTCGGCCTGGGTGGCTTATGCCGGAGGGCGGGTCGCGATCGGCCGCGACGACGAATGGTTCGCGCCCGACGAAGAGCAACCGCGCCACGAACTGCACTTGCGCCCGTTCGCGCTCGCGGCACGGCCCGTGAGCAACCGCGACTGGTGCGAATTCATCGACGACGGCGGTTACGCGCGGCGCGCGCTCTGGTCCGCGCCGGGATGGCAATGCGTGCGCGCCGGCGCCTGGCAGGCGCCGCTTTACTGGCGCGGCGGCCTGGAGCGGCCGACGCAGGTGACGCTCGCCGGCGAATTGCCGCTCGACATGGAAGCACCGGTGTGCCACATCAGCGCTTTCGAGGCTGACGCCTTTGCGCGCTGGGCGCGCAAGCGCCTGCCGAGCGAAGCGCAGTGGGAAGCGGCGGCGAGCGGCCAGGCCGTGGCGGGCAACTTCTGTGCAAGCCACATGCTGCGGCCGATGGCATCGCACTGCGACGCCCAAGCGCCGCTGCGCCAGTTGTACGGCAACGTCTGGGAGTGGACGTCGAGCGCGTTTGCGCGCTACCCGATTCGCGCTGCGGTTGCCGCGGCCAGCTCTGCGGCCGATGCGCTCGCCGGCACCACCTGCGCGCCCAGCGTTGTGCTGCGCGGCGGGTCGTGCGCGACACCCTTCGGCAGCATAGGCGCCAGCACGCGCCACGCACTTGCGCCTGCGGAAAGGCGCCACTTCAGCGGCCTGCGCCTGGCGGAGGAGCGGTGATGCAAGCCCTGTTTCACCTTGACGACGCTTTCGCCTGCGAACCCGATGCCCTGTCCGCGGGCCCCACGGCCGCAGACGAGAGTTCCGAGTTCGGCGACGCCGTCCTCGACGGCCTGTCCCGGCCTCGCAAGTCGATTCCCAGCCGTTGGTTGCACGACGCGCGCGGCGCCGAGCTCTATGCGCGCATCACGCAACTCGCGAGCTACCATCCGCTGCGCACCGAGACCTGGATCCTGGAGCGCAGCGCGGCGCAAATCGCCGCGCTGGCGGGCCCGCGCGCGACGCTGATCGAACTCGGCGGTCGCGCCAACTGCAATACGCAGATCCTGCTCGCGGCGCTGGACCGGCCCGCGGCCTACGTGCCGATCAACACCGCGGCGCAATTCGACGCGCAGCGCCTGCAAGCGCTCCAGGCAACCTTTGTGTCGCTTGCCGTCAGGCCAGTGATCGCGGACTTTGCCCGCCTCACCGCCCTGCCTTCGATGGCGAATTTCGACGCCGCGGGCCGGCACATCGTCTACCTGCCCGGCTCGGCGATCGGCGACTTCACGCCGCACGGTGCCGTGGAACTGCTGCAGCGCATCGGGCGCTGCGTCGGGCGCGACGCGCTGCTCGTGATCGGCACCGACACGACCCACGACCCGGCGCTGTTGGTGCCGGCCTACGATGACGGCGAAGGCGCGAGCGCGGCGTTCAACAAGAATTTGCTGGTTCGCATCAACCGCGAACTGGCAGGCGACTTCGACGTCGTGGCGTTCGACCATCGCGCGCACTTCGACGCGCGCAGCCAGTGCGTGCAGATGCAGCTCGTGAGCCGGCGCGACCAAGACGTGCACGTGCTCGGGCAGCTCTTTCACTTCGAGCGCGACGAGCCCTTGCAGACTGCCAGCGATTACAAGTACGGGTTTTTCAAGTTCCACGCCGTGGCGCGCGACGCACTCTGGGCACACCGCCAGTTCTGGACCGACTCGCACGCGCGCTTTGCGGTGCATGTGCTCGAGCGTGCCTCGTGAAAAACACGCCTTTGCGTGCAAGGTGCAGTCACGGCCGACGACCAACCTGCAGCGCCTTCACTCTCTGCCCTTCAACCCACAGGAGTTCATCATGCTGAAACAGAAATCTGCCATCGTCACCGGTTCCACCAGCGGCATTGGTCTGGGCATCGCGCGCGCGCTGGCCGAACAAGGCGCCGACGTGATGCTGAATGGCTTCGGCAATGCGCAGGAAATCGAATTCACGCGCGCCGAGCTGCAGCGCCAGTTCGGCGTCAAGGTGCGCTACTCGAATGCCGACATGAGCCAACCGGCGCAGATCCGCGCCATGGCGGAGATGGCGCGCACCGAGTTCGGCAAGGTCGACATCATCGTCAACAACGCCGGGATCCAGCATGTCGCACCCGTCGACACCTTCCCTGAAGAGAAATGGGACGCGGTGCTTGCGATCAACCTGTCGTCGGCGTTTCACCTCATCAAGGCGGTGATTCCGGAGATGAAGGCGCGCCGCTTCGGGCGCATCATCAACATCGCGTCGGCGCATGGCTTGACGGCGTCGCCGTTCAAGGCCGCGTATGTCGCGGCGAAACATGGATTGATCGGACTGTCCAAAGTCGTCGCGCTCGAAGTCGCCGAACACGGCGTCACGTGCAATACGATTTGCCCGGGCTATGTGAAGACACCGCTCGTCGACAAGCAAATCGCCGACCAGGCCAAGGCGCATGGCATCTCCGAGGCCGACGTGGTGCGCGACGTGATGCTCGTGCACCAGGCGCGCAAGGAGTTTGTTCGCGTCGAGGAGCTCGCTGCGCTCGCCGTGTTCCTGTCGTCCGACGCGGGCGCGTCGATGACCGCCGGCGCGATCGCCATGGACGGCGGCTGGACACAGCATTGAACCTGAATGAACCACCCCCGAAGCGCCTTCGGCGCTCCCCCTCGAGGGGGCAACGCCAGCGGACCGGCGAAGCCGGATCCGCGGCGTTCGCTTGCGACCCGCTCCGCCCTCTGACATGAAAGCCCATATGACCGCAACGAACCCGACGACCCCAACCACCTCCAAGCGCGCCGCACGTTCGCGCAGCGACTGGGCCGGGCACCCGACTCACGCGCGCTCGACGAGCAAGGCGGCGCTGAAGAAGCCGAGCGAGGCGCTGCCGGGTCAGGTGGTGCTCGTCCTGCAAGGCGGCGGCGCGCTCGGCGCGTACCAGCTCGGCGTGATCGAGGCGCTGCACGAATCCGGAATCGAGCCCGCGTGGGTGATTGGCACGTCGATCGGCGCGATCAACGCGGCGTTGCTCGCGGGCAACCGGCCGGACCAGCGCATGCAGCGGCTGGCCCAGTTCTGGGAGCAGGTGGAGTCGCACTCGGCGATCCCGAGCGCGTTCGACTGGCTCGGCCTGGCGCGCACGAGCGCGAACCTGAACACCGTGACGCGTGGCATCCCGTCGTTCTTCACGCCCAACCTGGCGGCGTTGCGCGGTTCGGACGCCGAAGTCGGCGTTGAGGCGGCGTCCTACTACAGCACCGCGCCGCTGCACCAGACGCTCAGCGAGCTCGTCGACTGGGACTATCTGTGCGAGTGCCACATGCGCCTCACGGTCGGCGCCGTGAACGCGTGCAGCGGCGCGATGCGCTATTTCGACACCTCCAGAGAAAGGCTCGGTGTCGAGCATGTCATGGCCTCGGGCGCTCTGCCGCCCGCGTTCCCGGCGATCCGCATCGACGGCGAGCCGTACTGGGACGGCGGCATCTACTCGAACACGCCGATCGAAGCCGTGCTCGACGACAAGCCGCGCCGCGACGCACTCATCCTGGCCGTCAACGTCTGGCACCAGACCGGCCCCGAGCCGGGCTCGATCACGCAAGTGATGGGGCGGCAGAAAGACATCCAGTACGCGAGCCGCGCCGACAGCCACATCGCGCGCCAGAAGCAGATTCACCGGCTGCGCCACGTGATTCGCGAGTTGGTCAAGCAAATTCCGAACGGCAAGCAGGGCGACGCGAAAGTGAAGGAACTCGCTTCCTGGGGCTGCGGAACGACGATGCACGTGGCGCACCTGCACGCGCCGCGGCTGGACGGCGAAGACCACACGAAGGACATCGACTTCACGGCAGCCGGCGTGCGCGCGCGGCGCGAAGCGGGCCACGCCGATACGCTGCGCATGATCGAGCGCGCGCCTTGGCGCGAAGCCGCGGATCCGATCGAAGGCGTGATCGAACACCGCTGAGTCGGCCCCCTTTCCTGAACCTTGACCCGCGCCGGCCCAACAGAAACGCCAAACGCCGGCGTGCAACGAACCATCAAAATGAACGACCGCATCGAACAACTGCTGCGCAACAACGAGGCTTTCGTCGAAAGCCAGTTGCGCCTGGACCCGGGTTATTTCCACCGCCTCGCGATGGGCCAGCACCCGCAGTTCCTCTGGATCGGTTGCTCCGACAGCCGGGTGCCGCCGAACCACATCACCGGCACCGACCCGGGGGACATGTTCGTGCACCGGAACATCGCGAACCTGGTCGTGCAGACCGACGTGAACCTGCTGTCGGTGCTGCAGTACGCGGTCGACGTGCTGCAGGTGCGCCACGTCATCGTCTGCGGGCACCACGGCTGCGGCGGAGTTCAGGCGGCGATGGGCGAACACTCGCATGGCCTGATCGACAACTGGTTGCGCACGATCAAGGACACGCAGCAGTTCTACTGGCGCGAGCTGAGTGAGCTCGACGACGCAGCACGTTTTGACCGTTTGGTCGAGCTGAACGTGATCGAGCAGGTCAACAACCTGGGCAAGACGAGCATCGTGCAAGGCGCGTGGAAGCGCGGCGCGCCGCTGGCCCTGCACGGCTGGGTGTTCGACTTGCACTCGGGGCGCATTCATCCGCAGACTGAAGCCATCGAAGGCACTGCGGGGCTGCGAGAGATCTGCAAGTTCGCCAAGGGCCTGATCGGCCACTGAGAAAGCCCGACCATGAATCTCGAAATCACTCAGCCCCTGTTCTGGTTCGCCGCGCTCTGCGTCGCGACCATGGGTTACGCGATCCAGCGCGGCGCCACGTGCACCGTCGCCGCGATCGACGAAGCGCTGTCCAAACACACGACTCGGCGCCTGTGGGCGTTCCTCGAAGCCGCGTTGTGGGTCGCGGGAATCCTCGCGCTCGCGCAGGCGACCGGGCTGCTCGCGCGCGCGCCGCAGGGTTACGCGCTGACGCAGTGGACGCTGATCGGCGGAGCGTTGCTCGGCCTGGGCGCATTCGTCAACGGCGCGTGCGTGTTCGGCGCGATCGCGCGCCTCGGGTCGGGGCAGTGGGCGTATGTCTTGACGCCGCTCGGCTTCTACCTGGGCTGCCTGAGCATCGAATCCTTGTTCGGCTCACCCGAGCATCCGCGCCTGACCGAGACCTCGCTCGTGCTGCAGAGCCCGACCTGGGCCGCCGCGGCGTTCCTCGCTTTTGTGGTGTGGCGCATCGGCAGCTCGCTCGCGACGCCGGCAAGCGCTGCGCCGGTTCGCCTCGGCCAGCGCCTGCGCGAAGCCCTGGCGCAACGCATCTGGTCACCGCACGCGGCGACGACGGTGATCGGAATCACTTTCGCCCTGATGCTGCTCGCCGCCGGCGTCTGGGCCTACACCGACGTGCTCGCGCAACTCGCGCGCGGCATGGCGCAGAACCTGGGGCTCGGCAGCGCGCTGCTGCTTGCCTTGTTGCTCGGCGCGATGCTCGGCGGCTACACGGCAGGGCGCTGGAAGAACACGCCGCCGACCATCACCGATGTTGTGCGCTGCCTCGCCGGCGGCGCGCTGATGGGCTGGGGCAGCCTGCTGATTCCGGGCAGCAACGATGGGTTGATCCTTGTGGGCATGCCCATGCTCTGGCCTTATGCCTGGGTCGCATTCGCCACGATGTGCGCGACGATCGCGCTCGCGCAAGCGTGGCAGCGCCACGCGCTCAAACCGGCGCAGCTCAGCGGGCGCTGAACCGCTTTTTCTCATTTTTTTCCTTCGAGGCCACCCACCATGAATCCCAAGACCATCGTCATCGTCGGCGGCGGTTTCGCCGGCACGAGCCTGGCGACCGCGCTCGAAAAACGCTTGCCTGAAGGCTGGTGCGCGACGCTCATCAGCGAAGAGAGTTACACCACATTCAACCCGATGCTCGCCGAGGTCGTGGGCGCAGCGGTGTTCCCGGAGCATGTGATCGCGCCGATCCGCGAGATGCTGCGCAAGAGCCGCTTCATCATGGGCCGGCTCGAACAGGTGGACACGCAACGCCGCATGTTGACCTGTTCGACGCTCGCCGGACCGCTCGAATTCGCCTACGGCCACCTCGTCTTCGCGTTCGGCCAGCGCGCCAACCTGGCGGTCATTCCCGGATCGAGCGAACACGCCTTGCCGCTGAAACTCGTCGGCGACGCGATGCACATTCGCAATCGCGTCCTGCAACGCCTGGCGCGAATCGAACTCTGCGACGACGCCGCGCAGCGCCGCGCGCTGGGGCGCTTCTGCGTCATCGGCGGCGGTTTTTCCGGCGTCGAGGTCGCGGGTTCGCTCGCCGATTTCACACGCAGTGCGCTGCGCTACTACCCGCGCGTGCAGCCCACCGAACTGGGCGTGACGCTGCTGCATGACGGCGACCGGCTGCTGCCCGAGCTGCCGGCGCGCCTGGGCGAAGCGGCGGCGCGGTCGCTGCGCGCGCGCGGCGTCGACGTGCGCTTGGGCGCCCGCGCGAGCCGCATCGACGCGCAGGCGGTGGAGTTGCAGGGCGGTGCGCGCCTGCCCAGCGAGACCGTGATCCTCACCATCGGCACGCGCCCGAACCCGCTCGTCGAGCGCCTCGGCCTGGCGACGACTCGGGGACGCATCGTCACCGGGCCCGAAGGCGCGGTACCCGGCGCCGAAGGCTTGTGGGCGATCGGCGACTGCGCGGCGACGCCGAACGGCGCCGACGGCCAGCTCTGCCCGCCGACCGCGCAGTTTGCCGTCGCGCAGGCGGAGCAACTCGCGGCGAATCTGTTGCAACGCATCGAAGCCCGGCCGACACGCGCTTTCCATCACGTGTCCAAAGGCATGATGGCGACGACCGGGCACAACAAGGGCGTCGCGCTGGCTTTTGGCATCCCGCTCACCGGAACCCCGGCCTGGCTGCTCTGGCGCGCCTACTACCTGATGCGCATGCCGACGCTGGGGCGCAAGTTGCGCATCTGGGTCGAGTGGACGTGGAGCTTGTTTTTCCCGCTCGACATCACGCACCTGCGCTTCACGCGCACCGCCGAGGTCGATGCGCCGGTCGTGGTGCAGGCCCCGCCTGCCTGAAGTTCTCACATTTCCATCACACGCAGCCAGGCTGGGGCGGCTTGCCTAGAATCGTTTCCGTATGGAGGCCGCACCCCACACCCTCGTGAACCGACGCGTCCTTGTCGTCGAAGACGACCCCGACATCGGCCGCCTCGTGACGCTGCAGCTGAACGAGCTGCAGATCGAGAGCCGTCTCGTGAACGACGGCGTGACGGCGCTGAATGAAGCGAAAAGCGGGCGCTGGGACCTCGTGATCCTGGACTTGATGCTGCCGCGAATGGACGGCCTGGAAATCTGCCGCAGGATGCGCGCCGCGGAGAACGTGACGCCGATCCTGATGCTGACCGCCAAGTCGTCCGAGATCGACCGCGTGCTCGGTCTGGAGCTGGGCGCCGACGACTACCTGACCAAGCCGTTCAGCATGCTCGAACTCGCGGCGCGCGTGAAAGGCGTATTCCGGCGCGCCGAGCAGCAGGCGGCGGCGAAGGCGTCTGGCGAGGAGCCATCGCAGCAGAGGATCGACCACGCCGAGCTGCAAATCGATCTGCAGCGCCACGAGGTGCAGCTGCGCGGCCAGGCGGTCGAGCTGACGGCCAAGGAGTTCGAACTGCTCGTCTACTTTGCGCGCAGCCCGGGGCGGGTGTTCACACGCACCCAGTTGCTCGATCAGGTCTGGGGTTACAGCCACAGCGGCTACGAGCACACCGTCAACTCGCACATCAACCGCCTGCGCAGCAAGATCGAATCCGACCCGGCGAACCCCGAGTACATCCAGACGGTCTGGGGCGTGGGCTACAAGTTCAGCGACAAACGCACGTGAGGGTCAGGGACCGGATGGATTTGCGCCCCGATTTGCTCGCCACCGTCGCGCACGACCTGCGCACCCCGCTGGCGTCGCTGCAAGGCTATCTGGAGTTGCTGCTGTTGCGCCAGGGCGATCTGGACCAAGCCGAGGCGCGCAACTACCTGCACACGGCGGTGCGCCAAAGCGAACGCCTGTCGCGTCTGGTGAAAGACTTGTTCGAGTGGGGCCGCCTGGAAGCCGGCGAAACCCAGCCGAATCTCGAGGACTTCGCGCTCGCCGAGCTCTTGCAAGACGTCGTCCAGCGTTTCGAAAGCGAGGCGCAGCAGCGCAAGGTGCAGCTGCGCGCGACCGCACCGCACGCGCCGCAGGCGCTCGTGCGCGCCGACATCGCCCTCGTCGAACGTGCGCTCGTCGCGCTGCTCGAAAATGCCCTGCGCCATACTCCCGCGGGCGGCAGCGTGAGCGTCGAGCACCGCGGCGATGCAGGGCGCGCCCACGTCGAAGTGCGCGACACCGGTTCGGGAATCGGCGCCGCAGACCTGGCGCACATCTTCTCCCACTACGAACGCTCCGAGCGCGTGAGCGGCGAACATGGCGGCGGCGAAGGCGGTCTGGGCCTGGCGATCGTGCGCCGCATCGTGCAGTTGCACGGCTCCGAGTTGCAAATCGCGAGCGTTCCCGGGCAGGGCACGCGTGTGACGTTCGATCTGCCCCTCGTGACGCCTGGCACTGCGGCGGAGGAAGAGGCAGCACCTCGCGCGTTGACTTCGACGGCGCCGGCCGGGCCACCCGACGCCGAAGCCCGAATCGAGCGCTTGCAGCGCGAGCTGGCGCGCAGCGAAGCGCAGCGCGAACAGGAACGCGCCACGGCGCAAGCGGTCCAGCGCGCCTTCGAACAACGATACCTGCTCGCCCTGCGCGGCGCCCAAGACGGGCTCTGGGAATGGGACATCGCCACCGACGCGGTGCTTCTGTCGCCGCGCTGGAAAAGCATGCTCGGCTTCGAGGATGGCGAGCTGAATGGCGACAAGGCCGGCTGGTTGTCGCGAATCCACGCCGACGATCGCGCCGTGCTCGAGGATGCGCTGCAAGTCCACCTCGCCGATCCGCAGTCGCGCGTCGACCAGCCGCTGCGCCTGTTGCACAAGGACGGGCGGGTGCGCCAAGTGCTGTCTCGTGCGGTCGCGATCCGGCGCGACGACGGTACGCCGTATCGCGTCGTCGGCCTGGACACCGACGTGACCCAGGTCAAGCATATTCAAACCGTGCTCGAAGCGATGGTCGAAGGTACCGCCGCCAGCTTCGGCCCCGACTTCTTCAGCCAATATGGTGCAGCACTTTGCGCGCGCGCTCGACGTCGACTGCGCTTTCATCACCGAATGCGCCGACCACCCGGCCACCCGGGTGCGCACCCTGGCGTACTGGTCGCGCAGCAAGGGATTTCGCGACAGTTTCGAATTCGCTTTGAGCGGCACCCCGTGCCACAGCGTCGTGACAGAAGGCCGTTCCTGCTTCTACGGCGATGGCGTCGGCCTGCGGTTCCCCAGAGACAAGGACTACGAAGCGTACGTGGGCTGGCCCATCATCGCGAGCGACGGCCGCGTGCTCGGCCACCTCGCGTTGTTCGGCACGCGCCCGCGCGGCGAGGAGCTGCTCGTGGACTCGGTGTACCGGATTTTTCTCGCGCGTGCGGCGTCGGAAATCGAACGCCTGCAAGCGCTGGCGGAACTGGCGAAAGCCCGGCATATAATGCCGCCTTTGCCAAAATCCGGCCCATCTGGCCACCAGGACCCCGCTGCTACATGACTACGATTCGCGTCAAAGAAAACGAGCCCTTCGATGTTGCCCTGCGCAGGTTCAAGCGCACGATCGAGAAAATCGGGCTCCTGACCGATCTGCGAGCACGCGAGTTCTACGAAAAACCCACTGCCGAGCGCAAACGCAAGAAGGCGGCCGCCGTGAAGCGCCACTTCAAGCGCGTTCGCAGCATGCAGTTGCCAAAAAAGCTGTTCTGACGGCCTTCGGGTCGGCAGACGCGGCGCGGCATTTGCCAACGCCCAGCCCGCGCCGTGCGGGCTTTGTCGTTTCAGGGCCCGACAAACCGGGGAGTCGTGAATGAGCCTCATCAAAGACCGGATCACGGAAGACATGAAGACCGCGATGCGCGCCAAAGACGCGCCGCGGCTGCTCACGATCCGCGGCCTGCTCGCCGCGCTGAAACAACGCGAGGTCGACGAGCGCATCGTCTTGACCGACGCGGATGTGATCGCGATCGTCGACAAGCTGATCAAGCAGCGCAAGGACTCGATCACGCAGTTCGGCGCCGGCAACCGCCTCGACCTGGTCGAGAAAGAGAGCGCCGAGCTCTCGTGCTCGAAGACCTACCTGCCGCAGCGCCTGGGCGCAGCGCAGATCGACGCCCAAGTCGCGTCGAGCATTGCCGCTATGGGCACCGAACTGGGGCGCGCCGCCGGTGCTGCTGACATGGGCAAGGTGATGGCCGCCGTGAAGGCCAAGCTCGGCTGGGCAGGCCGAGATGGCGCTCGTGTCCGCGGCGGTGAAGAAGAGCGCTCGCCAAATAACCTCTACTTGCGGCTCGCCGCGAATCGCCACGAATCGACCCATGGAAACGCCCGCGATCAGACAACTCAGCCCCGACGTGTGCGTCGCCGGTCAGCTCGAACCCGAGTGCCATGGCCTGGGCGGCACAGGCGGGCTTCAAGAGCGTCATCAACAACCGGCCGGACTTTGAAGGCGGGCCGGACCAGCCGACGAACGAGTCGATCGCGGCCGCCGCGCGCGTCGCCGGGCTCAGCTATGCATTTCTCCCGGTCCAGGGCGGCTACCAGTCGCCGCAGGAGATCGCGGCGTTCGCCGAGCTCGTGGCGTCGATGCCCAGGCCGCTGCTCGCTTTTTGTCGCTGCGGGGCGCGTTCGACGCGCTTGCTCCAGGCTTCGGGCGCGCTCTGACGCCGCGCCGCGGCCGACCGCGGCATCGCGCGCCGCGCGTCCCGATGTGTCGCGCCGAAGCGCCACCGCGGGCCGACGTAGCGTATTTCCGGGTTCAGCCGGCGCGCCTTCTCGTGTCTCATTGCGAGTTCGCTACAGGGAGGCCTGAATTGGGCGCATTGCTGAAATTCTCGAGTCTGGTGGACGGCTTCAACAACCAGGTCGGCCAGGTTCATCCGCTGGCTGGTGCTGGCCGCGGTGCTGATCAGCGCCGGCAACGCGATCATCCGCAAGGCCTTCAACATCAGCTCGAACGCCTACCTGGAAATCCAGTGGTACCTGTTCGCCGCCGTGTTCATGCTCGGCGCCGGCTATGCGTTCCTGCGCAATGTGCATGTGCGCATCGACTTCATCTCGGCGAAGCTGTCCAAGCGCACCAACGCGATCATCGACGCCGCCGGGCATCGTCGTCTTCCTGATCCCGCTGTGCCTGATCCTGATCAACCTGAGCTGGCCGCTGTTCACCAGCGCCTGGGCACAGGCGAGATGTCGCACAACGCCGGCGGGCTGATCCGCTGGCCGGCGCTAGCTGCTGATGCCGCTGGGGTTTGCGATCCTGCTGGTGCAGGCGCTGTCCGAACTGATCAAGCGCATCGCCTTCCTGCGCGGCGTGATCCGAGGAGCCGATGAGCGTCGAGCCCGGCAAGTCCGACGAAGAACTGCTGGCCGAAGAACTGGCCGCCGAGGCCGAGCGCCACGAGCGCGAGCTCGCCGCCCAGCAGGCCACGCCAGCGCCACCGCCGAAAGGAGCGCTGAAATGACTGCCTTCCTCGCCCAGAACTTCGTCCCGCTGATGTTCGCGGGGCTGTTTGTGTTCCTGCTGTCGGGCATTCCGGTGGCGTTCGGCCTGGCGGCCACCGGGCTGCTGTTCGGCTTCATCGGCATGGAAGCCGGCATGTTCGGCGGCAACCTGTTCCAGGCGCTGCCGCTGCGCGTGTTCGGCATCATGCAGAACGACACGCTGCTGGCGATCCCGTTCTTCACCTTCATGGGCATCATCCTCGAGCGCTCCGGCATGGCCGAGGACCTGCTCGAAACCGTGGGCCAGGTGTTCGGCCCGGTGCGCGGCGGCCTGGCGATCGCGGTGATCCTGGTCGGCGCGCTGCTCGCCGCGACCACCGGCGTGGTCGCCGCGGCGGTGATCTCGATGGGCCTGATCTCGCTGCCCATCATGCTGCGCTACGGCTACAACCGCACCATCGCCACCGGCACCATCACCGCGTCGGGCACGCTGGCGCAGGCGATTCCGCCGTCGCTGGTGCTGATCGTGCTGGCCGACCAGCTGGGCCGCTCGGTGGGCGACATGTACGCCGGCGCGCTGATCCCGGGCCTGCTGCTGGTGGGCCTGTACCTCGCGTTCGTCGTCATCGTCGCGATCGTGCGGCCGGCCTGGGTGCCGGCGCTGCCGCCTGAGGCGCGCATCTACCGCGAAGGCAACGGCGCGAGCGGCCATGTCTCGCTGCTCGTGCTGATGGCCTTGTGCGCCGTCGCCGGGCTCGCCTGGTCGCGGGTGCACCAGTAGGTGCTCAACCCGCTGATCGGCCGCCAGCTGCCGGCGCCGGGCGACGAGATCTTCATCATGTCGATGACCGTCGCCTCGGTGCTCGCGCTGGCGCTCGCGCTGGTCAACAAGTTCCTGAAGATCGGCCTGCTGTCGCGCCTGACCGAGCAGGTGACCTTCGTGCTGATTCCGCCGCTGGTGCTGATCTTCCTGGTGCTGGGCACGATCTTCCTGGGCATCGCCACGCCAACCGAAGGCGGCGCGATGGGCGCGCTGGGCGCGCTGATCATGGCGGTGGGCCGCGGCCGGCTGCAGAAGAAGCTGCTGATGCAGGCGCTGGACAACACGGCGCGGCTGTCGTGCTTCGTGCTCTTCATCCTGATCGGCTCGACGGTGTTCAGCTTCACCTTCAACGCGGCCGACGGCCACATCTGGGTCGAGCACCTGTTCAAGGACATGCCGGGCGGCGCGCTCGGCTTCCTGATCGTCGTCAACATCCTGATCTTCGTGCTCGGCTGCTTCATCGACTTCTTCGAAATCGCGTTCATCGTCATCCCGATCCTCGCGCCGGTGGCCGACAAGATGCTCGGCGGCCTGCTGCCGCCGGGAACGCCGCCGGAGATGACGCTGATCTGGTTCGGCGTGGTCATCGCGATGAACCTGCAGACCTCGTTCCTCACGCCGCCGTTCGGCTTTGCGCTGTTCTACCTGCGCAGCGTCGCGGCGAAGAAGGACTACAAGGACCGCGTCACGGGCGACACCATTCCGGCCGTCGCAGACCTCGCAGATCTACAAGGGCTCGATCGCCTTCATCGTGTTGCAGCTGATCATGGTCGCCGCGGTCATCGCGGTACCCGACGCTGGTGACCGGAGGCATCGAGAAGACGGTGCAGATCGACGCCGACAAGGCGCTCGAGCAGCTGCAGATGAAGTCGCGCGAGAGTCCGTTGGCAGCCGGCTCGGGCGATGCCGCATCCGCCCCGGGCGGATCGGGCGCGCAGGAGAAGGAAGACCCGATGAAGGGCCTGCTCGAATCGATGTCCAAGGACCAGAAGAAGTGAGGTTGCGCAGTCGGCGGGCGCGAAGGCCCGCTGACGCGACGACAGCCCAAGAAAAAGGCCCCGCCGACGCGGGGCCTTTGCTTTTGTGCTGGGACTGACAGCTCAGAGCTTCTGCGCCTGCATGAAGTCGTCGAACGCCGCTTCGCGTGAAACGGAACCACAGGTTCGCGTCGCGGCGGAAGTTCGAGTAGTCGTCGTAGATCTTCTTCCACGCCGGATTGCTGGCGCTGAGTTCGCAGTAGACCTCCATGCGCCGCCTTGAACGCCGCTTCCATCACGTCCTTCGGGAAGCGGAGCAGCTTCGTGCCGCCGCGCCACCAGAGTCTTCAGCGACGCCGCATTGCGGCAGTCGTACTTGGCCTGCATGTCGATGTGGCGCGAATGCCGATGCCGCTTCGATGATCGCCTTGTACTCGCCGGACAGCCCTCGTAGGCCTTCTGTTGACGTACAGCGACGAGCTGCGGGCCGCCTTCCCACCAGCCCGGGTAGTAGTAGTTCGGCGCCACCTTGTTGAAGCCGAGCTTCAGGTCGTCGTACGGGCCCACCCATTCGGCGGCGTCGATCGTGCCCTTCTCCAGCGCCTGGTAGATCTCGCCGCCGGGAATGTTCTGCGGCACGACGCCGATGCGCTCGGCCACCTTGCCGCCGAAGCCGCCGACGCGGAACTTCAGGCCCTTCAGGTCGGCCACCGACTTGATTTCCTTGCGGTACCAGCCGCCCATCTGCGCGCCGGTGTTGCCCATCGGGAAGTTGACGATGTTGGCCTTGCGCGTAGAACTCGCGCAGCAGCTTCAGGCCGTTGCCTTCGTACATCCACGCCGTCATCTGGCGGCTGTTCAGGCCGAAGGGAATGGCGCAATCGAGCGCGTAGGTCGGGTCCTTGCCGAAGAAGTAGTACGGCGCGGTGTTCGCCATCTCGACCGTGCCGTTGCCGACCGCATCGAGCACGCCGAAGGCCGGAACCAGTTCACCGGCGGCGTGCGTCGTGATCGACGAACTTGCCGCCCGACATGTCGCTCACCTTCTTGGCGAACACATCGCACACGCCGAACAGCGTGTCGAGCGACTTCGGGAAGCTCGATGCGATGCGCCAGCGGATGTTCGCCTGCGCGTGCACGATCGCCGGCGCAGCACCGGCGGCCAGCACGCCGGCAATTCCGGTCTTGCCGAATAAAGGAACGACGTTCCATGCTCAATCTCCTGTGATGAATCAATGAGGAAGGCGGGAAATTCAATGACGCGGCGAATTCTAGAAGTCAGGGTCAACCCGAATCACCGGTGTTTACCCGCGCGATCCGAGCCCCTGCCTGCCCCGCACCACGCGCGAAACGCATGCACTCCGACTGCGCCGACACGCGCTTACAACCCGGCGATCTTCATGCGCTCGATCAGCACCGATCCGACGCTCTTCGAACCCTGGTTGTAGACGTCTGCCCCGACCGCAACGATGGCCTTGAACATCTCGCGCAGATTCCCGGCGATCGTGATCTCGTGCACGGGGTACTGGATCTCGCCACCCTCGACCCAGAAGCCCGCGGCGCCACGCGAATAGTCGCCCGTCACGTAGTTCACGCCCTGCCCCATCAGCTCGATGGCGAACAGACCCCGGCCGCAGCTTGCGCAGCATCGCGGGCAGGTCGTCGCCGGGTCGCGTGAGGCGGCTCGTGAGCGTGAGGTTTTGCGATCCGCCGGCGTGCCCCGTCGTGCGAAGCCCCAGCTTGCGCGCCGAGTAGGTGGACAGGAAGTAGCCCTGCACCACGCCCTCGCGCACCACGTCGCGCGCCTTCGTCACCACGCCTTCGTCGTCGAACGGCGTGCTGCCCTTGCCGCGCGGCAGGTGCGGCTCTTCGCGAATGTGAATGTGCGGGCTCAACACTTCCTGGCCCAGGCTGTCGAGCAGAAAGCTCGACTTTCGGTACAGAGCGCCGCCGCTTGTCGCTTGCACGTAGGCGCCGAGCAGCCCGGCGGCGAGTGTCGATTCGAACAAGACCGGAACGTCGCACGTCGGGACGCGCCGCGAGTTCAGGCGCGACAACGCGCGCTGCGCCGCGTACCGGCCCACCGCCTCGGGCTCGGCCAGTTCCTGGTGCGAGCGCATCGACGAATACCAGGCGTCGCGTTGCATGTCGGCGCCCTTGCCCGGGTTCGACGCGATCGGCGCCACCGACAGCGAATGGCGCGAACTCGCGTAACCGCCACGAAAACCACGGCTGTTGCCGGAAAAAAAATGCGACTGTTGCGCCGAGATACCTGCACCATCGGAATTGCTGATGCGCTTGTCGGTGCCCAGCGCCGCGGCTTCGCAGCGCAGCGCGATGTCGCGCGCGCCTTCGGCGTTGATCGCCCAGGGGTGGAACAGGTCCAGGTCGCGCGTCGCCGCACTGCCCAGCGCCAGGTCTTCGGCTTCGGGCAAACCGGCCGCGACGTCTTCGGCCGTGAAGCGCGCGATGTCGTGCGCCGCGCGCACCGTCTGCTCGAGCGCGGCGCGGGAGAAGTCCGACGTGCTCGCGTTGCCGCGGCGCTGCCCCGAGTACACGGTGACGCTCAGCGATTTGTCACGATTGCGCTCGATGTTTTCGACTTCGCCTTTGCGCACCGAGACCGACAGGCCCACGCCCTCCGAGACTTCGGCCGCCGCGTCGCTCGCACCCAACGTCGCCGCGAAACCCAGCGTGTCCTCGACGAGTTGCTGAAATTGCTCGCGCCGGTACGCGAAGCCCTGGTTCTGTGGGTCGATCGGCTTGGAGTCTGGCATGAAGTTGTGGCGGTTCGCTCGAAGAGGGCGGCGGCTATCATAACGAGCAGCATGAACGAGCCCGATCCTCACGTCGAAGCGCCCGAACTTCGCGAACTCCGCATCGCGCGCCCGAGCAAGACGCGGCGCAAGGCGGACTCGCACGACCTGCAGGCGCTGGGCGTCGCGCTCGTCGAGTTGTCGGAAGAGCGCCTGCGCAAGCTCGAGATGCCGGAAATCCTGCTCGACGCCCTGCTCACCTACAAGAGCACACGCAGCCACGAAGGCCGGCGGCGCCAGATGCAGTACGTGGGCAAGGTGATGCGCGGCGTGGAGACCGAGCCGCTGCGCGAAGCGGTGGCGGTGGTGCACATCGGCCAGACGCGCGAATCGCTCGCCCTGCACCAGGCCGAGCGTTGGCGCGCCGAGCTGCTCGCCGACGACGACGCACTGACGCGTTTTGCCGCGATGCACGCGAGTGCCGATGTGCAGCAATTGCGCGCCGTGATCCGCAATGCGCGCAAGGACGCCGCGCTGGTGCCGGAGAAACGCAGCGGGCGCTACTTCCGCGAGTTGTTCAAGATGATTCGCGAGCAGGCGCCGACGAAAGGAACCACCCCATGAGCGAATTCGACATCGTGAAGATCGGGCTCGTGTCGATCAGCGACCGGGCTTCCAGCGGCATCTATGAAGACCAGGGAATCCCGGCGATGAAGGCCTGGCTCGAGCGGGCGCTGCGCAATACGATGCTGTTCGAGACGCGCCTCGTTCCGGACGAACAGGCGCAAATCGAAGACACCTTGCGCGTGCTCGCCGACAAGGAACATTGCCACCTGATCCTCACCACCGGCGGCACGGGCCCGGCCCTGCGCGACGTGACGCCCGAGGCGACGCTGAACGTCGCGACCAAGGTGATGCCGGGATTTGGCGAGCAGATGCGCCAGATCAGCCTGCACTTCGTCGCCACCGCAATCCTGTCGCGCCAGGTCGCCGTCGTGCGCGACAAGACCTTGATCGTCAACCTGCCAGGCCAGCCCAAGGCGATCGCGCAGACGCTCGAAGGCCTGCCCAAACACACGCCGCCGGTGCACGGCATCTTTGCCGCCGTGCCGTATTGCGTCGATCTGATCGGCGGGCCGTACATCGAGACCGACCCCGCCGTGTGCCGCGCGTTCCGGCCGGCGTCGGCGTTGCGCCAAGGCCCCGGCTGACGCGCCACGGACGAGGCCGTCATCCCAGGCGCAAGCCGGGATCCACCGGTGGCAGAACGCGCGTTCCGATTCCGGGTTTGCGAGGCGACAACTCAAGCAATCAAGGCCTGGGCACACGCCGCAGCGCTCGCCCACGCCCACTGAAAGTTGTAGCCGCCGAGCCAACCGGTCACGTCGACCACTTCGCCGATGAAATAAAGGCCCGGGCAACGCTGGCTTTCGAAGCTCTGCGAACTGAGTTCACGCGTGTCCACGCCGCCCGCGGTGACCTCGGCCTTTCGATAGCCTTCGCTGCCGCTGGGCGTGACTTCCCAGCGCTGCAGGCTCTGCGCGACGCGGCGCAGGTCGCGGTCGCGTTGCTGCGCCATCGGCATCGCTGCGATGGGCGCATCGTCGCGCAGCCAGGCCTGCGCCAGGCGCGCCGGAATCACGCTGCCGAGTTCGTTGACCAGCTGGCGCTGCGACGTGGCCTTGGCGTGCAACAGCACTTGCGTCAAGTCGCGCCCTGGCGCGAGGTCGATGCGGAGCACCTGACCCTCGTGCCAGTAGCTCGAAATCTGCAGGATCGCCGGGCCGCTCAAGCCGCGGTGGGTGAAGAGCAGGTCCTCGATGAATTCGCCGCGCACTTTGCCCTCGCCCACCTGCAACTGGACTTCGAGGCTGAGCCCGGCGAGTTGCGCCAACGCGGTCCACCCGTTGGGCTCGAAGGTGAGCGGCACGAGCGCCGGGCCGTGTAGCGACGATGCTGTGACCGAATTGCTGCGCGAGCCGGTAGCCGAAGTCGCTCGCGCCGATTTTCGGGATCGACAGGCCGCCGGTCGCGATGACGACTCGACCCGCCGCCACCTGCCCTTGCGAGGTGTCGAGTTCGAATCCGGCAGCGCCACGGCGCACCGCGTTCAGGCTGCACGGCTGCCAGCGGCTGACGCCGCCGCTCGCGCATTCGGCGAGCAGCATCGCGATGATCGCCTCGCTCGACGCATCGCAGAACAATTGGCCGCGGTGTTTTTCGTGCCACGCGATGCCGTGGCGCTGCACCAGCGCCAGAAAATCCTGCGGCGTGTAGCGCGCGAGCGCGGAGCGGCAGAAGTTCGAATTCGCGGAAACAAAGTGCGCCGGCCCCACGGCGAGGTTCGTGAAGTTGCAGCGCCCGCCGCCCGAGATGCGGATCTTCTCCGCGACCTTCGCTGCGTGGTCGATGAGCACGACACGCTTGCCGCCCTGCCCTGCCAATGCAGCGCACATCAGGCCGGCGGCGCCAGCGCCGATGACGGCGACGTCGAAGGTTTGCATGGATGGGATTGTGGGCATGCGCCGCCATCCCCCTTGTCACCCCGGCGAAAGCCGGGGTCCACTGGTGATGCGAACCACGCGGCCGGCGCAACGCGACGGGTGGATCCCGGCTTTCGCCGGGATGACGGGCTCGGGGTTGGGGGAGGTGGGCCCTACTTGACGAGCCGGCTCAAGCGCTCGGCGTCGAAATGCTCCGCAGTCTGCGCATCGTCAGGCACGCAATCGGGCGCGGGCAACTCGCGCGAACGCACCGAGAGTTTTTCGATCGCCTGCCAGAGCATCGTGATCTGGTGCTCGTGGCCGGCGGCGTTGTCGATCAGACCCTTCATCGCCTGTGCAACGGGGTCGTCGCCCTGCGTGATGCCGTACGCCGAGAAACCCATCTTCGCCGCCGCCGCTTCGCGCTTTGCTTCGCTCTCGGCCTCGATCACGCGTGCCGGGTTCCCCACCGCCGTGCTGCCCGGCGGGACCGGTTTGAGCACGACCGAGTTCGAGCCAACGCGCGCCCCGTCACCGACCGTGAAGCCGCCAAGGACCTGCGAATTCGCGCCGACGATGACGCCGCGGCCGAGCGTCGGATGGCGTTTGGCGCCCTTCGAGAGCGACGTGCCGCCCAGCGTCACGCCCTGGTAGATCGTGCAATCGTCGCCGACTTCGGCGGTCTCGCCGATCACGACGCCCATGCCGTGGTCGATGAAGACGCGCCGGCCGATGCGTGCGCCCGGGTGAATCTCGATTCCCGAGAAAAAGCGACCCAGGTGCGAGATGAAGCGTCCCAGCCAGAACCACTGCCGCGTCCAGAACCAGCTCGCGCGCCGGTGCATGATGAGCGCGTGCAGCCCCGGATAACACGTCAGCACCTCCCACTTGGAGCGCGCGGCGGGGTCGCGCTCGAGGATGCAGGCAATGTCTTCTTGGAGGCGCTCGAACATGATTCTTCTGGGGTGCGGCTGCGTGCGCGGCAGTTTAGCCGTCGCGCCTTAACCCCACACGCACCCTGGGAGCCTGCCGCGCTCGCCACATCAGGAACGTGGCACGCAGCGCTCCTGCACCGCTTTGGCCACACCACGCAGGATGTGCACTTCCTCCTGCGTCAACTGCGCCCGGTTCAGGAGCCGCGTCAAGCGCGGCAGCAGTTTCTTCGGCGCGGCAGGGTCGTGAAAGCCGATCAATTCGAGGGCGAGCCGCCAGTGTTCGATCAGCCCCTGCACGGCCACGCCGTCGGCGAGCGCGGCGTCGGTGGTGCGTGGCACGACGTCGAAACCGCCGAGCGCCTGGCGCCAGTCGTAGGCAATGAGTTGCACCGCCTGCGCCAGGTTCAGCGAGCCGTAGTCGGCACGCGTCGGGATGCTCAAGCACGCGTGGCAGCGGTACACGTCGTGATTGCTCATGCCAAAGCGCTCCGAGCCGAAAACGAAGGCGACGCGGTGCGCCGAGCCGGAGAGGCTCGCGAACAGCTCGCGCGGCGCGTGCGTGGGCGGGCCGAAGTCGCGCGGCGTCATCGCGGTAGCGCAGACGAACGTCACACCTTCCAGCGCCTGCGTCACGTCAGCAACGACGCGGGCTTGCGCGAGCACATCGGTCGCGCCGCTCGCCATCGCGACCGCCTCCGCCTTGCGCTGCACGTTCGGGTCGCGCGGCGCGACCAGCACCAGGTCGCTGAACCCCATCACTTTCATGGCTCGCGCCGTCGCGCCGACGTTGCCGGCGTGGCTCGTTCCGATCAGGATGAAGCGCGTGTTGTCGTGGCCAGGCATGGGCGGCTTGCTGCAAAGGCCGCCGCAGGGGGCAGCAGCTAAACTCGCATTATCCGCAGTCGATTCAGGCGCTGCGTGCTCGACTCGCTTGTCGACACGCGCCCGACTGCACCGCTCCTTGCCACCGCCGATCCCTTCGACCTCACCGGTTTGCCCGGCCGCCCATGACGCAAGCGCTTCACCCGATGCTCAACATCGCCATCAAGGCAGCGCGCAGCGCCGGCACCGTGATCAGCCGCGCGTCGATGGACCTGGACCGGATCACGGTGAACACGAAGGCGCCGAACGACTTCGTCACCGAAGTCGACCACGCCGCCGAAGCCGCGATCATCGACATCCTGCTCGACGCTTATCCCGGCCACGCCATCCTCGCCGAAGAGTCGGGCGGCGCGCGCGGCGCCCGGAGCAGCGAGTACGTCTGGATCATCGACCCGCTCGACGGCACGACGAACTTCATCCACGGCCTGCCGATGTATTGCGTGTCGATCGCGCTCTCGTTTCGCGGCCAGATTCAGCAGGGCGTCGTCTACGACCCGGCGCGCAACGACCTCTTCATCGCGTCCAAGGGGCGCGGCGCGTTCCTCAACGACCGGCGCCTGCGCGTGTCGAAGCGCAATCGCATCGCCGACGCGCTCATCGGTACCGGCTTCCCGTTTCGCCGCGGCGACGATTTCAAGCGCTACATGCAGATGCTCGGCATCGTCATGCAGTCGTGCGCGGGCGTGCGCCGGCCGGGCTCGGCGGCGCTCGACCTGTGCCACGTCGCCGCAGGCGCGTACGACGGCTTCTTCGAGCCGGGCCTGAGCCCCTGGGACATGGCGGCCGGCGCGTTGATGGTCACCGAAGCCGGCGGCCTGATCGGCAATTTCACCGGCGAGAGCGACTTTCTGTTTCAGCACGAAGTGATCGCCGGGAATCCGAAGATCTACGGCCAGTTGGTGCAGATGCTCGCGCCGTTTTCGCAAGCGGGGCGGGAGGACGAAGCCAATCTGCCAGGCAAAAGGCCAGGCCTGACCCTCGACGCGACCCCTGAAGAGATGACTCCCGAAGAGGCGCTCGCCGCCGCTGTCGCCACCCCGGCTGCGCAGCCCGCCGCGGCAACCCGCAGCTCGACGGCGCTGCGCGTGCGCCGCCAGGTCGCACCTGCCAAGGGCAGCGGCGCGGGCTGATCCGCGGTGGCGCTGATGAGCAAGGCCCCTGCCGCAGGCGCTGGCGCCGCGGCCGTCGATGCCGCGGGGCACACGCCGATGATGCTGCAGTACCTGCGCATCAAGGCGGAGTACCCCGACACGCTCGTGTTCTACCGCATGGGCGACTTCTACGAGCTGTTCTTCGACGACGCGCGCAAGGCGAATCGCCTGCTCGACATCACGCTCACGTCGCGCGGCGCGAGTGCCGGCGAGCCGGTCGTGATGGCCGGCGTGCCGGTGCACTCGGTCGAGAGCTACCTCGGCAAGCTGATCAAGCTCGGCGAGGCGGTCGCGATCTGCGAACAGGTCGGCGACGTCGCGACCAGCAAGGGCCCGGTCGAGCGCAAGGTGGTGCGTGTGGTCACGCCGGGAACGGTGACCGACAGCGAGTTGCTCGCCGAAAAAAGCGACGCCGTCCTGCTCGCGCTGTGCCGGCGCGGTTCGACCTATGGACTGGCGTGGCTCGCGCTGACACGCGGCGAACTCGGCCTGACCGAGTGCAGCGAAGGTGAACTCGGCGGCTGGCTCGCGCGCCTCGGCCCGGCCGAGGTGCTGCTCGATCGCGAACAGTCTCCTGCGGTGCTGCAATCGTCGCGCCTCGCCTTCACGCCCCAAGCGGCGTGGCAATTCGACACGGCGCTGGGAAACGCAAGCTCTGCGAGCAGCTGCGCGTGGCCAGCCTCGCCGGCTTCAACGCCGAGGCGCTGCACGCCGCGCAGGCGGCCGCCGCGGCGCTGCTCAGCTACGCCGAACGCACCCAGGGCCAGGCGCTCGCGCATGTGCGCAGGCTCGAAGTGCAGCGCCACAGCGATTTGCTCGACTTGCCGCCGAGCACGCAGCGCAACCTCGAGCTGACGCAGACGCTGCGCGGCGAGCCCGCGCCGACGCTGCTGTCGCTGCTCGACACCTGCCGCACCGGCATGGGCAGCAGGATGCTGCGCCAGTGGCTGCTGCATCCGCTGGCGCGAGCGCAGCGTCGCCGAACAACGCCACGCTGCACTCGCCGAGTTGATCGCCGCCGACGTGACGCCGCTTCGCGACGCGCTGCGCGGCATCAGCGACGTCGAGCGCATCACGGCACGCATCGCGCTGCGGCAGGTGCGCCCGCGCGAACTCGCCGGCCTGCGCAGCACGCTCACCGATCTGCCTGAACTGGTGGCGCAGGTTCCCGCGCAGCGCGCGCTGCTGCTCGACATGCTGATCGAGGCGATGCGCCCGCCGCCGGCGATTCGAACTCTGCTGGGCGCGGCCCTCGCCGACGAACCCGCAGTGCTGCTGCGCGACGGCGGCGTCATCGCGCCGGGCTTCGACGCCGAACTCGACGAGCTTCGCGGCATCGCGCAGAACTGCGACGCGTTTCTTCTCGAGCTCGAAGCGCGCGAGCGCGCCCGCAGCGGAATCGCAAACCTGCGCGTTCAGTACAACAAGGTGCACGGCTTTTACATCGAGGTCAGCGCTGGCCAGGCGGCCAAAGTGCCGCTCGACTACCGGCGCCGCCAGACGCTGAAGAACGCCGAGCGCTTCATCACGCCGGAGCTGAAGGCGTTCGAAGACAAAGCGCTCTCGGCGCAGGAGCGCTCGCTGGCGCGCGAGAAACTGCTCTTCGATGAACTGCTCGACTCGCTGCAGCCGCACGTCGAGTCGCTCGGCGCGCTGGCGCGCGCGCTGGCGCAGCTCGACGCGCTCGCCGCACTGTCCGAGCGCGCCGCGACCCTCAACTGGTGCCGCCCGCAATTCGTTCGCGAACCGTGCATCGACATCGTCGAGGGCCGACACCCGGTGGTCGAGATGCGCCTGCTCGAGATGGGGCTGGGCAACTTCATCGCGAATCACTGTCGCCTGGACGCGCGGCGCAAGATGCAGATCATCACCGGGCCGAACATGGGGGGCAAGAGCACCTACATGCGCCAGGTCGCGCTGATCGTGCTGCTCGCGGCGATCGGCTCGTTCGTTCCCGCCTCCACCTGCCGCCTGGGCCCGATCGACGCGATCCACACCCGGATCGGCGCCGCCGATGACCTGGCCAATGCCCAGTCGACCTTCATGCTCGAGATGACCGAGGCTGCGGCGATCCTGCACCACGCGACCGAACATTCGCTCGTGCTGATGGACGAAATCGGGCGCGGCACGTCGACCTTCGACGGCCTCGCGCTCGCCGGCGCGATCGCGAGCCACTTGCACGAACGCAATCGCTCCTTCACCTTGTTCGCGACACACTATTTCGAGCTCACCGAATTTCCGGCCAAGCACGAACGCGCGCTCAACGTGCACGTGTCAGCGACGGAAAGCGGCGAGGCGATCGTGTTCCTGCACGAAATCCAGCCCGGCCCGGCAAGCCGCAGCTACGGCGTGCAGGTGGCGCGCCTGGCGGGAATGCCCGCGACCCTGGTGCGCCAGGCGCGCGCGACGCTCGAGGCGCTCGAGGCGCAGCGAATTCAAGGGCAGCCGCAAGTCGACTTGTTCGCCGCGCCAACGCCTGCCGCCGAAGCGCAGCGCAGCGCGGTGGACATGGCGTTGGCCGCCGTCGAGCCCGACGCGCTCACGCCCAAAGAAGCGCTGGACGCGCTGTACCGCCTGAAAAGCCTGCTGGACAAGCCGGCATGACGGACGCGCCCAACGTCGGTGCCGAGAAGACGATCGTCTTCGCGCACGCCAACGGCTTTCCCGCGGGAACCTACCGGCAACTCTTCGAGCCTTGGCGCGAAGCCGGCTGGCGCGTGCTGGCGTTGCCGAAGATTGGCCACGACCCGCGCTTCCCGGTCACGAGCAACTGGCCGCACTTGCGCGACGAGTTGCTGCATTTCATCGACAGCGAAGCGGCGGCGCCCGCCTACCTCGTCGGCCATTCGCTCGGTGGCTACCTCACGCTGCTCGCCGCAACGCGCCGGCCCGAGGTGGCGCGCGGCATCGTCCTGCTCGATTCGCCGCTGCTGCCGACCTGGATGGCGCGCAGCCGTGCAGTTCTTCAAGGTCTCGGGGATCGGCGAACGCTTCTCGCCTGCGCATCTGTCCAGACGCCGCCGCGAACAATGGCCGAGCGTCGCTGCGGCACGCGCCCATTTCGCCTCCAAAGCGCTGTTTGCGAGCTGGGCTCCCGGAGTCCTCGACGACTACCTGGCGTGCGGCATCGAGGCCGGCGCCGCGGGGCAGCGCCTGAGTTTTTCGCGTCGCATCGAGACGATCATCTACAACACCTTGCCGCACCATTTGTCGCAGCACTTGCGTGCCCAGCCGCTGCGCTGCCCGGTGGCATTTATCGGCGGGACGCGCTCCGCCGAACTGCAACGTGTCGGCCTGCGCGGGGCGAAGCGAATCGCGCACGCTCGCATCACGATGCTCGACGGGGGCCACCTGTTCCCGATGGAGCACCCCCGGGCGGCGGCGGCGGCGGTGCTGGATTGGCTCGGCCGCTTCGAGGCGCAGCGCTGTTCTGCGCCCGACCCGCGAACCCCACTCCTATAATCGCGCTTTCCCACCCCAGCGATTGCCTTGCCGCGATTCGCTGCACAGAATGACCAAGTTCGTCTTTGTCACCGGCGGTGTGGTGTCCTCTCTGGGCAAGGGCATCGCGTCGGCGTCCCTGGCAGCGATCCTCGAGTCGCGCGGCCTCAAAGTCACCCTCATCAAGCTCGACCCGTACCTGAACGTCGATCCGGGGACGATGTCACCGTTTCAGCACGGCGAAGTCTTCGTCACCGAAGACGGCGCCGAGACCGACCTCGACCTCGGCCACTACGAACGCTTCATCACGACGCGAATGCGCCGGGCGAACAACTTCACGACGGGCCAGATCTACAAGAGCGTTCTCGAAAAAGAACGTCGCGGCGACTACCTCGGCAAGACGGTGCAGGTGATTCCGCACGTGACGAACGAGATCCAGGAGTTCATCCGGCGCGGCGCAGGCCTGGACCCGCACCGCACCGAAGAAGCGCCGTCGCGCGGCGAGCGCGGCATGGACGTGGCGATCGTCGAGGTCGGCGGCACGGTGGGCGACATCGAGTCGTTGCCTTTTCTCGAAGCGGTGCGTCAGATGAGCCTGAAGATGGGGCCGACGAACGCCGCCTTCCTGCACCTCACGCTCGTGCCGTGGATCGCCGCCGCAGGCGAACTCAAGACCAAGCCGACGCAGCACAGCGTGCAAAAACTGCGCGAGATCGGCATCATGCCCGACGCGCTGCTGTGCCGCGCCGACCGCCCGATCCCCGACGACGAACGGGCGAAGATTTCGCTCTTCGCCAACGTTCCCGAGTTCGGCGTGATCTCGGTGTGGGACGCCGACACGATCTACAAGGTGCCGCGCATGCTGCACTCGCAGGGCCTGGATGAGTTGGTCTGCGCCAAGCTGCACCTGCACACCAAACCGGCGAACCTGACGCGCTGGGACAAGCTGGTCGACGAAGTCGAGCACCCGAAGCACGACGTGTCGATCGCGATGTGCGGCAAGTACGTCGATTTGTCGGACTCCTACAAGTCGCTCAACGAAGCGCTGCGCCACGCCGGAATCCACAACCACGCGCGGGTGAAGATCGAATACGTCGATTCGGAAGACCTGAACGCCGGCAACGTCGCGAACCTGAGCCGCTTCGACGCGATCCTTGTTCCCGGGGGCTTCGGCAAACGCGGCGTCGAAGGCAAGATCCTCGCCGCGCAGTACGCACGCGAACACAAGTTGCCCTACCTCGGGATTTGCCTGGGAATGCAAGTGGCGACGATCGAATTCGCGCGCCACAAGGCGGGCCTGCTCGGCGCGAACAGCACCGAGTTCGACCCGGACACGAAACACCCGGTGATTGCGCTCATCGAAGAGTGGCAAGACGCCGACGGCACGGTGCAAAAACGCAGCGTCTCGTCGGATCTGGGCGGAACGATGCGCCTGGGCGCGCAAGGCTCGGACGTGAAGCCAGGAACGCTCGCGCACGAGATCTACGGCGACGTCGTGAACGAGCGGCACCGGCACCGCTTCGAGGCGAACGTCGACTATCTGGAGCGACTCACCGACGCCGGCCTCGTCGTCTCGGCGCTCACGCAGCGCGAAAAGCTGACCGAGATCGTCGAGCTGCCGCGCAGTGCCCACCCTTGGTTCATGGGCGTGCAGTTCCACCCCGAGTTCAAGTCGACGCCGTGGGACGGCCATCCGCTGTTCAGGTCGTTCATCGCTGCGGCGCTGCGGCACCAGGCGGAACGCGTTGAGAAGGTGGCAGCTTGATGGTGCGCGACTTCATCAGTCCAGTGCCAACCGTCATCCTGGCGCCGGCCCACAGCATGCTGCCTGTCGTCCCGGCGCACGCCGGGACCCACTGCATCATGCCCACAGTGGATCCCGGCGTCCGCCGGGATGACAGCGGAGCGGCAAGTCGGTGAACCTCTGTGGTTTTGAAGTCGGGCTCGATCGGCCCTTCTTCCTCATCGCCGGCCCTTGCGTCATCGAGTCCGAGCAGCTGCAGATGGACGTCGCCGGGCAGTTGCGCGACATGACGCGTTCGCTCGGCATTCCGTTCATCTTCAAGTCGAGTTTTGACAAGGCGAACCGCTCCAGCGGCGAAGCGTTCCGTGGCCCTGGCCTGGACCAGGGCCTGGCGATCCTGGCCAAAGTGCGGCGCGAGTTGGGTGTGCCCGTGCTGACCGACGTGCACAGCGAAGCGCAGATCGCCAGCGTGGCGAGCGTCGTCGACGTTCTGCAAACCCCCGCCTTCCTGTGCCGCCAGACCGATTTCATCCACGCCGTCGCGCGATGCGGCAAACCGGTGAACATCAAGAAAGGCCAGTTCCTCAGCCCGCTTGAGATGAAGAACGTGATCGCGAAGGCGCGCGCCGCGGCGCGTGAGGCGGGCCTGAGCGAAGACAATTTCATGGCGTGCGAACGCGGCGCGAGTTTTGGCTACAACAACCTCGTCTCCGACATGCGCAGCCTGGCGATCCTGCGCGAGACGGGCGCGCCCGTCGTCTTTGACGCCACGCATTCGGTGCAGCTGCCCGGCGCGCAAGGCGGCAGCTCCGGGGGCCAGCGCGAGTTCGTTCCCGTGCTCGCGCGCGCCGCAGTCGCGGCAGGCATCTCGGGACTCTTCATGGAAACGCACCCCGACCCGACCCATGCCTTGAGCGACGGACCCAACGCCGTTCCGCTCAAGCACATGAGGGCACTGCTCGAGCAATTGCTGGCCCTGGACCGCGTGGTCAAGAGCCAGCCTTTGCTGGAGAACGCCTTTACCTGTTGATCGATGGACTTGGAGAAAACCAGTGAGCAGCGGCTACATCATCTCAAACGTGCGCGTGACGAACCCGGCGCAGTACGAGGAGTACAAGAAACTCTCGTCGGCGGCGATGCTCGCGCACGGCGCGCAAGTCTGCGTGCGCGGCGGAGCGTCCGAAGTCCTCGAGGGCGACTGGCAACCGGACCGCATCGTCGTCCTGAAATTCCCGTCGGTGGAGAAGGCGAAGGCTTTCTACGCGTCCACCGAGTACGGCAAGGCACGCGCCGCGCGCAAGGGCGCCGCCATCATGCGCATGGTCGTCGTCGAAGGCGTATGAACAGAATCCGCAAAGAATCAGGGGACACTGAATGAGCGCCATCGTAGACATCGTCGGCCGCGAGATCCTCGACAGCCGCGGCAACCCCACGGTCGAATGCGACGTGCTGCTGGAGTCGGGCGTGATGGGCCGCGCGGCAGTGCCTTCGGGCGCGTCAACCGGCTCGCGCGAAGCGATCGAGCTGCGCGACGGCGACAAGGCGCGCTACGGCGGCAAGGGTGTGTTGAAGGCGGTCGAGCACATCAACTCCGAGATGTCGGAGGCGGTGATGGGGCTGGACGCGAGCGAACAGGCGTTCCTCGACCGCACGCTGATCGACCTGGACGGCACGGACAACAAGAGCCGCCTCGGCGCGAACGCGACACTCGCGGTGAGCATGGCGGTGGCGCGCGCCGCGGCCGAAGAATCGGGCCTGCCCCTCTACCGCTATTTCGGCGGCTCGGGTGCGATGCAGATGCCGGTGCCGCTGATGAACGTGATCAACGGCGGCGCGCACGCGAACAATACGCTGGACCTGCAAGAACTGATGATCATTCCGGTGGGCGCGCCGAGTTTTCGCGAAGCGATCCGCTACGGCGCCGAGGTTTTTCACGCGCTGAAGAAAATCATCGACGCGAAGGGAATGAGCACGGCGGTCGGCGACGAAGGCGGTTTTGCGCCGAGCGTGACGAGCCACGAGGCGGCGATCCAGCTGATTCTGGAAGCGATCGACAAGGCCGGCTACACGGCGGGTACGCAAATCGCCATCGGCCTGGACTGCGCAGCGAGCGAGTTCTACAAGGACGGCAAGTACCGCCTCGACGAAAACGGCAAGCCTGCAGCTCAGCGCGCCCGAGTGGACCGACATCCTTGCGAGCTGGGTCGACAAGTACCCCATCATCAGCATCGAAGACGGCATGCACGAGGGCGACTGGGACGGCTGGAAACACCTCACGGAACGCCTGGGCGCGAAGGTGCAGCTCGTCGGCGATGATCTGTTCGTGACGAACACGAAGATCTTCCGCGACGGCATCGAGAAGAAAATCGCGAACTCGATCCTGATCAAGATCAACCAGATCGGCACCCTCACCGAAACCTTTGCGGCGATCGAAATGGCCAAGCGCGCCAACTACACGGCGGTCATCAGCCACCGTTCGGGCGAAACCGAAGACTCGACGATCGCCGACATTGCGGTGGGCACCAACGCCGGGCAGATCAAAACCGGTTCGCTCAGCCGCAGCGACCGCATGGCGAAGTACAACCAGCTGCTGCGCATCGAAGAAGACCTCGGCGAAGTCGCGAGCTATCCCGGACGTGCCGCGTTCTACTCGCTGCGCTAAGGCCAACGCTTCAAGGCGCTCTTCATGCGACTGTTGACGACTGCCTTGCTCGCGCTGCTCGTGCTCGTACACGCCGAGCTCTGGTTCGGCAAATCGGGAGTTCCGCGCACGCGCGAACTCGGCGCCAAGCTGCGCGAGCAGCAGGCCGCGAACGACACGGCGCGCGCGCGCAACGTGCAGCTCCAGGCCGAAGTTCGCGACCTGAAGGAAGGGCTCGAAATGGTCGAAGAAAAGGCGCGCTTCGAACTCGGGATGCTCAAGCCTGACGAAATCCTGGTGCAGCTGAGCGCGCCCAGGCGTTGAGGCGCTGGTTGGCGCACGATTCCCCTCGCCTCTGTCATCCCGGCGAACGCCAGGCGAACACCGGGATCCACCGCAGCGGTCAGAGCACACCGCCGAGGATTCAGCGTCGTCAAAGTGGATCCCGACTTTCGTCGGAATGACGGCCTTCACCCTGGGTTCGAATCGTGAGTGTCCTTCTCCAATTCCTCCAGCCCCTTTTCGCTGACGCCTTCACGATGTGGGGCGCACCGGTGACGCGCCTCGAGCTCGTCGCGTTCGCCCTCGCCCTGGCCATGGTCGGGTGCAACATCCGCGTCAATCCCTGGGGCTGGCCGCTCGCGATCATCAGCTCGCTGCTTTACTTCGGCCTGTTCTGGAACAGCAAACTCTACGGCGACGCGACTCTGCAGATCTTCTTCGCGGCGATTGCCGCGTGGGGCTGGTGGCAGTGGCTGCGCGGCACGCAGGCCGACGGAAGCGCGCTCTACGTGCGCAAGCTCGGCACGCGCGGCCGCTGCGTCGCGCTCATCGCACTCGCGGTCGGATGGCCCGCCACCGGCGCTTTTCTGGCGAGCGCCACCGACACCGACGTTCCCTGGTGGGACGCGTTTCCCACCGCGGCGAGCGTTCTCGGCCAGTGGCTGCTCGGCCGCAAATACGTCGAAAACTGGCCGACGTGGGTGGTCGTGAACGTCGTCAGCGTCGCCCTGTTCGCCTACAAAGGCTTGTGGCTGACGGCGGTGTTGTACGCCATCTTCATCGCGCTGTCGTTCTGGGGCTGGCAAGCCTGGACCAGGCTCGCGACGCGCGGCACAGAACCGAGCTGAACGCGCTGCCGCGCGCGACCTCGAACCGACCTACCGACCGGCACGCAACGCGTTTGGGCGCGGCGCGAGCGCCGACAGCGCGAGAGTGCTCGGTGCCATCTCACCCGCGTCGACCGACGCGTCGACCGGTCGCGGCGTACCTGCTGCGCCGTTGCCGCCGGCGGCGCCGAAGTCGAGCGTGAAGCGCGGCGCGCGCCACGGCCCGCCGACGTGGATTGGCACGCTCATGCCGGCAAACGCGGCGAACTCATGCGTCGGGCGAACTGGCGTCGCGTTCAGGCGCAGCTCGATCTCACCGCTCTGCAACGACAGGTCTCCGGCGCCGAGCGCGTTGATCGCCGCGCTGTGAATCTCGACGCCTTGCGCGAGTGCGCGCCCTTCGCGCACGTCGAAACGCGCCTTCATTTCGTTGAACGGCGTGGTCGACGCTGCGTTGAATTCGCGCTCGCGCACGCCACCCGGCTTGCCGAGTTCGCTGCGTCCGTCGAGCAGCGCGGCGCGCAGGTCGATGCCTTGGAACTTGCCCGCCTGGGCGAGCAGCGACACGGGTCCCTCGATGCCGGAACGCAACGACCCGACGCTGCCGCCTTCGGTGCGCAAGTCCCACGCCAGTTCGCCCCGGCCCTCGAGCCACGGCAGACGCGCCAGGTCGGCGCGCGCCGCGCGCAAGTCGATGCTGGCGAGACTGCCCTTGCTCGACAAGCGCGGCGCCGCGGCGGCGTCAACGCCCAGCGCCAGCTCCAGCGTACCGCCGTAGAGCTGAGCGGTGACGGGAGCGACCTGCAAATTCGAGCGCTGCGCGTCGAACTGCGCCGACGCGCTGCTTGCTGCCATGCCGCACAGCTTGACATGGTCGGCGCGCAACTGCCCCGCCAGCGAAAGCTCGCGAACGAAGGCGACGTCGAAGGGCGCGGCGTCGTCGGCCCAAAGCGTCGGGCACGGTTGCGCGAGCAGCGCGTCCAGGTCGAGACCGGTGCTCGCCAGCTCGAAGCTCCAGTGCGGACGGCGCCAATCGCTGAGCGCGATCTGACCGCGCAACTCGCTCTGGCCGAGCTTGCCGGCCAGGCTGAGGTGCGCGCTTTGTTGCGCCAGGTCGAGCACGAGCTTGCCCTTCGCCGAGAGCGGCGTCTCGGCGATCAGCAGCGAGTGATTCGCCGCCGCGGTGACGTCGAGCGCCTCGAACTCGAGGCGCTTGCCGGCCGCGAAGTCGAGCAAGACCGGGCTGCTCAGTTGCGCGCGCAAGTGCGTCCCCGAACCGCGCAGCGAAACCTGCGCATTCGCGGCCGCGCCGCGCAGCGTCTGGCCCGTCGCTTCGAAGCTCGGTACCTGCAGCGCCGCCGTGAGCGTCTGGTCCGGGTGCGCGATGCTCAGGTCGACGCTGAGCTGGCTGCCCTGGAAGCGGCGCTCGACGATGCGCAGCTCGGGCGCCGCGACTCGGGCGTTGAACACGCTCAAGCCCGATTTGCTTGCCGCAGTCACCACCAGGTTCTCGACCCCGAGGGTGTTCAGCCCGAAGTGGCCCGTGACGTCGGCTTTCAGGTTCAGCGCGAGGTTGTCGACTCCGAGCGACTTGCCGTCGAGCTGCGCGTCAATCTTCGCCAGCTCGATGCGCCGTGCCTGCGCGTCAAAGAGGAACCGGCCCTTCAACGTCACCCGAGCGTCGACGCCCGCCTGCGGCGCGTCGACGCGCAAGCTCGCCGTGACGGGCGCAGCCAGGCCATCGGTGAGCCGGCCCACAGTGAGCTGCAAGTCGTTGAAGCTGCCGCGCTGGAAAAACAGTTCGTCGTTCCACTGCAGCGTCGCGCGCGTCAGTTGCACGCCGTCGACGTCGATGTGCGCGGGAGAGATCGTCGCCAGATCGCGCAGCAGGTCGTCGATGTTCGTGTTGCCGTCCTTGAAGCGCACGAACTGCGCGCGCAGCCCTTCGACCTCGGCCCAATCAACCTGAACCTGGCGCCGCAGCAGCGGCCACCAGGCGATCGTGAAGCGCGCGCTGTCGATCGACGCGAATTCGCGCGCGCTGCGGTGCTGGCTGAGCGACGCCTTGCCGGCCTTGACGCCGATCTTGGGGAACCAGCTCAACTCGAGTTCGCCGTCCAGGACCAACTCGCGCTGGGTGCGCTCCTGAACGTAGCGAATGATTTGCGACTTGAACTGGTTCGGATCCAGCCAATGCGCGACAACGGCAATCAGCGCGGCAAGCAGCGCGATCACGACCAGCAGACCCGCGATCGCGTAGCGGTAGTAGGTCTTGGCCAGCGTCTCGGCGTACGGAATCTTGAACGGGCCGAAGGTCGAGATCACCAGACCGATGACACCCACCAGACCGAGCAATGCGAACTTCAGTGCATTCATTGGATACGACGGTTCCCGCGGGGACGCCAACGCGCGGCGGCGCCGGGCGGCAAAGGTGCATCATCGGCGGATTCGGCGGCGCAGACATCGACTGGGTGCGGCCGAGTGCGGCTGCCCCGGATCGAATTCACGCTTGGCGCGGGTCGGCCATCCCGCCTGCACGCCCTGCGCGGGCGACGCGAGAGGCGATGCGTGTGAAGACGCTACAGTTGGCGCCGCTTGTATCGGCAGCGCGGGTGGGTTCGCCCCCGGTCGCTTCGCGCCCGCCCTCGCGGGGCGAGCAATCGTCTTGGGCGGCCCGGCGACGCTTGCTCAGCCGCGGCGCGCCGGCCAATCCGGCGCGCGTTTGTCGATGAAAGCCTGCACGCCTTCGAGCGCCGCGGCGTCCATCATGTTGCACGCCATCGTCTGGCCGGCGTCGTCGTACGCCGCGGCGATGCCCTTCTCGAGCTGGCGATAGAAGAGCTGCTTGCCCATCGCGATGGCGATGCGCGGTTTGCGCAGAATCGACGCCACGAGCTGCTCAACCTCTTCGTCGAGCACGGCAGCGTCGGCGACACGGTTCACGAGACCCTCGTCGCGCGCCTCGTCGGCGCTGATGAACTCGCCGGTGACGAGCATCTCGAACGCCGCCTTGCGCCCGACGTTGCGCGACAGCGCGACGCTCGGCGTCGAGCAAAACAGCCCCAGATTCACGCCGCTCACGGCAAACCGCGCCGTGCTCGCGGCCACCGCCAGGTCGCACATCGCCACCAGCTGGCAGCCCGCGGCGGTGGCCATTCCTTGCACTTTCGCGATCACGGGAATCGGCAGGCTTTGCACGCTGAGCATCAGCTTCGTGCACTGCTCGAAGAGTTGCTGGTAGTACGGCAGCGACGGCTCGCGGCGCATTTCCTTCAGATCGTGACCCGCACAAAACGCCTTCCCCGCAGCGCCAAGGATCACGACTCGCACCGACTCGTCGGCGCGCAGCGCGTCGAATTCGCTCTGCAACGCAGAGAGCATGGCCTGCGACAGGGCGTTGAACGACTCGGGTCGGTTCAACGTCAGCGTCACCACGCCGCGCGCATCGGCGTCGCGCAGCACCAGGGCTTGAGGGTTGTCGTTCATTCGATGGCACTCGCGGACTTGGCGCGCTCGCGCAGCGCGAACTTCTGGATTTTCCCGGTCGACGTCTTCGGGATCGTCTCGAATCGAATTTCGCGCGGCACCTTGTAGCCCGCAAGCAGGGTCTTGCAATGCGCGATCAATTCGGCCGCGGTCACGTTCGCGTCGGGCCGGGTTTCGACGAATCCGAGCGGCGTCTCGCCCCACTTCGGATCGGGCCGCGCGACGACGGCGCACGCCAGCACCGCCGGGTGCCGGTACAGCGCGTCTTCGACTTCGATCGAGCTGATGTTCTCGCCGCCCGAGATGATGATGTCTTTGCTGCGGTCCTTGATCTTCACGTAGCGATCCGGCTCGAGCACCGCCAGATCGCCGGTGTGAAACCAGCCGCCTTCGAACGACTTGGCCGTGGCGCCCGGGTTCTTCAAATAGCCCTTCATGACGATGTTGCCGCGGAACATGATTTCGCCCATCGTCGTCGCATCGGCCGGTACTTCGGCCAAAGTCTCCGAGTCCCGCACCGTCATGCCTTCCTGCAGCACGTAGCGCACGCCCTGGCGCCCGTTCAGGCGCGTCTGTTCGGACAGGCTTTGTGCCGCCCAGGCGTCGCGCTTCACGGCGACGGCCGCCGGGCCGTAGGTCTCCGTCAGGCCGTAGACATGCGTGATGTCAAAGCCGATCTGCGCCATGCCCTCGATCATCGCCGCGGGCGGCGCGGCGCCGGCGACCATGCCACGCACTTTTTGCGTGATGCCGGCGCGCTGCCCGGCGGGCGCGGCGAGCAGCAGGTTGTGCACGATCGGCGCGGCGCAGTAGTGGTTGACGCCATGCTCGCGCATCGCGTCGAGGATCAGCTTCGCCTCGACGCGGCGCAGGCACACATGCGTTCCGCCGAGCAGCGCCACGGTCCACGGAAAGCACCAGCCGTTGCAGTGGAACATCGGCAGCGTCCACAGGTAGCGCGGAAAGTGCGGCAGGGTCCAGGTCGTCGCGTTGCTCACCGCGTTCAGGTAGGCGCCGCGGTGGTGCGTGACCACGCCTTTCGGATCGCCCGTCGTTCCCGACGTGTAGCTCACCGCGATCGCGTCCCATTCGTCGCGCGGTCCCGGCAGCACGGCGAGCGGCGCGTGCGCCGCGAGCAGTGTTTCGTAGTCGTGCGTTCCGACTCGTTCGCCGGGACCGGTGTATTCGCTGTCGGACACGTCGATGACGATCGGGCTTCGGCCATGCTGCTCGCGCAACAGGCGCAGCGTCTGCGCCATCTGCGGCGCGTATTCGCGGTCGGTGATCAGGACTGCCGCTTCGCAGTGGTTCATCTGCCAGGCGAGCAAGGGCGCGTCCAGGCGCGTGTTCAGCGTATTCAGCACCGCGCCGAGGGCAGGAACGGCGTAATGCGCTTCGACCATTTCGGGCGTGTTGGGCAGCATCGCGCTCACCGTCGTGCCGTGCCCGACGCCAAGCACCTGCAGCGCCGCCGCCAGACGTGCCGAACGTTCGCGCGTCTGCGCCCAGGTGTAGCGCCGCTGACCGTGAATCACGGCGGGCAAGTCGCCGAAGACTTCGGCGCTGCGCTCGACAAAACTCACCGGCGACAAGGCGACAAAGTTCGCCGCGTTGCGCTCCAGGTTCTGTTCGTAGATGTTCATGCCGCCAACTGTACTGCGCAGCGCCGCGCATGGCCACTCATTCAAAGACTCATTCAAAGACTGCCGATGAACAGATAGGCGTTGTTGATTCCCCGGCTTGAACGCCCGTAACCCAGGTACAGCGGCCCGATCGGCGTCGGCCCGCCGACGTACAAAAGCACCGAGTCTTGCCAGCCGGAGAGCGCCGTCTCGGTGTAGCGCAGGCCGACGCGGCCGGCCTCCACCGCAACGCCGGCGCGCAGGTCACCGCTCAGGCCGATCGGCAGGCGCCGCATGATCCACTCGGTTCGAATCTGCCCGAACAAGACGTTGTCGCCGAGCAGTTGCCCGAGCCCGAACGCCGAAAGATTGAGCAGGCCACCGAGCGACGCGGCTTCGTGGAACGGCAACTCGCCGCGCGGCGATCCGACGTAGGACAGGCGTGTCGACAGCACCAGGCCGGCGGCCCGGGTCGCGGCGCGACCTTCGAGCGTCAACTTCGTGAACGCGCCACTGCTGGGCGCGAAGTAAAACGCTTTCGCCGCCCATCCGCTGGACGGGAAGTCCGGATCGTTGAGCTGGTCGAAGTCGGCGCTGCCGAACCAGCCTGGCGTGCGAAACGATCCGGACGGCAGTGTGGGGAACCCGGTGTCGAGCGAGTAGCTCTTTCTCTGGCCCAGCCAACCGAAGCGCACTTGCCCGCTCACCCCGACGTTGAGCCCCACCGCCAGGCTCAGGCTGTAGCTGTGCACGAGGTACTCGCTGAGCTTGGTTTCGCCCTCGAAGACGAAACTTCGGGTTCGTTCCGCACGCACTCCCAGATCGACAAAGCTGCGTTGCCCGGCGTCCAGGGGCTGATAAAGCTCTCCCGTCAATCCCGTCGTGCTGCCGACTTCACCCGTCAGCGTCACATCGGCCCCGTAGCGATTCAGCAGCGTTTTCTGGTACGCACCGCGCAGGCTGTACGTCGAGCCGCGTTGCAGCGTGCTGTTCAGGCCCGCGGCAAAACGAATGAACTCCGGCCCCCAGCGCTTCGGCTGCGGACTCACGCGCAACACGTTGCCGTCCGCTTGCGCCAGCAGCGCATAGTCCACCGCTTCAAAATGGGCGTCGCCGTAGACGCGCAACAAGTCGCGGTTCAGCGCCAGCGTGTCGAGCGGTTCGCTGAGTCGCTGCGTCACGTGGCGCAGCACGGCCGCAGGGTCGAGCTGCGGCAGGCCCGCCACTTCGATCTTCTGCACACGCAGTGCCGGACCGCGCGGCTCCTCGATGCGTGCGCGCCACAACGCGTATTCGCTCTCGCTCACGGCCAGCGCCTGAAGCCTGTCGCTCACAGAATCGGCCGCAGCGCGGCCGCGTTGCGCGGATTCCGCGTGACGGTCGAAATCCGCGGCCGTGATGTCGCCGAGATCGGGCCTGATGTAGACATCGCCCGACCGCAAGCGCGCCGAGCGACTGGCTCACGTTCTGTTCGGTGAGGATGCCCACCATCTGCGCCGCGACGCCGAACAGCGAAGTGACCTCTCTGGCGTCGAGCAGCGCGGTGCCCACGTTCACCGCGATCACGATATCGGCAGCGCAGCGCTCGCGAACCTCGCCGATGGGCACGTTGTCGACGAGTCCGCCATCGACGAGCAGGCGGCCGCCCCGCTCCACCGGCGCCATCAGCCCCGGGATCGACATGCTCGCACGTATCGCCTGGGTCAAGCTGCCCTCGCGCATCACGACCCGCTCGCCCGTGCCGATGTCGGTGGCCATGATCGAGAGCGGCAGCGGCAATGCATCGATGTTGCGTTCGGCCCGATCGGCGTGCACCAGCTGGCTCAGAAAGAGTTTGATCTTCTGCCCGGTCAGGACGCCCGGTGGAAATTGCAGGCCCTTGCGCGTGACGCCGATTTCCGTTCCCGCGAGAAAGCGTTGCGTGAGCTGCTTGTCGCGAAAATTTCGCTCCGCCCATTCGGGCGAGTCAAGGAACATGTCTTTCCAGTCGGCACGTTCCATCGCTTCGCGCATCTGCCCGGGCGTCACTCCGGCGGCGAACGCGCCGGCGACAACCGCGCCCATGCTCGTTCCCGAGACGCAGTCGATCGGCACACGTAAGCGCTGAAGCGCCTCGAGCACGCCGATGTGCGCGGCGCCGCGCGCGCCGCCGCCACCCAGGGCGAGGCCGATGCGCGGCCGCGGCTTCGCGGCCGGACTGGGCGCGACGTCTTGCGCCGCGGCGCTCTGGCCCAGCAGCACCAGAGCAAGCACAGCGGCGCATGCCGGCAGCACGCCGAGGCGAAACGGATGGCGCGTCGGCACCCGCTGCGCGCGCCTGGCCACACCTTCCCAGGCCAGCGCCGCGGCTCGATCGCGCATGCGCTAGCGGTGCGCCGCGCCGAGCGATCGATCGATATCCCAGAGGATGTCGTCGATGTGCTCGAGACCGACCGAGATGCGGATCATGTCCGGCGGAACGCCGGCGGCGAGCTGCTGCGCGGCGTCCAGCTGGCGGTGCGTCGTCGACGCCGGGTGGCTGATGAGGGTTCGCGCGTCGCCGATGTTCACCAGATGGCTCATCAGTTGCGCCGCCTCGATGAACTTCACGCCCGGGCCCAGGCCGCCTTTCACGCCGAACGCGAGCAAGCCCGACGCGCCGCGCATCTGACGCTGCAGCAGCGCGTATTGCGGATGCTCCGGCAGGCCCGGATAGTTGACCCAGCTGACACGCGGATCGGCCTTCAAATAACTGAGCGACTTGCACAGCGTTGCTGCAATGGCGCTCCATGCGCAGCGGCAGCGTTTCGATCCCTTGCAGGATCTGCCACGCACTCATCGGCGCGAGCGCCGCGCCGTGCACGCGCAGGTTCTCCATGCGCGCGCGCATCGTGAAGCCGAAGTCGCCGAAGGTCTCGTAGAACTTCACGCCGTGGTAACCGGGCGAAGGTTCGGTCATTCCCGGGAACTTGCCGTTGTCCCAGGCGAACTGGCCGCGCGGCTTGCCGTGTTCGACCATCACGCCGGCGAGCGTCGTGCCGTGACCGCCGAGGTACTTGGTCGCCGAGTGCACGACGATGTCGGCGCCGAGCGCGATCGGGTTGCACAGGAACGGCGAAGGCACGGTGTTGTCGACGATCAGCGGCACGCCGTGCGCGTGCGCGACGTCGGCGACCGCGGCGATGTCGAGAACGATCAGGCTCGGGTTGCCGAGCGTCTCCGCGAATACGGCACGCGTGTTCGGGCGCATGGCTGCGGCAAACGCCTCAGGGTGCAGCGCGTCGACAAACGTCGTCTGAATGCCGAAGCGCGCCAGGTTCACCGAGAGCATCGTCACGGTACCGCCGTACAGAGCCCCGGCGGCGATGACATGGTCGCCCTGCTGAAGAATCGTCAGCAGCGCCATCGCCTCCGCAGCCATGCCGCTGCTCGAGGCGACCGCGGCGCGACCGCCCTCCAACGCGGCGACCCTTTCTTCCAGCGCCGCGACGGTCGGATTCGACAGGCGCGAATAGACGTTGCCGAAGGTCTGCAAATTGAACAGCGACGCCGCGTGATCCGCGCTGTCGAAAACGAAACTCGTCGTCTGGTAGATCGGCAAGGCGCGCGCGCCGGTTGCGGAATCCGGGATCTGCCCGGCGTGGATCGCCAAGGTTTCGGGCTTGAAGACGTGATCGGCCATGGGAGTCGACTTCTCGAAACTCAGAGCGCGCGCTTTGCGGAGATCACGCGCGTGTTCACCCCCGCCCAGTGCAGACCACCGAAGAGGCGCGCGTGTTCGATTTTGGCGCAGCGGTCCATCACGCTGTCGAGCCCGGCGTGTGTGGCCAGCGCGTCGGCCTCGACGTTCATCACGCCGATCTGCTGCCACAGGCATCTGGCGCCGATGCGAATCGCGGCCTGCGCGATCGGCAACACGTCTTCGGTGCGTCGAAATACGTCGACCATGTGCACCGGCTCGGGAACGTCGGTCAGGTTGGCGTAGCAGCGCTCGCCAAGGACCTCGGTGTAGCGTGGGTTCACCGGGATCACGCGGTAACCGTGGTGCTGCAAATACTTGGCGACGAAGTTGCTCGGCCGGTGCCACTCGGCCGAGAGCCCGACGATGGCGACGGTGCGGCACTCTTTCAGGATGCGGCGCAGGGTGGGGATGTCGTCGGTCATGGTGGGGCCATTGCGGTCCGCTACTGTACTCAAGCGCGCCCGCCGCGCCACCGACGGGTCGACGCATCGGCTTCTGCTCCAATCGCCGCGTGCCCCCAGATCGACGCAACGCACCGAGGTCAGCCATGACAACGACCCACGTCCTGCACCGCCATCTCGCCACCACGCCGCCGGTTGCCGTCGCGGGCACCGGCATCACGCTCACCGACTCGAACGGCAAGGTCTATCTCGATGCTTCCGGCGGCGCCGCGGTGTCGTGCCTCGGGCATGGCCACCCCGAGGTGTTGGCGGCGATGCACGCGCAGATCGACCGCTTGGCCTACGCCCACACCAGTTTTTTCACCACCGAAGTGGCGGAGACGCTGGCGCACAAGCTCATCGCGGGCGCCCCCGCGGGCATCAGCCACGCCTACTTCGTGAGCGGCGGCTCCGAGGCGATGGAAGCCGCGCTCAAGATGGCGCGCCAGTATTTCGTCGAGATCGGCGAGCCGCAACGCGTGCACTTCATCGCCCGGCGTCAGAGTTATCACGGCAATACGCTGGGCGCGCTCTCGGTGGGTGGCAACGAATGGCGGCGCGCGCCGTTTGCGCCGATCCTGATTCCGGCCACGCACGTCTCGCCGTGTAATCCGTACCGCGAGCAGCGTGCGGACGAGTCCGCGCAGGCGTACGGCCAGCGCCTCGCGCGCGAACTCGACGACACGATCCAGCGCCTCGGCGGCGACCGCGTGATCGCCTTCGTCGCCGAGACGGTGGGCGGCGCGACCGCCGGCGTGCTCACGCCCGTGCCCGGCTACCTGCGCGCGGTGCGCGAAGTGTGCGACCGGCACGGCGTGTTGCTCATCCTGGACGAAGTGATGTGCGGCATGGGTCGCACCGGCACGCTGCACGCGTGCGAACACGACGGCGTGGTTCCCGATCTGCTCGCCATCGCGAAGGGTCTGGGCGGCGGCTACCAGCCGATCGGCGCGCTGCTCGCCCATGCACGCGTCGTGATGGCGATGTCGCGCGGCAGCGGCTTCTTCCAGCACGGCCACACCTACCTCGGCCACCCGGTCGCGTGCGCCGCCGCGCTGGCGGTGCAGAACGTGATCGCGCGCGACCACTTGCTGGAACGCGTGCGCCACCTGGGCGAGCACCTGATGCGCGCCTTGCGATCGCGCTTCGCCGACCATCGCCACGTGGGAGATATTCGCGGCCGCGGCCTGTTCGTCGGGATCGAACTGGTTCGCGATCGCCCGACCAAGGCGCCCTTCCCCGCGGCGGCGAAGCTGCATGCGGCCGTGAAGAAGCAGGCGATGCAACTCGGCCTGATGGTTTACCCGATGGGCGGCACGGTGGACGGACTTGTCGGCGATCATGTGCTCCTGGCGCCCCCGTTCATCAGCGGCGAAGACGAGATCGACGAGATCGTGCTTCGCCTCGGCGCCCTGAGCCATTGACGCCACCATTGCAGGCGTTTCCTGACCAACCTGGAGATCGATGCCCATGACTCGCACCCTGCCCCTCAGCCGCCTCGCCCTTGCCCTTGCTGCCTGCACCGCCAGCCTCGCGCTGTGTGCGCCCCCCGCTGCCGCGCAGCAGAAATTCATGACCGTCGGCACCGGCGGCGTGACCGGCGTGTACTACGCCGCCGGCGGCGCGATCTGCCGCCTCGTCAACAAGGACCGCGCCAAACACGGCATCCGCTGCTCGGTGGAATCGACCGGCGGTTCGGTGTTCAACATCAACACCATCAAGGCCGGCGAGCTCGACCTGGGCTTCGCGCAGAGCGACGTTCAGTTCAACGCCGCCAAAGGCCTGAACCAGTTCAAGGACGGCGGCGCGCACGCTGACCTGCGCGCCGTGTTCTCGGTCCACCCCGAGCCCTTCACCGTGCTGGCGCGCAAGGAAGCGAATGTCAAGTCGTTTGCCGACTTCAAAGGCAAACGCTTCAACGTCGGCAACCCGGGTTCGGGAACGCGCGCGTCGATGGAAGAACTGCTCGGCGCGATGGGCTGGAAGCTCGGCGACTTCGCGCTCGCCTCCGAGCTGAAGGCCGACGAACACGGCCCCGCGCTGTGCGACGGCAAGATCGACGGCTTCTTCTACGGCGTGGGCCACCCGAGCGCGAACATCCAGGACCCCACCACGTCGTGCGGCGCGAGGCTGGTGTCGCTCACCGGCCCCGCGGTCGACAAACTGGTGGCCGACAAGCCGTACTACGCCAAGGCCACGATCCCCGGCGGGCTGTATCCGAACAACGCCGACGCCACCACCACCTATGGCGTGCTCGCCACGGTCGTCGCGTCGAGCAAGACGCCGACCGACTCGGTGTACCAGGTGGTGAAGGCGGTGTTCGACAACTTCGACGAGTTCAAGAAACTGCACCCCGCGCTCGCCAACCTGAAGCCCGAGAACATGGTGAAGGACGGCCTGTCCGCGCCACTGCACGAAGGTGCGGCGAAGTTCTACAAAGAAAAGGGCTGGATCAAGTAATCCGACAGGGCACGCGCCATGGCCACCGACATCGAGAAGGCGCCCGAGGCACTGCAGAAGCTCGTCGCCGACACCGACACCGGCGGCCGCAAGGCCACCGGCGTCACGGCGGGCGTGATCTTCGTCGTGTCGCTGGCGTGGGCGCTGTTCCAGCTCTGGTACGCGTCGCCGCTGCCGTTCACGTTCGGCATCGGCATCCTGAACGACACCGAGGCGCGCGCGCTCCACCTCGGCCTCGCGCTGTTCCTCGCGTTCGCCGCCTGGCCGGCGCTGCGCAGTTCGCGCCGCGACGTCGTGCCGCTGCAGGACTGGGTGATCGGCGCTCGCCGGCGCGTTCGCCGGCGCCTACCTGCTGCTGTTCTACAACCAGCTCGCGCAGCGGCCCGGCCAGCCGACGCAGATGGACATCGTGATCGCCAGCATCGGCCTGGTGCTGCTGCTCGAAGCGACGCGGCGCGCGGTCGGCTGGCCGATGTCGCTGCTGGCGCTCATCTTCATCGCCTACGCGATGCTGGGGCCTTACATGCCCGACGTGCTGTCGCACAAGGGCGCGTCGCTGAACCGGCTGCTCTCGCACCTGTGGCTCACGACCGAAGGCGTGTACGGCATCGCGCTGGGCGTCTCCACCGGCGCGATCTTCGTCTACGTGTTGTTCGGCACGCTGCTCGACCGTGCCGGCGGCGGCAACTACATGATGCAGGTGAGCTTCGCCGCGCTCGGCCACCTGCGCGGCGGGCCGGCCAAGGTGGCGGTGGTGTCGTCGGCGCTGAACGGCATGATTTCGGGCTCGTCCGTCAGCAACGTCGTCTCGGGCGGCATCTTCACGATTCCGCTCATGAAGAAGGCCGGCTACGGCGGCGTGAAGGCCGGCGCGATCGAAACCATGAGCTCGGTGAACGGCCAGATCATGCCGCCGGTGATGGGCGCGGCAGCGTTCCTGATGGTCGAGTACGTCGGCATCCCGTACTCCGACATCGTGCGCCACGCCATCCTGCCGGCGACGCTGAGCTACATCGGCCTGCTCTACATCGTGCACCTCGAAGCGCTTAAGCTCGGCATGAACCCGATCATCGACCGGCCGCCGCGCGCCTGGAGCACGACCGCGCTGCGCTTCGGCCTCGGCCTGTCGGGCAGCGTGTTGCTCGTGTGCGCGCTCTACTACCTGTTCGCCGCCATCAATGCCGGCCTCGGTGCGGCCGCACCTTGGGCGGTCGGCGCGGTCGTGCTCGCGCTCTACGCGGCGAGCATCCGCGCAGGCGGCGCGCAGCCCGGACCTGCCAACCGACATCGACGTCGACAACCCGAAGCCGCTCGACACCTGGCCCACCGTGCGCGCCGGGCTGCATTTCCTGATGCCGATCGGCACGCTGATCTGGTGCCTGATGGTCGAGGAGCTCTCGCCCGCGCTGTCGGCGTTCTGGGCCATCGTCGTGCTGATCGTGCTGATGCTGACGCAGCGCCCGCTGATCCTCGCGCTGCGCGGCTCGGCCGACCGGGGGCGCGTGGGCGCAAGGCGCGCGCGAAGTGATCGGCGGCCTGACCGACGGCTCGCGCAACATGATCGGCATCGGCGTCGCCACCGCCACCGCGGGCATCATCGTCGGCGGCATCACGCTCACGGGCCTGGGCCTGCGCATGACCGACTTCGTCGAGTTCGTCAGCCAGGGCAACGTGATGGTGATGCTGCTCTTCATCGCCTTCGTCTGCCTGGTGCTCGGCCTGGGTGTGCCGACGACGGCGAACTACGTGCTCGTCGCGACGCTGATGGCACCGGTGGTCGTGGAGCTCGGCGCGCAGAGCGGCCTGATCATTCCGCTCATCGCCGTGCACCTGTTCGTCTTCTACTACGGCATCATGGGCGACATCACTCCGCCCGTGGGTCTGGCGACGTTCGCGGCCGCCGCAATCTCGGGCGAAGACGCCATTCAAACCGGCATCCAGGGCTCGATCTATGCGCTGCGCACCGTCATCCTGCCGTTCATCTGGATCTTCAACCCGCAGTTGCTGCTGATCGACGTTCACTCTGGCGGCGAACTCATCCGCGTGGTCGTCGCGTGCACGCTCGCCACCCTGTTGTTCGCTGCCGTCACGATGAACTGGTTCCGCGTCCAGTCGCGCTGGTGGGAAACGCTGCTGCTCGCGGGGGCGGTGATCCTGCTGTTCCGGCCCGACTACTTCATGGACCGGATCACGCCCGAATTTCGCGACGAGCCCGCCGCGCGCGTCTTCGACGTGGCGCGTGACGCAGGTGACGACGCGAGCCTGGTGATGGTGATTGCCGGCTCGACGATCGAAGGCGACGACGTCGTCAAGACCGTCGCGCTGCGCCTCGGGCCCAAGGGCGCCGACGGCCGCAAGCGCCTCGCCGACGCCGGCCTGACGCTCGTGCCCGCGCTTGGCGGCGCCGCCGAGATGCAGATCGCGCAGGTCAAGTTCGGCACGCGCGGCGCAGAAGAGCGGCTTCCAGCAAGGCTTCAGAAGTGCGCACGCTCAAGCTGCCCACCGAACGCGCCAGCCCGCACTGGTTCTACCTGCCCGCGCTGCTGCTTGCAGCGCTGGCGTGGTGGTCGCAGGGGCGGCGTCTGCCGCCGGCACGCGTTCGCATGGCGGCCTGACGTGTCGGCGCGTGTCGCTCGGCGACGCGCCGCGCGACACCATCAACCCGTTAGGCCGCACTGCCATAGCCGTCGAGGACCTTCGCATCGTGCGTGAAATCTTTCGACTTCCGGAAGCACTTGAACGCTCACCGTCTGTTGAGCGGTGGCTCGACGCGCAGTCGGGTGAGCTGGGCACGATCGCACGAACATGGCTTACCTCCATGCGCCAGCGCGGCAAGAATGTGCGGGAGCTCATGCACGACGGCTACCCCACAGTGTGCGTTGGCGATGCGGCCTTTGCTTACGTCGGTGTCTTCAGGGCCCACGTTAGCCAAAGCTCATCTTTCATGGTGCAATGGAGCTCAATGCGGCATTGGCCACGCTTGTGAATTCTGCGGCCCGAGTGGGCGATACCTAACCCTTCGCTGAAGCCGACGTGCTACGGCCTGCGGCCTCCGCACGCGGCTGAGCTCAAACGATGGGGCGCGCTTGCGCCCCGGTTCGATCGCGGATCAGCCGTGCTTCTGGTCGAAGAACTGCTCGTCCTCGGTCGAACCCTTCAGCGCGCCGGTCGACGCGTCGCGCTCGATCGTCGTCGTCACGGCGTCGAAGTAACCCGTACCGACTTCGCGCTGGTGCTTCACCGCGGTGAAGCCTTTCGAAGCGGCGGCGAACTCGGCTTCCTGCAGCTCGACGAACGCGCTCATGTTGTTGCGCGCGTAGCCATGCGCGAGGTTGAACATGCTGTAGTTCAGGCTGTGGAAGCCGGCGAGCGTGATGAACTGGAATTTGTAGCCCATCGCGCCGAGTTCGCGCTGGAACTTGGCAATCGTCGCGTCGTCGAGGTTCTTCTTCCAGTTGAAGCTCGGGCTGCAGTTGTAGGCGAGCAGCTTGCCCGGGAACTTCTTGTGGATCGCGTCGGCGAACGCTTTCGCGTAGGCGAGATCGGGCTTGCCGGTTTCGCACCACACCATGTCGGCGACTTCCGAGTACGCCAGGCCGCGCGAAACCGCCTGCGCCAGGCCCGGCTTGCAGCGGTAGAAGCCCTCGACCGTGCGTTCTCCGGTGAGGAAGGGCTTGTCGATGTCGTCGACGTCGCTCGTCACCAGGTCGGCGGCTTCGGCGTCGGTGCGCGCAATCACGAGCGTCGGCGTTCCCATCACGTCCGCCGCGAGGCGCGCCGCAGTGAGCTTGGCGACCGCTTCGCGCGTCGGAACAAGCACCTTGCCGCCCATGTGGCCGCACTTCTTCACCGACGCCAACTGGTCTTCGAAGTGCACCCCGGCGGCGCCGGCTTCGATCATCGCTTTCATCAGCTCGAAGGCGTTCAGCACGCCGCCGAAGCCGGCTTCCGCGTCGGCGACGATGGGCGCAAAGAAGTCGATCTCGTCCTTGCCCTCTGACCACTGGATCTGGTCCGCGCGCTGGAACGTGTTGTTGATTCGCTTGACCACCGTCGGCACGGAATTGACCGGGTAGAGCGATTGGTCCGGGTACATCTCGCCCGCCGAGTTCGCGTCTCCGGCGACTTGCCAACCCGACAGGTAAATCGCCTTCAACCCGGCCTTCACCTGTTGCAGCGCCTGATTCCCGGTCAACGCGCCGAGCGTGTTGACGAACGGTTCGGTGTTCACGAGCGCCCAGAGTTTTTCCGCGCCGCGCCGCGCGAGCGTGTGTTCGATCGGCAGCGAGCCGCGAAGCTTCACCACGTCGGCGGCGCTGTAGGTTCGCTTCACGCCTTTCCAGCGCGGGTTCGCGGCCCAGTCCTTTTCGAGGGCGGCCACTTGTTGATCGCGGGTCGTCTTGGTCATCGCAGGCTCCGTGGGGTTGTGTGTGAGATTGAATTTCGCCTCGGCAAGCGTAGCCGCGAAACGAACGCTGCGATGACTTGTGTCTTATATAAGACTAAATTTTTTCATCTGATAAATCAATAAGTTAACGACTTACTCTCATAATGCGGCACGTCAATGTTCACAATGAGAAATTTCACGGCCCGGAAAGCGCTCGCTCTTCCGCAATGCGGAAAGCGGCTGGTCGCTTGTGAAACGCGGGGCGCGTTGGCGAACTAAAGCAAAGCTTTCGCCATCCACCGTGCCAGCCCACCCGTCCACGCCTCACACGGCGACGACCCGCAACGCCTTCTGCAGCACCGCCTGGTTGCGCCCCTTGCGCGCTCGTTTGCCGACATAGGGCGCGAGCGCAGTCACGCCCAGCGTCTCGTCCTTCGCCTTGCCGCCGCGACCCGTGCCGAGGACTTGCAGTGCCTGCGTGAACGCGGCGACGCTGACGAGCGCGTCACCCGCGTCGAGGTCGATCAGCGTCAGGCCGCGCCCGCCATTGGGCTGGAGCTTGATTTCGTCGAGGCTGAAAATCAGCAGGCGACCTGCGAGCGAGAGACACGCGATCCGTGTCGCGCCGCCAATGAAACTCGGCGGCAGGAGTTTTTCTTCGGGCTCCAGGCTGAGAAAGGCCTTGCCGCCCTTCTGCCGCGACACCAGGTCGCCCACGCGCGCGAGCAAGCCAAAGCCACCCGTTCCGGCGAGCATCAAGGTGAGCTGTGCCGAACCGGCGAAATAATGCGCCGGCGTCGTTCCCGACTCGAGGTCGATGAGCGACGTGATCGCCACACCGTCGCCACGCCCGCCCGGCAAGGCGGCCACGGTCACCGAATAGACGCGACCGTTGCTGCCGAACACGAGCAACGCGTCGACGCTGCGACAAGCGAACGTGCCGTAGAGCGCATCGCCCGCCTTGAAGCCCAGCGCGCCGGATTCGATCTCGTGGCCCTTGAGCGCGCGCACCCAGCCCTTCATGCTCACGACGACCGTCACCGGCTCGTCGATCACTTTCACTTCGGCGCTGGCGCGCTTTTCTTCCTGGATCAGCGTGCGCCGCGCATCGCCATGCTGCTTCGCGTCGGCTTCGATTTCGCGGATCAGGCTGCGCTTGAGCGAGCCCGGGTTGCGCAGCAGCTCCTCGAGTTTTTCCTGGTCGCCTCGCAGCTCCTTCAGCTCTTGCTCGATCTTGATCGCTTCCAGCCTCGCCAGCTGGCGCAGCCGGATCTCCAGAATATGTTCGGCCTGAACATCGCTCAGCTTGAAGCGCTCCATGAGCGCGGGTTTGGGATCGTCGGCGGCGCGGATGATGCGCACCACTTCGTCGATGTGCAGCAAAACGAGCTGGCGCCCCTCGAGCACGTGGATCCGCGCCAGGACCTTGTCGAGGCGGAACTGCGAGCGGCGCTGCACCGTCTGGACGCGAAACGCGAGCCATTCGCCGACGATCTGGCGCAGGCTCTTTTGCGTCGGCCGGCCGTCGGCACCGATCATCGTCAGGTTGATCGGCGCCGAGCTTTCCAGGCTCGTGTGCGTGAGCAGGACGTTGATCAACTCCTGCTGGTCGATGCGGCTCGTCTTGGGTTCGAAGACGAGGCGCACCGGCGCGTCGCGGCTCGACTCGTCGCGCACCGCGTCCAACACCGCGAGCACAGTCGTCCTGAGCTGAACCTGGTCCACCGACAGCGCTTTCTTGCCGAGCTTGACCTTCGGGTTCGTCAACTCCTCGATTTCTTCGAGCACTTTCTGCGCGCTCGTTCCGGGCGGCAACTGCGACACGATCAACTGCCACTGGCCGCGCGCCAGGTCTTCGATCTTCCAGCACGCGCGAACTTTCAGGCTGCCACGTCCCGTCGCGTAGGCGGCGCGAATGTCGGCGCTGCTGCTGATGATCTGGCCGCCGCCCGGATAGTCCGGCCCCGGGATCAGCGCGGCAAATTCTTCGTCGTCGAGTTTCTCATTGCGCAGCAGTGCCACCGCAGCGGCGGCGACTTCGCGCAGGTTGTGCGACGGGATTTCCGTCGCCAGGCCCACCGCGATACCGCTCGCGCCGTTCAGCAGCACAAACGGCAGCCGCGCCGGAAGTTGCCGCGGCTCCTGCGTCGAGCCGTCGTAGTTCGGGACGAAGTCGATCGTGCCTTCGTCGATTTCGTCGAGCAGCAGGCGCGTGATCGGCGCCAGGCGCGCTTCGGTGTAGCGCATCGCCGCGGCGCCGTCGCCGTCGCGCGAGCCGAAATTGCCGTGCCCGTCGATGAGCGGATAGCGCTGCGAAAAGTCTTGCGCCATGCGCACCAGCGCCTCGTACGCGGCGAGGTCGCCGTGCGGGTGGAAGCGCCCGAGCACGTCGCCCACGACACGCGCACTCTTCACCGGCCGCGCGCCGCCCGCCGCGCCGAAGCTCAAGCCCATGCGCTGCATGGCGTAGAGGATGCGCCGTTGCACCGGCTTCTGCCCGTCGCACACGTCGGGCAAGGCGCGGCCCTTGACGACGCTCAGCGCGTATTCGAGGTAGGCGCGTTCGGCGTACTGCGCCAGCGCCACGGCGTCGTCGCCCGGCGGCGGGGGATCGAACAGATCGGGTTCACGGGTCATGGAATCATTCTCCACGATGGCGCTCGATGCTTCGCTGCGCGCGATGGTGTAGAAGCATTGAGCGCGTCCGCGCCGCGGGCCTGACGCAGCGCGCGCCCGGCGTACGGCCGAGCCACCGCCTCAAGTACCGGCCCAATGACACGCCCGACGAGCCGCCGAAGCTACCAGCCGATCAACGCGTCGCGCCCCTGCACGAGCAACTTCACGCGCGCGCCGACCGGCAGGCTGACCTTCGTCGGCACATGGCCGAACGGCAGCCCGGTGAGAACCGGTACCTTGCAGACCGAACGCAGGTGCTGCACCGCCGACCCGAGCCTGAAGCCGCGGTCCAGCGGCGACTTGCTGAAATTCGTGAACGCGCCCAGCAGAACCGCCTTCTGCGCGCCCAGCACTCCAGCCTGATGCAATTGCAGCAGACAGCGCTCAACGCGATACGGGTGCTCGTTCACGTCTTCGAGAAACAGCACGCCGCCCTTCAGGTTCGGCCAGTGGCGCGTGCCGAGCAGCGAACACACCATGCTCAGGTTGCCGCCCCACAGGCGCCCCGAAACGCCGAGGCCGTCGAACCCGGCCTCGGTGCGAAAGCCCACGGCCTCGAGTTCGCCGCCCATCGCCTCGACAAAACAGGCTTGCGTCACGTCGTCCACGGTGTCGCGCCCGAAGTCATCCACCGCGAGCGGCCCGGCCCAGCCGACCCGGCCGGGAATTCCGGCATTCGCGAGCAGGCCGAGGTGCAGCGTCGTGACATCGCTGTGCCCGACCCAGCGCGTACCCTGGTTCACGCTGCGCGCGAGAAGCGCCCAGTCGATTCGGTCGAGCAGCCGCGTCAGCCCGTAACCGCCGCGTGTGGCCAAGGCAATCCCCGGCGCTTCCTGCGCGACGCGGTGAATCGCGTCGAGGCGCGTTTGATCGTCGCCGCCGAAGCGCTGGTGCTTGCGCAGCGCCGACGCGTCGATCCGCACGCTGAAGCCCAGGCTGCCGAGTCGGATCGCCGCCTGGCGCACGCCCTTCGCATTGAGCAGCACGCCAGCGGGAGTGAAAAGGGTCAGCGAGGTCATCGATGCCGGCGAGTGTGCGGAGTGCCGATTCAAGGCGCGAGCGACGGGTGTTCGATTTCGATCGCTTCGCCGGTCGGTATCGGGGTGTCGGGTGCGGGCGCGGCTTCACCGGATGCAGCGCGGCGTTGCCGAAACTGCTCGCGCTTTTCTTCGAAGAACGAGCTCAGCATGTGGCTGCAGTCGGCTTCGAGCACGCCGCCGAGCAGTTCCGTGTGGTGATTCAGCAGCTTCACGTCGAACAAATTGAGCACCGAGCCTGCGGCGCCGGTCTTCGGGTCGCGCGCGCCGAACACGACGCGCTTGAAGCGCGCGTGCAGCAGCGCCATCGCGCACATCGCGCAGGGCTCGAGCGTCACATAGAGCTCGCACTCGGGCAGGCGGTAGTTGCCGAGCAGCGTGGCGGCGTGGCGCAGCGCGACAATTTCGGCGTGCGCCGTCGGGTCGTGCTCGGTGATGGGACGGTTGTAGCCGGTGGCAAGCACCTGGCGGCCCGCGGGCGTGTCGCGAACAATGACCGCACCGACCGGCACCTCGCCCACGAGCCAGGCGTTTTGCGCCTGATCCAGTGCCAGACGCATTCCTGCCGCGTCTTGAAGCGCCTGAACTTCGCTCAACGTTTCAAGGCTGATCTTCATGACTTCATCGGAATCTCATTCAACGCGTGTGCCGGAACGCGTCGAAGAGCTCGGCGTGCGTCGTCTCGACGTCTCGCTCGCGCTCGACTTTGATGTGTTTCAGCCACGCCTTTAACGCGGCGCGGTCGGACAGGCGCTTCAGGTCATGTTCGACGCGTTGCGCTTCGCGCCGCAGCGCAGCAGCGTCGCCATCCAGCGCACGGTCCAGCGTCTGCGGCGTCAGGCCCTGGCGCGGCAGTGAGCTGCCAGGGTGGACGAAAGGCTGAAGCAGCGCGTCGATTTCATGCTCGAGCTGCGCGCATTGTTCGGTCAACACCTGGTTGTAATGCCCGAGTCGAAGCGGATTCATCGACGCGAGAGACGCCGCGTCGATCTGCTCGATCTGGATTTGCAACTCGAGCAGGCGCAGCAGGTTCTTCTCGGCGTACGCCTGGTTCACTTGCTGCATCAGGCCGGTCTTGCGCTCGCGCTCGGCGGCATCGGTTTCCCGGTCGGGGTGCAAGACGCTCGCGAGCTTGCGGTAGATCTCGCGCACCGACTGGGTCGCGGCCTGCGCCGCTTCGGCGAGTTTCGCTTCCTTGGCGAGCGCCTTGGCCGACTTGGCGCGCGCCGCAGCGTTCTGGCGCTGTGCATCGGATTGCTCGAGCAACTTGCGCTGCATCGCGTCACGGATCGCTTCGGGCGAACTTGTCGTCTCGTCGTTCAACTCGACGCCAAAGACGGTCTCGGCAATGTCTTTGAGAAAGCCGGTTTCTTCTTCTTTCAGCTCGGCGTGGCTCGCGTCGCTGTACTTGTCGTGCAGGGCAATGACATCAGCGTCCGCGTCCGACGCATCGTCACTCGCCAGCAGCTGCGAACAGACGTCGAGCACGAGCATGGCGAGCTTGGCGCGCTCGCGCTTGGTGGTCACCGCGCTGTCGTGCGCGGCATCGAAAACCTTGGCCAGCGCGAGCTGCGCGCGGTCGCAGCGGCGCTGCAGCGGGTCGAGCTCGGCAGCGAAACGCTGCTGATACTTCGGCAGGAAATCCTGCCACGCCGCGAGCGCTTCGCGCTGGCGCTCGATCCGCTCGATCAGCCGGTTGAACGTGAGCTGCGCCTTGGACAGCGGCGCCGTTCCCGCCGCACCGGGCAAGTGCACGACCGCCGTGTCGGCCGCGTCGAAAAGAGACTTCTGGCTGGGCATTGCGCTTCGTTCCGCTCGGGCCCGGATCAGTGTGGAATGGCCTCAAATGTAGCGGCAACGCGTGCCGGCATCAGCCGCCACAGCGTCGCCGGCCCGGCTTGCGCGAGAAACGCACGCCGGCGACCTCGATGCTTCAGGACCCGCTTCGCCAACGCCCGCCACGGCGCCGTCAACGGAAGGCGCGGCACTGGGTATGATGGAATCGATGCCGACCTCCAGCGCCCTGCACGATTTCATTCGCCAAGCGGTGGCGTTCAGCGCAGCGCACCCGCAGCCGTCCGACTGCGTCACGGCAATTGCGCCGCTCATGATGGATCTGCTCGTGCACTCCGGCAGCTTCCTGCAAGAGCAGCACTTTCGCAGCGACCCCGACCACTACACGCGCAACCTGATCCACTGCGCCGACGACGGCAGCTTGTCGCTCTACGCGCTCGTCTGGCTGCCGGGGCAATGGACGCCGGTGCACGACCACGGCAGCTGGGGCGTCGTGGGCGTCGTCGAAGGCGTTCTCGAAGAGCGCAGCTTCGTGCGGCAATCGCCTGACACGGGTGCGGATGAAGGCATCGTGCTCGCGCGCGGCGGCATCGTTCTGCTGCCCATGGGATCGGTCACGACTTTCGTTCCGAATCCCGATCACATCCACATCACGGGCGTCGCGCTGGAGCGCAGCCGCGCCGTGAGCCTGCACCTGTACGGGCGCACGATGAGCGACTTCAACATTTACGACGTAGCGGCGGGGACGCGCCGGCACATGAAGGTCGCGCACAACGACTCCTGACGCGGTCCGCAACTCGGCGAGGTGCTTTCAGTCTGCGGCGTTGGCCCGCGAAGCGTTCGCGGCAGGCGTGCCGACGGCCGGCACGTGGCGCACGAAGAAGGCTGCAATCTTGCGGTCGACCTCGGGCATGCGGCTGCGGTCAAAGCCGGGCGGGTCGTTGAGCAGCTCGCCCGCGATGCCATCGATGCCGGGCGGCAGGGGCGACAGCATCGAACCGTGCCCAGCGTCCGGCATGTCGGCGATCACCTCGCAGATCCGGCACGCGCGACTCACCGCGCCGCCGTGCAAGCGCGGTGCGAGCCAGCGGTCCCTTCCCGGCCAGGACCCCAAGTGCTGGTCTACATGTCAGCCGCTCGCATGACAGCTGAATGCGCTTCCCAGCGCTGTTTCCCCTCACTCCCACTCGATCATTTCCTGCATCTCCAACACCGACATCCTCCGGGTTGGCGGCGACGCGCAACGAATCGCTCTACCGTGACAGGCAAGGCGAACCGCGCTGCTCGGCATCATCAACTCTGGCGAGTCGCGAACGACAGAATGCCGTCGGCATGAATGATCGCGCGCGCAATGTCTTCGGTGGCCAGACGCTTGCTCATCGCTTGCTCGCGAATGATGCGATAGGCCTCTTCGTCGCTCACGTTGCGCGTTCGAATGAGGATCGCCTTGGCTTCGCTGATCTGGTTCGCGCACAGCAACTTCTGCTCCAAGCGCGTGACTCGCCGGCGCGCCTCGCGCAGTTCGACATGCGTGTGCTGCGCCATCGCCAGCGAAGACAAGATACCGGCCGAACGCACGGGGCTCAGCATTACGGCACGCGCACCGATGCGCAGCGCCGCGTCGATGATCGTCGGGTTCTCGTAGTTGACGACGGCAATCACCGGCACCGGCGGGTCTTCGCTCATCCAGCTGCACCGGATCGCCTCGTGGTCGGGCCGCACGGCGCAAAAGACGACGTCCACCGTGTCGGGCAGTTCTTGCAGCGGCGGCCAGATCGTCAGGACTTTGCACCCGATGCGCTGCAGCTGCTGCGCAAGCATTTCGCCGTCGCTGTCCTTCGGATGAAACACCATGACCCGAAGACTGCGAAGATTGCGCAGCAGGGTGGTCGTCGAGCGTTGCTCGCGACCGGCGACGCCGCGCTCGGCGCCGTCCCTAGCCACTAATATCTCCGAGTTCCAGGCAGCGTTTGGTCCACTCGTCGGCCGCGTGGTGAACCAGGTACGGATCGGCGTCGACACCGGTGGGCGACTGCGCGACCACGGAGAACTTGCCGTCGCCGCCGACGCGGCCGATCCGTGGGTGCAGCCGCGTGTGGTGGTTGCGCGGATCGACGCGCACCAGACCTTGCGGCGCGTCGAACTCGCTGCCCAGCAGATGCGGCAGCAACATGTCGATTTCGTCCGAGCCGCAGCGGCGCATCGCGCGGGCAAACATGTGCAACTGAAAATAAGCCGCTTCCCAGCACATGTTCGGCTCGACCTCGTCGCCGTAGGCGGCGCGGAAGCGTCTCACACAATCGCGGTTGACCTTGCTGTCGACGCTTTGAAAGTACGTTGCCGCCGTGATGTGACCCGCGGCGACGGCCGGCCCCATTTCGCCGACCTCTGCCTCGCAGGTGGTCAGACTGGCGATGGGAATCTTCGCCGGGTCCAGCCCGGCGTCGGCGTACGCCTGGTAGAACAATTGCGTGCCCTTGCCGACGACGGTGGAGAAAATGAAGCTCGGCTGCTTGTCCTTGATGTCCCGCACGATGTCCGCAAAGTCGTCAGCGGTCGCATCGAGCCGAACGTAGCGCTCGGCCAACTTCCTGCCACCGGGCCGCTCGAGGATGAAGTCGCTCATGATTCGGTTCGACTCGTAGGGATAGATGTAGTCGCTGCCCACCAGATACACCCGCTCGCCGAAGTGCCGCGTCATGTACTCGGCCAGCTGCGCGCTGTTCTGGTTCGGTGCCGCGCCGGTGTAGATGATGTTGCGGGAAAACTCGAAGCCTTCGTAGAGCGTGGGGTAGAACAACAGGCGCTGCCACTTCTCCACCACCGGCATCACCGCCTTGCGCGTGCTCGACATGTAGCAACCGAAGATGACATTGACACGGTCCTCCTGCACCAGCCGCTCGGCGAGCCTGCGGTAGTTCTGCGGAATGCATGCCGGGTCGTGGTGCACCGGCACCAGCTCGCGTCCGCCGATGCCTCCGCCTTCATTGACTTCGCGAATCGCGAACAACGTTCCAAGCAGCTGCGACTGCTCGACACGAGACGTGATGCCGGCGCGCGAAAACAGCACGCCCACTCGAACCGGATCGGTGTTGGCCACGGGCTGTTGCGTCCGTCAGACTCGCATTGGACGAAGAGTTGAACTGGAAAATATTCTGGCACATGCGGCTGGTCTTGTCGCGCGTGCTATGCGGTGAAGCGCGCCGCCTTGAGCGGTTGCGCGCGGCATCTCCGTAGAAACGCTAGGCCCCGATTCGCTTGACATGGAAAATATATTGTTGCGAGGCTTGACAGCGCATCGCGCTCTCCATTAATCTCGACTCCACTTCCCGCTGTAGGCGCCAACAACGCCGCCTTGCAGCACGGCAGCAGCGCCTGACTGAACTCCCCGGTTCGTCAGGCGTTTTTGTTTCCGAACCTCGTTGCAACAGGCGCAGCAGCGAGCGTTGTTCATCTTCTTCTGAATACCCACACTGGAGACTTCAATGAAAGCATTTTCAAGACGTGACCTGTTGCAGTCGGCCACTGCGGTCGGTGTAACGACGGTGTTGCCCTCGGGCTTTGCCCAAAACACGGTGAAAGTCGGCATCCTGCACTCGCTGACGGGCACCATCGCGCTGGCCGAGGCGTCGGTCGTCGACGCTGAGAAACTCGCGATCGAAGAGATCAACGCCGCCGGCGGCGTGATGGGTCGCCGCATCGAGGCGGTCGTCGAAGACGGTGCGAGCGACTGGCCCACCTTCGCCGAGAAGGCGCGCAAGTTGCTCGAGCGCGACAAGGTCGCTGCCGTGTTCGGCTGCTACACGTCGGCGTCGCGCAAGGCGGTGCTGCCGGTGTTCGAAAAGGGCAAAGGGCTGATGTACTACCCGACCTACTACGAAGGTCTGGAGCAGTCGCCCAACATGCTCTACACGGCGCAAGAGGCGACGCAGTCGGTGATCGCCGCGGTGAACTGGCTGGCGGCGAACAAGGGCAAGGACTTCTACCTCATCGGCTCGGACTACATCTGGCCGCGCACCACGAACAAGATCGCCAAGCCCACGATCGCCAAGGCCGGCGCCAAGGTCGCGGGCGAAGACTACTTTGCGCTGGGCCACATCGAGTTCGGCTCGGCGATCAACAAGATCAAGGCCAGCAGCGCGAATGTCGTGCTCAGCACCATGGTGGGCGGCTCGAACGTCGCCTTCTACAAGCAACTCAAGGCCTCGGGTATCGACATGAAAAAGGTCACCGTGCTGGCGCTGGCGGTGTCGGAGGAAGAGGTCTCGGGCATCGGCGCCGAAAACGTCGAGGGCGTCCTCACGTGCATGGGCTACTTCCAGAGTCTGCCCAACGCAGCGAACCAGAAATTCGTCAAGGCGTTCAAGGCCAAGTACGGAGAAAAGCGGGTCACCGGCGACACCCTGGCCTGCGCCTACACCTCGGTGTACTTGTGGAAGATGGCGGTTGAGAAGGCGAAGAGCTTCGACGTCGAGAAAGTGGTGGCGGCGTCCGCGAACCTGGAGATCGACGCGCCCGAGGGCAAGGTCAAGTTCCACGCCTCGAACCATCACTTGTGGAAACACGCGCGCATCGGCGAATTCCAGAAGGACGGGCAGGTGAAGATGCTCTACGAGTCGCCGCTGATCGAGCCGAACCCGTTCCCGAAGATCTGAGCAAGGGCAAGGGACAAGGCCTGCGCATGACCTTCGCGACGTTCGTCTTGCAGGCCTTCAACGGCTTGTCGCTGTTCACCGTGCTCCTGATGATGGCACTCGGCCTGGCGATCGTCTTCGGGCTGATGGGTGTCATCAACATGGCGCACGGCGAGTTGATGGCGATGGGCGCGTACGCGACTTACGCGACGGGGCTGTTCTTTGCGTGGGCCTGGCCGCAGGCGATGGGGCTGTTCTTCGTCGTGGGGATCGTCGTCGCGTTTCTCATCACGTTTGCCTTCGGGTGGCTGATGGAGCGCGCGCTGATTCAATTCCTCTACCGGCGCCCGCTGGACACGCTGCTCGCGACCTGGGGCGTCAGCCTCATGTTGCAGCAGGTGTTTCGGCATCTGTTCGGGCCGCGCGACGTGACGGTGCACACGGTGTCTTGGCTGCAGGGGGCGGTCGAGGTGTTGCCCGGAGTCAGCCTGCCGCTGTCTCGCCTGTTCATCATTGCGCTGGCGGTGGCGGTGACGCTTGCCGTCTACCGCTTGCTGTTCCACACGCGCATGGGGCTGCGTCTGCGTGCCGTGACGCAGAACCGCGCCATGGCGGGCGCGGCGGGAATCGATACCGTGCGTGTCGACGCGACGACTTTTGCGCTGGGCTGCGGCCTGGCGGGAATTGCCGGCAGTTCGTTCACGATGCTTGCCTCCACCGGTCCGGTTACCGGCCAACAGTACCTGGTCGACACCTTCATCGTCGTCGTATTCGGTGGCGTTGAGAGCCTGCTGGGCACCGTGCTGTCGAGCTTCATCATCGCCCAGCTGCAGTCGAGTTTCGAGTTCGTGACTTCGGGTGCGATGGCCAAGGCCGCGATCCTCCTGTTGGTCATCGTGGTGCTGTACTTCAGGCCGAACGGCTTGTTTGCGAGTCGGGTGCGGCGCTGATGGATGCCACCGAACACCGCGCCACGCTATCCGCGCTGGCCACAAGCCCCGCGCCAGGCACTGTCGTGCGCTCCGATGCGTCGATGCGCAACGGCGTATTCAGTTGGTCCAGCTTCGGTTTGCTGGCCCTGTTGCTGGTGGTCGTTCTGCCGCTGATGCTGGACGGCTTTCGCCTGGGACTGGTGGCGAAGTACTTGAGTTTTGCGTTCGCTGCCGTGGGCATTGTGCTCACCTGGGGCTTTGGCGGAATTCTCAGCCTCGGGCAGGGGATCTTCTTTGGCCTGGGCAGTTATTCGCTGGCGATGTTCCTGAAGTTGGAGGCGGCGGCGATCGCGGGTTCGGGTTCGGCGTTGTCGCAGTTCTACGGCTCGAGCTTGCCCGACTTCATGGTCTGGAACAGCGTCGAGGAGTTGCCGTGGTGGTGGGTACCGTTCGGCTCCCTGCCGTTCGCGCTCGCGATGGTCCTGGTGCTGCCTGCCGGGCTGGCATTCGCGCTCGCCTACGCCAATTTTCGCAAGCGCGTCGGCGGCGTGTACTTCGCCATCGTGACCTTGGCGCTCGCCTCGATCGCGGGAATCGTCATCGTCGGCCAGCAAGGCTACACCGGCGGCATCAACGGCATCACTGACTTTCGCACCTTGGCCGGCTTGACGATCGATGGCGAGGGGCCCAGGCAACTGCTCTATGCGATCGAAGTGGCGCTGCTGCTGGCGAGCCTGTTGCTTGGGCGCTGGATCGTCGGCAGCCGTTTCGGCCGCGTGCTGGTTGCGATCCGCGACCGCGAAGACCGGGTGCGCTTTTCGGGCTATGACCCCGCGCTGTTCAAGGCAGCGATCTTCAGCGTCGCGGCAGTCATGACGTCGATCGGCGGCATGCTGTTCACGCTGCATGTGGGGTTGGCGTCGCCGTCCTTGATCGGCATCGTGGCATCCGTCGAGATGGTGATCTTCGCCGCGGTCGGCGGGCGACTGTCGCTGATCGGCGCGGTCTACGGCGCGCTGGGGGTTGGCGCGGCGAAGACTTATTTCTCGGAGAACTTCCTCGAGTACTGGCCCTACGTCATTGGCGGCCTGTTCATTCTGATCGTGATGCTCCTGCCTGCTGGCCTGGCGGGCGCGGTGCAGCGTTGGGCGCCGGCGCTGAACAGAAGGCGGGCGCGATGACGGCCTTGCTCGAGGTGAAGAACTTGAGCGTTGCGTTCGACGGCATTCGCGCGGTCGATGGTCTTGACTTCCGCGTCGAGCGCGACGAGTTGCGCTGCGTGATCGGTCCCAACGGCGCGGGCAAGACCACCTTGCTCGACATGATTTGCGGCAAGACCCGGCCCACCGAAGGGCACATCCGCTTCAAGGACCGTGACTTGACGCAGATGACCGACTATGAGATCACGCGCGCGGGCATCGGCCGCAAATTTCAGAACCCGTCGACCTACGAAGACTTGACGGTGTTCGAGAACCTCGAGATTTCGCATCCCGGGCGACGCGGCGTTCTGGCGTGTCTGTTCGGCCGCGCCGATGCCCACGTGGACTCGCGCATCGAACAAGTGGCCGGCGAGATTCACCTCGAGGCCGAATTGCGCACCAAGGCCGGCGTGCTGTCGCATGGCCAGAAGCAGTGGTTGGAGATCGGCATGCTCCTCATGCAGGAGTCCGAACTCCTGCTGCTCGACGAGCCGGTGGCCGGCATGAGCGCGCGCGAACGCGAGCTGACCGCGGCGCTGCTCAAGCGCGTGGCGGTGGGCCGGTCGCTGGTCGTGATCGAACACGACATGGGCTTCGTGCGCAGCATCGCCGACCGCGTGACCGTGCTGCACCAGGGCAGGCTGCTCGCCGAAGGCCCGATGGATACCGTGCAGGCGGACCCGCGCGTCATCGACGTGTACCTGGGCAATTGAGGGGTCCGCCATGCTCGCCGCGCAACACCTCGACGTCGCCTACGGTGAGAGCCACGTCATCCACAACGCCAGTTTCGAGGTGGCGCCGGGCGAAACGTTGGCGCTGATGGGCCGCAACGGCATGGGCAAGACCACCTTGCTCAAGGCCTTGATCGGCCTACTGCCGCTGCGCGGGGGCAGTGTTCGTGTCGGCAACGCCTACGTCTCGGGGCTGAAGAGTCACCAACGGGTGCGTGCCGGGCTGGCCTATGTGCCGCAGGGACGTATGGTGTTTGCGCAGCTCAGCGTCGAAGAAAACATTCTTGCCGGACTGCCGCAAGACGACCGCGGCGGCGTGCCCGCGTGGATCCTCGACGTGTTTCCGACGCTGCGCGAAATGCGTGCACGCAAGGCGGGCAACCTGTCAGGGGGCCAGCAGCAACAATTGGCGATTGCCCGTGCGCTGGCCGCGCGGCCCAAGGTTCTGTTGCTGGACGAGCCCACCGAAGGCCTGCAACCGTCCATCGTCAAGGACATCGCGCGCACGCTGGTGCGCCTCAAGGCCGAGCGCGGCTTTGCGATGATCGTCGCCGAGCAGGCACTCAGCTTTGCCCTGGAAGTCGCCGATCGACTCCTCATCATCGAGCGCGGCGCCTTTGTGCACGAGGCGCGGCGCGGCGAAGTCGACCCGGCGCGGATTCAGGCGTTTCTGACGATTTGAGAGCGCGCCATGAGTTCACCCGGCCGCAGCTGCCCGCTCCACTACCGCTACCCGCCCGATGCGCTTGCGGGCGCAGCGCCGTTGCGGGCGCACACGGTGTATGTGGTGGGCGGGCTGTACGGCAATGTGGAAAGCCTGCGACAGGTGCTGGCGATGCAGCGCGCCGAAGAGGAGCGCAGCGGTGAGCGTGTGGAACTGCTGTTCAACGGCGACTTCAACTGGCTCGACGTCGACGCCGAGAGTTTTTCCGAAATCAACCAGACTGTTCTGGAGCATTCGGCGTTGCTCGGCAACGTCGAAGCGGAGCTGGGCAGCGCCGACGCGGACAACGGCTGCGGCTGCAACTACCCGGACTCCGTGGACGCGCAGACCGTTGAGCACTCCAACGCGATCATGGACAGTCTGCGCGAGACAGCGCGCGGGTTCCCCGAGCTGGGCCGGCGCATCGCCGCATTGCCGATGTTTCGACGCGTCGAGGTCGGCGGCCAGGCCGTCGCCGTGGTGCATGGCGACGCCGAGTCGCTCGCCGGCTGGGGCTTCGGGTTCGAGGCGATGCCGCCGACGCGCGGCGAACTCAAGGTGCAGGCGCTGGCAACGCCCGCGCACGTCACGCCGGCGGCGCGCATCGCCGACTACTTCCGCGCCGCGCAGGTGTGCGCGTTTGCCTGCAGCCACACCGGACTGCCCGTGATGCAGGACTTCGACGTCGATGGCCAACGCCGGCTGATCGCCAACAACGGCGCCGCCGGTCTGCCGAACTTCCTGGGCAAGACCTATGGGCTGCTGACGCGGATTTCGGCGAGCGCCGCGGTGCCGGCCGGCAGCCTGTACGGCACCACGCTGGAAGGGATTCGTTTCGACGCACTGCCGATCCGGTATGCACACGCCGAGTGGCTGGCGCACTTTCAGCGCAACTGGCCGGCGGGGTCGCCGGGCCACGCCGGCTACTTCAAGCGCATTTCGCAAGGGCCCGAATTCAGCGTGCGGCAGGCCGTGCGCACGCTCGACTGACCCACCACGCAGCGAACCAGCTGCCCACTTCGAGAGGAGACTCACATGCCCAAGACCGTCATCAGCGTGGATCGCAAGCGCCCTGTGACCGCGCAGCCCGAGCCTGTGATCGTGAACCGCTGGCACCCCGACACGCCGCTGTACACGATGGTCAAGCCGGGGGAGGACTTTCGCGTCGAAACCTTCCCCTGGGACGGAGGCCAGATCGGCAACAACGACAGCGCGAACGACGTGCGCGATTGCAACCTTCTGCCGTGCCACCACCTGTCGGGTGCGGTGGGCGTGAAAGGCGCCGAGCCGGGCGACCTGCTCGTCGTCGACATCCTGGACATCGGCCCGCACCGCGACTTCGAGTGGGGCTACACCGGCATCTTCCCCACTAACAACGGCGCGAGTTTCCTGACCGACGTCTTTCCCTACCCGCGCAAGGCGGTGTGGGACCTGAAAGGCATCTTCGCCACGTCGCGCCACGTGCCCAACGTGCGCTTCGCCGGCATCACCCACCCGGGCATCATCGGCTGCGTGCCGTCGCACAAGCTGCTCAAGAAGTGGAACGACCGCGAACGCGCGCTGATCGCCACCAACCCGGACCGCGTGCCGCCGCTCGCGCTGCCGCCGGACCCGACCGGCGTGATGCTCGGCAGCCTGAAGGGCGACAAGCTGAAGAAGGCCGCGCGCGAAGGCGCACGCACGATTCCGCCGCGCGAAAACGGCGGCAACTGCGACATCAAGAACCTGTCGCGCGGCAGCCGCGTCTACCTGCCGGTGTACGTGAAGGGCGCGGGCCTGGTGACCGGCGACTTCCACTTTTCGCAGGGCGACGGCGAGATCACGTTTTGCGGCGCGATCGAGATGGGCGGCTTCATCGACCTCGGTGTGGACATCATCAAGGGCGGCTGCGAGATGTATGGCATCACGCAGGCAATGTTCGAGCCCGGGCCGGTGGAACCGAACTACTCCGAGTTCCTGGTGTTCGAAGGCATTTCAGTCGAAGACGACGGCACCCAGCGCTACAACGACGTGACGCTGGCCTACCGACGCGCGTGCCTGCACGCGATCAACTACCTGAAGAACTTCGGCTACTCGGGCGAGCAGGTTTACACGATCCTGAGCACCGCGCCGGTGGAAGGCCGCGTGAGCGGCGTCGTCGACATTCCGAATGCCTGCGTGTCGCTCTACATCCCCACCGCGATCTTCGACTTCGACATCCGCCCGAACGCGAAAGGCCCGAAGAAGCACGTGACCAAGGGCGCCGACCTGGCGCGCGCGAGCTGACCATGCCGCTTTACGACTATCTCTGCCCGACGTGCGGGCCGTTCGAAGCGCGTGGCTCGATGCGCGAGTCGAACGCGCCGGCGTTGTGCACCTCGTGCGCGACGCTGGCGCCGCGCAGCATGAGCGCACCGCGCTTGAACCTGATGGCGAGCCATAACCGCTACGCCGAGATGCGCAACGAAAAGAGCGCGCACGAGCCCGACGTGGTGCACCGCTTGAAGGCCCATGGCCATAGGCATGGCCACGCGCACCGGCATCCCCCGGCCCGGCCGCATGCGCCCAAACGCCCGTGGATGCTGGGCCATTGAAACCGAAGGAGACCCCAACCCCTGTTTTCCCGTTCCCTGTCGGCGGGTGAAGTTCCACCGAACCGCTCGCCATTGTTATTCAACCCCTGAGAGGAGATTCAAATGCTTCACGGCGATATATCCAGCAGCAAGGACACCGTCGGTGTCGCGGTCGTCAACTACAAGATGCCCCGGCTGCACAGCAAGGCGGAAGTCATCGCCAATGCGCGCAACATCGCGAAGATGCTCGAAGGCATGAAGGTCGGCCTGCCCGGCATGGACCTGGTGATCTTTCCCGAGTACAGCACGCACGGCATCATGTACGACAGCAAGGAGATGTACGACACCGCGTCCACCGTGCCCGGGGCGGAAACCGAGATCTTCGGCGAGGCGTGCCGCAAGGCGAAGGTGTGGGGCGTGTTCTCGCTCACCGGCGAGCGCCATGAAGAGCACCCGAAGAAGGCGCCGTACAACACGCTGATCCTGATGAACGACAAGGGCGAGATCGTCCAGAAGTACCGCAAGATCATGCCGTGGGTGCCGATCGAAGGCTGGTACCCGGGCAACTGCACCTACGTGTCCGACGGACCCAAGGGCCTGAAGATCAGCCTGATCATCTGCGACGACGGCAACTACCCGGAGATCTGGCGCGACTGCGCGATGAAGGGCGCCGAGTTGATCATTCGCTGCCAGGGCTATATGTACCCGGCGAAGGAACAGCAGATCTTGATGTCCAAGGCGATGGCCTTCGCGAACAACACCTATGTCGCCGTGGCCAACGCTTCCGGTTTCGACGGCGTGTACTCCTACTTCGGCCACTCGGCGATCATCGGCTTCGACGGCCGCACCCTCGGCGAATGCGGCGAGGAAGACATGGGGGTCCAGTACGCGGCACTGTCCAAGACGCTGATCCGCGACTTCCGCAAGAACGGCCAGAGCGAGAACCACCTGTTCAAGCTGGTGCACCGCGGCTACACCGGACTGATCAACTCGCGCGAAGGCGACAGGGGCGTGGCAGCGTGCCCGTACGACTTCTACTCGAAGTGGATCAAGGATCCGGAAGGCACGCGCCAGCAGGTCGAGGCAATCACGCGCTCCACCGTCGGCACCGACGAATGCCCGATCGAGGGCATTCCGAACCAGAGCACGGCGGCGCACCGCTGACACGGCAAGTCGGTCGCATGAGCGATTCCACGCTCGGTCAGCGTCGCGGCGCCGCGGCACCCGAGCGCCGCCCCACGGGCGGCGCGCCGGGCGACCCGCTGGCGCCGTACCGGATCGAACGCGAACCGTATTACCGCGGCGTCGCCGACGAGATCGCGCTGTTCGACGCCGCGTTCGGCCTGCGCCTGCCATTGATGTTGAAAGGCCCGACGGGCTGCGGCAAGAGCCGCTTCGTCGAGCACATGGCGTGGCGGTTGGGCAAGCCGCTGATCACGGTGGCGTGCAACGAAGACATCACCGCCGGCGACCTGGTCGGCCGCTGGCTGCTCGACGCCGAAGGCACACGCTGGCAAGATGGCCCGCTCGCGCTCGCTGCGCGTTACGGCGCGATCTGTTATCTGGATGAAGTCGTCGAGGCGCGCGCCGACACCACGGTTGTGATCCACCCCCTGTCCGACGCGCGGCGCGTACTGCCGATCGAAAAATTGAACCAGCTCGTGCACGCGCACGCCGACTTTCAGTTGGTGATCTCGTACAACCCGGGCTACCAGACGGTGATGAAAGACTTAAAGACGTCGACGCGTCAGCGCTTCGCGGCGATTGAGTTCGGGTTCCCGAACACCGCGATCGAGGCCGAGATCGTGGTCCATGAAACCGGGCTGGACGCAACCAGCGCGGCCAAACTGGTTGCACTGGGCGAGCGCACGCGCCGCCTCAAGGGGCATGGCCTGGAAGAAGGCGCCTCGACGCGCATGCTGGTGCACGCCGGCGCGCTGATCGCGCGCGGCCTGGACCCGGTGACCGCTTGCCGCATGGCGGTGGTGCACCCGGTGACCGACGACGCCGACATGGCGCAGGCGCTCGAGGCCGCGGTGGCCGCGTCGTTCTGACGCGCCGCGTCTCGCGCAGCGCCAGCGTCGCGCCGCATCGCCTGCCCGGACCTCGCGCTCGCGCAATCAACGGGCCGTCGCCGTGAGCATTCCCAAGACCTACCGCAATCCGATCGCCACGCTGCGTGCGGCGCAGTTGCCCGACAGCGTGACGCTCGAGATGGAGCGCTCGCGCCATGTGCTCGAGGCCAACCTTAGCGAGGAGTCGTCGCAACTGCTCGCGCAAAGCCTGGTCGAGCTGCGCATGCTCGGCGCGGATGCCGCGCTGCTCGGTGCCATCGTGCAACGCCTGTCGCTGCTCGCGCCGCGCCTCACCGGCAGCGGCGGCCTGGCGGCCTGGCTCACCGCCGTGCGCGAAGTCGCGCAAGAGGCGCGCCATTGCACATTGGCGCTGCTGGAAAGCTCAGAAGAAGTGCTGCGCCACGGCTCACCGGCGGAGCTGCTGATGTGGGCGCGCCTGGGCCTGCGCCACGGCCAGCTGCGCAGCGCCGAGAGTGACGCGGCGCTGGCGCACTTCGAGCTGCGCTCGCGCGAATCGACACTCGCCGTCGCCGCGCCCGATGCGCGCATCGACCTCGCGTCGAGCAAGGCGCGCCTGGGCCACCTGTTGCGCGCGCTGTTCGACGTGGCACCGAAGCTGCTGCCGGTGGAACAGGGCCTGGCGACGCGGCGCCCGTTTCTCAGCAATCTGGGATTGCACCTGCCCGAAGCGGGCCGGGCGCTGCGCGGCCCCCTGGCGCGCAGCTGGTACGACGCGGCGGCCGCGCACGCAGCGGCGCACCTGTGCCACAGCACGCAGCGTTTCGAGCGCGGCAGCTTGAAGCCGATCCAGACTGCACTGCTCGGGCTGCTCGAAGACGCACGCGTCGAAGCGCTCGCGTGCGCCGAGATGCCGGGCTTGCGGCGCCTGTGGCTGCAGTTCCACACGGTCGAAGCGTCGCACGGCAACAGCTTCGTCGTGCTGATGCTGCGCCTGGCGCGCTGCCTGCTGGACCCGCAACGCACCGATCCGCACCCATGGGTCGTCAAGGCACGGCGCCTGTTTTTCGAGGCCAGCGACGGCGGCCGCCAGCCGCGACTGCTGCAAAAAGCGGCGCTGCGCGACATGGCCTCGCGCCTGGGCAACGACGTCGGCCAGATGCGCCTGCAGTTCAATGCGCGCGAATACGTCGTCGAGCCGTCGTACCGCGACGACAACGCGCACCTGTGGCAACCCGGTGCCGACGCGCAGCCGCTGGTCCAGCTTGCCGCCGATCCGCTGCCGCTGCCGCCTGACGACACCACCGACGAGGAAGTCGACCAGGACTCCGACAGCGGCGCGCCGGCGCCACGCCCGCGCCACGTCGAGGCCGGTGCAGGCGGCACCGAGCGCTCGCTGCTCGCGACGCACCAGTACCCCGAGTGGGACCGCCTGATCGGCGACTACCGCGGCGCCTGGTGCACCGTGCTCGTAGGCCGACCGACACCCGGCGACCCGAGTGCGCTGCAAGCGTGCATCGACAGGAACACGCTCCTGCTCGGGCGACTGGAACGCGTGATGCGCGCCGGGCGCCTGCGCGAAAGAGTGAAGCTGCGCGCCCAGTTGCGTGGCGACGAACTCGATATCGACGCGGCGGTGCGCTCGGCGATCGAGCGCCGCACCCGCCACTCGCCGGGACAGAAGGTGCACCAGCGCATCGACCGGCGCGAGCGCGACATCGCCGCGCTGGTGCTGCTCGACAGTTCAGCCTCGGGCGCGGACCCGGTGGCCTCGGGCCACGGAAGCGTGTTCGACCTGGCGCGGGAAGCGGCCGTGCTGACCTGCCTGACGCTGATCCGCGCCGGCGATCGCTGCGCCCTGCACGCGTTCTGCTCGAACGGGCGCCACGAAGTGCGCTACGACGAGATCCTGGGCTTCGGCGAAGAGCTCGCCACGCGAGCCGTCGCCCGCCTGGCCAGCGTGCGGCCGCGCCTGTCCACGCGCATGGGTGCGGCGCTGCGCCACGCCAGCGTGCGGCTTGCCACGCAGCCACAGCGCCGCAAACTGCTCCTGTTCGTTACCGACGGCGAGCCGCACGACATCGACATTTTTGATCCGCGCTATCTGATCGAAGACGCGCGCCGCGCGGTGCTCGAAGCCGGGCGCTTGGGGCTGGTGGTGTTCTGCGTCACACTCGACCCGGCTGCGGACGGCTACGTGCGCGCGATCTGCGGCGCGGCCAACTACCGGGTGCTGGACCGCATCGAATCGCTGCCGCGGGTCTTGCCGCAGATGGTTCTGCGCCTGACGCGATGAGGACCTGCTCGCTACCCCTCTTGACAAGTTTCCGTTCCCAGGAAACTATTGCAACTCGGTTGCGATACCTGGAGTTGCAAGATGAGCCGGTCGAAGTCACCGATGGCAGCGCTGCGCTGCGGGTCCGTCCTGGGGTTGGCCCTCCTGGGCGCGCCGGCGTTGCGCGCGCAAGACGTGCAACTCGCCCAGGCCCCGACCCTGACGCTGGAGCGCGTCGAAGTGAGCGGCCAGCGCGACAAGCCGATCGACCTGGAGCGTGAAAGCGCCGCGGCTTCGCGTCTGGGCCTGAACCTGCGCGAGACGCCGGCCTCGGTGGAACTGCTGGATCAGGCGACGCTGCAACGGCGCGGCCTGCGCAGCGTGACCGAGGCCGCGCAGGGCGCGGTGGGCGTGCTCGCCGGCGATTTTCCGGCCGAGCCCACCGCGTTTTCGATGCGCGGGTTCGCCAACAGCCAGATCAACATGCTGTACAACGGCATCAAGATCGGCCCGCCGAACATGACCGCGCGCATCATGGGCACGGGCAATCTGGATCGGGTTGAAATTCTGAAGGGCCCGGCTTCGCTGATGTCGGGTGAAGGCGCGATTGGCGGTGCGGTCAATCTGGTGACTCGCATGCCGCACAGCGGCGCCGTGCGCAACGAGGGCACGCTTTCGTACGGCTCGTTCGACACCCTGCGCGCTGGGGTCGGCTCCGGCGGCAGCACTCCGGTGGATGGGCTGGACTATCGCTTCGATCTGAACGCGAATCGCAGCGGTGGTTACATCGATGACACGCCCAGTCGCAACTGGCATCTGTCGGCGGCACTCGATCAGCGTTTGTCCGCCGCACTCAAACTGTGGGGCGCCGTTGAGTTCAAAGGCGACCGCGCTGACACCTACTGGGGCACACCTCTGGTCTCTCACGCCAGCGCCGGGGCGAACGCAAGCAATGACTTCGTCGCCGGCACCTATGTCTCCAACTTCAACGGCACCGATCTCGGCACAGTGACGATCGACAAGCGCACGCTGAAAACCAACTACAACGTCCTCGACAGCCGAACCACGGCCGGCGAGACATGGTTGCGCGGCGGCGTGGAGTGGCTGATCGCCCCGGAGCTGACCACGCGCGCCCAGGTCTACCGCTACGCCGCTGACCGCGAATGGTTCAACAACGAGGTGGTGGCGTTCAATGCGACCAGCGGCCTGGTCGATCGCGAGCGTTTCTTCGTCGGGCACGAGCAAACGCTGAACGGGCTCAAGGCCGAATTGCAATGGGATGCGACGATCGCGGCGATGCCAAACCGGCTGGTTGCCGCCATCGAATGGAGCGATCTCGATTTCACCCGCCCCGGCGCGGCCAATTTCCCCGGCGATTCGGTGAGCGTTGTCAATCCCGCGCGGGGTACCTATGGCACGTTGACGACGCGCCTGCAGACCTCGAAGATTCGCAATACCGCCCTGGCCGTGGAGAACCGGCTGCGCCTCGATCCGGATCTGGCGCTGATCGCGGGCTTGCGCCGCGAGTCGATCGCGCTGGATCGGACCTCGGACACCGCCGCCGGCGCGCCGCAGGCGGGTTTCCCGTTCTCCAAGACGTTCAAGCCCACGACGGGCCGCCTCGGCTTGAGTTGGCAGATGCGCAAAGGCGTCACCGCTTACGGTCAGTACGCCACCGCCGCGGATGTGGCGGCGAACAACCTGTTTCTGCTGGGCGGGCTTCAGCCGCTGGAATTGACGCGTTCGCGAAGCGTCGAGGCGGGCGTCAAGGCCGACTTCTGGGGCGGCTTGGCACAGAGCACGTTTTCAATCTACGACATTCAGCGCAGCAACGTCTACGCGGCGCAAGGAGGCCGCGCACTGAACGTGGCAGGCACGCTGGCGTCGAAGGGGGCGGAATGGGCTGTTGCAGTGCGCCCTGATCCCGCCTGGCAGGTCTGGGCCAACCTCGCCTATACCCGCGCGCGCTATGAAGACTATGTGTTTACCGGCGGATCGTTCAGCGGCAACACGCCGCCCAATGTAGCCAGGCTGCTCGCGAATCTGGGTGGAGGCTACCGCTTCAACGCCATCTGGCCCGCCGAGATCGGCGCTTCGGTTCGACGCGTTGGCGACCGCTTTCACAACGACGCCAACACCGTTCGCCTGCTCGGATACACGCTGCTCGACGCCCAGGCCACGCTGCAGACGTGGCCCTCGACGAAGCTGAGTTTGCATGTGCGCAACCTCACCGATCGTGACTACGCTGCCTGGGCCGATCCGTTCTACCCGGATCAAATTTTGGTCGGCGCGCCGCGCAGCGTCGAGTTGACGCTGCAAGTGGCGTTTTGAGTTCAGGAGATTCAGCAATGGTCGGCGCGACGCTTTGCATCCAACAGTTGGCCTATACCACCGCGGCAGGTGCGGCGCTCGTTCAGCCTTTGTCGTTCGGCGTCGCGCCCGGCCAGTGCCTGGCGATCGTCGGCCCCAACGGGGCGGGCAAGTCGACCCTGTTGAGCATGATCGCGGGTCGCACCATGCCCACGCGAGGCCGCGTCGTCGTGAACGGGGCCGACGTTGCTCGCATGACCGCACTCGAGCGCGCCCAGCACATTGCGGTGCTCGCACAGACCGAACCGGCCGCGTTGCCTCTGAGCGTTCACGACTACGTGGCGCTGGGGCGTATCCCATGGCGCCAGGAGTCGTCCGAGGCCGTGCATCGGTCTTCGGTGCGCCACGCACTTGAGCTGTGCAGCCTCGCGCAGGTCGAGTGGCGGCCGATCGACACCTTGTCCGGTGGCGAACGCCAGCGTGCTGCCCTGGCGCGCGCGCTGGCGCAGCAACCCTCGGTGCTGCTGCTCGACGAGCCGACGAATCACCTGGATCTGCGTTCCCGCTGCGACTTGCTCGACCTGGTGCGTGGCCTGGGCGTCACCGTGATCGCAGTGCTGCATGAACTGGCACTCGTGGCACGCTTCGCCGACCAGGTGGCCGTGATCGATCAGGGCCGGCTGGTCGCGCTGGGTCCCCCGGCGACGGCGCTGGCGGCGGGCGTCGTGCGCGATGTCTTCCGCGTCGACGCCTTCACCGCGGTGCACCCGCGGGACGGCCGCGCCGTGACGATTTTCGACAACCCGCCCTACCAAGCCGCGGCGGCATGAGGTTCCACGCTGCGCTCGCAGGAGGCTGGCTGCTGGGCCTGTGCACGAGCGCCGCAGCGTACCCGGTCAGCGTGGACAGTTGCGGCGAGACGCTGACCATCGCCGCCGCGCCGCGCCGTGCCGTGGTGCATGACCTGAACATGACCGAGATGATGCTCGCGCTCGGTTTGCGCGAATCGCTGGTCGGCGTGACCGGCATCAGTGGCTGGTACAAGACCGGACCGGAATTCAAGGCGGCACTCGGCAACGTGCCCGAACTCGCGCCCAAGTACCCTTCGATGGAGGTCTTGCTCGCGGCGGCGCCGGACTTCTTCTTCGCCGGCTGGTACTACGGCATGAATCCCGGTGGCGAGGTCACGCCGTCAACGCTGGCGCGGCAGGGCGTTCCCACACTCGTGCTGAGCGAAAGCTGCATCCACCTGGGCAAGCCGCGCCCGACGGCGACGATGGACCTGCTCTACGCCGACATGCTCAAGCTCGGTGCAATTTTCAACAAATCAGCGCAAGCGACAGCGCTGATCTCGCAGTGGAAGCAGCGTCTTGCGGCACTCCAGCCGCCCGCTGCCTCCCGGCCTTTGCGTGTTTTCTTGTACGACTCGGGCGAAGACAAGCCATTCACCGCGGGCCGCCACGCCATCGCGCACGCGATGATCGAAGCCGCCGGCGGGCGCAACGTGATGGCCGACCTGGCGGCCAGTTGGGCCCACGCCTCGTGGGAAACCGTGGCCACGCGCAACCCTCAGTTTCTGATCCTGCTTGACTACCAAGATGGCAGCGGTCCCGAACGGCTGCTGCGCGCGCTGCAAGCGCACCCGGCAATGCGCGGCACCGACGCGGTGCGGCAGCGTCGCTTCGTGGCGCTGCGGTATGGCGAACTGACCCCAGGTCCAGCCAACATCGGCGCCATCGAAAAGTTGGCGGCGGCGCTGCGACAAGTTCCGCAAGCGCGACCGGTCGCCGGGCAATGAACGCACGCGCCGTCGGGTTGGTGGCGTCGTTCACGCTGCTGCTCGGCATGCTTGCGCTGGCCTCGGTGGTGGTGGGCAACGTCACGATCCCGCCGCGCGATGTATTGGCGTCGCTGGCCATCGGCGTCGGCCTCGCACCAGAGTCTCAACCTGCCGCGATGCTGCAGCGCATCGTGATGGACCTGCGCTTGCCGCGCGTGCTGCTGGCGCTTCTGGTGGGCGCGGGGCTGTCGCTCGTGGGTGCTCTGCTCCAGACCGTCACGCGCAACGATCTCGCGGACCCTTTCCTGTTCGGCCTGTCCTCGGGTGCCGCGGCGGGCGCGGTCGCGGTGATCTCCATCACCGGCGATGTGCTGGGCCGCTGGACGCTGCCGACCGCAGCCTTTGGCGGTGGCATGGTCGCCGTCGCCAGCGTCCTGTCGGTGGCGCGGCGCAGCCAAGGGGCCGGGCCGGAACGCCTGGTGTTGGCGGGGCTGGCGGTGTCGTTCCTTTTCTCCGCGCTGACACACTACCTCGTGTTCGCCGGCGACCAGCGCGCCGCCCACTCGGTGCTGTTCTGGTCGCTCGGCGGGTTGGGCCTGGCGCGCTGGGACAACCTGCCGATCGCGATGCTCGGCTTCAGCGTGCTTTGCATCTACGCGGCGAAGCGCCGCCATGCGCTGGACGCGCTGCTCGCCGGCGACGCCACCGCGCACAGCCTGGGCGTGAACCCGACACGTGTGCGCACCGAGTCGTTCGTCGTCGCCGCATTCGCGACCTCGACCTTCGTGGCGCTCGCCGGCGTGATCGGCTTCGTCGGCCTGATGGTGCCGCACCTGGCGCGTGCACTCGGTGGCGCGTTGCACGGCGCAGCCCTGCTGTATTGCGCGCTGCTGGGCGCGTTGCTGCTGCTGGCCAGCGACCTCATCAGCCGCACCTTGCTTGCGCCGCAAGAGCTGCCGGTGGGCATCGTCACCGCGAGCATCGGCGCACTGTTCGTGATACGCATGCTGTGGCGACGGCCGGTGCGAACCCACTGACAGCGCAGCGATGAACTCAAAGTTCCGAGCCTTGAGCGTGAACACATCGACAGCCCCGATTCCACGTCGCGCAGCGATCCTGGTGGCGCGAGCCGCGTTCACCGGCGCCGCCAGTGGCGAGATCAGTCGCCTCGCGCGGCAGCTGGCACGGCATCCCGGCGCGCCGCAGGTGCGCTTTGCCTTCACCGAACAGGGCGATCCGCCGTTGCGCGACGTGGTGCTCGAAATGGTTGTCGAGCCGGTTGACGAACTCCTCGTGTTGCCGCTGCTGGTGCCGGTCGAGCCCGCGTATCGCCTGTGGCTGACGCGCGCGATCAAACGCTGGCGCAGTGCCGACACCACTCGACGCTGGCCCCGGGTGCGCATCGGACCGGCGCCGTCGGAATGCGCAAGCTTGCCGGCGCTGCTGCGCGACATGCTCGACGCGGCACTGACCAGCGGCGAGTGCATCGACGACGCTGCCGAACCGCCCGACGCGTCTCAGGTGCCGACACAAAAACGCCGTGCCCTCGTCTGCCTGGGTGGGCCGTGCAACAACGCCGGCGGCGCATTGCTTTGGGGGCACTTGCGCAACGCGCAGAAGCGGCTCGCACTGGCGAGTGCAGGTGACGGCACAGTGTCGGCGAAGACGAGTTGCCTCGGACCTTGCGCGTTGGCGCCGGTAATGCAGGTGTACCCCGAAGCCACTGTCTATGGTGGCGTTGACGAAGCTGGCGTCGAGCGCATCGTCACCGAACACCTGATCGGCGGGCGGGTCGTGCATGCATTGGCTTATGCGCCCACGCGCACCCGGCAACGGCTGCGCGCCAGGACTTGAAGGGTGTCGGCGGCGAGACAATGATGGAGACCGAACCGCGCCAGCCAATGCCACGCCAACCGGGCCATGCCAGTTCCGACGCACCCAGCGATGACGACTGGGGCGAGTACCTGCGCGCCGCCGGCTTGCGTGGCACACGCGCGTCGATCGCCGTGCTCAAGGCGCTGGAGGCCGCGACGCTGCCGCTGTCGCACGACGAGCTGGAAACGCTGGTCGCGCCGATCGATCGTGTCACGCTGTACCGCGTGCTCGACCGGCTGATCGTCGCCGGACTCGCGCAGCGCATCGAAAGCGCCGAACGAACCGGCCGCTATGTCGCCGTTCAGGCGCGTGCCGACAGCTACTTCGAGTGCAACATCTGCCACAGCGTGGCGGCGTTGCCGTCGGACCCGGCGCTGGCCGAGCTGCTCACCCACATGCGCCGGCAGCTCGAAAAGCAGGGTCTGGAAAGCACGCAGACCGTCTTTCGCGTGCAGGGAACCTGCGCAACCTGCAAAGCCATCGCCGCTGGCGGCTGACACCGCGCCGTTGCGGCGCGTTCTCGCGCCGAGGTGGCTTTGCCGTTTGCTTGACCCCCCACCGGAGGTGGACCGGGCTGGCTTGGCCCTGGGGATGCTAAGTACTTTCCCGTACACCGATTCGGTGCCTTCGGGTTTGACTTGATCATACTTTCCAAGTTAAATACAAGCGCGCGCGAAGCGCCAAAGGAGTGTCCATGCCCAGTCCACATACCGCGCAGCCCGAATCGGACCCCGCGATCCGCGTCCGTGCGCTCGAATCGCTGCTCACCGAAAAAGGCCTGATCGACCCGAAAGCGCTCGACGCGTTGGTCGACACCTATGAAAACAAGATCGGCCCGCGCAACGGCGCCAAGGTCGTGGCGCGTGCCTGGGTCGACCCGGAGTACAAGAAGCGCCTGCTGACCGACGCCACCGCTGCGATCAAGGAGTTCGGGTTCTCCGGGCTGCAAGGCGAGGACATGGTGGTGCTGGAGAACACGCCCGACGTGCACAACGTCGTCGTCTGCACGTTGTGCTCGTGCTACCCGTGGCCCACGCTCGGACTGCCGCCGGTGTGGTTCAAGTCGGCGCCGTACCGGGCACGCACCGTCGCCGACCCGCGCGGCGTGCTCAAGGAGTTCGGCACCGAATTGCCCGAGACCGTGGAAGTACGAACTTGGGACATGACCGCCGAGCTGCGCTACCTGGTCCTGCCCGAGCGCCCGCCCGGCACCGAAGGCATGAGCGAAGAACAGCTCGCTGAACTGGTGACGCGAGATTCGATGATCGGCGTGACCAAGGCGAAGTCACCGCGATAAGAAAGGAACCATCACATGAACGGTATCCATGATCTGGGCGGCATGCACGGCTTCGGGCCCATCAACCCGGAGCAGAACGAGCCGGTGTTTCACGAGCCGTGGGAAGGCCGGGCGTTTGCGCTCTTCGCCGCGACCTTCGTGTTCGCGGGCTACACGGTCGACGAGTTTCGCCATGGCATCGAAAAGATGAGCCCGCCGCAAAGCTACCTCGACACGTCGTACTACGAGCACTGGCTGCACACCTTCGAAGACGCGTTGACGAAACGCGGCTTCGTGACGCGCGACGAGCTCGACGCGCGCATCGCCAAACTGTCGAAAGAAGGAGGTCGCTGATGCTGCTCACCCCTGACATGGTGCCGGCGGTGGTTGCCGGCGGTGCGTCATGCCGAGTCGCGGAGCATGTGGCGCCGAAGTTTCGCGTTGGCGACCGGGTTCGGGTGCGCAACCACAACCCGCCGACACACACGCGCCTGCCGGGTTACCTGCGCGGCAAGCGCGGCACGATCGAATTCGACCACGGCGTGTTCGCCTTCCCCGACACGCACGCGCATGGCCTGGGCGAGAAGCCCCAGCACTGCTACAGCGTGCGTTTCACGGCGCGCGAATTGTGGGGACCCACGGCGCCGGACCGCGACACGCTGCGCGTCGACGTGTTCGACGACTACATGGACCAGGACTGAGCAAGCGCGCAGGTCATCGGATGCCCGAGGCAGCGTCTTCGCCCCTGCTGTGCAAGGCGCTGCCGATCGGCGTCGACACGGAGCTCACGTTCGCCGAGCCCTGGGAGGCGAAGGCGTTCGCGATCGTCGTCCAGCTTTCGCAGGCGGGGCATTTCAGCTGGGCCGAGTGGGTCGACTGCTTCTCCAAGGAGGTCGCAGCGGCGAGCGCCGTCGAGGCAGCGGGCGGCCAGCCCAAGAGCTACTACGAGCAGTGGCTGAGCGCCGCCGAGACCCTGCTCGTCGAGACCGGCGTGACGTCGCGCGAGCAGTTGCTCGCCAAGCGCTTCGCGGTCGGCTCGGTCGGGACTGCACACGTTCTCAGGTGAGCGCCTTGCACGGCGTCAGCGGCGCGAAAGTGCCGGTCACGATACTGACCGGCTTCCTCGGCGCGGGCAAGACGACGCTGCTCAACCGCATCCTGCACGAGCGCCACGGCGAGCGCATCGCGGTCATCGAGAACGAGTTCGGCGCGGCCGGCATCGACAACGAACTGCTGCTGCGCAGTTTCGACGAGCAGATCGTCGAGATGAACAACGGCTGCATCTGCTGCACCGTGCGCGGCGATCTGGTGCGCATCCTGGGCGAACTGCGCGCGCGCCGCGAAGCCGAACCCCAGTCGTTCGAACGCGTCATCATCGAGACCACCGGACTGGCCGACCCCGCGCCGGTGGCGCAGACCTTCTTCATCGACGACGACGTGGCCGCCTACTACACGCTCGACGCGATTGTCACCGTCGTCGATGCGCAGCATGCGAACCGGCAACTCGACCAATTTCACGAGGCGCAGGAACAGGTGGGCTTCGCCGACCGGCTGCTGCTCAGCAAGTCCGACCTGGTGAACAGCGCGCAATTGCAGGCCCTGCGCGAGCGCCTGGCGCGCATCAATCCGCGCGCGCCGATGCGCACGGTGCACTTCGGCGAGGCGCCGATCGCCGAGTTGCTCGACATCCACGGCTTCTCGCTCGACGCGGTGCTCGACATCGAGCCCGGCTTCCTGGGCGAAGACCACCACGAGCACGACGATGCGGTGCGCTCCTTCGTGTTCCGCAGCACCGTGCCTCTGGTGCAGGAGCGCGTGCAGCAATTCTTCCGCGATGCGATCGCAAGCCACGGCGAAGACCTGCTGCGCTACAAGGGCGTCGTCGAATTCGAAGGCTTGCAACACCGCGTGATCTTCCAGGGCGTACACATGCTGATGAGCGCTGATGTCGGCCGGCCCTGGGCCGACGGCGAGGCGCGCGAGTCGAAACTTGTTTTCATCGGGCGCAATCTGCCCGAGCAGCGCTTCGCCCAGTCCCTGGCCGAGTGCCGCGCTGTGCGGATTCCCATGCGGGAAACCCTGTAGTAACTTTCCCCGGAAAAGAGATTGACACCCGGGGACGCACGGCAGATAGTCCTCACCGAATCAAGATGAGTGTCGCAAGCCGGCAGCAGCGCCGGTTGGGCGACTGGGCAGCATGGGCCCCACCACAGGAAGCAACGCCTGGAGTGGGGCCTTTTTGATTGGCGCTGGCAGCAGAGCACCCCTTACCGGGTCACAGGGGAGCGCCGCGCGGCGCGCAAGAGTTGCACCAACCACAAGAGGAGACTTCAAGATGTCGATACTCGTCGCCCTCACGATCAGCATTGGCGTGCTGTCGGTCGTTGCCACCTGGCTGTTCCTCGGCCCTCTGGCGGCGTTGAACATGCAGATCTGGCAAGCGTTTCTCGGCTGGGCCAGCTTCTATCATTGCGGCGGCAAGACCGACGGACTGAAGAAGACCGCGATCTGCATGAGCTTTGGCGCGCTGATCGGCATGTTGGCCGTGATGCTCGCCGGGCAGCTCGGCGCCCTGGGCCCATTGGCTGCGCCGGTGGCGGTGGGCCTCGGTGCCGCGGTCATCGTGCAGGCATCGCAGATCAGCCTGTTGTCAACGATTCCCGCGTGTGTGTATGGTTTTGGCGCGGTGGCGGGACTGATCCTGCTGAAGGGCCTGGCGCCGCTGGACGCGATCTTGCCGACGATCGGCTCGGTGGTCATCGGCACACTGTTCGGCTGGGCGTCCGAGTGGGCTGGCGGCAAGATGGCCAAGGGCTGAACCGAGGGTCCAACACCGGGTCAGGGATTCTCCGGGTAAGCCTGTAGTTCATTTCCCTGGAAAGGATCTTGACAGGCCGAGTCGAAGCAGGGATAGTCCAAGCCATCGGATCAATACGTCTCAGGTCGGCAGCATCGCCGACGGGGGGACAGGGCAACAAGAGCCCACCGTCTGCGGGCATGCGGGCGGTGGGCTCTTTTGCTTGGGGGCGGCAGCCGCACAGGCCGCGGGGCTTCCGAACCGCGAGGCAAGGAATCGAGGACAGAACAGAGGAACACATGCCGTCGAGCACCGGAATCGATCTTCTGCGCGGGCGCCCCACGCCGGCCATCGGCACGACCGAGGCCAAGCTGCAGCAGCGCAAGCTCGACGCGCTGCGCCGCGGCGTGCATCGCATCGCCGACGCGAAGTCCTTGCCCTTCGGCGTGCACCTGATCGGAGTGGGCGGCGCCGGCGCGCGCGTGACCGAGCGCTTTCTGCGCGACGCGCCCGCCGACCTGCTCGACGTGCCCGGCTCGCGCCTCACCGCATTGGCGCTGGACATCGGTGAGCACGACCTCGGCGGCGTGCGCGCCAGCTCCGGCAAGTTCGACGCGGCACGCGCGCAAGTCGAGGCGGTATCGCTCGACCCCGTCGAGCGTTCGGTCCTCGACGCCACGCTCGCCCGCTACCCGCGGTTCCTGGAACTCGAGTACCCGATGTTCCATTCGAACCCCGACTCTGCCGCTTGGTTGCCGCACGCCTTGCGCATGCCTCGAGCCGGCGAGCCGATGCCACGCGCCCTGGCCAAGGCCTTGTACGGCCGCGCCTACTACGACGCGCAGAGCCCGATGGCCGAGACCCTGCGGCGCTTTGCACGCAGCGTGGAGGCGACGCGCGGCGATGCGCTGGTGTGCATCGTCTTCGCGCTGGGTGGCGGCACCGGCAGCGGCATCGCTCTTGACCTGGCGCGGCACTTGTCCAATCGCATGTTCGGCCGGCGCGTGCTGGTGATGGGGCTGGGCATCGCGCCGCACCCCGACGACGCACCCGCGCACCGCGGCGCGGCGCTGTTTCCGGTTTTCTCGGAACTCGATTGCCTGTGCGACGAAGAACACAACCGCGGCGTCACGCAGCCCTACGGCGACCTGTACAAGAACCCGTTCACCGCCGGCTTTGTGGTCGTTCCGCAGCCGGCCGGTCTCGGCCTGGAAGCCACGCATGAACACCTCAACCGCGAACTCGCCGCGCTGCTGTTGCAGCGCCGCGGCGCCAACCTCTGGGAAGCGCTGCGCCTGTTGAACTGGGTGGCCGCGCCGTCAACCCAACATTCGGCGGCGCGCACGCCTTGGGGCGCGCGCTGGGTGCATGTGCTCGGTTTTGGTGACGGCCACACGGCGCCGGTGGGCTTGAACCTGCGCGCCCTGCTCGGGCTGCGCGGCGGCTACGCGCCGGAGTTCATCGAGTTGCGCGCCGCCGCGAGCGCTCCCGAGGCGGCGTCCAAGTCCTGGGCCAGCGCGCTCGATGAATCGCTCGCCCCCGAAGTGCCGACGCAACTGGTCAACGGTGCGCCCGCGGGTTCGGTGCAGTTCTTGCTGCCGCGCTTGGCGAAGACCGACCTCGATGTGTTTTACGCCGCGCGCGATGCCTACGACGCACTGCCCTTGGACCAGCGCCAGGGCTGCCACGCCCTGCTGCTCGAACAAGGCGTGATGTTGTGCGAGCCGTCGAGCCGCCTCGAAGGCATGGCCGGCGCGAGCCTGGGCGAGGCTGGCCGTTGGGTGGCCGTGCCGTGGTCCGGCCTGCGTGGTGAATACGCCTGAGGGAGGAAGCGCAATGCCCCTGGACTGGAACCTCGTCAAGACCCGGTACGGCAAGGGCGCCCAGGTGCCCACCGTGACCGGCGGCAAGTTTCTCAACGTGACGCATGTCGACGACGAGGCGATCCACATCGCGTCGCCGATCTGGCAGGCGAAGCTGCAGCGCGTGAATCTGGAAAAGGGCGTCGAGTTGATCGAGGCAGGAACGATCTCGCGCGACCCGGGCCTGTTCGTCGAGGACTACATGCTGTACGTGGCGCACGAGCGCGCGACCTCGGTGGCGCACATCTTGCGGGACCTGGAAATCCTCGACCGGACAGAGACCTTCACGATCAGATGCTGAAGACCGATCAGCACGAGGAGCCAGGAGGGACGAGGGGTACCCGTCCCGCCAAGGGGCCAGCAGGGTACCCGTGTTCATGTGTCCACTTCAATCAACGACAGGAGCAATTCGATGAGTGCATCTCTCTACAACAGCGGCACCGGCGTTCAGGCGCCGCACTGCCTCCACGCGATCGGCATCGGCCGCACCGGCATCGTCTACATCGAGGCGCTGTTGCGCACCGGGGAGATCGAGGACCTGCTGGAAGACCCGCGCGCGACGTTCGCGGCGATGGTCGTCGACATCGGCGACCAGGACATGGGCGTCGTCAACGACTATGCCCACGCGTTCAAGAAGCGCCTCGAGTCGCGCGGCATTCCCGCCGAGCGCTTCCAGTACCAGGCGATCGCGCTGCCGGTGCCACCGAAGGACGAGTTCTTCGAGGGCATGAACCGCACCCGCGAATGGCTGAAGCTCGAGTATCCACGCTACTACTGGAACCCGAACTTCGAGTCCTATGTGCCGCACAAGTACCAGTTGCCCGCGGCCGGCAATCACTTTCCGCGCGCTGTCGCCAAGGGCATCTACGCCAACGCCTACTACGCCGGCGATCGGCCAATGGACCATGCGCTGCGCAATTTCGTCGACCAGGTCGAGAAGGCCACGTTGCCCTCGATGGTGATGGTGGCATTCGGCATGGCTGGCGGTACAGGCAGCGGCATGGTCGTCGACCTGGCGCGGCATCTCTCCAACGTCAAGCTGGGCCGGCGCATCCCGGTGATCGGCGTGGGTCAATTGAGCCACAGCGGCGACGACCCGGCGTACTACAACAACGCGACGCAGTACACGACGATGAACGACCTGGACTGCATGCTCGACGACGACAAGAACGCCGGCGTTACCGTGGTCTGGGGCGACCTGTACCGCAGCCCGTTCACCGGCGGCTTCTTCGTCGTCAACCCCGAGCAGAGCTGGCAACGCCTGACCGCGTACACGACGACGGGCGAGAAGGAGGTTCGCCAGAACTTCAAGCAGATGGTGACGAACCGCTTCGTCGCGGACTCGTTCATGCGCTTCGCCGTGCTCGACAACGGCCGAGTGCTGTTCCGCGCGCTGCGCCCGGCGGGCTTCACCGGTGCGCCGCACGAGACGCTGTCGGGCAAGTCGCGCAACTGGACACTGTTCGACCCTTGCAAGCTCACCCACCCCGGTGTGCAGGTGCTGCCCGGCGAGGCCGGCTCGAAGTGGGACGCCGTGATCGCGCAGTGGATCGATTTCGCGCCCAAGTACAGCGGCCTGAAGGACGGCTTCAAGACCGACTATGCCGAAGTGCACATCCACGCCTCGCGCGACATGGGCTTCGAGAAACTCGAGAAGGGCTTCAAGGACCTGGTCTCCAAGCAGTACCTGCTCGAAGGCGACTCGACGTACCAGAGCAGCAACCATGAGTTCTTCGACGCGCTCACCGCCTACGGCAACATCATCCTGCCGGGCGTGGCCAAGACCGACCTGCATGCGTTCTGGGACAGCCAGAAGAACTACGACAAGCTCGACTGGGAAAGTAAGCTCAACGAGCACTCGTGGCTGGTCGACATCGGCCCGATGCTGAGCGAGCCCGCGATCCGCTTCGAAGGCATGGCCGGCGAGTGCATCTGGGGCTGCGCATGCTGGGTGGTCGTGCCTTACGACGTGCTGCGCGGCGACAAGCTGCCGCCGCCGAACCGCAAGGTGATCTTCGAAGAAGGCATCGCGATGATGACCAAGACCGTCGTCAAGACACCTGGCGGCGACGCGAAGAAGGCAGCGAGGGCGCACGCATGAAGCGAGCGCGGCATTGAACGGCCGGGGTGGCCACCAGCGGGCCGCCCCGGCACTTTGTGGTTCGGTTCGCCGTCTGTAAGAGAAACGTCCCCATAAGGCCGCGATGGATGAACGCATACGCTCCTACTTGATCGCCGACGAGCCTTACTACCGCTCGGCCGGCAACGAGGTGGCGCTGTTCGGCGCGGCATTGGCACGCGGCCTGCCGATGATTCTGAAAGGCCCGACGGGCTGCGGCAAGACGCGTTTCGTCGAGCACATGGCGTGGCAGTTGAAACTGCCGCTGATCACGATGGCGTGCAACGAAGACATGACCGCTTCCGATCTCGTCGGCCGCTACCTGCTCGACGCGCAGGGCACGGTGTGGCATGACGGACCGTTGACGCTCGCCGTTCGTTACGGCGCGATTTGTTATCTTGACGAAGTGGTTGAGGCGCGGCAGGACACGACGGTTGTGATCCACCCGTTGACCGACGAGCGCCGCATGCTTCCGCTGGACAAACGCGGCGAAGTCGTGCACGCGCACCCGGACTTCCGGCTCGTCGTCTCGTACAACCCCGGCTACCAGAGCGTGGCCAAGGACATGAAGCCCTCGACGCGGCAACGTTTTGGGGCCATCGATTTCGATTTTCTGCCGGCCGACGTCGAGACCGAAGTCGTTGCGCATGAAAGCGGCATTGCGCCGGAATTCGCGGCGCGGCTCGTGCGCATCGCCCAGCAGTCGCGCGAATTGCGCGGCCGCGGCCTGGACGAGGGCATGTCCACGCGCATGCTGGTGCATGCCGGCGCATTGATCGCCGAAGGCATAGCCGAACACGACGCATGCGCGCTGGCGATGACCGCGCCGCTCACCGACGACCATGAAATGCAGCTCGCGTTGGCCGCCTTCGTCGACGCGCAATTCGGGCCTCGCCAATGAGACACCGGTTCCGGCCCACGCCCACGGCACGCGCCGTGCCACCCCCTCCCAGCCCCTGGAGCGATCTTGCCGAGCGGCGTTTGGCGGTGCTGCGCGAAATCGACGCGCCGGCGCACGACAGCTTGCGTGCGGCGCTGCCGAATTTGCTCGAGGCGCTGGGCGCGGACGCCGGCGTGGCCGATCTGGTCGACCTGGTGGCGCAGATTGCCGTGGAAGCGCCGGACGCGGCGAACGCGCTGGCGAGCCGCCTGCAGGTCGAGCCGGAGGTTTTTCCGGATGTCATGGCGTTGCGCAAATGGGCTTTGTACGGCCTGCAGCACCACCGCAACGACGCAATGCGGCGCCAGGTGTATTTCGAAGCGGAGGACCCGTTGGCGTTCGCCGACGAGAGCACCGAGCAGGACGCGGCGCACTTGCTGCGGCGGCGCAATGCCTTGCTGCATTACCTGGGCGGATTCGGGTTTCGCGAGCATGGCCTGGACTTGCACGCGCCGCAGCCGGCCAAACTCGCACCGCCGTCGGTCGCCATCGGCAACGACGTGATTCGCTTCCCTCGGCGCCTGCCCGGCGTCGATCCGCAGCGGCGCGACGCTTTGTACTTCGCTGCCATCGCCCATGCGGCGGCGCATTTGCGCCATTCGCCGCTGCGCCGCCCGGCGGGAAATCGGCTTCCCATGCTGCTCGCCGTGATGTCGCTGATCGAAGACTCGCGTGTCGAGCGCCTGATGCAACGCGACTTCCCGGGTTTGCGCGCCTTGTGGGGCAGCTTTCACGTCGCGACGAGTGAAAGTGCCGGCTTCGAATTCGCCGGCCTCGCGGCAAGGCTTGCGCACGCGCTGCACGACCCGGAGTACACGGACCCGAACCCATGGGTGATCAAAGGGCGCCGCCTGTTCGAAGAAGCCGCGGCGGCCGACTTGCATGATGTGGCGCAGTTCGACCGCGTCGCGCGGCAACTCGCCATCGACATCGAAAGAATGCGCCTGCGCGTTCCCCGCGACTATCGCGTTGCGCCCGTGTACCGCGACGACAACGCCTTGTTGTGGAACCTGAGTGCCGAGTTGCCCGAAGACGAAATCAAGACCGTGATCAAGCGGGAGTTCGAGCTGCGCCGCCAGGAAGAACTGCCGCCCAACGTGCGCCGCACCGACGCGGACCTGCGCCGCCATACGCGTTATCCGGAATGGGACCACCGCCTGCGCGCCGTTCGCGAGGACTGGGCGACCGTGATCGATAGCCCGCGGCCGCGCCGGCGCGGCGTACCAGTGCGTGCGCTGACGCGCCAGCGCACGCGCGTGCCGGGCTTGGAGCGCACACCGGACCGATCGATACGCCTGGCACGTCTGCCCGAGGGCGACGAGCTGGACCTGAACGCCGTCGTGCACAACGTGATCGACCTGCGCGCTCGCCTCGCGCCCGACGGCCGCATCTTCCGCCGCCACGGAAGGCGGCGCCGCGGCACGGCGATCGTGCTGCTGATGGATTTGTCGGTGTCCACCGGGCGTTTCGTTCCGGGCAGCTTCACGACCGTGATCGAGGCCGAGAAGCAGGCCGCGACGGTGGTGGCGCTGGCGCTGGACAGCGAGCGCGACCGCGTCGCGGTGCACGGCTTTTGCTCGAACGGCCGGCATGAGGTGCAGTACGCGCACATCAAGGACTTCGAGGAAACCTTCGACGCGGAACTGCAAGCGCGCATCGCGGGTCTTCACGGCAGCCAGTCCACGCGCATGGGCGCGGCGCTGCGCCACGCCAGCGCGGCCTTGGCCGGGGAGAAGGCAGACCACAAGGTGATTCTGATGTTGACCGACGGCGAGCCTTCCGACGTGGACGTGTTCGACGACGACTACCTCGTCGAGGACGCACGCCACGCGGTGATCAGCGCCCGGGCGCACGGCATACGCACCTTCTGCCTGACGCTGGATCGCCATGCCGACCGCTACGTGCGGCGCATCTTCGGTGCGCGCAATTTTCTGATCGCGGACCGTGCCAATGCCTTTGCCGGCCAGACCGGACAGGCCTTGGTGAAGTTGATCGCACATTGACTCGCCGCACCGAGGAAGCACCATGGCCACCAGCACCAGCGCATCGAAACCCGATCGCAAGATCCCCGTCACCGTGATCACGGGTTACCTGGGTTCGGGCAAGACGACGCTGCTCAATCACATCCTGACCAAGCAGAACAAGCGCAAGGTCGCGGTCATCGTCAACGAGTTCGGCGAAGTGGGCATCGACGGCCAGCTCATCGAGCAAGACGGCGACGAACAGCTCATCGAGTTCAACAACGGGTGCCTCTGCTGCACGGTGCGCGGCGACCTGATCGAAACCATCGGCAAGCTGCGCGAGCGTGCCGGCGAGCTGGACGCGATCATGATCGAAACCACCGGCCTGGCCGACCCGGCGCCGGTGGCCTCGACCTTCTTCGTTTCCGAAGAAGTGCGCGCCGATACGCGCCTGGACGCCTTCATCACCGTGGTCGACGCGGTGAACCTGGAGAAGAACCTCGAGCAAAGCGTGGAGGCGCAGGAGCAGGTGGCGTTTGCCGACATCGTCATCGTCAACAAGACCGACCTGGTGTCCGAGGAACAGCTGCGGCGCATCGAGCGGCGCGTGCGCGTGCTCAATCCGCTGGCCACGCTGCACCGCAGCACGCACAGCGTCATCGACATGGACAAGATCCTCAACGTCAACGCGTTCCAGCTCGAAGCGAAGTTGCAGGTCGACCCGGCCTTCCTGGACGACCACGAGCACGAGCACGACCCGGCGATCAGCTCGATCGTGCTGCGCGAAGACCGGCCGATCGACATGAACCGCTTCATGTCGTGGATGGCACCGCTGCTGCAAAAGGAAGGCGACCGGTACCTGCGCAGCAAGGGCGTGTTCAACGCCAAGGGCTTCGAGGAACGTGTCGTGTTCCAGAGCGTGCGCATGCTGACGACGATGGCGCGCTTTCACGCCTGGGGCGCAAGCGAACCGCGGCGCACCGAATATGTCGTGATCGGGCGCCACCTCGACCGCGACATGCTCGCCGCGGGCTTGGCGACCTGCCTCGCGAAATAGCCTCTCGATTCATCACCCTGCATCACCCCCAAGGAGAACCTTGATGACAGTCAAGACCGGCGAGCGCCTTCCCAGCGCTGCATGGGGCAAGGAACACGGCGCGACCGGCAAGGTGACGATGCTGTGCGACGTCGACGGTTCGTTCACGCGCGCCGTCGGTCTGGTGGCCGACCTCGCGAAGTACGGCTTGCCGGGGCGCTCGGAGCGCTATTCGATGGTCGTCGACAACGGCGTCGTGAAGAAGCTCAGCGTCGAAGAGACCGTGTTCGACCACAACGGCACCAGCGCGGCGTGCATGTTGCACGGCTGAGGCCGGCGCAAATCCGAGCAACACGTGAAATGTCGTCAGCGCGCGCTGTCTGACAACGCGGCGCGGCCACACCATGCGCAGACTCCCCGACGACCCCGAACCGGTGTACGAAGTGCACGTCTTTTGCTGCGTCAATCGAAGGCCCGACACGCACCGGCGCCCCTGCTGCGCGAGCAAGGACTCCGAGCGCCTGGCCAACTACATGTGCCGCCTGGGCATGGTGAAGGCGGCGCAGCGCGTCATCCGCATCAACCTCAGTGGCTGCCTGAACATGTGCGAGTACGGCCCGGCGATGGTGATTTACCCGGAGGGCATCTGGTACCGCTACGAAACCGAGGCCGATGTCGAAGAAATCCTGAGCAGTCACGTGATGCGCGGCAGGCGGGTGCACCGACTGATGCTCGCACCCGACCCGGCGCGGCTCAAGACCTGACCCGGCTGCTCAGGAAGCCCGGGACTCCGTGATGAAACTCTCGAGCAACTTCTTGAGCTGGCTGGTTCGGCGTGCGCCGAACGTCTCTTCGATGCTGTCGTGGTGCGCGTCCACCTGGCGCATCAGGCGGCCCACGGTTTTCAGGCCGCGGTTGCTGATGTACACCAGGACCTTGCGGTTGTCGGTCGCGTCGGCGGCGCGCTGCACCAGTCCGCGGCTGACGAGTTTGTCGATGTTCTTCGTCAGCGCCGGCCCGTTCATCAGCACCCGCTCAGCCAGCTCGCCCATCGAGCGGCCTTGCTCGTCGGAGAGTACGTGCAGGATGCGCCAGTGCTCTTCGGTGCATTCTTCCTCGTCGAGCGAGGTGGTTAAGCCGACGCGCATCTGGCGGCTGGCCGACGCCAACAGAAAGGCAAGGTATTGGGAGAGGTCTTGTTTTTCAGGCATGTTGAAGTTTGGTGCAGAATTTTCGAACGGGGCGGATTGTAGGGGCAGTTGTTTGCCTTGGAACGGGTTTGCTGCGCACAACTGTGATGTGCGTGAAGCCTGGGCGGCGGTGTAAAGGGCTGGAGGCAATATGCGGTCGACTTCGGCGAATCCGACTTCCCGTGGCAGGCGCCATGCAGCGCCTGCGCGCTTCGCTACGTCCGCCCGGACTGAGCCTTTCGTCCCGCCGGTTCACCCGGGTTGGCAGCTGCGCGTCGCCTTGTGCGTGCCGTTGCGCGGACTCGAGGGGATTTGGGGGCCTTCTTGCATCGCCGCTGCCGAGCTGGCCGCCGCCGAGTTGAACGCCAGCCGCGGCATCATGGGGCGACCGTGCGAGCTGGTGCTGGTGGATGCTTCGGAGTCTGCCGACGACATCGGGCAAACCCTCGGGGAGCTCGTCGCGGAGCGAGACGTCGACGCCTTGGTGGGGATGCACTTGAGTTCCGTTCGTCAGCGCATCACCGCAGCCGTGGGCGGGCGCCTGCCCTACGTTTACCCCTGCCTGTATGAAGGCGGCGACACCACGCCGGGTCTGTTCGCCATTGGCGAAACCGCGCCACGCCAGTTGCGCCCGTCGATCGCCTGGCTCAGCCAACACCGCAAGTGCCGGCGCTGGATGTTGCTGGGCAACGACTATGTTTGGCCGCGTGTCTCGCACGCGATCGCACGGCGTTGCATTGCCGCATCGAACGGCGAAGTGATCGCGGAAGTCTTCGTGCCGTTCGACACGCAAGACTACGGCCCGGTCCTGGACCGTCTGCGCAGGGAGCGCTGCGATGCGGTGCTCGTCTCCATCGTCGGCCAGGACGCCGTCGATTTCAACCGCGCGTTCGCGCGCGCCGGCCTGCAGCGCAACGTATTGCGCCTGTCCTGCGCGATCGAAGAGAACCAGTTGCTCGCCATCGGCGCACAGGGCACCGAAGACCTGCACGTGGCGCTGGGTTATTTCGGCACGCTCGACACCGACGCCAACGGCGCGTTCAAGGAGCGCTACCACAGCCACTTCGGCGAGCGTGCGCCGACACTCGAATTCGATCGGGCAGTCGGTGTATGAAGGCTTGCACTTTCTCGCGGCCCTGCTAGACGATCACGACGCCGCGCAGCGCGGCCGGCGCTCGCTGACAGCGCGACATCTGGTCTACCCGAGCGCGCGCATGGGCAAACGGCGCGGGGGCGATGTCGATATGGCGCCGATGTACTTGGCGCGTGCCGAAGGCCATTTGTTTCGCGTCATCGCCCAACTCTGAACAGCATGAGGCGGTCGTGCCTGTTCTTGCTTTGGAAAGTACCGTCTTGACGCGTCGGTGAAAGCGCCGCACACTGCCTCGCCACCGTCGGAATCCACTTCATGGAGCTTGCCCATGACCGTCAAACGCCCCACACTCGATCAGCTGCAAGACGTCGCCCGCGGTCTGGGAATTCACTTGTCCGAGGCGCACGCGACCAGCTATCAGCAGCTGCTGCAGCCCAGCTTCGACGCCTACGACCTGCTCGACTCGCTGCCTGACTATCTGCCCGCGGTGAAGTACCCGCGTACCCCCGGCTACCGCCCGGGGCCCGCGGAGAACAGGTTCGGCGCGTGGTACGTCAAGACCACGATCAAGGGTGCGGCGTCGGGCAAGCTCGCGGGCAAGACCGTCGCGATCAAAGACAACGTCTGTGTCGCGGGCGTGCCGATGATGAACGGCGCCTCCACGCTCGAAGGCTATGTGCCCAACGTCGACGCGACTGTGGTCACGCGCTTGCTTGACGCGGGCGCCACGATCGCCGGCAAGGCGGTGTGTGAATACTTCTGCTTCTCGGGCGGTTCGCACACCAGTTCCACAGGCCCGGTGCACAACCCGCGGCGCATGGGCTATTCGTCGGGCGGCTCATCGTCGGGCAGTGCCGCGCTGGTCGCGGCCGGCGAGGTCGACTTGGCGGTCGGCGGCGACCAGGGCGGCTCGGTGCGAATTCCGGCGTCGTACTGCGGCATCTATGCGATGAAAGCGTCGCATGGCCTGGTGCCCTACACCGGCATCATGCCGATCGAGTTGACGATCGACCACTGCGGCCCGATGACGGGCAACGTCACCGACAACGCGCTGATGCTCGAAGTGCTGGCCGGGCCCGACGGGCTCGACCCGCGCCAGCACGCCGGGCGCGAGTCGCAACCCTACAGCGAGCTGATGAAAGGCGGCGTGAAGGGGCTGCGCATCGGCATCGTCAGCGAAGGCTTCGGCTGGCCCAATTCGATGCCCGGCGTCGACGCGCAAGTGCGCAAGGCGGCCGCGCGCTTCACCAAGCTCGGCGCGAAGGTGGGCGAAGTGTCGGTGCCGATGCATCGCACCGGTTCGGCGATCTGGCTCGCCGTGGCGGCCGAGGGCGCGACGCAGCAGATGATGAAGGACAACGGTCACGGCTTCAACTGGAAGGGCCTGTACGTCACCAGCATGGTCGACTGGCACGCCGGCTGGAAGGCGCGTGCCGACGAGCTTTCCGAGTCGCTGAAACTGACGATGATCCTGGGCGAATACTTCATCAAGCATTACCGCGGCCACTTCTATGCGAAAGCACAGAACCTGACGCGCCAGCTGACCCAGGCCTATGACGACGTGTTCAAGGATTTCGACCTGCTGCTGATGCCCACGCTGCCGATCACGGCGACGAAGATTCCCGCGCCCGGCGCGCCGGTCGAAGAGCAGGTGGCGCGCTCGCTCGAGATGCTGTCCAACACCTGCCCGTTCGACAGCACCGGCCACCCGGCGATGAGCATCCCCTGCGGCCTGGTCGACGGCCTGCCGGTGGGCCTGATGCTCACGGGCCGGCGCTACGAAGAGGCGACGATCTACCGCGCCGCCTACGCGTTCGAGCAATCGGGAGACTGGCAGAAGTTCTAGCGCTCTTCGGGCCCGGCGCTTCGTTGCGGCATGGGCAGCCCGCACGCCGGCGTCGGCCCGCACGCCCCTTTGCCGCGCGAACTCGTGTCCAGCGACTCGCCCCGTCAACCGCCTCGCCGCACGAGACCAGCCCCTACCTGCTGCAGCACGCAGCACAACCCGGTCGACTGGTATCCCTGGGGCGAGGAAGCCTTCGTCAAGGCGCGCAGTGAAGACAAGCCGATCTTCCTGTCGGTCGGCTACTCGACCTGCCACTGGTGCCATGTGATGGAGCGCGAGAGCTTCGAGGACGACGGCGATCGCCCGCCGTCTCGCGCGACGGCTTCGTCGCCGATCAAGGTCGATCGCGAGGAGTTGCCTGACGTCGACAGCGTCTACATGAGGCGCTGCAGACGCTCACCGGGCGCGGCGGCTGGCCGATGAACCTGTTCCTCACGCCACAGCTCGAGCCGTTTTTCGGTGGCACTTATTTCCCGCCGCGGGCGCGTGCCGGGCTGCCCGGTTTCGCCGAGGTGCTGGCGGCGGTACGCAGCGCCTGGGTCGAGCGCCGCGAGCACGTGGAACTCCAGGCACGAGCCCTGCTCGATCGCATGCGCGGCGGCGCCGCAGCCGTGCCGCGCGCAGGCGACCCCGGCGCGCACCCTGCTGCCATGGCGCAGATCGCCGCGCGCTTCGATCCTGTCCATGGCGGGTTCGGAACCGCGCCGAAGTTCCCGCACGCGCCGTTGTTGCAGTACCTGCTCGCCGTGGCCACGAACGGAGACGCGACGGCGCGCGCGATGCTCGAGACCACGCTGCTGAGCATGGCCGCCGGCGGCATCTACGACCACGTCGGCGGCGGCTTCGCACGCTACGCACCGACGCGCGCTGGCATGTGCCGCATTTCGAGAAGATGCTGTACGACAACGCCCAGCTCGTGCGCATCTACGCGGGGCGTACCGACTCACCGGCCACCCGCGGCTGCGTTTCGTCGCCGAAGACACGCTGGCCTACCTGATGCGCGAAATGCATCCAGCAGCGGCACCTGCCGCGCTACAGCTCCGCGCAGGACGCCGACGCCGAAAGCGTCGAAGGCCATTCTACGTCTGGACGGCGCAGCAGTTTCGCGAGGTACTCGGCACCGACGCGTCGGCCGCGGCACGCCTGTACGGCGTTACCGAGGCCGGCAACTGGGAAACGGGCATGAACGTGCTCGAACGTCGCAATGCCACAGGGGTGTGCGACGAACTGGGCCTGAGTGCGCAGCGCTTCGCCGCCTGGGAGCAGATCGTGCGCGAACGGCTCTACGCAGCCCGTGCGGCACAGTCTGGCCCGCACCGACGACAAGGTGCTCGCCGACTGGAACGGCATGACGCTGCGCGCCTTGGCCGAAGCCGGCCGGCTGTTGCACCGTCGCGGATTTGATCGACGCCGCGCGCGCGCTCGCCCGCTTCCTCCTGACACGCTGGTGCGCAACGGTCGCGTGCACCACGCCTGGCGCGACGGCAGATTGCGCAGCGAGGGCTATCTCGCCGACTGCGCGCAGGTCGGGCTGGGCTGGGTCGAACTGCACGCGGCCAGCGGCGAGCCGCAGTGGCTGTTCGCCGCAGGCCAACTGTGCACCGCCATGGTCGAGCGCTTTTACGTGAACGGACAGGGCCTGTTCGACGCCGACGCGAGCGAGTTGCCCTCGCGCCCACGCGATCCGCAAGACGGCGCCACGCCTTCTGCCACCGCGGCCGCGTGCGAGTTGCTGCTGCGCCTGAGCGGGGTGTTCGACCGTGCGCACTGGCGCGACATCGCGCTGGACGCGCTCGAGCGCTGCGCGAGCCTGCGCGCCGATGCTCCCTTGGCCGTGCCTGCGCTGCTGCACGTTGAACTGCTGGCGCAGCACGGTTGCGACCTGGCGGTGCCGGCCGGCCCAGGCGGCGACGAACTCTGGGCCGCGGCCCGCGACCGTCATCTGCCGCTGGCCACGCTGGTGCACGCTGCCCCGGGTGCGCTGCCCATCCTCGAGGGCCGCAGCCCCGGCCAGGCCTACCGGTGCCGGTTCGGCAGTTGCAGACTGCCGGCGCGCAGCGTCGCCGAATGGACAGCCCAGCTCGAAGCGGGCGTGACGGACTGAGCCATGACTGTGAACTACGCCCTAAAACCCTCGCTTGTCCGTCGATTGCCCAGGCGCTCGGGCGCGCAGGATCGAGTGGTCGCAACACGACTGCCGGCCTCGTGCTGTTCGGAACATCGGATAACGGGATCCTCGCGGGGGACCCAGTGGCCGCGGGAGCAGCAAGATGAGCAATCGCATCGAACTCGCCACGGCCCAGATGATCCTGGTTGCACTGCAGCAGCAGGAGTCGACTTTTCGCGGCAAGCCCGAGCACGGCGGACTGGTCGTGGCGCTGGACATCGTGGCGCGCTTTTGCGCGATTCCACTGGCCGACGCGGTCATTGCCCAGGCCAAGCGAGTGGTGACCCCTGCGGCAAGCACGGCCCCCGTCGCCGTGGCAATTCCATCGGTGCGACGCTTGGCTCGCAACAAACACGCTTAGCGGCGTCCTCGCGAATCGCCCTCCGGGGGAATTGCGCGCGCACGTCGATCGTGTCGCCCTCACGGCAGCGAGGGCTGCGATGACAAAGGACGTTCTGATCAATCTGTACTGGATTCTCGACGCGATACAGAAGGGCAACGAGCCGAATCGAAAACACGTCGCCGATTGCTTCATCTCGATTCGCGACGAATTGATGATGCCCGACACCGAAGAACTCGTGGCCCACATCTACGAAGCCCTTGGGCAGTCGCAAGCCGCGGCCGAGGTGTTGACTGAGCAGGCGATCGGCAAGTCCATGCGCAAGGCGCTGGCGGATCGACAACTGATCGAACTGATGCGCAGCGTCGCCGAGGCTCAGCACGTGCCGGCCGACTTGTGCGCCGGCATCGCGGTGGCATTCGGGCGGCTCGTCGAAGCCGCCCATGGCATCAAGAAGTAGTCAGGCCAGCTCGAGCGCCTTGCGGCCCGCATCGAGCTTGTCGTAACTTGCCTTGCCCTCCTGGTAGGCCGCCAAGTCTTCCTTCGCAGCACCGGGCAGGATGACGTTCCCGTAGGCCGTGAGCTCGTCGAAGAATTCGTTGCGGTAGGAGTGACAAGCGGCCGGTCCGCCCTTGAGATAGTTCGCGGCAACCACGTCCCTGAACGCGGCGTCGATCAGGTTGACCTGCATGTCCCTGGCGGCGTGTACGTGAACTTCGGCATAGTCGGTCTTGAATCCGTCCTTCAGGCCGCTGTACTTGGGCGTGAAGCCGATCCACTGTTGCAGCACGGCGTCCCACTTCGAACCGGCTTCGCCCGGCAGCACCTGCACACCGGGGTGCGACAGCTTCGCCACGTCGAACAGCGTGCACTTGCCGCCGCTGCGCCCGGTGGCTCGAATCAAGTGTTCGCAGCCGTCGCTCGTGGCGAAGCGCATGAACGAGTCGGCAACGAAGCGGTTGGTCACCATCTGCTTGAAGTTCTGGCGAACTTCCTTCACGCCCGTCGTCGTGTAGGCGGTCAGGCGCTGCCAGCTCTGCTCCGACGCAACTACGAAGAAGCCGCCGGTGAAGGGATTCGTCGCTCCCGAGCGCAGCGTCTGGTCGACGTCTTCGATCGCCGCGTACTGGGTCAGGTTGTTGTAATACTCGGCGTCGCCGCTGTGGCTGAGCTGCCCCACGCCGACGACCTGCGCTTCGCGCCGGAATTTGCCGATCGACAAATGGCGCGCGAGATCCAGGGCAATGCCGCTGCCGGTGCCACCCGCCAGGCCGAAGGCCACAAGCACGGTGGAAGGGTGCTCGGCCTTCTTCACATGCGCGGCGAAACGCTGCAGTGCCGCGTCGAGCTTGCGTGCCCCCAGGTAATAGTTCATCGAATAGATGGCCTTGGCGATCGAACGCGGAATATGCTGCCCGGCCTGCGGCAAGGTAATGTCCTTGGGCAGACCGCCCCACGGATCGCGCCCGGTCTCTTTCACTTGCTCGCGCGCGAGGTCGAGATCGCGAGCGAAGCTGCCCTTGTCGGGAACGGACAGCGCGATCGATTCGTATTGAAAGCGATCGCTCGCAATGCCTCGCGTCTTCAGACGCGCCTTGAGCGAGCGGGCGTAATCGTTGGGAATCTGGATGTGGTCGTCGCCGATGTCGATCAGCAGAGCGGCAAATGTCGCGCCCGACGTTGCCAGCATGTCCTCGACTTCCCCGGTGCGCAGCAGGGCCTCGATATAGGCGGCGCCCGTTCGCCCGACCCCGACGGCGTGGATGCAATGCGGTTTCGATGACTTGCCCAAAACGCTCATGTCGGTCTCCTGTCGTAGGGATGTGGTTGGTCGAAGGGGGCTAAAGGGGGGCCCAGCGGTGCACGCAGCGAGTCTGCCCGGCGGCCGCGCGGTTTGTCAAGTGTTTTATTTTCCCTGGAAAGTACCATTGGCGGTTTCACGGTCGGCGAGTTCCTCGTCGTCTTGCCGCCGCCGTTTGATCCGCGGAAAAAGCAGACGCGACCGCAGCACGGCGGCGCCCAGAACGGTTTCGGCCCCTGCCTGTTCAACGTGAAGTCGCTCGTCGACAAGCTGGATGGCCATGTCGAACTGCGCTCCTACGTCGGCGAAGGCACGACGGTCAGCGTTGTCATTGCGCGCGTCCAGAAGCTCCTGCCATCGCGCAGACGGTTCGAGCGCGATCCGGCGTTCGCTCAAGCTCTGCTGGACGAAGTAGCCAAGCTGTTCGTCAACGGGGAGCCCGAGACAGCACGGCTGATCCTGCGCGACCTGATCAATGCGACCATCGGTTTCGAGCAACTTGCACACTGACCGCCAAGCCGAGCAAGAGCCTGCATCGCATGCTCTCGGCGGCTCCCGAATGCCTCGACGAGTCGCCCTGTGGTTGGGTCACGAGAGCCCGACCACGACGCCTGCCGATCCACGAATCAGCCGCTCGCTTGGCAGCTCAGGCACAGTCAGCCGACATCCGGTCGCAGGGGCAAGCGCCTCCGAGCGCTGTTTCCGACAGTCCCCGATAGTCCCAAATTCTTCAAACCCCCCCCTTACCCACTCAAACATTTCCTGCGCCGGTAACCCGTTGTCGTCATTGAGTTAAACAACTAGACCCTGCATCTTTACCGTCAACTTTACCGTCAGACCGAAATCGCTCGAATCTCGGCCGATCGGGAACAGCCTACCCAGAGCGCAGCCTGCGCTCTCCGACTTTCGAAGACCATCACGGACGCCATCCACGGTCGCGTTTGGTGGCCTGCGCTGGGGTTGGTCATGCCGCCCTCACCTCGCCCAGCAGTTCCGGGTGGCGATCCAGCACCTTCAGCAGCTTGACCAGCGCCACCGGTGGCTTGGTCTTTCCGTTCTCGTACCTGGAGAACGCGTTGACGCCGCCACCGAAGATCTCGCCAGCTTCGCGTTGGTCAAGGTCGAGCTTCTTGCGCACACTGGCAATGAAGTCCGGATCGACAAACGAGGCATTGACCTCCTTGCTGAATGCCGACATCAGATCCATGGTGCGGCGCGACTCCGATGCGTCGAGGATGGACTCGTCGCAGGCCGGACAAAAGTCGCCCGTCACCTGGGGAAGGATCGTCGACTCGCCTTTGTACGTGTAGGGCACGTCGCGGGTGTCATGCACCAGCTTGGCTGCTCCGCAGCTCGGGCATTTCATGGTCACAGCTCCTTGAACGACACGATGAGTACGTCATCGATCACCGTCAGCTTCAGATAGACCTCGCCAGCCGGTGTCATCGGCCGGTACACGTCCTGCCACACGCGGTGATCGGCGTGCGTGGTCATGCTCTTGTGGAAGTCGGCCGAGGTCAGCGCCATCACGACGGCGAGCATGCCGTCGAAGTCCAGGCCCAAAGCGACTGCGCCCTCACGAGCGCTGCGTGTTGTTCGTACGTGACCGGCGCCAACCAGGGCCTTCACAACGCTGAGTTTGCAGTGGGGAGTGGCTTTTTCCACAGGAAGCAATGCTAACCTAGTAGGTTAGCAAGAGCAAGCCACTGCTTGTGTACTTTCCGATCGGTCAGTGCGCGCAAGAGCAACTGGCGCGCCTGGAGCTATGGACCCGAGACTGCGATGCCTTTGCCGACCCAGCCCCCGTCGACGCCACACGCAGAACTCGCTGATTCATCGTACTTGGTGACCAGCCGCTGCGTGGCGGTAACCGGGCATCCGCCGGCACCTCGCGTGGACCCGAAATCGACGCACTGCGGTCCTAGAGTTCGCATGATTCGACGCCGTGAAGCCGACCTTCAGCGACGAGAGCTTGGCGAGCGGGCGGCGCCACTTGGCGCGAGCTGGCGACTACGGCGGCCCGAGCGACTGCAGTTGCGCCACGATCCCCATCAGGTCGAAGACGCCCCAATGTTCCTTGATCTGTTTGTCGGCATGGCGGAACACGTGCACCTCGTTCCACTCGATCGCTCGTCCGCTTGCGCGTTGACCCATGAAATCGCTTCCGCTGTGGTGGCCCTGTGCCACCACGCGCACGGCCACCAGATCCCGGTCGGAAAGCATCTCCTCCAGCACGGGCTGAATGTCAGGGAACGACGCGCGGACGGCCATCACCGCGTCGATCAAGGCCTCGCGCCCTCCGGCGCCGACGCCTGGGATGTTGTGGTCCACGTAGTCCGCGGCCAGCAGCTCGCGCCCCGCCGCGGCGTCGCCGCGTGCCATCAGGCGACCATACAGCTCACGCACCAGTTGCGCGCCGTCGCTGCCTGGGCCGCTTCGGAAATGCGGACCAGGTTGCCGCCCTTCGGCCACGTCGCGCAGCCGGTGCATCAGTTCGCCCCAGGTTGTATTGCACAGCGCGTAGCTCGGTGCACCGGCCTTCCAACCCTCGTGCGAAAAATTCAGCCGCGTCGCTCCACTCTCGGTAGAAGCCAGCGAGGCCACGATGCGCGTGCCCACCCAATCCGGCGGCACCCGCTCGCCTTCGATGCAGGTCCATTTCAGTGCCGTCGGCGCTTCGCTGGCCTCCACGAGGAAGGGCATCTCGACACTTCCGCCGTTGAAGCCGAAGCGATTGACGAACCCCGACCTCGGCTCGGCCACAACGTCGTCGGTCCACCAGCGCGCCAAACCGTCGCGCGTGGTGAGCAGCTCGAAGACCCGGCCTGTGGGCGCATTGATCGTCATTTCGTGCTGGCTGGCCTGGTCGGTTGGGTGGGCTGGGCTGGCTTGGCTGGTTTGACCCAGCGGCCGAATCTGTTCCAGCAGCTCCAGCGTGCTCAACTCCACCCAATGCTCGGCGATCAGGCCGCGGTGCAGCCGGTAGATGTGGATTTCGTGCCAGCGCACGGTGCGCCCCGTGCCGGCCAGCCCCATGAAGGGCCCGCGGTGGGTAGCGACGGCCGAACTGCGTTCGATCACATGGTCGCCCGCCTCCAACAACGCCTCTTCGGTGACGCGCACGTCGGGGAACGCGGCGTTCATCATGCGGCCGATGTCCTTGAAGCCCGCCAGCCCCGGCGGCAGCGGCATGCGAAAGTTGTGCTTGAAGTGGGGGCTGAACAGGTGGTCGATGCCATCGACGTTGTGTTCGTTCTTGAAGATGCGCGTGAACTCGCGGACGGTGACGAAAGCGGTGGTCGGCATGGGGGCTCCTGGTGGATCAACCCGTCGGGGCTGAATGAGGTGCCCAGTTAGACTGCGACCAGAGGCCGGATGTGACGGCGAATCGAAAAGGCTGGATCCAGGCGGCACGCGACTCGAGCCCGAGCACACCGGCCTGACCGCCGTGGGAGCGAAGAAGCACGCGGTCGGCTGGCGGCACTTTCTCGATCGGCTCGCGGTCGCCGCAGGGGGCGGCGATCCCGGGCGTGGACGCGCGGCGAGGGCGCGCTCGAACGTGGCAAACTCGCGCCCGATGAGCACCGCCATCATCGCGCTGCGACTGCTCGCGCTGTCGCAGCTGCTGCTGAGTGCCGGGGCGCTGGCCGCCTCGCGCGACCCTTTGCCGATCCGCGTGGCGGGCGTGGCGCTCGCGGCCGGCGCGGCCTGCTTCCTGCTGCTGCCGCTGCTGGGTGGCGGCACGGGCAGCGGCGTCTGGCGCGGCGTCGCCTTCGGCGGCGGGCTGTTGGCGCAGGCGATTCCGGTGCTGCTGTTCGCCTTCGTGTGGCAGGTGTTCGAGGACGAAAAGCGCTTCCCGCTCGCAGCGTGGGTTGCGGCGGCAGCCTACCTCGCGCTGGCGGTGCTGGTCGAGCTCGGCTGGCGCGAGCGCGGCACGCCGGCGGCGGCAACGCTTGCGACCGTGGTGCAGGCCGCCAAGCTGGTGTTCGCTGCTGGCGCGGGGGTTGTCATCTGGGCAGGCCGCGAGAACGACCTGGACGAAGCGCGCCTGCGCCTGCGGCGGCTGTTTGCGGCCGCCACAGCGCTGGTGGTCATCTCCGTGATCGCGGCGGAACTGGTCACGCAGTGGCGGGTGCCGCTGCCTCTCGAGCTGCTCGGCATGGCGCTGATCTTCGCGCTCGTGTACACGATCAACCTGGCGCTGCTGCGGCGCAACCGCACCATCACGCTGGTCGACCTGCGCCCGCCGCTGGCCGCAGCGCCCGCCAACCCGATGCTCGACGCGCTTGCCGTGCTGATGCGCGAGCAGCGGCTGTACGCCGAACCGGACTTGCGCATCGCGGGCCTGGCCGCCCGCCTGAAGGTGCCCGAGTATCAGTTGCGCCGCACCATCAACGGGCTGCTGGGTTATCGCAACTTCAATCAGTTCGTCAATCGATACCGCATCGAGGAAGCCTCGCGGCGCCTGCGGGCCGAGCCGCGCACCCCCGTGCTGACCATCGCGCTGGATGTCGGGTTTCGGTCCCTATCGTCGTTCAACGCCGCGTTTCGGGCGCACCACCAGCAAACGCCCACCGAATACCGGGCGCCCCCGCCGACGGATTCCTGAAAGATCGCGCGCTTTTCGGAATCCGTCGGATGCGGTCGGAGTTCCGGGAGACGAGCGCCGCGTGTGCCGCTGCAATGGCCGCTTCTTTGACGGCCATGGAGAGGCACGATGAAGCTGGCTTGGATAGGGCGCACATTCGCCGCCACGGTATTGATCACTGCGCTGGCCGCGGCGCCGAGCGCCAGTGCGGGGGCCGCGCTGCCCGGTGAATGGGTCACCAAGGACGGCGAGGCACTGCTCGCGCTGCAGGCCTCCGGAACGCGCGTGCGGGTGGTGCTGCAAGCCGTGGCCGCCGCCGTGCCGCCGCAGGCCGGCACGGCGGTGCCGCTCGATCAACGCAACCCCGACGAAGCCCTGCGCCGGCGCCCGCTGGCCGGCCTCGAGCTCGGCGTGCTCGAGCCCGACGCGAACCGGCCGCAGCGCTGGCGCGGCCGCCTGTACGACCCGGCCTCCGGCGAGACCTACAGCGTGGTTGCCGCCTTCGCGGCGGCAGACGTGCTGGAAGTGCGCGGCTTCGTCGGCTTGCAGATGTTCGGCCGCAGCATGTACTGGTTGCGGCTGCCCTACCACCGGGCCCGGGTGCAGGCGCTGTGGGCCGAAGCGGGCGCGAAATGAGCGGCCTGGCCATCGAAGGGCGCCGCGCCGATCTCGACTGGCTGCGGGTCATCGCCTTCGGCCTCTTGATCTACTTTCACGCGGCGGTGGTATTCCTGCCCAGTGGCATCCCGATGATCCAGAACGCACAGTCGAGCCCGCTGCTGCAGGTCTTCGTCGCCTTCTTGCATCAGTTCCGCCTGGCGCTGCTCTTCCTCATCTCGGGCGTGGGGGTCTGTTTCGCGCTGCGCCACCGTGACCGCCGCGCTTTCCTGCGCGACCGTGCCCAGCGGCTCGTGGTTCCGCTGGCCGCTGGCGTGCTTGTCGTGGTGCCACCGATGGTCTACCTCGAGAAGCGTTTCCTCGGCGCTTTCGACGGGTCCCTGGTCGACTTCTACGCCGGCTTGTTCGCCAACGGCGTCTACCCGCGCGGCCACTTGAGTTGGCACCACTACTGGTTCATCGCCTACCTCTTTTTGTTCTGCCTGCTCGGCGTGCCGGTGTTCTCCTACCTGAAGCGCGCAGCCGGGCAGGCGTGGCTCGCGCGCTGGACACGCGTGCTGGTGCGCGGGGCCTCGGTTTACCTGTTCATCGTGCCGCTGGCGATCGTCGAGATCGCCTTGCGTGCGCCGTTTCCCGGGTTCCGCGATCTGATCCACGACTGGGCGAGCTTCAGCCACTGGTTCGCGATCTTTCTGGCCGGCTTCGTGCTCGCCTCCAGCGCGCCGCTGCTGGAGCGGATCGAGCAGCTGCGCGCGCTGTCGCTGGGGCTCGGGCTGCTGACGACCGCGCTGCTGTTCGCTCTGTTCTGGTCGCCGGCCGACAGCGGGTTCACACCGCTGCGCAACGGCGCGGTCGATGTCGGCACCTACCTCGGGTTCTGCCTCGTGCGCGTGGCCAATACCTGGTTCTGGCTGCTCGCGTGCCTGGGCTATGCCGGACGATTCTTGCGCCGCCCCGGCCGCGTGCTCGACTACCTCAACGAGGCCGTGTACCCGTTGTTCTGCCTGCACCTGAGCATCATCGTCGCGCTGGCCTACCTGATCGTGCCGCTGGACTGGACGATTGCCGCCAAGTACCTGGCCATCACCACCGGCACGGTCGCGATCACGCTTGGTTTGTTCGAGGGCATTCGACGCGTGGCGTTGCTGCGTCCGTTATTCGGGCTCGGGTCCGTGGCATCGCAGCCCGGGATCACGAGCCGCGCACGCTCATCATCGAACAGCTGACAACGCTGACCCGAAACACCTATCCCCGGCGAAGCCTTGGTGCGCGCGGCCGAGGAGATGGGCCGCCACTGCGGCAAACCGCTGCTCATGCTGGATACGGTGACCGGCGGCGATGCCGAGCGCCTGTACGCGCGCCCGCGCCGGGAGCGTGTGGGCGAGATCCTGGGCTATGCCCTTTTGCCGCTGAACCACCTATCCCCCGACATCGTGTTCGTTCTTGAAGATGCGCGTGAACTCGCGGACGGCGACGAAAGCGGTGGTCGGCATGGGGGCTCCTGGTGGGTCAACCCGTCGGGGCTGAATGGGGTGCTCCGTTAGACTGAGACCTGAGGCCGAATGTGACCGCGAATCGAAAGGGCTGGATCGAATGCGCACCCGAGACGCTCGAGCGCGCGCGTGGCGGCGACGCGGCCGGCATGAACGACCTGCTGCGCGGCGTTCAAGACCCGGTGTACGGGCTGGCGCTGCGCATGCTGGCCGATCCCGAGGCAGCGCGTGACGCGACTCAAGATGTCTTGTTAAGGGTGGCCCGGGCGCTGCCGCAATTCCGTGGCGAGTCCTCCGTTTCAACCTGGATCTACCGCATCGCGCTGAACGTCTTGCTGACAGCGGCCCGGTCGGCGGCAGAGCAGCGGACCACGAGCTTCGAAGTCGCTTCCGATCAGCTCGAGCAGGCGTTGGCCGCGTCGGCCACGCTCGACCCGGTCCACGACCCCGTGCTCGTGGAGCAGACCAAACTGTTCTGCACCCACGGCATGCTGCTGTGTCTTGACCGCGGCCATCGCGCCGCCTACATCCTGGGTGAGATTTTCGAGCTGCCGTCGGAAACCGTGGCCGCGGCCCTCGGGATCACCGACGAAGCGTTACGCAAACGCTTGTCACGCGCGCGTGTGGCGATGACCAACTTCATGCGCGCGCGCTGCGGTCTGGTCAACCAGGCTGCGGCTTGCCGCTGCGAGACGCTGACCTCGGTGGCGGTGGCGCAGGGATTTGTCAGCCCGAACCGACTGCGCTATGCCGCCCAGCCCACCGCGGCCGAGCGGCAGGTCAAGGCGCAGATGCAGGCGTACGCCTCGGCGATCGACGTGTTCAGAGACCATCCGAACTATTCGAGCCCCGATCTTGTTGCCACGCTCAAGTCGATTGCGCTGCGGGGCGAGGTCGATTCCCAATCCCCCTGATCTGCGCCTATCTACCTTGAGCCAGGAGACTTGGCAGGTCAGTCGCGATGCTGGGGCTGCGAAAGCGCGATCCTCTGCACCAATGGCGTCAACGCCTTCTGGCCGCCGCGCCGGTGAAGGGTGATGCGGCAGAACGGCTCGCCGCGCACCGCCCTATCCAACGATGGATAGGCATCGGCGCGGTGTGCCTCTACGATGGGCCATGCGGCGCGGTTGGCATGCCGGCTGCGGCAAAGCTGGCACGGCTGGTGTGACCTGTCTTCGTGAGGATTCGATGCACGTAGTCCTTGACCGTGCCCACGCTCAGTCCGAGCTGGCGCGCGATAACCTTGTTGGACAGGCCGCGGGCAAGGCCTTGCGCCACTTCGCTTTCGCGCGGCGTGAGCGCGGCCCAACGCGGGTTGGCCTCGGCCCGGGCCTGCAGGCGCACCACGACCAGCGGAGCCGCCAGGCGATGCAGCTGTGTGTAGTCAACCGTCACCGCGGTGGCGCCGGGCAGGCGCTTTGAAAGTCGGGCCAACGACATGAAGTCCACACCTGCCTGCGGCCGACCGAAGCGCAACAGCGCCGACGAGAGCTCGTCGAGAAACTCACTGGGCAGTGCCCCTGCCACTGGCGTGTCTTGCTCCACCATAACCTCAGGTTCGAAGCCATGAATCAGACCATTTTGCCCCCACCCGTGGCCCAGTTCTTCCGGGCCATGCAGGCCGGTGCCACCTCCGAGGCCGAGATGATGGCGCTGTTCGCCGAGCACGCGCAGTACAGCGAGCCCTTCTCCGGCCGGATGCTCGACCATGTAGGTCGCGACGCGATACGGCAGACCTTCCTGCAAGGCTGGCGCCACCCGCTGCCTGACATGCGGCTCGAGGTCGAGCGCTTCGATGTCAGTCCCACGGGCGTACGGGTAGATTGGACTTGCCACTCGCCGGCCCTGCCCGGCGGCAAGGGGCAGGGGACCAATGTCTTCACGTTGGACGCCGGGCTGATCATGCGTCTGGTGACCACGTTGCGCTAGGACGGCACCATGGCTGCAAAGTCGGTCGATGACTACCTGGCGACGTTGAACGACGAACAGCGCGCAATCGCACAGGCGCTGCGAGCGCTGGTGCAAACGGCCGCCCCCGGGGCCAGCGAGGCCATCAAGTGGTCGCAGCCGGTTTTCGAAGTCGGTGGGCCGGTGTGCTGGATCAAGGCCCACAAAGGCCATGTCACGTTCGGCTTTTGGCGCGGCATGCATCTGCCCAGCGCGCCCGGCCTGATCGAGGGCAGCGGCGACAAGATGGGGCACATCAAGTTGCGAACGCAGGCCGACCTGAAGCCGGCCGTGCTGAAGAAGCTGGTGCGCGAGGCGGTGCAGCTCAACCGCGAACGCGGTGACCCGACCCGCAAACCCTGAGTTGCCGCCGCGCGCCGCCGCACTCCGGACCCTGGCGTGCGGCTGCACTTGGCCGACTGCCGGGCTACACATCAGCAACTCGCACGACAGCTCAGGCACGGACAACCGACATCCAGTCTCGCGGGTCGCCCATTTTCAACGTGACGCACAAGCTGTTGATGATGATGATGTAGTTCCATCTGTCAACGACGCGCCCAGGAGCAATTGTGGTCGGCGCCCTCCCCTTCGCCTCGGAGACCGCAAGGATGAGTGCTTGGTTTGAACGGTCGCGGTGCAGAAGTTCTTGCGATTTACCGCCAGCGGCCAAAAAGGCTGCTGCCGCCCGCAAGCCCGCATGAATCCTCGCGAATCGCCTCGAAATTTACCGTCAGGCTCGACTTTGAAGTGACGGCAAAACGCCGCCAAGAATTCGGCGTCAAGTTTTGACCGTCAGTCTTACCGTCAGAAGTTTCCGCTTGCCCGCGATCGCTGCCGATAGTCCGCGAAAGCTCGCTGGCCGCTCAAAACAGGAAACCGATTGTCGATCAAGGACTTGCGAGGGCGTGAAAGCGCTTCCCAGCGCGGTATCCGATAGTCCCCGATAGACCGCGAACCCTCAAAAACCAACCCCCCTCACTCCCACTCGATAGTCGCCGGCGGTTTGCTCGACACGTCGTAGGCGACGCGGTTGATGCCGCGCACTTCGTTGATGATGCGGCTCGACACTTTTTTCAGCAGCGCGTAGGGCAGCTCGGCCCAGTCGGCCGTCATGAAGTCGCTCGTCTGGACGGCGCGCAAGGCGACGACGTGTTCGTAGGTGCGGCCGTCGCCCATCACGCCGACGCTTCTGACCGGCAGGAACACGGCAAAGGCCTGGCTCGTCAGCTGATACCAGGTCTTGCCGCTCACCGGGTCGAGCGTGTTGCGCAACTCATCGATGAAGATTGCATCGGCGCGGCGCAGCAGGTCCGCGTGTTCGCGCTTCACCTCACCGAGGATGCGTACGCCAAGGCCTGGCCCCGGGAACGGATGCCGGTGCACCATGTCGTGCGGCAGTCCGAGCGCCAAACCAAGTTCGCGCACCTCGTCTTTGAACAATTCACGCAGCGGCTCGAGCAATTTCAGGCCGAGCGTCTGCGGCAGCCCGCCCACGTTGTGGTGGCTCTTGATCGACGTCGCCTTCTTCGTCTTCGTGCCGCCGGATTCGACAACGTCGGGGTAAATTGTTCCCTGCGCGAGCCACTTCACCGAGCCGCCGGTCTCGCGCTTGAGCTGGTTCGCTTTGGCCTGGAACACTTCGACGAATTCGCGGCCGATGATCTTGCGTTTCGCTTCCGGGTCGCTCACACCGGCCAGGGCAGCGAGGAACTGCGCGCTCGCGTCGACGTGAACCACCTTGGCGTGCAGGCGCCCGACGAACATCTCCATCACCTGCGCGCCTTCGTTCAGGCGCAGCAGGCCGTGGTCGACAAAAACGCAGGTCAATTGATCGCCGATCGCGCGGTGGATCAGCGCCGCGGCGACGCTCGAGTCGACGCCGCCTGACAACCCAAGGATCACGTGTTCGTTGCCGACCTGGGCGCGAATGCGGGCCACACATTCGTCGATGTAGTTGCCCATCACCCAGTCGGGCCTGGCGCCGGCGATCTCGAGCACGAAGCGGTTCAGCAGCGCTCGCCCTTGCAGCGTGTGCGTGACTTCGGGGTGGAACTGCACGCCGTAGTAACCGCGCGCCTCGTCGGCCATGCCGGCGATCGGGCAGCTCGGTGTGCTCGCCATCAGCTTGAAGCCCGGCGGCAGCGCGGTGACCTTGTCGCCGTGGCTCATCCAGACCTTGAGCATGCCGTGCTGCTCGGGCGTCTGAAAATCTTCGATTCCGGCGAGCAATTCTGTGTGGCCATGCGCACGCACTTCGGCGTAGCCGAATTCGCGGTGGCTGCTCGCCTCGACCTGGCCACCCAGTTGCACCGCCATCGTGAACATGCCGTAGCAGATGCCGAGCACCGGCACGCGCGCGTCCCACACCGCCTGCGGCGCGCGCAGTTCATGGTCTTCGTAAGTCGATGCGTGGCTGCCCGAGAGAATGATCGCCTTCGGCGCGAATTCGCGAATGAATTCGTCGCTGACGTCGTTCGGGTGGATCTCGCAGTACACATGCGCCTCGCGAACGCGGCGTGCGATGAGTTGCGTCAGCTGCGAGCCGAAGTCGAGGATCAGGATCTTGTCGTGCATGCTGCGCCCTTCACGCCACGGCAGCCTGGCTCTGCGTCGCCGTGCGGCTGAAGTGCCGCGCAGCGATTCCCGTGCCGATCAATTGCAGCGCCGCGCAGAAATAAAACGGCAGGCCGATGCGCCAGTCGCCCGCGCTCAGGTGCGACACCATGCCGAGCAGTGGCGCGCTCACCACCGGAGCGATGACCGCCATCAGGCTGTTCAGGCCCGCCACCGAACCCATGGTCTGGCCCTGGCTGCGCGAGTCGGCGGCGTTCGACACATGGCTCTGGATCACCGCCGCCGCGCCGCCACCAAGGATGTTGCCCAGGATGATGATGACGAACATCATCCAGCCTTCGCTCGCCGCGCCGAACGAAAAGTAGGTGAGCGTCGACGCGGCCAGACCGAAAGTCGCCAGGACGCGCGCGGAGAAGCGCTTCAGCAGATGTTTGAGCAAAAAGCCTTGCACCAGAACCGACATCAGCCCGACCGTGAACAAGGCCCAACCGTTGTGCTGCGGGCCCCAGCCGAACTTGAACGTGGTGTACAGCACAAACGTGTTGTGCAAGGTGAATTGCGCCAGCGACGCGAGGCCGATCACCGCCACCAGCGGTCCGACGCCTTTCAACTCGCTCAAGCCGCGCAGCGAACTGAACGGGTTCGCACGCTTCCACTCGAAGGGCTTGCGCCGCTCCGGCGGCAACGACTCGGGCAGCACGAAGTAACCGTAGAGCCAGTTCAGCACCGCCAGCGCGCCGGCGGCGAAGAACGGCAGGTGCAGGTTGATCGAACCGAGCAGCCCGCCCATCACGGGCCCCAACGTGAAGCCCAGGCCGAACATTGCGCCGAGCAGGCCGAAACGCCGCGCGCGGTCCTCCGGCGCCGTGATGTCGGCGACATACGCGTTCGCCACTGCGGCGTTGGATTGCATCGCGCCGCTGAACAGGCGCACCGCGATCAGCATCCACAGCGCGGTCGCGAGACCGGTGACGATGAAGCTTGCTGCGAGCCCGGAAAATCCGAGCAACAGGACCGGGCGGCGCCCGTACTTGTCGGACAAGGCGCCGAGGATCGGTGAGGCAAAGAAGTTCGCAACGCCGAATGTCAGCGCAACCGCGCCGAACCAGAACGTCTGTTCGGTCGGCGACGACGTGAACGTGCCGACCAGCAGCGGCAACACCGGCACGATCAGGCCGATGGCCATCATGTCGATCAGCACCGTGATCAGGATGAAAGGCATGGCCGCCTCGCGGCGGCCATGTGAGGGAGCAGAGGAAGCGGTCAACGTCATTCCATGCGGTAATTCGGCGCTTCTTTGGTGATCTGAACGTCGTGCACATGGCTCTCGCGCATGCCGGCGGACGAGATCTCGACGAACTCGGCGCGCTCGTGCAGCTCGGCGATGCTCGCGCAGCCGCAGTAGTGCATCGACGCGCGCAGCCCACCCGCCATCTGGAAGATCACTGCGACCACGGTTCCCTTGTACGGCACCTGACCTTCAATGCCCTCGGGAACGAGCTTCGCCGAGTTCGCCGTCGACGAATCGGAGTTCTCCTGGAAGTAGCGGTCCGCCGAACCCTGCTGCATCGCCCCTAACGACCCCATGCCGCGGTAGCTCTTGTAGGTGCGGCCCTGGTAGAGGATGGTCTCGCCGGGCGCCTCTTCGGTGCCGGCAAAGGCGCCGCCCATCATCACGCTGTTCGCACCCGCGGCGATCGCCTTCGCCAGGTCGCCGGAGAAACGCACCCCCCCGTCGGCGATGAGCGGAACGCCGCTGCCGGCGATCGCCTTGGCGACCTGCTGAATCGCGAAGATTTGCGGCACGCCCACACCCGTGACGATTCGCGTCGTGCAAATCGAACCCGGCCCGATGCCGACCTTGACCGCGTCCGCTCCGGCGTCCACGAGCGCGCGCGCCGCGGCGCCGGTGGCGATGTTGCCGCCGATCACGTCGATTTGCGGGTAGTTCCGCTTCACCCAGCGCACGCGCTCGATCACGCCGGCGCTGTGGCCGTGCGCGGTGTCGACGACGAGCACATCGGCGCCCGCCCTGACGAGCAGTTCGGCGCGCTCCTCGGTGCCCTCGCCCACGCCCACCGCAGCGCCGACGCGCAACTTGCCCTGGCCGTCTCGGGCAGCGTCGGGGAAGCTCGTCTGCTTCGTGATGTCCTTCACGGTCATGAGGCCGCGCAGTTCGAAGGCTTCGTTGACGACGAGCACACGCTCGAGCTTGTGCCGGTGCATCAGCGCCTTGCCCTCGGCGAGCGACGCGCCTTCGCGCACCGTGATGAGGCGCTCGCGTGGTGTCATGATTTCGCGCACCGGCACGTCCAGCCGCGTCTCGAAGCGAAGATCACGGTTCGTCACGATCCCCACGACGCGGCCTTCTTCGACGACGGGGAAGCCCGAGATGCCGTGTTGTTTGGACAGCTCCATCACGTGGCGCACCGGAACGCCGGGCGAGATCGTGATCGGGTCTTTCAGCAGGCCCGACTCGTAGCGCTTGACGCGCGCCACCTCGGCCGCCTGCTGCTTGGGCGCGAGGTTCTTGTGCACGATACCGATGCCGCCTTCCTGGGCGATCGCGATCGCCAGGCGCGCTTCGGTCACGGTGTCCATCGCCGCGGAAACAAGCGGCAAATTGAGGCGGATGTTGCGTGACAGCGAGGTGGCGAGGCTGGTGTCGCGCGGCAGGACCTGGGAGAAGGCGGGCACCAACAACACGTCGTCGAAGGTGAGCGCTTTGCCGAGCAGGCGCATGGAAGATGTCTCCTGAGGCAAAAGCGAATTATACGGAGCCCCCTCCTCTGCCCACTTTGGGTCAACTTCGGCGCTGCGCTGACACCTTGTCACGCCTCGGGCAGCGGCCGCGCCGCTAAACTTGCCCGGGTCTCCCCAGCACTGGCCCATCATGCAGCGAACCCCACTCCTCGGCCTGGCCTTCTTCGTTCTCGCCGCAGCCGTCACCATGCCGGCGGCGGCGCAATGGAAATGGCGCGACAAGAACGGCGTGGTTCAGTACAGCGACCTGCCGCCGCCACCTGGGATTCCGTCACAGGATGTCCTGCAGCGCTCCACCGCGGGCCGGCAGGGCGTCGCCGGCACTTCGGTATCAGCTGCGCCTGCCGCATCCGGCGTGCGCGGCGCCGACCCCGAACTCGAAGCGAAGCGCCGCAAGGCCGAGCAGGAAAAGAGCGACAAAGGAAAGGCCGAAGAACGCGCCCAGGCGGAACGCGTTGCGCTCGCCAAGGCCGACAACTGCTCACGCGCCAAGGGCCACATGAAGTCGCTCGAAGAAGGCCTGCGCATGGTGCGCACCAACGCGAGCGGCGAACGCGAAGTGCTCGACGACAAGGCGCGTGCCGAAGAAAAAGCGCGCACGCGCGAAGTCATCGCTTCGGACTGCAATTAGCGTCGCGCTGGCGTTTGCGCCGCGCTTCTTTCGGGTCAATCGCGAGCGGCCGGTAGACCTCGACGCGGTCCAGGTCGCGCAGGGCGTGATCCAGCGCACGCCACTTGCCCCACACCCCGACCTTGTCGCGCGCAAGGTCGATCTGCGCGTGGCGTTCCAGCAGGCCACTCTCCCGCAGCGCATCGCGCACGGTGGCGCCGGCGGGCAAGCCCAGCTGCACCGAGTCGAATTCAGCGGCACGCGGGCTGTAGATCACTTCGACGCGCAGCAACGCCTCCCCTTCAACGCGGTCCATAAACCTGCTCGGCGCGCTTGACGAAAGAGTCGACCAGGGTGTTCGCGATGCGGTCGAACACCGGGCTCAGCAAAGCTTCGAGTGCCGAGTTCGAAAACGCATAGTCGAGCTTGAATTCGATCCGGCACGCCTGCGACGCCTCTGCGCCGGGCAAGGGCAGGCCGACAAACTCCCAGCTTCCCTGCAGCAACGCAAACGGTCCGTCGACGAGGTCGATGTGCACCGACGCTTCGGGCACCTGGCGGTTGCGCGTCGTGAACGCATGGCGCACGCCGGCGTACGAGAGGTGCAGTCGCGCCGTCACGCCGTCGTCGTGCTGCTGAACGATTTCGGCCTGCGCGCACCACGGCAGGAATTGCGGGTAGTCGGCGACGCCGATCACGAGCGAATACATTTCGCGCGGCGAGTACCACAGCAGCACGGACTTGGCAACGCGCTTCATACAATGGGCAAATTCTATGAGGCCCCTCGCGTGACCGTCTCGCGGCCGCATTCAGGGCCCCGCCTCCCCATGTCCATTGCCGAAAACCGCCGCGCCCATTTCGACTACCACATCGAGGAGCGCCATGAAACCGGCATGGTGCTCGAAGGCTGGGAGATCAAGGCCGTGCGCGCCGGCCAGGTGCAGCTCACCGACGGCTACGTCGTGATCCGCGACGGCGAGCTGTACCTGATCGGTTGCCGCATCGACGCGCTGCGCAGCGCGTCAACGCACATCCGCCCCGAAGCCGACCGGACGAAGAAGTTGCTGATGCACAAGGAAGAGATCAAGCGCCTGATCGGCAAGGTCGAGCAAAAGGGCTTCACGCTCGTGCCGCTGAACCTGCACTACAAGGGCGGGCGCGTCAAATGCGAGATTGCGCTGGCCAAGGGCAAGGCCGAGCACGACAAGCGCGATACGGAGAAGAAGCGCGACTGGGACCGCGAGAAGGGTCGCTTGATGAGACACAAGGTCTCGTCAAAACCGAAGGCTTCGTCCGGACACGAACAGTCCTGAGGACTGTTTGTGCCTGACGAAGAGTCCGAGCTCAGCGAGGACGCGGCCTGCAAGGCCTGAGTGCCGAAGGCGCGAAGTTCGAGCTTTCGACAAAGTGGCAGCGAGCAGCGCCCCCAGAGGTGCATGCGCGGCAACTGTAGCGGGGCGGCACAGAAAGCAAGGGAAACCACCATATTCCGCCACAAGGGTGCGGCAACCTAGACTGCCGCACGTTCGGGTCCATGGGTCATGCGACCCGGCATGCCCACCACCACAAGAGAAAATGGAGACAGCCATGATGCACTTCAACACGGCCGCCGCGCTCGCCCTGGCACTCGCGATGTTCGCGCCGCGCGTCGACGCGCAGTCGCTCGAGAGCCTGCGCCGCGACGCCGCGACCCCTGGCGACGTCACGACCTACGGCATGGGGTGGGGGCAGCAGCGCTACTCGCCGCTGAAGCAGATCACTGTGGACAACGCGAAGAAGCTCGCGCCGGTCTGGAACCTCAGCCTGAACCACACCGCGAACGCCTCGACGCAGCCGCTGTTGGTCGACGGCATCATGTATGTGTCGCTGCACGACGCAACGGTTGCCGTCGATGCGCTGAGCGGACGGCAGAAGTGGCGCGTGCCGGTCGAGTTGCCTCCCGACATCAACGCCTACCTGTGCTGCGGCATCCAGAGCCGAGGCATGGCGGTGCTGGACGGCGTGCTGTACCGAACCACGATCGATGCGCGTGTCATCGCGCTCAACATCAAGGACGGCAAGGCGCTGTGGACGCAAAAGGCGGCCGACTACAAGCAGGGCTACAGCATGACGCATGCGCCGTTGATCGCCGGCGGCGTGCTCATCACCGGGATTTCCGGCGGCGAATACGGAACGCGCGGTTTTCTCAACGGCTGGGACCTGAAGACCGGCGAGAAGAAGTGGCACCGCTGGACGACCGCCGCGCCCGGCGAAAAGGGCGGCGACACCTGGGCGCCCGGAGCCTACGAATTCGGCGGCGGGCCGACCTGGTTGACCGGCACCTACGACCCCGAGTTGGGCCTCGTCTATTGGGGCACGGGCAACGGCGGGCCGTGGAACCCGGCCACGCGCGGCGGCGATTCGCTCTACATCGGCTCGGTGCTCGCGCTGCGTCCGGCCACCGGCGAAATCGCCTGGCACTTCCAGTTCTCGCCAGGCGATCCGTACGATTACGACGGCACCAACGAACTGGTGCTGGCGGACTTGCCGATCGGCGGTAAGACGACCAAGGTGCTGATTCAGGCGAATCGCAACGGCTTCTTCTACGTCATCGACCGCACCAGCGGCAAGCTGATCTCCGGCAATCAGTTCGCGAAAAGGGTGAACTGGGCGTCGGGAATCGACATGGCCACCGGCCGCCCGATCGACACGCCGATGACAGCGGCGGTGCGCAAGACCGAAGAGGCGAGCGATTTCATCGATGTCTGGCCGAGCGCGTTCGGCGGCAAGAACTGGATGCCGATGAGTTACGACCCGGTGCGCCGCGTCGCATACTTCAATACGATCAATCTGGGCATGAAGATCAAGTACGTCAAGCAGCCACGCCCGGCGCAGCCGACTTGGTACCTCGGCCTGGAGCTGGGCGGATTTCCTGCGCCTGAAGACGGCAATCGTGGTTCGCTGGTGGCGTGGGACCCGGTGGCGGGCAAGAAACTCTGGGACGTGCCGAGCAAGGCGCCGTTCTGGGCGGGCGTGGCCTCCACCGCCGGTGGGGTGATCTTCACCGGAGCACAAACCGGCGAATTCATGGCCTTCGACGCGGCTTCCGGGAAAAAGCTGTGGCAGTTCCAGACCGGCTCGGGAATCACCGGCCTGCCGATCGTCTGGGAACACAAGGGCAAGCAGTACGTCACCATCACGAGCGGATCCGCGACAGTTTATGCAGCCTTGGCCGGCGATCCGGAGTTGACGAACATCGTGCCGGGCTCGTCGTTGTGGACGTTCGCGCTGAGGGATTGACGGGTTGACGACGCTAGGAGCCTGGGCGGCAGAAGGCGGGGCCCGCGCCGGGGCGAGTTGCCGGGCCAATCTAGGCGCTGGCGAGGCGTGTGGCGGGCCCACACAACGAGCCGGCAACGACGAATGGCCCGGCAAATCGCCCCGGCCCGAAGGGTTGGGCCTGAAAAGGGGCGCATGCGTCGTTGCAAATGCTCGTCGTGCCACGCGGCACGGCTGCGCTTTGCGCCTAGCCTGCGCCCCTTTTCAGGCCCAACGCGGACCCCGCCTTCTGCCGCCCAGGCTCCCAGGGCCGCCGGCGCACAACGGCCGGCGCCTGATGTGGATCGGGCTGTGTGCTGCCGCCCTGCATGCGCCGCTGCGCGCGCAGCCGACCGACGAGCAGCTCGTCGCCAAGGGGCGCCAGCTGTACACCAGCTTCTGCGCCCGCTGTCACGGGGTGAACATGGTCACGAGCGGGGCAGCGTTCGACCTGCGCGGCTTCCCGGCGGACCAGCGAGAACGTTTCGAAAGATCGGTCAACCAGGGGCTGCGCACCATGCCGGCCTGGGGCTCGATCCTGAAGCCGGCGGACGTTCAGGCGCTGTGGCAGTTTGTGACCGAGGCTCGCTGATCTGAATGGTGTGGCCATGGGCGGGGAGCGGTTTGTCGTCCCGGTGTGGGGAGCAAGCTGATCGTGCGTGCAGCGTGGGGACGTGCCCGAGCTGGCAGCATCCAAGCCTCGTACCGACACGCCCTGCCTCCACCCCCGACAAGTGGCTCGAAACCGCGACGACGACGATCCGCGAGGGCCGGCCGAATTCGGGAGTGCCGGTCCGGAAGGAAGGGGGCGGCGGCGAACCCGCCGCGTCACTGCGCGGGACGCAGCACCCGGTCGAGAAACGTGACGATGATTCGCGTCAGCTCGTCCTGCTTGCCTTCGAAGAAGTGCTGCGCGTCGGCGATCACGACCTGCTGCGACCCCGGTATGCGCTGAAACTGCTTGCGTCGCTCGTCGGCGCCGACGATCGTCACGCTCCAATCGTTCGCGGCGTAGACGTCGAGCACCGGAATCTTGATCCGGAACATGTCTTCGAGCCCGTTGATGATGCTGATGAACACCCAGGCGTCGATCTTCGTCTCGCTGCGCGTGATGAGGTAGTGGTTGGCCATCGTCGCGCCCAGGCTGTGCGAGACGATCGCCACTTTGGTATTGCCGCGCCCGCGCAACCACGCCATCGCGAGGCCGATGCGTTCGGCTGCGTCGTCGTAGGTCGGGATGTAATCGCCGATCTTCGCCGTGCCGGGCAGGACGGGCATCTGGATCGAGAGCGTCGAATAGCCTGCATCGGCAAGTTTGATCCGCAGCGCGCCGTACAAGTCGTGATCGGGGGCCCAACCCCGGCCGTGGGCGATGATGAGCGAGCCGCGCGGCTGTTTCGCCGGCAGCCACAGGCCGAGGAATCGATGCCCATTCGGCTGCGCGATCTGCACCGCATCGCCGTCGAGCAAAGTGGCGAGGGTCTGTTCAGCCCAACGTGCTTCGCGCTCGTAGTCTTGCGCCGCAGCGGCACCGCCGAGCAGGCTCGACAACAAAAAAAGAAACCCGCCGAGGCGGGTTTCCCACTTTCCGCGAGCGAAGCATTACGCCAGTTTGAGCGGCAACCTGCGCAGGCGTTGACCCGTCAATGACGCAAGCGCATTCGCCACCGCCGGCGCGATCATCGCCGTGATCGGCTCGCCGATGCCACCAGGCGCTTCGCCATCGGCAATGATGTGCACGTCGAACACCGGCGACTCGTGCATTCGCGTCGCCCGGTAGTCGTTGAAGTTGGTCTGCTGAACGCGCCCGCCGACGATCGTGATCTCGTCGAACAGCACCGACGACATGCCGAAGATCGCGCTCGACTCGATCTGCTGCTTCACGATGTTGGGGTTCACCATGCTGCCCACGTCGGCGGCGATCGTCAGCTTGTGCACCTTGATCTGCTTGTTCGGCGCCGAGACTTCGGCGATCAGCGCGAGGTAGGTGCCGTAGCCCTCCATGATCGCCACGCCCTGCTTGCGCCCGGCCGGCAGCTCCTTGCCCCAGCCGGCTTCGTGCGCCGCGCGGTTCAGGGCCCGCAGGTAGCGCGGCTCCTTGATGAGCAACTCGCGGCGGAACTGCACCGGGTCCTTGCCCGCCGCCGCCGCCATCTCGTCGATGAAGCCCTCGTTGGCGAACGCGTTCATCGCGTGCGACACCGAGCGCCAGTAGCCGACGCGGATGCCGGTGTCGTGAATCACGGTCTGACCGCCCTGGTTCGGGATGTCGTAGGGCAGCGGCGCGTACTCGAGCATGAACGGGTCGATGCCGTCCTTGACGAAGGCGCCGAAGAGGCGCTTCGTCACCGAGGGCGACGCGACGCTGAACTTGTACGCGACCGGCTTGCCCGAAGCGTCAAGGCCGGCCGACATCTTGTGCACGCTCGCCGGGCGATAGAAGTCGTGCGTCATGTCGTCTTCGCGCGACCAGACCAATTTCACCGGCATGCCGGCCGCCTTGCTGATTTCGATCGCCTGGGTGATGAAGTCGACGTCGATGCGACGCCCGAAGCCACCGCCAAGGAAGGTGGTTCGCACCGTCACCTGTTCGGGCTTCATGTTCAGCATGCCTGCGGCCACACCTTGCGCCATCTGCTGGAATTGCGTCGGCCCGACGAGCAGGCATGAATTCGCGCGCACGTCGGCGGTGAAGTTCATCGGCTCCATCGTCACATGCGCCGTGAACGGCAGTTCGTACTCGGCTTCGAGCTTCTTCGCCGCGCCGGCCATCGCTGCGTCGGCGTCACCGACGGTCTTGAACGTTGCTCCGGGCTTGGCCGCCGCCGCGCGCAATTCGGCGGCAATTCCGGCGCTGCTCAGATTGCGCACCGCGCTCTCGTCCCACTTGATGCTCACCGCCGAGAGCGCCTTGCGCGCGTGCCAGTAGGTGTCGGCGACGACGGCAACGCCGTCGGTGACCTGAACGACTTTCTTCACGCCGGGCATTCCCATCGCCTTGGACGCGTCGAAACTCTCCAACTTGCCGCCGAGCGCCGGGCACTGGGCGAGCACGGCGATCCCCATGCCGGGCAACTTGACGTCGATGCCGAACTCGGCGGTGCCGTTCACCTTCATCGGGGTGTCGAAGCGCTTCAACTCCTTGCCGATGTAGCGGAAGTCTTTCGCCGCTTTCAGCGCCGGCGCCTTGGGCGGGGTCAGCTTGGACGCTGCGCCGACGAGTTCTCCGTAGGTCGCTTTCTTTCCGCCTGGGCCTAGAACCATCGCGTTCTCCGCGCGGCAGGCGCTGGCCGGAACGCCCCACTTCTGCGCCGCGGCTTCGACCAGCACGGTTCGCGTTTGCGCGCCGGCAATGCGCAGCTTGTCGTAAGCCTCGCGCACCGACGTCGAGCCGCCGGTGAGCTGGCCGCCGAGCATGGTGTTGATGTAGACCTCGGCCGGAGGCGCGAGCTCGATCTTGATCTTGGCGATGTCCACACCCAGCTCTTCGGCGATGAGCATCGGCATCGACGTGTACACGCCCTGGCCCATTTCCGAGCGCGCGCACAGGATGGTGACGCTGTTGTCGCTGCCGATCATGACCCAGGAATTGGGCATCATCGTCTGAGTGGTCGCTGCCTGGGCAAAACCGCCCGGCAGGGTGAAGCCGATCATCAGCGCGCCACCCGCAGCTGCGCTGGAGCCGAGGAAATCGCGGCGGGAGACTTGTGTGGAGTCGCTCATGATCAGGCTCCCTTCGCCGCAGTGTGGATCGCCGCGCGAATGCGCGGGTAGGTGCCGCAACGGCAGATGTTGCCCGACATCGCGTTGTCGATGTCGGCGTCGGTCGGCTTCGGTTTGTCGCGCAACAGCGCCACCGCGCTCATGATCTGGCCCGACTGGCAGTAGCCGCATTGCGGCACGTCGTGCGCGATCCACGCCGCCTGCACGCGCTTGCCCACCGCGTCGGCGGCCATCGATTCGATCGTCGTGACTTTCTTGCCCACCGCCGCCGAAATCGGCGTCTGGCACGAGCGCACGGCGGCACCGTTCAGGTGCACCGTGCAGGCGCCGCACAGCGCCTGGCCGCAACCAAACTTTGTTCCAGTCATGCCGAGGTCGTCGCGCAACACCCAAAGCAAAGGCGTGTCGGCTTCCGCGTTCACGCTGACGGACTTTCCGTTCACACTGAGTTGAATCGCCACCTGAGTCTCCTGTGAGGTGCGCCGACACGTCGAGGCATCGCGCGCATGAAATGAACCCGGGGGATCGTAGACGCGACTGAAGAGCCCGCCCCTTCGGGTTAACGATAGGCGCTGTGTGCCAGCTTGTCACACCTGCCCGCGGCGGGCACGCGAGCGGTCAGTCTTTCGAAGCCGGCATGGGGTGCGCTGCGCCCGCGCCCGACGCGCCCGAAGCCTGCGCGATCGGGCGCCGACCGTCGCGCACCAGATAGCTGTACAGCACCGGCACGACGACAAGCGTCAGCAACGTCGACGTGATGAGCCCGCCGATGATCGCGCGGCCCATCGGCGCCTGGATTTCGCCGCCTTCGTTCAGCGCCAGGGCGAGCGGCAACATGCCGAACAGCATCGCGCTCGTCGTCATGATGATCGGCCGCATTCGCACCAGTCCCGCCTGGAGTAGCGCGTCCGCAACACTCAGGCCCGCCTTGCGCCCCTGATTCGCGAAGTCGACGAGCAGGATCGCGTTCTTCGTCACCAGCCCCATCAGCATCACGAGGCCGATCATCGAGAAGATGTTGAGCGTGGAGCGCCACAGCAACAGCGCGAGAACGACGCCGATCAGCGACAGCGGCAGCGAGGCCATGATCGCGAGCGGCTGCAGGAAACTGCCGAACTGGCTCGCGAGCACGATGTAGATGAAGATCACGCTCAGGCCCAGCGCGGCGAGCATCGCGGTGAACGCTTCCTGCTGCTCTTTCGTCGCGCCGCCGACGTCGAAGCTGAAACCGGGCGGCAGCTTGATGCTGTCGACGAGCTCCTGCACTTCCTTGCCCGCGTCGCCCGAAGGACGGCCTTCGACGCCGGCAAAAATCGCTTCGCGGCGCTGCAGGTTCTGGCGCCGGATCACTTCGGGGTTGTCCACGGGGACGATGCTCGCGATCGTGTCGAGCAGGATCGGCGTTCCGTCCTTGCTGAACGCCACCGGCAGGCGGCGCAACTGGTCGATTCGTTCGCGCTGCGCTGCGGGCAAGCGCAATTGCACTTCGACCTGCTCGCCGTCTGCCGTCGTCCAGTAGGTCGCGACTTCGCCGTTCACGTAAGCGCGCAAGCTGCTCGCGAGCTGCGGCGCCGTGAGGCCGAGCTCGCGCACCGCGCCGGGGTTCAGCCGCACGGCGTAGGCAGGCAGGCCCGGCTTGACGGAGACCTCGACATCGACGACGCCGCGGATCTTGCGGATGCGCTGCGCCAGATCTTGCGTGATTCGCGCCAGACCGTCGGGATCGTTGCCGAGAACGGCGACATAAATCGGCCGGTCGAAGCCGAGCGAGACTTCGATTCCGGGAATCTTTGCCAAGCGCGCGCGGATCGCGTCTTCGACTTCTTTTTGCGAGCGGCTGCGCTCGGCTCGCGGTTTCAGGCCGATATTGAGCGACGCCTGATTCCGCCCCTGCGAGAGCCCCGTGCCGACGCCGCCGACGTTGGTCGACACGGTTTCCACTTCGGGCAGACTCGAGACGACTTCTTCGACCTGGCGGATCTTCGCGTCGCTGCGCTCCAGGCTCGAGCCCACCGCCAGGCGCACGTTGAGCTGCGTGAAACCCTGGTCGGTCTGCGGAATGAACTCGCTGCCCACGAGCGGCACGAGCGCCAGCGCACCGGCCAGGCTCGCGACGCCGATCCACAGCACGAGCGCACGTGGCGTTAAGGTCGCACGGCGCCAGATTCGTGGGCTCGTCTTGTCGCGCTCGCCGCGCGCGTCGAGCGCGTGTGCGTAGGCGGGCAACGGCAGCGCGTAATGTTTGTTCGAGAACGCCCAGTGGATCAGCGCCTCGTAGAGACGGTGCAGCACGTCCATGCCGCGGTCCGTGGCGCGGATCAACGCGCCCAGCACCGGCACGGACTTCAGCTGTTCGCCCGGCGGGTCCTTCCAGACGCTGGAGAGCATTGGATCGAGCGTGAAGCTGACGAACAGACTCACCAGCACCGCCACCGCGACAGTAAGACCGAACGAGACGAAGAACTTGCCGACGATTCCGCCCATGAACGCGACCGGAACGAAGACGGCGCAAATCGCGAACGTCGTCGCCATCACGGCCAGACCGATCTCGCTCGTGCCCTCGAGCGAGCCAAGGCGATGCTCCTTGCCCATGCGGATGTGGCGCACGATGTTCTCGCGCACGACGATCGCGTCGTCGATGAGCAGGCCGATGCAAAGGCTCAGGCCCATCATCGTCATGAAATTCAGCGTGAAGCCGAATGCGTAGACGGCGATGAACGACGAGATCACGGCGATCGGCAGCGTCAGCGCGGTGATGACGGTCGAGCGCCACGAATGCAGGAACAGCAGCACGATCAGCACCGTGAGCAGCGCGCCCTCGATGAGCGTGCGCTGCAGGCCGTTCAGCGCGTTCTTCACGAAGTCGCTGTTGGCGTAGATGATGCGCAGCTCGACGCCGGGCGGCAGGACCTTGCGCAACTCGTCCACCGCCGCCTTCACCGCCTCGCCGGTGGCGACGATGTTCGCGTCTTGCTGCTTGAAGACGTTGAAACTGACCGCGCTCTGACCGTTGATTCGAGCCAGCGAATCGGCTTCGCGCTCGCGCTCGACGAGTGTTCCCAGATCGCCGAGCGTCAGCGCGAGTCCGGCGCGGCGCGCGACGACGAGGTTCGCGAATTCCTTCGGGTCCCGCACCCGGCCCTCGACGCGCAGAATCGTGTCCTGCACCGCGTCGCTGAGCAGGCCCACCGGCTGGTCCGCGTTCGCGTCGCGCAGCGCGGTCGCAATGTCCGCGGGAGTGATCGCATAGGCGCGCAGGCGCTGCGGGTCCAGGTCGATGCGCACCTGGCGTGTCGCCAGGCCGGCGATGTCGATGCGTGCCACGCCTTCGACGCGCTGCAGGCGTTTGGACACCGTTTGGTCGGCAAGCAGCGACAGCTCGCGCGAATTGCGCGCCTGCCCGTCGCGCGTGGCGAGCAGCGCGAGCACGACGGTGGGCTGGCTGTTGTCGCCGTCAAAGCGCGCGACCGTCGGCGCTTTCGCGTCCTTCGGGAACGCCGCCTGGACGATCGCGACGCGGTCGCGAACGTCCTGCATCGAGCGCGCCATGTTCGCGTTCAGGCTGAATTCGACGCTCGTCTGGCTGCGCCCTTCGAAACTGCGCGACGTGATCCGCTTCACGCCGGCGATGCTGTTCAGCGCCTCTTCGATGAGCTTGGTGACTTCGCGCTCTACCGCCTCGGGCGCGGCGCCGGGGTAGGCGACGTCGACGAAGGCGACCGGCAAGGACACGTCGGGCATCTGCTCGACGCCCAGGCGTGCGTAGGAGAACACGCCGAGAACGCACAGCGCCACCATGACCATCGTCGCGAACACCGGGTTCGCGATCGAAATCCGCGTGATCCACATCGTCAGTCCTGATTCGCAAAGAAGCTCAGCATGCCAAGGTGCGGAGCGAAGGGTGCGGCGCAAGAAATTCGTCATCCCGGCGAAAGCCGGGATCCAGCTGCGGCTGACCACCAAGCGTGGATCCCGGCGTTCGCCGGGATGACGGAGCTGCCGGGGTCTTGTTTCTCATGAGGTCGTCAGTTGTCTTCGCCGAGCAGCCGCACCGACTGCCGCGCTCAGCGCTGCTTCGTCGCGGGCGGCGTCGACGCCACCGCGGCGGAGCCGCTGCTGGCCACGCTCGCCTTGCCGCCTTCGCGCAAATTGTCAAAGCGCGCCGTCAGCACCTGCGAGTTGGGACTCAGGCCGCTGAGCACCTCGACCCGCCCCTGCGCCGTGTCGCGCCGGCCAGTCGTGACGGCGCGGCGCACGAGCACGCCGGCTTCGATCAACCACACATGGTCCTGCCCCGACGCCTGCGCGATCGCGCTCGCCGGCAGCGTGAGACGCTTCGTCTCGTCGCGCAACTGCACGCGCGCCAGCGCGTACTGGCCGGCGCGAAACGCTTCGCGCGGGTTCGGGATCGCGATCGTCACGCCGATCGCGCGCGTTCCCGCTTCGGCTGCCGGCGCAATGCGTTCGAGCCGGCCCAACACCGGCGCGGCCACGCCTTCGACCTGCACCTCGACCGTCATTCCCGGGCGCAGCAGCGATACCTCGTGCGTGCCGACGTTGCCGGCGAGTTCGAGCCGCGCCAGATCGACGATCGTCAGCACGTTCTGTTCCGGGCTCAGCTTTTCGCCCGGCAGCGCGTGGCGCTTCGCGATCACTCCCGAAATCGGTGCGATCAGTTCGGCGTCGCGCAGGCTGATGCGGCTCGTTCCGAGTTGAGTCTGCGACTGCGTGAACTGGGCGCGAGCCGACTCAAGGGACGCACTGCTCGCCTCGAGCGCCGTCCCCGAGATGAAGTTCTGTTCGGCCAGGCGCTGGTTCGCTGCGTGCTGGCGTTCGGCCTGGTTCAACTGCGCGCGCGCCGCTTCGAGCGATGCGCCGCGTTCGGCGACACGGCTGCTCAGTTCCGCAAGATCAAGCGTTCCGAGCGTCTGCCCGGCGCGAACGCGAGAGCCTTCACCGACGGCGAGCGACAACAAGGTGCCGCTCGCCTTGGCGCGAACCACCGCCGTTCCCGGCGCGATCAGCGGGCCGGCGAACTCGATGATCACCGGCAGGCTCGTGAGTTGCGGTGTCACGACTTCGCCCGCGGCAAATTCGAGTGTCACGTTCGCCGCAGCGTCTTTCTTGCGCTGCGCTTCGCGCTCGCGCGACTGCTGCAACGTGAATGCGCCGCCGGCGATTGCGGCGACAACAAGGGCGCAGGTCGCGCCGGTGATCCATTGCTTCTTATGCATGGTTTTGGGGGGGTTTTGCTTGTGGCAAACGCGAGTGTAGGTGCGCCCCGGAGGGCCGCTCCAGCCGGAGCCGACGAGATGCAGAATTGGCGGTACAGGCTGCGCCCGGGCGGCGCCGGCGTGGTTGCCACGCCTGCGCAGCGCCCGGCCGAGCGCCCCGTGTTCAGCCCGCGTCGGCGCGGCGTTCCAGGACCAGCGAACGCCAGCAGCAACCCGCCGCCGCGAGGGCGACTGCACTCGCGGCCCAGAACACGGCGGCAAAACCGAAGGAATCGCTCAGCGCGCCACCGGCCACGCCTCCCACCACGCCCGACGCGCCGTAACCGAGCACCGAGTAGAGCGCCTGGCCACGGCCGCGCAAGCGCCCCGGGAAATGCCGGTTCACGACCGCGATGCACGCCGTGTGCTGGGCGGCGAAGGTCACGGCGTGCGTCACCTGAGTCAACACGAGAACCCAGGCGATTCCGCCGAACCCTGCGACCGCCGCCAGGCGCACCGCCGTCACGAGCGCGGCGAGAACGAGCCAGCCGTGCATCGTGAGAACCTGCACCCAGCGGCTCTGGAACCAGAACCACAGCACCTCGACCGCGACGCCGAAGGCCCAGATCATCCCGACCTCCGATTTGCTGTAGCCGAGCGAATCGAGATACAGCGAAAAGAACGTGTACAGGCTCGTGTGCGCGAGCACGGTGAGGAAGACGCCGGCGAAAAACCAGGCGACAACGGGTTCGCGCAGCACCGCCAGAGCTCCCCCCGGCGCAGCCGCCTCGTGCGGTGGCTCGGCGACGCTCGGCAGGCGCAGCGCAGCGATCAGCAGCAACGACAGCAATCCGACGACGAGCGCCGGGAACGACGCGACGCCGAGCGCCTGCAGGGCAAAGCCGCTCGCCGTAACGGCCAGAACAAAACCTACCGAACCCCACACGCGCACCCGGCCGTAGCGCTTGGTGTCCAGCGCACCGTCAGGGCTGACGAGGTGAGCCAGGGCCGATTCGCTGATCGGGATCACCGCAGCAGTGCACGCGAAGAGCGCCATCGTGATCCACACGGTCCAGCCCGGCTGCGGGGCGACCAGGTACGCCACACCGCACAGCAGCGACCCGCCGACCGCCAGGCGCAACAAGCGGATGCGCTGCCCGCTGTGATCGGCGAGCCAGGCCCAGGCGTACGGCGTAAACAGACGCGTTCCGCTTTGCAGCGACGCGATCGACCCGATTGCGAGCGCGCTGAACCCGAGGCTCGAGAACCACAGCGGCGCGTAGGTGCCGAACAGCCCGGCGTAGGCGAAGTACGCGAACGAGACGCTGCCGAACGAGATCAATGCGCGGCGTTGCGGCAAATCGGTCGTGTCCTCGGGGTTGATCTGCCGCTTCGGCAGAAGGCAGCTGCTGGCAAGAAGCGCAGACTTTCTACGGCGGCGCGGCGCCGGGAATCGGCGGAACCGCAATGCGCACGTCGCCGCACTGCGCGCGATGGCGCAGCGCGTGGTCCATCAGCACCAGCGCGAGCATCGCTTCGGCGATCGGCGTGGCGCGGATGCCGACGCAGGGGTCGTGCCGGCCGAAGGTTTCCACCGTCGCCGGTTCGCCTTGCAGGTCGATCGACTGGCGCGGACGTGCGGATCGAGCTCGTCGGCTTGATCGCGATCTGCACCGTGATGTCCTGCCCCGTCGAAATGCCGCCGAGAACGCCACCGGCGTTGTTGCTGCGAAATCCCTGCGGCGAGAGTTCGTCGCCGTGCACCGAGCCGCGCTGCGTCGCTGCTGGCGAAGCCGGCGCCGATCTCGACGCCCTTCACCGCATTGATACCCATCAGGGCGTAGGCGATCTCGGCGTCCAACTTGTCGAACAGCGGCTCGCCCAGGCCGACGGGCACCTGCGTCGCCTCGATCCGAATTCGCGCGCCCACCGAATCGCCCGCCTTGCGAAGTTCGATCCATCGCCGCCTCCAGCTGGGCGATCTGGCTCGCGTTGGGCGCGAAGAAGGGATTGTTCGGCACATGCTCCCAACCTTCGAAAGCAACATCGATCTCGCCGAGCGCCGTCATGCCGCCGCGGAACTGCGTGCCGTGGTGCTCAAAGAGCCATTTGCGCGCCACCGCGCCGGCAGCGACCATCGGCGCCGTGAGTCGCGCCGACGCGCGCCCGCCGCCGCGCGGGTCGCGCAGGCCGTACTTGCGCCAATACGTGTAGTCGGCGTGGCCGGGGCGGAAGGTGTTCAGCAGGTTTGCGTAGTCCTTGCTGCGCTGATCGGTGTTCGGAATCAGCAGGCAGATCGGCGTGCCGGTCGTGTGGCCTTCAAAGACGCCGGAAAGAATCTGCACGAGGTCGGCTTCGCTGCGCTGCGTCACGTGGCGCGACGTTCCCGGGCGGCGCCGATCCAGCTGCGGCTGGATGTCGGCTTCGGACAGCGCCATCCCGGGCGGGCAGCCGTCGATGACGCAACCGATCGCCGGGCCGTGGCTCTCGCCGAAATTGGTGACACGAAACAGGGTGCCGAGGGTGCTGCCGGACATGGGTGCGAATCGAGTCGCCCGGGCGCAGCGTGCGGGCGCGGTGCGCCCAAGCGGCGCAGGCCCTGGGGAGGAGTGTGATTCTAGGCTGGGCTGCAGCGCGCCATGGTCGATCCCGTCATCCCGGCGAAAGCCGGGATCCACCGCTCGCACTTGCCCACAGCATCCCGTGGACCCCGGCTTTCGCCGGGGTGACGGGCGTCTCACCTCAGCCAGATTTCGTATCCCCCGGCGCCTCGGCGTCGACCGGCCAATCGCGGATGTACGCCTTGAGCATGCGGTTCTCGAAGTCCTGGCCGTCGACGACCGCCTTGGCGACGTCGTAGAACGAGATCACGCCCATCAGCGTTCCCTGCGTGATGACCGGCATGTAGCGCGCGTGGCGGCCGAGCATCATGCGCCGCACTTCGTCGATCTCGGTGTCGGGTGTGCAGGTGAGCGGCGCGTCGTCCATGACGCTGCCAACGATCGACGCGCCCACCGAGCCGCCGTTGCGCACCACAGCCTGGATCACTTCGCGAAACGTCAGCATGCCCACCAACTCGCCGTGGTCCATCACGACGAGCGAGCCGATGTCGTTCGCCGACATCGTCGTCACCGCTTCGGCCAGCGCGTCTTTCGGGCGCGACGGTGTACAGGGTCCCACCTTTGACGCGCAGGATATCGCTGACTTTCATGGGTCTCTCCTTGCCGGCCGACGGGAACCAATATAGCCCACAATTCCCTGAGAAGGCATCCCCCACAACCCCACGCCGCAGGCGAATCGGACTCCACCATGGCCGGTTTTTCAGATCCTGGTTTCGACACCCTCGCGCTGCACGCCGGCGCGAGCCCCGACCCCGCCACCGGCGCGCGCGCCGTGCCGATCCACCTCAGCACGTCGTTCGTGTTCGAGAACAGCGAGCACGCGGCGTCGCTGTTCAACATGGAGCGCGCCGGCCATGTCTACAGCCGGATCTCGAACCCGACCAACGCGGTGCTCGAAGAACGCATCGCGGCGCTGGAGGGCGGCGTGGGCGCGATCGCCACGGCGAGCGGCCAGGCGGCCCTGCACCTGGCGATTGCGACGCTCGCCGGCGCGGGCTCGCACATCGTCGCGTCGAGCGCGCTCTACGGCGGCTCGCACAACCTGCTGCACTACACGCTGGCGCGCTTCGGCATCGCAGACGACGTTCGTGCGCCCCGCCGACATCGACGCATGGCGCGCAGCGATCCGGCCGAACACGAAGCTGCTGTTCGGCGAGACGCTCGGCAATCCGGGGCTGGACGTGCTCGACATTCCGACCGTCAGCAGCGTCGCCCACGAGCAAGGCATTCCGCTGCTTGTCGACTCGACTTTCACGACGCCTTACCTGATGCAGCCGTTCAGCCTCGGCGCAGACCTGATCTACCACTCGGCGACCAAGTTCCTCTGCGGCCACGGCACCGTGATCGGCGGCCTCGTCGTTGATTCAGGTCAATTCGACTGGGACGCCGCGTCGGCCCAGTTCGGGCGTTTCCCCGAGCTGACGCAGCCTTACGCCGGCTTTCATGGCATGGTGTTCAGCGAAGAGAGCAGCACCGGCGCGTTCCTGCTGCGCGCGCGCCGCGAAGGTCTGCGCGACTTCGGCGCGTGCATGAGCCCGCACACCGCGTGGCTCATCCTGCAGGGCCTCGAGACGCTGCCGCTGCGCATGGCGCGGCATGTGCAGAACACGCGCAAGGTGGTCGAATTCCTCGTCAAACAGCCGATGGTCGCTGCCGTGGCGTACCCCGAGCTCGAGTCGCACCCGCACCATGAGCTCGCGAAAAAGCTCCTGCCGCGCGGTTGCGGCGCGGTGTTCAGTTTCGACTTGCGCGGCTCGCGCGAACAGGGCCGCGCCTTCATCGAAGCGCTGAAGATCTTCTCGCACCTGGCCAACGTCGGCGATTGCCGCTCCCTCGTGATCCACCCCGCCTCCACCACGCATTTCCGCATGGACGACGCGGCGCTCGGATTGGCCGGCATCACGCCGGGAACGATCCGCCTCTCGATCGGCCTGGAAGACCCCGACGACCTGCTCGACGACCTGAAACGCGCGCTGAAGGCGGCGGAAAAAGCGGGAACCGGCGCGAAAGGCGGTGCCTGATGGAACTGCTCGTCGACAGTCCCACCGGCAAGGCCACTGCGTACGCCTACACCGGCGGCAAGGCGTTCGATGCGCGCCTGCCGTGCATCGTCTTCATTCACGGCGCGCTGCCGACCACAGCGTCTGGACGCTGCTCGCGCGCTGGTTCGCGCACCACGGCCACGCGGTGCTCGCGCCCGACCTGCCCGGCCACGCGCGCAGCCACGGCGCGCCGCTGCAAAGCGTGGAGGCGCTCGGGCAATGGGTGCTGGCGCTGCTCGATCGCGCAGGCGTCAATTGCGCGGCGCTGGTTGGGCACAGCATGGGGTCGTTGATCGCGCTCGAGGCCGCGGCACAGGCGCCGCAGCGCGTCACGCGCCTCGCGTTGCTCGGCACGGCGTACCCGATGAAGGTGTCGGCGGCGCTGCTCGACACCGCGCGCGACGCGCCGCTCACGGCGATCGACATGGTGAACGCCTTTTCGCACTCGACCTTCGGCCCCAAGCCCGCCTACCCCGGCCCGGGTGCGTGGGTGCCGGGGGGCCTGCGCGCGCTGATGCGCCGCGTCCAGGCTGCACAGCACGGTGTGAATCTGTTCCACCACGACTTCACGCTGTGCGACCGCTATGCCGGTGGCATGCAGGCGGCGGCAAAGGTGCGCTGCCCGGCGACGCTGCTGCTCGGCGAGCGCGACCAGATGACCGCGCCGCGCCAGGCGCGCGAACTCGCGCAAGCGCTGAAGGCTCACGTTGTCGACATTCCCGCCGGGCACGACATGATGGCCGAGGCGCCGGAGGAGGTGTTGCAGGCGTTGCGTGAGGCGCTCGGATAGTCGAGCCCACCTCAGACGCGCAAGAACTCCTGCAAGCGCGCCTGACCGAAGCCGGCGCGGCTCCAGATGCCTTCCAGGTCGGGTGTCGGCTCGAGCAGCAGGCGTGCGATCAGTTCTTCGGCGGGGGTCGTCGCCGTGTCGCAAAGCAGGACGAAACGCGGCTGACCGGGCTCGTCCAGGCGCCCGAGCCAGTCCATGGCGAGCAATTCGTCGAGGATCGGCTCGATTTGCAGCGGGTCGGTCCGCAGCGCCTTGGCAAGCTGCGCCGGGCTCAGGCCGCGCTGCGCCGAGCCTTGGGCACGCGCGAGTTCGCGCAGCAGCGCGACCGCGAGGTGAAAGCGCGATCCCGGGCCTTCGGGCCAGCGCGCGACGCGCATCTGCAAGCTTGGTGCGTACGCTGCAGTCACGGCGCCGAGCAGCACGATGACCCAGCCGAGGTAAATCCAGATCAGAAAAATCGGCACGGTGGCGAACGCGCCGTAGACCATCGCGTAGCTCGGCACCTGCGTCAGGTACCAGGCGAGGCCGCGTTTCGCCACGTCCATGCCGATCGCGACGAACACGCCGCCGGCGATCGCGTGGCGCCACTGCACATGCGTGTTGGGAACGTAATGGAACAGCGCCGCGGCACCACCGGCGAGCAAGGTGAACTCGATGGCGGCGAGCAGCACGTTCACGCCGCCGGGCAGCGAATGGATCAATCCCTGCGACACCGACACGGCGTACGACGTCACGCTCAGGCTCACCCCGAGCAGCAGCGGGCCGAGCGTCACCGCGCCCCAGTAGACGAGCACACGCTGCGCAATCGGCCGCGGCGTGCGCACGCGCCAGATCGCGTTCAGCGTGCGGTCGATCGTCAGCATCAGCGCCAGCGCCGTGATGAGCAGCACCACCAGGCCCACCGTGCCGAGTCGGTTCGACTTGGCGGCAAATTGCGTCAGCGCGGTGAGCACCGGTGTCGCGATCGTGTCGGGAACCAGGCTTTGCAGGAAATACTTCTGCAGCGCCGTCTGGAAGTTCGCGAACATCGGAAACGCCGAGAACACGGCAAGCATCACGGTGACCAGCGGAACCAGCGAAATGAGCGTCGTGAACGTCAGGCTGCTCGCCGTGATGCCGAGCCGGTCTTCCGAGAAACGCAGGCGCAGGGTGCGCAGCGTCTCGAGCCAGGGCCAGCCGCGCAGCGCCGTGAGCGATTCGGAAGCCCAGTCGCGCAAACCCGAGAACGAGACCGTCACGGGTTTGGTCTTGGGTGCGGATCCGGTCGCCATTGCTGGCATGATAGCCAGCGATGCCCGCTGCCCCGCCCCTGCCCTTTGCCGTTGCATGCAGCCGCGCGATCGCCGTGGCGAGCACCTTGGGGCTCATCGCCCTCGGCTTGGCTTGGGAGCTGTGGCTTGCGCCCACCGGGCGTGGCACGCTCGCCTTGAAGGTGCTTCCCTTGGCGTTTGCCGTGTCCGGCTTGCTCAAGTGCCGCATGCCGACGTACCGTTGGCTGAGCCTGCTGCTGTGGCTTTACGTCGCCGAAGGTGCGCTGCGCGCGAGCACCGAACGCGGCGTATCAACGCTGCTCGCGAGCCTGGAAATTGCCCTGAGCCTGGTGCTGTTCGGCGCCTGCGTCATGCACATCCGCTCCCGCCTGCGCAGCGCCAAGGTGGCCAACTCGTGATTCGCCCCCAGCCATGTCGTCACTCCTGACCGAATTGCGCGGCGTCGTCGGCGCACCCCATGTTCTGCACGACGGCGACCTCTCGGCGTACGTCGTCGACTGGCGCAAGCGCCACGAGGGGCGCGCCCTGGCCGTGGTGCGACCGGGCAATGCGAAGGAAGTCGCATCCGTCGTGAAGGCCTGCGCGGCGTTCGGCGCAACGCTCGTCCCGCAAGGTGGCAACACCGGCCTCGTGGGGGGCTCGGTTCCCGACACGAGCGGAACCCAGGTTCTGCTGAGCCTGGCCCGGATGAACCGGATCCGCCACCTCGACGCACAGAACTTGACGATCACCGTGGAAGCCGGTTGCGTACTGCAAACGGTGCAGGAAGCCGCCGCGGCGCAAGGGCTGCTGTTCGGCCTGAGCCTGGCCGCCGAGGGCAGCTGCACGATCGGCGGCAACCTCTCCACCAACGCCGGCGGCACGCAAGTGCTGCGCTACGGCAACGCGCGCGAACTCTGCCTCGGGCTCGAAGTCGTGACCGCGGCGGGAGAAATCTGGCACGGCCTCACCGGCCTGCGCAAGGACAACACGGGTTACGACTTGCGCGACCTGTTCATCGGCGCCGAAGGAACGCTCGGCGTGATCACCGCGGCAACGTTGAAACTCACGCCCATGCCTGCGGCGCGGCTCACCGCGATGGCGTCGCTCGAATCGCTCGAGGACTCGATTGCGCTCCTGCAGCTGGCGCGCGAACGTTTTGGTGCCGGGCTCACCGGTTTCGAGGCGATGAACCGCTTTTCGCTCGACTTGGTGCGGAAGCAGTTTCCGCAACTCGCGCAACCCTTGGCGCCCTCGCCCTGGACCGTGCTGCTCGAGCTGTCCGACAGCGAAAACCAGACCCACGCGACACAACTGTTCGAGGGCATGCTCGAGGCCGCTCTCCAGCAGCGCCTGATCGGCAACGCGGCGATCGCTGCGAGCCTCGAGCAGTCGAAAACGATGTGGCACTTGCGCGAATCGATCCCGCTCGCGCAGGCGCAGGAAGGGCCGAACGTCAAACACGACATCGCGCTGCCGATTTCGCGCATCGCCGATTTCGTCGCCGCGACCGACACGGCGTTGCAGCGTGCCTTTCCCGCGTGCCGTATCGTCGACTTTGGCCACCTCGGCGACGGCAACCTGCACTACAACGTGCAGGCGCCTGCGGGTGCATCCGGCGCGCAATTCGTTCGCGAGCACGAGGCCGCGGTGAACACCATCGTCTACGACGCGGTTGCAGAGCGCGACGGCTCGATCTCCGCCGAGCACGGCATCGGCACGCTCAAGCGCGACGAACTCGTGAAGCGCAAGTCGCCGGTGGCGATTCAATTGATGCGCGCCGTCAAAGCCGCGCTCGACCCGCAGAACCGGATGAACCCGGGGCGCGTGCTGTAGGGGAGCAACTCGCCGCAGGCCGCGCCGCAGCGCCGGGCCGGGCTACTGCAGGCCGTCGGCCAGCCCCGCGGGCAGCGGCACCGACATGACTTCGATGCCTTCGTCGCGCAGCGCTTCGGCTTCTTCGCGCGTCGCCTGACCGCGTATGCCGCGCTGCGCCTTTTCACCGTAGTGGATGCGGCGCGCTTCTTCGGCGAATCTCGGCCCCACGTCGACCGTGTTCGCCATCATGTGGCGCACCGCGCGCATCCAGGCCGCCTGCGCCGCGGCGATGGGTTCGACCACGTCCGCGCCGGCCTGTGCCGTCACGAGCGCGGTTTCGCGCACCGGCTCGCGCGCGCCGGAGACGTTCAGGCGCGGCGCGCTCGGCAAGCGCGTCACTTCGGTGCTGTTGCACAACGGGCACGCGATCAGGCCGCGCTCGTGTTGCGACTCGTAATCCGTGTCGCCACCGAACCAGCCTTCAAACCGATGGTCGAGCCCGCAGCGCAGATCCAGGACTTTCATGCAGGGATTATCGGCTGCTGCCCCAAGCGGCCGCAGGGCGCCACTCGATAGACCACAAGCCGGAGCGCCAATTCTGCAACCACAACAGGCCGATGAGCGTCTTGGCGTCGGTCAGTTCGCCCCGGCCGGCGAGCGCCTGGAGCTCGTCGGCGCTGTGGATCACGACGTCGAGAAACTCACCCGCGTCGAGGTGCCGCGGCCCGAGGGTCAGGCCGCGGGCGAACCAGATCTCGATCGCTTCGGTCGAGTAGGCGATCGCGTTGTGCGTGTGCGCGGCGCGCGCCCATTCTGCTGCGCGGTAGCCGGTCTCTTCGGCGAGTTCGCGCATCGCGCAGGCGAGCGGCGCTTCGCCGGCCTCCAACTTGCCCGCCGGGAATTCGAGCATCGTGCGCTGCACCGGATGGCGCCATTGGCGCTCCATCACGAGGCGGCCGTCGTCGAGCAACGGGATCACCATCACCGCGCCCGGGTGCACGATGTACTCGCGCGACGCGTCCGAGGCGTCGGGCAGGCGCACGACGTCGCGCCGCACGTCCAGGAAGTGGCCTTTGTAGACCTGAGCGCTTTGCAGCGCGGTTTCGCGCAGGTGGGCGTCGGGGTCGGGCGGCGAAGCCGCGGCGTCGTGGGCCTTGTTCAAGCGGCGCTCATGTGGCGAGCGCTTTGACGATCGCCTGCGCGCAAAGCGCCATCAGCCCACCCGGCAGCAGGCCGAAGATCAGCACCGCGGCGCCGTTCAGCGACAGCACGGTGCGCACCTCGCGTGTGCTCGCGATCGGCAGAGAATCCGTCGGCTCGTCGAAGAACATCACTTTCACCAAGCGCAAGTAGTAGTACGCGCCGACCAGCGACAGCAGCACCGCGGCGACAGCAAGAACGATGTAGCCCGTGATGTTCGTCGACACGAGCGCCTGCAGCACCGACAGCTTGGCGTAGAAACCCACCGTCGGTGGAATCCCGGCGAGCGAGAACATGAAGATCGCCATCACGCCGGCAAACCACGGGCTGCGCCGCGCCAGGCCTTTGAAGTCGTCGACATGTTCGGCCTCGAACCCTTGCCGCGAGAGCAGCATGATGAGGCCGAAGGTTCCGAGCGTCGTCAGCACGTAGGTGATGACGTAGAACATCGCCGAGCTGTACGCGTTCGCCGCCGACAACGTATTGTTGTTCACGACGCCCGAGCACAGGCCAAGCAGCATGAAACCCATTTGCGCGATCGTCGAATACGCGAGCATGCGCTTCAGGTTCGTCTGTGCGATCGCCGCGACGTTGCCGAGCAGCATCGAGCCGACCGAGAGAACGATCAGCATCTGCTGCCAATCCACCGCCAAACCGAGCAGGCCCTCGACGAGCAAGCGGATCGTGATCGCGAATCCGGCGAGTTTGGGCGCGCCGCCAATGAGCAGCGTGATCGCCGTCGGCGCGCCTTGGTAGACGTCAGGCACCCACATGTGGAACGGCACCGCGCCGAGCTTGAAGCCCAGACCGGCGACGACAAAAACGACGCCCAGGACCAGAACGCCCTTGTTCACCTGGCCGGTGCCGATCGCCTTGAAGACCTCGCTCAGCTCGAGCGAACCCGTCGCGCCGTAGAGCATCGACAGGCCGTAGAGCAGGAAGCCGCTCGCGAGCGCGCCGAGAACGAAATACTTCATCGCCGCTTCGGTCGCCGGCGCGTGATCGCGGCGCAGCGCGGTGAGCGCATAAAGGCTCAGCGACATCAGCTCCAGACCGAGGTAAATCACGAGGAAATTGTTCGCCGACAGCATCACCAGGATGCCGAGCAGCGAGAACATCGACAGCGTGAACAGCTCGCCCGTGAGCATGTCGCGCGGCGCCGCGTAGGGCCGCGCGTAGGCGAGCGAGATCATCACCGCCACGCTCGCGAAAAAGCCGAGCAGGTGGCCGAGCGGATCGGCGACGACCATGCGCTGCATCGCGTAGTCGGTCGCGCCGGCGTTGAATGCGGCCAGGTGCAGCAGCGCGACCGCCGCGAGCGTGGCTTGCGTCAGCGCGTAGGTGAGGCGCTTCTGCGGGTCGGTGAGCCAGAGGTCGAGCAGCGTCACGATGCACGCCATCGTGAGCAGCACGACTTCGGGGTAGACGGCTTGCCAGTTCATCAGGTTTGTCATGCCGGGCGTTCAGTTCAACTTCGACACGGCGACATGCTTCAACAACTCGATCACCGACACGTGCATCGCGTCGGTGAACGGCTTGGGGTAGAGACCCATCCAGAGCACGGCGATCGCGAGCAACCCCAGCATCACGAACTCGCGCGGGTTGATGTCGACGAGCATCTTCACGTCGTCGTTCGCGATCGCACCGAAGTAGACGCGCTTCACCATCCACAGCGTGTACGCGGCGCCGAACACGAGCGTCGTTGCGGCGAGCGCGGCGAGCCAGAAGTTGACCTTGGTCACGCCGAGGATCACCATCCACTCGCCGACAAAGCCGCTCGTCCCGGGCAGGCCGCAATTCGCCATGGCAAACAGCACGGCGAAGGCTGCGAACTTGGGCATTGTGTTGACGACGCCGCCATACGCGGCGATCTCGCGCGAATGCACCCGGTCGTAGAGAACGCCGATGCACAGGAACATCGCACCCGAGATGAAGCCGTGCGAAATCATCTGCACAATGCCGCCCGACACGGCGAGTTCGTTGCCCCTGCCGGCCGCATCGAAGATGAAGAAGCCGAGCGTCACGAAGCCCATGTGCGCGATCGACGAATACGCGACGAGCTTCTTCATGTCTTGCTGCACCAGCGCGACAAGGCCGATGTAGAGCACGGCAATCAACGACAGCGCGACGATGAGCCAGGCCCACTGGTGGCTCGCGTCGGGAGTGATCGGCAGCGAGAAGCGCAGGAAACCGTAGGCGCCGAGCTTGAGCATGATCGCCGCCAGCACCACCGAGCCGCCTGTGGGCGCCTCGACGTGCGCGTCGGGCAACCAGGTGTGTACCGGCCACATCGGCACCTTGACCGCGAACGCGAGCAGGAAGGCAAAGAACAACAGCGACTGCACGCCGCCCGGCAGCGGCAGCTTGTGCCAGGTGAGAATGTCGAAACTGCCGCCTGATTTGTAGTACAGGTAGATCAGCGCGATCAGCATCAGCAGCGAGCCGGCGAGCGTGTACAGAAAAAACTTGAACGCCGCGTAGACCCGGTTCGGCCCGCCCCAGACGCCGATGATGATGTACATCGGGATCAGCGTCGCTTCGAAGAAGACGTAGAACAGCAGGCCGTCGAGGGCGCAGAACACGCCGATCATCAGCCCCGAGAGGATGAGGAACGCGCCCATGTACTGGTTCACGCGCTGTTCGATCACCTCCCACGCCGAAATCACGACGATCACGGTGATGAACGCGGTGAGCGGAACGAACCAGAGCGACAGGCCGTCGACGCCGAGGTGGTAGCGCACGTTGAAGCGCGCGATCCAGGCTGCGTTTTCCTGGAACTGCAGCGCTGCGGTCCCCGCGTCGAAGCCGCTCACGAGCGGCAGCGTGACGAGAAAGCTCACGACCGCGGCGAGCAAAGCGAAGCGGCGCACGCTCGTCGCCTGGTCGTCGCGGCCGAGCGCGAGCAGGACCACCCCGGCGGCGATCGGCAACCAGATGGCCAGGCTCAACAGACCCATGGGATGGCCCTGTGGCTGCGCGTCATCCCGGCGAAAGCCGGGATCCACTGAGCGCCGTCCAAGGTGGATCCCGGCTTTCGCCGGGATGACGGATTCGGGCCATACAGCGGCGTCATTTCGCGCCGAGAAGGTAAGGCCACAACTGCCACGTCATGAGGCCGACGACGCCGACGATCATCACGAGCGCGTACCAGTACAGGTAGCCGTTCTGCAGCAATCGCGTCAGCGCCGCCACGCCGCCGACGCCACGCGCCGAGCCGTTGATCGCGCCGTCGATGATGGCCACATCACCGCCTTGCCACAGCCCCATGCCCAAACGGCGCGCCGCCGGAGCGAGCACGTTCTCGTTGAACCAATCCATGTAGTACTTGTTGTCGAGGATCCGGTAGACGGTCTCGAAACGCGCCTTGATCGCCGCCGGAACCGCCGGGTTGCGCAAGTAGAAGTACCACGCCAGCACGACGCCGGCCAGCGCAAACCAGAACGGCAAGGTGGTGAAACCGTGCAGCGCCATCGCCGCGGCGCCGTGGAAATTCGCGCCAATCTCGGCCATCGCGCCGTGACGCGTCGCATCCACGGTGATCGAGTCCTTCATGAAGTCGCCGAACAGCATCGGCTGGATCGTCAGGTAGCCGATCACGACGGAGGGAATTGCCAGCAGCACGAGCGGCAGCCACACGACCCACGGTGACTCATGCGGGTCTTGGTGCGCGGCGTGGTCATCGTGGTGATCGTGTGCCCCAGGGAAAGGTTTGTGGTGAAAGCGCGCCGCGCCGTGGAACACGAGGAAGTACATGCGAAACGAATAGAACGCAGTGACGAATACGCCCGCCGCGACGGCGAAGTAGGCAAACCCGGAACCGGCGAGATGGCTCGCATGCACCGCTTCGATGATGCTGTCCTTCGAGTAGAAACCGGCAAAGAATGGCGTGCCGATCAGCGCCAGCGACCCGACGAGCGACGTGATCCACGTGATCGGCATGTACTTGCGCAGGCCGCCCATGTTGCGGATGTCCTGGTCATGGTGCATGCCGATGATCACCGAGCCCGCGGCGAGGAACAGCAGCGCCTTGAAGAAGGCGTGCGTCATGAGGTGGAACACCGCGACCGAATACGCCGATGCGCCCAGGGCCACCGTCATGTAGCCGAGCTGGCTCAGCGTCGAGTAAGCGACGACACGCTTGATGTCGTTCTGGATGATGCCGAGAAACCCCATGAAGAGCGCCGTGATCGCGCCGATCACGAGCACAAAGCTGAGCGCGGTGTCCGACAACTCGAACAGCGGCGACATTCGCGCGACCATGAAGATCCCGGCAGTGACCATCGTCGCGGCGTGAATCAGCGCCGAAATCGGCGTCGGGCCTTCCATCGAATCGGGCAGCCACACATGCAGCGGGAATTGCGCGCTCTTGCCCATCGCGCCGATGAACAGGCAGATGCAGATCACGGTGATGAGCATCCAGCCGCTTCCGGGGAACATCAGCTTGGCGAGTTCCGGGCCCTTGGCAAAAGTCTGCGCGTAGTCGAGGGTTCCGGCGAAGGCGACGATCAGGCCGATGCCGAGGATGAAGCCGAAGTCGCCGACCCGGTTCACGAGAAACGCTTTCAGGTTCGCGAACACCGCAGTCGGCCGCGTGTACCAGAAGCCGATCAGCAGGTAAGACACCAACCCCACCGCTTCCCAGCCGAAGAACAGCTGCAGGAAGTTGTTGCTCATGACGAGCATCAGCATCGAGAACGTGAAGAGCGAGATGTAGCTGAAGAAGCGCTGGTAGCCCTCATCCTCTGCCATGTAGCCGATGGTGTAGACGTGCACCATCAGCGAGACGAAGCTGACGACGCACATCATCATCGCCGACAGGCCGTCGATGAGGAAGCCGATCTCCATCTTCAGGTCGCCGAGCACCATCCACTCGTAGACGCTCGCGTTCAGGCGCGCGCCGTCGAACGCGACCGCCTTCCACGTCAGCATCGAGATCACGAACGAGATCAACACGCCGAGGATCGCAACGCTGTGCGCGCCGCGCCTGCCGATCGTCTTGCCGAACAGGCCCGCGGCGACGGCACCCACGAGCGGCGCGAGCGGCACCACGAGCAGGAGTTGGGTGGACAAGGGTGCGGACATAGAGATCGGGCGCTAGCCCTTCAGCGAATCCATTTCGTCGACGTTGATCGACGCCCGGTTGCGGAACAGCACGACCAGGATCGCCAGGCCGATCGCCGACTCGGCCGCCGCGACGGTGAGAATGAAGAAGACGAACACCTGGCCCGCCATGCGATCAGCGGAGGCCGGCAGGTAGTGCGAGAACGCGACGAAGTTCAGGTTCACCGCGAGCAGCATGAGTTCGATCGCCATCAACAGGACGATCAGGTTCTTCCGGTTCAGGTAGATGCCGATCACGGATATCGCGAACAGCATCGCGCCGAGCGACAGGTAGTGGCCGAGCGTGACGGACGTGCCCATCGTCATCCCTGTTCCCCGGGGGCGCGCGCCGTGCCGCTCTCGCGCGGCACCGACTTCATGTCGACGATGCGAACCCGGTCTGCCTTGCGCGCCCGGACCTGCTGCGACGGGTCGAGGTACTTCGAATCCTTGCGCTTGCGCAGCGTCAGCGCAATCGCCGCGATGATCGCGACGAGCAGCAGCACGGCGGCGATCTGCAGCGGGTACAGATAGTTCGTGTAGACCTCGACGCCGAGCAGCTTGGTGTTGCCCATCTTCAACTCGGCCGCGCTCGCCTGCACCGCGTCGGAACCGCGAAAGCCCGGCAGCAGCACGGCGGCCATCTCCAGCGCGATCACGACGCCGACGAACGCGGCGAGCGGAAAGTGCTTCCAGAATCCCTCGCGAATCGTGTCGGCGTTGGCGTCCAGCATCATCACGACGAACAGGAACAACACCATCACGGCGCCGACGTAGACGAGCACGAGCGCAATCGCCAGGAACTCGGCGCGCAGCAACATCCAGATGCACGCCGCGCTGAAGAACGCGAGCACGAGAAAAAGCGCAGAGTGCACCGCGCTGCGCGCCGTGATCACCCTCAGGCTGGCGAGCAGCAGCACCGCCGAGAAGGCGTAGAAGAGAGCGGTCGTCGTGTTCACGTGGGGCTTGCGGCGGAAGGATGTTCGGCGCGGGTCAACGGTACTTCGCGTCGGCGCGGCGCGCTTGCGCGATTTCGCTCTCGTAGCGGTCGCCCACGGCGAGCAGCATGTCTTTCGTGAAATACAGGTCGCCGCGCTTCTCGCCGTGGTACTCGAAGATGTGCGTCTCGACGATCGAATCGACCGGGCAGCTCTCTTCGCAGAAACCGCAGAAGATGCACTTCGTCATGTCGATGTCGTAGCGCGTCGTGCGCCGGGAGCCGTCGCCGCGTACTTCGCTCTCGATCGTGATCGCCATCGCCGGGCACACCGCTTCGCACAACTTGCACGCGATGCAGCGCTCCTCGCCGTTCTCATAGCGGCGCAGCGCGTGCAGGCCGCGAAAGCGTGGCGACAGCGGCGTCTTCTCTTCCGGGTATTGCACCGTGATCTTGCGCGACAGGAAGTATTTTCCGGTCAGCGCCATGCCCTTGAACAGCTCGGTGAGCATGAAGCTCGAGAAGAAGGCTTTCAGCGGTGATGTCGATGCGGCAGCCATGGCGTTCAGTTCCAGATGTTCCAGGGCGATTGAATCCACAGGCCCACGACCACGAGCCAGACGAGCGTGAGCGGGATGAAGATCTTCCAGCCCAGGCGCATGATCTGGTCGTAACGGAAACGCGGGAACGTGGCGCGCACCCAGAGGAAGAGTGTGCAAATGGCAAAGGTCTTCAGGCCGAGCCAGATCCAGCCCGGAATCGCGGTGAAGAACTGGCTCTCGATGGGCGGCAACCAGCCGCCGAGGAACATGATCGACGCGAGCGTCGACACCAGAATGATGTTTGCGTACTCGGCGAGGAAAAACATCGCAAACGCCATCCCGGAGTACTCGACCATGTGGCCGGCGACGATTTCCGACTCGCCCTCGACGACGTCGAACGGATGGCGGTTCGTTTCGGCGATTCCCGCGATCAGGTAGACGCCGAAGATCGGCAGCAGCGGCAGCCAGTTCCAGCTCAGGAAGTTCAGGCCTTTGTCGGCGAACATTCCCTTGCCCTGGCCGAGAACGATGTCGGTCATGTTCAGGCTCGCCGAGACCATGAGCACGACGACGAGCGCAAAGCCCATCGCGATCTCGTAACTCACCATTTGCGCCGACGCGCGCAAGGCGCCAAGAAACGCGTACTTCGAATTCGACGCCCAGCCGGCGATGATGACGCCGTAGACCTCCATCGACGTGATCGCCATCAGGAAGAGCAAGCCGGCGTTGATGTCGGCGAGCGCCACTTCGGGCCCGAACGGAACGACGACCCACGCCGCGAGCGAGGGCATGATCGTCATGATCGGGCCGAGGAAAAACAGCCCGCGGTTCGCCGCCGTGGGGACGATGATTTCCTTGAACAGGAGCTTGATCGCGTCGGCGATGGGGGTGAGCCAGCCGCGTGGGCCGACGCGGTTCGGCCCGGGGCGCAACTGCGACCAGCCGATCGCGACGCGCTCCCACAGCGTCAAATAGGCGACGCAGAGCATCAACGGCGCGACGACGGCGATGATCTTGATCAGCGCCCAGACCACGGGCCAGGCGCCGCCGAGCAGCTCGCCGCCGAAGGATTGAAAGTCCTCGAGCATGTTCAGGCGGCCTCGATGCGCACCGTGCCGAACATCGCGCCGAGGATCACGGTATCGGCGTGGCCCGCGGGGATGCGAACCGTTTCCGCGGCGAGCGTCGGGTCGAGCCGCGCCGGCAACAGCGCCTGCGCCGCACCCTGCGAGATGCGCACGAGTGCGCCGGGCTTCAAGCGCAGTTGCGCCCACAACGCTTGCGGCAGCGCGGCCACGGGCGGCCGGGCGTCGGCGGTCGCTTGCAACGCCGCGGCGTGGCGCACGAGTGCGTCGCCGGCGTAGATCGGCACGTCGGCGATGCGTTCGATTCCCGCTGCGGGCAGCGGCGCCGCGGCGGCGCCGAGGGCATCGATCGTCGGGCTCGAATTGTCCAGACGCGCCGCGAGGTTTGCGATGTCGCCCAGGGCCTCGCGCTTCACGTCTTCCGAAGTCTCGAAGTCGAAGCCGCTCAGTTCGAACAAATTGCCGAGCACACGCAACACCTTCCAGCCCGGGCGCGTTTCGCCAGCGGGTTTCACGACACCGTGAAAACTCTGTACCCGGCCTTCGGCGTTGATCAAGGTGCCGGACGTCTCGGTGAACGGCGCGATCGGCAACAGCACATCGACATGGTCGAGCGAATGCGGCCGCATCGAACCCATCGCGACGACGAACTCCGCGGCGCGCAGCGCAGACTCGGCGGCGGCCGGATCCGCGGCGTCGAGCAGCGGGTCCACGTCGAGCAGCAGCAGCGCTTTCAGCGGCAGCGGCGCGCGGCCAAGCATCTGCCCGGCATTCAAGCCGTCTTTCCCGCTCATCCGACTCGGCAGCACGCCGACCAGTTGTGCGCCGACGCTGTTCGCTCCTTCAGTGAGGTAGCCCACGTTCGCGCCGGTGTGCGCGGCGATCCAATTGGCGAGTGCCAGCAAGGCGCCGGCCTGCGGATGCTGTGCAGCCGGATTGCCGAGAAGCACCGCCTTGCGCTCTGCGCCGAGCAGCGAATCGGCGATCGCCTGCGCCGCGGCGCTCGGCTGCCCCGGCATCGGCGGCGCGACACCTGCGGCCTGAGCGACGCCTGCTGCCACGTCGGCGAGCGATTGAACCCAGCGGCTTGGCGCGGCGACGATTCCGGGTGCCATCGGCATCAGCCAGTCGTCCTGCAGCGAATGCACGCTGTGCACCTTCGCACCCTTGCGCGCCGCCTGGCGCAGGCGCTGCGCGAACAGGGGATGGTCCTTGCGCAGGAACGAGCCGATCACGAGCGCGGATTGCAATGTCGACAGCGCGGCGATCGGCATGCCGAGCCAGCGCGCCGTGGGCGCGTCGCGCGGACTCAGCGTGAGGTTCGCGAAATCGGCGTGACGGGTGCGGAAATCAAGGTTCGCGCTGCCCAGGCCGTGCACGAGTTTCTTCAGCAAATGCAGTTCTTCGACCGTGCTGTGCGCGTTGCCGAGCGCGCCGATGCTGTGCGCCCCGTGATCGAGCGAAATCTGCGTGACGCTGCGCGCCACATACTCGAGCGCCGCAGTCCAGGAGACGGTTTTCCACTCGCCGCCCTGCTTGATCATCGGCGCGGTGAGGCGCGCGTCGCCGTTCAATGCCTCGTAGGAAAAGCGATCCCGGTCCGCGATCCAGCATTCGTTGACGGCTTCGTTTTCGAGCGGAACGACCCGCATCACCTGGTTGCTCTTCACCTGGATCACGAGATTCGTCCCGGTGCTGTCGTGCGGGCTGATGCTCTTGCGGCGCGACAGCTCCCAGGTCCGCGCGCGGTAGCGAAACGGCTTGCTCGTGAGCGCACCGACGGGGCAGATGTCGATCATGTTGCCCGACAGTTCGGAGTCGATCGTCTCGCCGGCGATCGTCGTGATCTCGCTGTGCTCGCCGCGGTGGATCATCCCCAGTTCCATCACGCCGGCGACTTCCTGGCCGAAGCGAACGCAGCGCGTGCAGTGGATGCAGCGGCTCATCTCTTCCATCGACACGAGCGGCCCGACGTCCTTGTGGAAGACGACGCGCTTTTCTTCGGTGTAGCGCGACGCCGACCCACCGTAACCCACGGCCAGGTCCTGCAGCTGGCACTCGCCGCCTTGGTCGCAAATCGGGCAATCGAGCGGATGGTTGATGAGCAGAAACTCCATCACGCTCTTTTGCGCCTGGATCGCCTTCTCGCTCTTGGTGCGAACGATCATGCCTTGGGTGACCGGCGTCGCGCACGCCGGCATCGGCTTGGGCGCTTTTTCGATGTCGACCAGGCACATGCGGCAGTTCGCCGCGATCGAGAGTTTCTTGTGATAGCAGAAGTGCGGGATGTAGGTGCCGCATTGGTCGGCGGCGTGCATGATCACGCTGCCCTCGGCCACCTGGACCTTGCGCCCGTCGAGTTCGATTTCAATCATGCTGCTGCTCAGACATACGCCGGGACGACGCAAGTCTTGTGCTCGATGTGATGCACGAACTCGTCGCGGAAATTCTTGATCATGGCGCGCACCGGCATCGCCGCCGCGTCGCCGAGGGCGCAGATGGTGCGGCCCTGGATGTTGTCGGACACCGAATTGAGCAGGTCGATGTCCGCCATTCGCCCCTGCCCATGTTCGATTCGGTGCACCATGCGGTACAGCCACCCGGTGCCCTCGCGACACGGCGTGCACTGGCCGCACGACTCGTGGGTGTAGAAGTAGGACAGCCGCAACAGGCTCTTCACCATGCAGCGCGTATCGTCCATCACGATCACCGCGCCCGAGCCGAGCATCGAGCCGGCCTTGGCGATGCTGTCGTAGTCCATCGTGCAGTCCATCATCGTCGCCGCGGTGCACACCGGAGCGGATGAGCCCCCGGGGATCACCGCCTTCAGCTTGCGCCCGTGCGCAGCGCCGCGCACGCCACCGGCGAGTTCCAGCAGCTTCGGAAACGGCGTGCCCAGCGGCACTTCATAGTTGCCGGGCAACTCCACGTCGCCGACGACGGAGTAGATCTTCGTTCCGCCATTGTTCGGCTTGCCGACCTCCAGGTAAGCCTGTCCGCCGTTGCGGATGATCCACGGCACCGCAGCGAACGTTTCCGTGTTGTTGATCGTCGTCGGCTTGCCGTACAGCCCATAGCTCGCCGGGAACGGCGGCTTGAAGCGCGGCTGGCCCTTCTTGCCCTCGAGCGATTCGAGCAGCGCCGTTTCTTCGCCGCAAATGTAGGCGCCAAAGCCATGCGTCGCGTGGAGCTGGAAATTGAAGTTGGATCCCAGCAGGTTCGCGCCGAGGTAACCCGCGGCGCGCGCTTCGTCGAGCGCTTCTTCGAAGCGCCGGTAGACCTCGAAGATTTCGCCGTGGATGTAGTTGTAGCCGACCGCAGCACCCATCGCGTAAGCGGCGATCGCCATGCCTTCGATCACGGCGTGCGGGTTGAACATCAGCAAATCCCGGTCCTTGCACGTGCCGGGCTCGCCTTCGTCGGAGTTGCACACGAGGTACTTCGCGCCGGGGTACAGGCGCGGCATGAAGCTCCACTTCAAGCCGGTCGGAAAACCCGCGCCGCCGCGCCCGCGCAGGCTCGACGCCTTGACCTCGGCGATCACCTGTTCCGGGTCATGCCCTCGCCTGCGTTTTCGCCTTGCGCTTTGCCGACGCTCTTGCCAAGCACTTTGCGCAGCGCCTGGTAACCGCCGCGCGCTTCGTAATCTTTCAGGCGCCAGTTGCTGCCGTTCAGGTCCGCATAGATTTGTGCGCCGATGTGCCTGCCGTGAAAGCAGGTGAGCTTGCCGTCGGATTGAAAACGCGAAAGGTTGAGCATCGCCATCACACCTTGGCCGCGCCGTGCGCCGGTTCCACGACGCTCGCGAGCAGGGTCTGGAGCAGGTCGTCCAGGCGTGGCGCGGTCATGTAGCTGCACATCTGCACGTCGTTCACGAGCAGCACCGGCGCGTCGGCGCAGGCGCCGAGGCATTCGCTCTGCTGCACCGTGAACAGGCCGTCCGGCGTCGTGCCGCCCTCATCGACGCCGAGGCGATTGCACAGATGGCGCAGCGCTTTCTGGCCGTCGCGCAACTGGCATGGCAAGTTGGTGCAGACGTTGAGCTTGAAGCGCCCGAGCGGCGCCTGGTTGTACATGTTGTAGAACGTCGTCACCTCGTGCACCGCAATCGGCGCCATGCCGAGGTATTGCGCGACGAGTTTTTCGGCGTCACCCGACACATGCCCGGCCAACTCCTGCACGATCGTCAGGCAGGCCATCACAGCGGATTGGCGCTGCTCGGCGGGGTACTTGGCGACTTCGCGATCGAAGCGCAGGCGCACCGCATCGGTGAGTTCGAAGATGGCGCTCATCGATCGATCTCTCCGAACACGATGTCCATCGTGCCGATCACGGCCACGGCGTCGGCGATCATGTGGCCACGCGCCATCTCGTCAAGCGCGGCGAGGTGTGCAAAACCCGGCGCACGAATCTTCAGGCGATACGGCTTGTTTGCGCCGTCGCTCACGATGTAGATGCCGAACTCGCCCTTCGGGTGCTCGACCGCTGCGTAGGCCTCGCCTTCGGGAACGTGAAAGCCTTCGGTGAAGAGCTTGAAGTGGTGGATCAGCTCTTCCATGCTCGACTTCATGTCGATGCGCGGCGGCGGCGCCACCTTGTGGTTCTGCGTGATCACCGGCCCTTCGTTGGCGCGCAGCCAGGCGACGCATTGCTGGATGATCTTGTTCGACTGGCGCATTTCTTCGACTCGCACCAGGTAGCGGTCGTACGTGTCGCCGTTCACGCCCACGGGAATGTCGAAGTCGAGCTGGTCGTAGACCTCGTAGGGCTGCTTCCTGCGCAAGTCCCATTCGATTCCCGAGCCGCGCAGCATCGGCCCAGTGAAGCCCAGGTTCAAGGCGCGTTCGGGCGAGACGACGCCGATGCCCACGGTGCGCTGCTTCCAGATGCGGTTCTCGGTGAGCAGGGTTTCGTATTCGTCGACGCAGGCCGGAAAACGCTGCACGAACGAATCGATGAAGTCGAGCATCGTCCCGGATCGGGTGTCGTTCAGCTTTGCCGTCACCTTGGCGTTGCGGATCTTCGACGTCTTGTACTGCGGCATGCTGTCGGGCAGATCCCGGTAGACGCCGCCCGGGCGGAAGTAGGCTGCGTGCATGCGCGCGCCCGACGCGGCTTCGTACATGTCGAACAGGTCTTCGCGCTCGCGGAAGCAGTAGATGAAGATGTTCATCGCGCCGCAATCCAGGCCATGCGCGCCAAGCCACATGAGGTGGTTCAACAGTCGCGTGATCTCGCTGAACATGACGCGGATGTACTGCGCGCGCAGCGGAACGTCGACGCCGAGCAATTTTTCGATCGCCAGGCAGTAGGCGTGCTCGTTGCACATCATCGACACGTAGTCCAGGCGATCCATGTAGGGCAGCGACTGCATGAACGTCTTGCTCTCGGCGAGTTTTTCCGTCGCGCGGTGCAGCAGGCCGATGTGCGGGTCGGCGCGCTGGATGACTTCACCGTCCAGCTCCAGAACGAGGCGCAGCACCCCATGCGCCGCCGGGTGTTGCGGGCCGAAGTTGAGGGTGTAGTTCTTGATGTCGGCCATGAATCAGTGCAAGCCGCCATAGCGTTCTTCGCGAACGATGCGTGGCGTGATCTCGCGCGGCTCGATCGTCACCGGCTGGTAGATCACGCGCTTGGCGACCGGGTCGTAGCGCATTTCGACGTGGCCCGAGGTCGGGAAATCCTTGCGGAACGGGTGCCCGATGAAACCGTAATCGGTGAGGATGCGCCGCAGGTCGAGATGCCCTTCGAAAATGATGCCGAACAGATCGAAGGCTTCGCGTTCGAACCAGTTGCTCGAACTCCAGACCTCGCCGAGCGAGGCGATCGCCGGCATCTCATCGTCCGGGCAGAACACCTTCAGGCGCAGGCGCCAGTTCTGGCTCACCGAGAGCAGGTGCGAGACGACGCAGTAGCGCGAACCTTCCCAAGGCTGATCCTTGTAGCTCGAGTAGTCGACGCCGCACAGGTCGAGCAGCTGCTCAAAGCGCAGCTCGGGGTGGTCGCGCAGGCGCAGCGCCACCGCCGCGTAATCCGCCGCAGCCACCGTGATCGTGATCTCTTCGCGCGCACGAATCAGTTGCTTCACCTGCGCGCCGAGGACCGACTCGAGCGCAGCGTGCAGGGTGTCAAGTTTGTTCATGCAGCAGCACCAGGCTCAGCGCGCGATCGTGGTTTCGCGCCGGATCTTGGCCTGCAGCTGCAGGATTCCGTAGAGCAACGCCTCGGCGGTCGGCGGGCAACCGGGAACGTAGACGTCCACCGGAACGATGCGGTCGCAGCCGCGCACCACCGAGTAGCTGTAGTGGTAGTAGCCGCCGCCGTTCGCGCAAGAGCCCATCGACAGCACCCAGCGCGGCTCGGCCATCTGGTCGTAGACCTTGCGCAGCGCCGGCGCCATCTTGTTGCACAGCGTTCCGGCGACGATCATCAGATCGCTCTGGCGTGGGCTCGGGCGAAACAGCATGCCGAAGCGGTCGATGTCGTAGCGCGCCGCACCGGCGTGCATCATCTCGATGGCGCAGCACGCGAGGCCAAACGTCATCGGCCACAGCGATCCGGTCTTGGACCAGTTGATGACCGTGTCCAGGCTCGTCGTGACGAAGCCTTCCTTGAGTACGCCTTCAATGCCCATGATGTGTTCTCAGGTCCGGGATCACTCCCAATCGAGAGCGCCCTTCTTCCATTCGTACGCAAATCCGACGACGAGGATGAGCAGGAAAATCATCATGGCCCAGAAGCCGACGGCGCCGATTTCGCGCAGCGCGACGGCCCAGGGAAAGAGGAACGCGATCTCCAGGTCGAAGAGGATGAACAGGATCGCGACGAGGTAGTAGCGCACGTCGAACTTCATGCGCGCGTCTTCGAACGCTTCGAAGCCGCATTCGTAGGGCGAGTTCTTCGCCGCGTCGGGCCGGCGCGGGCCCAGGACGAAACCCAGCACCTGCGGCGCGATTCCCACTGCCGCACCGACCATGATGAACAGAATGACTGGGAGGTAGGGTTCCAGATTCATGGACGGGGACTGGGCGCGATTTGTTGTTTTGATCGGGTCAGACGTTCCGCCGGAGCGGGGTCGATGCGCTAAAAACTTGGTGCCGACGGCGAGACTCGAACTCGCACAGCTTTCGCCACTACCCCCTCAAGATAGCGTGTCTACCAATTTCACCACGTCGGCGCTGCACCACTCGAGGCTTGGCGAGCCCAATTCCGGACTCACCAAACAGCTTTGGATTCTAACCACAACACATTGCAATCCGAGCCCTGCGCATGGGTCTGTGGCGCCGGAGCGCCAAGCCGATTTGAGCCACCGCAAGGGGCACCCACCGGCGGCGCTGACCCCGTCACTTCGTGGGGATCGCGCCAGCGCCCGAAGCAGCGGGCGCGGGGCTCGGTACGGATCTGGTCGTCGGGGCGACGACGCCGCTCGCCGCTCCCGGAACGAGGTCGGCGCCGCTCGGAGCCACCGCCGACCCGCCGACGCCGGCCGGTCCAATATGCTGCCGCCGCGCGACGGGGTGCGGTCGTTTGACGTGTAGGCAAGCGAGAGCGTGCAGACGAAGAACACGGCAGCGCACACTGCGGTGGAGCGCGACAGGAAGTTCGCGCTCCCGGTGGCGCCGAAGAGGCTGCCCGACGCGCCGCTGCCGAACGAGGCGCCCATGTCGGCGCCCTTGCCGTGCTGGATCAGCACGAGGCCGATCATGACGAGCGCCGACAGGATCTGCAGCACCACGACGAGGTTCAACAATACATTCATTCCCGGACTCCGAAAAAACTCTGGCGCCTACGCAGCGGCGCGACAAATGGCGGTGAACTCGGCGGCCTTGAGCGAGGCGCCGCCGATCAATCCGCCATCGATATCGTTCTGGGCAAAGAGGGTCGCAGCGTTGTCGGCCTTGACGCTGCCGCCGTACAAGATTTTCATCTCGCCGGCTTTGGGCGACGCCGCCGCCAACTGCATTCGCAGCAGCGCGTGCACCGCCTGCGCCTGCTCGGGTGTCGCGGTTTTGCCGGTGCCGATCGCCCAGACGGGCTCGTAAGCGACGACCACTTGCGAGACGCAATGCGCCAGCGTGTGGATCACGACCGACAGTTGGCGCTTCACGACCGCGTCGGTTTGCCCGGCGTCGCGCTCGGCGAGTGTTTCACCCACGCAGACGATGGGTGTGAGGTTGTGCGCGAGCGCCGCCTTGGCCTTGTCGGCCACCAACTGATCGCTCTCGCGGTGCAGCGCACGCCGCTCCGAATGGCCGACGATGACATAGTGGCAACCGAACTCGGCGAGCATCGCCGCGGCGACTTCGCCGGTGTACGCGCCCGAATCAAACGCCGAACAGTCCTGCGCACCCCATGAGATGTTCGCGCCTTGCAGCGACAACGCCACGTCCGCAAGATAGGGAAACGGCGCGCACACCGCCACTTCGGCAACCCACGGGCCGGCGGCGCGCAATGCCGCGAGCAACTCGGCATTGACGACGCGATTGCCGTTCATCTTCCAGTTGCCGACGACGAGTTTGCGCCGCTTCATGCTGCCCGCCTCCTGCATCGAACCTGGCAACTCACCATGTCAGAACGAGTTTGCCGATGTGCTGGTTCGTCTCCATCAAGGTGTGCGCCGCAGCCGCTTGCGCCGCCGGGAAGACCTGATGGATGACGGGCTTGATCCGGCCACTCTCGAGCCACGGCCAGACCTTGTCGCGCAAGGATCGCGCGATCGCCGCCTTGAAGGCAATCGGCCGAGGGCGCAGCGTCGAACCGGTGATCGTGAGGCGCTTGCGCAGCACGACACCCGCGTCGATCTGCGACTCGACTCCCCCCTGCACGGCGATGATGACGAGGCGTGCGTCTTCCGCCATGCACTTGATTTCGCGCGCGATGTAGCTGCCCGCGACCATGTCGAGAATCACGTTCACGCCGCGCTTGTCGGTGATGCGCTGCACTTCAGCCTCGAAGTCGTGGCTGCGGTAGTTGATGGCGTGGTCGGCGCCGAGCTTGATGCACGCCGCGCACTTGTCGTCGCTGCCCGCGGTGGCGATGACAACGGCGCCCGCCGCCTTGGCCATCTGGATCGCCGTCACGCCGATGCCGCTCGTTCCGCCCTGGATCAAGAGCGTCTCGCCGGGCTGCAATTTGGCGCGGTCGAACACATTCGACCAGACGGTGAAGAAGGTTTCCGGCAGGCTCGCCGCTTCGATGTCGCTGAGGCCTTTCGGACTCGGCAAACATTGTTCGATTGGCGCGGTGCAGAGTTGCGCGTAACCGCCGCCTGCCACGAGTGCACAAACGCGGTCGCCCAATGCGAATCCCGCAACCCGCATCGCTGCGGCGTCGCCGCTCACGATGACGCCCGCAATCTCGAGCCCCGGCAAGTCCGACGCGCCCGGCGGCACCGGATAGAGCCCCTTCCGTTGCAACACATCGGGCCGGTTCACGCCCGCGGCCGCGACCTTGATCAGCACCTCGCCCGCACCGGGCACCGGATCGGTTCGCTGCACCGGGCGCAACACTTCCGGCGCGCCGTAGCTCGAAATTTCAATCGCGTTCATGCGGCTCTCCGTGCTGCGGCGTTGCGAATCACTCCTGGTGCGCGGGAACCGGCAACGCGTCGCGGTCGAGCAGGGCTTTCATCGACAGCTTGACGCGGCCTTTTTCATCCGTCTCGAGCACCTTGACCTTGACGATCTGCCCTTCCTTGAGGAAGTCGGTGACCTTCTCGACGCGCTGGTGCGCGATCTGGCTGATGTGCAGCAGACCGTCCTTGCCCGGCATCAGGTTCACGAGCGCGCCGAAGTCGAGGATCTTCGTGATCGGGCCCTCGTACACCTTGCCGACTTCCACTTCGGCCGTGATCTCTTCGATGCGCTTCTTCGCGTACGCGGCCTTGTCGCCGTCGGTCGAGGCGATCGTGATTGTTCCGTCTTCGCCGATGTCAATCGTCGTTCCCGTCTCCTCGGTGAGGGCACGGATCGTCGCGCCGCCCTTGCCGATCACGTCGCGGATCTTCTCCGGGTTGATCTTCATCGTGTACAGGCGCGGCGCAAACTGCGACACCTCGGTCTTCGCGCCGCCCATCGCCTCGACCATCTTCGAAAGGATGTGGAGTCGCGCTTCCTTGGCCTGCGCCAGCGCGACCTGCATGATTTCCTTCGTGATGCCCTGGATCTTGATGTCCATTTGCAGCGCCGTGATTCCGGTCGTCGTGCCGGCGACCTTGAAGTCCATGTCGCCCAGGTGATCTTCGTCGCCGAGGATGTCGGTCAGGACGGCGAAGCGGTTCGCGTCCTTGATCAGGCCCATGGCGATTCCGGCCACATGTGCTTTCAGCGGCACGCCGGCGTCCATCAACGCAAGGCAACCGCCACAGACGGAGGCCATCGACGACGAGCCGTTGCTCTCCGTGATTTCGGAGACGACGCGCATCGAATACGGGAAGTCGGACTGGCTCGGCAGCACCGCAACGAGCGCGCGCTTCGCCAATCGGCCGTGGCCGATTTCGCGCCGCTTGGGCGTTCCCACGCGCCCGGTTTCGCCGGTCGCGAAGGGTGGCATGTTGTAGTGAAGCATGAAGTGCTCGGTGAACTCGCCCGACAGCGCGTCGATGCGCTGTGCGTCGCGCGCCGTGCCGAGCGTCGCCGCCACCAACGCCTGCGTCTCGCCGCGCGTGAAGAGGGCCGAGCCGTGAACGCGAGGCAGGACGCCGTTGCGGATCTCGATGGCACGAACGGTGCGCGTGTCGCGGCCGTCGATGCGCGGCTCGCCGGCGAGGATCTGGCTGCGAACGATGCGCGCTTCGATGTCGAAGAGCATGCCTTCCAGCTTGACTTCGTCGAACTCGGCGCCCTGCTCCTTCAGCGCCACCTTGGTCAAGGCGTAGGCCTCGCGGCACGCGTGGGTGCGCGCCTGTTTCGAGCGGATCTGGTACGCGGCGCGCAGCGGGCCTTCGGCGACTGCGACGACACGCGCGATGAAGGCTTCGTCCTTCGCGGGAGCGGCCCAGTCCCAGGCCGGCTTGCCGGCGTCACGCACCAGGTCGTGGATCGCGTTGATCGCGATGTTGCCCTGCTCGTGGCCGAACACGACGCCACCGAGCATGATCTCTTCGCTGAGTTGCTGGGCTTCGCTTTCGACCATCAGCACGGCGGCTTCGGTACCGGCGACGATCAGCTCCATCTGCGACTGCAGCAGCTGCGTCTTGCCCGGGTTCAGCACGTACTTGCCGTCGACATAACCGACGCGCGCTGCGCCGATCGGCCCGTTGAACGGAATTCCGGAAATCGCGAGAGCGGCGCTCGCGCCGATCATCGCGGCCACATCGGCCTGAACTTCCGGGTTCAGCGACAGCACATGAATGACGACTTGCACTTCGTTGAAGAAGCCGTCCGGGAACAGCGGGCGCAGCGGCCTGTCGATGAGGCGTGACGTGAGCGTCTCGAGTTCGCTCGGCCGGCCTTCGCGCTTGAAGAAGCTGCCGGGGATCTTGCCGGCGGCGTAGGTCTTCTCGATGTAGTCGACCGTCAGCGGGAAAAAATCCTGCCCGGGCTTGGCGTTTTTCGCTGCGACGACGGTGGCGAGGATGACAGTGTCTTCAATGTCGACGAGCACGGCGCCGCTCGCCTGGCGCGCGATTTCGCCGGTCTCCAGCGTGACCTTGTGCGGGCCCCATTGGAACGTCTTGGTGATTTTCTTGAACATGCTCATGCGCATCTCTCCGGTTAGGGCTGGCCACAGAAACGTGGCGCAGCGGGTCGGGTCACCGGACCAACTTGGCGGGATGCCATTCCAGTGGTGTTCGGCGCGGAACATCGATGGAATGACACAGTGGCGCCAGGAGTCTGGTTTGTTCCCGGGGTCGATAAAGGAGCCTGCGCTGGCGAATTCCAGACAGGCTCCGTCGTGCGGACTCGCGTGACTACTTGCGCAAGCCGAGTTTCTGGATCAGCGCCGTGTAGCGCTCGGCGTCGGTTTCCCGTAGGTAAGACAACAGGCTCTTGCGCCGGTTCACCATCTTCAGCAACCCGCGCCGACCGTGGTGGTCCTTGAGGTGCGTCTTGAAGTGAGGCGTGAGTTCGTTGATGCGGTCGGTCAGGAGTGCAACTTGCACTTCCGGCGATCCGGTGTCGTTGCTGCTGCGCGCGTTGGCCTTGACGATCTCGGCCTTGTGCGCCGTGGTGGCGGTCATGCTCGTTTCCTGTGTGATGGAACCGAGCACCCTGCACCGCCCAGGGGCGCGGGGTACCACGGTTCCGATGGATCACTTGCGGTCACCGGTGAAACCGACCGGTGCCGTGCCTGCCCTCAAACCCTCGGGGCTTGAAGAGCGCGCGATTATAGGCTCAGCGGGAGCGCGCGCGGGCCAGCCGCTGCACGCCGTCCGTCAGGCGCTGCCGGTCGCGCGTCGCAAAGCACCAACGCAGCCAACCTTCGCCCTCGGCTCCGAATGCGACGCCCGGCGCCAACCCCAGGCCGACATCCGCCACCAAGCGTTTCGCCAGAGCGAGCGAATCGCTCTGCCCTTCAACCCGAAAGAACGCGTACATGCCGGCGTCGGGCGCGGCGAGTTCGATCCCCGGCAACGCGGCGAGTTGCGGCACGAGGATGTCGCGGCACGCCTTGAGGCGCTGCACGAGCGCGGGAACGGTGTCACTCGCGCCGGCCAGCGCGGCCAGGCCGGCGCGCTGCACGAAGGTCGGCGCGCACGAGGTGTTGAATTCGATCAATTTGCCCAAAGCGTCCATCGTGTCGTGGGGCGCGACCAGCCAGCCGAGCCGCCAGCCCGTCATCACGAAGCTCTTGGAGAAACTGTGCGCGACGATGAGCCTGTCGTCGGGCAACGCCACGTCGAGGAAACTCGGCGCGCAGCGCTGGCCGGGAACGTAATAGAGACGCTCGTAGACTTCGTCGGCGACGATCCAGGTGCCGGTGCGCCGGCAATGCGCGAGAAGCGCCTCCTGCTCGGCGCGCGTCAGCGTCCAGCCGGTCGGGTTGTTCGGTGCGTTCACGAGCAGCACGCGCGTCCTGCTCGTCACCGCGTCGAGCAGGCTTTGCAGGTCCAGGCGCCACGCGCCGTCTCGGGCGCGAAGCGACACGGTCTTCACCATCGCGCCCAGGATCTGCGGCTGCGCGGTCAGGTTCGGCCAGATCGGCACCACGACCGCGACCTCGTCGCCCGGGTCGAGCAGAGCCTGCATCGCGAGCATGAGCGCGTTCACGCCGCCCGACGTGACGGCGATGCGCTGCATCGTCACCGCTGCGTGCAAGCCGCTCGTGTAGCGCGCGAGCGCGTCGCGCAACTCGGGCAGGCCGAGGTTGTGCGCATAAAAGGTCTCGCCGGCGGCGATCGACTTTGTTGCAGCTTCGCCGACATGCGCCGGTGTCGCTTCGTCGCTCTCGCCGAACCAGAACGCGAGCACGTCGCTGCGGCCGATTCCGGCGTTTGCGACTTCGCGGATCTTCGATGCGGGGAGTTCTTCGATCGCGCGTCTCATGGCTGGCTTCCTGCTTGCAGTAAGGGGGCGCTGGGTGTGGCGCCCGAGGCGTTGGCCGACATCTCGATCAGCGGCCAGCGCGGTTTCACGTCGAAGGCGTAGCGCGTCGACGCCTGCTCGATGCCGCGTTGCAGGCGCATCGCCGCCGCCAACGCGATCATCGCGCCATTGTCGGTGCAGAGCTCCAGCTCCGGGTAGTGAACCCGCGCGCCGCGCCGCGCACATTGCGCGTCGAGCATCTCGCGCAAGCGCAGGTTTGCGCCGACACCGCCGCTCACGACGAGGCGCGCCAGGCCGGTCTGCGCGAGCGCGCGCAACGCCTTGTGTACGAGCACGTCGACGATCGCCTCTTGGGTTGCCGCCGCCAGGTTCGCGCGATCCTGTTCGCAGACATTGCTGCCGAGCTTCAGCGCCTGGGTGCGCACGGCGGTCTTCAGCCCGGCGAACGAGAAGTCCAGGTTCGGATTTTTCAGCAGGGGCCGCGGCAAACTGAAAACCGACGCATCGCCGAACGCCGCAAGCCGCGCCAACGCCGGTCCGCCGGGGTAGCCCAGACCCAGCAACTGGGCGGTCTTGTCGAACGCTTCGCCCGCGGCGTCGTCAATCGTTTCGCCGAGCAGTGCATAACGGCCGACGTCGTCCACGCGCATCAGCTGCGTATGCCCGCCCGAGACGAGCAGGGCAACAAACGGGAATTGCGGCGGATCGTTTGAGAGGAACGGCGACAGCAGATGCCCTTCGAGGTGGTGCACGCCGAGCACCGGACGCTGCAAGGCTGCGCCGAGTGCACACGCCATTCCCGCGCCAACGAGCAGCGCGCCGGCCAACCCCGGACCCCGCGTGAACGCAACAACGTCGATGGCGTCGAGCGCGACGCCCGCCTGCGCAAGCACCTGGCGCGTCAGCGGCACGATGCGCCGGATGTGGTCACGCGACGCGAGTTCCGGAACGACGCCGCCATAAGCACCGTGCATTTCCACCTGGCTGTGCAGGGCGTGGGCAAGCAGCGTCGGCGTGCCACTCGCATCGGCCCGGACCACGGCGACGCCGCTCTCGTCGCACGAGGTTTCGATGCCGAGCACGATCATCGGCGCAGTGCCGGTAGGGGCGAAAGAATGTCCGCGAGCATTCCCGCAACGCGTTCGCGCACCGCAGGGGGCATCGTGATCGGTTTGCCCCATTGCCGATCGGTCTCCCCGGGCCACTTGTTCGTCGCGTCCAGGCCGAGCTTGCCGCCCAGGCCGCTCACCGGCGAAGCGAAGTCGAGGTAGTCGATGGGGGTCTGCGCGATCAGCGTCGTGTCGCGCACCGGGTCGACGCGCGTCGTGATCGCCCAGATGACATCGGGCCAGCTGCGGATGTCGACGTCGTCGTCCAGCACGACGATGAACTTCGTGTACATGAACTGGCGCAGGAAGCTCCAGACGCCGAACATGACTCGTTTCGCGTGCCCGGGATAGCTCTTGCGCATGCTGACGATCGCCATGCGGTAGCTGCAGCCCTCTGCGGGCAGGTAGAAGTCGGTGATTTCGGGAAACTGCTTTTGCAGGATCGGGACGAACACCTCATTCAGCGCAACACCGAGGATCGCGGGCTCGTCGGGCGGCTTGCCGGTGTAAGTGGAGTGGTAGATCGGCTGGCACCGGTGCGTCAGGCGCGTGACCTCGAACACCGGAAACCACTCCTGCTCGTTGTAATAGCCGGTGTGGTCGCCGAACGGCCCCTCGAGCGCGTGAAGGTAGCCGTTGATCTCCTTCAGCGCCACGCCCGTCTCGCTGACGCCCGTGTACCCGGCGGCGCACGCGGGAATGTGGCCTTCCAGGACGATCTCGGCACTCGCCGGCACCTGAAGCATGACGCCGGCGTCGCCGACCGATGAGTGAATGACTTCGGTTCGACTGCCGCGCAGCAGCCCGGCGAATTGATATTCCGACAGGGAATCGGGAACCGGGGTCACTGCGCCGAGCATCGTCGCCGGGTCGGCGCCGAGCGCGACCGCGATCGGAAACGGTTGGCCGGGTTTGGCGAGCGCAAATTCGCGGAAGTCCAGTGCGCCGCCGCGTTGCGCGAGCCAGCGCATGATCACCTGGCGCCTGCCGATCACTTGTTGCCGATAGATGCCCAGGTTCTGCCGGCGCCGCGACGCGGGCAAGCCTTGAGGCCCACGTGTGATGACCAGACCCCAGGTGATGAGCGCGCCGGCGTCGTCGGGCCAGCAGGTCTGGATGGGCAGGAGCCCGAGATCGACGTCGCCACCTTGAAGAATCACGTCCTGGCACGGCGCAGACCGCACGACGGCGGGTTTCATGTCCCACAGCGACTTGACGAGGTGCAGCAAACGGCCCGCGTCCTTCACGCCCGCAGGCGGCTCGGGTTCCTTGAGGCTGGCGAGGACCCGGCCGACCTGGCGCAGCTCGGAGACGTCGTTCGCACCCATCGCCAAGGCAACGCGGTGCGTCGTTCCGAACAGGTTCGTCAGCGCTGGCACGCTGCTTCCGGTGACGGATTCGAACAGCAGCGCCGGGCCGCCGGCGCGCAGCACGGCGTCGCTCAGCGCCGTCATTTCCAGAACCGGCGACACTGGCTCGCGAACCCGCTTTAGCTCATTTGACCGCTCTAATCCAGCGAGGAAATCGCGCAAGTCCTTGTATTTCACGCTTCAATCGTCATCAATTTGAAAAATTTTGTGTTGACTGGGCTTATCTACAGTCCATAGAATCCGCGCACCTTGACCTGAGTCAGGGATAACCCGCGCCCCACATCATTGGGATGAGTTTGGAGGCGCCGGGCTGCGACAACCAAGCCGATCACCGGAATTCGCCGGTCCAGACGCTGCAGCCTCTCATTATTGCGGTTGGCATGCTTTGCTCGCGGAATCGATTCCCGCGCAGCACGATGCGACCGCGAAGAAACGAGGGTGGGACATGTCATCGCTTCGCAAAATTCTGGAGATGGTCGCTGCCGCGCTGCGCGCAGTGGTTCAGTCGCTGTTCGTCTTTGTCGCCGACGTCGGGCGCGGCCTGCTCGTCGTCAGCCACAACACGCTCGCGCTGCTCGGGCTGGCTCTCGTCACGCTGGCGCTGTTCGCGGCGAGCCGCGACGACCTGCGGCATCAGGCCGAAGACGAATTCCTCAACTGGCTCCAGGCGCGCCAGGTCGCGCGCGTCGAGCCGGCGCAGCCCGACGCCTGGCCGGATAGCGCGGGGGCCGTCGACGCGGTGGCGCGCGCCACTGCCGCGGACCCGAAAGACCTCGACCAGCAGCAGGCCGCCGTCGCGAACTGGCTGTCGCGCCGCTACCGCGTCGCGATCGAGCCGGTGAGCCGGCTCGTTCAGGAGGCGTGGAGCGTGGGCCAGCGCGCCGCGCTCGACCCGACGCTGATCCTCGCGATCATGGCGATCGAGTCGAGTTTCAATCCGTTCGCCCAAAGCGCCGTCGGCGCACAAGGCCTGATGCAGGTCATGACCAAGCTGCACGACGACAAGTACGAGCCGTTCGGCGGCACGCACGCGGCGTTCGACCCCGTCACCAACTTGCGCGTCGGCGTGGCCGTGCTCAAGGAGTGCATCGCGCGCGCCGGCGGCCTGGAAGCGGGCCTGCGCTACTACGTCGGCGCGGCGAACCTGCCCGACGATGGCGGCTACGTCGCGAAAGTCCTCGCAGAGCAACAGTCGCTCCGCCTCGTGATGAGCGGCAAATTCGTGCCTTACATCAGCGCCGCCGCGCCAGCGCCGGTCTCCTCGGCAACGCCGACCGGGCCCGTCGTCAACCTGATGACGATCACCAACATGGCGACGCTCGTCGCGCAGCGAAGCGGTGACACTCTGGTCACGCCGCCGACGCTGATTCAGCCCAGCGCCGACCCACACGCCGAACCGCAACTGAACTGAAGCTCCGCCGATGTTTGATCGCACCCAGTCCACCGTAGCCAACGTCGACCCCGAACTGTGGGCGGTCATCCAGCGCGAGAACCAGCGCCAGGAAGAGCACATCGAGCTCATCGCGTCGGAGAACTATGCGTCGCCCGCGGTGATGGCGGCGCAGGGCAGCCAGCTCACGAACAAGTACGCTGAAGGCTACCCGGGCAAGCGCTACTACGGCGGCTGCGAGTTCGTCGACGTCGCCGAGCAGCTCGCGATCGACCGCTGCAAGCAGCTCTTTGGCGCCGCGCACGCGAACGTCCAGGCGAATTCGGGTTCGCAGGCGAACCAGGCGGTGTTCTTCGGCCTGCTCCAGCCCGGCGACACGATCATGGGAATGAGCCTGGCCGAAGGCGGCCACCTGACGCACGGCATGGCGCTGAACATGAGCGGCAAGTGGTTCAAGGTCGTGAGCTACGGCCTCACGGCGAGTGAAGAGATCGACTATCCGGCGATGGAAAAACTCGCCCACGAGCACCGGCCGAAGCTCATCATCGCCGGCGCCTCTGCGTACAGCCTGCGCATCGACTTCGCGCGCTTCGCCAAGGTCGCGAAAGACATCGGCGCGATCTTCATGGTCGACATGGCGCATTACGCGGGACTGATCGCTGCGGGTGTGTACCCGAACCCGGTGCCGCACGCCGACGTCGTGACCTCCACCACGCACAAGAGCCTGCGCGGACCGCGCGGCGGCATCGTCGTGATGAACGACGAGGGCATCGCGAAAAAGATCAACAGCGCGATCTTCCCCGGCATCCAGGGCGGGCCGCTGATGCACGTGATTGCCGCCAAGGCGGTCGCGTTCAAGGAAGCGCTCGCGCCCGAGTTCAAGGTGTACCAGCAGCAGGTGCTGAAAAACGCCGTGATGCTCGCGCAAACGCTCACCGAGCGCGGCCTGCGCATCGTCAGCGGCCGAACCGAAAGCCACGTGATGCTCGTCGATCTGCGCCCAAAAGGGCTGACCGGCAAGGCGGCCGAGGCGCTGCTCGGACAGGCGCACATCACGTGCAACAAGAACGGCATTCCGAACGACCCGCAAAAGCCGATGGTGACGAGCGGAATTCGCCTCGGCTCGCCGGCGATGACGACGCGCGGCTTTGGCGAGGCGCAGGCGCGGCAGACCGCGCACCTCATTGCCGACGTACTCGACAAGCCGAACGACAGCGCGAACGTCGCTGCGGTTCGCGCCAAGGTGGCTGCGCTGACGCGCGAATTTCCAGTCTACCGCTAGGCGTTTCGCCAGGTCCCGATGCGCTGCCCGTTTTGCAGCCACGAAGAAACCCAGGTCGTCGAAACCCGCGAGTCCGACGAAGGCGACGTGGTGCGCCGACGCCGCCGCTGCCAGGACTGCGACAAGCGCTTCACGACCTACGAACGCGCTGAAATTTCGCTGCCTTCGGTGGTGAAAAAAGACGGCACGCGCGCCGAGTTCGACCCTTCGAAAATTCGCGCCTCGATGACCCTCGCGCTGCGCAAGCGCCCGGTGAGCGTGGAGCAGATCGATGCCGCGATGGAGCGCATCCAGGACAAGCTGCTCAATTCCGGCGCCAAGGAAGTGCCCTCGACGCGCCTGGGCGAGCTCGTGATGCGCGAACTGAAGCGCATCGACAAGGTCGCCTACGTGCGCTTTGCCTCGGTGTACCGCAGCTTCGAAGACGTCGACGAATTCCGCCAGTTGATCCGCGACATCTGATCCCTTGACGCCCGTCCTCCCCCCAATGGGGGAGGCGCGAAGGCCCCCTCGGTGGGGCCCGATTTCCCACCTCTTGGTGTCGCGCGCCGGCGCGCATTTGCCTACAGTGCCTCCATGGCTTCAACACCTGGAGACGCGATGACAACAGCCAATGCCCAGCGCGGCGTGACCTGGATCGAGACCTGCGTCGCGCTCGTGATCCTCGGCACGACGTCGAGCGCCGCGCTGCCCGCCCTCGGCGGCCTGATCGACGCGCGGCGCCTCGAAGGCACAGCGGTTCAGTTCGCCACCGACGTGCAGTTCGCGCGCTCCGAGGCCGTGGCACGCAATCAGCCGGTGCGCATCAGCTGGTATGGCCAGCCGCAGTTCACCTGCTACGTCGTGCACACGGGCCTGAGCAGCCAGTGCAGCTGCGCCGCCGACTCCGGCCCCGCCATGTGCAGCGGCGGCGCGCGCGAAATCAAGAGCGTCAACCTGCCCGGGAGCCAGGGCGTCGCGATTGCTGCGAACGCCGGGTCGGTGCTGTTCGACCCGCTGCACGGCACGAGCACGCCGAGCGCGACGTTTCGCCTGCTCGGCAGGCAAGGCCGGGCGATCCACCAGGTCATCAATGTCATGGGGCGGGTCCGCTCCTGCACGCCTGCCGGTGGCGTCGCCGGTTATCCGATCTGCTGAGCGGAGAAAAGAATCATGATGATGTCGAAGTCGAACTTTTCATGCCAAGACCAGCGGACCGGCGCAGCGGACGAGCGGTGCGTTGCCGCACAGGCCCCCAGCGGTAACGAATTGATAATCGAGCCGACACGCGCATCACGCGGCGCTTGTCGCGGCGCAGTGGCACGAAAGTTCGCCCAGGGTTTCACCTTGATCGAACTCATGCTCGTGGTCGCCGTCGCCGGTGTCCTGTCAGGCGTTGCCTACCCGTCGTTCATGGGCCAATTGCAGAAAATCCGCCGCGCCGACGCCATGGTCGCCCTCCTGCAAGTCCAGGCGGCGCAGGAGCGCTGGCGTGCGAACAACCTGGCGTACGGCACGCTCGCCGAGATCGGCGTTGCCGCCACCTCCGCCGCGGGCCACTACACGTTGCTGATCGCCGCGGCGTCAGCCACAGGCTACGAGATCGTCGCCGCCGCAGCCGGCAGCCAGGTGCACGACACGGCGTGCCGCCACCTGCGTCTGCGGGTCGACGGCGGGAACCTCGTTCAGGCTTCGGGCGCCGACGCGGCGACGAACAACGGCGCGCAGCAGAACCGTCAGTGCTGGATCGTCTGAGCTGCAGCGACCGCGAAGCACTCGCAATGACTCAGAAGCGCAAGCGCGGAATTTCAATGGTCGAGTTGCTCGTCGGCCTGGCCGTGGGCCTGTTCATCGCCGCCGCCGGCGTGACACTGATGGCGGGCAACCTGCGCGAGAACCGCGCACTGATGCTGGAAAGCCGCTTGATGCAGGACCTGCGCACCGCGTCCGACATCATCACGCGCGACCTGCGCCGCGCCGGCTACTGGGCCGGCGCCGTCGCCGCGGTGCAGGTGCCGGTGGGCGCGACCGGCCTGGCGAACCCCTACGTCGCGCTCGCGCCCAGCAGCGCGGCGTCCGACGCGGTGAGTTTTGCCTTTTCACGCGACGCGGCGGAAAACAACAGCCTCGATTCGAACGAGCAGTTCGGCTTCCGCCTGCGCCGTGGTGTCATCGAAATGCAGCTGGGCAGCGCCAACTGGCAGGCGCTCACCGACGCCAACACGGTCGTGATCTCGGAGTTTCGCGTCGTGCCGACGGTGCAGGACATCGACCTGTCGGCGCAATGCGCGGCCGCGTGCGCGCCCGGCGATTCGAGCTGCCCGCCGCGCCAGCTGGTGCGCAGCCTGGCGGTCTCGATCACGGCGCGATCCAGCGCCGACGCCAGCGTGCAGCGCAGCCTGAACAGCAGCGTGCGGCTGCGCAACGATGCGCTGCGCGGCGCGTGCCCGGCCTGATGCCATGACCCGATTCGCCACCGCACCCCAGGCGCAGCGCGGCGTCGCCGCGCTCGTCGTGACGATGACGCTGTTCTTCGCAATGTTGCTCGTCGCCGTGTTCGCGAATCGAAACCTGGTCTTCGAACAGCGCGGTTCGGCGAACCAGTACCGCGCGACGCAAGCCTTCGAGGCCGCCGAAGCCGGCCTCGAATGGGCGCAGGCGCAGCTCAACAACGTGGCTCGAATCGGCGCCGACTGCAAGCCGAGCAACGCCGAGGGCGCGCTGTCGTTTCGCGAGCGCTACCTGAAGACTGGTGCGGCAGACGCCGGCTTCGGCCCCGTCCCGTGGAACAACGCCGGCGTTCCCACCAACCTTGCGCCAGCCTGCGTGCGCAGCGACGCGGGGTGGCAGTGCAGTTGCCCGGCCGACGGCCATGCGTCGCTCCCCGGCGCGGCGACGCTCGCGTCGGCGTTCAGCGTCGAGTTTCTTCAAGGCAGCAAGAGCGGCGTGGTGCGGATCGCGGCGCGCGGATGCACGAGTTTCGGCGGCGCGTGTGCGCCCGGATCGACCGAACCGACCGATGCGGTGGCCCGCGTCGAGGCGTCGCTCGCGCTGTTGCCGGGCCTGGCCAGCGCACCGGCCGCGGCACTGACGCTGCGCGGTGCGCTCGACGTCGGCACCGCAGCGCTCGGTGTGCACAACGCCGATCTGAGCTCGGGCGCCGTCGCGCTGCACGCCGGCGCGAGCGTTCAGGCGCCGCAGCTGCGCCTGGGTTCGGCGCCCGGCGCGGCGACGAGTGGTTCCGTCGTGAGCCCGGATCCGCGCCTTGCCGCGTTGAGCCCAGCGCAGCTGTTCGCCGGCTACTTCGGCCTGGACCGGGCGAGCTGGACCCGGCAACCCGTCGTCACGCTGCTCGCGTGCACGGGCACCTGCACCGCCGCCCTCGAACAAGCGGCGCGCGACGCTGGCGGCAACGCCATGATCCACATCACCGGCGATCTCGACATCGAAGGCCCGGTGCTCATCGGCACGCGCCAGCAACCGGTGCTGATCGTCGTCGACGGCGCGGCGCGCTTGCGCGGTGGAGTGACTTTGCACGGAGTCCTGTACGCCGGATCGCTGCGCTGGGACGGCGCCGCAGCGACGGGCGCACTCCTGCGCGGCGCATTGATTTCGGAGACGACGTACCAAGGCGACGCCGCGCCCGACATCGTCTACGACACCGCGGTCCTCGCCGCCTTGCGCAGCCGCAGCGGCATGTTCGCGCGTGTCAACGGCAGCTGGCGCGACTTCTGAGCCTCCCGATGCGCAGCACCACAACCCCGTACCGGCGCCGCCAGCGCGGCACGACGCTGCTCGAAGGGCTTGTCGCTTTCCTCGTACTGTCGCTCGGCATGTTGAGCGTGGTGCGCGTGCAATCGCAGATGCGCCTGAACACCGACGTTGCGAGGCAACGCTCCGAAGCGGTTCGCATCGCGCAGGAAGACATCGAACAGCTGCGTGCGTTTTCCGTGATCGCTTTGCGCGCCGGGGCGAGCGCGTATGAAAGCGTCGTGAGCGCAACGCGCGCGATCGATTCCGAGTCCGGCCAGCCGGGCCACACGAGTTATGAGCTGAGACGCGAAATCAGCACGGCCGACGCGCCGGGCTCGAAAAACGCGCGCATCAGCGTCGCCTGGGACGACCGCACCGGCGCGCAGCAGCAAGTGGTGCTGAGCACGCTGATCGGTGGCCACGACCCGGCGTATTCGGGCGCGCTGCAACTGCTCGCCAAGCCCAAGCCGGTGCGTGGCGTGCTAGCGCGCTCGCCGTGGATCCCGGTCGAAGCGAAAGACCTGGGCAACGGCAGCAGCGCGCTGAAGCCGGTCGCCAGCGGCACCGAGGCGATCGTTTTCGACAACCAGAGCGGCAACGTCACGTCGCGTTGCAGCGGGGTGGAGGTCACGCGCGCCACCGCCAACCTCAGCACAGGCACCTTGGGGTCGTGCGAGGCATTGCAAGCGTATTCGCTGAGCGGCGTGGTGCGCTTCTCGCGTGCCGTACCGCCCGACCCGGCCGCAGCGAACGACGTTCCGCTCGCGCTCTCGGTCGCACTCACCCCGGCCGATGCCAGCCCGGCGTCGACCTGCCGCAGCGAGGCGCGCAAGACGGTGACGTACGCGCAGGCCGGTGCGATGCGCAGCGACGCTGTGCCGATCGACGCGAGCCCGGCAAGCGTCGGCGTGACCGCTTGGGTCGAGACCGGCGAACGTTTTGTCGCCTACCACTGCGTCGTGATTCCCGCCGCGCCCGGCGCCGCCTGGTCGGGGCGCGCGAACCTTGTGCCCAGCGGCTGGACGATCGGAGGCGCACCGAGCGACCAGCGCGTCTGCCGTTTCTCGGCAGACACCGACGGCAGCGGCGCGATCGACAACAATCTCGAACACCCCGAGGTCTACACCGGCCTGAATTCATCGCTGACGCAGCAGAACTTCCTCGTCATCAACGCCAGCCAGTCGTGCCCCAGCGGTGCGACCGGCGCGAACGGCGGCGGCAGCGTCTTTGCCGATTTGTCGACGCATCCGCACCAGCCCTGAAACCCGCCACCGATGCCCTCCCCCTCTCGCGAGCCGATGCACGAAGCGCTCGAGCTCGCCGCCCAGGCGATCGGCCGCAGCGACCCGAATCCGCGCGTCGGCTGCGTCATCACCGCGCCTGACGGGCGCACCATCGGCCGCGGCTCGACGCAGGCCGTAGGCCAGGCGCATGCCGAGGTGATGGCGCTGCACGACGCGGCGGCGCGCGGCGAGTCGGTGATTGGGGCGACCGTCTACGTGACCCTCGAGCCCTGTTCGCACCACGGCCGAACCCCGCCTTGCTGCGACGCGTTGATCGCCGCTCGCGTCGGGCGCGTCGAGTTCGCCGTGCAAGACCCGAACCCGCTCGTCAGCGGCGCGGGGCAGCAGCGCCTGCGCGACGCCGGCATCGAGGTTCACGTGGGCCCATGCGCCGACGCGGCACGCGAACTCAACATCGGCTTTTTTTCGCGCATGCAGCGGGGCCGCCCCTGGGTGCGAATGAAAGCCGCGATCACGCTCGACGGCCGCACCGCGCTGCCGAGTGGCGCGAGCCAGTGGATCACCGGCGAAGCGGCGCGCCATGACGGCCACCGCTACCGCAAGCGCGCTGGCGCGGTGCTGACCGGCGTGGGTACGGTGCTCGACGACGACCCGCGCCTGGACGTACGCCATGTCCAGACCGATCTGCAGCCGCTGCGCGTGATCGTCGATTCGCGCCTGGACCTGCCGCTGTCGGCGCGAATCCTGCAACCACCCGGCGCCGTGCTGGTCTACGCGGCGCAGCCCGAGCCGGCGCGCGTCGACGCATTGCAAAGCCTCGGCGTCGAGGTGCAGCTCCTGCCCGGCGCAGGCGACAAGGTCGACCTGCGCGGCGCGATCGAAGACCTGGCGCGGCGTGGCGTGAACGAGTTGCACGTCGAGGCCGGGCACAAGCTGAACGGTTCCTTCGTCCGCGAGGCGCTGGTCGACGAGTTCCTGATCTACATGGCGCCCAAACTCTTCGGCCAGGGGCGCGAACTCGCGGCTTTCGGCCCACTGGAGCGAATCGAAGACGCGCCCGCGCTGCGCCTCGTCGAGGTGACGCAGATCGGCGACGACCTGAGAATCGTTGCGCGGCGCGCCTGAATCCGGCCGCCTCGGCGCGAACGCCGGGCGCGCAGCACGACGCACAAGTTGCGCCTGCGACAATCGACCGATGTTCACCGGAATCGTCGGCGGCGTCGGCCGCATCGTGCACGTGCACGCGCTGGGATCAGGCGCTGAACATGGCGTTCGTGTCGAAGTCGAAGCGCCGGCGGGCTTCCTCGACGACGTGATCGCGGGCGACAGCATCGCGATCAACGGCGCTTGCATGACCGTCACCGACTTCGACCTCACGACGCGATGCTTTCGGATCGACGTCTCGGCGCAAAGCCTGAACAAGACGGTGGGGCTCGCCGCGCCGGGCGAGGTGAACCTGGAAAAGTCGTTGCGCGCGAACGATCGGCTCGGCGGCCACCTGGTGAGCGGGCATGTCGACGGCGTGGGTACGGTGCTCAGCTTCGACGTCACCGGCGAATCGCGCACGCTCAAAGTCCAGGCCGACGCGCTGCTTGCGCGCTACCTCGCGGTGAAGGGGTCGATCACCGTCGACGGCGTGAGCCTCACCGTGAACCGCGTCGTCGATTCGCGCGCGCACTGCGAGTTCGAGATCAACCTGATTCCGCACACGCTGCAAGTGACGACGCTCGGCGCGCTGCAACCGGGCCGACGCGTGAATCTGGAAATCGACCTGATCGCGCGCTATGTCGAGCGCATGCTGAGCGCTGCCCCCAGCGTGCGCTGAGAACATCGGCACCGACGGGCGCGTGGGCGCCACCTACAATTCGCCGATGTCGATTTGCTCGGTTCCCGAACTCGTCAGCGAACTCAGCGCCGGCCGCATGGTGATCCTCGTCGACGAAGAGGATCGCGAGAACGAAGGCGACCTCGTGCTCGCGGCGGATCACGTGACCCCGGCCGCGATCAACTTCATGGCGCGCTTCGGGCGCGGCCTGATCTGCCTGACGCTGACGCGCGAGCGCTGCGAGCGCCTGCGTCTGGCGCCGATGACGAACCGCAACGGCACGCGCCACGCGACCGCGTTCACGGTCTCGATCGAGGCCGCGCAAGGCGTGACCACCGGCATCTCCGCGGCGGACCGGGCGCGCACCGTGCAGGCGGCGGTCGCGCGCGACGCGCAGCCGCGCGATCTGGTGCAACCCGGCCACATCTTCCCGCTGCAGGCGCAGGACGGCGGCGTGCTCATGCGCGCCGGCCACACCGAGGCCGGTTGCGACCTCGCGGCGATGGCAGGCCTGACGCCCGCCGCAGTGATCTGCGAAATCATGAACGACGACGGGACGATGGCGCGCCTGCCCGACTTGCTGCGTTTCGCCACCGAGCACAGCCTCAAGGTCGGCACGATCGCGAGCCTGATCGAACACCGCAGCCGCAACGAAACGCTGATCTCGCGCATCGCCGACCGGACCTTGCAGACGCCGCAAGGCGCTTTCAACGCGATCGAATTCCGCGACCGCAGCGGCGGCGCGCACCTCGCGCTGATCCACGGCCGCTGGTCGCGCGACGACGAAGTTCTGGTGCGCGTGCACGAGCCGCTGGGCGTGCTGGACCTGCTCGACACCGGGCCGCGCGGCCATTCCTGGCCGCTGCACAAGGCGCTCGAACGGCTGCGCGCGGCGCCCTGCGGTGCCGCGGTGCTGCTGAATTGCGTCGGCGACGGCCGCAGCGAAACAAGCCTGCTCGAACCGGGCGAACCTGTCGCAGCGAAAGGTCGCGCGCAGCTCGACTTGCGAACCTACGGCATCGGCGCGCAGATCCTGCGCGAGCTCGGCATCGGCAAGATGAAACTTCTCGGCAGCCCGCGGCGCATGCCGAGCATGGCCGGGTACGGCCTGGAAGTGACCGGTTTCGTCGCGACCGAAGGCAACTGACCGCCCGTGCCCCGGCCCGGGCCGGACCACCCACCGAACAAGGCAGCAACGCATCATGCAAGGCGCAGAAGACAAAGAAACCCCGGTCGAACTCGACGGACACGACTTGCGCGTCGGCATCGTCCAGGCGCGTTTCAACCGATCGCTGACCGATCGACTGGCGCAGGCGTGCCGCAACGAGTTGCGCACCCTGGGCGTCGAAGACCGCCACGTCCGGCACACCACGGTGCCCGGCGCGCTCGAACTTCCCGTGGCACTCTCGGTGCTGGCGCAGTCCGACGACTACGACGTTCTGATTGCCCTGGGCTGCGTGATCCGCGGCGAGACGTATCACTTCGAACTCGTCGCCGATCAGAGCGCCGCAGGCCTGATGCGCGTCGCGCTCGACAACAATCTGCCGATCGCGAACGCCATCCTCACCGTCGAGAACGAAGCCCAGGCGTGGGCACGGGTCGAAGAAAAAGGGCGCGACGCGGCACGTGTCGCGGTCGAAATGGCGATCCTGCTGGAAGACCTGAGCTGATGGATACCGCGCCTCCCACGGCTTCGCCCGAGCCCGCTGCAAGCCCGGCGCGCAAGCGCCCGCAACCCAAGTCAGCGCGCCGGCGCGCGCGCGAGGCGGCGATGCAAGGCCTGTACGAATGGCTCGTCGCCGCGACGCCGGTCGACGCCGTCGAATTGCACATGCGCGAGCTCGACGGTTTCGCCAAATGCGATCTGGCGCATTTCGAAACGCTGCTTCGAGGTTGCATCGAACAGCGCAGCGCCATCGACACCCTGCTCACGCCGCACCTGGACCGCGCCGTGACGCGCTTGTCCCCGGTGGAGCACGCGGTATTGCTGATCGGCGCCTTCGAATTGCAGCAGTGCTTGGACGTGCCCTACAAGGTGGCGATCAACGAAGCGGTCGAACTCGCAAAGAGTTTCGGCGGCACCGACGGCCACAAGTACGTGAACGGCGTTCTCGACAAGGCAGCGGCGGAGCTGCGCCCGGTTGAAGTCAAGGCAGCCCGCGACAGTGGGCGTTGAGCCTGCGCTTGGCGGGATCAGCAGGTGCGCGGGGCCGGCGCCGACGAGCCTCGATTCGACACGCCCGGCCTAACCGGTTGATGACGCGGCGCGGTGCGCCGCGCACGCTCGCGGCGGACCGGGTTGCGTGATGAATTGTTTGCCGTCGTTACGTATGCCACAAAGTGTGTGGTTTTGCGCACGGTCCACAGGGCGAGGTGAACTAAAGTTGCGCCGTGATCGATTTCGGCGCCCCCACCGTTCCCGCCAGGTACCCGCACGACTCGGAACCGCGCCAGGACGCACCCGATTCCGGCGTACAAGTCTGGGCCGACTCGGGCCTCGGCCTGCCCAAGGGCCCCGCTGCGGCGTTCGCGACGAACCCGGCCGCACCCTCCGAAGAACAGATGCCGACGATCGGCCACATCGGCCGCTACGCGCTCAAGTACCGGATCGGTGAAGGGGGCCTCGGCACGGTGTACGCGGCGCACGACCCGCTGCTGTCGCGCCTGATCGCGATCAAGACGCTGAACCTGGAACTCTCTGCCGAAGAGCGCGAATCGTTCAACGCCCTGTTCCTGAATGAAGCGCGCGCCGCTGCGGGCCTGAGTCACCCGCACATCGTGACCGTGTTCGACGCCGGCACGAGCGACAACAGCGCCTACATCGCGATGGAGCTGCTGAAGGGCCGCGACCTGCGCCAGCTGCGCCAGGACGGCTGGCGCCCGACGCCGGATCAGGCGGCGCTGATCGTGCGCCGCATTGCCGACGCGCTCGCCTACGCGCACAGCAAGGGCGTGGTGCACCGCGACGTGAAGCCAGCGAACATCTTCATGGTCGGCCGAACCCAGCCGCGCATGCTCGACTTCGGCATCGCGCGTGTCGCGCACCGCCACGAGGGCGCGGGCGACATCGCTGCCGGTTCCCCTTATTACATGGCGCCGGAGCAGGCGCGGCACCAGACGGTCGACCGGCGCGCCGACGTGTTTTCGCTCGGCGTCGTGCTCTACGAGCTGCTCACCGACCAAAAACCGTTTCGCGGCACGACGCTCGCCGAAATCTCGCAATCGGTGATCGAACACGAGCCGCCGCTGGCGTGCGAAGTCGACGCGCGCGTGCCGCGTGCGCTGGCCGAAATCGCCGCGCGCGCCATGGTCAAGGACCCGGAGCAGCGCTACCGCTCGGCGCGCACGTTCTCGCGCGAACTTCGCCACTGGCTCGAAGAGGGCGACGGCAGCGCCGAAGCGGAAGAGCCGGTTCGCGCGATGCGACCGGGCTGGCGCCTCTGGGCGGGCAGCGCCGCAGCGGCGCTGGTGCTCGGTGGCGCTGCGCTTTTCATCGCCAGCCCCTCGAAAGACCCTGCGCCTGCGCTGACGGCGCGCGTCATCGACCCACCGAGCGTCGCGCCGGCCGCGCAATCGCCGAGCTCGCCGGCGCTGGAAGTTGGCGCCATCGCGGGTCCAGCTGATCTCACGCCGGCGCCCACACCACCCGATCGAGCCGCCGCGCCGCGCGACGCAGGTTCCGGCGACAACGGCAGGGGCAAGGTCGCGCCCGCCAAACCAGCTGCGGTGGCGAAGGCCGCGCCGCGCGATCGGCGCGAAACCAAGGCCTCCGCAGGCGTTGAAACGAAGGCCGCGCCGGTGATCAAAGCGCATGGCATCGTGCGCCTGGCGGTGAGCCCCTGGGGCGAGGTCGAAGTCGACGGCGTGGCTGCGGGCAGCGCACCGCCGCTCACCGAGCTGAACCTGGCTGAGGGCAAACACCAGATCACGATCCGCAATTCCGACTTCCCGCCCTTCAATACGACGGTGACCGTCACCCCCGGCCAAGCCGTCGGCGTCAAGCACAAATTCGGCTCATGACCCGGCCGCGGCCTTGGCCTTTCCGCGCCGCACTGCTGCAAGTGGCCTGGGTCACGGCGATCTGCGTCGCCGGCTGTGCCCAGCCGGCGTCTGCACCCACCGCGCTCGTCGACATCATCGCGATGCCGGCGGAAAAAGCCTTGATGGCAGGGCTGCGCGCCTATGAAGACGCCTTGTACGTCGAGGCCGAGCACCACTTCCACCACGCCTTGAGCCTGCGCCTGGCGTCGCCGAAGGATCGCGCCGCGGCGCACAAACACCTTGCATTCATCGCCTGCACGAGCAACCGGCGCAACGAGTGCGAGGCGCAATTCCGTGCCGCGCGCCTGGCCGATCCGTCGTTCACGCTCGACAAGTCGGAAGCCGGCCACCCCGGTTGGGGCGAGGTGTACAAACGCGTCCGGCCCTGAGCGCATCGCGCGCCGGCTGTCGCGCGGACGCCGTGGCACAGTGCAAAATCGCAGCCTTCAAGGGCCTGAGCCGACGCAAAAGCCGGCGCACCGCCTCGCCCACCCATTTGCAGCCAAATCCGCATGAACCAAAACCTGTCGATCATTACCCTCGTGGTGCACGCGAGCCTGGTCGTGCAACTCGTCATGGCCGGGCTCATGCTCGCCTCGCTCGCGAGTTGGACGGTGATCTTCGGCAAGCTCTTCGGCCTGCGCAAGGTGCGCTCGGCGAACGAAGACTTCGAGCGCGAATTCTGGGCCGGCAAGAACCTGAATGAATTGTTCGCCGACGCCGCGAAACGCAAGGACGGCGCGCCGATGGAGCGAATCTTCGCCACAGGGATGCGCGAGTTCCTCAAGCTGCGCGAGCGCCGCGTCGCCGACACCGGCGCCTTGCTCGATGGCTCGCGGCGCGCGATGCGCGCGAGCTTTCAGCGCGAACTCGACACAATCGAATCGAACTTGTCGTTCCTCGCCTCGGTGGGCTCGGTGTCGCCTTATGTGGGGCTGTTCGGCACGGTCTGGGGCATCATGCACGCGTTTGTCGGCCTGTCCAACATGCAGCAGGTGACGCTCGCGACCGTTGCGCCCGGCATTGCCGAGGCCTTGGTCGCGACCGCGATCGGCCTCTTCGCCGCGATTCCCGCCGTGATCGCCTACAACCGCTTCGCGCGCGACATCGACCGGATCGCGATCCAGCTCGAGTCGTTCATCGAAGAGTTCTCCAACATCCTGCAGCGCAACGCCGGCGTTCCCGCGGCGGCGTCCAAGTAATGCCCGCCGTCGGCCAGCGCGGCGGCGGCAGGCGCCGCACGATCAGCGAAATCAACATGGTGCCCTTCATCGACGTGATGCTGGTGCTGCTCATCATCTTCATGGTGACGGCGCCGCTCATCACGACCGGCATCGTCGACCTGCCGAGCGTGGGCAAGAGCAAGCAGCGGCCCGAACATGTGGTCGAGCTGACGGTCGCCGCCGACGAAACGCTGCGCCTGCGCATCGACGGCAAGGAGCCGACGAGCGTGAACCTGCAGGCGTTGGCGGCGCGGGTGAGGGAAGCGCAGGCGGGGAATGCGACAACGCCGGTCGTGATCTCCGCCGACCGGGCCGTCAAGTACGAGGCGGTGGTGAAAGTGATGGACATCCTGCAGCGCGCCGGAATCCAGCGCGTCGGGTTGTCGGTGAAGCAGAGCGGGGCCTGACCTTGACCGCTGCCTCGCTCTCACGCGACGCGTTCATGCCCGAGCGCCCGGCGGGCATGGGCGCAGGCGTCGTGCTGGCGCTGATCGCCCACGCCCTGCTGATCGTTGCGCTCACGTTCAGCGTGTCCTGGCGCTCCAGCACGCCCGACGCCGTCGAGGCCGAGCTGTGGGCCGCCGTGCCGCAGGTCGCAGCGCCGGCGCCGGCGCCGCCGCCACCACCGCCGCCGCGCCCGGACCCGGTGCAGGTGAAACCGGCACCCGTGCCGAAACCCGAGCCCGTGAAAGAAACCGTTCCCGACGCGCAGATCGCGATCGAAAAAGCACGCCGCGAAGAGGCCAAGCGCGAAGAGCTGAAACGCGAAGAACTGAAGAAGGCCGAAGCGAAGCGCGAAGAAGCACGCCGCGAGGCCGCCAAGCGCGAACTCGCGCGCGCCGAGGCCGAGCGCAAGAAGGCCGCCGAGGAGCACGAAGCGCGCCTCGAAGAAGAACGCATCGAGGCGCAACGCCAGGCGAACCTGAAGCGCATGCTCGGTCAGGCCGGGGCGAACCCGAATCCGAACGCCGCCGGCAGCGCGGCGCAGAGTGCGGCGCCTTCGGCGGGTTACGCAGGCCGCATCAAGGCACGCATCAAGCCCAACATCGTTCTCACCGAACCGGTGAACGGCGACCCCGTCGCCAGCGTCGAGGTGCGGCTGTCCCCGGACGGGACGATCGTGGCGCGCAAACTCATCAAGAGCAGCGGCGTGAAGAACTGGGACGAAGCCGTTCTGCGCGCGATCGACAAGACCGAAATCCTGCCGCGCGACGTCGACGGCCGCGTTCCGCCCATCATCGAGATCGACTTCAAGCCGCGTGACTGAGCAACCGATGGCCGGCTGTTGACCGGCGGCCCATGCGATTGAATTGACACTGAATCAGAGCCTCAAACGCGGTACTTCGCGACGAACTTCCGATCGATCCAGTTTTTCCAGTACCACGCCCAGACGCCCTGCCCGGTCCACGAGCCCCAGGAGACGATCGCCGAGCGCCGGCCGCAGGCGAGCAGGTTCAAGGAGCGCAATTTGGGCAGATGCTCTTCGAGGGGTCCACCGCCCAGGTAGCGGCGCAGGTTGAGCGCGAGCGCCGGACCGGCGCGCACTGCGAACACGCCGCTCCTGGGGCGTTGCAGCACCAGGTTCGACGCCACGTCGCCGGCGGCAAAGACGTCCGGATGCGACGTGCTTTGCAGCGTCGTCGCGGTGGCAATGAAGCCTTGCGCGTCCAGTGCCAGGCCGCTGCCCACCAGCCATAGCGGGGGGCTGCTGCCGATGGCCAGGATCGGTGCGTCGCATTGCAGTCGAATGCCGCTTCGCAGGTGCACATGCTGCTCGCTGATGCTCATGCACATGTCTTCGAGCACGGTGACGCTCAAACGCCGCAGCGCCGCTCGGGCGCGCGCCCGCACCTCCTGCGAATAGTCGGCCAAGGGCGGTGGCCCGCCGGTGATCAGACTGATGCGTGCCCGATCGCGCAGCCGATATTGCAGGGCACACGCCAGCTCCACGCCGGCCGCGCCGGCGCCGATCACGGCCAGGCTCAAGCCGCGCTCCTCCGACAGGGCGAGCAGCTTGTCCCATGCCTGCGCAAAGTGTTCGATCGGCCGCACGAACACGCCGTGCTCGCGCGCCCCGGGAATCGCGTCGCGGTTCATCACGGGGCCGGTGTCGACGCTGAGCGCGTCGTAGCTCAGTACCTGCGAATTGCTCAGCGTGACCTGCCGCGTCGCGGCGGCGATGTGGGTCGCTGATGCCTCGATGAACTCGGCGTTGGCGCGCCGCGCCAGCGGCAGCAGCGCGATCGCGCAATCGTCCAGCGTGTAGTGGCCGGACAACCACCCCGGCACCATGCCCGAATAGAGCTGGCGTGCAAACGGGCTCACGAGCGTGACGCGCACTGCCGGCATGGGTTCCATGGCCAAGGCGTGCAAGACCTGCACATGAGCGTGTCCGCCGCCCAGCAGCACAAGGTGCTTCATCGGTGCGTCAGGATGGCCGGTCGGATGCCAAGAGCCTTGCGCAGGTTCGATTCATGGTCCGACTCAAGGCTGCAAGGCGAGGTCGGACACGAAACCCAGGCTGCGGCTGCGCGTGTTGTCGGCATCTGCACCGACAGCGACGCCGATCAGCGGCGGCAAGGCGCTGACCTCGTCGCCGAACAGGCGCATGAAATCGGCGCCGATGTCGCGCCGCTCTTCGACCCATTGGCGCAAGCGCTGCGCGCCGCTTTGCAGCACGATGTAGCGCAGGCGTCGCGTGAACGCGCTCGGCAACAGCGTGCCGGGTGGCAGGGCGTTGTCCCACACATAACACACCGTCGCCGCGGGCAGCGGTTGACTCGCCTGCGAACGCGCCATGCGCAACAGCTGGCGCTCGACGAAGGGGATGCTCTCGAGCGGCTGGTCGAAGAACACACACACCTTGAGTGCGACGTCGTCGCCCGTCTTCTCGTACAGATTGGCGGCGTCGATCAGCTTCTCGACGCGCCAGCGCCACGCCAGTTTCAACCCCGGCTTGACGCCCGCGAGCGCGTGCACCAGATTGCCGTACGACTCCTCGGCCTGCACCCGCAACGCGCGACGCCCGTCGACGTCGACCACGGCAAACCGGGTGAACGGTTTGGTCTGGTTCGGCAACCCTTGAACTTGCCAGGGCGGCGCGGGTTGTTCCGAGTCGCTCGGGAAAGGCGTCAGGAGCGGCGTTTGCGCCCGCGCCGCGCCGATCGCGACGAAGCTCGCTGCGCACGCCAGCGCCAGCAGGGGGAGGAGGAGGGGTGACGGCAATTCTCGGGTGCGGGTGGTCAACGCCCCACGGCGTTCAATGACCAATCGTAATCGAGGTGGTTCACGGCGAGCGTCTTGGCCTTCAGGCGCGCCTGCTCTTCGGGAACGTCGGTGAGCTGCGCGGCGTACTTGGCGAACACGTCTTCGACCTTGTTGAAGCCGCGCTGGCCTTTTTCGAAGTCTTCGCGGAACCACTTGAAGATCGAACTCACCTCGAGCGCGCCGCCTTTCACGCGATTGCGCGTGCGGTCGCCCATGAAGCGTTGCATGCCGTCCTCCAACTGGGCGTCGAGCTTGGCCACAGTGAAGGCTTCGCTGCGCAGCGCCGGGCAACCGATCGAGGCGCAATTCACCGCGGCGTGCACGCGTGGATCGGCGTAGTTCGGGCGCAGCTGCTCGTGTTCGATCCAGTCCAGGGTGCGCTCCTCGCCGAGCAGCTTGAAGAACTTCTTCTTCCACGGCGAGCTGACGAACGTCCCCAGGTCCTTGATCGACTTCAGGTCCGGGTACTTGGTCAGGATCAGCTCGACCGTGAAGGCGTTGTAGGCGTTGATGAGGAACGCCATCTGCTGCGGCTTTGGCCAGGCGTCGAACTCGGCCTTGCTCGCGACGGAGAAGGAATCAAGCACTTTCTTCAGTTCGGCGCGATCGGCCTTGAATCCGGCGTAGTCGACGCGGCTTTGTTTGTTGTCGGGCAGCCACTTGACGTGTTTTTCGAGCAGACCGTGCCACGCGGCGTATTGCGGGTCGGGTTGTGCCGACGCAGAGATGCTCAGCAACATGGCGGCGGCGGCAAGGAGCAGGCGTTGCAGGATGTTCATGTGTGGCCTTACGCAGCTGTCGGTGGAATGGATTCAGGTCAGGCGCCAAGCGTGGAAACGGCGCAACCACTCGAGCACCTTGTGCGGTTGGTGGTTGCGCTTCCACTCGCCTGCGGCGTACTTGTTCGCTTCGGCCAGGGTCGGATAAGTGTGGATCGTTCCCAGGATCTTGTTCAAGCCCAGGCCATGTTTCATCGCCAGCACGTATTCGGCGAGCAGGTCGCCGGCGTGCAGGCCGACGATCGTGACACCGAGGATCTTGTCCTTGCCCGGCACGGTGAGCACCTTGACGAAGCCGTGTGCGGCGCTGTCGGCAATCGCGCGGTCCAGGTCGTCGAGACCGTAACGCGTGACCTCATAGGCGATGCCTCTTTCTTTCGCCTCCTGCTCGTTCAGGCCGACGCGCGCGACTTCGGGGTCGATGAACGTCGCCCAGGGGATGACGGAGTAGTCGACCTTGAACTTCTTGAAGCTGCCGAAGAGCGCGTTCACCGACGCGTACCACGCCTGGTGCGCCGCGGTATGGGTGAACTGGTACGGCCCGGCGACGTCGCCCGCGGCCGAAATGTTCGGGTAGACGGTTTCGAGGTACTCGTTGGTCTCGATCGTGCGGCCGACCGGAATTCCCAGTTCCTCCAGGCCGTAGCCCTTCAGCCGCGCAATCCGCCCCACCGCACACAGCAGAACGTCGAACTCGATGCGCTGCGTCTGGCCCGCGGCTTCGACGACGATGAACTTGCGATTCCCCTCCTTCTCGCAGCGCAACGCCTTGTGCCCGGTGAGGACCTTCACGCCGTCGGCTTCGAGCGCTTCGCGAGCGAGCTGCGAGACTTCGACGTCTTCGCGGATCATGATGCGCGGCAGCATCTCGACTTGCGTCACCTGCGAACCCAGGCGCGCAAAGCTTTGCGCGAGTTCGCAGCCGATCGGCCCGCCGCCGAGAACGACGAGGCGCGGCGGCAACTCGCGCAGGCCCCACAGCGTATCGCTCGTCAGGTAACCCACATCGTTCAGACCCGGCAGCGGCGGAACGAAGGGCATCGCGCCGGTCGCGATAACGATGTTCTTCGTCGTCAAGGTCTGCATCTTCCCTTCGCCCAGGTCGATCTGCACGGTCCAGGGGTTGAGCAGTTTCGCGTACCCCTGCACGACGTCCACGCCCAGGCTCGTGTAGCGCTCGACCGAGTCGTGCGGCTCGACTTCGCGCACGACGCGCGCAACGCGCTCCATCACGTCGGCAAAGTTGAGCGTCGCCTCTGCCCGCGCGATGCCGTAGCGCGCGCTGTGCTGCATCTGGTGCACGAGGGTCGCCGACTTGATCAATGCCTTGCTCGGCACGCAGCCGTAGTTCAGGCAGTCGCCGCCCATCTTGTGCGACTCGATGAGCGTCACTTTCGCCTTCACCGCGGCGGCGATGTAGCTCGTCACCAAGCCCGCAGCGCCGGCGCCGATCACGACCAGATTGCGGTCGAACGACTTCGGCTTCTGCGCCGCCCAGCGTGCGTAGACCTTGCGCCCTTGCAGCACGTCGACGATCTTCTTCGCGACGAGCGGGAACACACCGAGCAGGACGAACGAGCCGATCACCCCGGGCGAGAGGATTCCCCCCAGCGATTCGAGCTTGCCGAGCTGCGTGCCGGCGTTCACGTAGACGATCGTTCCGGCGAGCATGCCGAGCTGGCTCACCCAATAGAAGGTCCAGGTGCGCATCTTCGTCAAGCCGAACAGCAGGTTCAGCGCCGCCGGCGGAATCGCGGGAATGAGGCGCAGCGTGAAGAGGTAGAACGCGCCGTCTTTGGCGATCCCCTTGTCGACTTCGGCCAGGCGCGCGCCGAAGCGGTTGCGCACGCTGTCGGCGAGCACATAGCGCGAGGCGAGGAAGGCGAGCGCGGCGCCGATGCTCGACGCGAACGAGACGACGACCGCGCCGATCCAGACGCCGAACAGCGCGCCGCCGGCGAGCGTCATCACCGCGCCCACCGGCAGCGCGAGCGCGAACACGACGATGTAGACGAGTGCGTAGGCGCCGATCACGAGCAGCGGCTGCTGCGCGTAGAGCGCAGCGAATTCGGCCTGGCGCTGTTTCAGATACGCCAGGCTCAGGTACTGGCCGAGATCGAACGCGAAGAATGCCGCGATCAGCGCGATCACGGCGGCGACCAGAATCAACTTGCTTCGCGACATCAAATTCCCCGTGCGTTTCTGCGGGTCTGTCGGCACGCCGGCCGCGAACTTACGGTCGTCGTGCGCGGTGGTGAGTGTCGAGTCAGGGTTTCAGGGTTCCGGCGGCCTTGCGCTGCTGGTACTCGGCTTCGAGCGCTTCGCCGCTGCGATAGTGGTCAACGCGCAGCACCATGCGTTTGCTGCGCTGGACGAAGCTGTTCGAACCCTGAACTTCCTCGGCCCAGTATTTGTCGGCGCGCTGCGTGTTCAGTTCGCGGTCCATCAGGAAGGCACGCCGCGAGCCGGCGCCGCCGAAGATGTAGAGCTTGCCGTCACGCAGCAGCCAGGTGTCGGCGTCGCCGCCCCAGGGGATTCCGTAGGCGACGCCGTTCGCGCAATAGCCGCCGTATTGGGGCAGGTACTTCGCCGGCTGGGCGTCGAACAGCGCCTTGTGCTCGGCGCTCGCAAAGCGAAACGTCACGCCTTCATGAACGGTCTTGATCTCGGGCCGACCGAGCATGTGCTTCGCGTCGGTGAAATAGGCGACGACGTCGTGGCCCTTCAGCATCACGCTGGCGTCAGCGCCGTCTGGAACAGCGTTCACCGGGCGCAACGCGCCGCTGGGGTTTTGTGCCGCCATGCCCGAACAGCCTGTGGCCAGCGCCGCGATCGCGGCCAGCGCAAACCCGGTCAACCACCTTGCCAACATCGAACGCATCGTCTTCTCCACCGCAGCGAAAGGGCGAGCAGTGTAGAGGAGTGCATGGACTCGCCAGACTCGCTGCGCAGGGCCACGCCTTATTCGGGCGTTACGACCACCGCGTGCAGCCACTCCTGCGCCAGCGCCCGAGCCAGCCACGCCGTGAGGTCGAACTCGGGCCCGGCGCGCGCCAGCGCCGCGCCGAGCGAGACGCCGGCGAGCAGGTCGCGCGTCCAGGCGCAGGTCGGCGCGTCGATGCGGTGCACCGCGGCGCGCCAGCCACGGCGTGCGACCAGAACGATCTCGCTCTGGCGTGCGGCGATCGCGTCACGCGCTTCGGCCCAACCGATCTGCCCGCCGGCCTGATGCGCAGCGAACAGGCTCGCAATCGGCCAGCGCGAATCGAGCAGTGCGGTTCCAGGCTGCAACGCGACGCTGAGCCGGTCCGGGGCGTGCGACTCGAGCAGCGCGAGCGACGCCGCGTCGAAGGTCGCGTCGGCGGCGCGTTCGCAGCGATGGCGCAGCCAATCGAGCTCGGCGCAGTCGCCCAGGTAAGGCCAGTGCGCCAGACCAGCGTGCACGCGCAACCAGGCGGAAAGACCCTCGCCCCACTCGCCCAGGTCGCCGCGTTGCGGTGGCTGCGCGCGCCGGTACTCGTGCGCCATGTGCTTGAAGTCTTCGGCGCCGAGCAGCGCGTGCAGCGTCGGGAAGGTTGCGCCCAGGGCGCGCTCGGCAGCGGCGTCGGCATTCGCCCGGTAGATGCGCAATCCCGCTTGCGCACGCGCCGGCGGTCCGGCCAGGCCGGCTTGTGCCGCGAGTTCGGGCGCGTCGATGGCGCTCAGCAAAGCGTCCTGGCGCGCCGCTTCGGCGCCAAGCCGCGTCACGCTGCGACCTCGGCGTGGCACGCCACGGCTCGGTCAGCTTCGCTGAGCAGCACGTCAAAGGCCGGAATGTCGGTATCCCATTCGACAACGCTCGGCACCGCGCCGCAGCGCTTCAGCGCGTGGCGATACACCTGCCACACCGCCGGGCGCACCAAGCTGCCGTGATCGTCGATCGCGCAGTCCTGCGCGTCCGCATAACCGGCGAGGTGGATTTCGAAGACCGATTCGCGCGGCAGCGAATCGATGACGCTGCAGCACTGCGCCACCGGGTCGGGCGCGCCTGCGTTGACCGCGTTCACCATCAGGTTGTTCACGTCGAGGATGAGGCCGCAGCCGCTGCGCCGGCACAGCTCACCCAGAAAGTCCGCCTCGTGCAGGGAATCGTCGGCGAATCCGACGTAGGCCGAAAGATTCTCCACCAGGATCGTGCGCTGCAAACGCTCCTGCACGACCTCGACATTGCGCACCATGATGGCCAGCGCAGCGGGCGTGAACCCGACCGGCAGCAAATCGTTCGCGTGGCGCACGGCACCCTGCCCGGCGCGCGCGAAACACGCGTGATCCGAGACACGAACCGGCTGAATCTCGCGCACCAGCGCTTCGAGCCGGTCCAGATGCCAGGCGTCGATTCCCGCCGCCGACCCGAGGGACAAGCCGACGCCGTGCAGGCTCACCGGGTAGAGCTCGGCGGCGCGGCGCAGCACGGCACGCGCGGCGCCGCCTGGCGCAAAGAAGTTCTCCGAGTGGACCTCGACGAACGCGAGGTCCTCGCGCTGCGCCAGCGCGCGTTCGTAATGCGGCTGGCGCAGGCCGAAGCCCACGCCGGCGTCAACACGCGTGGGCGACGCCCCTGGCATCGACGCAGTCGGCCGAACGCGGGCCTTTCTTCGCCCTATTTCTTCGCCGCGGCCTTGGCTTCCTCTGCCGACATGCCGCCAAGCTGCTTGCAGGTTCCCGCAGCGACGTATTTCCACTCGCCGACGTCCTTGTCGGCCTTCGCCTGGCCGGCGCAGGTGTGCGTGCCTGCCAGATTCGCGCAGTCGTTCTGCCCGGCCTTGGCGATGCCGTAGCACTTCTCCTTGGGTTTGGGCTGGGAGGCGGCCTGAGTGACCAAGCCGAGCGCCAACACCGAGGCCAAGGCTGAGGAAATGACGAGACGTTGATTCATGAAGTTTCTCCACAGGAATGCGAGGCCCCTGGGCTTCGCGCAGGCCGTATTGTTCCCCAACTCGGTCGGCTGCTGCGACCCGGTTCTTACACCGCACCCGGGCAAGAACCGATTCGCCAGTACGAGACTTGCGTCTATGCTGCGCCCCCATGTCCTCACGCTTCCAGGAACGACCATGCACAAGCCAAGCCGCTTTTTGACCCACGCCGCCGCGCTCGCGCTCGCCCTTGCCACGGGGGGCGCGCTGGCGCAAACCAAGTGGGACCTGCCCGCTGCCTACGCGGCGAGCAACTACCACACCGAAAATCTGGTCCAGTTCGCGAACGACGTCGACAAGGCGACGTCGGGCAAGCTGAAGATCACCGTGCATCCGAACGCGTCGCTGTTCAAGGCGCCGGAGATCAAACGCGCCGTGCAGGGCGGCCAGGCGCAGATCGGCGAAATCCTGCTCGCCAACTTCCAGAACGAATGGCAGATCTACGGCGCCGACGGCCTGCCATTTCTCGCCGACAGCTACGACGCGTCGGCCAAACTTTACAAGGCGCAAAAGCCGCTCATGGAGAAGAAGCTCGCCGAACAGGGCATGCTGCTCCTGTACTCCGTGCCCTGGCCGCCGCAAGGCATCTACGTGAAGAAGCCGATCGCTTCCGCCGCTGACCTGAAAGGCGTGAAGTGGCGCGCCTACAGCCCGGCCACGGCGCGCATCGCCGAACTCGTCGGCGCGCAGCCGGTGACGGTGCAGGCGGCTGAACTCTCGCAGGCGATGGCCACCGGCGTCGTCGAGAGCTACATGTCGTCCGGCGCGACCGGTTACGACACGAAGACGTTCGAGCACATCAAGTACTGGTACGACACGCAGGCCTGGCTGCCGAAGAACGCAGTGATCGTGAACAAGGCCGCCTTCGACGCGCTCGACGCGCCGAGCAAGGCCGCAGTGCAGAAAGCCGGCGCCGACGCCGAGGCGCGCGGCTGGGCGCTGTCGAAAGCGAAGAACATCGAATACCTCGATCTGCTGAAGAAGAACGGCATGAACATCGTCGCGCCGAGCGACGCGCTGAAGGCCGACATGAAGAAAGTCGGCGACACGATGCTCAAAGAATGGCTCGAGAAGGCCGGCGCCGAAGGCCAGGCGGTCGTCGACGCGTTCAAGAAGATGTAGATGGCGGCCGCTTCGGCCCCTGCGGGGGGACTGCGCCGCCTGCTGGATGCGCTGTACCACGGCGCCGCCGGCGTGGCGGCGCTGTTCATGGTCGGGCTGCTCGTGATGGTGCTGCTGTCGATCCTCGGGCGGCAGCTGCACTTCAACGTCCCCGGCGTCGACGCCTACGCCGGCTACATGATGGCGGGCGTGGGTTTTCTCGCCCTGGCGCACACGCTCAAACACGGCGAACACATCCGCGTCACCTTGCTCGTCGCGCGCTTCACAGGCGCCGCGCGGCGCCGCGCCGAACTCTGGGCGCTCGGCGTCGCGGGAAGCCTGGGCCTGCTGCTCGCGTTCTACAGCGCCAAGCTCGCCTGGCAGTCGCACGTGTTCCACGACATCTCGACCGGCAACGACGCGACGCCGCTCTGGCTGCCGCAACTGAGCATGGCGCTGGGCAGCGCGGTGTTCGCAATCGCGCTCATCGATGAATTCATTCTCGAGCTGCGCGGCCAACGCGCACGCGAGACAAGCACCGAGGCGACGCACAATGAATGACGTCGCGATCACGGCGCTGCTCATCGGCGCGCTGTTCCTGATCCTGGCCAGCGGGGTCTGGATCGGCCTCACGCTGTCGGGCGTCGCCTGGATCGGCATGCAGCTCTTCAGCTCGCGCCCGGCGGGCGACGCGATGGCGGTGACGATCTGGGGTTCGGCGTCGAGCTGGACGCTGACCGCGCTGCCGCTCTTCATCTGGATGGGCGAAATCCTGTTCCGCACGCGCCTGAGCGAAGACATGTTCCGTGGCCTCGCGCCGTGGATGCAACGCTTGCCGGGGCGGCTGCTGCACGTGAACGTCGTCGGCTGCGCGATCTTCGCCGCCGTGTCGGGCTCGAGCGCGGCGACTTGCGCGACGATCGGCAAGATGAGCCTGCCCGAGCTGAAGCGGCGCGGTTATCCGGACGCGATTTCCCTCGGCTCGCTTGCCGGCGCGGGAACGCTGGGGCTCCTGATCCCGCCGTCGATCATCATGATCGTCTACGGCGTCACCGCCGACGTCTCGATCTCGCAGCTCTTCATTGCGGGCGTGCTGCCCGGGCTGCTGCTCGCGCTGATCTTTTCGCTCTACCTCGTCGGCTGGTCGCTGCGCTACCCGCAGCTGATTCCGCCGCCGGATCCGCCCATGAACCTGGCGGAAAAATTGCGCGAGTCGCGCGCGCTGATTCCGGTCATCCTGCTCATCGCCGCCGTGCTCGGTTCGATCTACGCCGGAATCGCCACCGCGACCGAAGCCGCGGCGCTTGGCGTCGTCGGCGCATTGTTCATGCCGCGGTGCAAGGCTCGCTGAGCGCCCGAACGTTCAAGCTCGCGCTGATGGGCGGAACGCGGCTCTACTGCATGATCGCGCTGATCCTCGCCGGGGCGGCGTTTCTCACGCTCAGCATGGGCTACATCGGCCTGCCACGGCACCTGGCGGAGTGGATCGCGACGCTCGGCCTCAGCCAGTGGCAGCTGCTCGCGGCGCTGACGCTGTTCTACATCCTATTGGGGTGTTTTCTCGACGGCATCTCGATGGTCGTGCTGACGATGGGCGTGATCCAGCCGACGATTCAAAAGGCTGGAATCGACCCACTCTGGTTCGGCATCTTCATCGTCGTTGTCGTCGAAATGGCGCAGGTCACGCCGCCGGTCGGCTTCAACCTGTTCGTCCTGCAAGGCATGACGAAGCGCGACATCGGCACGATCGCGCGCGCCTCCTTCCCGTTCTTTCTGCTCATGGTGCTGATGGTCGCGATGCTCTACCTGTTTCCGCAAATCGTCACGTTCCTGCCGCAGCAGATGAAGGCCTGACGCATCCCCGCAGCGCGGCGGGCGCTGAAAAGGGGTCGGGTCACCCGCCAATTCAGCCGCGGCAAAGGTGCAGCGCAACGCTACCATCCTGCGTCAACAGCGGCGTTTCGCCGACGCTGCAGCACCTTGGGCGCAGACAGGAATCGCGATGGCCGACGAATCGACCGCACCGGACTGGGAGATGGCAACGATTGCGGCGCCGCTGGACGCGCCGGCCGAAAAGGCAAGCCCGCCGGCGTTTCGCTGGCCCATGCCGCCGTTTGCCACCTACCCCGAAGCGCAGGAACACGCCGACCCCGAGCCTTGCGAGGTCGTCGGCCTGAACGACCGGCGCAACGCCGGGCGCCTGACGTTCTTCGTTCCCGAGCAGCAGCTCGCCTACCTGCAAATGCCACCGGCGCGCACCACGTTCCCGCTGCGTTTCGAGCATTTCCGCTCGCTCACGCTGACGACACCGATCAAGCCCTTGGCGCTGCCGGCGACGGACCCGCACGCCGACATCCTGGGTGAGCGCAAAGCCGTGCCCTATCGCGTGACGCTCACCGCGGGGGGAGAACTCACCGGCGTCAGCGTCGGCAGCGTCGAGCGCGACTTCGGCCTGTTCCTGTTCCCGCCGGTGCACGCCGACGGCAGCGTGCAGCGCCTCTTCTTTCCGCGCAACGCCTACACCAAGTTCTCCGCCGGCGCGCGCATCGGCGAGGTGCTCGTCGAGCAGCAACGCGCGACGCCGTTGCAGATCGACGCCGGTCTGACCGCCCAACGCGAGTTGCGGAATCAGAAGCTCGGCGAGATCCTGGTGCTGCGCCAGATCGTCACGCCGGAGCAGTTGCTCGACGCGATCGCGCAGCAGGAGCGCATGCCGATGATCCGCATCGGCGAAGCCTTGCTGTCGCTCGGCATGGTGAGCGAGGCGCAATTGAACGCCGCGCTCGAGCAGCAGCGCGACGACCGCACCGTGCCGCTGGGCGAACTGCTCGTGCGCATGGGCGCGGTCTCGAGCGAAGACCTGCAGGTGGCGCTGGCGCGCAAGATGGGCTACCCGCTCGTCAACGTCGAACTTTTTCCCATCGAGGCGGTGGCACTGCGCGCACTGTCGTACGCCGTGGCGTCAAGGCAACTCGTGTTGCCGCTGCTGATCCGCAGCGCGCGCCTCATCGTCGCCGTCGACGACCCGACGCTGCGCCGCGAGGCGCTCGAAGAAGTCGAGTTCATCACGCAGATGAAAGTGATTCCGGTGCTTGCCAAGGGCGAAACGCTGCGCGAAGTGCTGGTCAGCAGTTACGAAAAACTCGGCACCGACACCGGCGGCGCGTTCAACTGGGATGACAGCAACGCCGTGTCGGGACTGCAGATCGACGACACCGGAAAACTCGTCGAGTCGCTCGAACTCGAGGGCCTGGACCGCAGCATTGCCGAGCACGACACGCCGATCGAGCAGTCCGACAGCTCGCTGGTGCGCCTCATCAACAACATGATCATCGAGGCGCACAAGGAAGGCGCGTCGGACATCCACATCGAAAGTTACCCGGGGCGCGAGAAGATCCGCATCCGCTTCCGCAAGGACGGCCTGCTGCGCACCTACCTCGAATTGCCGTCGAGTTACCGCAGCGCTCTCGTCGCGCGCATCAAGATCATGTGCGACCTGGACATCAGCGAACGGCGCAAGCCGCAGGACGGGAAAATCAATTTCTCCAAGTTCTCGGCGCACCACCGCCTCGAGCTGCGCGTCGCGACGATCCCGACGAACAACGGCTTGGAGGACGTGGTGCTGCGCGTGCTCACGTCGGCGCGGCCGATTCCGCTGCCCGATCTCGGCCTGTCGGCGTACAACCTGGAGCAGTTCCGCCGCGCCGTCGAGCGACCCTACGGGCTCGTGCTCTGCGTCGGCCCGACAGGCTCGGGCAAGACGACGACGCTGCACTCGGCGCTGTCGCACCTGAACGTTCCCGAGCGCAAGATCTGGACCGCCGAAGACCCGATCGAAATCACCCAGCCCGGGCTGCGCCAGGTCCAGATGAACCCGAAGATCGAGTGGACCTTTGCCAAGGCGCTGCGCGCGTTCCTGCGCGCCGATCCGGACGTCATCATGGTCGGCGAAATCCGCGACGCCGAGACGGCGCAGGTCGCGGTCGAAGCTTCCCTCACCGGCCACCTCGTTCTCAGCACCTTGCACACGAACAGCGCGCCCGAGACCGTGACGCGCCTGCTCGACATGGGGATGGACCCGTTCAACTTCGCCGACTCGCTGCTCGCCGTGCTCGCGCAGCGCCTCGTGCGGCGCCTGTGCAGCAAGTGCACGTTGAGCGAACCGGCGACACCGCAGCAGACGGCCGAACTGCTCGCCGACCACATGCACTCGTTCGGCCGCGGCGAGGCACCGGTGCAGGAGAGCGCCGTGCTCGACGGCTGGAGGCAGCGCCACGGCAAGGGCGGGCGCCTGCTCGCCTACCGCAGCCCGGGTTGCCTGGCGTGCGACCACACCGGCTTCAAGGGCCGCCTCGGACTGCAGGAGTTGATGGTCGTCTCGCCTGAAATCCGCCACCTCATCCAGACCGGCGCGCGCGCCGAGGCGATGCAGAAGGTCGCCACGCTGGAAGGCATGCGCACCTTGCGCCAGGACGGCATCGAAAAAGTCCTCGCCGGATCGACGACGATCGACGAAGTGCGCGCCACGAGCAACGCATGAAGTGAATCCCCCCCGAAGCGGCTTCGCCGCTCCCCCCCAGGGGGGCGCCGCTGGCGGACTGGCGAAGCCAGATCCGCGGCGGCCGCTGGGTACGGGCCCTCACTTCGGGGTCGCGGGCCGGTTCGCTGGCTTCACGGCGCCGCGTCGCGGCGCTTGTTGTGCGTTTGCAGGTAGCGCGCGATCAGGTCGTAGTCGCGCGCAAAACCGCCCCATTCGCCGGCGATGCGTTGCGCGTCGGCGTCCGCGGCTTGGGCCGGCGCAAGCAGATTGCGCCGCGGCGTTGCGCTGCGGATGTCGTACAGCGCTCCCGGGTCGCCGTCGACGAGCATGTGCTCGCCCACGAGCAGGCCCACTTCGCCGGGGCCGGTGAACTGGAACGTGAATGCGATGCGGGTCGCGTCGAAACGTGGGTCGAGCAAATCGCGGCCGAGCGTCGTATTGCGGTGCCCGATTCCCGCGAGCGCGGCGAGTGTGGGCAACACGTCGACCTGCTGCGCCCAGTGCTCGATGCGCCGCGGCGCGACCCGCCCGGGGGCGTAGATCAGGAGTGGCGTGTGGCCTTGCGTGATCGCGAGCTCGCGCCAAGCCGGCGGGAAGTGCGGGCCGGTCGCGCCGCTGATGCCGTGGTCACCGATGAATGCAAAGATCGTGTTCTCGAAGTATTTTTCGCCGCGCGCACGCTGCATGAACTGGCCGATGCACCAGTCCAGATACGCGAACGCGCGGTATTCATCGGTCGAAATGAAGCCGTTCTTCTCGAGCAATTCGGCGGACGGAAGCGCCGGGTTGAACGCCGCCTGGTCTTCGTCCGGAATCGTGTACGGCCGGTGATTGCCGCTCGTCTGGATCACGGCGAAGAAGGGCTGCTGCTGCGCGGCGAACCAGTCGCTCGCCTCGAGCAACAGGTTCTTGTCCGACACGCCCCAGACGTCGACGACGGGAGCCTTCAAGCGGTTCTGCTCGACGATCTCGATTCCCGGAATGTTCGCCGCGAGCAGGCCACGAACGTTCGCCCACGACGTGCTGCCGCCGATGAAGTAGAACTTCTTGTGCTCGGTGAATTCGCTCGCGATGCTGAACTGGTCCGCCGCCGCGGGGTTGCGCGACGCGGTCGACTGGCGCGACACATCGGGAATCGCCGTGATCGTCGCGAACACGCCGCGTGCGGTGTGGCCGTGCGCGCTCATCATGCGCGTGAAGAGCAAGCCGTCTTTGGCGAGCGCGTCAAAACTCGGCGTCGCGCCGAGTGGGCTGCCGAGGGCGCCGACTTTATGGCCGGCGAACGATTCGAGCAAGACGAGAACGACGTTCGGCGCCGATTCGCCCGGTGCGCGCGCTCGGGGCGCGCTGCTCCGCAAGAGCGAGATCGGCGCACCGCTTGGCAGGGGCGCCAGGCCGACAAAGCCGCGAATGCGGTTCACCGTCGGGCGCAGGCGACGCTCGTCGACGCCCGCGTCGCGGAACGACCAGGTGTCGACCAGGTTGTGCAACGGGTTCAGCGCGAGCGACTGGGCAAACGCGGACGGCAACTCGGCAGCGTCGCTCCAGCGCAACGGGTATTGCGAGACCTTGCCGTGCACGACCGCAGCGGCAAGCAGCCAGACCAGACCTCACCGAGGCGCGTGCGCAGCGTCGCTTCCTGCGCGCCGTGGCGCACCGCCCACCGCCAGGCGTAGGCGAACGCCCAATACCAGAGCAACATTGCCAGGCCGAGGCCGAGCGCGATCCACAGCACGGGATAGCTTTGCCAGACCATGCCGGTCGCCTCACCCGCGTCGCGCGCCAGCGTGAACAACACCGACGACAGACGCTGCGCCAGGTAGGCGTACTGGCCGGCGTCAAAGATCAGCCCGAGTGCCCAGACCAAGCCCGCAAGCATCCAGTAGGCACGCCAGAACCGCGCGCGCGCCGGAGGCCTCAGGCGCGGGCCGAGCCAGGGCAGCGCACTCAGCAACCAAGCCAGTGCGACGCTGACCAAAGCGCTGCGCGCGTCGAAGCGCAGCCCGAGCAGAAAGGCGCTGCCCCAGCCGGCGCCGCCGATGCCGGCCCCCGCCGGAGCGAACCAGAGCGCAAAGCCGATGCGCGCCAGCGTGCCCACGAGGCACAGCAGCGCCGCGAGCGCGAGCGCGAGGCGCAGGTGCGCGCTCAAGAAGCTCAGGCCAAGCCGGTGCGGCGAGTGCACGACTTGCGTCTCAATGCGTGGGCCGCTCGGCCAACGCGCCGCGCCGGCGCTGCACGCCCGCCTTCAGCGCGACGCCGACGCTCATCAGCCAAAGCAGCGGGTCGAGAAACGCGTCGAACACGTTGCCGCTCGGCAGGCGGGTCAGGCAGAACACGGCCGTGGCCGCGAGTGTCATCAGCGCCGCGCGTCGTGTCGCTTCAGCGCGCACCGCCCAGACCGCCCAGGCGCCGGCGAGCAGCGCCGCCAGCGGCGCCCAGAGCGGATCGGAACCGCGCAGGTAAAGGCCCAGACTGAGCCAACCCGAACTGTCGGCATAGAGCAGCAAGCCCACCGCGGCCAAGACGAGCGCGCTGCCTGCTCCGGGCGGCGGGCCGATGCGCAACCGCGTCCAGCGCGCCAGCAGCGCGAGGGCACAGAATGCGACGAGCATCGGACTCGGCTGCTGAAACACTAGACCCAGCCAAAACACCGGCGACGCAGCGTGCGGCAACCACATCGCGAAAGCGGCGAGCGCTGCCGACACCGCAGCCGCGCGCGGAAGCGGAGCCGCCGTGATGCCGGCGCACACGCCCTGCTTCACGCCGGCCGATGTCGCGACCGTGACCTCAGCCGCGCGTGGCCAAAGCCGAAGCAGCAGCGCGGCGCAGACGATGCCCCAGCCGAGCCGGGCATAAACCCATTGCCAAGCAAGGTCGGGCAGGTTCGAATCGAAGACTTGCATCACGGCGTGGCCGGCGCGGCAGCGATGGCGTAGACATGGTGGCCGATGGCGCCACGCTGCGCGGTGAAGGTCACATGCAGTTGCCGGCCGACTTGCAGCAGGCTCGGGTAAGAGTACTCGTCGCCCGGCGCACCGCGCTGAACGTCAACGGACGCCCGCCAATGCAGCGCGTCGTCCGACACCGCCAAGCGCAACCAGCCGCGCCCCGCCCCCCGTGCGGCGGGCTCGTCGTTGTGGGCCATCACGAAGCCGCCGCCGGCGAGGCGGATCGCGGCGACCGAGCTGTCGTGGTTGGGTAGGGGCAGTGGCGGCTGGTCTGACCAGGTCAGGCCGGCGTCGAGGCTTGTCGCGGCCTGGATACGATGCGCCTCGCCATGGTCGCGCATCAGCGCCTGAATTTCGGTGGAAGAAAGCGCCAACAGCGCCGGCTGCAGCGACGACCTCGATGCACCGATGCGCCGCGCCCAGCGCGGCACGCCATGCGCGTCCATCGCGATCAGCAACGGGTACTTGTTGCCGAGTTCGAAGTAAGCCGGCAACAGCCAACCGCCTTCGGTGGTCGCAACCGCCGCTGTGCGCACCAGCGCGCTCGTGTTGAAGAGCGGCGACAGCGCCAGCACACGCTGCGCCGCGAAACTCTGCGCGCCGTCGCTGGACGCCAAATGAACGACGCGCGACGCTGCCCAGCCGCCCAGGCCCGTCGCCACAAGGTACAAGTGCACACGCCCATCGCGCGCCACCCAGGCGACCGGATTGCCCAGGCGCCGCACGCCGAAACCGAGTTGCCGGCCGAGTTGTTGGCGTTCGACGACGCGGCTTGGCGCGCTCCAGCGCGAACCGTTCCAGCGCGAGGCGTAAACCGCCACGTCGGGCGCGCTTTCGCGCGCGCCGGCCCACCAGAGCGCGAGCAACTCGCCGCCGGGCAATTGCGCGAGCGCGCTCGCATGCGCCGAAGGCGCGCCGGCGGGGGACGGGATGAATCCGCTCGAAAGCAGCGTCAGCACCGGCAAGGCGCTGCGCGGCGCCTCGCCCGCAGGGAGCGGCGCGAGGGCGAGTGCGACGGGCTCGTGGGCCGGCAGGCGTGCGTGGCGCAGCCCTTCAGCGGCCACGCACATGCCCAGGCACAGCAGTGCCCAGCGCATGACGCTGGCGGTCGAAGTTTCACCGGCGCTGGTCAAGCGATTCGCTTCCGGTTCAGTGGTTTGCGCCGGACGACCTTGCGGCGAAGGTCGTCGGCAAGGGGCAAGAAGAAGGCATCACGACGGGTGCTGGGCAGAGGCGCGGTATTGTGGCCGAGAGCCCTGCCGCCGCGAGTCGCTTTCGCGAGGGGACTCCTCGTGCACCCCCGAAGCCAGCATCGGGGGCGAAGCGCGCCAGTTCGCTCCTTGGGGTCAGAAGCCGAATGCTGACGCCGGGTTCGTGACCAAGACACGATCGCGCAAGCCTGCGTCGCCAGTCCAGTCACCCAGCAAGGCGAGCAATTCGGCTTCGCTCGGTGGCGGATTCCGGTTCGGGTGCGGCCAGTTGCTCGCCCAGACGCAGCAGTCCGGGTGCGCCTGCAGCAGGGCTTTCGCGAGCGCGCCCACGTCGGCGTACTGCGGCGGCCCGAGCTTCGACGTTTCGTACGGCGCGGCAAGCTTCACCCAACGCTGCGGCCGAGCGAGCAGATCGAGCAGGGCCTTGAACGACGCATGGCTCACCGGCACGGGCTCGAGGAACTTGCCGATGTGATCGATCACGACCTTGCTCGGCAGACGGTTGATCATTGCTGCGTGCAGCGGGGTATCCCGCCCGTCGAGCTGCAAGTTGATGCACCAGCCGAGCGCCGCAACGCGCGCCGACATCCGCTCCAGCGCGCTCCACGGCAGCGGACCACCCGCGCCCACGATCATCATGAAGCGCACGCCGCGCACTCCCGCCTCGTGCAAGCGCTGCAATTGTGCGTCGCTCACGTCTTCGGCAACGGTACAGATGCCGCGCGCCGTGTCGCCGAGCTGCGCCAGGCCCTCGATCATGAAACGGTTATCGAAGCCGTAACCGGTGGGCTGCACCAGCACCACGCGTTCCAGCCCGAGCGCCGCCTGGACGCCGCGGTACGCCGACAGCGGCGCGTGCGGCGGCTTGAAGGTGGCCGTGGGCGCCAGCGGCAGCGAATCGTCGTAGAGGTGGATGTGGCAATCGCAGGCGAGTGCCGGCGTGAGTTCGGGGTGGTTCATGTGGCGGCCGCTTCAGCGTCTGTCGAAGAAGGCCTGCAATCGGCTCGCCTGGGCCGCGTTCACGGCACCGTGCGGCACGCGGCCCTGCACGAGGGCGGTGACCTGCTGCACCGTCTCCATCGATTGATGTTCGATCGCAGGCAGCGTCAGCCCGCCGATGTGCGGCGTGGCGATGACCCGCGGGTGGCGCGCGAGTTCGAGGCTCGGCATCTGGTCCGGCGCGCGTCCCACGTCGAGCGCGCAGCCGGCGATCTGCCCGGCGTCGAGCGCGTTCAGCAGCGCCGCCTCATCGACCAGGTTGCCGCGCGACGCGTTGATGAAAAACGCGTCGCGCTTCATCGCGGCGAAGGCGGCTGCATCCATCAGGTTCTCCGTCTGCGGCGTCGCGACGGCCAGGCACACGACGTAGTCGCTTTGCGCCAGCAGCTCGGCTTGCGACACCCTGCGCAGGCAAGGATGGGTGACTTCGGCCAACGGATCGGCGATGACCACGTTCATGCGCAGAGCAAGCGCGACGTCGGCGAGGGCTCGGCCGATCTGGCCGTAGCCGATGATGCCGAGCGTCGATGCGCGCAACTCGCGCCCCATTCTGGCGGTCGGAATCACCCCGGCGTGGTAGCTTGCTGTGGCAGCGCTGATGCCGCGGCTCAGGTCGAGCATCGCGCCGACGATCCATTCCGTGACCGACGTGATGAAGCCTGCGCTCGCCTGCGTGACGAGGATGCCCTGGGTGCTCGCCGCAGCGACGTCGACGTTGCGGATGTCCACTGCACAACGGCAAAACGCGACAAGGCGCGGCAGGCGCTGCAGCAGATCGCCCGGCCCGGGCGTGCGCCGGTCGCTGACGATGATGTCGCAGCCTTTCGCTGCAGCCACGAGATGATCGACGCTCCAGTCGGACTCGCTGTGGCCACGCTGCACGTCGGCAACCGCTTCCAATCCCGCGAGCGCGCGCGGCCCGTAGTAGTTGGCGAGCATGCTCGGGCTGTGGGTGATGAAGACGGTTACGCGGCGCGGCATCGAAGACTCCCGGATTCAGCCAAGAAAATAGTGAGGGATCCAGGATGCCAACCCCGGTATGAAGATGACGAGCAGCAGCACCAGCGTCTCGGCGAGCATGAACCACCACACATGGCGGTTCACCTCGGAGAACGAACACTTGGCGATGCTCGTCGTGACGAACAGCAGCGGAGCAGTGGGCGGCGAGACGGCGCCGATCTGGTTGCACATCACCATCACCAGGCCCATCTGGAACGGGTCGATTCCGTACGCCTTGCTGATCTGGATCGCCACCGGCGCGAAGATCAGCAGCACAGCGAGCGAATCGACGAAAGTGCCGAGAACGATCATGACCGCCGCGACGATGAGCAGCACGAGCGTCGGGTTCTGCGAGAACGACGTGACGAACTTGACCGCGCTGACGTTGAACTCTAGGTAGGCGAGCAGCCAGCCCGACGCTCCGGCCACCGCGATCACGCCCGACACCATCGTCGTCATCACCGCGGCTTCGATCAGGATGTTCGGCAAGTCGCGAAGCTTGATCTTGCGGTAGTACAGCATGCCGAGCAGCAGCGCGTACAGGCAGGCGATCGCGCCGGCTTCGGTGGCGGTGAAGATGCCGCTCAGGATTCCGCCGACGATGATGACAGGCCCCAGCAGCGCGGGCCAGACGTCGACGAAGGAGCGCCCGAGTGCGCGCCACTCGAAGCTGCCGTGCACGACACGCAACTCGGGGTAATCGGGGTGGTAGGTGTAGATCTTGATCGTCGCCATCAGGAACACGCCGACGAGGATGCCCGGGACGATGCCGCCGAGGAACAGGCCACCGATCGAGACCTGCGCGATCGAGCCGTAGACGACCATCACCATGCTCGGCGGGATGATCGCGCCGATGGTTCCGGCGGTTGCAATCAGCGCCGCGGCGAAGCCGGCCTTGTAGCCGCTCTTCTTCATCGTCGGGATCACGATCGCCGCGATCGCCGACGCGTCGGCCGTGCTCGACCCCGAAATGCCGGCGAAGATCATGCTCGCCACGACCGCTGCGTGCGCGAGTCCGGCGCGCAAGTGGCCGACCAACACGCGCGAGAAATCGACGAGCTGCTGGCTCATTCCGCTCGCCGACATCAAACTGCCGGCGAGGATGAAATAAGGCAGAGCGAGCAGCGTGAATGAATCCAACTGCGCGAACATCTTCTGCGCGAACAGCGGCAGCACGAGGTCCGGGACCGCTGCGACACCGATGTAGCCGACGAGCGCGATCGCGAGCAGGATCGGCACGCCGATCATCATCACGCCGAGCATCAGCGCGAGCAGGATCCAGATCATGGAGAACTCGACTCGCGTGGTCGCCACTGCGCGCCGGCGATGCGACGCGCTGCCACGAGCAACAGGTACGCGCCGCCGACCACCATGCCCGCGTACGGGTAGCTCATCGGCACTTCCAGGCCCGGCGAAGACTGCAGGTGCGCGATGCTCGCGACCATGAAGCCCAGCACCATCAACGACACCGCAAAGCCGACCCAGATCAACTCGACGAGCAGGTTGAAGGCAGCGCGGGGCCTGCGCGGCAGCATGTCGCAGAAGGTCTCGATGTAGAGGTGCGCGCCGCGCCGGTAAGCGATCGGGATGCCGAGGAAGACGATCCAGATGTGGCCGAAGATCTGCAACTCCTCGCTCCAGCTGAGCGACGAGTTGAGCGCGAAGCGGTGAAACACCTGGAGCAGCGCGACCGCGACGATTGCTCCGAAGATCGCTGCGACGAGCAGCTCGGCGCAGCGGTCGAGCGCGTCCAGGGTGCGTGTCACCGGATTGGGCTTGCCGTTCGTCACATGTCATCCCGGCGAAAGCCGGGATCCACGGCTTGCGGTCGTTTGGTCTTTGCGCAGTGGATCCCGGCTTTCGCCGGGATGACCGGATCTCACAGTCAGCGCGCCGGCAAGCGGCACTACTGCTTGCGAATCTGCGCCAGCAGCGCTTCGGCGCCGAACTCCTTGGCCAGATCGTCCTGCGCCGTCGCTGCGGCCCTTTGCAGCGGCGCGACGTCGATGTCGACCACTTTCATGCCAAGTTTCTTCACCGCGGCGAGCGACTCGGCCTCTTTCTCCGGCGCGGCCTTGCGCACGAAGTCGGCGGCGACTTGCGCGCCCTTCAGCATCACGGCCTGTTCGGCGGCGCCGAACTTCTTCCACTCGGCAAGCGAAAAGACGAGCACCGTCGGGTCCATCAGATGCCGCGTCATCGCGATGCAGCACGCGACTTCGTTGAGCTTGAACGAAATCGTCGTCGCCGCGGTGTGTTCGTAGCCGTCGAGAACACCACTTTGCAGCGAGGTGTAGATCTCGCCGAAGTTCATCGGCGTCGCGTTCGCGCCCATCGCATTGATCGCCGAGACGAACACCTTGGTCGGGATGGTGCGGATCTTCAAGCCCTTCAAGTCGGCGGCGGTTTTCACTTCCTTCTTCGCCGTGACGACGTTGCGGTAACCCCAGCTCACGGCCCAGGACAAGACCTTGAAGCCGGACTTCTCCATCTCGGCCTCGAGCTCCTTGCCCACCGGACCATCGAGCACGGCGTTCGCGTGGTCATAGCTCTTCCACATGAAGGGCAGGCCGAGCACGCCGATGCGCTTCACGAACGACGCGTACTCGGCCGGGCCGCCCGTCGTTCCCGAAGCGCCCGAACCCAGGCGCATCGCCTCGATCACTTCACGCGATTGGCCGAGCGCGCTCGCCGCGAACACTTTCACTTCGACGCTGTCGGAATTGGCGTTCACGTAAGTCATGAACTGATGCGCCATCATCGTGTTGTCCACGCCCAGGTCGGCCGGGCCGGCGGTGTGGATGCGGACCAGTTTTTTCGCCGCCTGCGCTGCGGCGGGGCCGGCGACGGCCATCGATGTGAGGAACAGGACAAGCGCCGTCAGGGCGCGCCGGGTAGGGTTCATGAGTTCTCCAGAAGAGTCGGTTTTGACGATACAGCGCACGCTGCTGCCCTCGGGCGGGGTTTTCACCGACCGGACCCCCGCTGTGCCATCTCCACCGCCAGCAGCAGCGCAGCGCGGGTCGCGCCGAGATTCGCTATGCCTTGCCCGGCGATTTCATACGCGGTGCCATGTGCCGGCGTGCAGATCGGGAACGGGAAGCCGCCGAGCAAGGTGACGCCGCGCTCGAAACCCATCAGCTTCATCGCGATCTGGCCCTGGTCGTGGTACATCGTGAGCACGGCGTCGAACGCGCCGCTGCGCGCGCGGACGAACACGGTGTCCGCCGGATACGGACCCTCGGCGGGAATGCCCCGCGCGCGTGCCTTTTCCACTGCGGGGCCAATGATGTCGATCTCCTCGCGACCGAAGTTGCCGCCGTCGCCAGCGTGCGGGTTCAGCGCTGCGACCGGCGATGCGCGGCGGATGGAACCCTGCCGCGCGCAACGCCGTCGCCGTCAGCTCCAGGGCCTCGACGATGCCAGCTATGCTCAGCAGCGACGCGACCTTGGCGAGCGGCACGTGCGACGTGACGCGTGCGTTCCAGAGCCGGTCCAGGATGTTGAACTCGGTCGCCGTGCTCGTGGTGCCGAGAACGCCGGCGGTGAATCCGATTTCATCGTCATAGCTCGGCAGCGCCAGACGCATCGCCTGCTTGTTGAACGGTGTGAAGCAGACCGCGTGCGCTTGGGCCTTGGCGACTCGCTGCAGCGCGTGGCCGTAGTTGGCGAGCGCGAATTCTCCACCGGCTTTGGCCGCGACGCCGCGCTGAATGATCGCCGGGTCGAGGTGCTTCAGGTCGATGAAGACGGGCCTGTCACCCGACTCCGGTATCGCGTCACCCGCGCCGATGACGTCAACGTCGGGAGCGACTTTGGCGACCGCCGCGCCCGCATCGAAAACTCGTTTGTCGCCGATCACGACGATGCGTGCCGCTGCACGCGCTTCCTCGAGCGCAACGATTCCCGCTGTCAGTTCCGGGCTGATGCCCGCGGGGTCGCCCATGGCCAGGGCGATGATCGGGCGTGGCTTCGGGTTCAAGACTGTCTCCTCGACAATTCGGGCATGATGAGAAACAAGCGCCGCCTCACGGCCCGACGGCGAGCCGCGGAATCCACGTCGTCAACGCCGGCACGTAAGTGATCAGCAACAACGTGATGATGAGCGGAACGTAGTACGGCAGCATTTCGCGCAGCACGTCTTTCATCGTCACTTTCGCGATGTCGGCGACGAGGAACAGCGCCAGCCCCATCGGCGGCGTGAGCAATCCCAGCATCAGGTTGAACACGACCACCATGCCCAGGTGCACCGGGTCCACGCCCGCGGCAACGAGCGGTTTGGCGATGATCGGCGCGATCACCAGAATGGCGGTCGTGCTGTCGAGAAACATGCCGACGACGAGCAGCAGCAAGTTCACGATCAGCAGCAGCACGTACGGGTTCTTCGAGATCGACAGCATCAGCCCGGTGAGTTGCTGCGGCACTTGTTCGACCGACAGGATCCAACCGAACAGCGCCGCCACGGCGACGATGAGCAGGATGCCCGCCGACGCGCGCACCGTCTCGAACGCGGCGTCGAGAACGCCCTTCCAGGTGAGCTCGCGGTAGAACAGGCTGCTGATGAGCAGCGCATACAGCACGGTGACCGAGGCGATTTCGGTGGGCGTGAAGAATCCCGCCAACATTCCGACGATCAGGATCACCGGCGCCATGATGGCGGGGAACGCGGGTTTGAAATCGCGCCAGAGTTCGCGGAGCGTAGGCCACTGCGCCGCGCGCGGGTAGTTGCGGCGCATCGCGAGCCAGCCCGTCATCAGCATCAGCATCGCGACGCAGACGAGCGCAGGCAGAATGCCGCCGAGCAGCAGCTGGATCACCGACACGCCGGTGACGGTGCCGTAGATGATGAGCGGGATCGAGGGCGGAAAGATCGGCCCGACGATCGCCGAAGCACTCGTCACCGCGGCGGCGAACGCGGGCTTGAAACCCTTGTCGCGCATCGCGTCGATTTCGATTCGCCCCAGGCCGCCGATGTCGGCAAGCGCCGAGCCCGACATGCCGGCGAAGATCAGGCTGCCGAAGATGTTCACCTGCGCCAGGCCGCCGGGCAGGCGGCCGGTCAGCGTGTCGGCGAAGCGGTAGATGTAGCGCGAGATGCCGGCGCTGTTCATCAGGCTGCCGACGAACAGGAACACCGGAACCGCGACGAGCGGAAACGAATCGAGGGCGTAGAGCGTGCGCTGCGCGATCAGGTCGATCGGCAATCCGTGCACGAACAGGTAGACGATGCACGGAATGCCGATCGCGAGAACGACGGGAAAACCCAGCACGAACAGCGCCAGGAACGACGAGACAACGAAGAAACCTTGCACCGTGAACCCTTGGAAATGCTTACGTGAGAACCGTCTGCTTGTCTTCGGGGCGGCGCCGCTTCAGTGTGTGCACGAACATCAACAGCGTTTCCAGCACGAGCAACGCCGAGCCGAGCGCGAGCGGCCCCATGAAGAGCCAGAACGGCATTTCGAGCGTCGCCGTCTGGTTGCTCAGGTTCTTCGAGATCGTCACGACTGCGGCGACGAACAACACGGCGAACATCGCGGCGCCGGCGAGTTCGATGATGAGCTGCAGCAACCAGCGCGGCCGCGGCGGCAACAGGCCCTGAAACTCTTCCATTCGGATCTGCCCGCCTTGCTCGGTGACGTACGCGGCGGCGATGAACGTCAAGCAGATCAGGAAGTAGCGCGCAAGCTCTTCGGCGCCCGACATCGGCACGTTGAACACGCCGCGCATCACCACTTGCGCGAGCGGCGTGATCGACGAGCAGCGCGAGCAGCGCCAAGCTGACCCAGCGCACGCCGGTGCGCGTGGCGGCGAGCAGCTTCGTCATTTCTTACTTGACTGCGCGAATTTGCTCGATGTAGCTCGTCCAGTCGGGGAAGTCCTTGCCGACTTGCGTCAGCACCGCCTTGCGGAAGCCTTCAACGTCCAGGCCGTCTTTCTCTTCGACGAAAGTCATGCCTTTGGCCTCCAGGTCCTTGCGGTACTTGGCCGCGGTTTCGCGGTCCCAGTCGAGCGTCTTCTTGCCGACTTCGGCCATCGTGTCTTCGAAGATCTTGCGATCCGCCGCGGGAATCGATTGCCAGACCTTGTCGTTCACGAACACGGCGAGAACCGACTGCATGTGGCTCGTCAGCATCACGTACTTCTGCACCTCGTACAGCTTGAGGTTGAAGATGTTCGGCAGCGGATTTTCCTGGCCGACGACGAGGCCGGTGGCCAGCGCCGTCGCGAGTTCCGACACCTCCACGGGCGTGGCGACCGCGCCCATTCCGGTCAACATCGACGACCAGAGTTTGACCGGAACGCCGCGGTACTTCTTGCCCTGCATGTCTTTCAGCGACAGCACTTTCTCCTTCGACGTGAGCTGGCGCGTTCCCTGGAAGAAGCTGCCGACGATGCGCATGCTGCCCTTCTCGACCAACTGCTGATTGATCTCGCGCAGTGCGGGCGACAGGCTCGGGTCGGTGGCGCGCAGGCTGTGCGCCGGGTCGCGGTAAACAAACGGCGTGTTGAACACTGCCGTCGTCGACAGGATCTTGCCGAGCGAGGCGAAGTCGTGGTGGCCCATCGAGATCGCGCCCGACTTCACGCCGTCGACCATTTCGCCGACGCCGCCGAGCTGCGAATTCGCGAACACGGTGATCTCGATGCGGCCGTTGGTGCGCTCCTTGACGAGCTTGGCGACTTCGTCGGCGTACAGCGTCTGCGGCGCGTTCGCGACGCCGACGTGGGCATAGCGGATCTTGACTTGCGCTTGCGCAGCCGGAGCGAGCAAGGCCGCGGCGGCGAGCGCGAGCAGGGCCAGACCGGGTGATATTGGAACTCTCATCGGGTGTCTCCTCGTGGGGTGGGGCTGCGGCGGTCGGTCGTGAATCCAAGCCCGGGCGTCATTCTGGAGTAGAACGATCGTAGATTTTGACCACAGCACCTGTGTCCAATTCGGCGTGACCGATGTGCACGAGCATGCGGTAGAGCTGCAAGGCGTTGCCGCTCATCGGCAACGGCGCCTTCAGTCCCGCGGAGAACTCGCTCAGCATCTCCAGGTCTTTCAGCAACTGGCGCGCGTAACCCTGCGGCGCGAAGTCGCGCGCTGCCATGCGCGGGTAGAGCTTTTGCAGCAGCGTGCCGTCGGCGTGGCCGCCGGCCAGGCATTCGGGTAAACGCGCAGCGTCGATTCCCGCCGCTTCGGCGAGGACGAGCGCCTCGGCGAGCACGGCGTGCGTGCAGCCGACGATCAACTGGTTGATCATCTTCGCCGCGAGTCCGCTGCCGCTCGGCCCCATGTGCGTGCAGCGCGCGGCCACGTCGGCGAACAAGGGCGCGAGGCGCGCGAAGTCGGCCGCATCGCCGCCGGCCATCACGGTGAGGGTTCCGCTGGCGCTTGCCGGCGGGCCGCCGGAGACGGGCGCATCGACCCAGCCGCAGCCGGTGCTCTCGCGCAGCCGCGCAGCGAAGGCCCGGCCTTTGTCGACCTTGACGGTAGAGAAGTCGACGAGCAGTTGCGGCGGCCGCATCGCGCTCGCGACGCCTTGTTCGCCGAACACCGCGGCCTCGACGGCTTCGGTCGTGGGCAGATTCAGCAGCACGACGTCGGCTCCGAGCACAGCGTTTGCCGGGCTGTCGGCAATCGAGGCGCCCGCATCTCGCGCAGCGCTGTTTTGCCGCGCCAAGATGTCATGCGCCGTGACCGCGTAGCCCAGCCCCAGCAGGCGTTTCACCATCGGCAGGCCCATCAGGCCGACGCCGACATAGGCAAGGCGAAATTGAGTCACTGGCTTACTCCATCGCGTAAATGCGGATCGCATTGTCGCGAAACAGAGCACGCTGCTCGTCCGCAGACAAGTCGCTCACGATGGCGCGAAACCCATCGAAGATCGTTGCAAAACTCGCGCACAAGCTGTCCACCGGGAAGTTGCTCGCGAACATGCATCGGGCTGGGCCGAACAGGTCGATCACGGTGCGAACGATGTCGCGGTTCGCGGCAACGGTCCACGCGGCACCGGGTTGGCCCAGACCGGAGATCTTCACGGCCACGTTCGGGCACGCGGAAAGTGCTGTCATCGCAAGCTTCCAGCCGGCGATGTCCCTCGGCGCTGCGGTCTGCCGGCAAGCCGGTGTGGTTGAGGATGATGGGCGTGTCCGGAAATTCCGCAGCCAGGCGCACCGCTTCATGCAGATGCCACCACGGTGTTTGAAGGTCGAAGCGCAGGCCGTTGCGTGGGAGCTGCGCATAACCGGCGCGCCAGCGGGAGTCGCTCATTCCGCCAGGCGCTGCGTCAACGGGCGAGCGATTCGCTCGCGGCTTGTGGCGGATGCTGCGCACGAACGGGAACGCAGCCTGCTGCTCGAGCACGTGCCGCGGCATCGGCAGCGTCGAGCCAGGCTTGCGCGACCGCCACGCTGGGTAAACCATGCGTTCGGCGCACGCTGTCGATGTAGCGCATCTCGCCCAGCGGGTCCGCCGGGTTCCACTCGGCCTCGACGTAGACCGACTTCTCGACGACATACGGCGCCGCATCGGCGCGGTAGTCAGGCGGCAGGTAGGCGCGCCGAATCGCCTGGTAGCTGCCGTAACGAAACGGCACCGGGGGCTCGTCGCGCAGCCATGGGTGATAGTTGAGTTGCGGGTCCCAGAAGTGCTGGTGCGCGTCGACGATGTTCATCGGCATGGCGGGTAGGTGCGTAAACGATAGCGCAGCGAAAAGGTCCGCGCGTCAAGCGCCGCCGTACCCGCCGCCGCCCGGCGTTTCGATGACGAACACATCCCCCGGCGCCATCTCCACCGAGCCGATGTGCTCAAGCGCCTCGACCGCGCCGCTGATCCGTTCGATCCGGTTCACGCCCAGCGCCCCGCCCTGCCCACCCGCCATGCCGAACGCCGCGTGGCGCCGCCCGTTGCTGAGGATGGACGCCGTCATCGCCTCCAGAAAGCGCATCCGCCGCACTGCGCCGTCGCCGCCGCGCCAGCGCCCGGCTCCGCCCGAGCCCTCTCGAATCGCGTAGCTCTCCAGCAGCACCGGAAAGCGGAACTCGAGCACTTCGGGGTCGGTGAGGCGCGAATTCGTCATGTGCGTCTGCACGACGCTCGTTCCGTTGAAGCCGGGCCCGGCACCCGAACCGCCGGAAATCGTTTCGTAGTACTGGTGCTGCTGATTGCCGAAAGTGAAGTTGTTCATCGTGCACTGGCTTGCCGCCATCACGCCGAGCGCGCCGAGCAGCGCGTTTGTCACGCACATCGACGTTTCCACGTTGCCCGCGACCACCGCCGCGGGCGGGCGCGGGTTCAGCATGCAGCCTTCGGGGACGATCACCTGGAGCGGTTTCAGGCAACCCGCGTTGAGCGGGATGTCGTCGTCCACGAGCAGGCGGAACACGTAGAGCACGGCGGCCATCGTCACCGCCTTGGGCGCGTTGAAATTGTTTGGCAGCTGCGCGCTCGTTCCGCTGAAGTCGATGACTGCGGTGCGCGCCTTGGCGTCGACTTTGACCCGCACCATGATCGTCGCGCCGTTGTCCAGGCTCAAGCTGAACGAACCGTCTTTCAGCGCCGTGATGACGCGCCGCACCGACTCTTCGGCGTTGTCCTGCACGTGGCGCATGTACGCGTCGACGGTGCTGCGGCCGAATTGCGAGACCATCGAATTCAGTTCCAGCGCGCCCTTTTCGTTCGCCGCGATCTGCGCGCGCAGGTCGGCGATCGTCTGGTCCGGGTTGCGCGCCGGATAGGCGCCGCTTGCGAGTTGCGCGCGCAGTTCGGGTTCGCGCAATACGCTAGAGCGAACGAGCAGGAAGTTGTCGAAGAGAACGCCTTCTTCATCGATGCTGCGCGAGAACGGCGGCATAGATCCCGGTGTGGAACCGCCGATGTCAGCGTGGTGGCCGCGGGAGGCGACGTAGAACGACGGCGCTCGAACACCCTCACCCCGACCCTCTCCCCGAGGGAGAGGGAGCAATGCCCCCTCTCCCGCTTGCGGGAGAGGGCCGGGGTGAGGGCTATTGGCATCGAGATACACCGGCGTCACCACCGTCACATCGGGCAAATGCGTTCCGCCGTGGTACGGGTCGTTCAGCACGAACACGTCACCGGGCCGCATGTCGGGGTTGCGCTCGATGACGGTCTTGATCGACTCGCTCATCGACCCCAGGTGCACCGGCATGTGCGGCGCATTCGCGATCAGGTTCCCGGAAGCGTCGAACAGCGCGCACGAAAAATCGAGGCGCTCCTTGATGTTCACCGAGTGCGCCGTGTTCTGCAGGCGCAGGCCCATCTGCTCGGCGATGTTCATGAACAGGTTGTTGAAGACTTCGAGCAGCACCGGATCGGCGCTCGTTCCGAGCGCGGTTTGCGAAGGGCGCGGCCGGGTGCGGTGCAGCTCGAGCGAGCGATCACCCTTGAGCACGGCCTGCCAGCCGGGTTCGACCACCGTCGTCGCGTTCGCTTCGGCGACGATTGCCGGCCCGTCGATCGCCGCGCCGGGGCGAAGCCGCTCGCGCACGAAAAGCTTCGCGTCACGCCAGCCCGCCAGCGCTTCGTCGGCCTGGCAGAACATGCGCACGCTGGCCTCGGCCTGCGGCACGTGCGCCGCCGCGGCAGCGCTGCCTGACGTTGCGTCGGCCGCGCCGCCTACCCCCGGGGTGCGCTCACCGGCACCGATCGCCTCCACCGACACGGCTTCGATGATCAACGCCTTGTCAGGCATCAGGAACGCGAAGCGCCGCTTGTAGCCGGCCTCGAACTCGGCGCGAATCGCCGCCAGCGCTTGCGCCGCATCGGGAACATCCGCAAATCCGACGACGAGCGCCGTGTCGGTGCCCTGGTAGCGCACGTGAATCCGGCGCCGCACGTCGATCGACGCGCGCGGCACGCCCTGGCTCTGCAAGTCGTTTGTGGCCGCTGTGGCGAGCAGCTGCGCACGCGCCGCGGCGGCGGCGAGGCCGGTTGCGTCGAGCAGCAGCTCGACCGATGCTTCGCGCATCGCGATCTGGTCCGCCAGACCCATGCCGTAGGCGCTCAACACGCCGGCGAGCGGGTGCACGAAGATCCGCGTCATGCCCAGCGCATCGGCGACGGCACAGGCGTGCTGCCCGCCGGCGCCGCCGAAACATTGCAGCGTATACCGCGTCACGTCGTAACCGCGCGCGACCGAGATGCGCTTGATCGCGTTCGCCATGTTCGCCACCGCAATTTGCAGCGCGCCGCTCGCCACGTCTTCGGCGCTGACCGTGCCGGCGGCGCCGGCGCTGCGCATCTGCGCCGCCAGCGCGTCGAAGCCGCGCTGCACCGCGGCGCGATCGAGCGCCTCGTTCGCTGCCGGGCCGAACACCCGAGGGAAGTAATCGGGCTGGATCTTGCCGAGCAGCACGTTCGCGTCGGTGGTGGTGAGCGGCCCGCCGCGGCGGTAACTTGCCGGCCCGGGGTTCGCCCCGGCACTTTGCGGGCCGACGCGCAAGCGCGAGCCGTCGAACTGGATCATCGATCCGCCGCCCGCGGCCACCGTGTGGATGCTCATCATCGGCGCGCGCATTCGCACGCCGGCGACCTGGGTTTCGAAAGCGCGCTCGAATTCGCCGCTCGCGCCGCCGGTGAAGTGGCTCACGTCGGTCGACGTACCACCCATGTCGAAGCCGATCACCTGGCCGTGCCCTGCGGCGACCGCAGTGCGAACCATGCCGACGATGCCGCCCGCCGGGCCGGACAGAATCGCGTCCTTGCCCTGGAAGTGCTGCGCTTGCGTCAGGCCACCTGAGCTTTGCATGAAGAACAGGCGCACCCCCGGCATCTGCGCCGCGATGCGCTCGACATAACGGCGCAGGATCGGCGACAGGTAGGCGTCGACGACCGTCGTGTCGCCGCGCGACACGAGTTTCATCAGCGGGCTGACGTCGTGCGAGACGCTGACCTGGGTGAAGCCGACTTCAATCGCGAGCTGCTTCGCCGCAAGCTCATGCGCGGTGTAGCGGTAACCGTGCATGAAGACGATGGCGCAGGCGCGAATTCCGCTGTCGAACGCAGCTTGAAGCTGGTCGCGAAGCGCCGCGGCGTCAAGCTCGCGAATCACTGCGCCATGCGCACCGATTCGCTCATTGGCTTCGATGATGCGCTCGTAGAGCATTTCGGGCAGAACGATGTGGCGCTCGAAGAGTTTCGGCCGCGCCTGGTAAGCGATGCGCAGCGCGTCGCGAAAGCCCTGGGTGATGATCAGTACGCTGCGATCGCCCATGCGTTCGAGCAGGGCGTTTGTCGCGACCGTCGTTCCCATCTTCACGCAGTCGACTTGCTGCGGCGTGATCGTCTGGCCCGGCGTCAAGCCGAGCAGCCGGCGCACGCCCTCGACCGCGGCGTCGGCGTATTGCTCGGGGTTGTCGGAGAGCAGCTTCAGTGTGTGCAGTGCACCAAAGCCGTCGCGCCCGATCACGTCGGTGAAGGTGCCGCCGCGGTCGATCCAGAACTGCCAGCGCGGCTCGGTGAAGGGAGGTGGTGTCGGCATCAGGTGCACTTTCGGACGCCAATTCTCGCTGCACTGCAGGAACGCCGATTCCGCCTCACATGCTTGGGGTCCAGCCTCTGGACACGCGGCCGAAACTTGCGCACCATGGGGCACCGCGAGCTTTCGGAGCACAAGATGCCTGACTCGACACGACGCTTGGTTCTGGCCGGCATGGCGAGTTGGGCCTTGGCAAGTTGGGCGGAGCCCCTGGAAGTCTCGGACGCCGACGCGCAAGATATTCGCGCCACGATCCAGGCCCAGCTCGCGGCGTTTCGGGCAGACGACGCCGAACTCGCTTTTTCCTACGCCACGCCCGGAATTCGCGCGCACTTCGTCGTCGCCGACTACTTCATGGCGATGGTGCGCGGCTCCTACCCGGTCGTGTACCGGCCGGAAACGGTGGGCTTTCTGCTCGCCCAGGTGATCGACGGCGCAGTGATCCAGCGCGTGCGCATGACGGACCGCCACGGTGCGGCCTGGCTCGCGATTTATCGCATGCAGCAGCAGCAAAACAAGGCGACCGCAGTTGGCGCATCGACGGCTGCATCGTCGTGCCCGACGACGGGCGGACGGCTTGATGGGCCCACCCCCGTAGCGCTCCCCCGCGGAATGTCATCCCGGCGAAAGCCGGGATCCAGCTGCGGCGGACCATCAACCGTGGATCCCGGCTTTCGCCGGGATGACGGAGCTGCCGGGGTTTGGTTCTCATGAGTCGCCTCGCTTGGCTGGCGTAAAGTTGCCCCCATGGACGCTGCAGCCTCAATTCGCGTCGGCATCGGCGGCTGGACCTTCGCGCCGTGGCGCGAGAATTTCTATCCGAAGGGCCTGGCGCAGGCGAAAGAACTCGACTACGCGAGCCGGCGCCTGAGTGCAATCGAAATCAACGCCACTTACCACGGCACGCAGAAGGCGAGCAGCTTCGCCAAGTGGCGCGACGAGACGCCGCCCGACTTCATGTTTTCGGTCAAGGCCTCGCGTTTTGCGACGAACCGCAAGTTGCTCGCCGAAGGCAAGGACTCGATCGATCGCTTCATCGACAGCGGAATCTCGCAGCTCGGGGCCAAGCTCGGGCCGATCGTCTGGCAGTTCATGCCGACGAAGAAGTTCGAGGCGGAGGACTTCGAGGCGTTCCTGAACCTGCTGCCGAAAAGCGTCGACGGCCTGCTGCTGCGCCACGTGCTCGACGTGCGCCACGCGAGTTTCATGAGTCCGGAATACCTGGCGCTCGCGCGGCGCTATGCCTGCGCGACGGTGCACGCCGATTCCGACGACTACCCGTCGTTCGCCGACCTGACCGGCGACTTCGTCTACGCACGTTTGATGCGAACCGAGTCCGCGGTGCCGACCGGCTACGCTCCCGCCAGCCTGGACCGCGTGGGCGGCGCGCGCCAGGGAATGGGCGAGCGGCGCCGAGCCTGCAGACCTGCCGCGCGTGCAGGCCGCGAGCGGCGGAGTGCACGCGCCGCGCGACGTTTTTCTCTACTTCATCAGCGGCGCCAAAGAACGCGCGCCCGCCGCTGCGATCGAGTTGCTCGAACGCCTGCGCGCTTGAGTTGCGCGCGTGTCACCCCGGCGAAAGCCGGGGCCCACCCTCAACGCCTCGACGCAACAATTTGCGCCACGCGCTCGGTCGCGCCCTTGCCCACCTTGCCCGCGATCGCGACCGCCGCGGGAACGCTGAGCAGCCGCGCGAACTCGGCGCGCACCTGGTCTGCGCTCACAGCGTCGAAGCGCGCCATGACTTCGGCACGCGAGCGCACGCGCGAGAGCGCAAACAAGTCCTGCGCCGCAGCCTCGAGGCGCGCCACGGGTTGCTCCTGGGCGCGCATCGCACGCACCGCGATTTGATTGCGCGCGCGTTCGAAGTCGATCGGGTCGATGCGCTGCGCCTGCGCACGCAGCAGGCGCATCACTTCGACGAAGAACTCGTCGACATTCTCGGGCGCGGTCGACGCCTCGATGACGAACTGGCCGCACGCGTCGAGCACGTCGGCCGAACACGCCGCGTAGTAGACGAGGCCGCGGCGCTCGCGGATCTGGTCCATCAGCGGCGAACTCATGCCCTCGCCGAACAGCGTGGCCGCGACCGCGCTCGCGTGGTACTCGCCTTGCAGCGCGGGAATCGGGAAGCCCAGCACGACATGCGTCTGCGGCACGCCGGCCATGCGCCGCGAACCGATGCCGCCCTCGTACTGCGGCGCCGGCAAGACGTTCTCCTGGCCGCGCGGCATGGCGCCGAACGCGGCTTGCGCGTGCTCAAGCAACGCCGCAGCGTCGACCTTGCCCGCCACACCGACGATCACGTTCGCGCCGCTGTACTGCTGCTGCATATAGCCCATCAACTCGTCGCGCGTGAAGCGTTCGATGTTGCTGCGCGTGCCGATCACCGGCTGCGCGAGCGGGTGCGCGCCGTAGCAGTTCTTGTCGAAGAGCTTGAACGCGGCCGACAGCGCGTCGTCTTCGTCTTCGATGAATTCGTGCAGGATCACCTGGCGCTCGCGCTCGAGTTCCACCTCCGGGAACGTGCTTCCTTGCACGATGTCGCCGAGCATGCGAATGAACTCGCCGGAGTCGCGCGCCATGCCGCGCATGTGGTACGCGGTGTGGTCCTTGTCGGTGTGCGCGTTGACCTCGGCACCCAGGCGCTCGGCGTCGAGGTTGATGCGCTGGCAGTCACGCGTCTCCGTCCCCTTGAACGCCATGTGCTCGGCGAAGTGGCTGATGCCGTTCAGGCGTTTGCTTTCGTGGCCGCTGCCGGTGCGAACGAAGACGCTGACGCTTGCGCTGTCCAGGTGCGGCAAGGCAATCGTGACGATGCGCACGCCGTTGGACAAGGTGGCGACGCGTGTATCGGGGTCGCTCGGTGGGTCACTGGGGCGGAAGCTCATCGCTCGATGTTATCCGGCGCAACGCCATCGAGCGCGTCGGACACTGCGGCGAAAATCGCCGCACACCATGGACTGGATCGTCAGCTCGCCCTACGCCTACCCGGCTCTCGAAGCCGCGCACATCTTCGGCATCGCGCTCCTGCTGGGCAGCCTGGTCGTGTTCGAGTTGCGCGTCTGGGGCGCCGCAGCAAGCCTCGCCCAGGACGCATTGGCGCGCTTGGCTTTGCCCGTCTCGCTCGCAGGCTTTGCGCTGGCGGCCCTCAGCGGCGGCGTGATGTTCGCGACCCAGTACGATGAGTTGCTCGCGAATCGCGCCTTCCTCGTGAAGATGTTCTTGCTCGCGCTCGCGGGGTGCAATGCGGCGCTGTTTCATTGGCGCGGTGGCCTCGCGGTGCACGATTCTCTGGCGCGCGCTCAATCCGCACTCTCGCTGGGGATTTGGCTCGGCGTCATCATTTGCGGTCGTTGGATCGCCTACGTTTGACTGAAAAGGGATTCTTCCATGCAACGTCGTCACTTCGTCGCGCTCGGCGCGAGCACGCTCGCACCGTTCGCCCACGCCCACCACGGCTGGAGCAGCTTCGACCAGGACAAGCCGATCTACCTGGAAGGCAAAGCCGACAGCGTGGCCTGGCGCAATCCGCACGCCGAAATCAAACTTCGTGTGACCGCGAATCTGCAACTGCCGCCCGACCTCGCCACGCGCAAGATCCCGGCGCAATCGGCGAATGTCGATGCCGCGCGAATCCTCGGCGCCGCGCGCCTGCCGACGCGCAAAGACGCGGTGTGGGAGATCGAGCTCGCGCCGCTGACGCGCCTGCAAGCCTGGCAAATGGCAGAAGTCAAGCCAGGCCAGACGCTGGGTGTCGTCGGCTTCACGTTCAGCGGCGAAAAGGGCGAGGCGATATTGCGCGCCGAATTCCTCTTCGTCGACGGCAAGGCCTACGGCTTGCGATCGTCTCCCGCGTGATCCGCGCCGCCCGGCGCAGCGGCGCAGGTTTATGATGCTTTGCCCGAGGCGCCACAGCCCATGAAGGAGCGCCTCTCAACCTGAAGGAGCGACACATGGCGAAGAAGAAGTCAGAAAGCGGCGTCTATCGCGTCACGGAGATCATCGGCACGAGCAGCGTGTCGTGGGAAGACGCGGCGAAGAACGCGGTCGAGATCGCAGCCAAATCGCTGCGCGACTTGCGCGTCGCGGAAATCTGCAAGCTCGACATGAAAATCGAAGACGGCAAGGTCGTCGCCTACCGGGCGCGCGTGTCGTTGTCGTTCAAGTACGAAGCCTGAGCGCCGCAGCTACTCGTTGTAACCCCAGGGCGCTTGTGACGTCCGCGCGGCCGGCCTAAACTCCCGGCGCCTCGCACCCAGCATGCCATCACGCCGCCGGGTTGCGAGGCCTCGCGGCGCGCGCCGCTGAAGCGAACCCGCACCTGTTGGAGGGCCCGCATGACACATTCACTCCGCACCTTGGCGACGATTGGCCTCGTGCTCGTTCTGTCGGGCTGCGCCAAGCCGCCCCTGCCGCCGTCGCCGCAAGACGCGCTGATTGCGCGCGGCCGGGATCTGTTTTTCAAGGAAACCTTCGGCGGCAACGGCCGCACCTGCGGCACCTGCCACCCGGCGAGCAACAACTTCACCATCGACCCGGCGTTCATCGCCAAACTGCCGCCGAACGACCCGCTGTTCGTCGCCGAGTTCAATCCGGCGCTCAAGACAGGATTCGAGAGCCCGCGCCTGATGCGCGAGTTCGGCCTGATCCGCGAGAACCTCGACGGCTTCGGCGACCTGGAGCGCCAGTTCGTGATGCGCGGCGTGCCGCATGTGTTGTCGATGCGCGTCTCGGTCGACAGCCCGCAGGGCCCGCGCACCGGCTGGTCGGGCGACGGCGCGCCGGGCGACGGATCCCTGCGCTCCTTCGCCACCGGCGCCGTGATCCAACACTTCACGAAGACGCTGAACCGGGTTCCCGGCGTCGACTTTCGTCTCCCCACCGACGCCGAGCTCGACGCGCTCGAAGCGTTCCAGCTCTCGCTCGGCCGGCAAAGCGACCTGCAGTTGCCGCTGCCGCTGAAGGGGTCGCTGGCCAAACGCGGCCAGGAGATCTTTCTCGACAACTCGGTCGGCAAGTGCAACATCTGCCATAACAACGCCGGCGCGAACGCCCGGCTTGGCCAGGCGAACCTGGGCAACGCGAACTTCAACACCGGTGTCGAAGACCTGCCCGACCAGCCGGCGCGCCTGACGGGCGAACTCGTCCCCGAGGACGACGGATTGGGATCGCCCGGCGACAAGACTTTCAATACGCCCCCGCTCGTCGAAGCCGCCGACACGGCACCTTTTTTCCACAACAACTCGGTCGCAACGCTCGAAGGAGCGGTCGGCTTCTACGACGGCGACGCGTTCAACGAATCGCCCGCAGGGCTGTTCCTGAAGAGCATCGACCCGAACAAGAAAGGGATCGAAATCGACGCGACGCAGATCCAGGCGATCGCTGCATTCCTGCGCGTCCTGAACGCAATCGAGAACATCCGCCAGACGCAGACGCTGCTCAACGAAACGCTCATGAACCCGCCGCCACGCCGCGAAACGCCGCGCGAAATTCTGGAGGGCGCGCGGCTCCTGCTCGAAGGTGCGCTGCGCGTTCTGGCGCAAGGCGGCAGCAGCGGCCTGGCGGGGCAAGCGGCGTCGCAGCAGTTGCAAAGCGCGCTGCGCCTGATCGCGCGCGCCGCCGAGTACCGCGAGCCGCCGCGCAGCACGATCGACGAAGCGCTCGTCGCGGTGCGCGCCGCGCGTGCCGAATTGATGGTCTTGAATTGATGAACCCAACCCTATGGAGGGCCGCACGATGACCCAGAACAATCCACCGGCGCGTATCGCGCTGCTCGCCGCGCTGCTGTGCGCCGGCGCCGCGCCAGTTCTGGCGCAAAAATCGACCGAGATGTTCATTCCGCTCGGCCAATCCGCCGGCCTGTCGGGCAAGCACACGGTCCTCGCTGCGGTGCAGTCGGTCAATGAAGCGCAACGCACCCTGACCGTACTGCACGAAGGTCAGGCGTACACCGCGAAACTTGGCGCGCGCACTCCCGTGTGGCTGGACCGCAGCAAATTGCAGCAGCCCAGTCGCGTCGGCAGCCTCGCCGACGTCAAACCGGGCGCGATGGTCGAGGTGAAATTCCAGAAGAACAACCGGACCTCGGGCGACGCCGAGTGGGTCAAGGTGCAGAGCACGCAATGACCTGAATCGCCGCGGGCCGCGCCGCGAACCGTCCGCGGCGCGCGGCTCAAGGGCGCGGTACGCGCAAGAGCTCGAAGATGAGACCCGACCAGAGCAGCACCAGCACCAGCGTGCCAGCAGCGAACGCCGTGAAGCGGTGGGTCACCCGGTTCGTCGTGCACTGGATGGCGCTGTGCACGCAGCGCAGCAGCCCGTAGAGCCAGGCGCCGGCGAGGCAGCGGCGCGGTTCAGCCGGTCACGAGGCCTTGCATCAGCACGACTTCGAAGTCGCTGCCGTGCACTTGGCCAAGCTCGCTGGCGAGCGCGGAATTGTTCCAGCGTGAATCGGGTGCGCCGCTGACGTACCAGTTGCTGCCGTTGTCGGCCAGGATCATGCCGAAGCGCTTCATCGCCGTGAGCAAAGCGCGCGACTCGGCACTGAAACCGGCCGGAATGATGTAGCTCGCCTTCAACCTGACGCGCATGCCCATCGGCGGCAAGTTCACACTCGTATTGCTCGACGCGAAGTGGGTCGCGGGCGGCACATAGGCGCGGCTCGAGGTCTGCGCGGTGAAGCGCAGCGCGTGCAGCACGCCGCCCGGGCCGAGCGCGGCTTCTTCATAGCGTGCCAGGCCGGGGAAGATCGGCAAGCCCGCGGCGTCGGCGCTCGTCCACCCGGCTTGCCCACCGGGACGAACGATGTTGCTGTCGAGGTGGAACACCGCGCCGCAGTCGGCGTTCCACGAACCATCGGGGTTGACGAAGGCCCGGTACAACTCGTAGAGGCGGTTGTTGTCGCGATCGATCACGAGCACGTGCCGGTCACCCGTGCTCGCGTTCCCGCCTTCCACCGGCGCCGTGCTCGGCACGGGGTAAGGCCCGGGGTCGCTTTCATCGCCGTAGGCCGTCCAGTGCATTGCCACTTCGCGCCTGGCTGCCCGCCACGACGACATAGGGAATGCCGATCGGAGAGCCTTGATAGAGACCGGCGCCGAAGTCGGCGTGCAAGCCTGGTGTCAAACCGATGCTCGCGATCAGCGCCGCCGAATTCGGATCGACCGGCGCCGTGGACACGTCGGTGTTCCATGGGTTGCTGGCGGGAAAGGCGAGCGCGCCGCGCAGCGCAGCGCCCTGCCCCAGGTCGGCGCCCGAGAAATTGCCGAAGCTCACGCCTGAGGGGGGTGGCGGCGGTGGCACCGGGGCGCCGGGGGGCGGCGGCGGCACCGGGCCGGGTCCGGCGACCGGCTCCGGGGCGGCAGCGCCGCCCGAACCACCGCCACAAGCGGCGAGCCAGAGTGCGGAAATGGCGGCCAATGCGGCGCGTCGATCATGCTGTGTCAACGAGGTTGCCCTGTCGCCCGGCAGGGGCGTGCGGCGATTCTGGCGTCGCAGCCCAAGGAACGCTGTGAAGAAAAGCCACCGCGCAGCGCCTCTGCTTACCCCCGGTCACAAGCCTGTGGTGGCACGATCGGCGGCGCGAGGCACGGCAGTCGCCGCAGCCTCGTCCTCATCAAGCACATCGGCGAGAAAACCGCCGCTCTGATGCGCCCAGAGGCGTGCATAAATTCCACCCCGCGCGAGCAGGCTGCGGTGGTCGCCCTCTTCGACGATGCGGCCTTTCTCGAGAACGATGAGGCGGTCCATCGCGGCGATCGTCGACAGGCGGTGCGCGATCGCGACGACCGTCTTGCCCTCCATCAAGCGGTACAGGCTCGCCTGGATCGCCGCTTCGACTTCCGAGTCGAGCGCGCTCGTCGCTTCGTCCAGGAGCAGGATCGGCGCGTCCTTCAGCATCACGCGTGCAATCGCGATGCGCTGGCGCTGCCCGCCGGAGAGCTTGACGCCGCGCTCGCCGACATGCGCGTCATACCCGGTGCGGCCTTTCGCGTCCGCCAGACCTTGGATGAACTCATGCGCTTCGGCGCGCTTCGCGGCGACGAGCATCTGTTGATCACTCGCGTCGGGCCGGCCGTAGAGGATGTTGTCGCGCACCGAGCGGTGCAGCAGCGACGTGTCCTGCGTCACCATGCCGACTTGCGCGCGCAGGCTCATCTGCGTCGCGAGCGAAATATCCTGCGCGTCGATCAGCACGCGGCCGCTTTGCACGTCGTAAAAGCGCAGCAGCAGGTTCACGATCGTCGACTTGCCGGCGCCCGAACGCCCGACGAGGCCGATCTTCTCGCCCGGGCGGATGTGCAGCGACAGGTCCTGGATCACCGGTGCGGCACCGGCCCGCGCGGCGCCATAGGAGAAGTTGACCGCGTCGAACACGATCTCGCCCCGGCTCACGTGGATCGGCTTCGCATCCGGCCGGTCGACCACGGCGTGCGGCAGCGACAGCGTGTTCATGCCGTCCTGCACCGTGCCCACATGCTCGAACAACGAAGCCATCTCCCACATGATCCAGTGCGAGAAGCCGTTCAGCCGAACCGCCATCGCGCTCGTCGCGGCGACCGCGCCAATGCCGACGCTGCCGCGGCTCCACAGGAACAGCGTGGTGCCGAGCGTGGCCAGGATCAGCACGATGTTGAGCGTGTGGATCACCACCTCGACGCCGCTGATGAGCCGCATCTGCGCATGCACCGACTGCATGAACTCCTGCATCGCCGATTGAGCGTAAGCCGCTTCGCGCCGGCCGTGCGAAAACAGCTTGACGGTGGCGATGTTGGTGTAGGCGTCGGTGATGCGCCCGGTCATCAGCGAGCGGGCGTCGGCCTGCTGCGTCGCCACCCGGGACAGGCGTGGCACGAAGAACGCGAGCGCGCCGACGTAGAGCAGCAGCCAGGCGAAGAACGGCAGCAGCAGAATCGGATCGAAGGTGCCGACGACGGCGACCATGGTCGCGAAATAGATCGAGACGAACACCAGGACGTCGGTGACGATGAGCACCGTGTCGCGCGTCGCGAGCGCGGTCTGCATCACCTTGGCGGCGACACGGCCGGCGAATTCGTCCTGGTAGAAGCTCATGCTCTGGTCGAGCATGCGGCGGTGGAAATTCCAGCGCAGCAGCATCGGAAAGTTGCCCGACAGCGTCTGATATTTGAGCAGCGCAAAGAACCACACCAGCAGCGGGCTCGCGAGCATGGCGCCGGCCACCAGCCACATCACCCTGCCGCCCTCGCTCCACAGCCGCGCCGGCTCGACCTGGCCGAGCCAGTCGATCAAGCGGCCGAGCAGCGCGAACAGCAGCGCCTCGAAGGCGCCGATCGCCGCGGCGAGCAGCGTCATGCCGGCGATGAACGGGCGCATCCCCGCCGTGCACGACCAGGCGAAGGCGAAGAATCCGCGTGGCGGCGCCGGCGCTGCAGCGTCGGGGTAGGGATGAACCAGTCTTTCGAAATAACCGAGCACGAGACTTCCAATTGATTCGCAGCGCGCGGCGTGGCGCGACGGCGCAGGTTAGCCGATTCGGCGTTGCGCCCGAACTGGGCGCCAATGACCCGCCAATTGAACCGATCGGGTGCCGCCGGCGAGCCGGACAATGAACTTTTCGAGGCGATGAACCGACCGCAGATTGGGCGGACTCCCGGAACCCGTGCCCGGCGCCAAAAGAAACCGTCTGCACCCGTCAAGGGTGTTGCCCGGTAAGCCGCAGGGCCGCCGCAAGGCGGCCCTTCGCTTTTCAAGTTCGAGCGGGGTTCCCGCCCGGTTCACCCTGGGCGGCGCAGGCACAATCCCGCCGCAAGCCAAGAGGCTGCACCGATGCGCAAAACGACCACCCTGCTCGCCCTGCTGCTCGCCGCACCCGCCGCGCTGGCGCTGAAGATCGACCCCAAGGCACTCGCGCGCTTCGACGTGAACCACGCCTTGTGCGAAACGCGGGTCGCCGAAGTGCGCGGCCACGGCGACGAGATCTTCCTCAGCCTGTGGAGCGTCAAGCCGGACGCCGCGACGCGCGCGCGCCTGGCCGACGCACGCAAGACGGCGGCGTACATCGCCGAGCGGCGCCGCCTCGTGCCCATACCGCCCAAGGCAAACGAAGCCACCGCCTTCGATCGGGAGTGCCGCAGCCTCTGGGCGCAGGCGCAGCGCAGCATGAAGGACAAGGTCTAGGTCGACCGGCCGGCATGTTGCTCAGCTTGGGTTGCGCTCCTGCGCGATGCACAATCGGGTGAGGCTGAGGGAGGACGCCATGGGAATGCCGCTGAAGACGATGTCGCTCGCCGAGTTCATCGCCTGGGAGAACACCCAATCCGGGCGCAATGAGTTTTATCGCGGCGAGGTGTTCGCGATGGTGGGGGGCCGGCGGTCTCATGGCCGGGTTGTGGCCAATTTCGTGCGCCACCTGGGAAACTTGCTGGCCGGCTCGCCCTGTCAAGCCTTCAGCGAATCAATGAAGGTGCAGATCGGCGAAGATGCGATTCTCTATCCCGACGTCTTCGTCACCTGCGACGCGCAGGACTTGCGCACCGACATGATCTTTCGTGCGCCGAGCCTCGTGATCGAAGTGCTGTCGCCGAGCACCCAGGCCCACGACCGCAGCCAGAAATTCGCCTTGTACCGCCGCATCGCTGCACTCAAGGAGTACTTGCTCGTCGATCCCGACACGCGCCGCGTCGAGGCGTTTCGCCGCAACGAGCTCGACCAATGGGTGCTGCACGACATGAGCGAGGGCGCCACGCTGGACATCGCCTCGCTCGGCGTCACCATGCCCATCGCCCAGGTGTTCGAAGGCGTCGATGTCGACGCGCCCTGAGTCCGGCGGCGCCGCGTCGGCGCTGCGAGCGCCGTTGAACTTCGACCTGACCGGCCGCATCGCAATCGTCACCGGCGCCTTCAGCGGCCTCGGGCTGCACTTCGCGAAAGTCCTCGCCTCACAAGGCGCGCGCGTCGCGATGCTCGGCCGGCGCGTCGACCTGGGGCGAACGCTCGCGGCGCAAATCAACGCCGAACTGCAACGCAGCGACGCGTGCACCGCGTTGCACGTGGACGTTCGCTCGCCGGGCAGCGTGGCCAAGACGCTGCAGGACATCGTCGCAGCGCTCGGCGTTCCCGACGTGCTCGTGAACAACGCCGGAATCGCGCTGCGCGCGCCGGCGCTCGAGGTGAGCGAAGCCGACTGGATGGAGATGATGAACGTCAACCTGAGCGGCGTGATGCGCATGGCGCAGGCGACGGCGCGCGAGATGGTGAAGGCCGGCCGCGGCGGCGCGATCGTCAACATCGCATCGATCGTGGGGCTGCGCGTGCGCGTCGGCGTGCTCGCCTACGCGACGACAAAGGCCGGCGTCGTGCAGATGACGAAGGCGCTCGCGCTCGAATGGGCCGAGCACGGGATTCGCGTCAACGCGCTCGCGCCGGGCTACTTCGTGACCGAACTGAACCGCGCCATGCTCGCCTCGCCACCGGGCCAGGCGATCGTCGCGCGGATTCCGCAACGCCGCACCGGCGAGCTGAGCGAACTCGATGGACCCCTGCTGTTGCTCTCGAGCAGCGCGTCGAGCTACATGACGGGCGCCGTGATTCCCGTGGACGGTGGGCACCTCGTGAACACCTTGTAGCGTGCTCGCCGTGGCGATGGGAGGACAATCGCGCCCTTCCCGAACCAACGCGCAAGCCTCCTGAACCCGAGATGAAGAAAATTTTCCCGGCGCGCTATGCGCTGCTGCTCTGGGTGGGCGGCCTGTTCCTGGTGCTGAACGCAACCCTGCGCGCAGCGTTGTTGGGCTTCGAGGGGCCGGCCAGCGTCGGGCTGACCGCATTCGGGTTCGTCAACGTGTTCGCCATCGGCGTCCTCTACGACACAGCCGCCCTCGCCTACCTGCTCGTGCCGTTCGCCTTGCTCGCCTTCGCCTGGCCGAATTCCGAACGCGGCCGGCGCGGCCACGCAGTCACAGCGACCGCGCTGCTCGCCGCCGTGCTGGCGGGGATCCTGTTCACCGCGGTCGCCGAAGGCGTGTTCTGGAACGAATTCGCGTCGCGCTTCAATTTCATCGCCGTCGACTACCTCGTCTACACGCGCGAGGTCATCGGCAACATTCGCGAGTCGTACCCGGTGGCGCGGATTCTTTCCGGGATCGGCGTCGCTGCCTTGTGCATCGTGTTCCTGTTGCGCCGGCCGGTGTGGCGCGCAGCGTCTGGACAGGCCGGCACCTGGCGCCAGAGACTCGCCGCCACGGCGCTCGTGATCGCGCTGCCCGTCGTGTCGTTCAGCGTCGTCGGCGATGCGCCGCATGAATCGATCGCGTCCGCCGCGGGCCGCGAACTCGCCGGCAACGGGCCGTACGAATTCATGCGCGCCTACCGCAGCAACGACCTCGACTTCCAGCGCTTTTACCGCACCCTCGCGCCCGGGCAAGCGCAGGCGCAGGTGCGCGAAGAGTTCGCCGAGGCTGGCTCGACAGCGCTCTATACCGGCGGATCGCACCCGCTCGAACGCGAAGTGAACAGCGGGCGGGCCGCGAAGCCGCACCACGTCGTGATGGTGTCGATCGAGAGCCTGGGCAGCGACTTCGTGCAAGCGTTCGGCGGCAAGCCGGGGCTGACGCCGAACCTGGACCGCCTGGCGAAAGACGGACTCATGTTCACGAACATCTACGCGACCGGCCTGCGCACGGTGCGCGGCCTCGAGGCGCTGACGCTGTCGCTGCCACCGACCCCTGGTCACGCCGTGCCGATGCGCGCCCACAACAAGGGTTACCAGACTTTCGGCGGCGTCTTCAAGGAACAGGGTTACGAGCCGCTTTACGTCTACGGCGGCTACAGCCGCTTCGACAACATGCGCGACTTCTTCGGCGGCAACGGCTACACCGTGATCGACCGCAGCGCGATTGCGCCGAAAGACATCTCGCACGAAACGATCTGGGGCGTCGCCGACGAAGACCTGTTCACGCTCACGCTGCGTGAGATCGACACCCGTGCCGCGGCAGGAACGAAGGTGTTTGCGCATGTCATGACGACGACGAACCACCGCCCGTTCACTTACCCGGCCGGGCGCATCGACATCGCGTCAGGCTCGGGGCGCGACGGCGCAGTCAAATACACCGACTGGGCGATCGGGGATTTCATTCGCAAGGCGCAAACGCGCCCCTGGTTCGCAAACACGGTGTTCGTGTTCGTCGCCGACCACACGTCGAACGGCCGCGGCCGAATCAACTTGCCGCCGGAGAACTACCGCATTCCGCTCATCGTCTACGCGCCGGGTATCGTCGCGCCGGCGCGAGTCGACACGCTCGCGTCGCAGATCGACGTCGCGCCGACCGTGCTCGCGCTGCTCGACGTGAGCTACACGTCGCGCTTTTTCGGCCAGGACATCCTCACCGATGGGCGCAAGCACGAGCGCGCCTTCATGTCGAACTACCTGACGGTGGGCTACATGCAGGATGGCCGGATCGTCGAACTCTCGCCCAAACGTGGCGTGAAGGTGGTCGATTCGAACACCGGCGAGCTGCGCAGCGACAACGCCTCGCTGGCGGCGCACCTGAGCGACGAAGCGTCAGCGTACTACGAGCTCGCTGCGCAGGTTCTGCACGCCGGGCCCGACACCGCGCTCCTGCACCAGGCCGCCGCCGCGCGCTGAGCGCAGATTCGCCTCACGCGGCGCCGAGCCGCGCCGCGAGCAAGCGCTCCAGACGCTGTTCGGCGATGCCGTAAAAGCGCTTCACTTCGAGCACCTCGCGCAGCAGCGCGTCAGGCGTGACCGGCGCCTCGCGCTTCACGGCGAGAATCATCTTGTTCTTGCTCGTGTGCTCGAGCGAGACGAATTCGAACACCTGGGTCGAGTAACCGCACGCCTCGAGCAGCAGCGCGCGCAGGCCGTCGGTCACCATTTCGGCCTCCTGGCCCAGGTGCACGCCGTGCTGCAGGATGGCGCGAATCGGGTGCGGGCTGAGCCGAGCTTGGCAACTGCGGACGCAGCTCCTTGTGGCAACACGGCGCGCACAGGATGATCGCCGCGCCGGCCTCGACGCCCATGTGAATCGCGTGGTCCGTCGCCGTGTCGCAGGCGTGCAGCGCGATCATCACGTCGGCCGGCTGCGGCGCGCGGCTCGTCACGTCGCCCTGCTCGAAGCTCAAGCCCTCGATCCCAAGCCGCGCCGCGGCGCTCGTGCACAGGTCGACCATGTCCTGGCGCAACTCGACGCCAGTGACCCTCGCGTCGACGCCGAGCGCGTGGCGCAAATGGTCGTGCAGCGCAAACGTGAGGTAACCCTTGCCCGAGCCGAAGTCGAGCACGCGCACGCTGGCGCGCCTGGGCGAGTGTGGACGCGGTGAATGCACTCGCGAAAACTTCGACGAACTTGTCGATCTGCCGATACTTGCGCGACATCGCCGGAATCAGCTTTCCCGCGGCGTCGGTCACGCCGAGCGCAGCGAGGAAGGGCCGCTCGAGCGCGACGAGGCGATGCTTCGTGCGGTCGTGTGCGGCTGGCTGCCGGCGCGCCAGCGCAGGCGGCGCAGCCGCCTTGTGCCGCAGCGTCTGCTTGCCACGTTCGCTGATCGCGAGTTCGGTTGTGTGCTCGGTGCTCAGGAGGTGCGCATTGCGAAACGGCGCGCCGAGCAGCGCCGCAACATGCGCCAGACCTTCGTTGGGCAGCAGGTTCTTCGTCACGTCTTTCGTCGGATGGCGGTAGACGAAGCTCCAATGCGCCTCGCCGCGCAACTCGATGCGGCGCGCCGCCACCTGCTGCACCTGCGGTTCGGCGCCGGTGGGCTTGGCGAGAATCAGCTTGATCAGCGTCGCGTTTGCGAAACTTTCGTCGAGCAGCGCCAGAAAACGTTCGCGCGCGGCGGGGCCGGCGCGGTTCGGGTTTTGACCGGTTGAATCAAGGGTCGGCGCTTCTGACGTCATGGCCGCTATCATCGCGCCTCCGGCCATCGGGCTCAGCCGAGCACCTTCCACGTCGACGCGCCGTCGAGCAGGCGGATCCGCACGTCGCCGATCGAGGCGGGTTCGAAGTTGCGCGCGTTGACGCCGATCCGGCTTTGTGGGGTCGGGCGGATTCGCTCCCAGTGCGTGACGCAACCACACTGGCTGCAGCGGCCGAACTTGAGCAGCTTGTCACCCCACACATACTCATCGAGCGCATCCGGCGCGGCGCTGACCTGCACCTCGGCGTGTTTGTAGTACGCCCAGAGCGTGCCGTAGCGGCGGCAGATCGAACAATTGCAGTTCGTCACGCTGCGCGGCCGGCGTGGGATCGTGATGCGAACCGCGCCGCAGTGGCAAGTCCCGCTGAGCATGGAGCGCTCCTTTTTCGTTGTTGCGCGCAGCCGCCAAAGCCGCCGTGCACGCCAGTCTACGCGTTCGCATGCGGGCAATCGCCCGGCAAGCTGCGTGCAAGCTTGTGCGACGATTGCGCCCTCACCGAACGCCCTGGATGGAAGCTCCATGTTGAAAAGCCTGATCGTCGCCCTGCTTGCGATTGCCGCCCTGATCACGGGCTACGTCTTCTTTGTCCTGAACTGGAGCTACTCGAGCGGCGAGCGCGCAGGCTGGGTGCAGAAGTTCTCGCACAAGGGCTGGATCTGCAAGACCTGGGAGGGCGAACTCGCGCTCGTGTCGCTGCCCGGAACGACGGTGGAAAAGTTCTACTTCACGGTGCACGACGACGCCGTGGCCGAAAAGATCAGCCGCGCGATGGGCCGGCGCGTCAGCCTGCACTACGACGAGAAGGTCGGCCTGCCGACGAGTTGCTTCGGCGACACGCGCTACTTCGTTCGCGCCATCAGCGACACGCCCGACATTCCGCTTGGGCCGGGGGTCGTATTGCCGAATGCGCCCTCGCCAGCGACACCAGCGCCTGCAGGCTGCGTCGGCGCCGCGCTGAACCCGCGGCGCGACGCGCGGGCGGCTTCAGTCGACCTTCGCCCCCGACGCCTTGACGATCGGCCCCCAGCGCGCCGTCTCGACCTTGTTCATCTCGGCCATCTGCTCGGGCGTGCTGCCGATGATGGTGTAGCCGAGTTCGGTCATGCGCTTGATGAATTCCGGCGACTTCGTCCCCTTCACCGCCGCGTCGTTCAGGCGCGCGATCTCGTCTTTGGGCGTCGCCGCGGGAACCGCCAGGCCGAACCAGACACCCGATTCGTAGCCCGGCACCCCCGCTTCGGCGACGGTGGGCACGTCGGGCAGCAGCGGATCCCGTTTCGCGCCGGTGACGGCCAGCGCGCGCAGCTTGCCGGACTTGATGTGCGGCAGCGCGGAGGGGATGTTGTCGAACATCATCATCACCTGGCCTCCCAGCAGGTCGCTCACCGCCGGTGCGCTGCCCTTGTAGGGGATGTGCACGATGTCGACCTTGGTCAGGTGCTTGAACATCTCGCCCGACATGTGGATGCTCGTGCCGTTGCCCGACGACGCGTAGTTCATCTTGCCGGGCTCGGCGCGCGCCAGCGCCATCACATCGGCCAACGAATTCGCCTTCACCGAGGGGTGTACCACCAGCACGTTGGACAGCGACACCAGTGCCGCCACCGACGCCAGATCCTTGATCGGGTCGAACGGCATCTTCGCGTAAAGCGCCGGGTTGATCGCGTTGATTCCGCTCGTCGTCATGAACAGCGTCAGGCCGTCGGGTGCAGCGCGCGCCGCCTCGACACCACCGATGTTGCCGCCCGCGCCCGGGCGGTTGTCAACCGTCACGGTCTGGCCGAGGTTCTTCGAGAGCTCCGCGGCGATCGCGCGCGACGCGATGTCGACCGCACCGCCGGGTGGGAACGGGCAAATCAGACGGATCGGCTTGGCGGGCGTCGTCTGCGCATTGGCGAGCGACGCCGCGCCGAGCGCGATCGCGAGCAGCGCGTGCGAGAGAGAACGAAGAATCATGGGCAGGCACCTCATTCGGGTTTCACACCGGTCAGCCACGGACGCACACGCCCGGCGCGACAGGCATCGCCGAGCCCTCTTTCTTCTGCGTCAGCACGATGCCGTTTTTCACGGCAACGATTTCGGCGACGATAGCGACGGCGATCTCGGCCGGCGTCTTGCTGCCCAGATCCAGGCCGATCGGCCCGTGCAGGCGGCCGATCTCGGCAGCGGAGAGGTCGAACAGCGCCAGGCGCTGCTTGCGCGCCGCCGTGTTGCTGCGCGAGCCGAGCGCGCCGATGTAGAACGCAGGCGACTTGAGCGCCTCCAAGAGCACCATGTCGTCGAGCTTCGGGTCGTGCGTGACGGCGATGACGGCGCTGTGCGGGTCGAGTTGCAGTTCCTGCACCAGGTCGTCGGGCATCGCCTTGCTGAATGTCGTTCCGGGAATGTCCCAGGTGAGGTGGTACTCCTCGCGCGGGTCACAGCAGATGACTTCGAAATCGAGCGCGAGCGCCATCTGCGCGACGGCGCGCGAGAGTTGCCCGGCGCCGATGATGAGCAGGCGCCAGCGCGGGCCGAACAGCGCGCGCAGCGTTTTGCCGTCGAAACGCAAACGCCTCGCCGCGCGACGCAGCTTCGATGCTGACCGCTCCCGTCGCCAGGTCCAGGCGCCGGGCGACGAGTTCATGGCGCGCCGTGCGATCGAGGATCTCCGTGATCCACGCGGTGTCGCCGAGCGGTTCCTGCACGAGGCGCAAATTGCCGCCGCAAGGCAGGCCGAAACGCGCCGCTTCTTCCTTGCTCACGCCGTAGGTCACGAGGGAAGGCTTGGCAACGCGCTCGCCGTGGCGCACGCGTTCGATCAGGTCGTCTTCGACGCAGCCGCCCGACACCGAGCCCGCGACCTGGCCGTCGTCGCACATCGCGAGCAATGCGCCCGGCGGGCGCGGCGCCGAGCCCCAGGTTTCGATCACCGTCACGAGCCACACGCCGCGACCCTGAATCCGCCAGTCGCGCGCCTGGGTCAACACCTGCAAGTCAAGACTGTCCATTTCGATTGCTCCCGTGATTCGCTGCCCGATCACGCTTCATCTGCGAATTGTGCCCGCTTGGGCGTTTTGCGGTGCGCTGCGCAATGCCGTCGCGAGATCGGCCAGGCTCGCCAGGTTGTGCACCGGCAGGAAGCGGTCGACATGCGCGAGCAAGGTCTTGACTCCCGCGGCTCGTGGCTCGAAGCCGTCAAAGCGCAGCAGCGGATTCAGCCACACGACTTCGTGCGCCGAACGGTGCAGTTGCGCGGCGCACTGCGCGAGGTCGCCGCCGTCTTCGCGCTCCAGGCCGTCGGTGACGAGCAGCACTGCCGCGTTGGCGCCGAGCACGCGCCGCGCCCAGCGCCGGTTGAACTCGTCCAGGCTGCTCGCGATGCGCGTGCCGCCTTTCCAGTCGAGGACTTGTGCGTCGGCCATCTTCAGCGCGACGTCGGGGTCGCGGTGTTTCAGGCAGCGCGTGATGTTCGTCAGGCGCGTACCGAAAGTGAAGGTGTGCACCTTCAGGTAACGCCGCGTCAAGCCGTGCACGTAGTGCAGGAACAGGCGCGAATAGCGCTCCATCGAACCCGAGATGTCGAGCAGCACAACGAGCGGCGGCATTTCGGTTCGTGGGTGCGTGTACGAAGGCGTCAGCGTTTCGGGCTGGCGCGCCATGCGCTGCAAGGTGCGGCGCAGGTCGAGCGTGCCGCGCGCGCCGGTTTCGTGACGGCGCCGTCGCACCGGCTGCACCGGCAGCGGCGCGCGCTCGGCGAGCTTTTTCGCGATTTCGTATTCGGCCGTCGTCATCGACTCGAAATCCGCCTGTTGCAGCCGCTCGCGCTCCGAAAAACTGAACTGGGTTTCGAACTGGACTTCTTCTTTCGCCGTGTTGTTCGCCGGGTTCGGCGGCTCGCTCTTGGGCGGTGGCGCAAGCGCCTCGGCGAGGCGGTTCGCGCGCGGTGGCTTGACTTTCTCGCCTCGGCCCGAAATCTTCGGCAGCAGCAACAGCATCATCTGCTCGAGCAATTTCGGGTCGCGCCAGAAGGCGTCGAACGCGGCGTCGAACAACACCTGCTGTTCATGGCGCTCCAGCATCACTGCGGCCAACGCGGCGCGAACGTCTTCGCGCCGGTCCAGGCCGATCGCCTCGACCGCGGCAATGCTTGCCAGAACCCGATCCGGCCCGACGGCCAAGCCGGCGTTGCGCAGCACGCGCGAGAAGTGGACGATGTTGTCGGCGAGCATCGCAAGGATTCCCATCATGCCGGCGAACGCCGGGATCCACTGTATGCCGGGTACCTGCGCATCACTCCAGCAACGCCCGCGCCCGCAATTCGTCGAGCAATTTCGCCGTGTCGCCGCTTTGCAGTTTGGCGATGTCGTCCTGGTATTTCAGGAGCACGCCCAGCGTGTCGTGGACGGTTGCAGGATCGAGGCGCATCGCGTTCAACGCGACGAGTGCATTCGTCCAGTCGATCGTTTCGGCGACGCCCGGCGCCTTGAACAGATCGAGCGTTCGCATGCGCTGCACGAACTCGACCACCTGGCGGTACAGGCGCTCATTCGCGCCGGGCGCCTTGCGTCGCACGATGTCGAGTTCGCGCTCGACGTCCGGGAACTCGACCCAGTGGTAAAGGCACCGCCGCTTCAGCGCGTCGTGGATCTCGCGCGTGCGGTTGCTCGTGATGATCGTGATCGGCGGCGCCACCGCCTTGATCACGCCGAGTTCGGGAATCGTGATCTGGTTTTCCGCCAGGACTTCGAGCAAAAAGGCGTCGAACGGTTCGTCGGCGCGGTCCAACTCGTCGATCAACAGGACCGGCGAGCGGGCCTGCGTCAGCGCCTGCAGCAACGGCCGCTCGATCAGCATTGAGCGCGAATAGAGGCTGTGCGTGAGGCGCTCGCGCTCCGCTGCGTCGGTGACGCTGTGCGCCGCTTCGGCGAGGCGAATCTCGACCATCTGGCGCGCGACGTTCCACTCGTAAGCCGTCTGCGCGATGTCCAGGCCTTCGTAGCATTGCACGCGCAGCAGGAGCGTCGAGAGCCCGGCAGCGAGCGTCTTCGCGAGTTCCGTCTTGCCCACGCCCGGCTCGCCTTCGAGGAACAGCGGGCGCCCAAGCTTGAGACTCAGGAACAGCGCGGTCGCGAGGCGCCGGTCGCAGAGGTAGTTTTCCGCAGCGAGCAGCGCGATGACCGCGTCGACGCTGTCGGGCAGCTTCAGTTCAGGGGCCGTCATGGTCAGGCAATTATCTTCAGAGGATTGAATGGCGCAGCGGCGCACGCCAGCATTCGCCAGTAGACCATGTCATCCCGGCGCAAGTGCCACCCCGTACTCGATACGGGGCCGGGATCCACGGGACGCCGCGAGGGTGGATCCCGGCGTTCGCCGGGATGACTCGCACCGCTCGCTGCCCGACGCTTCGATTCAGCGCGCGAGTGCCGCCGCCACCGCACGCGACGCCATGACGCTGATCATCGCTGCGCGGTACGCCGGCGTGCCGTGCAGGTCGCCGTTGATGCCGTCCGTCCCGACCTTCACACCTTTGGCTGCCGCGGCGGTGAAGCTCTTCGCGAGTGCGTCTTCAATCGGCTTGCAGCGGAACACGCTGCTTTTCGCGCCGGTGACGGCGACCCGCACCCCGCTCGCGCCCTGGCTCGCGAACACGCCGACGAGCGCAAAGCGCGACGCGGGCTGCTTGAACTTGACGTACGCGGCCTTGGCTCCGGTCGGAAAACTCACTGCAGTGATGATTTCGCCGGCCTTCAGCGCCGTCTCGAACAGGCCGGTGAAAAAGCTGTCGCCGGAAATCGTGCGCTGGTTCGTGTGGATCGTCGCGCCCAGGCCCAGCACGGCGGCCGGGTAGTCGGCGGCCGGGTCGGCGTTTGCGATCGACCCGCCGATCGTTCCCATGTTGCGCACCATCGGGTCGCCGATCCCGCTGGCGAGTTCGGCGAGCGCCGGCAAGGCGCGTTTCACGTCGGCCGAGTTCGCGACGCTCGAGTGCGTGACCATCGCGCCGATGATCACGTTGCCGCCGTCGACGCGAATGCTCTTCAGCTCAGGAATGGCGCCGAGGTCGACGAGGCGTTCGCTCTGCGAGAGGCGCAGTTTCATCGCCTGCACCAGGCTCTGCCCGCCGGCGAGGTAACGCGCGTCGCCGCTGAACGCCGCTGCCGCGGCGGAAGTGCTTGTCGGCCGTTGGTAGTCGAAGCTGTACATGTGTGTCCTCCTTCAAGCCATGTTGTTTGCAGCGCGCCAGACGCGCTCGGCCGTTGCCGGCATCGCGAGGTCTTTGACGCCGAGCGCGTCGGTCAGCGCGTTCATGAACGCCGGCGGCGAGCCGATCGCGCCGGCCTCGCCGCAACCCTTCACGCCGAGCGGATTGTGCGTGCACGGCGTGTTCGTCGTGTCCACGGTGAAGCTCGGCAAATCGTCGGCGCGCGGCATCGTGTAGTCCATGTACGACGCGGTGAGCAGCTGGCCCGTCTTCTTGTCGTACTGGCAGCCCTCGACCATCGCCTGCCCCAACCCTTGCGCCAGGCCGCCGTGCACCTGGCCCGAGACGATCATCGGATTCACGATGTTGCCGAAGTCATCGACCGCGGTGAAGCGGTCGACGCGTGTGCGCCCGGTCTCCGCATCGACTTCGACTTCGCAGATGTACGTGCCTGCGGGATACGTGAAGTTCGTCGGGTCGTAGAACGCGTTTTCGTTCAGTCCCGGCTCGAGCTTGTCGAGCGGGTAGTTGTGCGGAACATAAGCGGTGAGCGCGACCGAGCCGAACGGCACCTTCTTGTCCGTGCCCTTCACCTTGAACTCGCCGTTCTCGAACTCGATGTCGGTGTCTGCCGCCTCGAGCAAGTGCGCGGCGATCTTCTTGCCCTTGGCGATGACCTTGTCGACCGCTTTCACGATCGCCGTACCGCCGACGCTCAAGGAGCGGCTGCCGTAGGTTCCCATGCCGAACGGAATTCGCCCGGTGTCGCCGTGAACGATTTCGACGTTCTCCACCGGAATGCCGAGCTTGGACGCGACGACTTGCGCAAACGTCGTCTCGTGGCCCTGACCGTGGCTGTGCGAGCCGGTGAAGATCGTCACCGTGCCGGTCGGGTGGACACGCACTTCACCGGCTTCGAACAGCCCCGCGCGTGCGCCCAGCGCGCCGGCGATGTTGCTCGGCGCGATGCCGCACGCCTCGATGTAGCAGCTGTAGCCGATGCCGCGCTTCAGGCCTTTTGCTTCGGTTGCGGCCTTGCGCGACGCGTAACCGGCCACATCCGCGAGCTTGATCGCCTTGTCCAGGTGCGCCGCGTAGTTGCCGGTGTCGTACGTGAGGCCGACAGGCGTCGCGTACGGGAACTCGGTGATGAAGTTCTGCCGCCGCAGAGCCGCCGGGTCCATCTTCAGATCGCGCGCCGCCTGTTCGACGATGCGCTCCACCACATAAGTCGCCTCGGGCCGGCCCGCGCCCCGGTAAGCGTCGACCGGCGCCGTGTTCGTGAACACCGCCTTGACTTCGGCGTAGATCGCCGGCGTCTTGTACTGGCCGGCGAGCAGCGTCGCGTAAAGGATCGTCGGCACGCTGGAGGCAAATGTCGACAGGTAAGCGCCCATGTTCGCGATCGTCTTCACGCGCAGCGCGAGGAACATGCCTTTGGCGTCAAGCGCGAGCTCGACTTTCGTCGCGTGATCGCGGCCATGCGCGTCGGTCATGAACGATTCGCTGCGCTCTGCCGTCCACTTGATGGGACGGCCGACGCGTTTGCTCGCCCAGACCAGCGCCACGTCTTCCGGATAGAGAAAGATCTTCGAGCCGAAGCCGCCCCCGACGTCGGGCGCGATGACGCGCACTTTCGATTCCGGCAGTCCGAGAACGAAGGCACACATCAGCAGGCGCTCGACGTGCGGGTTCTGGTTCGCCACGTAAAGCGTGTAGCTGTCGTCGTGTTTCGTGTAGCCGGCGTTCACGGCGCGCGGCTCCATCGCGTTCGGCACGAGCCGGTTGTTGATGAATTCGAGCGTGCTCACCTTGGCCGCGACCTTGAACGCAGCGTCGACAGCGTCCTTGTTGCCATGGCCCCAGTCGTAGCAGGTGTTGTTCGGCACGTCATCGTGCACGAGCGAAGTCGCCTTGTCGGCGCTGCTGATGTCGATCACCGGCGGCAGTTCCTGGTAATCGACTTCGATCATCTCCACTGCGTCTTTCGCCTGCCACGCCGTCTCGGCGACAACGAGCGCGACCTGATCCCCGACATGGCGCACCTTGTCGTGCGCGATCACCGGGTGCGCCGGCTCTTTCATCGGCGTTCCGTCTTTGCTGTGGATCAACCAGCCGCAGGGCAGGCCGCCGACCTTAGCCGCGGCCAGGTCCGCGCCGACGAATATCTTCACGACGCCGGGTGCGGCAAGCGCCTTCTTGATGTCGATCGAGCGGATCTTCGCGTGCGCGTAAGGCGAGCGCAGGAACGCGGCGTAGGTCTGGTGCGGCAGCACGACGTCGTCGGTGTACTGGCCTGCGCCGGTGAGGAAACGATAGTCCTCGCGGCGTTGCATCGGCTTGCCGATGGGGGAGTTGCTCATGTCCGTCATCATGGTCTCCTTAGGCTGACGCGCCGACTTTGCCGCTCTGGCAAAGCTGGATCGACTTGACGATGTTGTGGTAACCCGTGCAGCGGCAGATGTTGCCTTCCAGGCCGTCGCGAATGTCTTGCTCGGTCGCCTTCGGGTTGTCTTTCAGCAGTTGCACTGCCGACATCACCATGCCCGGCGTGCAGAAGCCGCATTGCAGGCCGTGGCATTCGCGGAACGCCGCCTGCATCGGGTGCAGTTCGCCGTCAGTCGCCAAGCCTTCGATCGTCGTGATGCTTGCGCCTTGCGCCTGCACGGCAAGCATCGAACACGCTTTCACGGCGCGGCCGTTCAGGTGCACGGTGCACGCGCCGCACTGCGCGGTGTCGCAGCCGACATGCGTGCCGGTGAGTTGCAGCTGCTCGCGGATCAATTGCACGAGCAGGGTGCGGGGGTCGACGCTGGCCGTGACGGCTCTGGCGTTGACCGTCAATGAAATCGACACGTTCACGGGGGTTCTCCTTAAGAGGTCGGGTGCAGCGCTGTGGTGCCGCTGTGGATGGGATTGTTCGGTCAACGCTTCGGGCTGCCTACTGCGGGCAAACCCCTAGTCGGCAGATTGAGGTGTCTCGCTTTGGATCGACTGCGCGGCGATCCGATGCTTCAGCGCGCTGCGTTCGGAAAGAACAGCTGCTCGCCTCCGATCTTGTAGCTCGCGATCGTTGCCTGGCCGTCCGCCGAGACCACCCAGTCGGCAAAGGCCTGGGCTGAATCCTTCTTCACATGCGGGTGCTTGGCGGGGTTGACGACGATCACGCCGTACTGGTTAAAGAGCCGTTTGTCGCCTTCCACCAGGATCGCGAGTTCGCCGCGGTTCTTGAACGACAGCCAGGTCCCGCGGTCGGTGAGCGCGTAGGCGAGCGTGCTCGACGCCATGTTCAGCGCCGGGCCCATGCCGCAGCCGCATTCCTTGTAGCCCGCGGCCTTGCCCACCGGCGTGTCGACGCCGGCCGCCTTCCAGTAGCGCAGCTCGGCGGCGTGCGTGCCGCTCTTGTCGCCGCGCGAAACGAAGGCGGCGTTCGACGCAGCGAGTTTCTTCAAGCCCTCGACGACGTCCTTGCCCTGCGCACCCGCGGGGTCGGCCTTCGGCCCGACGATGACGAAGTCGTTGTACATCACCGGTCGCCGCGCCAGGCCAAATCCGTCTGCGACGAATTTTTCTTCGGCGGGCTGGTCGTGCACGAACAGCACGTCGGCGTCGCCGCGCCGGCCCATGTCGAGCGCCTGGCCCGTACCCAAGGCGACGACGCGAACGTCGACGCCCGTCGCGCGCCTGAACGCCGGCAGCAGATGCGCGAACAGGCCCGACTGTTCGGTGCTCGTCGTCGACGCCATGACGATGAATTTGTCCTGCGCGCGCGCCGCAGGGCTGAGCAGAATCGCCGCGAATGCGGCCGCCAGGGCGAATCGGCGCGCCGGCGCCGCTCGGTTCAATCCAATGTCCACGCCACTTCTCCTTTGACAAACAAGTTGACTTGACCGTCGAGCCGGTCGCTGAAAAATTCTCGGGTCGGCAAATCGACACGCGCCTGCCCCTGTTCGAGATAGATCACGCGGCTCGCCAGGCGCTTTGCCTGCCCCAGGTTGTGCGTGCTCATCACGAGCGTCATGCCTTCGGCGGAAAAGCCGGCCAGCAGGTGTTCGACTTCCTTCTTCGCCGAGGGGTCCAGACTCGCCGTCGGCTCGTCGAGAAACAGCATCGCGGGCTGCAACCGCCCACGCGCGCGCCAGCGCCAGGCGCTGCTGCTGGCCCGCCGAGAGCGCGCGCGCCGGGCGATCCGCGCAATCCGCAAGCCGACGCGGCGCAGCGCGGCTTCGCAAGTCGCGCGCCCAAGTCGCGGCGCGGCAGCACCGGCGAGCCAGAGCGCGAGGCGCACATTGTTCACGGTCGCCGAAGCCGCAGCATGAACGGCCGCTGGTACACCATCGCCTGCACGTGCGCCGGGTGCGGCGAGCACCCGGCACGCCGCGCAGCGCGAGCATGCCGTGCAGCGCGCGCAGCAGCGTCGTCTTGCCCGAACCGTTCGCGCCGACGAGGGCGACGAACTCGCCGCGCCGCAACTCCAACGACACGCGGTCCAGCGCCTGCACCGTGCCGAAGCGCACCGACACGTCGCGCAGGCTCAGCAGCGGCGGCAGCGCCGCTCGGCTGTTCATCGCACCCCCGCCAGCGCCGAGCCGTGGCCGCGCTGCGTCGAAACCGACGCGAAGATTGACGATGCCGACGACGAACAGCAAGCACAATGCCCAGCGCCATCGCCAACGGCAAGTCGCCCTTGCTCGTCTCGAGCGCGATCGCGGTCGTCATGACGCGCGTCACGCCGTCGATGTTGCCGCCCACGACCATCACCGCGCCGACTTCGGCGATGGCGCGGCCGAACGCGGCGATCAGCACCGTGAACACGGCCCAGCGGTCGTGCACGCAGCATGAGCAGCGCGCAGGTCAACGGGCCCGCGCCCATCGAGCGCAACTGGTCGCCGCCGTCGCGCAGCGAATCGCCGACGAGCTGGCGCGTCAGCGCGGCGATCACCGGCAACACGAGGATCGTCTGCGCGATCACCATCGCGCTCGGCGTGAACAGGATGCCCCAGCTGCCGAGCGGCCCGCTGCGCGACAGCAGCAGGTAGACGACCAGCCCGACGACGACCGACGGCAGCGCAAGAAGCGTATTGACCGCCCAGCACCGACCAGCCGATGCCCGGGAAAGCGCGCCACCGCGAGCCAGGCGCCCAGGCGCAGGCCGAACAGCGCGCCGATCAGGCACGCGCTGCCGCTCACCGACAGAGACAGCGCGACGGTACGCCAGAGCGCGGGTCCGCGCCCGCGATCAGGTCCAGGCGATCGCATGGCTCGCGCCGAAGCCACTCATCAGAGGCCTTCATGCGCCCAGCTCGAATTCGACGACGTGGGCCTCGCCCTCACGCTATCGAATCGGCACGCATAAGGTCCACCTCGCCGGGCGCGATTGGCCAGGCGCTCGAAGCGCGTGAAGCCTCGCACCGCCCCTCGCGGCGCTGCTGCGCCGTTCACGACCAGCACGATCGAGGCCGGGCCCGCCCGCGCGGATTGTCGTACGCGCCACAGCTGAGGCGAGCTAAAGCGTTGGGAAACGGATTCTTACTTGTCCGCAGGTCTCTCGTGACTTGGGCTAGACCATCCGGCAGCTTCACGCCCTTCAGCGAAAAACTGCCGCGGACCGAACGCAACGCGCCCAGGCGCGCCTGGCGCCGCAGATCTCGAAGGCTGCGAGTGAACCCGCACAGGTCTCTGGCCATCGCTTCGACCAACAGCGCCGGACGTGATCCCGATGTACGCCGAGCCACTCGACGCGCTGCGCCTTGTTGCGCGCGACATCGGTCGATCGCGGAGCACCGTCTGCAGCCTGGACGATCCAGTTCGACGGGAAGCGTCGCTGCGTCGACGGCGCTGAACGACGGGCTTGCCGGTCGCCGGGTTTCAAGCGCTCACCGATTCGCCGCTGCGCTCGCCCACCGTCAAGGTGTACCGCGCGATGCTCAAGCCGGGCCAGCACAATCTGATCGGCTTTGCAGCAGCGCACGCAGGGGCTGATCGTCGCTGCGGGACATCCGTTCGATTCGAGCCGGCTCTGGCCCGATCTGCAACGGACCGGCATGCGCTTCTCGAACCGCAGCCCCGGCGCGGGATCCCGCGCATCGCGAGGAGTTGCTCGCGGCGCTGAGCATCGACCGGCGCAATATCGAAGGCTTCGTCGCGCGATGAGCGCGTTTCGTCAGGCCGGACGCCGTTCGCCGCAGCGCGTGTGCCAGTGGCGGCGCCGACCATCACGGCAGCCATTCCTCATCGAAGCCGCGGCGCGAGCGCAGCGCGTTCGCCTGGGTTTCGTGCCGCTCGCGCAGGAGCAGTACTTTCTCGTCACGCTGCGCCAACACCTGGATCAGCCGCACTTTAAACCCTGCTCGGTCGCCGCGCAGCCTGGACCGGCGCCACCGCCTCAACGCCGCTTCCCGGCTTGCGGCGCTGCGCTGGCGGCGAGTTCTGTCGCTTGCGCTCGGCTCTATGCTGTGGTGGAGTTACCGCAAGCCCAAGGCGGCCAAGCGCAGTTGAGCGTGGGCCGCGCGATCCACCTGCCACGCTGGGGCGGGCCCGCGTGCACTTCATGAAATTCAGGAAAAGGCCCCGCGCGCACTTTCCCTGAGCGGCGAGCATAGCGCGGGCGGCGAGAATCGCCGGCTTGCGCCACCCTCACCGCAACCGACGCCTTCATTGATGCTGCGAATCCAGAACCTGAGCAAACGCTACGGCACGCGCGTCGCGCTGAAGGCGCTGTCGTTTGCCGTGCCACGCGGTCAGTTCGTCGCCCTGCTCGGGCCCAACGGCGCGGGCAAGTCGACGCTGTTCCAGGTGCTGACGGGACTCTTCGCCGCCGACGAAGGCAGCGTCGAGATCGCCGGTCACTCGCTGCGCAGCGCGCCCACCCAGGCGCTGCGCCAGCTCGGCGTCGTGTTCCAGCAGATTTCGCTCGACATGGACTTGAGCGTGCGGCGCAACCTGTTGTTCCAGGCCGACTTGCAAGGCCTGCCGCGCAAGCTTGCGCGGGAGCGCATCGATGCCGGTTGTGCGCGCCTGGGGATCGCCGCCGACCTGGACCGCAAGGCGCGCGAGCTCTCGGGCGGCAACCGGCGCAAGGTGGAACTCGTGCGCGCGAACCTGCACGAGCCGCCGGTGCTGCTGATGGACGAAGCGACGGTCGGCCTGGACCCGAAGTCGCGCCGCGACCTGCTCGCCACGTTGCACGCCGACGTTCGCGAGCGCGCCTTGAGCGTTCTCTGGGCGACGCACCTCGTCGAAGAAGCGCAAGGCGCAGACCGCGTGCTCGTGCTGCACCAGGGCAGCCTGCTCGCCGACGGCAGCCCTGCCGAAGTGACCCAGATGCTCGGCGAGGCGACACTCGAAGCCGGTTTCATCAAGCGGACGAGCTGAAGATTCATTCGTTGCACCACCCGAAGGAGACGCCACTGTGTTCCGATATTCATCACGCGCCCTGCTGGCCATCGCCATCGTCGTCGCCAGCGGCACCGCGCCGGCCCAGGGAACGGCTTATGTGTCGAGCGAAAAAGACCACTCGCTGACGCTGATCGACCTGGCCACGCTCACCGTGAAGGGCGTGATCGCGACCTGCAAGCGCGCGCGCCATGTGCAGATGACGCCGGACGCGAAGATCATGGTCGCGTGCACCGATTCGAACGCCGCCGACATCATCGACCCTTTGAGCGGCAAGTCGCTGCGCCGCATCCCGCTCGGCAAGGAACCCGAGGCGTTCGACATCTCCCCCGACGGCAAAACCATTTACGTCTCGAACGAAGACGAAGGCGAGCTCGCGTTCGTCGACGCCGCGACCGGCAAGACGCAGAAGACGGTGAAGGTCGGCAAGGAGCCCGAAGGCGTGAAAGTCAGCGCCGACGGCAAGATGGTGTACGTGACGTCCGAAGTCGCGAGCATGGTGCACGCGATCGACACCGCGACGGCGAAGGTGGTGAAGAACATCAAGGTCGGCAAACGCCCGCGCCGCATGGCGCTCACGCCCGACGGCAAGGAGCTGTGGGTGACGAACGAGCTCGACGCGAGCGTGAGCATCGTCGCCACCGCCGATCATGCGGTGCTCGCAAGCATCAAGTTCGAAGTCAAGGGCGCGCGCCCCGCCGACATCACGCCGGTCGGAATCCAGATCACGCGCGACGGCAAGCGTGCCTTTGTTGCCCTGGGCCGCGCGAACCATGTCGCCTTCATCGACGTCGGATCGCGCAAGGTCACACACACGGTTCTCGTCGGCAAGCGGCCCTGGAACGTGATGCTGGACAAGGCCGAAGCGAAACTCTTCGTCGTGAACGGCCTGAGCGACGACGTGACGCAGATCGACGTCGCGGCGGCAAAAGCGCTGAAGAGCATTCCGGTCGGGCGCGTGCCGTACGGCGTCGTGATCGTTGAATAGCGCCGCATGCCGACTCCGCGCTTCGCCCCGCTGCTGCTGCTCGCGCTGACTGCACTCTCGTCAGCGCAAGGCGCGACGCTGAACGCAACTTTGCTCGCGGTGCAGGACGACCCACGCCTGGAACGCACCCGCCTGGAGCGCGCCTACCTCGGCCACCCCGGCGGGCTGCTTTCCGACGCGCTGCACATGGCGGTCGACGAGAACCAGCTCGAACTGGAAGCCAGCGGCGCCGCGGTGGTGATCGACAGCAAGCCGGTCGCGACGCTGGACGCCGCGCGCGCGGCGGCGATCGCCGCCGAAAAATCCGGCGCCGCGGTGCTGTTGACCGACTTGAACGCGGCGTGGACACTTTCAGTGGCCGACGCCGTGAAGCTGCCGGTGCTCAACCTCAGCGAAGCCGCGGACAGCCTGCGCCAGCAGGACTGCCGGGCGAACCTGTGGCACCTGATTCCGAGCGAACGCATGCGCGCCGACGCGCTGGCGCAAACGCTGGTCGCGCGCAAGTGGAGCAAGCTGCTGCTGTTGACGGGCGCGTCGCCGCCCGACCAGCAACGCGCAGCAACGGTCCAGGCGTCGCTGAAGCGCTACGGCCTGCAGGTCGTGGGCAGCAAGCCGTTCAAGCTCTCCGCCGACCCGCGCGAACGCGATCTCGCGAACCCGCTGCTGCTGACCGCGGGCGCCGCCTACGACGCGGTCTGGGTGATCGACAGCGACGGCGAGTTCGCGCGCGGCCTGCCGTATCGCACCGTGCTGCCGCGCCCTGTGGTCGGCGACGCCGGACTGGTTGCCTTGGCGTGGCACGCGCAGTTCGAGCGCTACGGCGCGCCGCAAGTCGTGCGGCGCTTTGCGAAGGCGACGAAACGCGCGATGACGGCGCAGGACTGGGCGGCGTGGATGGCGGGCAAGGCGCTCGTCGCCGCGGTCACGGCGTTCCCGAAGGGCCCGCGCTCGGCGTGGACGAGTTCGCTCGCGAAAACGCCGCTCGACGGCTCGAAAGGAACCTTGATGAGTTTTCGCGCCTGGGACGGCCAGTTGCGCCAGCCGCTCGTGCTGAGCGACGGCCAGGGTGTGATCGCGACGGCGCCGGTCGAAGGCATGCTGCACCCGAGCGACTTGCTCGATACGCTCGGCGCCGACGCGCCGGAGAAGTTGTGCAAGGTGACACGTTGAATTCGACCTCGCTGACGGCGAGCGGTACCCCGCGCCACGGTGCGGCCCACGCGCTGCAAGCGCTGCGCGCGATCGTGCTGCGCGAACTCTTCAAGTTCTCGCAGCAGACCGGGCGCCTGGTGTCCGCGCTGGTGCGCCCGCTGCTCTGGCTCGCCGTGTTCGCGGCAGGCTTTCGCAACGTGTTCGGCGTCGCGATCGTCGAACCGTACGACACCTATATTTCTTATGACGTGTACATCGCGCCGGGGCTCATTGGCATGGTGCTGCTCTTCAACGGCATGCAGTCCTCGCTCGCGATGGTCTACGACCGCGAGATGGGACTGATGCGGCTGTTGCTCACTGCGCCGCTGCCGCGGCCGTGGTTGTTGTTCTGCAAACTCTGCGCGACGGCGCTGCTGTCGGTGTTGCAGGCGCTCGCATTCGTGCTCGTCGCCGCGCTGCTCGGAACGACGCTGCCGCTGCTGTCGCTCGCCGGACTTCACGCCCTCTTCGCGCTCGTGTGCGGCGCGCTGATGCTCGGCGCGCTCGGGCTGCTGCTGTCGGTGCACATCAAGCAACTCGAGAACTTTGCCGGCACGATGAACTTCGTGATCTTCCCGATGTACTTCATCTCGACCGCGCTCTACCCCTTGTGGAAACTCGAGGAGTCGGGCGCCGAATGGGTGTATTGGCTGGCGCGGGCGAATCCGTTCACTTACGCGATCGAGTGGATCCGCTTCGCCGCCTACGCCAAGGATCCCGGCATCGCGCCGTGGGTCGTTCTGGGCTGCCTGCTCACCTTCTTCACGTTGTCGTGCTGGGGTTATGACCCGCAGCGCGGCTTCGGTGGGTTGGCCAAGAAGGGGCCACCCGGATGACAACGAGCAGCCGAATCGCGCGCCGGCGCATCGTTTTCGGCAGCGCCGCTTTCCTCGCACTGCCCCCGGGATCGGGGCGCGCCGCCGACGCCTTCCCGTCGCGGCCGATCACGCTTTGGGTTCCCTGGCCCGCAGGAGGAGCGACCGATATCTCGTTGCGCCTGCTCGCCGAACTCGCGGGCCAAACGCTCGGCCAGAAGGTGCTCGTCGACAACCGCGGCGGCGCCGGCGGCACGCTCGCGATGCCGATCCTGCAGCAGGCCGAACCCGACGGCTACACGATCGCGCAACTGCCGCAAACGGTCTTCCGCGCCCCGCACACGCAGCGTGTTCTCTGGGACCCGATCCGCGACGTGACGCCGATCATCCAGATTTCCGGCACGACGTTCGGCGTTCTCGCCAGCGCGTCGAGCCCGTTTCGCAGTCTGGAGGATTTGTTTGCCTTCGCCCGCGCCAAGCCCGGCGAGCTGAGCATCGCGACGAACGGCGTCGGGACAACGCCGCATGTCGTGCTCGAAGAACTCTTCACGCAGCGCGGCCTGAAGTACATCCACGTGCCGTACAAGGGAACCGCGGAACAGTTGAACGCGATCAGCGCGGGTCAGGTGATGGCGGGCGTCAACTCGACCGGTTTCGGCCCGGCCGTCGAAGCCGGCAGACTGCGCCTGCTCGCGACATTCGCCGCGCAGCGCTCGAAACGCTGGCCGCACGCGCCGACCCTGCGCGAACTCGGCTTTGACATCGTCGCGATGTCGCCGTTCGGCCTCGGCGGCCCGCGCGCGCTGCCGAACGCGGTGCGCGAGACGTTGCACGACGCGTTCAAGAAGGCGCTGTTCGACCCGGCGTTTGTCGCCGAGATCGCGAAGTACGACCAAGAGCCTGCTTACCTCGGCCCGGCCGACTATGCGCAAGCGTGCCGCGACGCGTTTGTCAAGGAACGGATCATCGTCGAGCGGCTCGGGCTGGCGCGCGCGCCCGGGTAGGCAAACCATCATCCCGGCGGTGGTAGACGTCATCCCGGCGGTGGTAAGCGTCATCCCGGCGAAAGCCGGGATCCATTGGCCGGTGAACGATCAAGCGGTGGATCCCGGCTTGCGCCGGGATGACAAAACACGCTCAGGCGCCAAGCAGCGCCGCCACCGCCGAGTGCCCTTCGCGGCGCGCCATGTCGAGCGCGGAGAGGCCGCGGTTGTCGCGCGCGTCGACCTTCGCGCCGCGCTTCACGAGGCGCTGCACGACTTCGGTGTGGCCCTGGCCGGCGGCCCACATCAGCGCGCTGAGCTGGTTCTCGTAGGTCGCGTTCGCGTCGACGCCGGCGTCGAGCAGCGCGTCGATCGCGTCGGCGTGGCCCTGGGCCGCGGCGTAGATGATCGCCGGCTTGTGCATCCGGTCGAGCGGGTCGGTTCGTGCGCCTTTGGCGAGCAGGCGCCGCACGAGTTCGGCGTGGCCGCCGTAACACGCGGCCATGAGCGGCGTCACGCCTTCGAGCGAAGCGAGGTTCACGTCGGCACTCGCCTCCAGCATGCGCTGCGCCAGCAGCAGATTGCCTTTTTCGGACGCGATCAGCAGTGCGGTCTTGCCCAGGCGGTTGCGCGCGTTCGGCGCCGCGCCCTTGGCGAGAACCCGGTCCACGAGCGCCAGGTCGTTCTGGCGCGCGCCGACGAGCAGCTGCGCGTTCAGGCTCATGTGCGGTGACGCCTGGGCGAACGCGGCTGCCGGCAGGACAAGCGCCAGCAGCAACAGGGCGCGGCCCCAGAGAAATGAATGAAAAACGGGTCGGCGGCGAATCATCATCGGGGTAAATCCTCAGTGAGCGAGCGAGCGCAAAACAACACGAGGCTGGTCAGGCGACCGGCTTTTGTTCTATATTCTCGCGCCAGAGGGAGCCTGCACCCATCCGCAGTTTCACTCGGGGCCAAGGCGGGCGCGGCCGCCGCGCAGCCTGGTTCAGACAAGGCAAACAACTCAGGAGACCCAGTATGCACAGTCATACAAGCAAGTTTCGTCGATCGATTCCGGTGCTCTCGGCCCTGGCGTGCGGCTTGATCTTCGCCAGCTCCGCAGCGCTCGCCCAGGAAGTTTCGGGCCAGACCTCGGCCGCGGGCTCGCCGGTGCCGAAGAATATTTCGGTGCCGCAGGCGCGCCTCAGCGCCGCCGCGAAGGACGGCGCCAACTTCCTGCACAGCAACGGCAGCTACGAGCAGACGCGCTACTACCCGGCGGCGCAGATCAACAGCGAGAACGTCGCCAAGCTGAAGCCGGCCTTCATCTTCCAGACCGAAGTCCTGGAGTCGATGGAAACCGCGCCGATCGTCGTCGACGGCATCATGTACCTGACGACCTCGTACAACCATGTGTACGCGATCGACGCCGCGACGGGCAAGGAGTTCTGGCACTACAAGCACAAACAAGGTCCCGTCACCACCTATTGCTGCGGCCCGAACAACCGCGGCGTCGCGATCCTGGACGGCCAGCTGTTCATGGGGACGCTCGATGCCAAGCTTGTTTCGCTCGACGCGAAGACGGGCAAGGTGCTGTGGGCGACGCAGATCGCCGACCCCGAGCTCGGTTACTCCGAGACGATGGCGCCGGTGGCCGTGGGCGGCAAGGTGCTGATCGGCACGAACGGCGGCGAGTACGGCGTGCGCGGTTTCGTCAAGGCGTTTGACGCCAAGACTGGCGCTCTCGTCTGGACCTTCTACAGCATTCCCGAGCGCGGCCATGAAGGCGTGTGGGCGGTGAACGACGCGACGGGGCGCAACATGCTGCGCGACATCGCGGCTGAGAAGAAGCAACTCGCCGAAAAAGGCGGCGACTTCTACAAGACGCTCGGCGGCGGCGTGTGGATGGCCCCGGCAGTCGACCTCGAGACGAACACCGTATTTTTTGTCGCCGGCAACCCCAGCCCCGACCTCTACGGCGCCGAGCGCCCGGGCGACAACCTGTACACGAACTCGATCGTCGCGATCGACCTGAACAAGGGCACGTACAAGTGGCACTACCAGTACATCGCGCACGACGTGTGGGACCTCGACGCCGTGTCGCCGGTGATCCTGACCACCGCCAAGGGCAAGGACGGCGCGATGCGCAAAGTCGCGATCCACGGCGGCAAGACCGGCCACATCTACGTGCATGACCGTGCCACTGGCGAGCTGATCCGCCACAGCGAGGCGATGATCCCGCAAGAAAACATGTGGGTTCTGCCCACCAAGGACGGCGAGCGCATGCTGCCGGGCGCGAACGGCGGCGTCGAGTGGAGCCCGATGGCGTTCAACCCGAACACGCGCCTGGCCTACGCGGCGAACCTGCACCAGCCGATGACGTACCACGTCGAAGAAGCCAAGTACCCGGGCGGCAAGCTCTGGCTCGGCGGCGCGTTCAAGGTCATCGCCGGCGAAAAGCAGTGGGGTCGCCTGGCGGCGGTGAACATCGACACCGGCAAGATGGTGTGGAAGTTCGACACCGAGCAGCCGCTCATCGGTGGCGTTCTCGCCACCGCGGGCAACCTCGTGTTCAACGGCGAAGGCAACGGCCTGTTCCGCGCCTTCGACGCGAGGACCGGCAAGAAGCTCTGGGAGTACCAGTGCGGCGCCGGCGTGAACGCACCTGCCGTGTCGTACACGGTCGGCGGCAAGCAGTATGTCGCGGTCGCCGCGGGTGGCAACACCCAGCTCGACTTCAAGCGCGGCAACTCGGTGATCGTGTTCGCTCTGCCGTGAGGTTGAGTGGACTGAGAAGCAGTTTGGCAGCGCTGGCCCTGGCCGGCGCTGTCGCCGCAAAGCCCGGCGCAAACCCCGGCGCAGACCCCCGCGAAAGCGGAGCTCTGCGCCGCTTGTCATGGGCCGGGCGGGAACGCGGTGATCCCGGTGAACCCCATTCTTGCCGGCCAGACCTCGCGTTACCTGTACTTGCAGATGCGCGACTTCCAGGAGGGCCGGCGCAGCGACCCGCAGATGTCGCCCATGGTCGCGGGCCTGTCGCGCGAAGAATTGCGTGAGCTCGCCGACTACTTCGCGAAGCAGAAGCCGAAGTCGCTCAACTTCAAGGTCGATCCGGAAAAGGCCAAACTGGGCAAGGCGAAGGCCGACGAGACGCTCTGCACGATGTGCCACCTCGGCGGTTTCGCCGGGCAGAACGAAGTGCCGCGCGTCGCCGGGCAGAACTTCGACTACATCGTGAAGCAGCTCTCCGACTTCAAGACGCGCAAGCGCACCAACGACGCGAGCAGCATGACGAGCGTGGCGAACACGCTGAACGAGAAAGACATCGAGAACCTGGCGCATTACCTGACGGGCCTGTAGCCAGCGTCTCGGGTGCCGCGGGGACCGACCGGGCTCGCCCGGCCCCGAGCGTCTTCACAGTTCGCGGTAGAAAAACGTCGTCGCGCACAGGCCGCCGTGCGGCAGCAGCGCATAGCCGGGAATGTGGCCGCAGCGTTGCCAGCCCAGGCGCGCGTAAAGCCGCTCGGCGTCGGCACTCGCCGTGTCCAGAACGAGCAGCGACTTGCCGCACTCGCGCGCGGCGCGTTCTGCCGCCTGCATCAGCGCCTCGCCGATGCCACGACGGCGGGCGCGCCGATGCACGAGCATCTTCGACAAGTCGGCGCGGTGCGGCTGGTTCTCCGGCTGCTCGAGGATCAGCTGCACCGTGCCGACGATGCCCTGCGGGTCTTCGGCGACGAGCAAAATGCGTTCACCCCGCGCCGCGCCGTCGCCGACGCTGCGCCAGAATTCGAGTGCCTTGTCGATCGCCAACGGGTGCATGAAACTCACCGACGCGCCGCCCTCGACGCCGTCGATCAGCAGCTCCGCCAGCGCCTGCGCCTGCAGGTCAGAGACGCCGAACAGGCGCGTGATGCGAAGTGGCGCGGCTGCCATGCGCTTCGTCCGTCAGAGTGCGCAACTGCGAAAGCCGCAAAAAATGTCGTCACGCTGCGGCAGGTAGAAATTGCGGTACTTCGCGCTGCGCATCCGGCCGCGCGTCGCGAACGATGCGCCGCGCAGCACTTTGTGCGTGCTGAACCAGGGCTGCGAGTAGTCGCGGTACGGGTCTGCTGCAAAACCCGGGTAGGGGCGAAACGTGCTCGCCGTCCACTCCCACACGTCGCCCCAGCGAAAACCGCGCGTCGCGCCGAGGTGCGCTGCGGCTTCCCACTCCACCTCGGTCGGCAGGCGCCGGCCGGCCCAGGCGCACCACGCCTGCGCCTCGAACCAGCTCACGTGCATGACGGGCTGGCCGACGGGAACGCGCATCAGCTTGCCGAAGCGGCGTTGCATCACGCCGTGGCGCATCTGGTCCACGTAGCGCGGTGTGCGGCGCTCTGTCGCCTGCAACCAGGCTCGGCCGGAATCGCTCCAGAGTGCCGGGTCGTCGTAGCCGCCGTCTTCGACGAATTCGCCGTACTGCGCCCAGGTCACGGTTTGCGCGTCGATCTCGAACTCGGGAACGGGAACGTCGTGGCGCGACTTCTCATTGTCGAAGACGAACCCCACGTTCGCGCTGCCCAGCGTCCACGTCGTCGCGGGGAACACGAGCGGCTCGCGCGGCGCGAGCGTTGCGATCGGCGCCAGCAGGCCGGCGTCGAAACCGAGCGTCTGCGACATGTAGGAAAACGCCTCGACGTGCATGTCTTCGTGGAACAGCGCGAGGCGGTACAGGTAGAGCTGGGCGTCGTCGTCCGGCGTGCCGTGCAGCAGATCGAGCGTCGTCTCGAGCGTCTGCACGAGGTACTGCTTGGTCTCCTGCAGGTCGGGAAGGTCGAGCGACCAGCGGCTGTCGTGCGCCACGTTGGACGAGTCGTACCAGCGGTCCGCGTGCGTCAGGATCGACGCCAGGCGCGGGTGCGACGGGTCGCACGCGGCGCCGCGCGCGCGCTGCACGTTGCGTGCGATCCAGTGCTCCTGGAACCAGCCGATGTGCCCGAGCTCCCACAGCGGCGGGTTCACCTCGGCGCTGAGCGGCACCTTCAGCGTGGGCCCGAGCGCACGCTCGTAGGCGGCGATCCAGCGCAACGTATGATTGCGCGAATCCATCAGCGCGAGCGACAGCAGCTCCTTGTCCGCGCACCGCATCTGCGCGGATTCAATGTTCGGACCCTCGATGTCGAGCAAGTTTCGCCCCCTGGTATCAATCGTCAGCCCCGCCGTCGCTGCGGCGAACAACGGCAATTGGCACACGGCGTGGCGCTGGTCGCGCATGCTGGCCGAGAATTGTCGCACCACGATCTCGATGCAATGGCCGCCACAGCGCTACTCCGACGATTGCGCAGCGCTCATCGCCCTGCACGCGCGGCGCTCGGCGCCAAGCATCGATGGATTTGCCCGCGCGCACCCGCGCCGGCCGTTGATCGTCGTGCTCACCGGAACCGATCTGTACCGCGACATCCGCAGCGACGCCAGCGCGCAGCGCTCGCTGCAGCAGGCGACGCACCTCGTCGTGCTGCAGGACCAGGGCGTCGACGAACTCGACCCGCGCATCGCGCCAAATGCCACGTCATCTATCAATCGGCGCCACGGCTGCGCGCCGGCGCGCTACCGAAACGCGTGCTGCGAGTGATCCAGGTCGCGCACCTGCGCGACGAAAAAGACCCGCAGACCTTCATGCGCGCGGCGCTGCGCCTGAAGCAGCGAAGCGACGTTCACTTCGAGCACATCGGCGATGCGCTCGACGCCGAACTCGGCGCCGCGGCGCGCAGCACGCAGGCCGATTGTCCGCACTACCGCTGGTCGGGTGGCCTGCCGCGACGCGAAACGCGACGCCGCATCCAGGCCGCGCACCTGCTCGTCAGCACGAGCAGGATGGAAGGCGGAGCGCACGTGATTCTCGAGGCTGCGCAGAGCGCGACCGCCGTGCTCGCGTCGCGGATTTCCGGCAATGTGGGCATGCTCGGCCCCGATTACGCGGGGTATTTCGATCTCGGCGATGATTCGGCCCTGGCCGCACTGATCATGCGCGCGCGCGACGACGCCGGCTTCCTCGACACGCTGCGCCGGCAAACGCTAGCGCGCGCACCCCTGTTCGAGCCGGCGGAAGAACAGCGCCGCTTGCTGGACCTGATTCAAACTGCATTGGAGGACCCTCGATGAATGCCCCCGACAAGGCGATACGCCTGTCGTCGCTATCCCATGGTGGCGGCTGCGGTTGCAAGATTGCTCCCGGTGTGTTGAGCGAAATCTTGAAAAATTCCAGCGGTTTTCCCGTTCCGAAGGAACTGCTCGTCGGCATCGAGACCGCCGACGACGCCGCCGTCTACCAACTGAATGACGAGCAGGCACTGATCGCGACGACCGACTTTTTCATGCCGATCGTCGACGACCCGTACGACTTCGGCCGCATCGCCGCGACGAACGCGATCAGCGACGTCTACGCGATGGGCGGCACGCCCATCATGGCGCTGGCGCTGGTGGCAATGCCGATGAATGTGCTGCCGGTGGAGACGATAGGGCGCATCATCAAGGGCGGTGAAAGCATGTGCGCCGAAGCCGGAATCCCAATTGCCGGCGGCCACACGATCGACTCGGTCGAGCCTATTTACGGCCTGGTCGTGCTGGGCCTGATTCACCCGAACAAGGTCAAGCGCAACGCCGACGCCAAGGCCGGCGACGTGTTGATCCTCGGCAAACCGCTCGGCGTGGGCGTGCTGTCGACAGCGCTGAAAAAGGACAAGCTGAGCAGCGACGGCTACAAGCAGATGATCGCGAACGCGACGCAGCTCAACAAACCCGGCATCGCGCTGGCGGATCTGCCCGGCGTGCACGCGCTGACCGACGTGACCGGTTTCGGCCTCGCCGGTCACAGCCTGGAACTCGCGCGTGGTGCCAAGTGCTCGGTGCACATCGACTGGGCCAAGGTGCCGCTGCTGCCCGGCGTGCGTGAACTCGCGGCGCAAGGCATGGTGACGGGGGCCTCGGGGCGCAACTGGGCGAGCTACGGTGCCGACGTGAGCCTGCCCGCGGACTTCTCGGAAGCGGACCGCGCGCTGCTCACCGACCCGCAGACGAGCGGCGGCCTGCTCGTCTCGTGCGCGCGGGCGCAAGTCGATGAAGTGCTCGGAATCTTCAAGCGTGGCGGCTTTGCGCATGCCGCAGTGATCGGCCGCGTCAGCGACGGCCCGGGCCGGCTCCTCATCGGCTGACCCCGAGCGGGCGCACGGCAGCAGGTTCGATTCAACCATGGGCCTCCTGGCGCCCGCGGGCGCCGACCCGGCTGCGCGCGTGCTCGTCGCCGGCCGCGCCTTGCGCGCCTTTGTCGACGGCTATGTGGCGGTGCTCCTGCCCGCCTACCTGCTCGCACTGGGGCTGCAGACGTGGGCCGTGGGCGTTCTCGCCACCGCGACGCTGCTCGGCTCGGCAGCGGCGACACTCGCGGTGGGCGCGTTCGGGCACCGCTTCAACTCGCGGCGCCTTCTGCTCGGCGCGGCGCTGCTCATGGCTGCCACGGGTCTGGCGTTTGCGAGCCTGGCGGACTTCTGGCCGCTGCTGATCGTCGCTTTTGTCGGCACGCTGAACCCCGGCTCGGGCGACGTGAGCGTGTTCCTGCCGCTCGAACATTCGCGCCTCGCCGCAGCGGCGCAGGGCGAAGACCGCACGACACTGTTTGCGCGCTACAGCCTGCTCGCGTCGCTGAGTGCCGCGTTCGGCGCGCTCGCCGCGGGTGTGCCGGCGTGGCTCGTCGCGCAGCACGGTCTGAACGAGCTCGCTGCCTTGCGCTGCATGTTCGTCGGCTACGCCGCGGTCGGCGCGGCGCTCTTTGTCTTTTATTGCCGTCTGCCTCGGGCCGCGGCGGGCGAGTCTGCGGCACGCGCCGCACCGCTCGGTGAATCGCGGACCATCGTGATCAAGCTCGCGGCTCTGTTCGCCGTCGATTCATTCGCCGGCGGCCTGGTCGTGAACAGCCTGATGGCGCTGTGGCTGATGCAGCGCTTCGAACTCTCGCTCGCCGGCACCGGCAGCCTGTTTTTCGCCACCGGCCTGCTCGCCGCAGCGTCAATGGCGGCCGCGCCGTGGGTGGCGCGGCGCATCGGCCTGCTGAACACGATGGTGTTCACGCACATCCCGGCGAACATTTGCCTCATCCTCGCTGCCCTTTCGCCGACGCTGCCGCTGGCACTGGCCCTGCTGCTCGTTCGCAGCGCGTTGTCGCAAATGGATGTGCCCACACGCAGCGCGTTCGTGATGAGCGTCGTCACGCCCGCCGAGCGCGCCGCAGCGGCGAGCCTCACGGCGGTGCCGCGCAGCCTCGCCTCCGCGCTCAGCCCGAGCCTGGGCGGCGCGCTTTTTGCCGCCGGCTTTCTCGCCGCGCCACTGGTGGCGAGCGGCGCGCTGAAAATCGCCTATGACATCACGCTCTGGCGCGCGTGCCGCGGCCACGACCTCGACGCGACCTGACTCGCGTACGATGGCGCCGAATTTCCTGACCTGGAGAGCCAGCCCTCATGCCCTTGGAAACGATCGAACTCCACCCCGCCCGCGAAGCCGTCGCGAGCGTCATCATCCTGCACGGCCTGGGCGCCGACGGGACCGACTTTCTGAGCTTCGGCGACCAGCTCGACCTCTCGGCGATCGGACCGGTGCGCTACATCCTGCCGCGCGCCCCGGTGCGCCCTGTGACGCTGAACAACGGCTTCGAGATGCGCGCCTGGTACGACATCCTGGGCACGCAAGCAGAGCGACGCGAAGACGAAACGGGCCTGCGCGACTCGATGCGTGAAGTGCACGCGCTCATCGACCGCGAAACCGCGCGCGGCGTGCCGCCGAACCGCATCGTTCTCGGCGGTTTTTCGCAGGGTTGTGCGATGACGCTGCTCGCCGGCCTGCGCTACCCGCGGCGCCTGGGCGGGCTGGTGGGCATGTCGGGTTACCTGCCGCTCGCGGCGAGCTTGGCCGCCGAGCGTCACGACGCAAACGCGCTCGTGCCGATCTTCATGGCGCACGGCAAACGTGACCCGATGATCACGCTGGAGCGCGCGACCGCCTCACGCGATGCACTCTCCAAACTCGGTTATGCAGTGGACTGGCACGAGTACCCGATGGAGCACTCGGTGTGCCTCGAAGAGATTCAGGCGCTGAACGCCTGGCTGCTGCGCGTGCTGCGCTGAATCGGCGGCACGCGCCGCGGCGTCAGTGGTCTTCGATTCGCGCGTGCGAGTCTTCGGCGAGCTCGCCCGTGTCCGGGTCGACCCAGCCCGCGACGCCGAGTTCGTCTTCCGCTTCTTCGAGGGTTTCACCGGGCTCCAGGCCGTCGTCGGCAGCGGCGTGCATGTCGGCGAGCGCGTCGGCAGCGCTCGCAAACGGGCCGAACTGCTGGCTGCCGCGCTCGGCGAGCCAGTACCAGCCGTCGGGGTGCTGGATCACGGCGCCGTTGTCGGGCAGGGTGAGTTCGCCCGCCGCAGTGTCGTCAGCCGCGGGCTCGGGAACGCTGCGCGGCTTGACGGGCCTGGCGGGCTTGGCGGACTTGGCACGAGCTGCTGACATGGCACGGACTCCTTGCGACGGCCCTATGGTAGCGCCGAGCGATGTCAAAATCCGAAACAATCAGGAGGAGGACGCTCACGCATGAATCCGGTCGACCCCGTGGATGTGGTGCAGGCACAACTCGAGGCGTACAACGCGCGCGACCTCGTGCGCTTTCTCGCAACCTACAGCGACTCGGTCACGCTGTACCGCCCGCCGCTGCCCGAAGCGGCGATGCGCGGCAAGGCCGAACTGTCGCGCTTCTACGCCGAGCAGCGCTTCAATCTCCCGGGCTGCGCGCCGACATCGTGAACCGCACCGTGCTCGGCAACAAAGTCATCGACCACGAGCTGATCTGGGGCGTGCGCAGCGAAGCGTTCGAAGTCGCTGCGGTTTACGAAGTGCAGGGCGGGCTGATCCAGAACGTCTGGCATTTTGCATCGCAGTGACGCGCCAGATGACCTTGCGACGTGAGGTTGCGCATGAACCCCCTTCGACCGGCAAAGTCACCTCGCTCCAATGCGTGCGCCGCGCGGCGCACCGCGCTGGCACAGGCTCTGGTGCTGCTGGCGGGGCTCGGCCACTGGCGCGGCGCGAGGGCGCAGCCTGCGCCTGACCGGCGCTGGATTGAAGCGGCATTCGCGATGCGCGAGCTCGCCCGCTCCTGGGGCGACCAGCCTTATGGCGCCGTCATCGTGCTCGGCGCGGAAATGATCGGCGAAGGGCCGAGCCGCGTCGTTCAGCGCGGCGATCCGACGGCGCACGCCGAACGCGAAGCGATTCGCGACGCGCAAGCGCGACTGCGCCGCACGCAGCTCGCCGGCAGCGTGCTCTACTCGACGTCGCGCCCGTGCGCCGAGTGCGAGCGCGCTGCGGCGCAAGCCGGCGTGTCGCGAATGATCTTCGGCGAGTCGCTCAGCGACGCGGGCGCACCTCGGCCCTAGTAGTTCGTTTCTTCGACGTTCAGGTCACGCGGCGAACCGGGCGCGGCTACGCTGCACCATCCGCATAAGCCTGGCGCAGGCGCTGCACGTTCGGAATGAAAAACTGCGCCGCCGAGATCTCGCCGATCATTCGGTCGATGAACTGGATCTTGTCGTCGCGTCCGAGCGGCGTGCGCCACTCGGCAGCGAGGCGCGCCTGCAACGATTCGGCGTGCTCGAGAGTCAGGCCGATCGAGGGCAATACGTCGGCCTCGGCGAGCAAGACGGCGTCGTGCGCGAGTTCGGGCTCCAACGTGAGGCGCTGCAGCGGGTCGGGCAATCCGGCACTGGCGGGCATCTCTGGCGTCTCGCCGCGATGCCGCTTCCAGCAGGCACGCGCGAAAGGAACGCCGGCGCGCGGTTCGGTGGCGAGCACGAGCGCTTCGAGCCGGCGGCATTCGAGCGCGTTCACCGCGGCGGCGCTCAGGTAGGGCCGCGCCTGTTGCAACGCGAGCAGTTCGAGCCGGTAGGGCGAGGACGCGCCGCGCGAGCCGTCATGATGAAAGTCGTGGACCAGTCCGGCAGTGACGAGGCGCACGACGCGCAGCGCGTCGAACTGATGCAGTCGCGCCAGGAAGAGCGCGCACAGCATGACCTCGAGAAAGTGCTGCGGGTTGTGGTAGCCGCTCGCCACGCCGGCGCCGACGCCGCGGTCGATGTCGTGCGCGATCGCGGCGCCGGCTGCCGAGAGCGCAGCGGCCTGGCCGTCGAGCCGACCCATGCTGGAGAGCGCCAACGCGTGCGCGCGCGCCAGCCGGTCCGGCCGCTGGCCCAGCGCGTGAAAACACGCAACGATTTCGGCAGCGACTTGCGCCGGATCGAGCGCGCCCACGACCGCGAACGGCGGCCGGTCAAGCGCAGGCAGGTGGAGCGTCAAGTGAGGGTGAGGGCTGAGCTGGACAAACGGCCCTGGGCCGGATCGTAGCAGTGTCGGACTCTGCGCCGAGCAAGCTGCCGCGGCGCTATCCTTGGCGCCCTGCTTCGAACCCGTTCATGGCCGCGCTGCACATCACCGACATCGAATCTGCGATCAACTGGTGGCGCCAGCAGCGGCCTTCGCCGGATGGCATCAGCGCCTGCGCCGAGGTGCGCGCGCTGGCCGAGGTCTACGCGTTGATGGTTTACCACCGCGACGACGAATGCGACGAAGACACGATGCCACGCGCTGCGCATCAGGCGTGGCTCGCCTGGTACGCGACGACGCCCGACGCCCCGTGCATCGCGATCTGCTCGACGAGCCAGGGCGACGCGCTGTGCAAGGGCTGCGGACGCAGTTTTGACGAAGTCCAGCACTGGACCGCGATGAGCCCCGGCGCAAAACGCTCGACCTGGCGCCGCATCACGCGCGAGGGAACGGCGTGGCGCTTCAACCGCTACGCCGAGCGCGCGCTCGAAATCAGTGCCACTGCGGCGCACGCCGCCTCAGCACCAGGCGCCCGCGCCGCCGCGCCCGGCGGATCGACGGCGCCCGCTGAAGACCCTCCGTCGCGCGAAACCGCCGCGGCGCGCGAGGTGCGCGGGTGAGCGAGACGCCACTGCTGCTGCACGACGCGCGCCGCATTTTGCCCCTCGCCTGGCCGGTGTTCGTCGGCCAGGTCGCGGTGCTCGCGTTCGGCACGGTGGACACCTTGATCGCGTCGCGCGCGTCGTCGGCGGACCTGGCAGCGCTGGCGATCGGCAGCGCCGTTTACGTCACCGTGTTCATCGGCTTGATGGGCCTGGTGCTCGCCGTCGGGCCGATCGCCGGCCAACTGTTCGGCGCCGGCAAACACGCCGAGGCCGGCGCGCAGTTGCACCAGGCGATGTGGCTCGCGCTCGGCGCCTCCGTCGTCGGCTGCCTGGTGCTGCTCTTTCCGTTCCCGTTCCTCAACCTGTCGCAAGCCGCGCCCGAAGTCGCTGCCAAGGTTCGTGGCTATCTGACGGCGCTCGCCTTCGCCCTGCCCTGCACGCTCGTGTTCGCCGCGTTTCGCGGCTTCAACAGCGCCGTGTCGCGGCCGAAAATCGTCATGCTGCTGCAGCTCGGCGCGCTGGCGCTGAAGGTGCCGGCGTCGGCCTTGCTCGTGTTCGGCTTCAGCGTCGGCGCCATTGAAGTCCCGGCGCAGGGCGCCGTCGGTTGCGGAATCGCCACCGCGATCGTCATGGCGTGCCAGGTGAGCGCCGCCTGGTGGCTGCTGCGCAGCGACCCGTTCTACGCCAGGTTCGGGCTGCACGGCAAGGTCGCGCGCCCACACCGTGCGAGTCTGCGTGGCCTGCTGCGCCTGGGCATTCCGATGGGCTCGGCGATCGCGATCGAGGTCACCGGATTCACCTTCATGGCGCTGTTCATTTCGCGCATCGGCACGACGCCCGTCGCGGGGCACCAGATCGCGCTGAACATGTTGTCGATCCTGTTCATGGTGCCGATGTCGATCGGCAACGCGACGAGCACATTGGTCGCGCAGCGCATCGGCGCCAACGACAGCGCCCAAGCGCGCCAACTCGGCTGGAACGGGTTGCGCCTGGGCTTGATTTTCGCCGCCGTGATGGGTTGCGCCGTCTACGCGTTGCGGCTGCCGATCCTGCGCGCCTACACAAGCGACGCCGCAGTGATCGCCGCGGCGCTGCCGCTGCTCGCCTGGCTGGTGCTGTTTCACATCGCCGACGCGGCCCAAATCATCGCCGCCTACGTGCTGCGCGCGTATCGCATCGCCACCGGGCCGGTGCTGATCTACGCCGCAGCGATCTGGGGCGTCGGCCTGGGCGGCGGCTACGTGCTCGCCTTCAACGTCGCAGGGCTGAGCCCGCCCGCGCTGCACGGCGCCCCGGGTTATTGGGCCGCAGCGACGGCAGGGCTGGTCTGCGCCGGCCTCGGCCTGTGCGGCTTCCTCGCTTGGCTGCAACGCGTGAAGAGCGCACCCGCGATGTCACCAGCGGCCTGACAGGGCGCGCGGTCAAGCGGGCAGCCGCAGCACGAAGCGGCTGCCTCCGCCTTCGCGCGCTTCGCAGCGCACCGTGCCACGGTGCGCGTGCGCGATCTGCCGCACCAGGCTCAGCCCCAGGCCCACGCCGCCGGCCTGTTCGGCGTGGCCGGGCAAGCGGTAGAAGGGCTCGAAGATGCGCTCGCGCTGCTCCGGTGCAACACCAGGGCCACGGTCACTGACGCACACCTGAACCTCGCCGGCAGCGCGCCGGATCTCGACTTCAGGCGCTGCGCCGCCGCCGTAGCGCTGCGCGTTCTCGAGCAGGTTGCGCAGCGCGCGGCGCAGCAGGCGTTCGTCGCCCTGCAGCGTCGCGTCGTCGCCGGTGACTCCCGCGTTGACGCGCGAGCCTTCCTCGGCGGCCAGCGGCAGCAACGCCACGGCGGTGTGCGGCGCCGCGTTCGCTTCGGCGTGCGCGTCCAGGCGACTCGCAAGCAGCACTTCTTCGACGAGCGCGTCGAGTTCGCGGATGTTGCGCTCGATTTCGCTGCGCCACTCGAGCGCGCGCCTGCGGCTGCGCGTCGTCGAACATCGTGAGCGCCATTTTCATTCGCGTGAGAGGCGAGCGCAGTTCGTGCGACGCGTTGGCGAGCAGGCTGCGGTGTGAGTCGACGAGCGCCTCGATGCGCTGCGCGGCGGCGTTGAAGCTGCGCGCCAGCGCCGCGACTTCGTCGCGCCCTCCAGCGTCGACGCGCTGGCTCAGGCGCCCGGCGCCGAAGGTTTCGACACCGCGCTGCAAGGCCTCCAGGCGCCGCGTCAAACGCCGCACGACGGGGTAGGCGCCCAGGGCGATCGCGACGAAGAGCAGAACGAGCGCGACCACGAGCCCCACGCCGCCACCCCACGCGGGAGGAAACAGCACCCAGCCGCGCGGCAGCGCAAACGCCGCGCCACCAGGGCCGGCGCCGCCAAACGCCCCGCCCTCGCGCGCGGCGGCGCGCCCGCCGCCCGGGCCGGGGCGCATGATCCAGAGCGTGCGGCCATCCGAGAGCGGCAAGCGCACGCTGCGCCGCTGCGGCGCATTGCCGGCCTCGAGCTCGCGGCGCGCGAACGACTCCGACGTCGCGATGCGCTGGCCGCGCGCGTCGTCCAGCGCGAGCGGCAGGCGCAGGCGCTGCGACCACTCGAACAACGCGTTGCGCTGCTCGGCGGGCGCTGCGTCACGCTCGGGCAGGCTGTTTTCGATCAGCGCCGCCCACGCCGCGGCGCGCTCGGCCCACATCGACTGCATGCGGTCGCGCTCGTGTTCGACATTGCTCTGGAACAGCCACCCCGCAACCAGCGCGAACAGCAGCAGCACCGCCACCACGGTGAGCCAGATGCGCAGGTACAGGCTTTTCATGCGCGCTCCTGATTAGCGACAAAGCTCAGCATGACAAGGTGCTGAGCGAAGAGCACGACGCAAGAAATTCGTCATCCCGGCGTACGCCGGGATCCACTGGAAGGATCTGATCAACAAACCGCCGAGCGTGCGGCTTCAACGAGTGGATACCGGCCCCCGTGTCGGGCACGGGGCGACGGTTCGCCGGTATGACGAGGGGTGGCTGAACCATATCGCTAACAAGGTGCGCGCTTCGAGCGCGCGCGGTCACGCCGCATCGTCGTCCTGCTTCTTGGCGAAGATGTAGCCTGCGCCGCGCACCGTCAGCACGCGACGCGGCTGTTTCGGGTCGTCCTCGATGACGGCGCGGATGCGCGAGATGTGCACGTCGATGGAGCGGTCGAAGGCTTCGAGCGGATGCCCCTTCATGGCGTCCATGATCTGATCGCGCGAGAGCACGCGCCCGGGGCTTTGCGCGAGCACGACGAGCAGGTCGAACTGGTGGCTCGTCAGGTCGCAGGGCTGGCCGGCCAGGCGCGCCAGGCGCGCGCCCAGATCGACCTCGAGCCTGCCGAAACGCAGCACGTCATCGCTGCCGCCCGCTGCCGACGTGCGCCGCAGCAGGGCCTTGATGCGCGCGAGAAGTTCGCGCGGTTCGAAGGGTTTGCCGAGGTAGTCGTCGGCGCCGAGCTCCAGGCCGACGATGCGGTCCATCGGTTCGCCGCGCGCCGTGAGCATGAGCAGCGGCAGCTGGCGGGTGCGCGAGTCGGCGCGCAGTTCGCGGCACAGGTCGAGGCCGTCGCCGTCGGGCAGCATGAGGTCGAGCACGAGCGCGTCGAAGGGCTGCGCCGCGAGTTTTTCGCGACCTGCGGCGAGGCTGGCCGCGGTGTCGACGCTCAAGCCGGCGCCGCGCAGGTAGTCGCCGAGCATCGCCGTGAGGCGCGCGTCGTCGTCGATCAGCAGCAGCCGCGGCGTCATGCGGTCAACGTGTGCCGAACCGCATCGCGCTCAGCGTGGCGGCTGCTGGCGCTCCAGGCGCTGCATGCGCTCTTCGCGCTGCGCGCTGCGCTGCTTGAAGCGCTCGCCGAGCTTGGCGCGCTGTTCGGGCGTGAGGACGCGGCTGATGTCGAGCATCGCTTGAAACATGCGCCGGCTTCCCTGATCGTGCTGCGCCTGCATTTGCTGGCGCAGCATCTCGGCCGCGTTGGCGTCGACATTCGGCGCCGTGAACACTTGCAGCGCGCGCTCGCGCAGGGATCGCGTCACTTCGCGCTGGCCCTTCAAATCGGCCGCCGCGGCCTGAGCGATTTGCTTCACCTCGCTGCGCTGCGAGTCGCTCGCAGCCACGCCGTCGAGCATGTGGTCGATGGCGCGCCCCACTTGTTCCGGCGAACCCTGGAACATCATTCCCGCGCCGTGGTGGCCGCCGCCGGGTTGGGCCAAAGCCGACGTCGCCATCACGCCGCCGAGCGCGAGCAGCAACGCTGCCGAAATGAGCCAACGGCGCCGCGCGCTGGAGGGGAAGGGCATCGAGTGCAGGGTGTTCATCGCTGGTTTCCTTGTCGAGTCGGGCCGATTGCCCTTGTCGACATCGTCGTCGCGACGCGTGTCCCCAGGGTGGCTCGATCGTAAAGTTGCGTGAACTGGCGGAGAGGGTCGGATTCGAACCGACGGTACGTCATAAACGTACACTGGATTTCGAGTCCAGCGCAATCGACCACTCTGCCACCTCTCCGGTGTATTTGGTGCCTGGCGGGTCGCTCGGCCAGGGGGCGGATTCTAGCCCAGCGCGTCGCGTTCAGCGCAGCGTATCGAGCGTCAAGCCGGCAAGGCGGGAGTCTGTCACACGCGTCGTCCAGCGCTGCCCGGGCAAGAGCGGCGCCGCGTCGGTGATCGTGCCGGTCGTGACCACATGACGGGCGTCGATGGGCCAACCGTGCGGCTGGGCGAGCATCGCGTCGACCCAGGTGCGCAACGCGCTGAGCGGGCCGTCGAGTACGTTGCTGCCACGGCCTTCGTCGATCAGTTCGTCGCCACGCCAGAGCTGAACGCCCAGCGCAGCGAGTTCGGCAGCCGGCGCAGCAAATTCACTCATCGGCACGCGCGGACCGACGATGAGGCGGCCGTGCAGGGCGAAGTCGGCGACCGTGTCGGCGGCCTGGAAGCGCCAGTCGTCGAAATGCGTGTGCACGATTTCGAAACTGTGCGCAACCCATTCAATGCAATCCGCAAGTTCCGCCTCGCTCATTCCGGCGCGCGGTGCCTGGGCGAAACAGAACGCGATCTCGGGCTCCAGGCGCGGCTGCACCAGGCTCGTGAGCGCCACCTCTGCGCTCGCCGAGTCGAGGAACATCGTGGTCGTGTTCCACACCGGCCCCCAGATCGGGCCGTAGACGCCGTAGCGGGGCCAGATCGTGCGGTTCGTGAAGCCGATCTTGTAGCCCAACTGGCGCTCGCCGCGCGCCATGCGGCGCGCGCGAATCGCCTGCGCCACGGCATAGCCTTGCGCGAGGTCGAACCCGGTTGCTGCCGCGCTGGGCAAGTCGGCGCGCGTCGCGTTGTCGTAGGCGCGCAGCAGGCGCTCGGCGTGTGCGTCGTTCGTCATGGCTTGAGCACTTCGAGTCCGCCGAGGTAAGGGCGCAACGCCGCGGGAACGCTGACCGAGCCATCGGCGTTCTGGAAGTTCTCCAGCACCGCGACGAGCGTGCGCCCGACCGCCAGGCCGGAGCCGTTCAGCGTGTGCACGAGTTGATTCCGACCCTGCGGATCCTTGAAGCGCGCTTGCATGCGCCGCGCCTGGAACGCCTCGCAGTTCGAGCACGAGCTGATTTCGCGGTAGGTGTTCTGCGCCGGCAACCAGACTTCCAGGTCGTAGGTCTTGGTCGAGGCGAAACCCAGATCGCCGCCGCAGAGTGCCACGACGCGGTACGCGAGGCCGAGCTTTTGCAGAATCGCTTCGGCGTGGCGCGTCATGTCTTCGAGCGCGTCGTAGCTGTGGTCGGGGTGCACGATCTGCACCATCTCGACCTTGTCGAACTGGTGCTGGCGGATCATGCCGCGCGTGTCGCGCCCCCCGCTGCCCGCTTCGCTGCGAAAACACGGGCTGTGCGCGGTGAGCTTGATCGGCAGCGCGCTCTCTGCGAGCACGCTGTTGCGCACCGTGTTCGTGAGCGGGATTTCGCTCGTCGAGATCAGGTACTGCTCGGTGCCGGCGGCAACCGCTTCACCGCCTTGCCCTTCTTCGCCGCGGTAGACCCAGAACATCTGGTCCTTGAACTTGGGCAGCTGGCTCGTTCCTTCGAGGATCTCGCGGTTCACGATGTAGGGCGTGTAGCACTCGGTGTAGCCATGCTCCTGCGTCTGCACGTCGAGCATGAACTGCGCGAGTGCCCGGTGCAGCCGCGCCGCCGGGCCGCGCAGGAAAGTGAAGCGCGAACCGGAAAGTTTGGCGCCGAGGTCGGCGTCCAGGCCGAGCGGCGTGCCGAGGTCGACATGGTCTTTCGGCGTGAAGCCAAACTGCGGCGGCTGGCCCCAGCGCCGCACTTCGACGTTGCCGGTCTCATCCGCACCATCGGGGACGCTCGGATGCGGCAGATTCGGAACGTTCATCAGGAGCGAGTTCAACTCGCCTTGGATCACTTCGAGGCGCGCGCTGCCCGCGTCCAACTCACCCGCCAGGCCGTTCACCTGCGCCATCGCTGCGGCAGCGTCCTCACCCTTGCCCTTGGCGGCGCCGATTTGTTTGGACAGGCTCTTGCGCTGGGCCTGCAAGTCTTCGGTGCGCGTCTGGATCGATTTGCGCTCGGCCTCCAACGCGCTGAAACGCGCGACGTCGAGGACGGGCTGCGGCGATTTGCGCCTGCCCAGCTGCTCGACGGCGTGCGCCAGGTCCTTGCGAAGCAGATTGATGTCGAGCATGGTCAGGGCGTCGGTGGTGACGCGGTGTGAGGTTGTGAAGCCGGGAATTGTAGGCAGGCGTCGTGGACGGAACTGGCGCCGCAGGCGGCGCGGACTTGGGCAGCGGCGTGCAGCGCGGGCTTGCGCCGCAGCGTTCAGCCGGGCTTGGCCATCGACTTGTCGCCCAGGCCCATGGGCAAGGGGAAGTGCACCGTTTCCTGCACGCCCTTCACCTGCCGCACCGACACCGCGCCCATCGCGCGCAGGCGCGAGATCACCTGCTGCACCAGGATGTCAGGCGCCGACGCGCCGGCGGTCAGGCCCACGGCGCGCTTGCCTTCGAGCCAGGATGCCTGCAAATCGCTCGGCGAGTCGACCATGTAGGCTGGCGTTCCAAGGCGTTGCGCGAGCTCGCAGAGGCGGTTGCTGTTCGAACTCGTCGGGCTGCCGACGACGATCACGACGTCGACCTCGCGCGACAGGACCTTCACCGCGTCCTGCCGGTTCTGCGTCGCGTAGCAAATGTCCTGCTGCTTCGGTTCGCGCACCGTGGGAAGCGCAGCTTCACCGCGGCGAGGATCTGCGCCGCGTCGTCGACCGACAAGGTGGTCTGCGTGACGACAGCGAGGCGCTCGCTTTGCGCGACCTGCACCGTCGAGACGTCGGCGACGTCTTCGACGAGGTAGATGCCCTCGTTCAACTGGCCCATCGTGCCTTCGACTTCGGGGTGGCCCTTGTGGCCGATCATGATGAAGTCGTAGCCTTCGCGATGCAGTTTCGCCACTTCGACGTGCACTTTCGTCACCAGCGGGCACGTTGCGTCGAAGACGTTGAAGCCGCGCTGCTTCGCCTCCTGGCGTACCGCCTGGCTCACGCCGTGGGCGCTGAAGACGAGCGTCGCGCCGGGCGGAACGTCGGCGAGGTCTTCGATGAAGATCGCGCCCTTCGCTTTCAAGTCATCGACGACGTAGGTGTTGTGCACGATTTCGTGGCGCACATAAATCGGCGCGCCGAACTTCTGCAGCGCGCGCTCGACGATTTCGATCGCCCGGTCCACTCCGGCGCAAAAGCCGCGCGGCTCGGCGAGAACGACTTCCTGCACGCTCGAGTTCATCTTCGTCATCACAGCACGCCGATGAGTTGCACTTCGAAGCTCACCGGCCGGCCGGCGAGCGGATGGTTGAAGTCGAACACGAGCGAATCCGCGCCCACCTCCTGCACCACGCCGGCGTAGGCGGCGCTGCCATCGGGCGTGGGAAACCGCACGACGTCGCCGACCGCATAGCTCGAGTCGGCGTCACCGAGGCGGCGCAGCGTCTCGCGCGCGACATGCTGCACGAGCTGCGGATTCCGCTCGCCGAACGCGACGCCCGCGCCGAGCTCGAAACGCGCGCGCTGCCCTTCCACCATGCCGATCAGGCAGGCTTCGATCGCGGGCGTGAGCTCGCCGCGCCCGAGCGACAGCGTCGCGGGTTTGTCGGCAAAGGTGTCGAGGAACACGTCGTCGCCCGGGCCGCAGAGGCGGTAGTGCAGCGTCAGAAATGATTCCGGGGCAACCTGGTTCGCGGCGGCGTTGATCATCATCAAGGGGCGGGCCCGTTGTGGCTAGACTGGCGTCCAGTTTAGTCGGCGAACCTGGCCCCACCCCCGAACCGCCCCACCATGCTGCTCAAGGACTTGCCGGCGTCGACGCGGCCGCGCGAAAAAATGCTCGCGCTCGGGCCGGCATCGCTCGCCGACGCCGAATTGCTCGCGCTGTTGCTGCGCACCGGAACGCCGGGAACGTCGGTGCTGCAGCTCGCACAGGAGTTGCTCGACGCCTTCGGCGGCGTCTCGCCACTGCTGCGCGCCGGTCCCAAGGAGCTGGCGCGATTCAAGGGTCTGGGCCCGGCGAAACGCGCCGAACTCGCTGCCGTGCTCGAGCTCGCGCGGCGCTCGCTGAAGCAGGAGTTCACGCAGCAACCGCTCTTCGACTCGCCGGGCAAGGTGAAAGACTACCTGCGCATGCAGCTCGCCGGGCGCGGCCACGAGGTTTTTGTGGTGCTGTTCCTGGACGCCCAGAACCGCTTCATCGCGCTCGAAGAGATGTTCCGCGGAACGCTCTCACAAACCAGTGTCTACCCACGCGAAGTCGTGACGCGCGCGCTGCAGCTGCAGGCGGCGGCGGTGATCCTCGCGCACAACCACCCCTCGGGCGCCGCCGAGCCGTCGCGCGCCGACGAATTCCTGACACAAACCCTCAAGTCGGCGCTCGCGCTCATCGACGTGCGGATTCTCGATCATCTGGTCGTCGGGCAATCGGATGTGGTGTCGCTCGCCGAGCGGGGGTTGTTGTGATGAGGATGCCGACACGTCGTGTGCACGCGCTGGCTGACCTCGACGCGCTCGCCGCCGCGTTGAAGACGGCACGCGAACAAGCCGAGCGCCACGCGGTCCGCGAGCGCGAACGCGCCGCGCTCGAAGCGCTCGAGCGCAACTTGTTTGCGAGCAGCGTCGGACCGGTGACGCCGCTGCGCAAGGCGGCAGCGGCTCCACCCGCGCGGCCGCGGCCCGCGGCGCTGGCGCGACAGCGACTCGCCGACGAAGCCTTGGTCCTCAAGGAATCGCTGTCGGATCACTTCGACGCCGACTGGCTGCTCGACACCGACGACTCGCTGTCGTTCCGCCGCGTCGGCGTCGGCGCCGACGTGGTGCGCAAACTGCGTCGCGGCGTCTGGGTGACGCAAGCGCAGCTCGACCTGCACGGCCTGCGCCGCGACGAAGCGCGCGCGAGTCTGGTGGGTTTCTTGCGCGACGCGGCGCAGAGCGGCACACGCTGCGTTCGCGTCGTGCATGGCAAGGGCAACGGCTCGCCGGGCCGGCAAAGCGTTCTCAAGGGCAAGGTGAAGGGCTGGCTGATGCAGCGCGACGACGTGATCGCGTTCACCCAGGCGCGCGCCTCCGACGGCGGGCATGGCGCCTTGCTGGTGCTGCTGCGACCCGGCAAGACCCGCGGCCCGGCGTGAGGCCTGTCTGTCTACGCCTCGGCGCGGTTGCGCATCCAGTCGGCGGTGCTGAAAAACGCTTCGTCGAGGGACCGCGCCAGCTCGGCGTCACCGTCGAGCGCGTCGAACGGGGTCATGCGGCTCGCACCTTCAGGCCGTGATCATTCAGGGGTGTGAAACCACGACTGACCGAACATCGACAGCTGCGCTTCGGCGCCGCCGGCAGGAGGCTCGAGACAGGAGCGGTTTCGCCCGCCGGCCTTGGCGCGGTAGAGCTGCGCGTCGGCGCGTTCGAACCAGGGTTGCACCTGGGGCCGCGCCTGGACCGGAGAAAATGCGCCGCCGACGCTCACGGTGAGCGCGAGCGGGTCGTCGCGTCCGATCGGGATGCTGAGGCTCGCCACTTTCAGGCGAACGCGCTCCGCCGCGGCGAGGCCGAAATCGAACGGGCAGTTCGGCAGAATGATCGCGAACTCTTCGCCGCCGACTCGCGCCACCGTGTCCATCGGCCGGATGCTCGCGTGCAGGATCTTTGCCACCGAAACGAGCGCCAGGTCGCCGACCGAATGGCCGAACGAGTCGTTGACCTGCTTGAAGCGGTCGATGTCGACCATCAACAGCAACGCCGGCTCGCCGGTGCGCGCAACGCGGTCGATCTCGCGCGTCATCGCGAGTTCGAACTCGCGCCGGTTCGCCAGGCCGGTCAGCGGGTCGTGGCTGGAGAGTCGGCACAGGCCGTCGATGAGCGCCTGCAGCCAGGCTTCCTGCCCCACATCATCGAGCGCGGGCAGGCTGTGGCCGGCGTGCTGCAACAGTTTCAGCGCCGTGTCCAGATCCAGCGACGGCGCGTCCGGCGGCGCGATGTCGCCGGGGCGGACGATGCGAAACGGGGGCGCGGTGGGCGCGGTCATGACCCAGTCTAGCAGCGCACAACTCCCTGGCGCGGGTGCAGCGTCAGCTCGTGGCGTCGGCGAGAAACAGCGACTGCAAGTCGTTCAGGAAGTCGAACCCGAGCGCCGTGGGCTGGACTCGCTTCAGGTCCTGCGTGATCCAGCCGCGCGCCTGCGCCGCGTCGAGCGCCGGCCCGATGGCGCTCAGCAGCAGCCCGGTGCGCTCGCAAAACCGCGCCAGCTCGAAACCATCGCGGGTGCGCAACGCACCGAGCATGAATTCGAACGGAAGTTGCCCGCGCGCCACTTCTTCGTCGCTTGCGATGCACTGGCCGCGCAGCGCGCGTTCCATGTACGCCTCGGGTTCGCGCTGCCGCACTTGGCGCACGATCCGGTGCGGATAGGTGAGTTTGCTGTGCGCGCCGGCGCCGATCCCGAGGTAGTCGCCGAACTGCCAGTAGTTGAGGTTGTGCACGCTGCGCTTCCCGGCACGCGCGAACGCCGAGACCTCGTAGCGCTGCAGTCCACTTTGCTCACAGGTCAGCACCAGGTGATCGAGCATGTCGCACGCCGTGTCGTGGTCGGGAATCAGCGGCGGGTACTTGCCGAAAACCGTGTTCGGCTCGAGCGTCAAGTGGTAAATCGACAAGTGCGGCGGCGCGTATTCGAGCGCGGCGTTCAGGTCCGCACCGAGTTCGGCGAGCGTCTGCCCGGGCAGCGCGTACATCAGGTCGATGTTGAAGCTGGAAAACGCGGCTGCCGCCTCGGCGATCGCGGCACGCGCCTGAGCAGCGTCGTGGACGCGGCCGAGCGCGGCGAGTTTGGCGTCGTCGAAACTCTGCACACCGATCGAGAGCCGCGTCACGCCCGCCGCGCGGTAGCCGCGAAAGCGGTCCCGCTCGAAGGTTCCCGGGTTCGCCTCGAGCGTGATTTCGGCAGCGGGCTCCAGCGGCAGGCGCGCACGGATGTCCGCAAGCAGGCGGTCGATCGACTCGGGCGCGAACAGGCTCGGCGTTCCCCCGCCGATGAAGATGCTCTGCACGCGCCGACCCCACACGAAGGGCAGCGCGGCTTCAAGGTCAGCGCGCAGCGCGTCGAGGTAGCGCTGCTCGGGCAGCGCGCCGGCGTCGCGCCGCTCGTGCGAATTGAAGTCGCAGTACGGGCATTTTTTCAGACACCAGGGAAGGTGCACGTAGAGCGAGAGCGGCGGCAGCGACGCGAGCGACAGGGTTCCGCCGCGCAGGTAACGTTGCAAGCGCGCGCCGTCCGTCTCCGCGGGAAGCGCGGCGTCGGGCGCAGCGCGAATCGGAATCTCACGCATCCGGCCACGCCTCGCGCATCGCGAGCAGCATGCGTTGCGCCGCGAGCGCGCGGTGGCTGACGCGGTTCTTCACGTCGCTGCCGATCTCGGCGACGCTGCATCCGAGGCTTGGAATGAAGAGCAACGGGTCGTAGCCGAAGCCCGAATCGCCGCGCGGCGCGGCGAGGATCTCGCCCGACCAGCGCCCGACCGCGATCAACGGCTCGGGGTCGTCGGCGTTGCGCAGCGCAACCAGCGCACTGACGAAGTGCGCCCGCCGATCCGCCACGCCACCCAGGCGTTCAAGGAGGAGTTGATTGTTCGCCCGGTCCTGGGCGCGGCGCCGCGCTTCGCGGTCGCCCGCGCCCGCAGCGCCGTTGACGCGCGCATAGTTCGCCGAATCGACGCCCGGCGCACCGCCCAGGGCGTGCACACACAGACCCGAGTCGTCGGCGATCGCTGCACAACCCGCCTGCTGCGCCGCATGGCGCGCCTTGATCAGCGCATTTTCGACAAACGTGTGGTGCGGCTCGTGCGGCTCGGAGATGCCGAGTTCAGCGCTGCTGAGCCACTCGAACCCGAGCGGCGCAAAGAGGCTGCGCAACTCGGCGAGCTTTTTGGCGTTGTGCGACGCCAGGACCAGGCGCATCGCGCAGCCCTCTCACACCCCGAGCGCGGCGCGCTGCGCGGCGAGCAGTTCCTTGATGCCTTGGCGCGCGAGCAGCAACATCGCGTCCATCTGTTCGCCGCTGAAGGCGTCGCCCTCGGCAGTGCCTTGCAGTTCGACGAAGCCGCCTGCGGCCGTCATCACGACGTTCATGTCGGTATCGCACGCCGAGTCCTCGACGTACTCCAGATCGAGCAGCGGAACACCTTGCACGACGCCCACCGAAACCGCGGCGACGGACTGGCGGATCGGCGACGCGTCGATGCGCTTTTGCGCGAGCAGCCAGGTCACGGCGTCGTGCGCGGCGACGAAGGCGCCGGTGATCGCCGCGGTGCGCGTTCCGCCGTCGGCCTGGAGCACGTCGCAATCGAGCGAAATCGTGCGTTCACCGAGGCGCTTCAAGTCGAACACGCAGCGCAGCGAACGTCCGATGAGGCGCTGAATCTCCTGGGTGCGACCGCTTTGTTTGCCGCGCGCCGCTTCGCGGTCGCTGCGCGTGTGCGTCGCGCGCGGCAGCATGCCGTATTCGGCGGTGACCCAGCCTTCGCCCGAGCCGCGTTTGTGCGGCGGAACGCGTTCTTCAACCGACGCCGTGCACAGCACTTTCGTGTCGCCGAATTCGATCAGCACCGAACCTTCGGCGTGTTTCGTGAAGTCGCGTGTGATGCGGATCGGACGCAGCGCGTCGTGGGCACGCGCGAGCGTGCGCTGGAAACTTGTCGCCATCGTTGTTGTCAGTGTTTCTTCTGCGCCGAGCGCTTGATCGCTTCGTTGATTTCGCGGATCGAGCGTTCGATCTCGGCCTCGTCGAGCTCGTCCACCGGCGGCTCGGTGCCGAGAACGCCGGCCTGGATCGTCGAGGCGAAGACTTCCGGGCTCAGCGAATCGGTGGACACGCCGCTCGCCGATTCGTCGCTCTCGGCGGACTCCCAGTCCACCGCGAGCACCGAAACGTTGTCGCACTTGGGGCCGCCGATTCGCAGCGCCTGTTCGACCAGATCGGGAACCGCGTCGGAAATCGCCTTCGTCGCGAGAATCTCGACGATTTGTGCGTCGGGAACGGTTCCCCACAAGCCATCGGAGCAGAGCATCAGACGGTCGCCCGGTTGCAGCAGCATTGGCCCGGCGGTGTCGACAACGGGTTTGCCCGGGCTGCCCAGGCAAGTGAACAGGACGTTGCGGTTGAAGCGCTCGGGCATCGGCGCGACCTTGCCCACCGTGTTCTGCAGCTCCGAGTAGGAATGGTCGCGGGTGCGCGCGATCAGTTTCTCGCCGCGCAGCAGGTACAGCCGCGAGTCGCCGCAATGCGCCCAGTACGCGGCGTTGCCCTGCAGCAGGCACGCGATGACGGTCGTTCGTGGCGTATCGATGAGCGCGCTTTGCGTCGCGTAGCGCAGCAGCTGGTGGTGCCCGGCGATGATCGCCTCGAGCAGGAAGCGCAAGGGGTCTTCAAGCGTGGGCTTGCTGTCGCGCTGGAACATCGCGGCAAGCGTTTGCAGCGCGAGCTGCGCTGCGACTTCGCCCTCCGGGTGCCCGCCCATGCCGTCGGCCAAGGCAAACAGGCCCGACTCGCGGGTGTAGCAATAGCCCATCCGGTCTTCGTTCTTTTCCCGGCCGCCTTTGCGGCTGACCTGATAGACAGAGAAGCGCATGGGGCTAGTTTTTTGCGCCTGCGGTCAGGTTTTCGAGCTGGAGCTTGAGCCTTTCGCTGAAACTGAGTTTGGTGTAGCTGCGCTCGGTCTCGCGCGCCAATTCCTTCTGCAGCGCAAACACGCTTTGCGGGCGCGACAGCGGATCCAGCGACATGCACCACTCGGTGACTTCGATCAGGTTGTCGGAGTAGATATTGCGCAGGCGCGACAGGCTCAGCGCGAGGCGGTCCTTCTCGATGCGCTGCGGCGCATCGTTCGGTGGGTAACCTTGCATGCACGCGTAGATGCACGCGCCAATCGCGTAGATATCGGTCCAGGGGCCGAGCGTGCCGTCGCGCCGGTACATCTCGGGCGCGGCAAAGCCGGGCGTGTACATCGGGCGGATAAAATTGCCTTCCTTGCTCAGCACTTCGCGCGCAGCGCCGAAGTCGAGCAGCACCGCCTTGTTGTCGTTCGTGATGAAGATGTTCGCCGGCTTGATGTCCAGGTGCAGCATCTTGTGCTGGTGCACGATGCGCAAGCCGCGCAGAATTTCGTCGAACAGCGAGCGAATCGTCGACTCGCGGAACACCTTGTCGCGCTTCAGATCCCGCGCCGTGACGATGAAGTCCTGCAGCGTATCGCCCTGCAGGTAGTTCATCACCATGTAGACGGTTTCGTTCTCGCGGAAGAAGTTCAGCACCGAGACGACGCTCGGGTGCGCGATCTGCGCGAGGGACCGCCCTTCTTCGAAAAAGCTCTTCAGGCCGAGGCGGTACAGCGGCAGCTTGTCGGGCTTGACGCGCGGCGTCAGTTCGCCCGGCGAACGCTCGGCCAAGGAGGCCGGCAGGTATTCCTTCAGCGCAACGAGGCGGCGCTCGGAATCTTCCGACAGATAGACGACGCCGAAGCCACCCGCAGCGAGCTTCTTGACGATCTGGTAGCCTCCCACGACCGTGCCGGGTGGCAACGGGGCGGGCTTGAGCTTGGACATGAACGAATGGGCGGGGTGAGGGTCTCGATGGCAGTCTACAGTATGACCGGCTACGCCAGCGCCTCGCTAGTAGCCACTTCCGCACAGGTTGCGGGTCGCGCCGACGTGGGCACGGCGGGTGAAGACGCCGCCAAAGGCGCCGGGCGAGTGAACGTCGAGCTGCGCTCGGTGAACGGGCGTTTCCTCGACCTCGGGTTTCGCCTTCCCGACGAGCTGCGCTCGCTCGAGCCGGGCTTGCGCGAGTTGCTCGGCGCGACGTTTCGCCGCGGCAAGATCGAACTGCGAATGACGACGAGTCAGGAGTCCGACGCGGCGGTTCCCTTGCCACGGCCTGATCAACTGAACCGATTGGCGTTGCTCGAAAGCACGGTGCAAGGCTGGTTGCCGAAGGCGAGCGCACTCTCGGTGCACGAAGTGCTGATCTGGTGCAAGAGTGCTGCGCCCGCGGAGCGCTTCGACGACGCCGCGTTGCAAGCCGCGAAACGCGCGATTCAGGCGCTCCAGGAAGCACGTGCGCGCGAGGGCGCACGCCTCGCGCAAGTGCTGCTCGAGCGCACCCAGCACTTGCGCGAGCTTGCGGCGCGCGCCGAGCCACTGGTGCCAGCCGTCGTGCAACGCCAGCAGGAACGCTTTGTCGAGCGCTGGCGCGAAGCGCTCGCTGCGGTGGGCGCGGCGCAGACGATTTCCGAACAAAGCCTGCACGAACGCGCCGTCAACGAAGCCGCGGCGTACGCGATCCGCATCGACGTCGCCGAAGAACTCGCGCGGCTGCGCTCGCACCTGGACGAAGTGCAACGCCTGCTCGGCGCCGGCGGCGAAGTCGGCAAGCGCCTCGACTTCCTGATCCAGGAGCTGCTGCGCGAGGCGAACACGCTCGGCTCGAAAGCGGCGTCGCTTGCGCTGACGAACGTTGCCGTCGAGATGAAAGTCGCGATCGAACAGATGCGCGAGCAGGTGCAGAACATCGAATGACGCTTCGCACCTTGACGCCACTCCAGCACAACGCAGCATGACCGGACCCTTGACGGGCGTGCGCGTGCTCGAGATCGCCGGCCTGGGCGCGGCGCCGTTCGGCGCGATGATGCTCGCCGACATGGGGGCTGACGTGATCCGCGTCGACCGCCTCGGCGGCACCGAGTTCCTCGCCTGGAGCGAGCCGCGCTTTGACGTCATGAGCCGCGGGCGGCGCTCGATCGCGATGAACCTGAAGCGCGAAGGCGCGGTGCAGGCGGTGCTCGATCTGGTCGAGACTGCCGATGTGCTGCTCGAGGCGTTTCGCCCCGGCGTGATGGAGCGCCTGGGCCTCGGGCCGGCGGTGTGCCTGGCGCGCAAGCCGTCGCTCGTTTACGGCCGCATGACGGGCTGGGGCCAGGACGGACCGCTCGCCCAGGCCGCCGGCCACGACATCAACTATGTCGCGCTGTCGGGCGTATTGCACGCGATCGGCGAGCCGGACCGCCCGCCGCGAACGCCGATGAACCTGATCGGCGATTTCGGCGGCGGCGGCATGCTGCTCGCGTTCGGCGTCGTGTGCGCGCTGCTCGCTGCGCGCAGTTCGGGCCAGGGCCAGGTGGTCGACGCGGCGATGGTCGACGGCTCATCCTTGCTCGCGAGCATGACCTGGGGCCTGTTCGCCGAAGGGCGCTGGAACCTGGCGCGCGGCAGCAACACCAACGACTGCGGCGCGCATTACTACGGCGCGTACGAATGCGCCGACGGCAAGTACGTGTCGATTGCCTCGGCAGAACCGCAGTTCTACGCCTTGCTGCGCGAGAAGGCCGGCCTGATGGATGCGGCGTTCGACGCACAGAACGACCGTGCGCAATGGCCGGCGCTGAAGCAGCGCCTGACCGCCCTGTTTCGCACCCGCACCCGCGCCGAATGGTGTGCGCTGATGGAAGGCAGCGACGTCTGCTTTGCGCCCGTGCTCGACTGGAACGAAGCGCCGCAGCACCCCCACGCCGTCGCGCGCGAGGCCTTCATCGATGTCGCCGGCGTTCTCCAGCCGCGCCCGGCACCGCGCTTCAGCGCCACGCCGCCGGCGACGCCACGCGCCGCGGTCGCGATCGGCGCCGATTCGCTCGCCGTGCTGCGTGAAGCCGGCTTCGACGACGCGCGCATCGCTCAACTCCAGGCAGCGGGAGTCCTTGCAGCGCCTGCGCAGACAAGCTGATACCGCGCGTCGCAACGTCAGCGCAGGCGCTGGCTCGGCCGCAGCAAGGCGCGCGCAAAGGCTTGTGCGATCTGCACGCCGTCTGGCCCGGCAGCTGCGTTGATTTCCTTGAACACGCCGTGCAGGAGTTTCTGCGTCAAGCCGTGCGCGAGCCCCTCGAGCACGTCGGCGACGTCGGCACCGCGCTCGATTCGTTTCGTCGCTCGCGCAACCTCGGCGGTGCGCCAGTGCGCGGCCTGCGAGTTCAGCGCCTGGATCAACGGCACGGCAGCGCGTTGCTCGAGCCGGCCGACAAAACTTTGCACCTGCCGCTCGATGATCGCTTCGGCGTGCGCAATCGCAAGGCGCCGCTTCGACCCGGCCAGGTGCACGATGCGGCCCAGGTCGTCGATCGAATAGAGCCGCATCCCGGGCAAACGCGCCGCTTCGGGCTCGATGTCGCGCGGTACCGCCAGGTCGACCATCAGCGTCGTGGCGCCGCGGCGCGCCGTCAGGGCGCGCTCGCAGGCGCCCCGGCCGATGATCGGCAGCAGGCTGGCCGTGCACGTGACGATCACGTCGAATTCGCTCAAGCGGTCCGGCAGCTCGCTCAAGCCCATCGTCTGCGCCCCGCAACGCCGCGCCAGGTCTTCGCCGCGCGGCGCGCTGCGGTTCGCGATCACGAGCCGCGCCGGCGCATGGCTCGCGAAATGCGCGCCGACCTGGCTCATCATCTCGCCCGCGCCGACGAGCAGCACGTTGATGCGGCGCAGGTCGCCAAAATGGCGCTGCGCCAGGCGCAGCGTCGTCGCCGCGAGGCTCATCGAATGGGCACCGATCGCCGTCGTCGCACGCACCTCTTTCGCCACGCCGAAGGTGTGCTGGAACAGCCGATGCAAGGTGCTGCCCAGGGTGCCGGCGGCCTCGGCACCCGACACCGCACGTTTCATCTGGCCGAGGATTTGCGGCTCGCCGAGCACCATCGACTCCAGGCCGCTCGCGACGCGAAACGCGTGCCGCGCCGCAGCACTGCCCGGCTTGACGTAGCCGCAGGCGAGCAGCTCGGCGCCGCTGACGCCGCCTCGGTTCGCGAGCCACTCCAGCGCCGGCTGGGCCAGCGCGGCGTCGTCGCTCAGGTCGGTGGCGCAATAGAGTTCGGTGCGATTGCACGTCGACAGCAGCACTGCTTCGGGCGCGGCGCCACCGGCGCAAAGGCGCTCGCGGAATTGATTCAGCGCCGGCGCGAGTTGATCGGGCGCAAAGGCGAATCGGCCACGCAGCTGCTGCGCAGCCGAAGCGTGACTCAAGCCGATCGCGACGATGCCCATGAAGCGAATGGTGGGCGCAGCGTGCGGCGCACGCCATCCCTTGCTCGCGGGCTTAGCTCGGACTGAATTGAACCTGGCTCAGGAACCTGGCTCAGGGTTGACCGGTCTCGACCCGCCCCTTACATTACTGACCGGTCAGTCATTACACTCTTCTTCATGCTCGTTGCACCACCACCGACCCGCCAGCGCCGCAAGGAAGCGCGCCCCAAGGAGCTGCTCGACGCCGCGCTCGACCTGTTCGTCGAAAAGGGTTTTGCCGCAACGCGCTCCGAAGAAGTGGCGCAGCGCGCCGGAGTCTCCAAGGGCACGCTCTACCTGTACTACCCGAGCAAGGAAGAACTGCTCAAGGAAGTGATCCGGCACAACATGGTGCAGGAGATCGCCCAGGGTCACGACATCGTCGAACAATTCACCGGTTCCAGCGCCGAGTTGCTGGCGCTGATCTACGCCCAATGGTGGGAGCACATCGGCGAAACGCGCGCCTCGGGGATCATCAAGCTGATGATGTCGGAGGTGCGCAACTTCCCGGAGATCGCCCAGTTCTACGCCGACGAAGTCATCAAGCCGACGCAGGACCTGCTGTCGAAGATGTTGCAGCGGGGCATCGAGCGGGGCGAATTTCGCTCGGTGAAGATTCACGAAGTCGTGCACGCGCTGGTGGCGCCGATGCTGTTCCTGATGCTGCACAAGCACTCGATCGGCGCGTGCGGTGTCTTGCACACGATCGACCCGCGCGCCGTGATCGCGGCCCAGATCGACCTGGTGCTGAACGGCTTGCGCGCCGCACCCGCCCCGGCCAAGCGAAGCCGCGCGACGGCTGCGAAAAAGGCGCCCCCGCGCAAGCCAACGCGCCAGCCATGAAGCGCATCCTCGTCTGGATTGCCGGACTGGCTGTACTCGCCGCGCTCGGCGCACTCAGCGTGCGCGCCGTGCAGCAGCGCCAGAAGCCTGCCGCGCCGCCTGCCGCGGTCAAGGCCAACGTGGCGCTCGAGCTCGCGCCGTCCGACGTCTTGACGGCCCAGACCGTCGAACTGATCCGAACCCTCGAAGTCTCGGGCGGCCTGAAAGCCATCAACAGCGCTTTCCTCAAAGCCAAAGTCGCCGCCGAAGTGCAGAGCTTGACGGTTCGCGAAGGCGATCGGGTCAGCCGCGGCCAGGTTCTCGGCCAGCTCGAAAGCACCGAACTCGATTGGCGCCTGCGCCAGGCCGAACAGACCGCGGCGTCGGCGCGAGCCCAGGCCGACATCGCGGCTCGCGCGCTGGAGAACAACCGTGCCCTCGTCGCGCAGGGCTTCATTTCGGCCACAGGCCTGGAGACGTCGATCTCGAACGACGCCGCGGCAAAGGGAACGCTCGAGGCGGCGCTCGCCGCGGTCGAGCTGGCGCGCAAGGCGCGCGCCGATTCGGCGTTGCTCGCGCCGATCGGCGGCGTGATCTCGCAGCGCCTGGTGCAACCCGGCGAGCGTGTCGCGATCGACGCGCGCCTGATCGAGATCGTCGACCTGTCGCAGCTCGAACTCGAAGCCGCGGTCGCGACCGAAGACATCGGCGCCTTGAGCGTCGGCCGCTCGGCGCAACTGAACGTGGACGGCGTCGACGCGCGAATCGCCGCCAAGGTGGCGCGAATCAACCCGAGCGCGCAGCCTGGAAGCCGATCGATCATGGTCTACCTCGCGGTGCAAGGCCAGCCGCAGCTGCGCCAGGGAATGTTTGCCACTGGAAAAATCGAACTCGCGCGCAGGACGGTGACTGCGGTACCGCTCTCCGCGGTTCGCACCGACGGCGCGACACCGCATGTGCTGTTGCTCTCGGGCGAACAGGTGCGCTTGCGCGACGTGCAGCTCGGCCTGCGCGGCGAAGTGAGCGGCCAGGCATGGGTCGAGATCGCGTCGGGGCTGAACCCGGGCGAACGAATCCTGACCGGCAGCGTCGGCTCGATCCGCGACGCGACGCCGGTGCGGCTCATGGCGACGGCGGCTTCCGCGGCGTTGCCCGCGGCGCCAGAAGCTGCAGCGAAGCGCTGAAGCGGACCGCACACCATGTGGTTCACCCGCGTTTCGATCGCGAACCCCGTCATGGCGACGATGGTCATGCTCGCCTTCGTCGTTCTCGGGCTGTTCTCCTACCAACGCCTCAAAGTCGACCAGTTCCCGAACATCGACTTTCCCACCGTCGTGATCCAGATCGACTACCCCGGCGCGTCGCCGGAAATCGTCGAGAACGAGGTGACGCGCAAGATCGAAGAAGCGGTGAACACGATCGCCGGCATCAGCCAGCTGTTCTCGCGCTCCTACGAGGGCAACTCGGTCGTGATCGTGCAGTTCAATCTGGACGTCGAAGGGCGCAAGGCGGCCGACGACGTGCGCGAGAAGGTCGCTTCGGTGCGACCGACACTTCGCGAAGAAGTGAAAGAGGCGCGCGTATCGCGTTTCGACCCGGCGAGCCGGCCCATCTACACGCTCGCGATGACGTCGCCCGATGGCTCGCGGAGCAGCCTCGAACTCTCGACATTCGCCGACCAGACGCTGAAGAAGCGCCTGGAGAACGTGCGCGGCGTCGGCTCGGTGACGCTCGTCGGCGCCCGCAAGCGCGAGATCAACATCTACCTGCAACCGCAGGCAATGGAGGCGCTCGGCGTGGGCGTGGATCAGGTGCTCGCGGCGGTTCGCAGCGAGAACCAGGACCTTCCCGCAGGCAGCCTGCGTTCGCTGCAAGCCGAGCAGGTGGTGCAGATCCAGGGCCGGCTCGCGCGGCCCGAAGACTTCAAGACGCTGATCGTCGCGCGCCGCGCGAATTCGGCGATCCGCCTGGCCCAAATCGCCGAAGTGGTCGACGGCCCGGAAGAAGTCGAGAGCCTGGCGCTCTACAACGGCGCGCGAACTCTGGCGATTGAAGTGCAGAAGGCGCAGGGCGAGAACACGATCGACGTCGTCGACGGTTTGAGCAGCGTCGTGAAGATCGCTCGAAGCGCAATTGCCGCCGGGAATGAAGCTCGAACTCGTTCGCGACGCGTCGCGGCCGATCCGCGTCTCGGTGAACAACGTGCGCCGCACCATGTTCGAGGGCGCCGCGCTCACGATCGCCATCGTGTTCCTGTTCCTCAATTCCTGGCGCTCGACCGTCATCACCGGCCTGACGCTGCCGATCTCGCTCATCGGCACCTTCCTCTTCATGCACGCGTTCGGCTTCACGATCAACATGGTGACGCTGATGGCGCTGAGCCTGTGCGTGGGCCTGCTCATCGACGACGCGATCGTCGTGCGCGAGAACATCGTGCGCCACGTCCAGCTCGGCGCGAGCGCGCACGACGCGGCCCTCGAAGGAACGAACGAGATCGGCCTGGCGGTGCTCGCGACGACGCTGTCGATCGTCGCCGTGTTCCTGCCGATCGGATTCATGGGCGGCATCGTCGGCAAGTTCTTTCACGAGTTCGGCATCACGATCGTCGCCGCGGTGCTGATCTCGATGTTCGTCAGCTTCACGCTCGACCCGATGCTCTCCAGCGTCTGGCACGACCCCGCCATCCACGCCGGCACCGGCCAAGGCCGAAAGACGCTGTACGAGCGCAGCATCGGCCGCATCACCGGCGCGGTGGACCGGCTCTCCCACTGGCTGGCGCGAATGTACGAGGCGATTCTCGGCTGGTCGCTGCGCCATCGCCTCGCGACCTTGGGTGTGGCGCTGCTCACTTTCGCCGCGAGTTTTGTCCTGATTCCGCTGCTCGGGACCGAATTCGTTCCGAAGGCCGACTACTCCGAGACCTTCGTCAACTTCCACACCCCGGTCGGCTCGTCGATCGAGGCCACCGAGGCCAAAGCGCGCCAGGTCGAGGCGATCCTGCGCGAGACACCGCAGGTGAAGTACACGCTGACGACGATCAACACCGGCCAGGCCACGGGCAAGATCTACGCGTCGATCTACGTGCGCCTCGTCGACCGCAAAGACCGCGCGCTGAGCGTCGACCAGCTGTCGGTGCCGCTGCGCGAGCGCTTGGCGCGGATTCCCGGGATCACGGTGACGCATGTCGGTCTGCTCGATGCGGTGGGCGGAAACAAGCCGCTCCAGGTGTCGCTGCAAGGCAGCGACTTGCGCGAACTCGAACGCCTGGGCGCCCTGCTTCGGCCGCGCCTGGAGTTGGTTCCCGGTCTGGTGGACCTGGACAGCAGCGCAAAGCCGAACAAGCCGACGCTGGCGGTGACGGTGAAGCGCGACGCCGCGTCCGACGCAGGATTGAGCGTGGGGGCGATCACGAACAGCCTGCGGGCACTGATTGCGGGCCAGACGGTGGGCAACTGGAAGGCCGCCGACGACCAGAACTACGACGTCAAGGTCAGGCTCGCGCCGCAGACCCGCGACGCCGCGGCCGACGTCGAACGGCTCGGCCTGGTGGTGGGCAACAACGCCGACGGCACGCCGCGCATCGTGCGCCTGTCGCAAGTCGCCGAATTTCGTGCGTCCACCGGCCCGAACCAGATCAACCGGCGCGACCTGAACCGCGAAGTCGAGTTCACGGCAAACGTCTCCGGGCGCGCGCTCGGCGAAGTCTCTGCCGACGTGCGCAAGGTGCTCGACGCCACCGCGTTCCCGCCGGGCTACGGCTACCGCGTCGGCGGGTCGACGAAGGACATGCAGGAGAGTTTTGCCTACGCCGTGTCGGCGCTGGGTCTCGCGGTGATCTTCATCTACATGATTCTCGCGTCGCAGTTCAAGAGCTTTCTGCAGCCGCTCGCGCTGATGAGTTCGCTGCCGCTGACGCTGATCGGCGTCGTCGGCGCGCTGTTCATGTTCCGCTCGACGCTGAACATGTTCTCGATCATCGGCATCGTGATGCTGATGGGCCTGGTGACAAAGAATGCGATCCTGCTCATCGACTTTGCGATCCGCGCCCGCGAAGGCAGCGTGCGTGCCGACGCCTCGCACGGCACGGCTGCGGGCGCAGGCGGCATGGCGCGCGACGCGGCGCTGATTTACGCCGCGCGGGTGCGCTTGCGGCCGATCATGATGACGACGCTGGCGATGATTTTCGGCATGGTGCCGCTCGCCTTTGCGCTCACCGAAGGGTCGGAACAGCGCGCGCCGATGGGCCAGGCGGTGATCGGCGGCGTCATCACGTCGTCGCTGCTCACGCTCGTCGTCGTGCCGGTGATCTACTGCTATCTCGACGACCTGGCGAACTGGGCTCTGCGCCGGAACAAACGCGGAGCTTCGGGCCGCGGCGCGGTGCATGGCCTGGCGAAATAGAATGCCGGCTCTTCACGCCTGCCCCGGCGCGCACCCTCGAGCCTCTCCATGCCGCCCATGAACGTCGAACAAGCACGCTTCAACATGATCGAGCAGCAGATCCGCCCCTGGGATGTGCTGGACCAGGATGTGCTCTCGCTGCTCGCGCAAGTGAAGCGCGAAGACTTCTGCCCCGCGGCGTACCGCGCCATGGCTTTTGTCGACGCCGAGGTGCCGCTTCCCGGCGACCAGTGCATGCTCGCGCCGAAAGTCGAGGCGCGCCTGCTGCAGGAACTGGGTGTGCGCAGGCACGAGCAGGTTCTGGAGGTCGGCGCCGGCTCCGGCTACATGGCGGCGCTGCTCGCGCGCAAGGCGCAGCATGTGATCACGCTCGAAATCGACGCCGCTCTGGCGAAGTTTGCCGCCGAGAACCTGAAACGTGCCTGGGCGATGAACGCCGAGGTGCGGCACGCGAACGGCGCGCGTGGTCTGGTCGAAGAAGCGCCTTTCGACGTGATCGTTCTCTCCGGATCCGTCGCCGAGGTGCCCACGGCGCTGTTGTCGCAGCTGAAACTCGGCGGACGCCTCGTCGCCATCGTCGGCCAGTTGCCGATCATGCGCGCCGTGCTGACGACACGCAGCGGCGAACACGCGTATTCGAGCGTCGACCTGTTCGACACCGTCGCGCCGCGACTGAAGGGCTTCGATGAGCCGAGCCGGTTCGTTTTCTAACGCCAGAAAGAAATCCATGCTTCGTTCGCGCCTGATCCCCCTTGGCCTGGCCTTCGGTCTGCTCTGCGCCGCGCAAGTTCAGGTCGCCGCGCAAAGCCTGCCCGAGCTCTACGAGGCGGCGCGAGGTTACGACGCGGCTTACCTGGCGGCCAAGGCGCAAACCGACGCGGCGCGGTTTCGCGCGGCGCAGGCCGATTCGAGGCTTTTACCGAACGTGGGATTGACCGCCGGCGGCTCGCGCACCGAAACGAGTTCGCCCTTCCCCCCCAACGGCGCGAGTGACAGGCGCAGCCTGAACACGCTGCAAGGCGGCGTGCGCGCGACGCAGCCGCTCTACAACCCGGGTTATTCGGTACTGATCGAACAATCGCGACGTGCGCTTGATTTGAGCCAAGCGGACCTCGAGATCGCCGAGCAGGACTTGATCGTTCGAGTCGCGCAGGCCTACTTCGACGTGCTCGCTGCGCAAGACACGCTCACGACCGCGCAAGCGAACAAGCGCGCGATCAGCGAACAGCTCGCTTCGGCGAAGCGCAATTTCGAAGTCGGCACGGCAACGATCACCGACACCCGCGAAGCGCAGGCGCGTTTCGACCTCGCGCTCGCGCAGGAATTGGCCGCAGAAAACGACTTGCAGTCCAAGCGCATTGCGCTGGACGTCGTCGTCGGCCGCAGCAACGTCAAGCCGCTCGCCTTGGCCACGCCCGTCGCGTTGCCGGCGGTCGCACCCGCCGACGTGAACGCGTGGGCCAGGGTGGCCGACGAGCAGCACCCTGGCGTGCGCAAGGCGCGCCTCGCACTCGAAATCGCGAAGCTCGACACCGCCAAGGCGCGTGCCGACGACGGTTTGACGGTTGACCTGATCGGCAGCGCCGGCGCCGCGCGCAACACCGGGTCTGGCGTGAACCCGGCGGCGGGCAATTCATACCAGGGCAAACTCGAAGTCCAGCTCGCGATGCCGCTCTATTCCGGCGGCGGGCTGCAAAACCGCATCAAGGAAACCCTCGCGCTCGAAGAGCGCTCGCGCAACGACCTCGACGCGGCGCGTCGCTCGGTCGCGCAAGCGACGCGCGTCACCTACTTCGGCTTGCAGTCGCTGCACGCGCAAGTGAGAGCTTTCGAAGCGGCAGAGTCGTCGAGCCAACTCGCGCTGGAGGCGACGCAACTCGGCTACAAGGTCGGCGTGCGCGTGAACCTGGACGTGCTGAACGCGCAGACGCAGTTGTTCACGACAAAACGCGACCTCGCCAAGGCGCGTTACGACGTCGTCTTGAGCGGCCTCAAGTTGCGCCAGGCATCAGGCCAGCTTCAACCGAACGACGTGTCCGCGGTCGACCGCTTGTTCCGGAAGTAGCGTCTTGCTCGTCATCCCGGCGAAAGCCCATAAGCGCTAACATAATATTTGCGTCCTTTCATGAAGCCTCCGATACTTCGCGAGTGTTCCTCACTGGACCGATGCGATGCCCGAATTGGCCACGGACTTGGAAGCTGGCGAGCGGCTGGAAGAGGACTGGGCGCTGGTGCGCAGCTTGCTGCCCCAGGGCTGGGAGCTCAAGGCGCGCGAGCTCGGCGCGTTGCGCCGGGGTCGGGGCATTGCCGATGCGGCCACACTGCTGCGCGTGCTGCTCATTCACTTGGCGCAGGGCTGCGGGCTGCGAGAGACGGCGGTGCGTGCCCACGAGGGCGGCCTGGCCAGCGTCAGCGACGTGGCCATCCTCAAGCGGCTCAAAGGCTGCGCAGAATGGTTCAAGTGGATGGCCGAAGGCTTGCGCCAGAAATGGCTGCCCGAGTTTCCCGCGGCCACTTCGGCCTGGGCGGGACGCCGAGTGCGGCTGGTGGACGGCACCATGGTCAGTGAACCCGGAGACACCGGTTCGAAGTGGCGGTTGCACTACGCCATTGGCCTGCCGGCCTTGAACTGCGACGAAGTCATCATTACCAGCCCCCACGAGGGTGAGACGCTCAAGCGCTTTAGCGTCGCCGCGGGCGACATCCTGATCGGTGACCGCGGCTACGCCCATCCTGCGGGAATTGCCCATGTGGTGGCACGCAAGGGCGACGTCATCATCCGCACCAACCTCGTGACGCTGCCGCTGTACGACGCCAAGGGCGTGCGGCTGGAGCCGCTGCAGCACCTGCGAACGCTGCGCGTGGGGCGCTGTGGGCACTGGCCGGTGTGGGTGCGAAATGACAAGCGATCCAATGACAAGGGATTGATCGCGGGGCGGCTGTGCGCAGTGAAGAAGAGCGCCGCAGCCGCGCACAAGGCGCGCCAGCGGGTGCTGCGCGAAAGCCAGCGCGGGGGTTCGGGATCCACTGCGTCGAACAACCCGACGACGGTGGCGGTGGATCCCGGCTTTCGCCGGGATGACGGCGTTCCACGCGCCTTGCGCCTCTCGCCCCTTGACCTCGGGGTCGGTGCACGCCCACCCACCGGCGGATGCGTCCTCATCCGGGCCTGCCGGGATCGCACGATTCAGCCCCCCCTAAGTCGCATAGTGCACACGCACCGACGAAGCGCGACAGACTTCACACATAGCGAGCTGCTGGCAGGCCCCGAGTCGTGGGGATGGGTCGGCACGGCGCTACGGCGCTGCATAAGATCGCCCTCGATCGGATTGACTCTTTGTCCTCCCTTAGTTCCGTCATTCGGCGCGGATCACGCCGAGGCGGAGCAGCAGGAAACGCACCCCATGATCAAGCCTGGCTTTATCGCAATCGGCAAGACACGCCGCTGCTCTGCCCATCAGCGCCGCCGCACCGTGTGGCAAGTCGCGCTGCCGGCGCTCGGTCTGACGCTCGGTTCGCTCTGCGGCAGCGCGCGCGCACAGGCCGTCACCAGCCCAGTGGCGCCGACGGCAGCGGGCCGCGAGAGCGCTGGCATGCAAACGTCGAACCTCGGCGAAGCGCAAATCGATTTCCTGCTGAAGATGGCGCAAGACACGCAGCAGCCGGGGCGCGGCCTGCCGCTCGAGATTTTTCGCGAACGCGTGCTCGGCGCCGTACTCGTGCACCCCGAAGTGCTGACGCTTCGCGCCAGCTACGCCGGCGCGCGCGAATCGATCCGCGAACTCGAGGCGGCACGCCTGCCGCAAATCGGCGCGCGAGCCGATGTGTCGGGGCACCGCCAGGACCGCAGCACGATCAACGGCCTGCCGAAGCGCGAATACGAAACCGCGAGCGCCGGTCTCACGCTCGCGCAGAACGTCTACGACTTCGGCGTCATCGACACCTCGGTGCTCGCCGGCAAGGAGCGCACCGCTGCGACGCAAGCGCGCCTGGACGGCCGGCGCGACGAATTTGCACTGCGCGCGGTGCAGGTTTGGCACGAAGTGATTCGCGCGCGGCGCCTGCTCGCGCAGCTCGAGCTGAACCAGCAGTCGCTGGAGAACATGGTCGGCTACCTGACGCGCCGCTACGACCTCGGCGGCGGACCGATCAGTGACGTGTGGCGCGCCCAGGCACGCGTCGCCGACGGGCGCGCGTCGATCGCGAACGCGCAGACTCGCGTGCGCAACGCCGAAGCGGGCTACCGCGAAGTCTTTGACGCCTCGCCCGGCGCGCTCGATATGCCGGCGCTGCCCGGCGTCGACCGGCAGGCGATCGCCGCCTCTAGCGCAGACCTGGTGCGCGACTACCCGGCAGTGCGCAGCGCCGAAGCGAGCCGGCGCGCCGCCGAGCAGGAACTCGACCTGACATTGCGTCGCGAGCGCCCGAACATCGGCCTGGAACTGAGCGCACAGCGGCGCGACATGGTCGGGCGCGGCGTTCCCGGCAACGACTTGAGCGCGTCGATCGTGATGCGCTACAGCTTCTACAGCGGCGGCGCGGATCAGGCGCGCGCCGCGCAGGCCGCGTACCGCGCCGTCGAAGCGGCGGAACAAGTGCGCAGCATCACGGTCCAGGTCGACCGTGCACTAGCGCAGGCACTCGCCACCGAAGACAACGCGGCCGCCCTGCTCGGTGCGCGGCGCGATGGTGTGACGCTCGCGGTGCAGGCGCTGCGCGCCGTGCGCGAGCAGTTCGCGAACCGGCGCGGCAATCTGCTCGACTTGCTGAACGCGCAGGAAGTGCTGCACGGCGCCGGCGTCGGGCTGATCGAAGCCGAGATCGAAGCCGCCCTGGCGCGCTGGCAAGTCCTCTACTACAGCACGACCTACTGGCCACTCGCGCTGGCCGCCCCTGCATCACGTTGACCCGACCCCTCCAACCTACAACGGCCACACCATGCTCGCACCCGTCGAAAAACTAGCCGTCGCGCTGCCGCCCCCGCCAGGCACCGAAGCGGTGATTGCCCCGCAGGAAAGCCCCGCGGAACCACTTGAAGCTTGTCTGCTGTTCCTGCTCGACCACTACGGCCAGCCGATGTCGCTCGCAGCGCTGCGCGCCGGCGTGGCGCGGCCCGAGGAGTTCTGGAAGCTCGAGAACTTTGTCGACGCGATCGAAAGCCTCGGCTTCTCCACACAGACAGTGCGCGTTGCCGAGCCCCCCGCGCCGGCGCCGAACGAACCGCTGCTCGTGCTGCGCCACGACGGTGAAGCCGTGGTTCTCCTGTCGCGCGACGGACCCGACGACTATGAAGTCTTCGTTCCCGCGCAAGGCCACACGGTGCGCATGCCGTTCGACGAACTGACGGCGCACTACGCCGGCACCTGCCTGCGCGTGCACCCTCCCATGCGCGTGCCGAGTTCGGAGGCCGGCATGCCACGCGGGCGCCGTGGCCACTGGTTCTGGGGGCCGATCAACATCGGCAGGCCGCTCTACCTGCGCGCCGGCCTGGCGGCTGTTCTGACCAGCGTCTTCGCGCTCGCGTCGTCGATCTTCTCGATGATCGTCTACGACCGCGTGATCCCGAACAACGCCCTGGGCTCGCTCTACGCGCTGCTGTTCGGCGTTGGAATCGTGTTCGCGAGCGACTTCGTGATCCGCACGCTGCGCGCGTATTTTCTCGACGTTGCGGGCAGCCGCGCCGACACCGAAATCGCCGACGCCGTGTTCGACCACATCCTCGACTTGGACATGCGCTCGCGGCGTGGCCCAACCGGCTCACTCGCGAGCGTCTTGAAGGAGTACGAAACGCTGCGCGACTTCTTCACCTCGGCGACGCTCACGACGCTGATCGACATTCCGTTTGCGCTGCTCTTCATCGTCGCACTCTATTTCATCGGCGGGCCGATGGCGTGGGTTCCGGTGGTTTCGATCGCGCTCATGTTCATCGGCGGGCTGATCCTGCAACCCTCGATGAAAAGCCAGTCGCAGACGAGCCAGGAAGACAGCCAGAGCAAGCAGGCGGTGCTCGTCGAAACGCTCTATGGCCTGGAGACGATCAAGGCGCTTGGCGCTGGCGCGGTGATGCGCAGACGCTGGCAGGAGTCGGTCGCGCACCAGGCGCGCGTGGGAATGAAGACGCGCTTCCTCTCGACGCTGGGAACGAACTGGGCGAACTTCGTTTTCATGGTGTCGCAGGTTGCGACGGTGACGATCGGCGTCTTCCTCGCCATGGACGGCAAGCTCGGTTCGGGCGCGATCATCGCCGGCTCGATCCTCTGCGGGCGTGCGATCCAGCCGATGTCGCAGCTCTCGCAGTTGATGATCCGCATGAACCAGTCGCTCGCGAGCTACAAGGCGCTGTGCCGAATCATGGCGATGCCACGCGAACACGTGCCGGGCCAGCCGCGCCTCGCGTACGACCGGCTGCGTGGTTCGATCGAACTCAGCGAAGTCAGCTTCAAGTACCCGGGCCAGCAGATGCCGATTCTCGACAAGGTCTCGCTGCGAATCGAACCCGGCGAGCGCGTCGCAATCATCGGCCGCGTCGGATCCGGCAAGTCGACGCTCACGAAACTGCTGCTCGGCATGTACCCGCCTGACGAGGGCAAGCTGCTCGTCGGTGGCCACGACATCCGCCAGATCGACCCGGCGGACCTGCGCCGCAACATCGGATCCGTGCTGCAAGACATCTGGCTCATGAGCGGAACGCTGCGCGCCAACATTGCCCTGGGCGCGAACCGCCCGACCGACGCGCAAGTGATGCGCGCCGCAGAACTCGCCGGAGTCAACGAATTTGCGAACCTGCACCCCGAGGGCTACCAGATGAAGGTCGGCGAGCACGGTGAAGGCCTGTCAGGCGGGCAGCGCCAGGCGGTCGCGATCGCACGCGCGCTGATCGGCGACGCGCCGATGCTGATCCTCGATGAGCCGACGAGTGCGATGGACCCGACGGCAGAGCGCCAGCTGCTCACGCAACTCAAATACGCGACGCAGGGCAAGACGCTCGTGCTGATCACGCACAAGCCGTCGATGCTCGAGCTCGTCGACAAGGTGATTGTTCTGGACCGCGGCAAGATCGTCGCGCAAGGTCCCAAGGAGAAAGTGATGCGCGTCGCTGCGGTGCCGCCCGCGGCGCCGAAGGAGCAACAGTCATGAGCGACCCGACCGTGGCGCAAGAAGCGCAATCCGTGACACCCACGCCAGCGAAGACATTAACCGAGGCCGCCATGAAGCCCGCACCCAAGCCCGCCAAGAAACCGCGTGCCTTCGAGAGCATTTCGGAAGCGTCGCGAATGGGCGAGATCAACCGCGCGTCGAACATCCTGCTGTTCTCGATCGGCGCCACCTTTGTCGCGCTCGTCGGATGGGCGGGGGTGTCGGAAGTCGACACCGTCGCGTCCGCGCTCGGCAAGGTCATCCCTTCGGCACGCGTGCAGTTGATGCAAAGCCTGGAAGGGGGCCTGGTGCAAGGGATTCACGTCGTGCAAGGCCAATCGGTCGACGCCGGAACGCTCCTCGTCTCACTCAGCCCGACTCAAGCCGGAGGCGAGTTCGCAACGCGGCGCCAGCAGACGCTTGCCCTGCAAGCACGCCGCGCGCGTTTGCAGGCCGAAACGGAAGGCACGGAACCAAAGTTCAGTGCCGAGCTGAAGCGCGAGAGCCCGGAGTTCGTTCGCGTCGAGCTCGCGTCGTTCGAGGGCCGGCAGGCCGAACAAGGCATGCAGGCGGTGATGTTCGACGCTCAGATCGAGCAGCGCACGAAAGAAGTCGAAGAAGCGCGAATCATGATGTCGACCGCCGAACACGCACTCGCAGGCGCGCGCGACGAACGCCTCATCATGGAAAAGCTCGTCGCGCAGGGCCTAGAGCCACGCATCGAGCTCGTCCGCCTGGACCGCGCGATCTCGGAAAGCGAAGGCCGCCTCGCCTCGGCGAACGCCGTGATCCCGCGCGCCCAGCAGGCGATCATCGAAGCGAGGGCGCGCGCGAGCAGCGTGCAAAAGCAGTTCCGCACCCAGGCGCGCGAAGAACTGAACCGCGCGACGACGGATCTGCGCACGCTCGAACAAGGCATGCCGGCTCTGGAAGACCGCGTCGAGCGCACCGAACTCAAGGCCCCGGTGCGCGGGATCGTGAACCGCGTTTTCGTCAACACCGTCGGCGGGGTCGCCAAACCCGGCGAGCCGCTCGTCGAGCTCGTTCCGGCCGACGACCCGTTGATCGTCGAAGCGATGATCAGCCCGAAAGACATCGGCTTCGTCCTCGTCGGCCAGACCGCACGCGTCAAGCTCACCGCGTACGACTACTCGCTCTTCGGCGCGATGCCCGGCAAGGTGGTGCAGATCAGCCCCGACGCGATCACCAACGAACGCGGCGAATCATTCTTCACCGTGCGCGTCCAGACCGATCGAACCATGTTCGAGAACCTCGACAAGAAGCTGCCCATCATGTCCGGCATGCAGGCGCAGGTCGACGTCGTGACCGGCGCGAAGACGGTACTGTCGTATCTGCTGAAGCCGGTGATTGCGGTGCGGGAGAGTGCTTTCAGGGAGCGTTGAATCTTGCGAGTCTGATACCCACTGCTACGTCGATCTGATCCCTCATGCCGGCAAACGAGGGCAGCCACCGCCGGGACAGCCCCGACTATGCGAAGCACAACAGGCCCACCCAAGTTCACACGGGTGGGCTTCGTATCTTCGCGGCCCGGCCGGCGCCGTCGATCAGCGCATCTGGCGCCGCCTGGCGATTCCGATCCCGAGCAGGCCGAGTGCCATCAACGCATAGGTCGCCGGCTCGGGCACTGAATCGATGGCGTTGTACAACCTGATCCCGTCAATACCGGTTCCGAAAGAGCCTGCATCGCCTTCTCCCAGCCCGAATGTGCCGCCAAGATTGCTGAAGGAAATTGACCGCGCGGTGCCGCTGAATTGAACCGTCACGAATGACCAGTTGCAGTAGTAGGGGTTCCCCCCAGGACCGGCAGTGTTGCAGCCGAGGCCTGACTGCGCATCAAACGCAATCAGCGACCCGCTCGAGAGTGGAGTGTTGTTGACTCTCTTGAATAGTTCGTTGTTCTCAATTCCGCCATCGGTCACAACGGCGCTCATGTTCAATGCCGATCCGGTCCCGTTGACCTGGTCCCAAAGCCGGACGCTCAAGTTCGATTGAGAGGAAAAGTAGAACGAAAAGCTCCCGGTGAAACCCGATGCGCGATTCAAAGTTGCGTCGGTCGCGTTTCCAAACGTCATGACGGATTGACCGATGTCCGGTTGAACCTTTGGCGGTAGGGAGGTTCCGACGGGGAGCTGCACCCGCGGATCATTCAATGGGAAAACCACCGATGGACTTCCGGAGCCATCAAGAATCGGGCTGCCGGTAAAGGGGTCCAGATTGATCCCTCGGCTGACCCAGAAGTTGCCGTTGCCTCCTGGATTGACGTTGATCAGCCCTAGCGATCCCTGGGCGTTCAAGACGTTCTGCCCGCCCGTAATGGCAAACGCATTGGCGAATGACACGCCTCCTTGGTCCGCAGCAGCGTAGAAATTCCCGATCGCCGCAGGTGCCTTGAAGCCTGTGGCGTTGGGCGTCGTCACATTCTCGAAATCGAATACAACGTCAATGGCTGCCGCGGGCAAGACCCCCGCCGCTGCGAGCCCCACACACGCGAGCGTTCGACTCATCTTCATTCTGACTCTCCAGCTTAAGGTCTGATTCTTTGCAGGCACATGCACGCCCCTCCCAATCAAATGAGGGCAGCCTTCACGATGCACTGGAGCTTAAGAACGATTCAAACTCGGAGGCAAGGCTCAGTGCTGTCTCATGCACTGACGTTCTAGGGGGGCGCCCCTTGTTCAAGGGGACCTTGAGGTGAAGCCAGCCGTGGCGACATCGACGCGCCATTGGATGGCGTGCGCGTGACAAATTGCCGCCCAAACGCCCGTACGGCCGAGCCCTCTCCCATGCCTAAGGGAGTGCTAAGCAGGGGTCCACTGGCTAGAGTTCCTTAACTGCAGTTTGCCTACAGCCGCGACGAAACAACACCTCAGCCTCAAGGACGGATCTTCATGATGAACTCGCTCAAAGGCCGCAAGAGCGCTCGCACAAGGTGCGGCCTCACCTCGGCACTTGCTGGGCTATTGATCCTCGTCGCATGCGGAGGGGGAGGAGGAGGTGGCGGCGGCGGTGCGGAATCCACCCCGCCGCCGCAAGTGACGATGACGGTCAGTAATGGCACCAGCGCTTCCAGTGTCTCGGGCACGATCGTGCTGACCCTGGACGCCGAGAAGGCGCCGATCACGGTCGCGAATTTCCTGAGATACGTCAACGACGGCTTCTACAAGGACACGGTGTTCCACCGCGTCGCCGTGAACCCGACGCCTTTCGTGATTCAGGGTGGCGGTGTTCGCCTGAGCACGTCGCCACCGAAGGGCGTGTTTCCCCCGATCGCGTTGGAAGTGAACAAGGGCCTGACGAACACCAAGTGGAGCTTGGCGATGGCACGTACGAGCGACCCGAATTCGGCGACGTCGCAGTTCTACATCAACCTTGCAGACAACGCGATGCTCGACCCGAGCCCCACCAACGCGGGTTATGCCGCCTTCGGGTATGTCAGCGCAGGCACCGACGTCGTGACCGCCATGACCGGTGCACCCTGTCAGGCGCTCGCGGGCTACACCACCGCGCCGGAGTGCACGCCACTGCCGCCGATGGTTATCACGTCGATGGTGCAGACGCGATGACACCTTCTTCGAATCGCTTCGCGAACTTGCTCGCCCCTTCCGCCGCGACGCCACACCTTCAAACCCCAATGCCCCCGCGCATGGAGACCCAGTCATGACCTCAGCATCGTCGATCCACTCCGCCTCCAGCGCGGCCACCCGGTTCACCGGGGTTGCCGCGCTGTTTGCGATCACGGCCTGCGGCGGTGGTGGAGGCGGCGCGGCGCCGCCTCCACCGCCACTGCCACCGCCAGATCCGACAGTGAGCGCAATGGCGATCAACCCGGTCGCCTTCAACGCCCGGGACCTGATCGTCACGATCGAAGGCACCGATCTGGAACAAGGGCTCACAGTGAGTTCGGCGCAGTGCACCACCCTAACGCGCAGCAATGCGGCACCCAACGCGAGCGGTGCGAGCAGCGCCTACTATCGCTGCGCCGCGACCCCGGCGGCCACGACGGTGACGGTGGACGCGACACGCAGCAAGGACAACACAGCACTGCTCAGCGCCTCGTTCGAGATCGGCGCGCCGACCACGGTGGTGACGGCGCTCGCCGGCGACGGAGCGACGCCTCCCGAAGGAAGCAGCTTAGGTATTCCAGGGATCGGGAAGTACGGCCAGCAAATCACCGTGACGGTCACCGGCACGAACGTGAACCAGGGCCTGCTGTTTCCAGCAACGCCGGCGTGCACCGGGCTGACGCTCAGCACGACGCCGCCTCTCGTCAGCAGCGCGTCGACGGCGTATTACCGTTGCCGCGTCGCGGCGCTGAACCTGAATCATGTGGTCGTCGAACTCGCGAGTGCCCCCGGCCTCGAAGCGGTCACGCCGGCACGCTTCGACGTGCCTTTGCCCGAGGTGACGTTGAACATGGCCTCGGTAGACCCGGCGAATGCGAGCAGAACACCGCTCGGCCAGATCGTGATCACGATGACGCCCGACCTCGCGCCGATCTCCTCAAACAACTTCCTCGACTACGTCAACAGCGGGTTTTACAACGGAACGATCTTCCACAGCGTGCAGGCCCTGCCCGCGCCGCCGTTGCTCGACGCCGGCCGCTACGGGCCGACAACAGGCAGTCCGCTGCCGGCGCAGAAGGCCGTCAGCGCGGCCAATCCGCCGGAGGTGGGAAGCGCATCAAGCTTCGTCAAGTGGAGTGTGGCGATGACGCTCAACACCGCGCCGTCGAACGGCCCCGCACGATTCTTCATCAACATGGCGGATAACAACCTTGGCGGAGCCAGCGCCGTGTTTGGCAGCGTCACCTCCGGGCAGACCCTTGCCAATTCGATGGCTGCGTCGTGCAGCGGCCAGGCGCAATGCCTGCCGATACCCAACTTCACGATCGACAGCGCCGTTCAGACCCGCTAAACACTCCGCCCCGTCCGGCCCTCAGGCCGGCATCACCAGCGCAATGCGCTGTTGATGCCGGCCTTTTTTGCATTCGCAACTGAACTGCCGATAAAGGCTGTCCTTGAAAGCGGCCCTAAGAGACTGTGGTTGCGGTCGCCAGCGTTGTCGCGCCTTCATCGAACAGCGCTTCAACGCACTTGCCGCACACCCCCCCGAATGCAGTGTCACCGATCTCAGATTCGGCAGATCGTCTCAATAGAACTTTGAACTATCAGAGACAAACATCAGAGTAAACAACCAACTATCGCATGCTGATTTGTATCGCAAATTCTTAGCCATCTTCAGGACACCCTCAGACCTACCCTCCCCCTAGTGCTCGGGATGGCTTAACGAATCCTTAGACCGCACAGTTGCACCCAGCGATGGAAGTTTCCGTTAAGGCGACAGACATCGCAACCATCACGACCAGGAGGACGCATGCCGACCCAATCCGAACCTCAGCCTTGGCTGGGCCCGGCAATGACGCCAAGAACGCAAGCACAAACTCAACTTCGCTGAATCCACTTCCTTGTTCATCGCACCTTAACGACTCGTTTTTCCTCAACCAAATCCGGGAGCATTTCAAATGGCCACCACGCCACAGTACAACTTCAACGTCAACCGCCAAGACCTTGACTTCATCCTGAAGCAGATCAAGATCGCCGAAGCCAGCACCCTGCCCGACGGCAGCATCGCGCGCCAAACCTTGCTTGACCAGATCGGCGGCCCCGACGCCCAGGTCGCGTCGGTCAACCTGTTGCCCTACGGCCTGCGCACCGTCGACGGCACGTGGAACCATCTGTTGCCCGGGCAAGAGCGGGTCGGCGCTGCGGACAACGCGATGCCACGATTGGCAGCACCCAATTTCGTTCCTGCCGACGTCGTCCCCGTCGGCTTCCCCGGAGCCGGGTCGCCAACGACATACGCGTCGACGAGCGGCTTCGTCTTCGATTCGCAGCCGCGCTTGGTCAGCAACCTCGTCGTCGACCAGACGAAAAGCAATCCGGCAGCGGTACAGGCGTTCATCGAGAACCTTGACGTTCCTGGGGGCGCCAGCTACTTCGTACCGGGGACCGGCCTGGTTCAAGTCACACTACCGCATTCCTCGCCTCCGACACCTGCTGAAATTACTGCGATCATGGCGCTCATTCCGCCGAGCGCAAGTCTGACGATTCCCAACATTTCTCCCGACATCGGCCTGTCGCCCCCGTTCAACAGCTGGATGACGCTGTTCGGCCAGTTCTTCGACCATGGCCTGGACCTGATCGACAAGGGCGGCGCCGGCACCGTGTTCGTTCCGCTCGCCGCTGACGACCCGCTGCGCACCCTCGGACCAGACGGTGACCCCACCACCCCTGACCAAGTCCCAGCCTCGCAGGCGTTCATGGTTCTGACGCGCGCCACCAACTCAGTCGGCCCGGGCCCGGACGGCGTGCTTGGAACTGCCGACGATGACACCCGCGCCCACAACAACTCGACGACACCGTTTGTCGACCAGAACCAGACCTACACCTCGCACCCGTCGCACCAGGTGTTCCTGCGCGAGTTCACGCTCGCCGGTGGCAGGCCTGTGGCCACGGGCCATCTGCTCGAGCACAAGGCAGTCATCGCCGGAAATACAGTCGCCGTGGGTGAAGGCAACTGGGCCGACGTGAAAGCGCAAGCCGCGAATCTTTTGGGTCTGCTCTTGACCGACGCCGACATCGGCAACGTTCCGTTGCTCGCCACCGACCGCTACGGCGAGTTCATTCCCGGCCCACTGCGCGGATTGCCCCAATACACTCTCCCTGGAGGAGTTTTTTTGGAAGGCAATCTTGCCAGTCCCGTTCCCGTTCCGGCAAACGCGTTCCGCACGAACCACGCATTCCTGAACGACATCGCGCACAGCGCAGCGCCGACGTTCAGCGCGCCTGGTGTGCTGTTCCCGGACACAGACAACGTCGTCGGCAGCAGCACCGCCGTGACCTCACCCGCGGGTTCCTACGACGACGAACTGCTCAACCGCCACTTCATCACTGGCGACGGCCGGGGCAACGAGAACATCGGCCTGACAGCAGTGCACACGATCTTCCATTCGGAACACAACCGCATGGTCGAGCAGAACAAGGGCACGATCCTCAGTCAGACACTACCCAACGGTACGCCCGACTTCGTCTTCATCAATGATTGGATGCGTACGCCAATCACGTCGATTCCCACAGACCTGTCTACCCTTCCCTGGGACGGCGAGCGGCTGTTCCAAGCGGCAAGGTTCACGACCGAGATGCAATACCAGCACTTGGTCTTCGAAGAGTTCGCACGCGCCGTCTCACCGACGATCGACCCGTTCATCTTCTCCAACAGCGGCGACTTGAACCCGGCGATCTTCGAAGAGTTCGCCAACGTCGTGTACCGTTTCGGTCACTCGATGCTCACTGAGACCGTGGCGCGCACCCATGCCGACGGGACCCCGGATGACCTTGGGTTGATTCAGGCGTTCCTGAACCCGGTCGCGTTCAACAACGGCGAAACGCTCACCGAAGAGCAGGCCGTGGGCGCGATCGTGCGTGGCATGACGCACCAGATCGGCAACTCGATCGACGAGTTCGTCACCAACGCGCTGCGCAACAACCTGGTGGGCCTGCCGCTCGACCTGGCGGTGCTCAACATGGCTCGTGCCCGGGACACCGGTGTTCCCACGTTCAACCAGGCACGCGCCCAGTTCTACGCGATGACGGGCGACGAGCAGTTGAAGCCCTTCGACAGTTGGGCGGATTTGACACCCAACCTGAAGCACTCGGCGTCGATCGTCAATTTCATTGCCGCCTACGGCACACACGACGCCATCACGCTCGCAGACACCGCCGCCGCGAAGCGCGCTGCCGCAATGCTCCTGGTGCTCGGCGACGGTACCCCTGCCAACGGCACAACAATCAACGGAGTCACGTACACGGATCGAATGGATTTCCTGAACAGCACGGGCACCTGGGCAGGCAGGGAAACCGGCCTGAACAAGGTCGACCTGTGGATCGGTGGCCTGGCCGAGTTCGTCAACGAATTCCAAGGCATGCTCGGGCCGACCTTCAATTTCGTGTTCGAAAAGCAGATGGAAAACCTGCAGAACGGCGACCGGTTCTACTACCTCAGCCGCACGCAGGGAACGAACATGCTGAACCAGCTCGAGAACAACACGTTCTCCAAGCTGATCATGCGCAATTCCGACCTGGGCAATGTGACGACCGACGGCAGCTCGCACTTGCCGAGCCTCGTGTTCGGCACGCCGAACTACACGCTCGAAGTGAATCAGCTTCTGCAAACCGAACCCGACCCCATCGGTGACGACATCTACATCGAAGCGCTGAATCCGATGGTGCAGCGCGCCGCGGCGGGTCAGGCCTTGTTCAATGGTCAGACCTCGGCAATCAACTTCCTCAGGTTCTCGGGTGGCGAGCACGTTGTTCTGGGCGGATCGTCGGGCCCCGACATGCTGGTGGGCGGCCGTGGCATCGACGCGCTGTGGGGCGACGGTGGCAACGACATCCTGGACGGCGGCGACGAAGCGGATCAGGTGCACGGCGGTGATGGCGACGACATCATCATCGACCACGGCACGCCCGCCGGCGGTGCGGACTTCCTGCACGGCGACAACGGCGACGACGTGATCAGCGCCGGCACCGGCAACGACCTGCTGTTCGGCGGCCTGGGTAACGACTTCATCATCCTGGGGAACGACTTCTCGGAAGTGTTTGCCGGCGAAGGCGACGACTTCATCCTCGGCGGCAACGGTCCGGACACGCTGATGGGCAACGAAGGCAACGACTGGATCGAAGGCGGCGAAGGTTTCGACGGCCTGGCCGGCGAGAACTCGGAGCTGTTCTTCAACAGCCCGATCATCGGCCATGACGTGCTGAACGGCCAGGGCAACGACACCGACTACGACGGCGAGTCGGGCGACGACATCATGGTCCAGGGCGTTGGCATCCAGCGCAGCAACGGCATGCTCGGCTTCGACTGGGCGATCCACAAGGGCGACCCGATCCCGGCCGATTCCGACCTGGCGATTCCGTTCTTCCCGGCACAAACCGTGTTCACGTTGCGCGACCGATTCGACTCGGTGGAAGGCTTGTCGGGCTGGAAGCTGAACGACCACCTGGTGGGCACCAGCGCCCCGACAGGTGCGGTGGGCGGGGCCGGCGGCATCTTCGGCGCCCCGGCCACGGACAGCATGCTGCTGCAGAAGAATGTGAGTCTGGTGAACGGACTGCAGCAACTGCTGGGTGTTCCCGCGAACACGCTGAACCCCGACGCCGTGGTCTTCAACCCGCAGCCCGGTGCCGACATCCTGATCGGCGGCGCCGGCAGCGACATGATCGAGGGCAAGGCCGGCAACGACCTGATCGACGGCGATGCGTGGATGAACGTCAGGATCCGCATCGACAATGGCCTCAACCAAGCCCCGGACTTTGCCGAAAGCATGAACGACATTCGCGCCTTGATGCTCGGCGGCATCATCAACCCGGGGCAGCTGAGCATTGCGCGCGATATTACTCGCGAAGGGGTGCTTGCCACCGACGTGGACATTGCGGTCTACAACGGGCCGCGTGCCGACTACTCGATCACCGGGATCGGTGGCGTTCCTGGAGTGCGTGACGCTTTCGGCCAGCGCATCGTCAGGATCACCGACAACAACCCGGCCCCGGTCTTGATCGATGGCGTGGTAGCGCCGCTGCTCAATGACGAGGGCACCGACACGCTGCGTGGCGTCGAATTCGCGCGCTTCATCACCCGGACGCCGAACCCGGTTGTCGGCCAACCCGACATCGTGACGTTCGAAGACGTGCTCATCTCGAGCCGGCCGCCGACGGGAACTGCGACGCTCTCGGAAGCGACTGGCGTCAACGCTGCGGGCCCGAACCTGCGCAACAGTCCGCTGACGCCCACCGAAGGCCAGCAATTGAACTCGGCGCTTTCAGTCATCACCGATCCCGACAGCGTGGGGCCAGGCAATGCCACGGGCACGATCGCCGCAGGTGCAATCACCCGCGTCTGGCAACGCTCAACGGACGGTGGCCTTTCTTGGGTCGACGTGACGAATCCAGCAGTCAATACGCCAAGCTATATCCCAGTGGCTGCGGATGCAGGAGCCCTGCTGCGTGTGGAAGCCCGGTTCGTCGATGGCGCAGGTTTCGACGAGGCGATTGCCTCGGCACCCTCGGAGATCGTCGGCAACACAGTGACAGTTAGCAATTTCCCGGGAACGCCGCCCGTCTTCCTGAATGGCGGCGACGACGTCGTCACCGGCACGACCGGTGCGGACCAGTTGAGGGGCGGCCTCGGCAATGACATCCTGAACGGCAACGCCGGTTCCGACCTGCTGGACGGTGGCCTCGGCGCAGACCGCATGGTAGGCGGCACGGGAGTCTTCAACGACACCTTCATCGTCGACGACGTCGGTGATGTGGTCATCGAAGTTGCGGGCAACGGCATCGACGAAGTGCGGACGTCTCTCCCCACCTATACGTTCGCCAACGGGCCGCAAAACGGCGGCGACGGCAGCGCGCTGGACACTCTCTCGTTCACCGGTACCGTCGACTTTGTCGGCACCGGCAACGACAACCCGAACACCATGAACGGCGGAACCGGCAACGACACGCTGAACGGCGGCCTTGGCAACGACACCATGAACGGCGGAGACGGCAACGACACGCTGAACGGCGACGCGGACACGGACACGCTGAACGGCGGCAACGGCAACGACACGCTGAACGGCGGCGCCGGCACCGACACCCTGAACGGCGGCGCCGACAACGACACGCTGAACGGTGGGGCTGCAGCCGACACCCTGAACGGCGACGCGGGCGCCGACACGCTGAACGGCGACGCAGGTGCCGACACCATGAACGGCGGCGCAGGAGCCGACGTCCTGATCGGCGGTGCCGGCAACGATACGATCAATACAGGCGCGGCCAACGATGACCTGCAGGACATCGTCCGCTTCACGGCGGCAGGCGACTTCAACGACACCGTGAGCAACTTCGACGCGACAGGTACGGCGGCACAGGTCGACATGGTGCAGTTCTCGGCCGCGCTGAACACGTTGCTCGACGATGTGACTGTCGACGGCACAATTCAGTTCGGATCTGGCAACGGCGCGAACGGCGGCGATACCGCAGTCAACCTGAACATCACGTTCGAAGCCTTGTTCCTGAGCGGTGCCAACGGGGAAGGCGTGACGAATGCCAACCTCAACAGCGCGGCGGCAGTGATCACGGAGTTCAATGCGGAGTTCGCCCTCACCGCAAACAATGGAGAAACGACGCTGCTGGTGATCAACGATACCGATGGCAGCAGCGCCACCGCCTGGCAGTGGACGCAGATCGCAGGTGGCGGGACCGAGATCGACGCGGGCGAGCTGACGCTGATCGGCAGGTTCAACGCCAACGGGACGATCACGACGACCTCGTTTGACTTCGTACCTTGAAAGCCGGGCAGGCGCACGCAGCGCCTGTACCAGCGAAACTTCAACCCCGCCGATTGGCGGGGTTTTTCATTGCCACCGCGCGACGTCGCCTATCGCCAGCGCAGTTTGCCGCGACGCGCCACGGTAGCGTGCCGCGAAGGCGCTCGCCATTGCGCTCCAGGACGCTTGGTCCGCCTGTGAAGCGTGCGAAACCGCAAGTGCCACTGCGTCGCCGATTCCCGCGACTCGAACGGCGGCACCTGCCCGCAGTGCCAACTCCGCCGCATCGGCAAAGTTGAATGTGTGCGGCCCCATCACGACCGGGCAGCCGCACGCAGCCGCTTCGATCAGGTTCTGCCCACCCAGCGGCGCGAAACTGCCGCCGATAAATGCGACATGCGCTGCGGCGTAGTAGAGCGCCATTTCGCCGAGCGAGTCGCCGAGCCAGACGTCTGCGGTATGCGCGGCAGGCGCTGGTGCGTCTACCCACTCGCTACGCCGTGAAAGCACCAGACCCTTCGCGCGCACGAGCGAAGCGACTTCGTCGAAACGCTGCGGATGCCGCGGCACGATCAGCAGGAGCGGGCGCGGGACTTGCAACGCGAGCCATGCGTCGAGCAATGGTGCTTCTTCGCCTTCGCGAGTGCTTGCCGCGAGGACAGCGTGACGTTGCAGCGCATCGCGCCAAGCGCGGCCGCGCGCCAGTTGCGCCGGGTCTGGCGTCACGTCGAATTTCAGATTTCCCGCGACGATCACTTCGCCGACGCCACTCGCGCGCAAGCGCATCGCATCGTCATCCGACTGCGCGAGGGCGAGGGTCAGGCATCGCAACGCCGGCCGCAGCAGCGCCGCGAAACGCTCGCCCTTGCGCTGGCTCTTTTCGCTCAGGCGCGCGTTTGCGAGCACCATCGGAACACCCTCGCGCTGTGCTGCGTGCAGCAGGTTCGGCCAGACTTCGGTCTCCATCAGCACACCCACTGCCGGCTGAAAGTGAGCGAAGAAGCGCTGCACTGCGCCTGGCGTGTCCAGCGGCAGCCACGCCTGCGCGTCGCCATCGCGCAGCAGCGCCCCGCCGGCTTCGCGACCCGTCGCCGTGCCATGCGTGAGCAACAGGCGCATGCCGGGGCGGGTGTTGCGCAGCGCGTCGATCAGCGCCGCGGCGGCGCGCGTTTCGCCGAGCGACACGGCGTGCACCCAGACGGCACCCGGTTGCGTCGCGCCCGAATAGAAGCCCAAGCGCTCGCGCATCGCGTGGCGGTAGAGCGGCTCGGCGCGGCTGCGCCATGCGTAGCGCAGCAGGATCGACGGCGTGAGGATTCGAAGCAGAGTCGAGTAGAGCGCCAGGGCGAGGCGTTCGCGAGGCGAGCGGCCTGTTGCCATGGTCAAGGCGCTGCGCCGCGATGGATCCCGGTTTGCGCCGGGATGACGGGCCGCGCCGGCATGACGGGGCGTGCGCTCACGCGTGCGCCGCTTCAATGACCCGGTTCCACGCCGCCCAGACGCTTTCCAGCGCAGGCGTCGGCCGACCCTCGATCGCCATGTGGTGGCGCACGCCGTGTTCGGGCAACGGCCCGGTGCGCCACGCCGTCGCATGGTTGTAGAGCTGCACGTGCGGCAACTTCAGCGCGACGGCGAGGTGGCTCAGGCCGCTGTCGACGCCGACGACGCTTTGGGTTGCAGCGAGCCGGTCGAGCACGGCGTCGATTTTCAGCGCCGGCCAGACTTCGAGCTGCGCGTTGTCGACGAACTCCCAGCCCGCGGCGATGAGTTCGGCGCGGATCTGCTCCGTCTCATTGCCTTGCGGCAGGGCGATTCGCCAGCCGTCGTCGATGCAGCGTTTGCCGAGTTTCACCCAATGATCGATCGGCCAAAGTTTGTCTTCGCGCGACGTGCCGTGCACGAAGGTCACGGTGGGGCGCTCATGTTTGAGCAGCGGCGCCACTGTGCGCAGGCCGAACTCGGGTCCGCCCTGAACCTCATAACCGAGCGCCTTCGCGGCGAGAATCCGGCCGCGGTTCAGCGCGTGGATGCGGCGCTCGACGGGTATCGGATTGTCGACGAGCCAGCGCGCGGGCCACTCGAAACTCGAGCCTTCGGTGGCGTGCGCGAGGCCATGGCGCTTGCCTTGTTCCGGCACGACGCTCGCCAGGCGCGCGACGAGCGCCGACTTGGTGAGGCCTTGCAGGTCGATCACGGCGTCGTAGCGCTCGCGCTGCAGGCGCTCGCGAAACCTGCGCCACTCCTTGCGCACCGCGGCGCTCCACCATTGCCTGCGCCAGCGCCGCAGCGGGAACTCGATGACGTCAGCGATTCCCTGCACGCGGCGCACGAGCGGCGCAAACGCGGGCTCGACAACCCAATCGACCTGCACGCCGGGAAACGCGGTCACGATGTCGTGCACAACGGGCATCGTGTGCACGACGTCACCGAGCGACGAGAGTTTGACGAGCAGGACGCGCATGGTCGATCAATGCCCCGTCATCCCGGCGAAAGCCCATAAGCGCTAACATAAATATTGCGTAGTTTCATGAATCGTCCGATACTTTGCGGGTATTCACGGATGAGTCCATGCCATGCCCGAACTGGTCACGGATCTGGAGCCTGGCGAGCGACTGGACGAGGATTGGTTGCTCGTACAGGGCTTGCTGCCCCAAGGCTGGGAGCTCAAGGCGCGCGAACTCGGTGCGCTGCGGCGTGGGCGCGGCATTGCCGATGCGGCCACGCTGCTGCGCGTCATGCTCATTCACCTGGCGCAGGGCTGTGGGCTGCGCGAGACCGCAGTGCGTGCGCACGAGGGCGGCCTGGCCAGTGTCAGCGATGTGGCCATCCTCAAGCGGCTCAAAGGCTGCGGGGAGTGGTTCAAGTGGATGGCCGCAGGCCTTCGCCAGAAATGGTTGCCCGAGTTTCCCGCTGCCACTTCGGCATGGGCGGGGCGCCGCGTGCGGCTGGTGGACGGCACCATGGTCAGTGAGCCCGGGGACACCGGATCGCAGTGGCGGTTGCACTATTCCATCGGTGTGCCCGCCTTGAACTGCGACGAGGTCGTGATCACCAGCCCGCGCGAGGGCGAGACGCTCAAGCGCTATAGCGTGGCTGCGGGCGACATCCTCATTGGCGATCGCGGCTACGCCCATCCGGCGGGCATCGCCCATGTGGTGGCGCACAAGGGAGACGTCATCATCCGCACCAACCTCGTGACACTGCCGATGCACGACGCGCAGGGCGTGCGACTGGACCCTCTGGAACACCTGCGAAGCCTGCAGGTGGGTCAATGCGGCCAATGGCCAGTGTGGGTGCGAATGGACAAGCGATCGATGGACAAAGGATTGATTGCGGGGCGGCTGTGTGCGGTGAAGAAGAGTGCCGCAGCGGCGCAAAAGGCGCGCCAGCGGGTGCTGCGCGAGAGTCAGCGCGGGGGCACCCAGGTGCGCCCCGAAACGTTGGAGGCGGCTGACTACGTGTTTGTATTCACCACCTTGAGCAGCGCCTTCGAGCCGCAAGTGGTGATGGAGCTGTACCGGGGGCGCTGGCAGATCGAGCTGGCCTTCAAGCGGCTGAAGTCGCTGGTGCAACTGGGCCACCTGAAGAAGCACGATGCGCTGGCCGCCCGAGCGTGGTTGCAGGGGAAATTGCTGGTGGCCTTTCTTTTGGACGCACTGCTCGAAACAGCCGAGCGAATTTCCCCCTGGGGATACCACGGCTGGCAAGGGCAAGCGCCGCAGTCGCTGCCTGTGGCGGGAGACGTCGTTCATGCTTGAGCTACTAACGCGCGCGGTATTGCCCGAACTGTCGTTGTGCGGGGCGATCGAGCGCTGGGGCCCGATCGCGCACGCACTGGCCGAACCGCCACGAAGGCGGACTCGACAGAGCGTTCGATTGATGGGCATATTAAGTTAGCGCATATGGGCGAAAGCCGGGATCCACAGCGCGATTGGTACCGCTCGATGTCCGGCTCCGGGGTGACGTGCGCAGGGTGGATCCCGGCTTGCGCCGGGATGACAGGCAAGGGGCGTCACTTCTTGTCGGTCCGGGACTGCGTCGCCTCAATGCGCAGCGTTGTGAATACGCGCGTCGGGCTTGACGCTGCGCAGCGCTGCGAGCATGGCGGTCTGGATTCGCTCCAGCGCCGCTTGCGTGTGACCCTCGAAGCGCAAGACGAGCATCGGCGTCGTATTGCTCGAGCGCACCAGGCCGAAGCCGTCGTCGTATTCGACACGCAGGCCGTCGATCGTGATGATCTCCGCTGCACCCGGGAAACTCGCGGTGCGCTTCAGATCCTCCACGACGCGCCGCGGCTCGCCCTCGGCGCAAGCGACGTTCAACTCCGGCGTGCTGAAGCTCGTCGGCAGCGCGTTCAGCACCGCGCTCGGGTCTGCGCTTCGACTCAGGATTTCCAGGAGGCGCGCCGCCGTGTAGGTGGCGTCGTCAAAACCGTACCAGCGCTCGCCGAAGAAAATGTGGCCGCTCATCTCGCCGGCAATCGGCGCCTTGATCTCCTTCATGTGCGCCTTGATGAGCGAGTGCCCCGTCTTCCACATCACCGGAACGCCGCCCGCGGCGCGGATCGCGGGTGCGAGGCGCTGCGTGCATTTCACGTCGAAGATCACGCTCGCGCCCAAGTGGCGCGGAACGATGTCGGCGGCGAAAAGCATGAGCTGCCGGTCCGGGTAGATGATGTTCCCTTCGCGCGTGACAACCCCCAGGCGGTCGCCGTCGCCGTCGAACGCGAGGCCGAGTTCGGCGCCTGTCGCTTTCACGGTGGCGATGAGTTCGGCCAGGTTTGCCGGTTGGCTCGGGTCCGGGTGGTGGTTCGGGAAGTTGCCGTCGACTTCGGAGTAGAGCTCGGTCACGTCGCAGCCGAGCGCACGCAGAACCTGTGGCGACGTCGCGCCGGGAATGCCGTTGCCCGAGTCGACGACGATTTTCATGCGGCGTTTCAAGCGGCAATCGCCGACGATGCGCTGCGTGTATTCGGCAACGATGTTCATGCCCGCGCTGCGACCGGCACCTCGCGTGAAGTCGCGCGCCTCGATGCGCCGCTTCAATCCCTGGATCGCCTCACCGTAAATCGCTTGGCCCGCGAGAACCATCTTGAAGCCGTTGTAGTCCTTCGGGTTGTGGCTTCCCGTGACCATGATGCCGCTGCGGCAACCGTGCGCGCCGCGCGTCGCCGCGACGTAATAGAGCATCGGCGTCGTGACGGGGCCGAGATCGACGACGTCCAGCCCCGTGCTCGCCAGGCCACGGATCAACGCCGCGCTCAGTCCCGCGCCCGACAGGCGCCCGTCGCGGCCGACGGCGACGGCGCGGTCCCCGGCGAGCAACACCTCGGAGCCGAAAGCCTGACCGAGCGCGTGCGCGAACTCCTCGTCGATCGACTTGCCGACAACGCCGCGGATGTCATACGCCTTGAATGACGCGGGATCAAAAAGCATCAGTTGCTTTCCGAGAGTTGATCGAGGATCGCCGGATTCTCCAACGTCGAAACGTCCTGCGTGATCTCCTCGCCCTTGGCGACCGAGCGCAGCAGGCGGCGCATGATCTTGCCGCAGCGCGTCTTGGGCAGGTTGTCGCCGAAGCGGATGTCTTTCGGCTTGGCGATCGGGCCGATTTCCTTGGCGACCCAGTCGCGCAGTTCCTTGGCGATCGCTTCGGCTTCTTCGCCGGTCGGGCCGCGGGCGCTTCAGCACGACGAAGGCGCAGATCGCCTTCGCCGGTCAGCTCGTCGGGCCGCCCGACCACCGCGGCTTCGGCCACCAGCGCGTTGCGCCACCAGCGCCGATTCGATTTCCATCGTGCCCATGCGGTGGCCGGAGACGTTCAGCACGTCGTCGATGCGGCCCGTGATCCGGAAGTAGCCGTTCCTTGTCGCGGTTCGCGCCGTCGCCGGCGAGGTAGTACCTGCCCTGGAAGTCCTCCGGGTAGTAGCTCTTCTTGAAGCGCTCCGGGTCGCCCCAGATGGTGCGGATCATCGACGGCCAGGGCTTCTTGATGACGAGGATGCCGCCCTTGCCCCCGGGCAATTCCTTGCCCGGTCTCGTCGACGATCGCGGCGATGATGCCCGGCAACGGCAGCGTGCACGAACCCGGCTTCAGCGGCGTCGCGCCCGGGCAGCGGCGTGATCATGTGGCCGCCGGTTTCGGTCTGCCACAAGGTGTCGACGATCGGGCAGCGGCCGCCGCCGACGTGCTTGTAGTACCACATCCACGCCTCCGGATTGATCGGCTCGCCGACCGTGCCCAGGATGCGCAGGCTTGTCAGGTCGTATTTCTTCGGGTAGTCGCGCGCCCGCCGCCTTGATCAGCGAGCGGATCGCGGTCGGCGCGGTGTAGAAGATCGTGACCTTGTGGTCCTGGATCATCTTCCAGAAGCGCCCGGCGTCGGGATAGGTCGGCACGCCTTCGAACACGATCTCGGTGGCGCCGCACCGCCGAGCGGGCCGTAGGCGATGTAGGTGTGGCCGGTGACCCAGCCGATGTCGGCGGTGCACCAGAACACGTCGTCCGGCTTGAGTCGAACGTCCACTTCATCGTCAGCGACGGCGTGCAGCAGGTAGCCGCCGGTGGAGTGCTGCACGCCCTTGGGCTTGCCGGTCGAGCCCGAGGTGTAGAGGATGAACAGCGGGTGCTCGGCGTTCACCCATTCGGGCTCGCAGGTGTCGGCCTGCCCCTTGAGCATCGTGCCACCACTTGTCGCGCGCCGCGTTCCATGGCGACCTTGCCGCCGGTGCGCTTGTAGACGATCACGTCTTGACCGCCTCGCAGCCGCCCAGCGCGATCGCCTCGTCGACGACCGCCTTCAGCGGCATCTCCTTGCCGCCGCGCATCTTGCCGTCGGCGGTGATGACCACCACGGCGCCGGCGTCGTGATGCGCTCCTGCACGCTCTTGGCCGAGAAGCCGCCGAACACCACCGAGTGCGTCGCGCCGATGCGCGCGCAGGCCTGCATCGCGACCACGCCCTCGATCGACATCGGCATGTAGATGATGACGCGGTCGCCCTTCTTGATGCCGCGCGCCTTCAGCGCATTGGCGAACTGGCAGATGCGGGTGAGCAGTTCGCCTGTAGGTGATCTTCGTGACCTTGCCGTCGTCGGCCTCGAAAATGATCGCGATCTTGCGCCCGGCCGGCGTTCGACATGCCGGTCCAGGCAGTTGTACGAGACGTTCAGCTCGCCGTCGTCGAACCACTTGAAGAACGGCGCGTTCGATTCGTCCAGCCCTTGGTGAACGGCGTTTTGCCAGCTGCACGATCTCGCGCGCCAGGCGCGCCCAGAAGCCCTCGTAATCGGCTCGGCCTCGGCGCACAGCGCGTGGTAGGCGGCCATGCCGGACACATTGCGCCTGCGAACCACGGATTCGGGCGGGTGGAAGAGGCGGACGGGTTCGCTCATGCCGATTCGATGCTCCTGCATGATGGCTGTCCTCCCGGCGATAGCGGAATCCGCGTGCTCGGCACGATGTCGAGCGACCCGGCTCTTACGACCGGGGTGACGAGCGCCATGCAACTTAGCGGCTTCGCGCGGCGTCAGGCGCGAGCCGCGGCGACTAGAATTCGCGACCCGTAGCGAAACCGCAAAGCCACGCTCGCATCCCCAGAGGCCCGCCATGCACCAGATCCCCGGCCCGACCGACGCCGAGATGCGGCCGCTGCCCGACTTCATTTTCGTGAGCCGCTGGCTGCAGCTGCCGCTGTACCTCGGGCCTGATCCTCGCGCAGTGCGTCTACGTCTTCCATTTCTGGGTCGAACTCGTCGCACCTGATCGAGGCGGTGTTCGGCGACAGGGCGAGCGCTCGGACATCCTGGTCGAGCGGCATCGGCTACAAGGGCGATTTCGGCGGTGCCGCGCCCAAGCTGAACGAGACGATCATCATGCTCGTCGTGCTCGGCCTGATCGACGTGGTCATGATCTCGAACCTGCTCATCATGGTGATCGTCGGCGGCTACGAGACCTTCGTGTCGCGCATGGACCTCGAAGGCCACCCCGACCAGCCCGAATGGCTGTGCGCACGTGAACGCCTCGGTGCTGAAGGTCAAGCTCGCCACCGCCATCATCGGCATCACCTCGATCCACCTGCTCAAGACCTTCATCAACGCCGCGACTACACCGAAAAAGTGCTGCTCTACCAGACCGTGATCCACGTCACGTTCCTGCTCTCGGCGCTCGCGATCGCCTGCACCGACCGGCTCATGCGCGGCGAATCGCCGTCGGCGGCGCGGCTGACGGCCCCACACTAGCAAGGGAGCAACGCATGACCATCAGCATCCGCTACGCCGACCTGGTCGAGAGCGTCGCCGACGCGCTGCAGTTCATTTCCTACTACCACCCGCCCGACTACATCGAGCACCTGGCGCGCGCCTACGAGCGCGAGCAGAGTCCCGGCGGCGAAAGACGCGATCGCGCAGATCCTCACCAACTCGCGCATGTGCGCCGAAGGCCATCGCCCGATCTGCCAGGACACCGGCATCGTCAACGTGTTCCTGAAGATCGGCATGGACGTGCGCTTCGAGGGCTTCACCGGCAGCGTTGAAGACGCGGTCAACGAAGGCGTGCGCCGCGCCTACCTCGACCCGGACAACAAGCTGCGCGCCTCGATCCTCGCCGACCCGCAGTTCGAGCGCAAGAACACGAGCGACAACACGCCCGCCGTGATCCACTATGAAGCTCGTGCCCGGCAACACGGTCGACGTGCAGGTCGCGGCCAAGGGCGGCGGCTGCGAGAACAAGTCGCAAGTTCGTGATGCTGAATCCGTCCGACTCGATCGTCGACTGGGTGCTGAAGACCGTGCCGACGATGGGCGCGGGCTGGTGCCCGCCGGGCATGCTCGGCATCGGCATCGGCGGCACCGCCGAGAAAGCGATGCTGATGGCCAAGGAAGCGCTGATGGAGCCGATCGACATGCATCGAACTGAAGCAGCGCGGGCCGAAGAACAAGCTCGAGGAACTGCGCATCGAGCTCTACGACAAGGTAATGCGCTGGGCATCGGCGCGCAGGGCCTGGGCGGCCTGTCCACCGTGCTCGACGTGAAGATCCTCGACTACCCGACGCACGCCGCGTGCAAGCCGGTCGCGATGATCCCGAACTGCGCCGCGACGCGCCACGCGCATTTCGTGCTCGATGGCTCCGGCGCCGGCGACACTCGACCCGCCGAGCCTCGCGCTGTGGCCCGACGTGCACTGGCAACCCGACTACGCGAGTCAGCCGCAGGTCAACCTGGACACGCTCACGCAAGAGCCGAAGTCGCCGCCTGGAAGCCCGGCGAAACGCTGCTGCTGTCGGGCAAGATGCTCACCGGCCGCGACGCCGCGCACAAGCGCATCGCAGGACATGCTGGCCAAGGGCGAGAAGCTGCCGGTCGACTTCACCAACCGCGTCATCTACTACGTCGGCCCGGTCGACCCGGTGCGCGACGAAGTCGTCGGCCCGGCCGGCCCGACGACGGCCACGCGCATGGACAAGTTCACCGAGATGATGCTCGCGCAGACCGGCCTGATCGGCATGATCGGCAAGGCCGAGCGCGGCCCGGTCGGCAATCGAGGCGATCAAGAAGCACAAAGCGGCCTACCTGATGGCGGTCGGCGGCGCCGCCTATCTCGTCGCCGAAGGCGATCAAGCAAGTCGACGGTTCTCGCCTTCGCCGACCTCGGCATGGAAGCGATCTACGAATTCGAGTGAAGGACATGCCGGTCACCGTGGCGGTGATGTCCGGACGGCACGTCGGTGCACAACACCGGCCCGCGCGAGTGGCAGGCGCGGATCGGCAAGATCCCGGTCACGGTGGCGTAGACGCAAGGCCAGTCGCGCCGCCCACTTCCCTGGCGGTCAAGCGCGAGCGGAGGCAGCAATCCGCTCGCGGCTTTCAACGCCGCGGTGGCGTCGGGTTGGAACAGCGCGTCGGTGAGGCGCCGCTCGCGCTCTGCGATCAGCGCCAGGAACTCGGCCGCGCCGTGCATCGCACGGAAAGCGTCGAAACCGAGCTCCAGAACCTCCTGCAATTGCGCCAGACCGGCGAGCCGTGCCGGGCCGCGCATCAAGTGCAGGCTGCGCTGCACGAGCGGCTTGTGCACGAGTTGATCGAGCGCGGCGCCGATCGCGAGAGTCAGCGCGATCTGGCGCTCGCGCTCCACGGGCTCACCCGTCGCGCGCCAGGCGGCGACATAACCCGCGGCGTCGAGTTCGCTGCCGGGCAATTGCTGCGCCATCGCGGTGTCGAGCCGTTCCGACAACGCGTGCAGGCTCACGAGCGTACCGACGACGTTGACGATTCGCTGCGGAAACAGCCTCAGCAGCGCCGGGACGACGCGCGCGAGCTGTTGGTCGCGCTCGCTGAAGTCTTGCGGCCCGTACAACTCGTCGAGGAAAAAGCGCGCTGCGCGACGGTAACGCGGGTCCTCGAGCAAGTCGGCGTAGGTGTGGGCAAACCGCAGTTGCTGGAAGTGTTTGATCGCGGCCACACGCGCCGCCAGGTCAGGGCTGGCGCGGCGGCGCTGGCGTTCGGCCTGCACGGCGTCGAGTTGCCGGGTGATGCCAAGAGCGTCGAAGTTCATGCGCGGGTGCCGAGCAGGTCAGGTCGCCCATCATGCCTGCACCAGCGCCAACGCGTGTATGCTGCCGGCGCACCGGAGCGATCGGCGCATGGAGTCCACCCGCGCCCACCCATGGAAACTCGAGTACAACTGGTCTTCTACGGCGAAGTGATCCGCGGCTTCAAGCGCTCCGACGTGCGCGACGACCTCGGTGACTTGCTCGAGATCGACGAGTCGAGCCGCAGCGCGCTGTTCAGCGGCGCGCGCATCGTTCTCAAAAGCTCGATGGACTTCTTCGAGGCGCAAGGCTACGAGGAGAGGCTGCGCGAGCTCGGCGCGCGCGTGCACATCGAGCCCGACGACGACGTCGAGGGCGATGCACCGCCTGCCGCCCTGCCGGCGCCGCCCGCGCCTGCCCCCGCTGCACCCGAGCCGAGCAGCGCTGCAACGCTGCAAGCTGCGGCACCGCTCCCCGAACCGGTGCCGCCGCCCGCACCGCCGGTCGAGGTGACTTGCCCGAACTGCGGCGAGAAGCAATCGGAGCGCGTCATCTGCCGTGCCTGCGGGTCCGACATCGCGATGGCGCGCGCCTACAAGCAGGAATCCGAGGTGACGCTGCGCCTGCAACGCCTGGCGCAAGCGCGGGCGCGCCGTGGCCTCGCGCCGCTCGACGACAGTGCGGCGCCGGATGCGCCGTCGGCGTGGGGCTTGAGCTTTGCCGGCCGGCTCGCGCGGCTGCCGTACATCGCGGCGATCTGCTGGACCCTGCTGACCGTGAACCTGCTGTTCGTTTTGGCCGTGCCGAACCCGACCCCGCTCAAACTCTGGGTGCTCATCATGGGTACGCTGCTGCTCGCCGTGTTCGCGACGCGCCTGTCGGTGCTGCGCGCGCACGACTTCAACGGCAGCGGTCTGTGGGCCTTGTTGCTGTGGATTCCCTACCTCAACGTTGCAGCGGCACTGGCCCTCACCGCTTTGCCCGGAACGCCGGAAGACAACGATCACGGCGGGCGCTCACGACCGGGCAATCTGCTGCTCACCATCGTCGCCGCGCTCCTGATGACGCTCACGCTCGTCGCCACCTACCGCTGGATCGCGACGAAGGTCGAAGAAGTGCTGCCGGTGGGCGGGCCGGCGGTCGAGGTTCCGAAAGACGCCGAGGTCGTGGCGCGCATGCCGTCCGCGAAGCGGTGACCGTGTTCCGCGACGAATACCTCACCGGTCCGGTGAACAAGGCGTTCGCCGCGTCGCCCACCGGAAGCTGGGGCTGGCACGCTGGTTCCGCGTCGCCCGAATCGGCCGCGGCGAGCGCGCTCGAAAGTTGCGACGCGAAGCGCGAGTCGTATTCGCGGCCGTGCGAGCTGGTCAGCGTGAACGGGCGTTGGGTGTCGCGCTGATCGACAGGGCCCTGTGCGCGAAGTCGTCAGCCACGTGGGTGGTGCGCGGCGTGCAGGACCCTCAAACGCTCGCGTGCGACGTGGGTGTAAATCGTCGTCGTCGAAATGTCGGCGTGGCCGAGCAGCAGTTGCACCGCTCGCAGATCGGCACCGTGGTTCAGCAGGTGCGTCGCGAACGCGTGGCGCAAGGTGTGCGGCGACAGCGGCACCGTGATGCCGGCAGACTGTGCATGGCTCTTCACGATCTTCCAGAACATCTGGCGCGACATCGCCGCGCCGCGAACCGTGACGAACAATGCGTCGCTCGCGCGCCGCTTCAGGATCGTCGGCCGGCCCTGCGCCAGGTAGCGGCGCAACCAGGCATGCGCCTCTTCGCCGAACGGCAGCAGGCGTTCGCGCGCGCCTTTGCCGGTGACACGAAGCGCTGCGTCGTTCAACCCCAGGTGCACGCTCTTCAGCGTCACGAGTTCGCTGACGCGCAGCCCGCTCGCGTACATCAACTCCAGCATGGTGCGATCGCGCAATCCGAGCGGCGACTCCACATCGGGCGCGCCGAGCAACGCCTCGACCTGGGCTTCGCTCAGCACCTTGGGAATCCGCTGCACCTGCTTCGCGCCGAGCAGTTTCAGCGTCGGGTCGGCGTCCACATGGCCTTCGCGCAAGGCCCAGCGAAAGTAGCGCTTGAACACGGTGAGGCGCCGGTTCACGCTGCTCGCCTTGCTCAAGGCGTGGCGCGCGACGCCGTACTCGAGCAGGTCGACCTCGCGCGTCTCGTTCAGGCCGCCCCGCTGGGACTCTTCGCGCCACGACGCGTAGAGCTGCAGGTCGCGCCGGTACGCGGCGAGCGTGTTCGCCGACAGGCCGTCTTCGATCCAGAGCGCGGCGACGAAGGCGTCGATCGCGGCACTGGAGCTCGGGATGGCAGCTTGGGCCATGGGTCAGTGCACCTGCGCGAGCGCCCACTCGATGTGCTCGCGAACCAGGGGCGTCGCCGTGGCGAGTTGTGCGGCGAGCGCCGCGCCGATGTCCCCGCTGCAGCGCCGCGTCGTTCAGACGCGCGCAAAGCGTTTCCCAGCGCCACCGCGAGGTTGCGCTGCCAACGCTCGAATCCGATGCGTCGGATCGCGCTGCCTTCGGTGTGGCGCAGGAATTCCGCCTCGCTCCACGCCCAGAGTTCGAGCAGCGCCACGTCGGCGCGCGCCGGGCGCGGGTCGAAATCGGCGAGGGTGCTGCGCTGCGCGTAGCGGTTCCACGGGCAGACGAGCTGGCAGTCGTCGCAACCGAAGATGCGGTTGCCGATCGCTTCGCGCAGTTCGGGCGGTATCGGCCCGTCGTGTTCGATCGTGAGGTAGGAGATGCAGCGCCGCGCGTCGAGCCGGTACGGGCCGACGATCGCCTGCGTCGGGCAGACATCGATGCACGCGCTGCAGGTTCCGCAATGCGCCGTCACCGGCGGTGTCAGCGGCAGATCGAGGTCGCAGAAGATTTCGCCGAGGAAGAACATCGATCCCGCGTCACGCTGCAGCGCGAGCGTGTGTTTACCGCGCCAGGCCAGACCGCTGCGCGCTGCGAGTTCGACTTCGAGCACCGGCGCCGAATCGGTGAAGACGCGATGCCCGAACGGCCCCAGCGCCGCGGACAGTTGCTGCGCCAGCGTCGCCAGGCGCGTGCGCAGTACCTTGTGGTAGTCGCGGCCTCTGGCGTAGACCGAGATCACGGCCTGCGACGGATCGGCGAGGCGCTGCGACTCGGCCTCGCGCCAGTCCGCCGCCGCGCCACGCGGCAGGTAGTCCATTCGCGCCGTGATGATGCGCAGCGTTCCCGGAACCAGCTCCGCAGGCCGCGCACGCCGCAGGCCGTGGCGCGCCATGTACGCCATGCGGCCGTGGCAGCCCTGCGCGAGCCAATCGCGCAGCCCCGCCTCGGCTTGGCTGAGGTCGACGTCGGCAACTCCGATCTGGGAGAATCCGAGCGCCGCGGCCCAGCCGCGCAACTGAGCCAGCACGTGTTCACCCTTCAGCCCATCGTCTTCACTGCGAGCAAGCGTCATTTGTCGATTCTAGGAACCCGCAGCATGGTCTGGGCCATTGAGGCCGATTGCGCCGCAACTGCGCGCGCGCTCGCGCGCCACGAGGGGGTGCGCGACGCGTTCATCGAACTTTCCGGCCCGCTCGGCGCGGGCAAGACGACTTTCGTGCGCCATCTGCTGCGCGCGCTCGGCGTCACGGGCCGGGTGAAGAGCCCGAGTTACGCCGTCGTCGAGGCGTATGAGTTGCCCGAGTTGCGATGCTGGCACTTCGACTTCTACCGTTTCAAGAGTCCACGCGAATGGGAAGACGCGGGCTTTCGCGACGTCTTTGCCACGCCTGGACTGAAGCTCGCCGAGTGGCCGGAGAAGGCCCACGGCGTTCTCCCCACGGCGGACCTGCGCATCGATCTCGAGCCGCTCGATGCTGGCGACGCGCGCCAGGTGCAGTTGTCAGCCTTCACGCCACGCGGCGTGGAGCTGCTCGAATGACGCTCAGCCGGCGCTCTGCGTTGCAAGCGATGGGCGGCCTCGCGCTGGGCCTCGGCGCGCGCGACATCGCGTGGGGCGCGAGCATCGTCGCGGTGCGCGTCTGGCCGGCGCAGGACTATTCGCGGATCACGATCGAGTCCGACGAGCCCCTGACGGAAAAACACTTCCTGCTCCAGGACCCGGCACGCCTCGTGATCGACGTCGCCGGCCTCGAGCTCAGCCCGGGACTGCGCGACCTGGTGGGCAAGATCACGCCCGACGACCCGTACATCGCGGGCCTGCGCGTCGGCCAGTTTCAGCCCAAGGTGGTGCGCCTGGTGATCGACCTGAAGCAGGCGATCGCGCCGCAGCTGTTCACGCTCGCGCCGATCGCAGCGTACAAGCACCGGCTCGTCTTCGACCTCTATCCGGCGCAGGAACGCGACCCGCTGCTGGCGCTGATTCGCGACAAGGAGTCGGCAGAACAGCGCGCCGCCAAGGCGGTTGAGAGCGCCATTGCGGAGGAGATGCAGGGCCGTGGCGGCGCAGCGGCCGCGACGCCGGACGTCTGCAGTCGCAGCGGCGTCAGCAGCGCCGCGCGCTGCGGCGTCGGCTGCGGCACCCCCGCTCACGGCGCCGGCGGTGGTCGGGCCGCCGTCGGCGATCGCCGGCGCGGCTTCGAACAACAAGGGCCGCATCGATCGGCTCGTCGTCGTCGCCATCGACCCCGGCCATGGCGGCGAAGACCCGGGCGCGATCGGGCGCCGCGGCCTGCGCGAAAAAGACGTCGTTCTCGCGATCGCTTTGCAGCTGCGCGAGCGCATCAACGCCATCAGCGGCATGCGCGCGATGTTGACGCGCGACGCCGACTACTACGTGCCGCTTTACGACCGGGTGCGCAAGGCGCGCCGCGTCCAGGCCGATCTGTTCGTCTCGCTGCACGCCGACGCCGTGACGACGCCCAAGGCGCATGGCGCGTCGGTGTTTGCGCTCTCCACGCGCGGCGCGAGCAGCGCCACGGCGCGCTGGATGGCCGAACGCGAAAACGGCTCCGACCTGGTGGGCGGAGTGAACACGCAGAATAAGGACGCGTCGGTGGTGCGCGCGATGGTCGAGATGAGCACCGCGGCGCAAATCAAGGACAGCCTGAAGATCGGCAACGAGGTGCTCGGCCACATCGGCCGGATCGGGCCCTTGCACAAAGACCGTGTCGAGCAGGCCGGCTTTGCAGTATTGAAGGCGCCCGACATTCCGTCGATCCTGGTCGAAACCGCGTTCATCTCGAATCCCGGCGAAGAGAAAAAACTGCGGGATCCGAAGTACCAGCAGCAGCTCGTGAACGCGCTGGCGAGTGGCATCAAGCGCTACTTCGCCAAGAACCCACCCTCGGGCCGGCAGCGCACGCTGTAGCCGCCACCCACGCCACGCATTCAAAGGAAGGCACTGCCATGCTGCACCCTCAGGCCAAGGCTCTGATCGATCTGCTGCAAATCCGCGGCGTGCCCGAAATGCACACGCTGAGCCCGGACGCTGCGCGGCGCCTGTACCGAGAGCGGCGCCTGATGGTGCAACCCGATCCGCCCGAGGTCGCGCAGGTGCAGTCGCTCGCTGCTTCGGGGCCGCACGGCACGATCCCGCTGCGCCTTTATCGGCCTCTGCCCGCGAGCCGCGGCGGCGCAGCGACGCCGCTGCCGTTGCTGATCTACTTTCACGGCGGCGGCTGGGTCATCGGCGACCTCGACACGCACGACACCTTGTGCCGCGAGCTCGCCAACGGCGCCGGAATCGCGGTCATTTCAGTCGACTACCGGATGGGCCCGGAGCATCGTTTCCCGGCGGCGGTGGACGATTGCGTCGCGGCGACGCGATGGATTCAGGCGGAGGCGGCCAAGCTCGGCTTCAATCCGCAGCGCGTCGCCGTGGGCGGTGACAGCGCCGGCGGCAACCTGGCCACGGTGGTGGCGCTCACGCTGCGCGACGCGGGCGGCCCGCCGCTTGCGTACCAGCTCCTGATCTACCCGTCGACCGACATGCGTCGGATCTCGCCCTCGCACACTCGAAATGGCCAGGGTTACCTGCTGACGAGCGATACGATCGCCTATTTCCAGGGCCACTACCTGCCCGACGCTGCGCTCGAACACGACTGGCGCGCCTCGCCGCTGCTGCACCCGGACCTGCGCAACCTGCCGCCTGCACTGATCCTCACCGCCGGCTACGACCCGCTGCGCGACGAGGGCATCGACTATGCGCAGCGCCTGACCCTGGCGGGAAACCGCGCGACGCACATCGGCTTCGAGCGCCAGATCCACGGCTTCATCCTGATGGGGCGGATCATCGACGAGGCGGTTGATGCGGTCGCGATCTGCGCCGCACAACTGCGGCGCGCGCTCGCCCCTTGAGCACGCAGCTCGGCCCGAAAGACTCTCAACCTCTCAGTAGTCGGAGCTGCTGCCCGGCGCCAGGTTGTCGAACTTGGTGAGCGGCTTGAGGAAGGTCAGCTTCACCGTTCCGGTCGGGCCGTTGCGCTGCTTGCCGATGATGATTTCGGCGACACCCGGTTCCTTGCACGCGTCCTTCGTGTAGTACTCGTCGCGGTAGATGAACATGATGACGTCGGCGTCCTGTTCGATCGCGCCCGATTCGCGCAAGTCGCTCATCATCGGGCGCTTGTCGGTTCGCGACTCGACGCTGCGGTTCAGCTGCGACAGCGCCAGCACCGGGCACTTCAGCTCCTTGGCGAGCGACTTCAGGCCGCGCGAAATTTCGCCGATCACGGTGGCGCGGTTTTCGTCCGAGTTGCTGCTGCTGCCGCTCATGAGCTGCAGGTAGTCGATCACGATCAGGCCGAGCTGGCCGCATTGGCGCGACAGCCGTCTGGCGCGCGCGCGCAGCTCGCTCGGCATGAGGGCGCCGCTTTCGTCGATGAACATGCTGACTTTGCCGAGTTTTTCCACCGCCTCCGACAGCCGCCCCCATTCGTCGTCGCGCAGCTTCCCGGTGCGCAGATTGCTCTGGTCGATCCGGCCGAGCGACCCGACCATTCGCAGCGCAAGCTGCGCCGCGCCCATTTCCATCGAAAACACCGCCACCGGCAGGCCTTCGTTGACCGCCACATGTTCGGCGATGTTCAGCGCCAACGCCGTCTTGCCCATCGACGGGCGCGCCGCGAGAACGATCAAGTCTCCCGGTTGCAGGCCCGCCGTCATGCGGTCCATGTCGTAGAAGCCGGTGCGAACCCCCGTCACTTCTTCGGCGCCGTTTTCGTGCAATTCGTTGACGCGGTCGATGAGCTGCACGACGAGCGCGTCCATGGTCTGGAAGCCGGCGCGCGAGCGCGAGCCCTCTTCGCCGATGCGGAAGATCTTCGCCTCGGCTTCGTCGAGGATTTGCGAGACCGGCTGGCCCTGCGGGTTGAACGCGGTGGTGGCGATCTCGTCGCTCGTCGCGACCAACTTGCGCAGCACGGCGCGCTCGCGAACGATCTCTGCGTAACGCCGGATGTTGGCGGCGCTGATGACGCTTTGCGCGAGCGAGTTCAGGTACGCGAGGCCGCCGCACTCGTCACCCTTGCCGACGCTTTGCAGTTGTTCGAACACCGTGATCACATCGGCGGGTTTGGTCGCGTTGATCAAGGCGCCGATTGCGCCGTAGATGTGGCGATGTTCGAAGCGATAGAAGTCGCTGTCGCTGAGCAGGTCGCCGGCGCGGTCCCAAGCGCTGTTGTCGAGCAGCAGGCCGCCCAGGACACTTTGTTCGGCCTCCACCGAATGCGGCGGGATTCGCAGCCGCGAGACCTCGTCGTCAGCAGCTCGCGCCGGTTGGGCGTGGCCCGGGGGGCTGGAAGTGGCGAGGTCGTTCAGCGTTGAAACCATCGCGCCATGATAAGAGCGAATTCACCGCGCGCCACGGCGCAACGCTGTGGACAAGTTGGGCGGCACCTGTGGGGAATCTGTGCGCAGCGAAAAAACGTGGCGCAAAAAAATGGGCTGGAAGTCCAGCCCGTACTTGCTCGCCGTCGCACAGTCCGGGGCCCGCCCAGACCGCGGCGACTCACTCGGTTTCGGCAACGACGACGACCTTGACCTCGACCGTGACGTCGGTGTGCGGCGCGACTTTCACGATGTGTTCGCCGACCGTTTTCAGCGGGCCGGTGGGCATGCGGATCTGCGCTTTCAGCACCTTGAAATCGATGCGGTTCAGCGCCTCGGCGATGTCGTGGTTCGTCACCGAACCGAACAAGCGCCCGTCGACCCCCGCCTTCTGGATGATGTGCACCGAGCGGCCGTTCATCTTCTCGCCCAGCGCGGTTGCGGCGGCGAGCTTTTCTGCGGCGGACTTTTCGAGTTCGGCGCGCTTCAGCGCGAACTCGGCAATCGCGGCCTCGGTCGCGCGGCGTGCGATTCGCGAGGGGATCAGGTAGTTGCGCGCAAAACCGTCTTTGACTTTGACGACGTCGCCCAGGTTGCCCAGGTTCGCGACTTTGTCGAGCAGGATGACTTGCATGGGACGGACTCCTAGACGCGGTGCTGATCGCTGTACGGCAGCAGCGCCAGGAAACGCGCGCGCTTGATGCACGTCGTCAACTGGCGCTGGAAGAATGCGCGGGTGCCGGTCAGGCGCGCCGGCGTGATCTTGCCGTTTTCGCCGATGAAGTCGCGCAGCGTATCGACGTCCTTGTAGTCGATCTGCTTGACACCGGTGACGGTGAAGCGGCAGAAGCGCTTGCGGCGGAACAGCAGCGACTGGGTGTTGCGTTTCGGTTTGCGGTCCTTGTTGAACCGACCTTTACCACGTGGCGGGGGCATATGTGACCTCTCTCTTTCAGTTTCAATCGTTGAGCGTTCAGGGCGCTGGCTCGACCCGGTCAAGCCAGTTCGGTGACATGAAAAACGACGCCTCGGCCGTTGCGCTGCGAACCCAGGAAGCCGGCGAATCCATGCTCGCTTCCCATTTCCAGCCGGGCCAGGCGCTGCACGATCTCTCCCACCGCGCGCGCCTTGATCTCGACCGAGACCTTGCGCGGCTGGCCGTCTTGCGTCACCTCAGACTCGTGCTTCAAGCTCAGGTCCAGGGCGGGCAGTCCGGCCGGGGTGTAGCGCATCGGACCTCGTTGCACGAGTTGTGCGCTCAGAACCAAGCGGTTCATCGCGCGTCAATTCGGCAGCCGACGGCGCTTTGCGGCAGTCGCGTCGCAGCCTCAGGCCTCCTGCGGCGTGCGGCGCGACTCCTCGCGCTCGACGTTTTTCATCATCACCGACGGTGTCGTCTCGGCTTGTTCCTTGAGCACCGTCAGATGGCGCAACACGGCGTCGTTGAAGCGGAAACCCGTCTCCAGTTCGACCAGCGCTTCCTTGCTGCACTCGATGTTGAGGCACAGGTAGTGCGCCTTGGCGAGCTTCTGGATCTGGTAGGCCATCTGGCGCCGGCCCCAGTCTTCGACCCGGTGCACCTTGCCGCCACCGGCGGTCACGACACCCTTGTAGCGCTCCAGCATGGCCGGAACCTGTTCGCTCTGATCGGGGTGGATCAAGAGCACGATTTCATAGTGACGCATTGAATCTCCTTGTGGTTTCCGAGCGCGAATGCGTTCGGTTGAAGCCACCCCAAGCGTCGAGTCGGGTGTGGCAAGGCGAGCCGGTGATTATAGACAGCAAATGAAACGGGGCCCCCGGTTTCCCGAGGGCCCCGCAGGGATCACGCTGGGCTCAGGTCTGGCCCAACTTCAGGTCCGGGTAACGCACATGCTCGACGAGCTCCTGCGTCTCCTTGCCCGGGGCCGGGGTCAACAGGCTGACGATGATGATCACCGCCATGCCAATGGGCACGCCGAACAGGCCGGCCGAGATCGGCAGGATGCCCCACCAGATGTTGTCGGCCACGGGTGAGGCGACGCCGAACACGCTGCGCAGCCATGGCTGGGTCGTCGCCATGTAGTAGAACGTCGTGCCCAGGCCGGCGATCATGCCGAGCGACGCGCCCCAGCGGTTCGCGCGCTTCCAGAAGATACCGAGCACGAGCGCCGGGAAGAACGTCGCCGCGGCGAATGAAAACGCTGCCGACACCAGGAACAGGATGTCGGCGGGTTTTTGTGCCGCGACCGCAGCCGCCGCCAACGCCACGACCACAAGCAAGGCCTTGGAGATCGAGACACGGCGCGCCGTCGACGCGTTCGGGTCGATCATCTTGTAGTACAGGTCGTGGCTGAGCGCGTTGGCGATCGTCAGCAGCAAGCCGTCGGCAGTGGACAGCGCGGCTGCCAGGCCACCGGCCGCGACCATCCCCGACACGACATACGGCAGGCCGCCGATTTCAGGCGTCGCGAGAACGATGATGTCGCCGCTGATGCGCATTTCGCCGAGCTGGAAGATGCCGTCCTTGTTGATGTCGACGACCGACAGCAGAGCCGGGTCGACACGCGCCCAGTTCGCGATCCACAGCGGCAACTTGTCGAACGGCGTTCCGACCAGCACATTGAAGACCTCGTACTTGACGAGCACCGCGAGCGCCGGCGCTGTGAAGTAGAGCAGGAAGATGAAGAACAGGCTCCACGTCACTGAGTCGCGCGCTTCCTTCACCGACGGCGTCGTGTAGTAGCGCATCAGGATGTGCGGCAGCGCCGCCGTTCCCACCATCAGGCAGAAGATCAGCGCGAGGAAGTTGCGCCGGTCGGTGTCGAACAGCTTCTGCGCTGCGGCGTCGCCGTTCGGGTCGCCCTTGAACTGTTGCGCGTGCGGCGGCATTCCGGCCAGCGGCGCGGTGCGCCCTGCCGCAGCGGCTCGGTCGGCGGTGTACTTCTTCTTCGCGTCGTCGGCGTTCGCCGGCAGCGCGGCGAGCGCTTTCTCTGCCGCTGCGATATCTGCGGCCGGGCCGTTCGCCGCTTTCAAGTCGCCGAGCGCCTTTTCGGCAGCGCCCTTGTCGGCCGCCAGCGCGGCCGGCACGTCTTTCAGCTTGGCGTCTGCTGCGGCAACCCGGTCCTTGAAGATCTGAATGACTTCGAGTTCCTTCGGATCCTTGAGGAGCACCTTCTCGCGCTCCGTGACCTTCTGCAACTGGTAGCCGTAGACCGCCTGCGGAATCGGCACGCCGGTCTGCTTCACGGCGAGCCAGACCACCGGGACCATGTAGGCGACGATGAGGATGATGTACTGCGCCACTTGCGTCCACGTCACGGCGCGCATGCCGCCGAGGAAGGAGCACACCAGGATGCCGCCCAGGCCGACGAAAATTCCGACTTCGAAGGGAAAGCCCGACAGGCGCGTCGTGATCAGGCCCACGCCGTAGATCTGCGCCACGACGTAAGTGAACGAGCACAGGATCGCGCCGATGATGCCGATGAAGCGCGGCAGGTTGCCCTCGTAGCGCGCGCCCAGGAAGTCGGGAATCGTGAACTGGCCGAACTTGCGCATGTAGGGCGCGAGGAACAGCGCGACCAGGCAATAACCGCCCGTCCAGCCCATGATGAACGCCAAGCCGGCGTAGCCCGACAGGTAGACGGTTCCGGCCATGCCGATGAACGACGCCGCGCTCATCCAGTCGGCGCCCGTCGCCATGCCGTTGTAAAGCGCCGGAACGCGCCGGCCTGCCACGTAGTACTCCGCAGCATCCGTGGTGCGGCTCATGACGCCGATGCCGGCGTACAGGCCCACCGTGGCGAGCAGGAAGATGAAGCCGATCCAGTTGCGCGGCAGGCCCATCTGCTCGAGCACGCCGAGCACGAGGATGAACGCGAGGAAGCCGCCGGTGTACCAGCCGTAGACCTTGTTGAGCTGCGACTTGAAGGTCGCGGTGGACGCCGAATCAGTCTTGGCGCCGTGTTCGAACATGCCAGCCATGTCAGTCCTCCTCGTGCACGTTATGCTCGATGTCGAGCTTGTTCATGTACCTGGCGTAGTACCAGATGATGACGCAGTAGACGATGAGCGCGCCCTGGCCTCCCATCCAGACGCTGAAGGGCCAGCCGAAGAACGTGAAGTTCAGGTCACGCGCGTAATAACCGACCACGAAGGTCACGACGAACCAGATCGCCATCAGGATCGCCGTGATCCGCAGGTTCTTCTGCCAGTAGGATCGGTGTCTCTCGGAAACTTCCATCGCAGTTGCCTCCATCGTTGTGAACGCCGAGACTGAGTCGCTCGGCCCATTGCCAGACTTCAGTGCCGCTGCCATGGCGGCGCGAACCAGAGTGTCTTGCCCCTGGCGACGAAACGCGACCTCATTAACCCTTATCAATCAGACCCGTTTCGCGAGCCAGCTGTGCCGCGACCTTGGGCTCGAAGCCCTTCAAATGCGCGATGATCTTGCGTGCTGCGTCGGGATCGTGCAGGTCCATGTGGACCCGGGCAAGTTGGTACCAGCCATAGGGGCTCATCGGTTGCAGTTCGGTGTTGCGTTTCAGCGCCGCAAGCGCGTCGTCAAGGCGCCGCAGGCGGATCAGGACCAGGCCCAAGCCGTACCAGGCGCGATCGAGCTTGGCGTCCAGCGCAAGGGCGCGGCGAAACGCAAGTTCGGCTTCATCCAGGCGCCCGGCCTGCTCGAGCAGATAGGCGAAGTTGAACCAGTCTGCGGCACTGCGCTGCGGGTGCAGGCGCGTCAGCTCGGCAGCGTCGGCCAGCGCCGCGTCGCTGCGGCCCATTTGTGCATGCAGGTGGGCGCGACTCGCCAGGGCATAGGCGTCCCCGGGTCGCAGCCCGAGCATGCGGGTGAACGCCTCGAGCGCGCTGGCGCGGCGCGCGAAGACGAGCAGCAGCAGCGCCTGAAGCTTGAGGCGCCAATACTCTAGCGAATCGTCCTTCAACGACACGCTTCAATTCCAATTTGCAGGCACATATCGATTCTCACGATCGTTGCGCAGAGCCAGACCATGAGCAACAGGACGAACGCAGCCAGCGGCAGGTGGCGATCGATCACTTGGCGTGGCGAAATCATGCGCATGCCTCGCACAACCGGACTCGTCACGACGCCGAAGACCCGATAAAAGAAATTGCTGTCGCGCTTGGACCCGGCGAGCAAGCCCAACAACCACTGGCCGACGAAAGCCATCAGCGCAATTTCCGCAAGTAGCTTGACGCTTGACACGAACAGCAACATGCGCGACCTTCACCGGTGAACGGGGCGGGAACCTCCCGGCATGATTATCGATGGCCCGCTTGCCCGGCCGACCTGCGGGTGAACGTGATCAGGGTTTGCCCGGAAGGATCTGCCCGCCTGCGATAGGTTGGTAGAGTCCGCCCGGTTCTGCAGCTCGCGAAAACCAGCCCCACATGAATTCACTCTCCGCCTCATTCACTCCGACGTTTGCGCAAGCCTGGTGGCTGCTCTCGATCGCGATCTTCTTCGAGATCTGCGGCACGGTGTGCATGCGCTTGTCGGAGGGCTTCACCCGCACCGCACCGTCGGTTCTGATTTTTCTCTTCTACGCCGTCTCGTTCGGCCTCAACACCTTCGTCATCAAGGTGCTCGGCTTGAGCGTCGTCTACGCAGTGTGGTCGGGCGTGGGCACGGCGATCACGGCGGCGATCGGCATCTTGTATTTCAAGGAGCCCGCGACGGCGGTCAAGCTGGCCAGCATCGGCCTCGTCGTGATCGGCGTGCTGGGCGTTCACGCGAGTTCGCGCACTGCGGGGTAACTTCCACGCCACAGTCGAGGTTTACACTCTGCCCATGACGATGACCCTCGCCGGCACGCCCCATTGGAGCAGTTCCAAGGCGGGCGCTGCCGCGCTGGCTGCACCCGAGGCCTGGCACGCGACACGCGCCCAGACGTCGCTCGCGACGCAAATCCACGGCGACAAGAACGAGTACCTGTCGAACGAGAAGGGCGAGATCGGCCGGATCGTCGCGCCGAACGAACGCGAATTGTTCGTCTCCTGCGATGCCGGCCCGGCGCTGCAGCAGCAGTTCGAACAGACGCACCCCGAGTTCATCGTCGTGCACGACATCGGCACGACGTCGTCACGCAAGTTGCTGCGCGGTCTGGCCGCGGCGAGCGGGCGCGCGCTGCAAAAACTTGCGATCCGACGCCAAGGCTACGGCCAGGCGCTGGCGACGCTGTATTTCCTCGAGCTGCCCACGGCAAGCGGCCAGATCCTGCGCATGTACACGACGCAGGCCGACACCGACGCGGCGACACGCCGAAGCGTCGCGCGCATGCTGCTCGCGTTCAGCCGGCTCGGCGTGATCATGGTGGGCAACGTCTCGTCGCAATTGCTCCAGCCCGAGTTGGCTTCAATCCGCGACGACATCGCCGCCGGCCCGTGGCACAACCGGCACCTGTTGATGCTGCCGCTGGGGTCGGCGTCGAATCTGGTCGCGCTCGGGGTGGATCTGGCGGACCGCACCGGCATCATGGTGCGAACCACGCCCGTCGTCGCCCGGCCCGCCGAAGCCTGGGGCTTCATCAGCGACAGCTGGAAGCGCGTCAACAGCAATGAGGCGCAGGAGACCACGTCGGCTTCCCCCGCCCATGCCGCCTTCGCCCCCGAACTCGACGCTGCGCCGCCCGCGTCGGCGCAGTCGTCGTGGTCGGGATCGTCGTTTTCGTCGACATCGTCGGGCCTGTCGGGCTACCCTTCGGTGGTTTCGCAGCTCAACGGCCACGTCATGGAAGCCCCGGCGCGCCCGCTGACGCCAGCCCCGGCCAGTGCGCAGGGACGCGGCCGCTGCGCCGCCCGAGTTCGGCGCCTCGCCGTCGCGCGCCGCGGCACTTCCGAGCGTACCTAGCGCGCCGAGCAAGGCGAGCAAGGCAAGCGAAATTCGCGCCGCTGCGCCGACCCTGAAGATGGGCCTGTCAGGCTTCGTCGATTCGGTGCGCCCGGATCAATTGCCGCAACTCACGGTGCAGGCGCAAAGCGTCGAACAAGGCACGCTGCAGCGTTACGTGCGTCTGCTCAGCGCGTTGAACGGCATGCGCAGTTGCTGCGTCTTCGACGTCGACACCGGAACGCGCCTCGCGCACAGCGGCAACTCGATGAGCAGCGCCGAAATGGGGCGCCAGGGGCAGACGCTGCTCGCCGTGATGAAGGCTGCAGGCAAAGCCCTGGGCGACGGCGAAGCCCTGCCCGAAGCGGCGATCACGCTCGAGGCGCACCACCTGTTGCTGCGCGGCGTTCCGAAACACCCGCAGGCCGCCCTGCACGCGGTGTTCGACAAGGCGACCGCGAACCTGACGCTGGCGCGCCTGCAGGTCTTGCGCCTGGACGCGCTCTTCGAAGACGCGCCGCGCGGGGCTTGAAGCCGCGGTGCGGTTGCGCACGGCAGGAGGCCATAGAGCCCTGAGGCGTCATCCCGGCGAAAGCCGGGATCCATGTGCTCGGGAAGAAGTGGATCCCGGCTTTCGCCGGGATGACGACTGAAGAGCGAGACGCCGCCAAGCGCTCAGTGCACGACGCGCTCGAAGCTGAACTCGCCGTCGTGAACGTCCACCGGGATCAAGTCCTTCGGCCCGAAGCGGCCTTCGAGAATCAGCTTGGACACCGGATTCTCGATGCGCTGCTGGATCGCACGCTTCAGCGGCCGCGCGCCATACACCGGGTCGAACCCGGCCTTGGCAAGCTCGGCCAGCGCAGCCGGCGACACATCCAGGCGCATCTCCATCTTCTCGAGACGCGCTTCCAGCACACCGAGCTGGATCTTCGCGATCGCCTCGATGTTCTTCATATCGAGCGCGTGGAACACGACCGCTTCGTCGATGCGGTTCAGGAACTCGGGGCGGAAGTGCTGCTTCACCTCGACCCACACGGCGTCGCGGATCGCCTCGCTGCTCTGCCCGGCCATTTGCATGATCTGGTGCGAACCGAGGTTGCTCGTCATCACGATCACGGTGTTCTTGAAGTCCACGGTGCGGCCCTGGCCGTCGGTGAGGCGCCCGTCGTCCAACACCTGCAGCAGCACATTGAACACGTCCGGGTGCGCCTTCTCGACTTCGTCGAGCAACAGCACGCTGTAGGGCTTGCGCCGCACCGCCTCGGTGAGGTAACCGCCTTCGTCGTAACCGACGTAGCCGGGCGGCGCGCCGATGAGGCGCGCGACTGAATGCTTTTCCATGAACTCGCTCATGTCCAGCCGCACCAGATGGTCCACGCTGTCGAACATGAACGCCGCCAAGGCCTTGCACAGCTCGGTCTTGCCGACGCCGGTGGGGCCGAGGAAGAGGAACGACCCGGTCGGGCGGTTCGGGTCCGACAGGCCGGAGCGCGAGCGGCGGATCGCGTTGGCGACGGCGCCGATCGCTTCGTCCTGGCCGATCACACGCTCGTGCAGCTTGGCTTCCATCTGCAGCAGTTTGTCGCGCTCGCCTTGCATGAGCTTGGCCACCGGAATCCCGGTCGCGCGCGCCACGACTTCGGCGATTTCCTCGGCGCCGACCATGGTGCGCAGCAGTTGCGGCTTGCTTTTGTCGGCGCCGCGCTTCGTTTCGCCGGCCTGCGCGTCCTTGAGTTTCTTCTCGAGCTCGGGCAACTTGCCGTACTGCAGCTCGGCAACACGGTTGAAGTCGCCCTTGCGTTTCCACTCTTCGATCTGGAACCGGATGCGGTCGATCTCTTCCTTCACCAGCGCCGAGCCCTGCGCAGCGGCCTTCTCGGCCTTCCAGATCTCATCCAGATCGGCGGCTTCGCGCTTCAGCTTGTCGATTTCTTCTTCGATCAGGCCGAAGCGCTTGCGCGATCCTTCGTCTTTCTCACGCCGCACCGCTTCGAGTTCGATCTGCAACTGGATGAGCCGCCGATCGAGTTTGTCCATCGCTTCGGGCTTGGAGTCGATTTCGATCTTCACCTTTGCCGCGGCTTCGTCGATCAGGTCGATCGCCTTGTCGGGAAGAAAACGGTCCGTGATGTAGCGGTGGCTCAGTTCGGCGGCGGCGACGATCGCCGGATCCGTGATCTCGACGCCATGGTGAACTTCGTATTTCTCCTGCAGGCCGCGCAGGATCGCGATCGTCGCTTCGACGCTCGGTTCGCCGACAAGAATCTTCTGGAAGCGTCGCTCCAGCGCCGCGTCTTTCTCGACGTACTTGCGGTACTCGTTGAGCGTCGTCGCGCCGATGCAGTGCAGCTCGCCGCGCGCGAGCGCGGGTTTGAGCATGTTGCCGGCGTCGATCGCGCCTTCGGCCTTGCCGGCGCCGACCATGGTGTGGATCTCGTCGATGAAAACGATGGTGCGGCCCTCGTCCTGCGCGACTTCTTTCAGCACTGACTTGAGCCGCTCCTCGAATTCGCCGCGGAACTTGGCACCGGCGAGAAGCAAGGCCATGTCGAGCACGAGAACGCGCTTGTTCTTCAGCGTGTCAGGCACCTCGCCCGCGACGATGCGCTGCGCCAGCCCTTCAACGATCGCCGTCTTGCCCACACCGGGCTCGCCGATCAGCACCGGGTTGTTCTTCGTGCGCCGCTGTAACACCTGGATCGCGCGCCGAATCTCGTCGTCGCGGCCGATCACCGGGTCGAGCTTGCCCAGGCGCGCGCGCTCGGTCAGGTCCAGCGTGTACTTCTTCAGCGCCTCGCGCTGGCCTTCGGCGTCGGCGCTGTCCACGCCCTTGCCGCCGCGCACCGCCTCGATCGCCGCTTCGAGCGCCTTGCGCGACAGGCCATGTTCCTTGAGCAGGGCGCCTGTCGCCGACTTGCTGTCGACAGCGGCGAGCAGGAACATTTCGCTCGCGATGAACTGATCGCCACGCTGGTTCGCCTCTTTCTCCGCAGCGTTCAGCATCGCCCCCAGGTCGCGCCCGGGCTGAACCTGTTCTCCCCCCTGAACCTGCGGCAATTTGCCGATCTCGGCGTCGATCGCGGTCTGCAGCCGACCCACGTTGACCCCGGCGCGCGCGAGCAAGGCCTTCGGGCCCTCGTCCTGCGCCAACATGGCAGACAGGACATGGCTCGGCTCGATGTACGGGTTGTCGCGCGCCACCGCCAAGCTTTGCGCGTCGGCCAGGGCGTGCTGGAACTGGGTCGTCAGTTTGTCGAGTCGCATGAGAAAAATCCTCCGATGGCGCTGGAGGTTGGGGAAACGCGCGGAAATTCAAGACGGCGCGCTGTGCGACAAGTCCTGGCTTCCTTGATTCCGATCAACGCGGCGCGGCTGCACTTGCGTCATCAAGCCCGTGCCTTCAACCGAGCCACGCCTGCGCCGCACGGTAACCCAAGGCAGCACAACCGAGCGCGCCCAGCACATGCGCGAGCGTATGCCCGGCGGCGAATGCCCATTGGCCTCTCTGCAACATGAGCAGCGACTCGGCGGAGAACGCCGAGAACGTGGTCAATCCGCCCAGCACGCCCGTCACCCACAGGGCACGCCAGAGTTCGTCCGGGCTGTGTTCGAACCAGGCCAGCGCGACGCCGATCAACGCCCCACCCACGCAATTCACGACCAGCGTGCCGAGTGGAAAGCCGGCCCAGCGCGCATTCAACCAAAGCCCGGTGCCAAAGCGCAACACGCCGCCGCAGGCGGCGCCGACGCCCACCGCGAGCGCCTGCGCCAGCAGCCCGGCGCTGTTCATGGTGCCGCGGCGTTGCCCGCCTCGATTCCCCAGCGCTGCAAGGCCGCGTCGTCGCTGACTCGCGCGTCGACCCAGCGCGAGCCCTGCGGCGTGGTCTCCTTCTTCCAGAACGGCGCCTGCGTTTTCAGGTAATCCATGAGGAATTCGCACGCCTGGAACGCTTGGCCGCGGTGACCCGAGCTGACGGCGACGAGCACGATCTGATCCAGCGGTTTCAGCACGCCGACGCGGTGGATGACATGCGCCGCGCGGATGTCGAAGCGTTGCATCGCGATGTCGATCATCGCCTCGATCGCACGCTCGGTCATTCCGGGGTAATGCTCGAGTTCCATCGCGCTCACCCCGGTGCCGTCGTTGCGGTCGCGGACCGTGCCGATGAAGGTCGCCACGGCGCCCACCGCAGCGTCGCCTTCGCGCAACCGGGCCACGACGTCGCTCAGGTCGAAGTCCGCCTGCTGGATGACGACGCGCGGGCTGCCGGCCACGTCAACCCCCGGTGACTGGTGGAAAGAACGCCACTTCGGCGCCCGCAGCGAGCGGTGCGGCTTCGTCGCACAGGGTCTGGTTCAAGGCGCAACGCAGCGCACGTTTACGGTCCAGGGCGCTCGCGTGAGCGCTGCTTCGGGCCATGAGCGCGTCGCGCAAACCACCGACGGTCTGGCCTTCGGCGACGTCGAGGGTTTCGCCGCCACCGAGGATTTCGCGCAGTGAGGCGAAGTAGCGCACCGTCACGTTCACGCCAGCAACTCCGTGATCGACATCGCATCCACCATCTCGCCCTTTGTTATCGCGTGCGACGCCGGATTGTCGATCAGCATGTCGGCCCAGACCGTCGACGTGAGAACCCCCGAGCTCTGGTTCGCAAACAAGTCCAGGCCACCTGCGGCGTTGCGCCGCGCGCGCAGGAACTCGCGCCGCTTGTCGGGGCGCGGCCAGTCGAAGTCGGCGCGCAGGCGCATCGGCTTGAGCGCAAGATCACTCGCGCCTTGCAGGCACAGCAGCACCGGGCGCACGAGCAGCAGGAACGTGACCCAGCTCGACACCGGGTTGCCCGGCAGGCCGATGAAATGCGCGCTGCCCGAATCGCCGCGTCGCACTGCGCCGAAGGCGAAGGGCTTGCCGGGTTTGATCGCGATCTGCCACAGGTCGATGCTGCCTTCCAGTGCCACCGCCGGGCGCAAGTGGTCTTCCTCGCCAACCGAGACGCCGCCCGAAGTGACGATGACGTGATTGTCGATTGCCGCGCGGCGCAGCGCGTCGCGCGTCGCGTCGAGCCGGTCCGGAACGATTCCCAGGTCGACGCACTCGCAGCCGAGCTGCTGGATCAGGCCGCGCAGCGTGTACCGGTTCGAGTTGTAGATCGCCCCGGGCTTGAGCGGCTCGCCCGGCATCATGAGTTCGTCGCCGGTCGAGAACAGCGCGACGCGTGGCCGCCGCGCAATCCGCAATGTTGCCGCGCCGACACTCGCCGCCAACCCCATCGCCTGCGCCGTGAGGCGAATTCCCGCGGGCAGAACGACATCGCCCAGGCGCACGTCTTCGCCACGCCGGCGAATCCATTGGCCGGGGCTGGGCAGCGTTTGCACCTGCACCGAGTCGCCTTCGACGCGACACTGCTCCTGCATCACGACGGCGTCGGCGCCCGGCGGGATTTGCGCGCCGGTGAAGATGCGCGCTGCGCTTCCCGGCAGGAGCGGCACCGGCACGGTGCCGGCAGGAATTCGCTGACTGATCGGCAGCAGCATGGCGCTGTGGGCCGCGAGGTCGGCGCAGCGCACCGCGTAGCCGTCCATCGCCGTGTTGTCGCCCGGGGGCACGTCCAGGCCCGAGCGCACGTCTTCGGCGAGCACGCGGCCGAGCGTGTCGAAGGTGGAGAGACTTTCCGCGTCAGTCGCCGGCGGCGCCTTGACCGAGCTCAGCAGCCGGGCCAAGGCGGCTTCCAGCGAGAGCATCGGTGCCGGCGTCGGCGATTGGGGCTTGGTAGTCATAGCGGGAGGCACTGCGAAGCAGAAAATTCGTGAGCGCACTCGCGTCGTTCAAGTCGAGCACGGGCAAGCCGGTCGGCTCGGGCAATCGGTCGGCGCTGTCGGTGCAGATCGCGACGACGAACGGGTCGTGAGGATACTGCGCCGGCCTGCCGGTCGCGGCGCGCCAGACTTCCACTTTCAGCAGCGCCGCGTGCTTGAATCCTTCGACGAGCACCCAGTCGCAATCGTAGAGTTCGGCGATCAGCTGGTGCACAGTCGGCTCGCAGCGAACGTCGAACTCGCGGATTTTCGCCAGGCGCCGATTCGACGCGATCACGACTTCGAAGGCGCCGGCATGGCGGTGCCGCCACGAGTCCTTGCCTTCGTGGTCGATATCGAAATCATGGTGCGCGTGCTTCACCACCGACACCCGCGTCCCGGCCAGGCGCAATTGCTCGATCACCTGTTCGACGAGCGTCGTCTTGCCCGAACCCGAATAACCGCAAAAGCCGACCACCTTCATGGCGAGGCATTCTGCGCGATGTAGTCCTTCACGGCTTGCGGATTCGCCGGCATGACCTTGAAGCGCCTGGGGAGTTGTTCGATGCCGCGCAGGTGCGCCGGCCGATCGGGCTCGACGCCGGTCGCCTCGCGGATCGCGTCGGCAAACTTGGCCGGCAGCGCAGTTTCGAGAACGATCATCGGCACGCCCGGCCGTGCCAGTTCGCTGCCCACTTTGAGGCCGTCAGCGGTGTGCGTGTCGATCATGACTTCGCTGCGAGCCCAGGTCTGCGCAATCGTCGCCAGGCGGTCCGCGTGTGTGCTCGATCCCGAAACGAAGCCGAACTCGCCGATGCGCTTGAATTCTTCCGGCTCGAGTGTGAACGAGCCCTGCTTGGACAACTGCGACTCGAACAAGTCACGCGTGCGCTGTGGATCGCGTCGGACCAAATCGAAGATGAAACGCTCGAAGTTCGACGCCTTGGAAATGTCCATCGACGGACTCGACGTCTCAAGAGTTTCCGCAGCGCTGCGAACCCGGTAGGTGCCGGTGCGGAAGAATTCGTCGAGCACGTTGTTTTCGTTCGTCGCGAGAACGAGGTGGCCGATCGGCAAGCCCATCGAACGCGCGATGTGGCCAGCGCAGATGTTGCCGAAGTTGCCCGACGGCACGGCGAAATCGACGTGCTCCGTGTCGCCGCGCGTGGCCTGGAAATAGCCCGCGAAGTAGTAAACCACCTGGGCGAGCAGGCGCGCCCAGTTGATCGAGTTCACGGTGCCGATGTGATGCCGTTGCTTGAACTGCAGATCGGCGGAGACGCTCTTCACGATGTCCTGGCAGTCGTCGAACACGCCGTCGATCGCGATGTTGTGGATGTTCGGGTCGTGCAGGCTGAACATCTGCGCCTGCTGGAAGTCACTCATGCGGCCGTTCGGCGAGAGCATGAAAACGCGCACACCGCGTTTGCCGCGCATTGCGTATTCGGCGGCGCTGCCGGTGTCGCCCGAAGTCGCACCCAGAATGTTCAGCGTCGTCGCGCGGCGCGCGAGTTCGAATTCGAACAAGTTGCCGAGCAACTGCATCGCGATGTCCTTGAACGCGAGCGTCGGGCCGTTCGACAGGCCTTGCAGAACCACGCCGCCGTGCAGCGCCTTGAGCGGCGTGATGCGGGCGTCGCCAAACGTCATCGGCGTATACGTCTTCCTCACCAGGGCGCGAAGTTCGGGTGCGGCGATGTCGCCGATGTAGAGCGACAGCAACTCGAACGCGAGATCCGGGTAGGGAAGAAGACGCCAGCGCGCCAAGGTCGCCGCGTCGACCTGCGGGTACGACTGCGGCAGGTACAGGCCGCCGTCGGGCGCGAGGCCTTCGAGCAGGATGTCGCTGAACGGACGCGGTGCGCCGCCGCTGCGCGTGCTGAGGTATTTCAACCCAGGTCTTCCTTGCGAATCCGGACGATGGGCGCGAGCACCGTCGGCAATCCCTGCATCTGCGCGATCGCCTGGTTCATTTCACCTTCGAGCGTGTCGTGGGTGAGGATGATGACGTTCGTGTGCGCCGCGCCATCCTGGCCTTGATCGGTGTGCGGTCGCTGCAGCAAGGCGTCGATCGAAATGCCGTGCTCGGCGAGGATTCCCGTGATGCGGGCGAGCACGCCGGCCTGGTCGGCGACCTGGAGCCGCAAGTAGAACGACGTGATGACATGCGCCATCGGAAGGATCGGCGTGTGCTGCACGTGGCTCGGCTGGAACGCGAGCGTCGGAACATGATGGCCGGGGTCGGCGCTGTGCAGGCGCGCGATGTCGACGAGGTCCGCGATCACCGCCGACGCCGTCGGCTCGGCGCCCGCGCCCTTGCCGTAGTAAAGCGTCGTTCCGACCGCGTCGCCGCGCACGACAACGGCGTTCATCGCGCCCTCGACGTTGGCGATCAGGCGCTGCGCCGGAATCAAGGTCGGGTGCACACGAAGTTCGATGCCGGCGTTGCCTGCCGCATCGACGCGTCGCTTCGTGATGCCGAGCAACTTGATCCGGTAGCCGAGTTGCTCGGCGTACGCGATGTCGGCCGCTTGCAGCTGCGTGATGCCTTCGATGTGCGCCTGCGCAAACTGCACCGGCGTGCCGAAAGCGATCGCGCTCATGATCGACGCCTTGTGCGCCGCGTCGACGCCTTCGATGTCGAAGGTCGGGTCGGCTTCGGCGTAACCGAGGCGCTGCGCCTCTTTCAGCACGCTCGCGAAATCGAGTCCCTTGGAGCGCATCTCCGACAGGATGAAGTTCGTCGTGCCGTTGATGATCCCGGCGATCCATTCGATGCGATTCGCCGTCAACCCTTCGCGCAGCGCCTTGATGATCGGGATGCCACCGGCGACGGCGGCCTCGAAAGCGACGACGACGCCCTTCGCCTGCGCCGCAGTGAAGATTTCCGTGCCGTGCACCGCGAGCAAGGCCTTGTTCGCCGTCACGACATGTTTGCCCGCGGCGATCGCTTCCAGCACGAGTTGGCGTGCGATGCCGTAGCCGCCGATGAGTTCGATCACGATATCGATGTCAGGGTCGGCGATCACGGTGCGCGCGTCGCCGACGATTCGCGCCGCGTTGCCGACGACTTGCCTGGCACGCGCCTGGTCGAGGTCGGCGACGACCGTGATGCGGATCGGCCGCCCCGCACGGCGCTGAATTTCCTCTTGATTGCGCGTCAGAACCTCGAACGTTCCGGCACCGACCGTGCCGACGCCGAGCAAGCCCACCTGGATCGGTTTCACGCTCGTGGCCATGGGCATCACAGCGCGTGGCGCCTTCTGTAGTGGTCGAGGAAGCGCGCGATGCGCCCAATCGCATCGTGCAAGTCGTCCGAGTTGGGCAGGAACACGAGTCGGAAGTGATCCGGGGCGAGCCAGTTGAATCCGGTGCCCTGCACGATCAGCACCTTTTCTTCGGCAAGCAACTCGTAGGCGAATTCCTGATCGTCGGTGATCGGGTACAGCCTGGCGTCGAGCTTGGGGAACATGTAGAGCGCCGCCTTGGGCTTGACGACGCTCACGCCGGGGATGTCGCTCAGCAACTGGTACGCCAGGTCGCGCTGACGGCACAGGCGGCCACTCGGCGCGACCAGGTCATCGATGCTCTGGTAGCCGCCGAGCGCCGTCTGGATCGCGAGTTGCCCGGGCGTGTTCGAACACAGGCGCATCGACGCGAGCATGTTCAGGCCTTCGATGTAGTCGCGCGCGTGGCGCTTTTCGCCCGAGACGATCATCCAGCCGGCGCGGTAACCGCAGGAGCGGTAGTTTTTCGACAGGCCGTTGAACGTCAGGCACAGCACGTCGTCGGCGAGCGCCGCGATGCTGGTGTGCTGATGGCCGTCGTAGAGTGTCTTGTCGTAGATCTCGTCGGCGAGGATGATGAGCTGATGCTGCCGCGCGACCTCGACGATGTCGCGCAGCACCGCGTCCGGATACAGCGCCCCGGTCGGGTTGTTCGGGTTGATGATGACGATCGCTTTCGTGCTGCTCGTGATCTTCTTGCGCATGTCGGCGACGTCGGGAAGCCAGCCCGATTCTTCGTCGCACACATAGTGCACCGGTGTTCCGCCCGACAGCGCCACCGACGCGGTGTAGAGCGGGTAGTCGGGCGCCGGGATCAGGACCTCGTCGCCGTTGTTGAGCAGCGCGTTCAGGCTCATCGTGATGAGCTCCGACGCGCCGTTGCCCAAGTACACGTCGTCGACCGTGACGCCGCGAATGTGCTTTTGCTGCGTGTAGTGCACGACCGCGCGGCGCGGCGCGAACAGGCCCTTGCTGTCGGTGTAGCCCGCGCTGTGCGGCATGTTGCGGATCATGTCCTGCACGATCTCTTCGGGCGGCTCCAGGCCGAACGCGGCGATGTTGCCGATGTTCAGCTTGATGATCTTGTGCCCCTCGTCCTCCATTTGCCGGGCTTTTTCGAGCACCGGCCCCCGAATGTCGTAGCAGACGTTGGCGAGCTTGCTCGATTTGGAGATGGGTTTCAGCAAAGGGGCTCCCGAGGCGCGTTTTGTGCAATGCAGCGCATAGAATTTTCGCACAGCGTTTCGATTCGCGAACCCGAGCCCAGCCCGCATGAAACTTCACGCCGATCGCCCCGACGGGCCGAACGCCATCACGCGCCACGGCCCGGGCGGCGTGATCGTGAACGGCAACGAGTACCGCAGCAGCTCGGTGATTCCCTGGCAAGGCAGCGTGGCCGCGTGGCCGGTGGCGAGTTTCGAGGCGCTGCGCGAGCAAGACTTCGCCGCGCTCGCGGAGCATGGCCCGGAACTCGTGATTTTCGGCAGCGGCGCACGGCTGCGCTTTCCTGCGCCGGCGCTGCTTCGGCCCTTGATTGAGCGGCGCATCGGCGTCGAGACGATGGACACCGCGGCCGCGTGCCGCACCTACAACGTGCTGCTCGGCGAAGGCCGCGCCGTGGTTGCCGCCTTGCTGTTCGGGAGCCCCGTCACGGACCCGACCTGAGCGCTGAACAATCGGCGCGAGCGACGCAGCGCTTATAATTTGGAGCTACGCCTGCCCGTGCGCGCACCCGCGCCAGAATCCATGACGCCTGCCCTGAACAAAGCCCTCCCGGAATTCGAAGCGTTTGCCACCGGAGGAGTGAAGTTCACACCGGCGGCGTATTTGGGGCGAATGGTCGTGCTGTATTTCTACCCGAAGGACAACACCCCGGGGTGCACGACGGAGGCGATGCAGTTCCGCGACCACCACAAGGAGTTCACGAAGGCCGGGGCGGTCGTATTCGGCGTTTCGCGCGACAACATGGCGTCGCACGACAAGTTCAAACAGGGTCTCGAGTTGCCTTTCGAGCTCATCGCCGACACCGAAGAAAAGCTGTGCCACATGTTCGGCGTCGTGAAGAACAAGATCATGTACGGCAAAAAGGTGAAGGGCATCGAACGCAGCACTTTTCTCATCGACACGAGCGGCGTCTTGGCTGCCGAGTGGCGCGGCCTGAAGGTCGCCGGCCATGTCGACGAAGTGCTGAAGGCCGTCAAGTCGCTGAAGAAAGCCGCTTGAAGCTGGCCTGCGCGTCGCGCCTGCCGATCGATTTGCCCAATTTGCACGCCTGATCGCCACGCCGGTGAGCCGCGATTCGAGCGCAGCACCTATCTGTGCATAATCGATCAATGCCTCTGAGCCCCGCAGCTCGCACCCAAGCCGCCCAGTCGACTGTGCGGCTTTTTTGCTTTTTGATTGCCTCCACCTCTCCATGCCACTGCCCAAGCCTCCCGCCAAGCGCGGCTCGCTGCTGAGCCCCGCTGACTTCGACTCGCAATCCGCCCCGCGGCCGGCGGCCCGGCCGCACAAGACGCGGCCGCACGGCGAACCCGCTGCGCCTCCCGTGCTCGACCTGTACGACGGCAGCGCTGCGGCGAGCGCCGTCGCGACCAAACCGGTCAAACCTGAAGCCTTCATCACCGCACCGCAGCCGCGCCCGCGCAAGCCGCGCAGCACCGGCCCGGCCAAATTGTTCGTGCTCGACACGAACGTGCTGATGCACGACCCGACGTCGCTGTTCCGCTTCGAAGAGCACGACATCTACCTGCCGATGATCACGCTCGAAGAACTCGACGGCCACAAGAAAGGCATGACCGAAGTCGCGCGCAACGTGCGCCAGGTGAGTCGCGACCTGGACGCGCTCGCCGCGACGGTCGCGACGCGCGACACCGCCGCGATGGCCGACGGTGTGCTGCTGAACCGCACCGGGCGGCGCGAGGCGGCGGGGCGACTCTTCTTCCAGACCCAGGCGCTGAACGTCAGCCTGCCCGCCGGCCTGCCGCCGGGCAAGGCGGACAACCAGATCCTCGGCGTCGTCCAGGCGCTGCGCGAGTTGCACCCCGCGCGCGACGTCGTTCTCGTCTCCAAAGACATCAACATGCGCATCAAGGCGCGTGCGTTGGGGCTGCCCGCCGAGGACTACTTCAACGACAAGGCGCTCGAAGACGGCGACCTGCTCTACACCGGCGTCCTGCCGCTGCCCGCCGACTTCTGGGAGCTTCACGGCAAGACGATGGAGAGCTGGAACTCGGGCGGTTCCACGTGCTACCGCATCAGCGGCCCGCTCGTTCCCGGCCTGCTCGTGAATCAATTTGCCTTCCTCGAAGCGCCCGGTGCCGCGCCACTTTACGCCAAGGTCACTGAAATCACCGGCAGCACCGCGGTGCTGCGCACGGTGAAGGAGTACACGCACCAGAAGCACGCGGTGTGGGGCGTGACGGCGCGCAATCGGGAGCAGAACTTCGCCCTGAACCTGCTCATGGACCCGGAGTGCGACTTCATCACGCTCACCGGCACGGCGGGGACGGGCAAGACGCTGATGACGCTCGCGGCGGGCTTGAGCCAGGTCATGGACGAGCGCCGCTACAGCGAAATCATCGTCACGCGAGTCACCGTTCCGGTCGGCGAAGACATCGGTTTCCTGCCCGGCACCGAAGAAGAAAAGATGAGCCCCTGGATGGGCGCGCTGGACGACAACCTCGAAGTCCTCTCGAAGAGCGACGGCGCCGCAGGCGAATGGGGCCGCGCCGCGACGAACGACCTGGTGCGCAGCAAGATCAAGATCAAGAGCATGAACTTCATGCGCGGCCGCACTTTTCTCAACAAGTTCGTCCTCATCGACGAAGCGCAGAACCTCACGCCCAAGCAGATGAAGACACTCATCACGCGCGCCGGACCGGGAACGAAGATCGTTTGCCTGGGCAATCTGGCGCAGATCGACACGCCCTACCTGACCGAAGGTAGTTCGGGCCTGACCTTCGCCGTCGACCGCTTCAAGGGCTGGCCGCACTCGGGCCACGTGACGCTGGCGCGCGGCGAACGCTCACGCCTGGCCGATTTCGCTTCGGAAGTGCTGTAGCGCAAAAACGGTCCGCCCGCATGCGCTGCGCTCGCGTGGCGCAGCGCCAGCCCGATTGACGCCATGGTGCACCTGCTCAACCTCCTCGCGGCGATCGCGCTGCTCGTCTGGGGCACGCACATCGTGCGCACCGACGTGCTGCGTGTGTTCGGCGAAAACCTGCGCAGCGTGCTCTCGCGCAGCTTCAGCAATCGCGCCAAGGCGCTGCTCGCCGGCCTGGGCGTGACGAGCATCATGCAATCGAGCACCGCGACCTGCCTCATCGTCGCGAGCTTTGTCGGCACCGGCCTCGTGTCCACGCCCGCTGCGCTCGCTGTGATGCTCGGCGCCGACGTCGGCAGCAGCCTGATGGCGGTCGTGTTTTCGTTCGACCTGTCGTGGTTGTCGCCGCTGCTGATTTTCGTTGGTGTCGTGCTCTTCATTCCGAGCCAGGGCAGCGCGACCGGGCGCATCGGCCGGGCGCTGATCGGCCTCGGGCTCATCACCCTCGCGCTGCAACTCATCGTCGGCGCGACGAAGCCGCTCACCGATTCGCCGGCAGTGCGCGCGATGCTCGCCGCGCTGCCGAACGAGATCCTGCTCGACATCGTCGTCGGTGCGGCGCTCACCGTGCTCGCCTATTCGAGTTTGGCGATCGTGCTTCTCGTCGCGACGCTCGCGACGACCGGAATGCTGCCCATCACCGCAGCCCTCGGCCTGGTGCTCGGCGCGAACCTGGGCAGCGGCGTTCTCGGGCTGCTCGCGACGAGCCGGGCTTCGCCCGAGGTGCGACGCCTGCCGCTGGGCAACCTGTTGTTCAAGGTGCTCGGCGCGCTGCTCGTGATTCCCTTCGTGCCGCAAGTGCTCGGCCAATTGCAACATTGGGTCGGCACGGTGCACCATCAGGTGGTCGCGTTCCACCTCGGATTCAACGTGTGTCTGGCCTTGCTCTGCGTCGGCTTCACCGGCGTGTTGGGGCGCTGGGTCGTGCGCTGGCTGCCCGCGCGCGCAGGCGACCCGAATTCGCTCAAGCCGCGCCATCTCGACCTGGTCGCGCTGGCGACGCCGTCGCTCGCGATCAGCTGCGCCGCGCGCGAGGCACTGCGCCAGGCCGACGTCGTGGAAACGATGCTGCGCGGCATGCTGACGGTGATCCGCAACAACGACCTCGCGCTCGCGGAACGGCTGCGCGCCATGGACGACACGGTCGACGAGCTCTACACCGCGATCAAGCTCTACCTGACGCAAATCTCGCGCGAGGCACTCTCCGAACGCGAAAGCCGGCGCTGGAGCGATGTCGTCTCGTTCACGATCAACATGGAGCAGATCGGCGACATCATCGAGCGCGTCATTCAAGACGTGGAAGACAAGAAGGTGCGCAAGAACCGCAGCTTTTCCGAGGCCGGAATGGCCGAGATCTGCACCCTGCACGACATGCTGCTCGCCAACCTTCGCCTGGCGATGAGCGTCTTCCTCGAAGGCCATGTGCGCGAAGCGCAGAAGCTCCTCGAAGAGAAGGCGCGCTTTCGCATCCTCGAACACCAGTTCGCGGCGAGCCACATCGGGCGCCTGCAGGACAACACGGCGCAAAGCATCGAAACGAGTTCGCTGCACCTGGACCTGATCAGCGACCTCAAGCGCATCAACTCGCACATCTGCTCGATCGCGTACCCGATCCTCGAGTCTGCCGGCGCATTGCGCGAAAGCCGCATCCGCCACTCGCAGCTCGTGACGCAGCACGACGAGTCGATCTGAAGCCTGGCGGGTTCAGCTACGCCAGACCTTGGCGCTGCAGCCAGGCCGCGAGGATGACCGCCGCTTCGAGCGTGAATTCCTCGCCGAGCAAACGTTCCCAGATCGCGTCGGGCGCAAGGCAGTCGAAGCCCTGCACTTCGCCGTCCTGGTTGTTCGGCATCAGCGCATCGGCGAGGATTGCCTCGAAAACGTCGATGGTCTCGACGAGATAACCCTCGGCGACCGGACGGCGAAACGGGATTTGCTCGACCCACTGCAGGCCGTGCAACTGCTCCGGGCGCAGCCCGGCCTCCTCCCAGGTTTCGCGCAGCAGCGCGTCGGCGACCGATTCGCCCGCTCCCACCTGGCCGCCCATCGTCGTGTCCCACAGGCCCGGATCGGTGGCCTTGTTCAGAGCGCGCTGCTGCACCCAGACCCGACCGTCGCTGCGCGCGGCGACCAGGTGCACGGCGAAGGTCGTGATTCCGAGCGGGCGCACGGCGGCGCGTTCGATCGAGCCGAGCGGCTCGAACATCGCATCGGTCACCGCCAACAATTCGTCGCGCCACGGGCCGGCGACTCCTTTTTCACGCAGCCACGAGGCAATCGCCGCCAGGCTCGGGTCGAGCGGCGGGTCGACGCGCCACTGCAAAGTCGATTCGCGCCGCAGCAGTCCGGCACTGAACAGGCACTCCGCAAGACTCGCTTCGATCGACCCGATTCGTGCGGACGTGCTTCCTGCCACGATGTCGAAGCGCGGCACCAGGGGCGGCGTCGCCGCCCGTTCGCGCAGCGCCGCGAGCCACTTCTGCCGAGCCCGGGCCGAGGGCGCCATGCCGAAGTCTCAGGTCGCGTCGGCCGCGCCGCCGAGCAGGCGCTGCAGGCCGGCTTCGTCGAGCACGGCAACACCCAGAGCGTGGGCCTTGTCGAGCTTCGATCCCGCGTCGGCGCCGGCGATGACGTAGTCGGTCTTCTTCGACACCGAACCCGTGACCTTGCCGCCCGCGGCTTCGATCAGGTCTTTCGCCGCGTCGCGCGACAGCGTCGGCAGCGCGCCAGTGAGAACGAAAGTTTTGCCCGCGAGCAGCGCGACCGCCGCTGGCACCGGTTCATGCTCCGGCCAATTCAAGCCCGCCGCGCGCAGCCCGGCGATCACTTCGAGGTTGTGAGCTTGCTCGAAGAAAGTGCGGATGCTCTGCGCGACGATCGGTCCGACGTCCGGCACCTGCAACAACTCGTCCAGGCTCGCCTGCATCAGCCGGTCCAGACTGCCGAAGTGTCGCGCCAGGTCTTTCGCCGTCGTTTCGCCGACCTGGCGGATCCCGAGCGCGTAGAGAAAGCGCGCCAGCGTCGTGCGGCGGCTGGCGGCGAGCGCGGCGAGCAGGTTCGCTGCGCTCTTCTCGCCCATTCGATCCAGCAGCATGAGCTGCTCGAGACTCAATGAATACAGCGAAGGCAGCGTCTGCACCAGACCGGCGTCGACGAACTGTTCGACGAGTTTGTCGCCCAGGCCCTCGATGTCGAGCGCGCGGCGCCCGGCGAAATGCAGGATCGCCTGCTTGCGCTGCGCGGCGCAGAACAGGCCACCCGAGCAGCGCCAGTCGGCCTCGCCCTCTTCGCGAACAATGCTGCTTCCGCACACCGGGCAACGCCCCTGCAGCTTCTGGTTCAGGTCGAAAGGCTCGCCGACGTCGGCGGGTCGCCGCTCCAGAACGACCGAAACGACTTCGGGAATCACGTCGCCGGCGCGGCGAACGATCACGGTGTCGCCAATCCGCACGTCCTTGCGCCGGGTTTCGTCTTCGTTGTGCAGCGTCGCGTTGCTCACCGTCGTCCCGCCGACGAACACCGGTTCCAGTTTCGCCACCGGCGTGAGCTTGCCGGTGCGCCCGACCTGGACCTCGATGTCGCGCACGAGCGTCATCTGTTCCTGCGCCGGGTATTTGTGCGCGACCGCCCAGCGCGGTTCGCGCGAGACGAAACCGAGGCGCAGCTGCAACTCGCGCGAGTTGACCTTGTAGACGACGCCGTCGATGTCGAACGGCAGCGCATCGCGCAGCGCGCCGACGCGCTGGTGAAACTTCACCAGGCCCGGCGCGCCCGTCACCACTTCGCGCTCGGCGCACACCGGCAGGCCCATGGCGGCCAGCGAATCGAGCAAGCCGCTGTGCGTGGCGGGAACGTCCCAGCCCTGCACTTCGCCCAGACCATAGGCGAAAAAACTCAAGGGGCGGGTCGCGGCGATCGCCGGATCGAGCTGGCGCACCGCCCCGGCTGCCGTGTTGCGCGGGTTGATGTACGTCTTCTCGCCCTTTTCGCCCTGGGCGATCCGGGCGCGCTGGCGTTCATTGAGCTGTTCGAAATCATCGCGCCGGATGTAGACCTCGCCGCGCACCTCGAGCACCGGGGCGGTGACGCCGCGCAGGCGCAGTGGAATCTGGCCGATGGTGCGGATGTTCTGCGTCACGTCTTCGCCGTTCTCGCCGTCGCCACGCGTCGCCGCCTGCACGAGCACGCCCGATGCATAGCGCAGGTTGATCGCGAGGCCGTCGAACTTGAGCTCGGCCGCGTAGTCGAGCGGCGGATCCAATTCGCTCAGACCCAGCTCGCGCCGCACCCGCGCGTCGAAAGCGAGCGCACCGCTGGATTCGGTGTCGGTCTCGGTGCGGATCGAGAGCATCGGCACCGCGTGGCGAACCGGCGTGAACCCGTCGAGCACCTTGCCCATGATGCGCTGCGTCGGCGAATCGGGGCTTTGCAGGTCCGGGTGTGCGGCTTCGAGCGCTTGCAGTTCCTGGAACAGGCGGTCGTACTCGGCGTCGGGAATCGTCGGCAGGTCGAGCACGTAGTAGCGGTGCGCGTGCTCTTGCAACAGCTCGCGCAACTGCGCAGCGCGCGCCGCAGGCGAAACCGAATGCGTTGCTGCCATCGCCGGACCTGGTTCGGATCCGATTCTCAACTGAAGAGCCGCCGCGCCGCGAGCGATCCCGCAGCGAGGTCGCGTTCGCGCAAGCTGGCGTAGAGCTGGTCGAGCTCGTCACCGATCGCCGTGAAGCCCGCCTCGCTGATCGCCTGGCCCTGGTCGTCGACGATCGCCGCGTCCATGCCAAGCGCGAGCGCCTGCGCGCTCGCCTGCCAGGCGACAAACGGCGCAAAGCGCGGGTCGGTCTGCGGCACGTCGAAGCTCAGCGTCACGTCGCGCACGATGCTGTGCTGCGCGTCGTCGGCGAGCGCCGCGAGTGCGGCGTTCGCGTCGAAGCTGAGCGTCACGACCGGCGGCGCTGCGTCTTCGCCGGCCGGAAGCACGAGGCGCCCGGCCACCGCGCCCGGAACGAAGCCATGCCGCGACGCGTGCTGCACGACAAAGCCCACCGACCACGCGGCGCTGCGCGCGCGCAGGTGCACGGCGAGCTGCGCGTCATGCTGGCCGGCAAAGGCATCGAGTTCGCGCGCGCGCGCCACGACGTCGAGCATGTCGGGAAACTCGACCATCGCCCCGAGCGCATCGGCAAAGTGCTGCAGCGTGTGCACGAACTCGGAATACTCGATCTCGTTGATCGCGCCGCTGCGGTTCGCGAGTTGCACGCCGGCCTGCAGCTCGCTGTAGTACTGCGCCGCTGCGACCGGCTCCCACTCACCGTTCGCAGTGTTCAGGCCTTCGATGAGAAACGGCTTGCTGCCCGCACGCAGCGACCCCGGCAAGTGCATCAGCACCTGCTCGGCGCTGACCGGCGCCTCGACGGCAAGCGTCGCGATCGCGTCGATGAGCGGGTCGATTCGCGCCGCCAGGCGCTTCGCGCGCAGCCCGTCGCCGCCGGCCAAGGCCGGCGTGTCGAGCACCGCCTCACCGGCTGGCGCACCGGCCAGTCCCGGTTCGGCGGGAGCGTGCCGCACTTGCATCGTCGCCTGTTGGCGGCGCCCCGCCAGGCGCGCCGTCCAGACACCATGCGCCCCGAGGCCCACAAGCACGAGCACGGCCAGGCCGATCAGCGCCAGCGTGAGGTTGCTCATGTCGTTCGCACCAAGTCAGTTCCAGCCCGGGTGTGCCGCGCGGCGCTGGGTCAAGCCGCCTGCGCCATCGCCACCGCAGCGTGCATGTCCACCGCGACGATGCGCGACACGCCCTGCTCCTGCATCGTCACGCCGATCAGCTGCTCGGCCATTTCCATCGCGATCTTGTTGTGGCTGATGAAGAGGAACTGCGTCCCCTTCGCCATTTCCGTGACGAGCTTGCAGTAGCGATCCGTGTTCGCGTCATCGAGCGGCGCGTCGACTTCGTCGAGCAGGCAAAACGGCGCCGGATTGAGCTGGAAGATGGCAAACACGAGGGCGATCGCGGTGAGCGCCTTTTCGCCGCCCGACATGAGATGGATCGTGCTGTTCTTCTTCCCCGGCGGCTGGGCCATCACCTGCACGCCGGCGTCGAGGATCTGATCGCCCGTCATCACGAGCCTGGCGACGCCGCCGCCGAAGAGCAGCGGGAACATGCGGCCGAAGTGTTCGTTGACCTGGTTGAACGTCGCACCCAGCAGCTCGCGCGTCTCGACGTCGATCTTGTGGATCGCGTCTTCGAGCGTCTTCATCGCCTCCACCAGGTCGGCGTTCTGTGCGTCGAGAAACGTCTTGCGTTCGCGCGACACGTTCAGTTCTTCGAGCGCGGCGAGATTGACTGCGCCGAGCGCAGCGATTTCGCCCTGGATCCGATCGATCTCGCCCTGCAGCCCGGCGAGCTTCACGCCTTCGGCGGCGATTCCGGCGCCCAAGATGTCGAGGTCGGCTCCCGCAGCCTGAAGCTGATCCAGGTATTGCACGTCGCCCAGCCGCGCCGCCTGCTCTTCGAGCTGGAGTTTCGTGATGCGATCCCGCAGCGGCTGCAGCGACTGCTCGCGCTGCAGGCGCAGCTCGTCCGCCTTGCGCAGGCGCAGGTTGAGGTCGTCGTACTCGCTGCGTTTGGCCGCCAGCGCCGCTTCGCGCTCCAGCTTCAGCGCCAGCGCCTCCTGCAGGCCCGACTGCGCCGCGGTGTCGGTGAGTCGCTCCAGCTCGCCGTTCAACTGCTCGTTCGATTGTTCCGTCGCGGCGAGCTGCTGCGCCGCAGTGACGAGGTTGCGCTCGAGCTCGCCATGACGCGCGGCGAGCGAGCGCGACGCAAACGCCGCTTCCTGCGCTTCGCGTTCCAGCGTGCGCAGCGTCTCACGCGCCGCGTTCAGCTGCCGCTGCGCGTCGAGCAACGCCTCGTCCAGGTCGGCATGGCGTTCCTGCGTCGTCGCGAGCTGCTGGTCGAGTTCCTCGAACCTCGCTTCGCCGAGGGCGCGACGCTCGCTCAAGCCTTCGCCCTGCGCGTCGATTTCCGCCAGCTCCTCAGTGAGCTGCGAGCGGCGCGAATTCGTCTGCTCCGACAACTGCGACAGGCGCAGCCATTCCACCTGCAACTGGTGCGCGCGCGTTTGCGCCGCCGCCGCTTCGCGGCGCAAGCGCTCCAGCTGCTGCGATGCTTCGGTGTAAGCCGCTTCAGCGCGTACGAGCGCGGAGCGCGCCTCTTCGGCGACCAGGCCCTGCGCGCGCAGCTGGCGTTCGAGGTTCTGGATTTCCTGGGCGCGCGCGAGCATGCCGGCGTTCTCCGCGTCGGGTGCGTAGAAGCCGACCGCAAACTGACTGATCGCGTGGCCCTCGCGAGTCATGATGACTTCGCCGTGCGTCAGCTGCGCGCGCGCTTGCAGCGCCGCGTCGACGCTGGGCGCCGTGTAGACGCCCTCCAACCAATCGTTGAGCAGCGCTTGCAACCCGGCGTCACCGAGGCGCAGCAGGTCCGACAGGCGCGGCAGTGTCTGGTGCGTATTGCGGATCGCCGCTTGCGGCGGCGTGTAGAACGCCAGCTTGGCGGGCGGTGCGTCGGCGGCAAACGCGCGCACCGTCTCGATGCGCCCGACCTCGAGCGCGTTGAGCTTTTCGCGCAGCGCCGATTCGAGCGCCGTCTCCCACCCGGCCTCGATCTGAATTCGCGTCCACAGGCCCTGCAAACTCTCCAGGCCGTGACGCGCGAGCCAGGGCTTGAGCTTTCCCTCGGTCTGAACCCGCACCTGCAACGCGCGCAGCGCGTCCAGGCGCGCGCTCAGCTCGGCGTGTTTGCGGGTTTCGCCGTTGACTTGGTCCTGCAGGTCGCGCCGCGCTTGATCGAGCTGTGGAACGCTTTGATTCAGCGCCGCCAGGTTGGCTTCGGCGCCCTGTTGTTCCTGCTTGGCGGCGCCGGTCTGCGCTTCAAGCTGCGCCAGGCGCGCGACGTCGGGGGCGCTGAGCTGGGCCGATTCAGCGACGAGCCGGTCCCGGCGCTGCCGCGCGTTGCGTTGTTGTTCTTCGACGTGGCGCGCTTGTTCGGCGAGCACCTGAATCTGCTGCTGCACGCCAGCAACGCTGCTGCGCTGCTCGTTGGCTGCGGCCTGCGCTGCGGCGACCTGGTCTTCGAGGCCGGGAATCACGTCGCCCTGCTCGCTGACCCGCGCCACGAGGGCCTCGCACTGCGCATCGGCGGCGCCGATCTGGGTCGCCACCTGGGCTTGCTCGGCTTGCGATTCGACTCGGCGCTGCTCCCACTGCCGCATTTGTTCGGCGAGTTCGACGCGGCGTTGCTCGAGGCGTTGCCGGCCTTCGATGACAAAACGGATCCGCTCTTCGAAGCGGCTCACTTCGAGCGCCGCCTGCGCGAGTTCGCCCTGCGATGCATGCAGCGCCTCGTTCGCCTGGTGCTGCGCCTGGCGGATGGTTTCGAGTTCGGCCTCGCCGTGGCGCAATTCGGCCATGCGCTCCTCGAACGCGTTCAATGCCTCGGCGACCGCCTTCGCCAGCCGCTCCTGTTCCTTAGCCGCGTCGCGATGCTTGAGAAACCACAGCTGGTGCAGCCTAAGCTCGCCGCGTTTTTGCAGCGCCGTGTAGCGGCTCGCGACTTCGGCCTGCGCTTCGAGGCGCGTGAGGTTGCTGCTCAGTTCACGAAGGATGTCTTCGACGCGGATCAGGTTGTCGCGCGTGTCCTTGAGCCGGTTCTCGGTTTCGCGGCGCCGCTCCTTGTACTTGGAAACGCCCGCAGCTTCTTCGAGGAACAAACGCAGTTCTTCGGGCTTGCTCTCGATGATGCGGCTGATCGTTCCCTGGCCGATGATGGCGTAGGCGCGTGGGCCGAGACCCGTGCCGAGGAACACGTCTTGCACGTCGCGGCGCCGCACCGCCTGGCCGTTGATCGAATAGCTGCTCGTGCCGTCGCGCGTCAGCACACGCTTCACGGCGATCTCGGCAAACTGGTTCCACTGGCCGCCGGCGCGCGCGTCGTCGTTGTTGAAGACGAGCTCGACGCTGGCGCGGCTCGCAGGCTTGCGCAGGCTCGAGCCGTTGAAGATCACGTCCTGCATCGACTCGCCGCGCAGCTCGCTCGCCTTCGATTCGCCGAGCACCCAGCGCACCGCGTCCATCACGTTCGACTTGCCGCAGCCGTTCGGGCCGACGACGCCGACCAACCGGCCCGGCAATTGCAGCTGCGTGGGCTCGGCGAACGACTTGAAACCGGACAACTTGATGGAATTCAGGCGCATGGGCGGCAGGCGTGGCGGACGGCCCCGGCGCGGGCTCGGGGCCGGACGCCGGGATGGCGTCTATGTGCTTGATTCAATGGGGAAATCTTGTCTCTCGTGGGGCGTCTTCGCGGCCTTGCCGAGCGGGCGGCGATGATACCATCGCGCCCTCTTTCAGCTCCCCCGAACGCGGCGCGTGGCGCCCGCAAAAACCATGGCCAAGAAAACACCGGCGCGCAGCTCAGCAACGCAGCGCCAGGCGCCTGCAGTGCCGCCCACGCAACCCTCCAAGCAATTGCAGGTTTTTCCGAACCCCGCGCCGCAGCGCGACTACGTCATCGAATTCGAAGTCCCCGAGTTCACCTGCAACTGCCCGCTCACCGGTCAACCCGACTTCGCACAGTTCCACATCGAGATGGTCGCCGACAAGCTGTGCGTCGAACTGAAGAGCCTGAAGCTGTACTTCTGGAGCTACCGCAACGAAGCGGCGTTCCACGAGAAAGTGACGAACGACATCCTCGACGACCTCGTCATCGCGACAAAGCCGCGCTTCGCCCGCATCACGGCGCGCTGGAACATGCGCGGCGGGATCGCGACCCACGTCATCGCCGAACACCGGATGAAGGGCTGGAAAGCAGCTCCCGCATGGCTCGCGGAACAACCCACCCGGGTTCAAGCGCGCGGCTGAACGCCAAGCGGCTGAGGAAGAATCGTCTTGCGCCGCGCCTGCGTCGGGTAATCCCGCAGGAAACTTGCGCGCGGAAGCCGGCGCGTGTCAACGTGCCGTCACACGCGCCGACTAGCGTCAGGTCTCCCACAACATTCGGAGACGTTGATGCGAACCATTCTTGCGAGCAGCGCCGCGCTCGCCCTGGCGGTCGCCCTGACCGGCCTGAGCGGCGTTGCCCAAGCCGACCGACGCCACGGCCATGACGACGATCGGGCGAAGTCGCCGCTGGTCATCGGCCACCGCGGCGCCGCGGGCCATTTGCCCGATCACACGCTCGAGGGTTATGCCCTGGCGATCGAACTCGGCGCCGACTACATCGAGCCCGATCTGGTGTCGACCAAAGACGGCCACCTGATCGCGCGCCACGAGCCCAACATCACCGGAACGACGGACGTCGCGACTCGCGCCGAATTCGCGAACCGGCGCCGCGTCGGCGTGAAAGTCGACGGCGCGTCGGAGGACGGCTGGTTCACGTTCGACTTCACGCTCGCCGAAATCAAGACGCTGCGCGCGATTCAGCCCCTCCCCGAGCGGCCGCAGCAGTTCAACGCGAAGTTCCAGATCCCGACCTTCGACGAAGTGATTCAGCTCGCCAAGCGCAAGGGCAAGGAGAAGGGCCGCACGATCGGCGTCTACCCGGAAACGAAACACCCGACCTTGCACAAGAACCTCGGTCTGCCGCTCGAGCAGCGAATGCTCGACGTCTTGACGCGCCATGGCTGGAACTACCGCGAAGCGCCGGTGTTCATTCAGTCGTTTGAGCAGAGCAACCTGAAGGCGCTGCGCAAGATGACGCGAATCAAGCTCGTGCAACTCGTCGACGCCGACGACGTGAATGCCGACGGATCACTCGCCTTCGTCGCGCCATTTGACCGGCCCTACGACTGGACGGTGTCGGGCAACCCGGTGCTGCAGGCGCGCACGTTCGGCTTCTTCGCCACCGACGCCGGGTTGAAGGAAATCGCGACCTACGCCGACGCCATCGGCCCGTGGAAACGCTACATCGTGAGCACGGTGCCGATCGAGCCGCCGAGCAGCGCGCCGGGCGAGGCGAGGCGCAAGCTGCTGCCGCCGAATGACCTGATCTCGCGCGCGCACCGCGAAGGCCTGCTCGTTCACACCTGGACCTTCCGCAACGAGCAGCGCCGCTTGCCGGCGGACTATGGCGGCAATCCGGTCGAAGAGTACTTGCAGTTCTACGCGCTCGGAATCGACGGCGTTTTCGCCGACTTCACCGACACCGCAGTCGCCGCGCGATTCCTGCACCGCCTGCGCAGCAACCCCGACTACGCGGCGTGCCTGACGCGCGCGGACGACGACTGCGATTGATCGCTGCGGCGCGCGCGCCGAGTGCCTGCCTCAGGCGCGCGCGCGCTCGCTCACGAGTTGCATTTCGCGCGGCGTGAGGACGCGCAGCTGCCACTCGCCGTCGGCGCCGGCCAGGCCATGCAGGTCGATCGACTTTTGCGTTTGCAGCAGCCGCGCGAGGTATCCCACCACGCCGGCGTCGATCAACTGGCCCGGAACGAGAACCGGAATTCCCGGCGGGTACGGGACGATCTGGTCGCAGCAGACGCGCCCGTTCAACTCGGCGTTCGGCTGGCCGTTCTCGTCGAGCAAGGCGATGCGCTCGCCGGCTTCGTAGAACGCGTCGCGCGGCAGGCAAGCGAGCTGCGAAAACCCGGGCGCCTGCGGAACGCGCGCGTAGGTGCGCGGCGGGCGGCGCTCCTTGGCCAGGCGCAGCATCGCGTCGAACAGGCGCGACACCTTGCTGCGCGTCGTGCCGATCGTGAGCAGCAGCGTGAGCGTGTTGTGCGTGTTCTTCTCGACCTGGATGTTGAAGCGCTCCATCAATGCGCCGCGCAATTCGTCGGCGGAAAAGCCGCTGGCCGAGATGTCGATCGTCAGTTTCGTCGGATCGAGGCGAATCCCGTCGTCCTGCACCTCCAGAGGCAGCAGATCCTCGAGTTCGAGGACGCGAAACGCGCCGGTGGAGTTGATCTTCTCGCGCAATTCGCGGGCGAACTTCAAGGAGCGATCGAGGAGCCGGTAACCCTCCATCACGGCCTGCTTGCGCGCCACGTCCAGGCTCGCGATCAGGTTGTACTGCGGGCTCGTCGACGCGTGCATGTTGAAGTTTTCGCGGAACAGGTGTTCGTCGAAATTCGCGTCGTTGACGTGAATCATGCTCGCCTGCGAAAACGCCGACAGCACCTTGTGCGTGCTTTGCGTCACGTAGTCGGCGCCGCACTCGAGCGCGGTCGGGCGCAGCTCCGGGTGGAACCGGGCGTGGCCGTACCAGGCTTCGTCGACGATCACCTTGATGCCCTTCGCGTGTGCCGCAGCGATGATCGGTTTCAGGTCGTAGCGCAAGCCGTCGTAAGTGCACGAGGTGAGGATCAGGACGCGCGCGTCGGGGTGCGAATCGATCGCCCGCAACAAGGTCTCGCGCGGCACCGGCCCGAAGATGCCGAATTGCTGGTTCACCGATGAATCGAGGTAAATCGGCCGCGCACCCGACAGGATCACGCCGTGGTGCACCGACTTGTGGCAATTGCGATCGAGCAGCAGTTTCGCGCCCGGCGTGAGCAGCGTCTGGAAGATCACCTTGTTCGACGTCGACGTGCCGTTCGTCGCGAAGAACGTGGCGCGCGCGCCGAACGCCTTGGCAGCGAGGCGCTGGCTCTGTGCGATCACGCCGGTGGGGTGCAGCAGCGAGTCGAGCATCGGCACCGACACCGAAAGATCCGCGCGCAGCATTTCTTCGCCGACGAAGTCGTAAAAGTCGCCGACCCAGTTGCTGCCCTTGAACGAATCGCCGCCGCCGTGACCCGGCGTGTGCCAGCTGTCCTTGGCCAGCGCCACGTACTCGCGCAACTTGTCGTAGAACGGCGTGTCCGACTTCTGCGCCACCTCCGCGGCGAGGATGCGAAACCAGCCGCTCAAGTCCTCTTCGTCACGGTAGAAGTAGCCGTCGACAGCGTCGCTGGCGAGCGCCTCGACGAGCAGCTTCGTGTCGTCGTCCTCGAGCATCATGTAGAGCGACAACTCGGGGCGCAGCTCGATGATGCGCTGCAGCGTCAGAACCGCGGCACGGTTCGGCGCCTTCGGGCCGCTGCGCTGAAGGCGCAGGTTGTCGCCATGGTCGACGAGAACGATCTGGATCTCACCGTCGGCGAGCACGGCCGCCTGCGCGGCCTCGCCCGTCACCGCGCCCAAAGCGGCCAGGCCGTGCGGATTTTCGAGGCGGGCGGCGGCGGCGTTGAGCCCGTCGACGACGCGCTCGCGCAGCGCATCGTCGGCGCTGATCACGAGCACGTGGCACGCGGGCGTCATTCGCGGCATTCCCTCGGGCTGTGCGACGGTCCCGCCTCGACGAGGGCGTCAGCGCTTGAAGAATTCTTCGAGCAGTTCGCCCGGCAGCGTGTCCAGGGGTTGTTCGCTGACTTGCAAGCCGTCGAGCAGGTCCACCGAAGACAACCTCCAGCTCGACTGCGCAGCCGCTTCGGCGGCGCCAGGAATAGGGGTGCTGTCGCCCGAGCTCAATTCGCCTGCGCCCGTCACGTACTCGCCGAGCGGCGAGTTGCCGGACATGCGCCAGATGATTTTCTTCACCGGCGCCGGCTTGTTCTTGCTCTTCAACATGGCGTGTTGCGCAGGGCGTGGAAGCTCAATGAGCGTGAATTCTGTACCCAAGTCGGCGCCGGTGCCAGATCATCGTGTAATTTTGTGCACGCCTGCGGCGCCTGCAGGAGTTCGCGGTCAATTGTCACGAGCAAAGGATAATCGCGCCGATGAATCCGTTGCTCGCGCGCCTGCACCCGTATCCCTTCGAGCGGCTGCGCGAACTCACCCGAGACATCACGCCGAACCCAAAGTTCGCGCCGATCAGCCTGGGGATCGGCGAGCCGCGCCATGCGACGCCCGGCTTGATCCTGGACGCGCTGCGTGCGAACCTGGCCGGCCTGTCGAAGTATCCGGCCACTGCCGGCGAGCCCGCCTTGAGACGCGCCATCGGCAACTGGGTGCAACGGCGCTACGGCGTCGAGCTCGACCCGGCGCACCAGGTGCTCCCGGTCAATGGCTCGCGCGAGGCCTTGTTCGCACTCGCGCAAACCGTCATCGACCCGAGCCGCGAGGGCGCCTGCGTCGTGTGCCCGAACCCGTTCTACCAGATCTACGAAGGTGCGGCGCTGCTGGCTGGCGCCGGCGTTGCGTTCGTCGATTGCGATCCGGCGCGCAACTACGCTTCCGCATTGGAGCCGCATCACGCCCGAGGTCTGGGCGCGAACCCAGTTACTTTACGTGTGCAGCCCGGGGAATCCGACCGGCGCCGTGATGGATCTCCACGAATGGGACAAGCTGTTCCGGCTCAGCGACGCTCATGGATTCGTGATCGCGTCGGACGAGTGCTACTCCGAAATCTATTTCGGCGATACGGCACCGCTCGGCTCGTTGCAAGCCGCAAAACAACTCGGCCGGAGCAGCTTTCGCAATCTGATCGCGCTGACGAGCCTGTCCAAACGCTCCAACGTTCCCGGCATGCGATCCGGATTTGCTGCCGGTGACGCTGACGTGCTGAAGCAGTTCCTGCTCTACCGCACCTACCACGGCAGCGCCATGAGCCCGACGATCCAGCACGCCAGCATCGCGGCCTGGAACGACGAGCGGCATGTGCTCGAGAACCGGGCCCAATACCGCGCCAAGTTCGAGCGCATCACGCCCCTGCTCGCACGCGTGATGCAGGTCGCGCTGCCCGACGCCGGCTTCTACCTCTGGGCCCAGGTGCCGGGCGGCGACGACGTCGCCTTCGCCCGAGGGTTGCTGGCTCAATACAATGTCGCGGTCTTGCCGGGCCGTCTGCTGGCGCGCGACGCGCATGGCAGCAACCCCGGTGCCGGCCGGGTACGCCTGGCGCTGGTGGCGGAATTCGACGAATGCGTGGAGGCGGCGCAGCGCATCGTCTCGTTCCTTCAACCCCACTGATGACCACCATGACCCATCCGCTGCAGAACACGATCGACCTGGCGTGGGAGGGCCGCTCCGACTTGACGCCGACCAACGCACCCGAGGTGCGGCGCGCCGTCGAGCAGGTGATCGGCGACCTGAACAAGGGTCGCTTGCGCGTTGCGGAGCGCCAAGGTGTGGGCCAGTGGAGCGTCAATCAGTGGGTGAAAAAAGCGGTTCTGCTGAGCTTTCGCCTGAACGAGAACCGCACCGTGCACGCCGGTGACTTGAGTTTCTTCGACAAGGTGCCGACCAAGTTCGCGCGCCTCGACGAAGCGGCAATGCGGGAAACCGGCGTTCGGGTCGTCCCTCCGGCGGTCGCGAGGCGCGGTTGCTATATCGGGAAAAACGTGATCCTGATGCCGTCCTACGTGAACATCGGCGCTTACGTCGACGAAGGCACGATGGTCGACACCTGGGCCACGGTGGGCTCATGCGCGCAGATCGGGAAGAACGTGCACCTGTCGGGCGGTGTCGGGATCGGCGGCGTGCTCGAACCGCTGCAGGCGAATCCGACGATCATCGAAGACAACTGCTTCATCGGCGCACGCTCCGAAGTCGTCGAGGGCGTCATCGTTGAAGAGAACTCGGTCATCTCGATGGGCGTGTACATCGGCCAGAGCACGAAGATCTACGACCGGGCCACGGGCGAGGTGAGTTACGGGCGCATTCCAGCCGGCTCCGTCGTCGTGAGCGGCAACTTGCCCAGCCTGGACGGCAAGTACAGCCTGTACTGCGCCGTGATCGTGAAACGCGTCGACGCCCAAACCCGTGCAAAAACCAGCATCAACGAGCTGTTGCGTGCCTGAGGCGTGGCTTGGTGCAGTCCATTGAGCCACGACAATCGCGTCCCGTAGAGCAGGAGGGCGGATCATGAGCGGCGGAAACATGGAGCGCGTATTGCGCCTGATGTCGGAGAAAGGCGCGTCCGACGTCTACCTGTCGGCGAACTCGCCGATTTTGATCAAGATCAACGGCAACGTGATCCAGCTCAGCGACCAGGCGCTGACGCACAACCAGCCGCGCCAGTTGCTCGCCGAATTGCTCTCGCCGAGCCAGCTCGAAGACCTCGAGGAAACGGGCGACCTGAACATCGGTATCGGCTTGACGGGCCTGGGCAGCTTTCGCTTGAGCGCGTTCAAACAGCGCGGCACGATCGCCGCCGTGTTCCGCTGCATCCCTTTCGAAATCCCGTCGCTCGATACGCTCAACCTGCCGGACATCCTGAACGCGCTGGTGATGGAAAAGCGCGGCCTGGTGCTGATGGTGGGCGCCACTGGAACCGGCAAGAGCACGACGCTCGCGTCGATGCTCGAGCAGCGCAATCAGCAGCTCGCGGGCCACATCCTGACGATCGAGGACCCGATCGAGTTCTTGTTCAGCAACAAGAAGTCGGTGATCAACCAGCGCGAAGTCGGGCGCGACACGCAATCGCTGCAGACGGGCCTGAAGAACGCGATGCGCCAGGCACCCGACTGCGTCATGATCGGCGAAATCCGCGACCGCGAAACCATGACCGCCGCGATCTCCTACGCGCTGTCGGGGCACCTCGTGCTCTCGACCCTGCACGCAAACAACAGCTACCACGCGATGGGGCGGATTCTCTCGTTCTACACGCCGGAGGCGCGGCCGGTGTTGCTCGCCGACCTGGCCGCCGGCCTGCGCGCCGTGATCTCGCAGCGCCTCGTACGCTCCTCCGGAGGCGGACGGATTCCGGCGGTCGAGGTCATGCTCAACACGCAACTCGTCTCGGAGCTGATCGAGCAGGGCGACTTCAACGGCGTGCGTGCGGCGATGGAGAAGTCGCTCAGCGCAGGCTCGCAGACGTTCGAGAAGGATTTGGCGCGCCTCATCACGCAAGGCAAGATCACGCGTGACGAAGGCTTGGCGTTCGCCGACTCGCCGACGAATCTGATGTGGCGCCTGGAGAACGACGTCGCGCCCGCATCGCGCCTCGTGGCGCAGAAGGAAGACACGAACGACGAAGCGAGCTTCACCGAGATCACGCTCGACGTTCAGCCGGAACAGCGCTCGACACGCTCGATTCCCCTGACGGGCTTCTGAGAGCCGATGTCGCGCGCGCTCGCCCTCACCGAACAGCTCATCACGCGGCGCTCGATCACGCCCGATGACGCGGGCTGCCAGTCGCTCGTCGCGCAAGTGCTGCAGGCTGCGGGGTTCGAGTGCCGGCACATGCCGAGCGGGCCGGCCGACGCGCAGGTGCAAAACCTGTGGGCGCTGCACCGCGGAAGCCAAGCGAATGGTCCGCTGCTCGTGCTCGCCGCGCACACCGACGTCGTGCCCACCGGGCCGCTCGGCGCGTGGACGAGCGACCCGTTCGTGCCGACGCACCGCGGCGGCCATCTGTTCGGGCGCGGCGCGGCCGACATGAAGACTTCGCTCGCGGCGATGGTGGTTGCGGCGCAGGAATTCGTTCAAGCGCAGCCGCGGGCGAAGGGGTCGGTGGCGCTGCTGCTGACGAGCGACGAGGAAGGGCCCGCCGTCGATGGCACGGTGAAGGTCGTGCAGTGGCTCGCCGCCCAGGGCATCAAGCCGGACTACTGTGTCGTCGGCGAGCCGACGAGCGTCGCGCGGTTGGGCGACATGGTGAAAAACGGCCGGCGCGGCACGCTCTCGGGCAAGTTGCAGGTGCACGGCGTGCAAGGCCACATTGCCTACCCGCACCTGGCGGCCAATCCGATCCACCTCGCGCTGCCAGCGCTCGCCGAACTCGCCCGCCTGGAGTGGGATCGTGGCAACGCCCACTTCCCGCCGACGAGTTTCCAGATCTCGAACTTTCACTCCGGCACCGGCGCAGGCAACGTGATTCCGGGTGCCGCGGTGGTCGACTTCAACTTCCGCTTTTCGACCGAGTCGACCGAGGCAACGCTGCGGACGCGCGTGCACGACGTCTTGACGCGGCACAATGTGCCCCATGAGTTGGCCTGGACCCTCGGTGGCGAGCCTTTCCTGACTCCCGCGGGAACGCTGAGCCAGGCGTTGTCCGAGTCGATTCGCGAGCACACCGGCGTGACGCCCGAACTCTCGACCACCGGCGGCACATCGGACGGCCGTTTCATCGCGAAGATTTGCCCGCAAGTCATCGAATTCGGCCCGGTGAACGCGAGCATTCACAAGATCGACGAAAACGTCGACGTGGCGAGCATCGAGCCTTTGAAGAACATTTATCGCTCGACCTTGGAGCGGCTGTTGACATGACATTGATCGACCTCATCACCGCGCAAAGCGCCCGCCTCAAACAGGCGGGCGTTTGCTTTGGGCATGGCACCACGAACGCGTTCGACGAAGCGGCGTGGCTCGTGCTGTGGGCGCTGGGGCTGCCGCTCGAATCGCTCGAGACGCGTGCGCAACAGCGGCTCGACGAAGCGCAGCAGAGCAAGGCGGAAGCGCTCGTGACGCAACGCATTCAGTCGCGCCAACCCGCCGCCTACCTGACGCATGAAGCGTGGCTGCAGAACGTGCCGTTTTTCGTCGACGAGCGCGTCCTCGTGCCGCGCTCCTACATCGCCGAATTGCTCGCCGACGCCGAAGGCGAAGGCACGCTCGACGCGTGGCTGTCCGATCGGACGACGCAGGTGCTCGACCTGTGCACCGGCAGCGGCTGCCTGGCCGTGATCGCCGCCCTTGCCTACCCTGAAATCGTTGTCGACGCGGCCGACCTTTCCGCGCCGGCGCTCGACGTGGCGCGGATCAACGTCGAGAAACACGCGCATGACCGGGCGCATCCAGTTGCTGCAGTCCGACCTCTTCGCGCAGGTGCGCGGCCCCTACGACCTGATCCTGTGCAACCCGCCTTACGTGAACTCGAAGAGCATGAACGCCTTGCCCGATGAATACCGCGCCGAACCTGAGCTCGCGCTGCAGGGCGGGCCGGACGGCATGGACCTGGTGCGCCGCATCGTGCTCGACGCGCCGCGCCACATGACGAACGACGCCGTGCTCGTGCTCGAGATCGGCAACGAACGCGAGCATTTCGACGCCGCGTTCCCGCGCCTCGAAGTCGCGTGGCTCGAGACGAGCGGCGGCGAAGACCGGGTCCTGCTCGCCACGCGCGACGCCTTGCAGCGCTGGAGCGCACGATGATCCAGCTGCGCGAAGTGACGCTGCGCCGCGGCGTCAAGCTGATCCTGCAAAACGCCAGCGTGACGCTGCAGCCGGGCGAGAAGGTCGGCCTGGTCGGACGCAACGGCGCCGGCAAGTCGTCGCTCTTTTCGCTCCTGGCGGGGCGCCTCCACGCCGACGCGGGTTCGGTCGAATGGCCGCCGCGCTGGCGCCTCGCCGAAGTCGCGCAAGAGATGCCGGAGACGAGCGACGCGGCGACCGAGTTCGTCCTGCAAGGCGATTCGCGCCTGATGCAAGCGCAGGCCGAGCTCGCCGCCGCCGAGGCGAGCGACGACGGCGAAGCGATGGCGCACGCGCACCAGGCGATCGACGAAGCGGGCGGCTTCGACGCGCGTGCGCGCGCCCAGGCGATGCTGCTCGGCCTGGGCTTCAAGCGCATCGAGCTCGACGCGCCGGTGAACAGTTTCTCCGGCGGCTGGCGCATGCGCCTGCAGCTCGCGCGCGCGCTGATGTGCCCGGCGGACCTGATGCTGCTCGATGAGCCGACGAACCACCTGGACCTGGACGCGCTCGTCTGGTTGGAGGCCTGGTTGCTGCGCTACACCGGCACCATGATCGTGATCAGCCACGACCGCGAGTTTCTCGACGCGATCACGCGCACCACGTTGCACCTGGACGAAACGCAACTCACGCGCTACACCGGCAACTACACCGCGTTCGAAGAGATGCGCTCGGAGCGCGCGATGCAGCAGCAGGCGAATTTCGCGAAGCAACAGGAACGCATCGCGCACTTGAAGAAATTCATCGACCGCTTCAAGGCGAAGGCGAGCAAGGCGAAGCAGGCGCAGAGCCGCGTCAAGGCGCTGGCGCGCATGGAACGCATCGCGCCGGTACTGACGAGCGGCGACTTCCAGTTCGAGTTCCGCGAACCGGCCAGCCTGCCCAATCCGATGCTCGCTTTCGAAGGCGTGGCGTGCGGCTACCGCGACGACGCCGGCCGCGCCAAGACGATCGTGCACGGCATCAACCGCTCGGTTCTTGCCGGTCAGCGCATCGGCATCCTCGGCGCGAACGGGCGAGGCAAGTCGACGCTCGTGAAAACGATCGCGCGCTCGCTGCCGCCGCTGGCCGGCCACATCACCGAAGGCAAGGGCCTGAGCATCGGTTACTTCGCGCAGCAGGAGCTCGACGTGCTGTCGCTCGAAGACGGCGCGCTCATGCACATGGTGCGCCTGGCGCGCGACATCGGGCCTGCCGCGCGCGAGCAGGAACTGCGCGACTACCTCGGCTCGTTCCGCTTCGTCGGCGACATGGTCACACAAGCCGTGGGCACACTCTCCGGCGGCGAAAAGGCGCGCCTCGTGCTCGCGATGCTGGTCTGGCAGCGGCCGAACCTGCTGCTGCTCGATGAGCCGACGAATCACCTCGACCTGACGACGCGCGAAGCGCTGAGCATGGCGCTGAACGAATTCGAAGGCACGGTGATGCTCGTCAGCCACGACCGCGCGCTGCTGCGCGAAGTCTGCGATGAGTTCTGGCTCGTCAACGACGGCGCGATCAAACCCTTCGACGGCGACCTGGACGACTACCAGCGCTGGCTGCTCGAACAGTCGCGCGAAATGCAGCGCGAAGCGTCGCGCAAACCGGGCGATCGCGGTGCCACCGCACCTACCACGCGATCGACGGCGGCGCCGAATGCCGCACCCAGTGGCAGGCGCGACGAGCGCAAGCAAGCCGCGGCGACACGCCAGAAGCGCAGCGACGACGCAAAACCGCTGCGCATGGAGCAGAACCGCATCGACAACCGCTTGGGCGTTCTGTTCGCCGAACGCGACGCCCTCGAGGCCGGGTTGACGGGTGCCGCGCTCGCCCCGGAGCGAATCGCCGAAGCCGGGAAACGCCTGAAAGCGGTGGCGGAAGAAATCGAGCAGCTCGAGATGCGCTGGCTCGAACTCGGAACCCGCATCGACGAGCTCACCGCCGCCGCGAACTGAATCAGCTCAGGTCCGCGGCGCCATCAGGCTCAGCATCAACTCGATTCGCGCCTGCACCGGCGTGAGCGAGCTCGGCGTGGCAAACCCGACCTCGGGATCGTCGAACACCGGGCCGTCCAGGCAGCGCGTGCAGCGCCACACGGGGACGCCGCGCTCGTGCGCCACGCGCAGCGCCGGCTCGAGCGCGCGGTGCACGCTGCCGTTGCCTGGGCCGGCGACGATCAGGCCGTGAACGCCCTGGGCCAGCAGGGCGTGGATCAGCGCGGGGCCGGACCCGGCGTGGCCAGTGATGATCTCGACCACTGGCCATGCCGCCGGATCCGGCGGCAGCCTTGCCGCGCCGATTGCGCTGCCCTGCGGCCACTCGCGAGAGCGGCGCAATAGACCCTCCTCGACCCGGCCGACAACGCCGGCGTCGCCGGAGCCGAACGCGTCGACGCGGTAGCTGTGCACCTTGCGCAGGCCGAGGGCGCAGTGCACCGAGCCGGCGAGCACCGCCACCACGCCTCGCGCGCCTTCGACTCGCGCCACACTCACCGCGTCGAGCAGGTTTTGTGGGCCGTCGCGCAGCAGCGCCGTCGACGGGCGCATCGCCGCGGTCAGCACGACCGGCTTGCTCGGCGCGAGCACGCGCTGCAGGAAGTACGCCGTCTCCTCGAGCGTATCGGTGCCATGCGTCACGACAACCCCGAGGACCTCAACGCGCGCCAGGTGGAATTCGATGCGCTGCGCGAGCAGCAGCCAGGTCGCGAAGTCCATGTCCTTGCTGTCGAGCTGCGCCACTTGTTCGGCTTCGAGCGCCTGCCCCGCCAGCCCCGGAACGGCGGCGATCAGTTGCTGCACACCGAGCTGCGCCGCGCGGTAGTGAACGTTGTCGCCGGGCGCCTCCGCAGTGCCGGCGATCGTTCCGCCGGTGCCGAGAATCACCACTGTCGCCGCTGGTCTTTGCATTTTCATTTGCTTTTTCTGTCAAGCTGGATAAAACTACAGCTACTGGATATACCCACAGAGAGGGTCCCGACGTGATGGAAACACCCAAACTCACCGACCGCCAGCAGCAGATTCTCGGCCTTGTGCAAAGCGCGATCGAGCGCACCGGCGCGCCACCCACGCGCGCCGAAATCGCGAGCGAGCTCGGCTTCAAGTCGGCGAACGCTGCCGAAGAACATCTGCAGGCCTTGGCGCGCAAAGGCGTGATCGAGCTCGTGAGCGGCACGTCGCGCGGGATTCGCTTGAAGTCCGACATCCTGCGCAAGCTCAACGAGCTGCGCAGCAAGCAGTACAGCCTGGCGCTGCCCGGCCTGGCGCAGCTGTCGCTGCCACTCGTGGGCCGCGTCGCAGCGGGCAGCCCAATGCTCGCGCTCGAGCACATCGAACTCACGTATCAGGTCGAAGCGAGCATGTTCCTGCGCCGCCCCGACTACCTGCTCAAGGTGCGCGGCATGAGCATGCGCGACGCCGGCATCATCGACGGCGACCTGCTCGCCGTGCAGAAGTCGAAGGAGGCGAAGAACGGCCAGATCGTCGTCGCGCGCCTGGACGACGAGGTGACGGTGAAGCGCTTTCGCAAGACGCGGGTCGGCATCGAGCTCATCCCCGAGAACCCCGACTTCAAGACGCTGCTCGTCGCGCCCGATCAGGCGTTCGAACTCGAAGGGTTGGCCGTCGGCCTGATCCGCAACAACATGCTGATGTAGCCGCGAGGGAAGGACATGTCATCCCGGCGCAAGCCGGGATCCACTCGCGCCCATCCGCTGGACCCCGGCTTGCGCCGGGGTGACAACGGCGCTCAGCGCTGCGGCGCGAGCGTGAGGCGGTGCAGCGGCGTGTCAACGCCCCACAGCGGCACATACTCGACACGCGCCCAAGGTTCGACAAAGCTGCGAAACAGCGGCGAAAAAGCGATCCCCGACTGGCCGCTCGAATGCATGATCTTCGACTTCGCGGCGTCGCCCAAGTCGTACAGCGCACGCAGGGACGGGCCGTGCTCGTCGAGGTACAGCTCGCCGGTTCTGGCCAGAGGCCGCAAACTCACGCGCGACACGTTCACCGTGAACGTGTCGCCACCCACAGGCGTGCGCAGTTCGAACCAGGGCGCGAGCAGACCGACCCGGCTGAATGGTCGGTGTTCGCTGACCGCGACATGCGCTTCGCCCCAGTGCCACTTCGTGACATCGGCGCCGTGGCGCTGTTGCAGTTCGTCGAGCGCACGCGTGAACGCGGCGTCGACCTGCTGCGCGCAGGTTTCGACCTGCGGCGTTCCCTGCTGATCGCACCAATGCGCGTCGTTGCGCTCGAGCACGCCTTCGAGCGCGTCGCGGAAACTGCGGTTTTCCAGCGTGCGCTCGAACAGCACCGGGCCGACGTCGTCGCCGAACACGCCAAGCGTCAACTGGCGCGCCCAGGCCCAGAAGATCAACGGCGCCGCGGCGTCGGCGCGCATCGTGGCGTCGAACGCGGCGAGCTGCTGCTGCGCGGCCGGCGCGAGCGGATGCACGGACTTTGCGCGTTGCAGATGCGGCAGCAGGCGCTGCGTCGCGAGGGACAACACGTCGGACTGAATGTCGCGCAAGCTCGCCATGCTGTGGCGCGGCTTGGCGCCAAGCAGCTGTTCGATGCGCTGCTGCCGGTACGGCACCGCCCACTCGTTGGTGATGTAGTGCGGGTAGTCGGGCGCGTGGATGCGCTGGTTCGCCGTCGCGATCCAGCCGCGCGGCGGGTCGACTTCGCGCGGCGTCAGCGCCGGATCGAGGAAACCGTCCCAGTCGTAGCGCGGATCCCAGCCCGGCGCCGGCACCAGGCCTTTCAAATCGTTCGCCGCCTTGCGCAGCGGCACGCGGCCCGCCGAGACGACGCCGATGTGGCCTTCGCGATCCGCGACAACCATGTTCTGCATCGGCGCGACGTAAGGCGCGAGCGCCTGAATGAACTGCGCCACCGAAGTCGCGCGGTTCAGCGTCAATGACGCTTCCAGCGTCCCCGGGTCTGTATCGAGCGCGGTCCAGCGCAGCGCGAGCGCGTAGGCCTGCTTGTCCTTGCGCCCGGTCAATCCTTCGGCGATTCCCGCGTCCGAGATCACCGGGCCATGGCGCGTCGCGCGAACCGCGAACGCCTGATCGGATTCGCCCTTCACCTTGAGAACCTCGGCAAACGATTCGAAGCGCGCCCAACCTTGCGGCGTCTGGTACAGCGACGGATCGTCGGGACTGATTCGTTCGATGTAGATGTCCTGCACGTCCGGCCCGGTGTTCGTGAAACCCCACGCGATGTGTTCGTTCTGCCCGAGCACGACGCCGGGCAGCCCCGGCATCGTCGCGCCGGCGACACGCAGGCCCGGTGCCTCGATGCGCGCGAAGTACCAGAGCGCCGGCGCGTTGAGCTTCAGATGCGGGTCGTTCGCCAGCAAGGGCTTGCCGGACTCGGTGTGGCTGCCCGCGACGACCCAGTTGTTCGAGCCCACGCCTTCCACGCCCGAGGGCGGCGCGTGCAGCAGCGCCTGCTCGCCGAGTTTGCCGTCCAGCCGCAAACCGCGGAACAGCGCCGCGTAGTCGGCGGTCGCGAGCGGCGCCTCGCCCGGGTAGGGCGGAATCAGTTCGTTGATGCGCGCCACCGGCATCTTCAACGCCAGGCGCAGGCGCAGCATCTCGGTGCGCCAGTTGCCGCCCAGATCCCACGCCATCATGATCGCCCAGGCGAAGCTGTCTTGCGGCGTCCAAGGCTCGAAGGGCAAGCCGAGCAGGATCAATTCCGGCGGGCGCGCTTGCATCGCCTGCGCAGCGTAGGCGTTGATTCCCGCCGCGTACGCCGTCAGCGCGTCGCGCAGCGCCGGGCTCGCTTTGTCCCATTGCGCCTGGGCGGCGCGTTTCACGCCGAGCGCGCGCAGGAATTTGTCGGAGTCGATCGCCGCCGCGCCGAACGCCTCGGCCAGGCGCCCCGAGCCGATGCGCCGGTGCGTCTCGAGCTGCCAGAGGCGGTCCTGCGCGTGCGCAAAACCCTGGCCGAAGAGCGCTTCTTCGATCGAATCGGCGCGAATCGTCGGGATGCCGTGTGCGTCGCGCTCGATTCGCACCGTGCCGCGAAGCCCATCGACTTCGAGATGGCCGTCGACCTTCGGCAGCGCGCGCATCGCGTAGCCGCCGGCGCCGAGCAGCGCCACCGCCGCGAGCCAGGCGACACCGACGGCTGACCACTTCAGCGCTCGCATCGCCCGCTCGCTTCGCGCCGCCGGTCGTGTGCCCAGGCAGGCGTCAGGACATCGCGCCGAGGTAGTCGCCCTTGCCCAGATCGACGCCGTTGTGGCGCAGCAGCGCGTAGGCGGTCATGACGTGGAAGTACAGGTTCGGCAGCGAATAGTGCTTGAGGTAGAACTCGCCTTTCAGCGTCATCGAGCCGTCGCGGCGCGGCACGACGATGTCCTTGTTTTCGCTGCCGTCGATTTTCGCCGCCGGCACGGAGCGGATGTACTCGAGCGTCGACGCGATTCGCAGGCGCAGATCGGCGAAGCTCGTTTCGGTGTCTTCGAACTTGGGCGCGTCCACGCTAGAGAGGCGCGCGACGGCGAACTTGGCGCTGTCACACGCAATTTGCACTTGCTTCGTGAAGGGCAGCATGTCGGGCGCGAGGCGCGCGCCGAGCAGCACCGCGGGCTCGAATTTTTTCGCCTGGGCGTACGCCTCGGCCTTGTCGAACCAGCTTTGCAGGTTGGTGAGGGTGCGCACGATGACGGGCACGCTGGCTGAGTACATTGAGATGGACATGGGGGGCTCCGGAAAAGTCTGGCGAGGTTCGCCACGAGGGTCGCATGCTACACAATGGCGCCTGCCCTTGCTGCCCGCTGCGCCCGACGTGAACATCATCATCCTCGACGACTATCAGGACGCCGTGCGCAAGCTCCCGTGTTCGTCGCTGCTGGCGTCGTTGAATGCGAAGGTGTTCACCAACACGGTGAAGGGCATCGGCCAGCTGTCGGTGCGCCTGCGCGACGCCGAGATCCTGGTCCTGATCCGCGAGCGCACGCATTTCCCGCGCGCCTTGCTGGAGAAGCTGCCCAAGCTGAAGCTGATCTCGCAGACCGGGCGTGTCGGGCCGCACATCGACGTGGCCGCGTGCACGCAGCTGGGGATTTCCGTCGCCGAAGGCGTGGGCTCGCCCTACGCCGCAGCGGAATTGACCTGGGCGCTGGTGCTGGCGGCGATGCGCCGCCTGCCGCAATACATCGGCAACCTGAAACACGGTGTGTGGCAACAAGCGGGGCTGAAGGCCGCGTCGATGCCGCCCAACTTCGGCCTCGGCCAGGTGCTGCGCGGGCGCACGCTCGGCGTCTGGGGCTACGGCAAGATCGGCAGCATCGTCGCGGGTTATGGCCGCGCCTTCGGCATGGACGTCGTCGTGTGGGGCGGCGACGCTTCGCGGCAACGTGCCGTTGCCGACGGCTTCAGCGCCGCGCCGTCGTGCGAGGCGTTCTTCGAATCCTGCGACGTGCTGTCGCTGCACCTGCGCCTGAACGACACGACGCGCAGCATCGTCAAGCACGACGCGCTGGCGCGCATGAAGCCCACGGCGCTGCTCGTGAACACGTCGCGCGCCGAGCTGATCGAAGAAGGCGCACTCGTCGCCGCGCTGAACCGCGGCCGCCCCGGCTTGGCCGCAGTCGACGTGTTCGAGAGCGAGCCGGTGCTGCAAGGGCATCCCTTGCTGCGCATGGAAAACGCGGTTTGCACGCCGCACATCGGCTACGTCGAACAAGACAGCTACGAGCTCTACTTCCGCAGCGCGTTCGAGAACGTGCTGAATTTCGTGAACCAGGAGCCGAGCAACATCGTCAACCCCGAGGCGCTGCGTGCCCTGCGATGAACCCGCGCTGGCGCGGCCGGCGAGCGCCACGGAATTGTTCTGGGCCTGCAACGGGCTCGCTTTGCAAGGCTTCGGCGGCGTGCTCGCGGTGGCGCAACGCGAACTCGTCGAACGCCGGCGCTGGCTGACGCGCGAGCAGTTCGTCGAAAGGCTCTCGACGAGCCAGATCCTGCCCGGGCCGAACATCGTGAACCTGGGTCTGGCGCTGGGCTACGGCTACTTCGGCGTGCGCGGTTCGCTCGCCGCGATGGCCGGGTTGCTCTGTTTTCCGCTGCTGATCGTGCTCGTCCTGGCGGGCGTGTACAGCCGCTTCGCCGCCGAACCTCTGCTCGCCGGGGCATTGCGGGGAATGGGCTGCGTCGCTGCCGGCTTGCTGCTCGCGACCGCCGCCAAGCTGATCGGTAGCCTGAAAGGCAACGCCCTCGGCCTCACGCTCTGCCTGGCGATCGCGGGTCTCGGATTTGCCGCGATCGCCTGGCTGCGCTGGCCGCTCGTCGCCGTGCTCGGCGCCCTGGGCAGCGGCGCCGTGGTGCTGGCCTGGTTCAAGTCGCCTGCCCCATGACCGCGTTCACGAGCGCACTCAGCGCCGCCGAACTCACCTCGCTCGCGCTGCATTTCGCGATGCTCAGCCTGCTCGGCGTGGGCGGCGCGATCACGACGGCACCCGACATGCAGCGCTACGTGGTGCTGGAAAACCGCTGGATCAGCGACACCCAGTTCAGCGCGTCGATCGCGATCGCGCAAGCCGCGCCGGGCCCGAACGTCTTGTTCGTCGCCGTGATCGGCTGGAACATCGCCGGCCTGGCGGGAGTTGCGGCCACCCTGCTCGGCAGCCTCGTGCCCTCGACGCTGCTCACGCTGCTGCTCACCCGCTGGGGCGCGCAGCGTGGCGACACGCGCGCGTCGCGCGCTTTTGCGGCGGGGATGGCACCGCTCACGCTCGGGCTGCTCGCCGCAACCGGCTGGATCCTTGCCGAACCCTTCGTTCGCGAGCCGTCGCAGCGGTTCGGCGCGCTGGCGCTTGTCGCACTGACGCTGCTCGTGATGCTGCGCTCCAAAGTCAGCCCGATGTGGCTCGTCGCGCTCGGCGCCCTGGCGGGCGGGTTCGGTCTCGTCTGATCGGTGCGCGCGTCCTTGCCGCGCCGAGAGCCCTACTGCAGCGCGCTTTCGACCCAACTCGGCAATGCCGCGATGTCGTCGGCGACTGCGCTCGGCAAGTCGCCCCAATCGGTGTCGCTCGCGTCCGGGTCGATGAGCAGGACTTCGGCGCCACCGCCGCATTCGCGAACCCCGACGCTGAGCGGAACGTAGGGCCCTGAGTCGGCGCGGTTCATCATCACCGGCGTGCCGCCGATCGAGGAATTGAGAACGATCACCGGGTGCGCACCGTTCCATTCGACGAGCACCGACAAACCCTGGTTCAGTGCCTCGGCCTCGATGCGCAGCAGCGTCTCGCCGACGCTGTACGGGCTCAGGCGCAGCACGCACCGCGCGGCACCGGGTTCGCGCGTCGAGTTGAGGGCGGCCATGACGACGGCGAAACTTTCCGTCATCCAGAGCCGATGCGGTTTGTGTTGCGTATTCATGGCTGAAACCTGACTTTGTTGTTGTGTCCGGGGCGCAACGATATTCGCATCGACGCGGGTAAACACATGGCAACAGGTGTAATTTCTCTTCAAGCACCCGAATACTTCACGCCCGCGCGGTCGACGCAAGTGCTAGCGCTCCCTGCCGGAGCAGGCCCCTGGCCTCGGCACGCGGCTCAACGCGTGCCGAAGACCTTGTCGCCCGCGTCGCCCAGGCCCGGGATGATGTAGCCGACCTCGTTGAGGTGGCTGTCGATCGCCGCCGTCCAGCAGCGCACCTGCGGGTGCGCCTTGCCGAGCGCCGCGATGCCTTCGGGCGCGGCGACGAGCACGAGCGCCCGGATGTCTTTGCAGCCGCGTTCTTTCAGCAGGTCGACGGTGGCGATCATCGAACCCGCGGTGGCGAGCATGGGGTCGATCACGATCGCGGTGCGCTCGTCGAGATGGCCGACGAAATTCTCGAAGTAGTGGTGCGGGCGCAAGGTTTCATGATTCCGGCTCAAGCCGACCAGGCTGACCTTGGCGCTGGGCACCAGGTCGAGCACACCCTCCAACATGCCGAGCCCGGCGCGCAGGATCGGCACGATCGTCAGCTTGCGCCCGGCAATGCGCTGCACCGACGTCGGCCCGCTCCAGCACGGAACCGTCACCGTCTCGAGCGGCAGGTCAGCAGTCGCTTCATAGGCGAGCAGGCGTGCCAGTTCCTGCGTCAAGGCGCGAAAGTCCTTCGTCGAAATCGGCTCTTCGCGCAGCAACCCGACCTTGTGCTTGACGAGTGGGTGTTTGACTTCGATGACTGGCATGCGAACCCCTTGGACGACGCGAAGCTTGTTCTTTCACTCGGTGCGCGATGCTTCACGCTGGCGCAGCGCCTCGTACAGGCAGACGCCGCTCGCGACCGACACGTTCAGGCTTTCCACCGCGCCGCGCATCGGCAGGTGCACGAGCGCGTCGCAGGTCTTGCGCGTGAGTTGACGCATTCCCGCACCTTCGGCGCCGAGCACGAAGGCGAGCGGCCCGCGCAAGTCGAGCGTGTACAGCGAATCGGGCGCGTCATCCGTCAGCCCGACGATTCGGATCGAGCGCTCCTTGAGTTCACCGAGCGTTCGCGCCAGGTTCGTCACCATGAAGTAAGGCACCGTCTCGGCGGCGCCGCTCGCGACCTTGGCCACCGTCGCGTTCACTCCCACGGCGTGGTCTTTCGGCGCGATCACGCCGTGCGCGCCGGCGCCGTCGGCGACACGCAGGCACGCGCCGAGGTTGTGCGGATCCGTCACGCCGTCGAGCACGAGCAGCAGCGGCTCGCCGGACGCGGCGTCCAGCGTATCGTCGATCGAATGGCTCAGTGGCAGCGGCTGGACGCGCGCGACCACGCCCTGATGGCGCGGCGTGCCGCAGGTTTGCGTCAGGCGCGCGTCGTCGCTCGGAACGATGCGCACGCCAGCCTCTTCGGCACGCTGCACGAACTGGCGCATGCGCGCATCGCGCCGCGCCGCGTCGACCTGGATCTCGAGCACCGACTTCGCATGCACCTTCAGGCGCACCCCCACCGCATGAAAACCGATGAGCAGCTTGGACGCCATGGACCGTGCTCAGGCACGCACGCGCAGCAAGGCGCCGGCGTTGCCGGACGTTCCGTAGCCGAGCGTCGGTGCGACGTGCATCGCATTCGCCAGGCGGCGCAGCAGCGCGGCGAGCGCCATGCGCAACACGCCCGGCTCGGCCGGCGCAGCGGCGCCGGCGTGGAACACCCGCAGCACGCCCAGGTAAGCGAGTTCCAGGCCCGCGCCGAGGCTGGTCACGGACGCGCTGCCGCCCTGCGTCGCAGTGGCGGGTGGCGCTTTTGCGATCCGGCTCGCCAGCAGATCGATGCGCTCGCCGAACGCGCTGCGGCCACTCGGCGCCGCCGACGCAGGCGCGCCCGCCACGCCATAGGTCAGGGTCGGCTCGGCGTCGTCGATCTGGTCCAGCGCGTCGAACAAGGCGTACATGAATTCGAGGATCGCCTGCTCGAGCCTCGGGTCGAGCGCCTGGCGTGGCGCGGCGGTGCCGGTGGGCGCCGCAGCGTCGCCCGACGGCGCAGCTGCTTTGGGGTCGACTTGGACCTCGAACACGCCGAGAACGAGTTTCGCCAAAGCCCGGCGCTGCTCGTCGAGTTCACGCTGCTCGCGCGGCCGGCGCTGCGGTTGGCCCTCGCCCTGTTGCGCACCGGCGTCTTTCTGCGCCGGAGACTCGATGCCCTTGCTCGACGTCACGGCGCGCCCTGCCGCGCCGCCCGGCTCGGCAGGGCTGGTGGCGTCGCGCGAGCGCGAGGTGGGCAAGGGTTTCATCGCCATCCGTTTCCTTTGGCAACGGGGCGTGGCACCCGCCGCAGCGCGCATCGTAGCCGTAGCGCGTGGGTTACCATCCTGCCGCCGCGAACGGCGCGATGTGCGCCTCGCCCGGGGAGCCGACAAGATGCAGGTGATTTGCCTCGATCTCGAGGGTGTTCTGGTCCCCGAGATCTGGATCGAATTTTCCAGGCGCACCGGCATCCCGGAGTTCTCGCGAACGACGCGCGACGAGCCCGACTACGACAAGCTGATGCGCTTTCGCCTCGGCCTGCTCGCTCAGCATGGCCTGAAGCTCGCCGACATCCAGCAGGTCATCGAAGGCATGGGCGCACTGCCCGGCGCGCGCGAGTTCCTCGACGAGCTGCGCTCGCGCTACCAGGTGTTCATCCTGTCGGACACGTTCTACGAATTCGCCGACCCGCTGATGCGCCAGCTGAATCGGCCGACCCTGCTCTGCCACCGCCTCGTGGTCGATGCGCAAGGATTCGTGCGCGACTACAAGTTGCGCCAACCCGATCAGAAGCGCGCCGCTGTGAACGCGCTGAAGGGCCTGAACTACCAGGTCATCGCCGCAGGTGATTCGTTCAATGACATCGGCATGCTGGAGGCCGCACACGCGGGCTTTTTCATCCACCCGCCGCCGACGATTCCGCCGCGCTTCCCGCAATTCGCGGTGACGCACAGCTACGCCGAACTCATGGCGCAGATCGAACAGGCGTCGGCGCGACTGCGCGCCGCGGCCTGAACGCGCAGCCCGAGACATGCGCGACGCCGACGTCGAGCCGTTCATTGCGCTGCTCGCCGCGGCGAACCCGCAGCCGCGCTCCGAACTCGACTACACGAGCGTCTTCGAGCTGCTCGTCGCCGTGTTGCTGTCCGCCCAGGCGACCGACGTCGGTGTGAACAAGGCGACGCGCGGTCTGTTCGCGCTGGCGAACACGCCGCAGAGAATCCTCGCCCTCGGATTGGACGGGCTGGAGGAGAAGATCCGCACCATCGGCCTGTTTCGCAGCAAAGCGCGGCACCTGATGCAGACCTGCGACATCCTGGTGCGCGAACATGGCGGCGAAGTGCCGCGCTCGCGCGACGCGCTGCAAGCCCTACCCGGCGTGGGGCGCAAGACGGCGAACGTGGTCCTCAACGTCGCTTTCGGCAAGCCGACGATGGCGGTGGACACGCATGTGTTTCGGGTCGCGAACCGCACCGGCCTGGCGCCGGGCAAGACGCCGCTCGACGTCGAAGAAGGGTTGCTGAAGCGAATTCCGCCGCGCTACGCCGTCGACGCGCACCACTGGCTGATCTTGCACGGGCGCTATGTGTGCCGTGCGAAGAAGCCGCTGTGTGGCCAGTGCAGCGCGGCGCGGTATTGCGACTTTTTCAAGTCGAATCCCAAGGTTTGATGGACGCCGAAAGGACCTCCCATGAGTACCCTTGACATGTACCGCGTCACCGACAAGCTCGACGATTCGACACTCGCAGCATTGGCGACGCGCCTGGAAGCAAGAGGCCAACATCCGCGCTTCGCCGCGATGATGAATGAATACTTCGCCGCCATGAGCATCCTGTCGGCCAGGTCCGTGCTGGACTTGGGTTGCGGTACGGGAGTCGCGGCACGCGCAGTCGCCGCCACGCCTGGATTTGCCGGCCGCGTCACCGGGATCGACGTCAGCCCTTACCTCATCGATGCCGCAGTCCGCATGGCCAAGAAGGAACACGTCGATCACGCGGTCGACTTTCGCGTCGGAGACTCGCAGGCCTTGCATCTCGCTGACGGATCGTTCGACGCGGTCATCGCGCACACGCTGCTCAGTCACGTTCCAAGTCCGTTGGTCGTGCTGAAGGAGATCTTTCGCATTCTGAAGCCCGGAGGCATGGTCGGCATCTTTGACGGTGACTATGCTTCGATGACTTTCGAGAACGCCGATCCCGTCAAAGGCAAGGCCGACGACGAGAAAATCATCAACGCCATCGTGACCAACCCTCGCGTCATGCGCCAGATGCCGCAATTCTTGCGTGAGGCCCGTTTCGAGCTCACGAACTCGTTTGCCTACGTCGTCACCGACATTGGCAAGGCGGACTTCTGGGCTACCGCGATGCAATCCTTCGTGCGTCTTCTACCGAAGTCGGGCGCGATGACTGAGCGTGAAGCAAACGACTGGGTCGACGCCATGTTCAGTCGCTCTGACCGAGGCATATTTTTCGGCTCCAGCAACTACTACAGCTTCGTTGCCAGGCGTCCGCGACTGCTTTGAGGATCGACAGTCACGGGCTTTCACCTCGCACCGTGCCCTCACGCCGCGGATCCGCGGCGCCAAGCCAAACCTCGCCGCCGTCGCGCCGGATTCGCTGAATCGCCTGCACGCCGCTGGTCTGCGGTGTCACCCGAACCTCGTGGCCCCGAGCTTCGAGCCCGGAAATCAACTCCGCTGAGGCGCGACCGCGCTCGAGTTCCGTCGGCCCGTTGCGCGAACCGAAGTTGGGCAGCGCAATCGCCTGTTGCACGTCCAGGCCCCAATCGAGCATGCCGATCAATACCTTCGCGGTGTAGTTGATGATCGCCGGGCCACCCGGCGAGCCCAGGCTCGCGACCAGCTTGCCGCTGGCGCGCTCGAAGACGAGCATCGGCGCCATCGACGAGCGCGGCCGTTTGCCGGGCTCGACGCGGTTCGCGACCGGAACGCCGTTCAGGCTCGAGGCAAACGAAAAGTCGGTGAGCTGATTGTTCAGCAGGAAGCCGCGCACCATGATCTGCGCGCCGAACGCGTTTTCGATCGTTGTCGTCATCGAGACGGTGTTGCCGTAGGCGTCGGCGATCGAGACCTGCGAGGTCGATGCGCGCTCTTCGCCGAGGTGGTCGGCGAACGCGGTTGTCGCACCTGCGGGAACGCCCGGCGTCGCCAGGCCCATGCTGCGCGCGCCGATCAGGCGGGCGCGCTCGCGCAGGTAGCGCGGGTCGAGCAGGCTCTGCGCGCTGCCGCCCGGCAGCGGAGCGAAGTCGGGGTCGGCGACGTACCGCGCGCGGTCGGCGTAGACCAGGCGGCCCAGCTCGCTGAACACGTGCACCGCGTCGACGCCGGGTTCCAGGCCGGCGGCGCCCGGCGCTGGCCCGGGCAGCTGCAATCCGCCCTGTTCGATCATTCCCAGCATCTGGCCGATCGCCAGCGCCCCCGACGAAGGCGGCGGCATTCCGCACAGTCGCCACGCCTTGTAGTCGAAGCACAGCGCCTCGCGCATCACGGCGCGGTAGCCGGCGAGGTCGGCCACGCTCAGGCCGCCCGGGTTGCGCTCGTGCGCCTGGACTCGCGATGCGATCGCCTCGGCGAGTTCGCCCTCGTAGAAAGCGCTCTCGCCGCGCTCGGCGACACTGCGCAGCACCGCCGCCAGCTCCGGGTTGCGCAGCCACGTCCCCGCAGTCTTGGGCTTGCCGTCGGCGTTGAAGAAGTATGGCGCGGCCTGCGGGTCGCGCCGCAATGGCTGCGCCATGCCGTCGCCGAGCAAGGTGGCCAGGCGCGGGCTGATCGCAAAGCCTTGCTCGGCCAGATCGATCGCCGGTTCGAACAGCGCGCGCCACGCCAGCTTGCCGTGCAAGCGATGCGCGAGGGCGAGCGCGCGCAACACGCCCGGCGTGCCGACGGAACGCCCGCCGACGACGCTTTGCATCAGCGTCATCTCCTGGCCGCCCTGCATGAACAGCTCGGGCGTCGCCGCGGCCGGAGCGGTTTCGCGGCCATCGATCGCTTGCACCTGCTTCCCGTCGTGGTGCATGAGGAACAAGCCGCCGCCGATGCCAGACGACTGCGGCTCGACGAGCGTCAGCACCATTTGCACCGCGATTGCCGCGTCGACGGCGCTTCCGCCTGCGGCGAGGATGCGCTGCCCTGCGTCGGTGGCGAGCGGGTGCGCGGTAGCGACGATGAAGCGCTCGGCGCTGACCGCAGTCTTGGCGGTGTAGCCGCTCGGCGCCTCGGGTGCATCGCGATCGGTCGGCTGCGTCGCGCTGAACGAGGCGCGCTCGTGCGGCGGCGCTGCCACGCACGCCGCCAGCACGAGTGCCGCGCCGCACAGTGTGACGGCGCCACGCCGCTGCACGATCACCAGCTGCGCCTTGGCCTCAAGCGCCGCGCGCTGCAACCGAGTGCACGACGCGCTGCGGGAACGGAATCTCCACCCCGAGCGCGTTCAGCGCGTCGAGCACGGCCAGGTTCACCTCCGAACGCACGTTGCCCTCGCCGTTCTGCGGGTCGGCGATCCAGAAGTTGACTTTCAGATCCATTCCGTCGGCGCCGAAGGCCACGAGTTGGCAGTCCGGCGCGGGGTCGGCCAAGACGCGCGGCACGGTCGCGGCAGCGGCGGCGAGGCGCGGCTGCAACGCGCGCACGTCGGTGCCATACGCCACTTGCACGGCGCAGTGCAGCGCCACCAGCGGGCTGCTGAGCGACCAGTTCTCGACGCGCTGCGTGATCAGGACTTCGTTCGGCACGATCGCCTCGCGCCCGTTGAGCGCGCGGATCACGGTGTAGCGCGTGCGGATGTCGGTGATGCGGCCTTCGAAGCCGTCGACCTTGACCGTGTCGCCGATGCGCAGGCTGCGCTCGGCGAGCACGACGAAGCCGCTCACGTAGTTCGCCGCGATCTTCTGCAAGCCGAAGCCGATTCCCACGCCGAGCGCACCGCCAAGCACGCCGAGCGCGGTGAGGTCGATTCCCACCGCCGACAGCGCGAGCAGCAGGCCGACCAGCAGCAGCGCCGCGCGCACCAGCGTCGCGGCCATCTTGCGAAACGACAGCGTATCGCCGCTGCCGCGCAGCAGGCGCTTTTCGATCGCCGCCGAAACCCAGAGCGCGAGCACCATCACCAGACCCGCAGTGACCGTGCCTTCGATCACGTTGCGCAGCGTGACGCGCGCGCCGCCGATCTTCCAGCCCACGTCTTCCATCGCTTCGAGCATCGACGGCAAGACGCCCGTCACCCACAGGATCACGCCGCCCCAGGCGAGCCAGGAGATCGACTTTTCGATCGCTCGCACCCAGCGCGCACGCGGCAGCGTCGCGCCGAGAACGCGCACGCTGAGGCGAATGATCGCGAGCGAGAGCAGGATCGGGATCGCGATACGGAACACCGCGGGCTGCAAGCTGCCGCTCAGGCTGAGCTTCGCGCCGTACGCCAAGGTGAGCGCGAGCAGCGGGAACAGCACGCCGTCCACGACATGCTTGCCGAACCAGATCGAGCCCTCGGGCGCCTGCGCGCCGCGCCACAGCCGCACCAGCACCCAGGCGGCGACCATGCAGGCGGCGAGGACACCGAGTTCGGTCAGCGCCGCGGGCTGCGCCAGCGCGCCCAGCAGGTCGCTCAGTTCGCGCGTCGCGATCGGTCGGGCCATGGCGCGGGACGGGGCCGGATCGGGCGCGCTTCAGCGACCGCTCAGGTTCCGCTCAGAACACGCAAATGCGCCGCGACGCTGCGCGCGAGCGCGCTCAGGTTGTAGCCGCCTTCCAGGCACGACACGATGCGGCCCTTCGCATGTTTGTCGGCGACCTGCCGGATCTGCTTCGTCATCCATTCATAGTCGGCCTCGACCAGGCCGAGCTGGCCCAGGCCGTCTTCGCGGTGCGCGTCGAAGCCTGCCGAAATGAAGATCATCTGCGGGCTGAATTTTTCGAGCCGCGGCAGCCAGTGCTGCTCGATGAGCGCGCGAATCGCCGGGCCCTTGGTGTAGGGCGGCACCGGCAGATTCACCATGTTGGTGCCCAGCGGCGGCACGCCGCTGCCCGGGTAGAGCGGGTGCTGAAAGTAGCTCACCATGAGGATGCGCTCGTCGTTCGCGACGATGTCTTCCGTGCCGTTGCCATGGTGCACGTCGAAGTCGACGATCGCGACGCGATCCAGCCCGCCCGCGTCGAGCGCGTAACGCGCCGCAACGGCAACGTTGTTGAAGAAGCAGAACCCCATCGCCCGGCCGCGCGTCGCGTGGTGGCCGGGCGGGCGCACAGCGCAAAAAGCGTTGTCGAACTCGCCCGCCAGGACGCCCTGGGTCGCCGCGACTGCCGCGCCCGCCCCGCGCCGAACCGCGGCCCAGGTGCCGGCGCTGGCGCTGGTGTCGGGGTCCAGGGCACGTGGGCTGCCGCTGCGGGCGACTTCTTCGAGCAGGTCGCTGAGCTGGCTCACGTAACCGGAGGTGTGCGCGAACTCGAGGTGCTGGCGCTGCACGAGCGGCGCTTCGCGACGCAGCAGCGTCGCTTCCATGCCCGTCGCGAGCAAATGGTCTTCGATCGCCGCCAGGCGCTGCGGACTTTCGGGATGGCCGCGGCCCATGTCGTGACCGCGGCAGTCGAGGTGCGTGAAAAAGGCAGTGGACATGAGGCGATCAACCGGGGGGTTTTCGGTTAACGTGGGACGGATGAACGATTCTGTATCAAGCCATATTCTGCGGGCGGGGCAGCGCGCCGATCCGACGAGCAAAGCACTCGCCGACAAACTCGCCCAATTGATCACTCAGGTTAGCACGATCGTCGTGGGCAAACAGGCCCAGATCGAAGACTGCGTCGCCTGCCTTCTCGCCGGCGGGCACCTGCTGATCGAAGACGTACCCGGCGTGGGCAAGACGACGCTCGCGCACGCGCTCGCCGTGTCGCTGGGCTTGCGCTTTTCGCGCACCCAGTTCACTGCCGACCTGATGCCCGCCGACCTGACCGGCGTGAGCATTTACGAGCGCGCCAAGGAGGTCTTCGTCTTCCACCCCGGCCCGGTGTTCGCCCAGGTGCTGCTCGCCGACGAAATCAACCGCGCCGGCCCGAAAACCCAGAGCGCGTTGCTCGAGGCGATGGAAGAGCACCAGGTCACGGTGGAAGGCGAAACGCGCCCACTGCCCAAGCCGTTCTTCGTCATCGCGACGCAGAACCCGAGCGACCAGCTCGGCACCTACCCGCTGCCCGAGTCGCAGCTCGATCGCTTCCTCATGTGCATCACGCTCGGCTACCCGGATCAGTCGAGCGAACGCGCGCTGCTCGCCGGGCAGGATCGGCGCGAGGCGATCCAGGCGCTGCCGCCGGTGATGTCACCCGAACAAATGCTCGCCGCGCAGAAGGCGGTGCAGGCGGTGCACGCGTCGGGTGCGCTGCTCGACTACCTGCAGGCCTTGATTGCGGCGACGCGCTCCGGCCGCTGGTTCGTCGCCGGCCTGAGCCCACGCGCCGGCATCGGCGTCTTGCGCGCGGCGCGCGCCCGCGCGCTGCTCGATCAGCGCGATTACGTCGCGCCCGACGACATCCAGGCGATCCTGCCGCAGACGATCGCGCACCGCCTGCTGCCCGTCGCCGGCGCCGGGCGCGGCCGCGCCGAGCAGGTGCGCGCGATGATCGAGGCCGTCGCGCTGCCTTGAAGCCGGCGGCGCGCCCTCCGCACTTCGCCTCAATCAATTCTCGCGAACGTGACCGCCTCGAACGTCCTGCGCGATCGGCGCGCCCAGCCTGCGGCGCCACGCTCGCCGCTGGGGCTGCCCGCGCACTGGGTCCGAATGCGCTTTCGCGCCTGGTCGCAATCGCGCCAGCCGCCGTCCGACACGCGCCTGCTGACGCAGCGCAACGTCTACATCCTGCCCACGCGCGCCGGTTTCATGTTCGCCGCGACGCTGATCGTGCTGCTCGTCGCGTCGCTCAACTATCAGCTGAACCTGGGCTACATCCTGACCTTCCTGCTCGCCGGCAGCGGCATCGTCTCGCTGCACATCACGCACAGCACCTTGCGCGGCCTGACGCTGCGCCTGCGGCCGGTGGCGCCGGTGTTTGCGGGCGATGCGGCGTTGCTTGACTGCGTGCTCACGAGTCCGGACCGGCCGCGCTACGGCATCGGCCTGAACGTGATATCGGGTGACGCGCCGAACGTCAGCTGGAGCAACGTTCCGGCCGGCGGTCAGGCGAACACGACGGTCAGTTTTGTTCCCGAGCAGCGCGGCCTGCATGCGCTGCCGGCGCTCGTTGTCGAAACGCGTTTCCCGTTCGGGTTGTTCCGCGCCTGGACTTTCTGGCGCCCGGCGTCACGCCTGCTCGTCTACCCGCGCGCCGAACCGGGCGCGCCGCCCTTGCCGCTGGCGCGGCCTGTTCCCGGGGGCGGCCAGGAGCAACGCAGCGCGGCGACCGGCGAGACCGAAGGCGTTCGCGCCTACCGGCGCGGCGACGCGATGAAACTCGTGCTCTGGAAAAAAGCCGCGAAGGCACTCGAGAGCGGCGGCGACCTGGTGAGCCGCGACACGCGCGCCGCCGTGCACCGCCAGCTCGAACTCGACTGGGCGGCGTGCGCCGGATTGCCCGACGAGCAGCGCCTGGAGCGCCTCAGCGCCTGGGTTCTCGCCGCACACCGCAGCGGCGCAGACTATGCGCTCCAGTTGCCCGGCGTGAGCATCGCCGCGGCGAGCGGTGAAGCGCATCGCCGCGTCTGCCTGGAAGCGTTGGCGTTGTGGAAATGACGCCGCCGACAGCCGCCACTGCGCCGCCGCTGCGACGCGCGCCGCGTTGGCCGAGCTGGCCGGGATGGCGCCACCTGCCGCGCGAAACGCGCGACACGCTGTTCCTCATCGGCGTCATCGCCTGGACCGTTGCGCCGCATGTCACGCACCTGCCGCTCTGGTGCAGTGGTCTCACCGCCGGCGTCCTGCTGTGGCGCGCGCTGCTCGCGCTGCGCCAGGCGGCGCTGCCGGGGCGCGGCGTGATCCTGCTCGTGCTCGCCATCGCCGCCGGCCTCACGCTCTGGTCGTACCAGACGCTGCTCGGCAAGGAGCCGGGAATCACGATGGCGATGTCGCTGATGGCGCTGAAGACGCTCGAACTGCGCGCGCGGCGCGACGCCTTCGTCGTGTTCTTCCTCGGCTTCTTCCTCGTGCTGACGCACTTCCTCTATTCGCAGTCGCTGCTCGTCGCCGGGGCGATGCTGGTCTCGGTGTGGGGCCTGCTCACCGCCCTCGTTCTCGCCCACATGCCGGCCGGCCAGCCAAGCCTGCGCCAGGCCGGAATCCTCGCGGCACGCACCGCGCTGCTCGGCGCGCCGATCATGGCGCTGCTGTTCGTCCTGTTCCCGCGCATCGGGCCGCTCTGGGGCGTGCCGCAGGACGGAACGACGAGCACGGGCCTGTCGCTGCGCATGCGCATGGGGTCGGTCGCCGAGGTGGCGCTGGACGACAGCATCGCGCTGCGGGTTCGCTTCGACGGCACGCCGCCGCGCCCGCAGGCGATGTATTTCCGCGGCCCGGTGCTCGGGCGTTTCGACGGCACCGAATGGCGCCCGATGCCGGCGTCGTTCCCGTCCCCGCGCAATCTTCCGGGTCAGCTGCGCCCGCTCGGCCCGGCGGTCCGCTATGAAATGACGCTCGAACCGCTGCGCCTGTCGATGTTGCCGCTGTTGGAGGCGACACCACGCGCGCCGCTCATCGAAGGCATGCAGGTGGTGATGCAGGACGACCTGCAGGCGCTCACGGACCGCCCGGTCACGCAGCGCCTGCGCTTCAGCGCCGAAGCCTACACGGCCTATATCCACGGCCCGCAGCGCCTCGGCGCGGGCCTGCGCGAATACCTGGACCTGCCCGAAGGCTTCAACCCCCGATCCCGCGCCTGGGCCGCCGAGCTGCGCAGCCGGCCGCAATTCGCGAATGCCGATGCGAATGCGCTGGCTCGCGCATTGCTCGAGCACATTCGCAATGCCAACTACAGCTACACGCTGGCGCCGGGCGAATACCTCGGGCCGGACACGATCGACGAGTTCTGGATGGACCGGCGCGCCGGCTTTTGCGAGCACTTCGCCGCCGCGTTCGTCGTGTTGATGCGCACGCTCGGCGTTCCGGCGCGCGTCGTCACGGGATACCAGGGAACCGATCCGACACCGGTGGACGGCTTCTACATCGTGCGCCAGAGTTCGGCGCACGCCTGGGCCGAATATTGGCAAGAGGGCATGGGCTGGCAACGCGCCGACCCGACCGCCGCGGTGGCGCCCGAGCGCATCGAGCGCAGCCGCAATCTGCTTCCCGCGCCGGGGCTGGTCGCGGGTGCGATCGGCAGCCTGAGCCCGGAATTGCTCGCCAGCCTGCGCCGCGGTTGGGAGACGATGAACAACCGCTGGAACCAGTGGGTGCTCGGTTATTCGCGCGGCGCGCAGTTCGACCTGCTGCGCAATCTGGGCCTGGAGTCGCCGCGCTGGGAAGACCTGGCGCTGCTGCTTGTCGGGTCGCTGAGTTCGCTCGCCGCTTTGGGCGCGCTCTGGGCGTGGCGCGATCGCAATTACGTCGACCCGTGGACGCGCCAGATGGACAAGGTGCGCGCCGCACTGCGCGGCGCCGGCTTGCCCTGTGCGGCGCACGAAGCGCCGCGCGCGCTCGCGCTGCGCGTGCAGGCGCACTTTGGCGCTGCGGCGAATGAACTCGTCAGCCTGCTGCTCACGCTCGAGGCGCAGCGCTACAGCCGCGACGCGCGGCAGCGCCCGCTCGACGCCTTGACGCGGCAATTGATCGCGCAGGCGCGCGCCGTCGCGGCGCCCGTCACGCCCGCAGCCCGATAGACTTTGAACGACGGCACCAGCGCATGAATCTGCCCCGCATCCACCCCACCCCACCTTTGCGCCGCGCCATGCTCGGCAGCTTGGCCCTGTGCTTGACTGGATCGCTGTGGCCTGTGGCCGGCGCGCATGCGCAGCGGCCAAAGAAGCCACGCGACTCGTCGCGGCCCGAAACCGAGCCGGGCGCCGTGGCGTACCGCAGCCGTGACGACGTTGCCGCATTTGCCGTCGAGGTCGCGCAACTGCACGGCCTGGACCCACAGTGGACTCAAGACGCGCTGGCGCAGGCACGGCGCATCCCGAGCGTGGCGCGGCTCATCATGCCGGCACCGGCCGGCACCGCGAAGAACTGGGCGGCGTACCGCGCGCGCGCGATCGACCCGGTGCGAATCCGCGCCGGCGTGGCGTTCTGGAACGACAACGAAGCCTGGCTGCAGAAGGCCGACGAACGCTGGGGCGTGCCGGCCGAGGTCGTGGTCGGAATCATCGGCGTCGAAACGCTCTACGGCCAGCACATGGGCCACTACCGCACGCTCGACGCGCTCGCCACTCTCAGCTTCGACTTCCCGAGCGGGCGCAGTGACCGGAGCAGCTTTTTCCGCGCCGAACTCGGCAGCTTCCTGGCGCTGAGCCACGCCCAAGGAGCCGATCCGGGCGTCCAGCGCGGCAGTTACGCGGGTGCGATGGGAATGGGCCAGTTCATGCCCTCGAGCGTCACGAAATTTGCGCTCGACTTCGACGAAGACGGCGCGATCGACGTGAGCGACAGCGCCGCCGACGTGATCGGCAGCGTCGCGCACTACCTCGCCGTGTTCGGCTGGCAGCGCGGCGTCGCGTCGCGCTTTGCGGTCGCGCCGCCGGCGCAAGTTCAGGACCGCGCCGTGCTGCTCGGCCCTGACATCACGCCCACGTTCACGGTTCAAGAATTCGCCGAACGCGGTGCGTCACTCGCGCCGGAACTGATGAGCTACACGGGCAAGCTCGCGCTCGTCGAGCTGCACAACGGCGACGCCGCGCCGAGTTATGTCGCCGGCACCGAGAACTTCTACGCGATCACGCGCTACAACTGGTCGAGCTATTACGCGCTGGCGGTGATCGAACTCGGCGAAATCATCGCGCGCGAGCGCAGACGCGCCACGTTCTGATCCCGCGCGGAAGCGCACCGAATCGCTCAAGCCAATGCCAGTTCGAGTTCCGCGCCGCGCTGGCGTGGGCTTGCGCCGCGCCGGCAGGGGCAAGCTGCCCAGGTCGGTGAATTCGAATTCGATCGTGTTCTGTGCGGTCGGTGCGGCGACGATCCTTGGCGGCGCAGCCGCACGTTCGCACTTCATCGCTTCGAACTCGCTCACGAGCTGAACGTTGGCGCTGCTCGCTTCGCAGACGTCGAGGCCGATCTCGAGCTCCCAGCTCGAATCGAACCACCCCGGGCCGAGCGGCATCGGGTCCAGCGCCTGCAGATTCATCATCTGAAAGCGGCGCTGCGCCGCGCCACCCGGGCGGCGCAGGCGCAACAGCAGCAAAGCGAGCAACAGGGGTTTGTGGGTCATTTCCGTCTCCTCGAATCGATGGGTCGATGAGACAGAGTTTTCCGCTTTGGCCTCGAATCGCCCATCCCGCTGAGGGTGGAAAAGACGCTTTCACGCGGCCCTCTGGAGAGGGCCCCACCAAAGGGGGAGGCTCGACGGCGCAGCGGCAAAACGCCGCACCTCGGCCGCGCCGCGAAGCGCGGGATCCGGCAGCGGATACCGGCGTTCGCCGGGATGACGTCAGGTGCGGATCCGCAAGTGGGTCCCGGCGTTCGCCGGGACGACGGGCACTACCGAATCCGCACCATCTCGGTGATCTGCTGCAGCGCCGTCGGATCGTCCATCGTCGTCAGGTCGCCCGGGTCGCGCTGCTCGCAGACTGCGGTGATGGCACGGCGCAGCATTTTCCCGGACCTCGTCTTGGGCAGCAGGCTCACGAAGTGCACGCGCGCCGGGCCGCGCCACCGCGCCGAGCTGGTTGTCAACGACCTTCATGATTTCGCCTTCGAGCTTCAGCGCCGCCGCCGGGTCGGCGGCGAGCGATGCGTCTTTCAAGACCGCAAACGCCATCGCGACCTGGCCCTTGAGCTGATCGGCGACGCCGACGACGGCGACTTCGGCGATCGCCGGATGGCTGGAAATGCTCTCTTCGATTTCGCGCGTTCCGAGGCGGTGCCCGGCGACGTTGATCACGTCGTCGGTGCGGCCGAGGATGAAGTAGTAGCCGTCTTCGTCGCGAATTCCCCAATCGAAGGTGCTGTAGAGCATCTGGCCCGGGATGCTGTTCCAGTAGGTCTTGACGAAGCGCGCGTCGTCGCGCCACACGGTCTGCATGCAGCCCGGCGGCAGCGGCCCCGCGATGGCGACGACGCCTTTCTGATTCGCTCCCGTCAACTCGGCGCCGGTGTTCTCGTCGACGATCCTGCACGTCGTAGCCGTACATCGGCTTGCCCGGGCTGCCGAACTTGCTCTGCGCCTTTTCCACACCATTGGCCAACGCCAGGATCGGCCAGCCGGTTTCGGTTTGCCAGTAGTTGTCGATGATCGGTTTCTGCAGCGCGTCGGCGATCCACTTCGCGGTGGGCTCGTCGAGCGGCTCGCCGGCGAGGAACAGCGACTTGAGCGAACTCAGGTCGTATTCGCGCAGGTATTTCGGATCCTGCTTCTTCAATACGCGCACCGCGGTGGGCGCGCTGAACATGACGCTGACGCGGTACTTCTCCACCAGGCTCCACCAGATGCCGGCGTCGGGCCGGATCGGCAGGCCTTCGTACATGATCGTTGCCATGCCGGCGATGAGCGGCCCGTAGACGATGTAGCTGTGGCCGACGACCCAGCCGATGTCGCTCGTGGAGAAGTAGGTTTCACCGGGCAGGCCGCAGAAGATGTGCTTGATGCTCGCCGCCAGGGCCACGGCGTAGCCGCCGGTGTCGCGCTGCACGCCTTTGGGTTTGCCCGTCGTTCCGCTCGTGTAGAGCGTGTAGCTCACGTGTTCGGCATCGAGCCAGACGCAGGGAACGACGGCGTTCAGGTGCTTCTCCCGAAGCGGCGCGTAGTCGACGTCGCGCCCAGGCGTGCGCTGCATGGCGCTCAGGCCACGGTCGACGAGCAGCACCTTCTTCGGCCTGTGCTGGGCCAGGCGGATCGCTTCGTCGAGCAGCGGTTTGTACGCGACCACCTTGCCGGCGCGGCTGCCGGCGTCGGCGCTGATCACCACGCAGGGCGTTGCGTTGTCGATCCGGTCCGCGAGGCTGCCGCTGGCGAAGCCGCCGAACACGACCGAATGGATCGCGCCGATGCGCGCGCAGGCGAGCATCGCGAACGCGGCCTCGGCGATCATCGGCATGTAGATCAGGACCCGATCGCCCTGACCCACGCCCAGGCTCAGCAGCACCGCAGCCATGCGTTGCACTTCGAGGTGCAGTTCGGCGAACGTGTAGACGCGCTCCTGATCCGTCTCGGTGGAGACCCAGATCAGCGCGTTCTGCGCTGCCCGCGTTGCCAGGTGCCGATCGACCGCGTTGTGGCACAGGTTCGTCTTGCCGCCGATGAACCAGCGCGCGAACGGCGGGTTGCTGTAGTCACAGACCTGGGTGAATGGTTGCTGCCAATCGATGAGCTCGGCCTGCTCGGACCAGAAGGCGTCGCGCTCGGTGAGGGAACGGCGGTGGAAGGCGTCGAACGACGTGGCGGGTGCGGTCTTCATGGAGGCGGTTTCAGATTTTCACGACGATTCGGCCACGCACCTCGCCCTGCATCAACGCGTGCGCGCGCGCTATCGCTGCGTCGAGGGTCACGTCTTCGATCATTGATTCGAGCTTGGCAGGTTCCAGGTCTTTGGCGAGGCGCTGCCAAGCAATTTTGCGCCGCGCGAGTGGCGCCATCACGGAGTCGACACCCGCCAATTTGACGCCGCGCAAGATGAACGGCATCACCGTTCCCGGCAGATCCGCCCCTTGCGCCAGGCCGCACGCGGCGACGACGCCACCGTAGCGAGTTTGCGCGAGCGCGTTGACGAGCGTGTGGCTGCCCACCGCGTCGACCACCGCCGCCCAGCGCTCTTTTTGCAGCGGTTTGCCGGGCGCAGCGAATTCGGCGCGGTCGACGATTTGCTTCGCCCCGAGGCCGCGCAGGTAATCGGCCTGCGCCGCCTTGCCCGTCGCAGCGGTCACGGCGAACCCGAGTTTCGCGAGCAGCGCCACAGCGACGCTGCCGACGCCGCCTGTCGCTCCGGTCACGAGCACGTCGCCGTCGCCCGGCTTCACGCCATGGTCTTCGAGCGCGAGCACGCAGAGCATCGCGGTGTAACCCGCGGTACCGATGGCCATCGCCTGGCGCGTCGTGAATCCGCTCGGCAGCGCGACCAGCCAATCGCCCTGCAGGCGCACGCGCTCGGCCAGGCCACCCCAGCGCGACTCACCAACGCCCCAGCCGTTGTGCACGATCCGATCCCCCGCTTTCCACGCCGGATGCGTGCTTTGCAGCACGGTGCCGGCGGCGTCGATTCCGGCGACCATTGGCCAGGAACGCACCACTGGGCCGCGGTTCGTGATCGCCAGGCCGTCCTTGTAGTTGAGCGTGGAGTGTTCGACCTTGAGCAGCACGTCGCCCGCAGGCAGGCGCTCTTCGTCGACGGATTGAATGCCGGCCTGAAATCCGGAATCGGACTTTTCCAGCAGCAGGGCTTTGAACATCTTCTTGTCTCCTTGAGTCGATTCGCGCACCGGCCGCCACGATAGCGCAGAGACGTGCCGGCACACACGATACCTTTTCCGGTTGACTGCGGTGCGACGCAGCGCCTATCCTGCGCGCCATGTGGCTTCGTCTCATACCCGCCTTCGGCCTGGTCTTGTTCGGCGCGGCGCACGCGGCGCCCGACGACGACCCGATCGGCCGCTACCTGCACGAGCGCGGCCTCGTCGTCAACGGCGCTGCGCGTGCGGCGCCGGCAGCTGCGCCGAGCCTGCCGGACCGCGCCTCGGAACTGGTCTTGACGGCGCTGACATTCATCGACCTGCCCTACCAGCGCGGCGGGGTCTCGGCCGATTCAGGTTTCGATTGCAGCGGTTTCACGCGCCACATCTTCCAGACGAGTCTGGGCTTGGCGTTGCCGCGCCGCGTCGACGAACAGGCGAGCGCCCACGGGCTCGTGAAAGTGCTGCGCGAGCGCATCGAACCCGGCGACCTGGTGTTTTTCAACACCCTCAAGCGCACCTTCTCGCATGTGGGCATCTACGTCGGCGAAGGCCGGTTCATTCACGCCCCGCGCAGCGGCGGCGTGGTACGCATGGAGAGCATGAACGTCGCCTACTGGAGGAATCGCTTCACCGGGGCGCGGCGCGCCGCCATGCCCGAAGTGGCCGACGCGCGCCTGGTTCAGCGCGACTCGCCCGCGCCCCCCGCAGCGCCTGCGCCGCTGCCGGCCGACGCCGCGCTGCGCTGAAATTCTCGCTGGCGCGCCAGCCGGCGCGGGCGCGACGGCGCCAATTGGCGGGCAAAGCGGGCCCTTGTCCGCCCTTTCCTTCGTCGCAGGCTGCGCAGAATCGGCCGCACCATGGTCTGGAGTGCGCCGCCCCGGTGTGCGCTCGGCCGACTTCGCCCCCATCATGCGTCCAAACGCGTTCCTTCGCCTCTGGCTCCCCGGGCTCGCGCTGCCCAGCGCCGTGCTGCTGCTTGGACTCGCTGTCGCCGCCGCGAGCGCGACCTGGCTGCATGAAACGCGCATCGCGCAGGCCGACGCGGATTTCAAGCGGCACACCGAGCGGCTCACAGAGCAGGTGGTCACGCGTTTTCGCAACGCGGCCGACGGCCTGAACGGCGCGAAAGGGCTGTTCTCAGCGTATTCGAGCGTCAAGCGCGCCGACTTCAGGGCGTTTTTCGAGGCGCGCGACTTGCCGCGCGAATTCCCCGGCGTGCGCGGATTCGCCTTCGTGCAGCGGGTGAATCGCGACGATGCCCCGGCGTTCGTCACGGCTGAGCGCGCCGACGAGGCGCCCGAATTCAACCTGCGCACCATCGGCGCATCAGACCATGCGGACCTGTTTGTGATCCGCTTTGGCGAGCCGAGTGCCCATGCCGCGGCAGTCATGGGTCTGGACCTGGGCTCCGATCCGGTGCGCCGCGAAGCGCTGGAACAGGCGGTGCGAAGTGGCGAGGTGACACTCAGCGCACCGCTCACGCTCATGCATCGGGAACGCAAGACTGCGGGGCAACTGCTGGCCTTGCCTCTCTACCGCCGCGGTACCGATCCGGCGTCGCCGACGATGCGGCTGACACTGCTGCGCGGCCTGCTCTGCGCCCCGATCATCACCTCCGAATTGCTTGCCGGCGTCGCCGAAGCCGCCGTCGGCATGGCCGAGTTCGAACTGCAGGACAACACCACAACCGTGCCACAGCGCGTCTTCGATTCGGTCGCGGATCGCGCGCAGACTGAAGCGCTGGCGCACCGCAGCCGCTTCGAGACCGCGCGCCGAATCACGTTGCTCGGCCGCGAACTCACGCTGCGCGCGCGCAGCACAGCGCAGTTCGACGCGGTCATTGACGAGGGCGAACCCTGGCTGCTGTTCGCCGTGATCGCGCTCGCGAGTGCGTTGCTTGCCGCGCTTTTGTGGCAACAGATCGGCGGCCGGCGCCGCGCCGAGGCGCTGGCCCGGCACATGACGAGCGACGTGGAGCGGCTCGCCGAAGTCGTGAAACACACGGCGAACGCGGTGACGATCGCAGACCGCGAGATGCGCATCACCTGGGTCAACGAAGGCTTCACGCGCATCAGCGGCTATACGCTCAACGAGGCCATCGGCAGGCGGCCAAGCGAATTGCTCGGTCACGTCGGCGCCGACCCGGCAACGCTGCGCTTGCTCGCCGAAAGCGTGGCTTCGGGGTCCGGCTGCAGCGTCGAAATCCTGAATCGCAGCAAGGACGGTCGCGACTACTGGATCGCCACCGAGATCCAGCCACGCCGCGACGCGCAGGGCAGAGTCATCGGCTTCATGGAAATCGGCACCGACGTCACGGCACGGCGCGCGCTCGAATCGAAACTGCGCAGCCAGAGGCAACTGCTGCACAGCGTGCTGGAGAACCTGCCCTGCGGCTTGAGCGTGTTCGACGCCGAGCTCAACATGATTGCGGCGAATCGCGAGGTACGACGCCTGCTCGACTTTCCCGACGAGTTGTTCGACCGGCCGCGCCTGCACTACGACGACATCATCCGCTTCAACGTCGCGCGCGGCGAATACGGCACGGTCGACGTCGAGGGTACCGTGAAAACGATGGCGGCGCGGCTGCGTAACCAAGGCGTGGCGCACCAGTTCGAACGCACGCGCCCGAACGGCACGGTGCTGGAGGTCCGCGGCGGACCGATGCCGGGCGGCGGCTTCGTCACGACCTACACCGACATCACCGAGCGGCGCCGCGCTGAAGCCGAAGTGCAGCGCAGCGCCCAGTTGCTCAGCAGCGCGCTCGACAGCCTGGACGTCGCGTTCTCACTCTACGACGCGCATGAGCGCCTCGTGTACTGCAATCCGCGTTCGCGTGACCTCTATCCGAATGTTGCGCACCTGATGCTGCCAGGCACCCCCTTTGTGCAGATCCTGCGCGCTTCGGTGGAGCTCGGGCAGTACGCCGAGGCAACCGGGCGCACCGACGCCTGGATCGCCGAACGCCTGGCGCTGCACCGCGCGCCGCAGGCGGAGTTGTCGCAGCCCCAGAGCGACGGCCGCGTGCTGCGCATCATTTCGCGGCGCATGCCCGACGGGCACACGGTCGTGTTCCGCATCGACATCACCGAGCTCGTCAAGGCCAGCGAAGCGGCGCAGGCGGCATCCCAGGCGAAGAGCCAGTTCCTGGCCAACATGAGCCACGAGATCCGCACCCCCATGAACGCGATCCTGGGCATGCTCAAGCTGCTGCAACGCACCGAGCTGAGCGCACGCCAGGCCGACTACGCCGCCAAGACCGAGGGCGCGGCGCGCTCGCTGCTGGGCCTGCTGAACGACATCCTGGACTTCTCCAAGGTCGAGGCGGGCAAGATGGGCCTGGAAGCGCGCCCCTTTGGCCTGACCCCCTTTCTGCGCGACTTGTCGGTGATTCTCTCGGCGAGCCTGGGCCACAAACCCGTGGCGCTGCGCTTTGAACTGGACCCCGGCCTGCCCCTGCACCTGGTGGGCGATTCGACCCGGCTGCGCCAGGTGCTCATCAACCTGGGCGGCAACGCGATCAAGTTCACCGCGCAAGGCGAGGTGGTCGTGGCATTGACGCTGCTGGCGCGCGACGCCGCCGCAGCGACACTGCAGGTCGAGGTGCGCGACACCGGCATCGGCATCGCGCCGCAGCATCTGCAGCGCATCTTCACCGGCTTCAGCCAGGCCGAGGCGTCCACGACGCGGCGCTTCGGCGGCACGGGCCTGGGGTTGGCGATCAGCCAGCGCCTGGTGGCGTTGATGGGCGGCGAGCTGCGCGTGGACAGCCAGTTGCACCAAGGCAGCCGCTTTCACTTTTGCCTGACGCTGCCCATCGCGGCGGACCTGGCCGACTCTGCCACTGACTTTGCTCCTGAGCCCGCGCCTGAACTTGCTCCTGAACTCGCTCCTGAACTCGCTCCTGAGGCGCCGCCCGCACTCGCGCCACGCCCGGCCCGCGGCCCCCGCAAGCAACGCCTGGCGGGCCTGCGCGTGCTGCTGGTGGAAGACAATCCGAACAATCAGCAGGTGGCGCGCGAGTTGCTGCAGGACGAAGGGGCGATCGTGCAGATCGCCAACCACGGCCAGGAGGCGGTGCAGGTGCTGGCCCACGCGGAGTTGCCTTTTGACGTGGTGCTGATGGACTTGCAGATGCCGGTGATGGATGGGTTTGAGGCGACGCGGCTCATCCGCACCGAGCTGGCGCTGCCGCAACTGCCGATCGTGGCGATGACGGCCAACGCTATGGCGTCGGACCGCGCGGCGTGCTTGGCCGCGGGGATGAACGACCATGTGGGCAAGCCCTTCGATCTGGACCTCCTGGTGCGGGTGTTGCGCCTGCACGCGGGACGCGAGGCGCTGCAGGGTTTGGCGCCGGGTCCAACCGATTCGGCCGCGCCGGGGTCGCCCGGCGTACCCACGCATCAGGTGAGCGCGCTGCCCGCCGCAGTCAGAGCCGCCGCTGCCGCGGCGGGCGTGGACTTGCACGCGGCGCTGAACCGGTTGGGCGGCAAGTCCGAGGTCTATCGGCGCATGCTGCAGACTTTCGTGAAGGACCTGGCAGCCCTGCCCGAGCTGTTGCGTGGCCTGGCCGCGCAGGCCGACACGCCCGCGCTGGCGCGCTCGCTGCACACGCTCAAGGGCCTGGCCGCAACCCTGGGCGTGGCCACACTGGCCGACGCCGCAGCGCAGGGAGAAAAACAGCTCACCGACGCCGTCGCAGCGCACGCCTCGGCCTCGCCGCACCTCGACCCTTACACCATTGCCCAACGAGCCATCGACGCCATCGGCACCGCGGCGCCGTGCCTGGTGGCCCTGCTCCAGGCATTTCAGGCGCTCGACGAAGCCCGCATGGCGCCGACTGTCTCGCGCCCTGCCGCCCTGCCCTTCACCCTGGATGCGGAGGCCCTGCACAGCGCCCTGCGGGCAATGGCCGAGCAATTGCGCAACAGCGACATGACCGCGACGGAATCGATGCTGCGGCTGCAGCGAGAGCAGGGTGCCGGATTCGATTCACAGCTGCTGGAGATGCAGGAGGCCATCGCTTCGCTCGACTTCGAACGCGCGTTGGCCCAATGCACCCGGCTGATGCAGCGATTCCCTGAGGGCCAAACGCTGTGAGCGCGCAGGCTGTCCCAGGCGCGACGCCTCACAGGGTCTCCCGATCGCTCGAGCGCAAGTTGCTCTTGCCCTTGCTCGTCCTGGCCGCCGTTGCGGCGACGATCGCGATCGGATTCACCGAGCAACGGGCGCAGCAGCGACTCGCCGAGCAGATGCTTCGCCGCGCCGAACTCGCCGCCAACATGCTCAATTACGCCGCGGAGAGCATTTCGAGGCCGGGCGAGCTCCAGCGCATCGTCACTTCGGTCGACGCCGAGCGCGACGTTCTGCAGATCGTGATCGTCGGGGGCGATCCGGTGCGCGTGCTGGCCAGCACCCGGGACGCGTGGCGCGGCAAGCTGCTCGCCGAATTGCCCCACGACGAAGTCGCCCACGAGTTGCGCGAGGCAATCCGAACCCGTGCCACGCAACATCATTACGACCAAACACGGCATGTGTTCGACTTCAGCTCGCCGATGTCGCTGCGGCGGCCCGACCCGGCAGCTCTGTCGCTGTCCGACGGCGCCATCGTGGTGCACCTGGACACACGCCCCATGGAGGCCACGATCCAGGAGGAGACGATCCGGCAGATCGGGGAGCTGCTGATCCGCCTGGCCGTCATCGGCCTGCTCGCGTACGCGATGCTGCAGTGGTACGTGCTGCGCCCCATCGCCGCGATCGGCCGCACCGTGACCCTTGGCCGCGCCGCCGATGCGCGCGCCTGGGAGGGCGTTGCCACGGGGGACGAGATCGGCGCCCTTGCCAAAACTCTGCGCGAGGCGCTGGCGCGCACCGAGAGCGCACTGCAGGAGCTGGCGCGCGAGCGCATGGCGCTGGCCAACATCATCGAAGGCACCGATGTCGGCACCTGGGAGCGGGACGTCACGACCGGCGCCGCCCGGTTCAACGCGCGCTTCGCGCGCATGCTGGGTTACTCCGAAGAGGAATTCGGCCCCACCGGCATCGATACGTGGCGCCAATGCTTGCACCCCGACGACCGGCAACGAGCCAGGACGATATGCAAGCGCCACTTCAGCGGCGAGTTGCCTGCCTACGAATGCGAAATGCGGGCGCGCCACAAGGACGGCCATTGGATATGGGTGCTGGCCCGGGGCAAGGTGCTCCAGCGCGACGCCGAGGGCCGACCGCTTTGGATGGCCGGCACGCACACCGACATCAGCGAGCGCAAGCAGGTCGAAGCAACGCTCGCGCGGAACAACCAGTTGCTGAGCAACATCATGGCGAGCCTGCCCTGCGGGTTGAGTGTCTTCGACGCCGAATTGAAGCTGATCGCCGCGAACGCCGAATTTCGGCGCCTGCTCGATCTGCCCGACGCATTGTTCGAGGCACGCACGACGACGATGGCGGACATCATCCGCTTCAATGCGCAGCGCGGCGAATACGGTGACGCACCGGTGGAAACGACGCTGCAGTCGATCCTCGAGCGCGCCGCTGCGCGCACCGGTCCCTACCAGTTCGAGCGGGTTCGCCCGAATGGAACGCCGCTCGAAGTTCGCGGCGCGATGATGCCCGACGGCGGGCGCATCAACACCTACTTCGACATTACCGAGCGGCGCCGTGCCGAGGCCGCGACGCACCGCAACGCACAGCTGTTCCGCGGCGCGGTCGACGTGATCGACGAGGCCTTCGTGCTGTTCGACCCCGACGACCGGCTGGTCTTCTGCAACGACAAGTACCGCGAGATCTATCCCGAGATCGCCCCGCTGATGCAGCCCGGCGTGCGCTTCGAGGACCTGATCCGCTCCGGCGCCGAGAGCGGCACCTACGTCGAAGCCATCGGGCGTGTCGACGCCTGGGTTGCCGAGCGCGTCGCGGCGCACCAGGCGGCGGACCAAACGCTGGTCCAGAGGCATGCGAACGGCCGCGTGCTGCGCATCATCGAACGCAAGCTGCCCGACGGCCACACCGTGGGCTTCCGCATCGACATCACCGAGCTCGTGAGGGCCACCGAAGCGGCGCAGGCGGCATCCCAGGCGAAGAGCCAGTTCCTGGCGAACATGAGCCACGAGATCCGCACCCCGATGAACGCGATCCTGGGAATGCTCAAGCTGCTGCAACGCACCGAGCTCAGCGCGCGCCAGGCCGACTACGCTATCAAGACCGAGGGCGCAGCGCGCTCGTTGCTGGGCCTGCTGAACGACATCCTGGACTTCTCCAAGGTCGAGGCGGGCAAGATGGCCCTGGAGACGCGCCCCTTCAGCGTGGCCGCGCTGCTGCGCGACGTGACCGTGATCCTCTCGGCGGGCCTGGACCACAAACCCGTGGCGCTGCGCTTCGAACTCGACCCCGGCCTGCCCGCGCACCTGGTGGGTGATTCGACCCGGCTGCGCCAAGTGCTCATCAACCTGGGCGGCAACGCGATCAAGTTCACCGCGCAAGGCGAGGTGGTCGTGGCATTGACGCTGCTGGCGCGCGACGCGAACGCGACGACGCTGCAGGTCGAGGTGCGCGACACCGGCATCGGCATCGCGCCGGAGCATCTGCAGCGGATCTTCACCGGCTTCAGCCAGGCCGAGGCGTCCACGACGCGGCGCTTCGGCGGCACCGGCCTCGGCCTCGCGATCAGCCAGCGCCTGGTCGCGCTGATGGGCAGCGAGCTTCGCGTGGAGAGCCAATTGCATCAGGGCAGCCGTTTTCACTTTTGCCTGACGCTGCCCATCGCGGCGGACCTGGCCGACTCCGCGACCGACTTTGCTCCTGAGCTCGCGTGCAGTTTTGAGGTTCCGCCCGCGCCCGAACCTGCGTCCCACACGGCGACCGACGCCACGGCGCACGCCGAGCTGGATGGACAGGCGCCCATGCGCGCACCTCGCCGCAGGCGCCCGGGGCCTCGCCTGGCGGGCCTGCGCGTGCTGTTGGTGGAGGACAATCCGAACAACCAACAAGTGGCGCGCGAGCTGCTCGAAGACGAGGCGGCGATCGTGCAGATCGCCAACCACGGCCAGGAGGCGGTGCAGGTGCTGGGCCACGCGGAGTTGCCTTTTGACGTGGTGTTGATGGACTTGCAGATGCCGGTGATGGACGGGTTTGAGGCGACGCGCCTCATCCGCACCGAGCTGGCGCTGCCGCAACTGCCGATCGTGGCGATGACAGCCAACGCAATGGCGTCGGACCGTGCGGCTTGCTTGGCCGCGGGGATGAACGACCATGTGGGCAAGCCCTTCGACCTGGACGCGCTGGTGCGGGTGTTGCGTCAGCACGCAGGGCGCGAAGTGCTGCAGGGTGGCGCGCCGGGTTCAACCGATTGGGCGGCACCGGGGCGGCCCGGCGAGCCTGCAGAGCGGACGAGCGCGCTGCCCGCATCGGTCGGAGCCGCCGCTGCCGCGGCCGGAGTGGACTTGCACGCGGCGCTGAACCGGCTGGGTGGCAAGCCTGAGGTCTACCGGCGCATGCTGCAGACCTTCATCAAGGATCTGGGCGCGCTGCCCGAGCTGTTGCAAGGCCTGGCGACACAAGCCGACGCGCCCGCGCTGGCGCGCTCGCTGCACACGCTCAAGGGCCTGGCCGCGACGCTGGGCATCACCGCGCTGGCCGACGCCGCGGCGCAGGGCGAAAGGCAACTCTCTGCCGTCCCCGCTTCGCCGACGCCAGTGGCGCCGCGACTCCACCTCGAATTCGTCGCCGAGCGAACCATCGACGCCATCGGCGGAGTCGCCGCGGCGCTCGACGCGTTGTGGCTCGAACTCGAGGTCATGAGTCCGCCTCGCCACCCGGCACCCGGCGCGCTGGGTTCGCTGCCGGCTCTGCGTCCGGCGCAGGTCGTGGCGGCGCTGCGCGAGATCGACGCGCACTTGCAGAATGGCGACATGGCCGCGACGGACGCGATCGTCGAGCTTCGCGCACGCGCCGACGCGCTGCTGGGGAGACAATTGACGCCGATCGACGACGCGATTGGCGCACTCGACTTCGCTCTCGCGCGCCGCCACTGTGACGCGCTGGTCGGCGAACTGACGGAGGGCTCCATCTGATGCATCCCCGCGTATTGCCGAGCCCAGGCGTCAGCCCCAGCGAATCGGGCCTGCCCGCGGAGCGCAAGAAACTCCTCGTCGTCGACGATCAGCCCGTCAACATTCAGGCGCTGTACCAGGCGTTCGGCGACGAGCACCAGGTGTTCATGGCGACGAGCGGCGCGCAGGCGCTGGCGATGTGTGCGCAGAAGCAACCTGACCTGATCTTGCTCGACGTCGTGATGCCCGACATGGATGGCCACGAGGTGTGCCGGCGCCTGAAGGGCGACCCTGCGACGCGCGACATCCCGGTCATCTTCGTCACGGCGCACAACAACGAGGCGGCAGAAGCCTTCGGCCTGGAGCTTGGTGCGGTGGATTTCATCTCCAAGCCGATCAATCCGAAAATCGTCCGTGCCCGCGTCAAGACGCACTTGACCTTGAAGGCCCAGTCGGACCTGCTGCGCCAATGGGTCTACATCGACGGCCTCACCGGCGCGTTCAACCGGCGCCACTTCGACGAGCACCTCAAGGCCGAGTCCGGCCGTGCCGCACGCACCGGCACGCTGCTCAGCGTCGTGCTGCTCGACGTCGACTTTTTCAAGCTCTACAACGACCGCTACGGGCACCAGGCGGGCGACGACTGCCTGCGCCGCATCGCCACTGCACTGAAGGGCGGCCTGCGCCGCCCCGGCGACATGCTGGCTCGCTACGGCGGCGAAGAGTTCGCCTGCCTGCTTCCCGAGACCGGCCTGGAGGGCGCGCTGCTGCTGGCGAACCAGCTCGGCCAGCGCATCGTCGAGCAACAAATCGAACACGCCGGCTCGTCGGTGGCGCCGGTCGTGACGGTGAGCCTCGGAGTGTGCACGACGGTGGCTGGAACATCGAGCTCGGCAGAAGCGCTGCTGCGCGGCGCCGACGCCCAACTCTATCTGGCCAAGTCCGGCGGGCGCAACCGCACCTGCGGCGCGGTGCTCTGAGCGTCTGCGGTCGGCCGGCCGAACGGTAGGCGTCACGCCAGGGACGCCGCCACCAGGATCGACCATGGCACCACGCGGAAAATGGCAGCGCAGGCACAATGCCGCATGACCGAGAAAGTCATCCCCCTGGCGGACCACCGCTACGCCGCGTCGGTGCCGCGCATTCCTGCCGTGCTCGCGCCGCCGACCGGGTTGCTGGGTGACCGCCTGGGCCGGCCGCTGCGCGACCTGCGCATCTCGGTCACGGACCGCTGCAACTTCCGCTGCAGCTATTGCATGCCCAAGGAAGTGTTCGACAAGCAGTACACCTTCTTGCCGCACAGCTCGCTGCTCAGCTTCGAGGAAATCACGCGCCTGGCGCGGATTTTTGTCGCGCACGGCGTGCACAAGCTGCGCCTCACCGGGGGCGAGCCGCTGCTGCGGAAGAATCTCGAAGTGCTGATCGGCATGCTCAGCGAGTTGCGCACCCCCGAGGGCCACGCACTCGACCTGACGCTGACGACGAACGCGTCGCTGCTCACGAAGAAGGCGCGTGCGCTGAAGGACGCGGGGCTGCAGCGCGTCACGGTGAGCCTGGACGCGCTCGACGATGCGACGTTCCGGCGCATGAACGACGTCGACTTCCCGGTCGCCGAAGTGCTCGATGGCATCGCGACGGCGCAGGCCGCGGGCCTCTCGCCGATCAAGGTCAACATGGTCGTCAAGCGCGGCACGAACGACCATCAAATCCTGCCGATGGCGCGCCATTTCCGCGGCAGCACGAGCGTGCTGCGCTTCATCGAATACATGGATGTCGGCGCGACGAACGGCTGGCGCATGGACGAAGTGTTGCCGTCCTCCGAAGTGGTGGCGCGGATCGACCGCGAATTCCCCCTCGAAGCGATTGAGGCCAGCGCCCCCGGCGAAACCGCGCAGCGCTGGCGCTACCGCGACGGCGCCGGCGAGATCGGCGTGATCTCGAGCGTCACGCAGGCGTTTTGCCACGACTGCAACCGGGCGCGGTTGTCCACCGAGGGCAAACTGTTCCTGTGCCTGTTTGCGAACCACGGCCACGACTTGCGCGCGCTGCTGCGCACCGGCGCGAGCGACCTGCAGATCGCGGCTGCAGTCGGGCTGATCTGGCAGGGGCGCGACGACCGCTACTCCGAGCTGCGCGGTGCGCTCGCCGCCGATCCGGGCAGCGGCCAGCGGCGCGTCGAAATGCATTACATCGGCGGGTGATCAGAGTGATCCCCCGCGAAGAAATCACCGGCCTGATCCTCGCCGGCGGGCGCGGCAGCCGCATGGGCGGCGTCGACAAGGGCTTGCAGAACTACCGCGGCATGCCGCTGGCCATGCATGCGCTGCTGCGCCTGGGGCCGCAGGTCGGCCACGTCATGATCAACGCGAACCGCAACCTCGGCGCGTATGAGGCGCTCGGCGCGCCGATCTTCCCCGACGCACTGCCCGACTTCGCAGGCCCGCTCGCCGGCTTCCTCGTCGGGCTCGAACAATGCGAAACGCCTTACCTCGTCACCGTGCCGTGCGACTCGCCGCAGTTTCCGCTCGAGCTCGTGCACCGCCTCGCGCACGCCCTAGAGGCGGAAGGTGCCGAGATCGCGATCGCGGCCACCCTCGAAGACGGCGTGATGCGCACCCAGCCCGTGTTCTGCATGATGCACGCCGACATGCTGGAAAGCCTGGTGCGCTTCACGCAGGGTGGCGGGCGCAAGATCGACCGCTGGACGGCGCTGCATCGCAGCATCGAAGTGCCGTTTGACGACGCGCCGGCGTTTGCCAACGCGAACACGCTGCCCGAGCTGCAACAGCTCGAGCAGGGCCCTGGCGCGCCATGAAGCAGGCGAGCCTGCAGGAGATCGCGTCCTGCGTCAGCGGCTATGACCCGAATGCGCTGCCGGTGGCGCAGGCGCAGGAGTTCATCGCCCGGCTCGTGCCGCGGATCGAAGCCATCGAGATGCTCGCGCTGCGCTCGGCCCTCGGGCGCGTGCTCGCGCGCGACGTCGTCTCGGCGATCAACGTTCCGGCGAGCGACAACTCGGCAATGGACGGTTATGCGCTGCGCGGCGCCGACCTGCGCGCCGACGCCGAGACGACGCTACAGGCGGTCGGTACCGGGTTCGCCGGCCAACAATTCATGGGTGCGGTGCAAGCCGGGCAATGCGTTCGCATCATGACCGGTGCGGTCATGCCCGCAGGGCCTGGACACCGTCGTGCCGCAAGAATTCGTTCGCGCCGACGGGCCGCGGATCGCCATTCCTGCGAACGTCGTGCGCAGCGGCGACAACCGCCGCCTCGCCGGCGAAGACCTCGCCGCGGGCGAAGTCGCGCTCGCCGCAGGGCGCATCCTGAGCCCGGCGGACCTGGGCCTGCTCGCCTCGCTCGGCCAGGCCGAAGTGCCGGTGCGGCGCCGCTTGCGCGTCGCGTTCTTCTCCACCGGCGACGAACTGCGTTCGATCGGCGAGCCGCTCGATGCGGGCTGCGTTTACGACAGCAATCGCTACACGCTCTGGGGAATGCTGCAACGCCTGGGCGTCGACGTGCTCGACTTCGGCGTCGTTCGCGACGAGCCCGACGCACTGGAGGCGACGTTTCGCGCCGCAGCGCGCGCCGCGGATGCGGTGATCACCTCGGGCGGCGTCAGCGTCGGTGAGGCCGACCACACGAAGCAGGTCATGGCTGAGGTCGGCGACGTGCTGTTCTGGCGCATCGCGATGCGCCCGGGCCGGCCGATGGCGATCGGCCGCATCGGCGGGCCAGCAGCCCTCGAGCACGGTGCGATCCTGTTCGGCCTGCCCGGCAACCCGGTCGCGGTGATGGTGACCTTCTACGCCTTCGTGCGCGACGCCCTGCTCGCGATGAGCGGCGCGACGCCCAAGCCGCTGCCGATGCTGCGCGCGGCGAGCACGGTCGCGATCCGCAAGAAACCCGGGCGCACCGAGTACCAGCGCGGCATCGTGACGCGCGCCGCGCCCGGCAGTCATGTCACCCCGGCGCAAGCCGGGGCCCACCCTTCGCAGACCGAGTGGCAAGTCGAAATCACCGGCGCGCAAGGCTCGGGAATCCTGCGCAGCATGAGCCAGGCGAACGGCCTGGTCGTGCTGCACCACGGGCAGGGTGACGTCGCGGCGGGAGAGCTCGTCGACGTGCTGCCGTTCGACGGGCTCGTGTGATCGCCGTTTGAGGCCGACCGCGGCGGCGCTCAGCGCTTCGCTAACCTCTGCCAAGTCGCGACCACCGTATCCGGGTTCAGCGACATCGACGCAATGCCCTCGTCCGCGAGCCAGTCGGCAAGGTCGGGGTGGTCGCTCGGCCCCTGGCCGCAGATGCCGACGTATTTGCCCTTTGCCAGGCACGCGGCGATGGAGCGCGAGATCAGCGCTTTCACCGCAGGGTCGCGCTCGTCGAAGTCTTTCGCGAGCAGCTCCAGGCCTGAGTCGCGGTCCAGCCCGAGCGTCAACTGCGTCAGGTCGTTCGAGCCGATCGACATGCCGTCGAAGTGGTCGAGAAACTGCTCGGCGAGGATCGCGTTGCTCGGCACCTCGCACATCATGATGATCTTCAGGCCGTCCGAGCCGCCCTCGGAGGCGCGCCGCAAACCGCGCTGGGCGAGCATGTCGACGACCGTCTTCGCCTGCGCGAGCGTGCGCACGAAGGGCACCATCACCTCCACGTTGTTGAGGCCCATCGCGCCGCGCACACGAACCAGCGCTTCGCACTCCATCGCGAAGGCCTCGCCGAAAGCCTCGCTGATGTAGCGCGACGCACCGCGAAACCCGAGCATCGGGTTTTCTTCTTCGGGCTCGTAGCGCGAACCGCCGATGAGTTTGCGGTATTCGTTGCTCTTGAAGTCGGACAAGCGAACGATCACAGGCTTGGGCCAGAACGCGGCGGCGATCGTCGCGATGCCCTCGGCGAGTTTGTCGACATAGAAAGCGCGCGGCGACGCGTGGCCGCGCGCCACGCTTTCCACCGCCTTCTTCAAGTCGAGGTCGATGTTCGGATAGTCGAGGATCGCGCGCGGGTGCACGCCGATGTTGTTGTTGATGATGAACTCGAGCCGCGCCAGGCCGACGCCCGAATTGGGCATCTGCGCGAACTCGAAGGCGAGCTGCGGGTTGCCGACGTTCATCATGATCTTCACCGGGCACGGTGGCATCTCGCTGCGAACCACGTCGGTGACTTCGGAGTCGAGCAGGCCGTCGTAGATGTGACCCGTGTCACCTTCGGAGCAGACGACGGTGACGAGCGCGCCGTCCTTCAGAACGTCGGTCGCGTTGCCGCAGCCCACGACCGCAGGCACGCCGAGTTCGCGCGCGATGATCGCGGCGTGACACGTGCGCCCGCCGCGGTTCGTGATGATCGCGCTGGCGCGTTTCATCACCGGCTCCCAGTTCGGATCGGTCATGTCGGTGACGAGAACGTCGCCCGCCTGGACGCGTTCCATGTCGGCCGTGCTGTGCACGATTCGCACCGTGCCGGTGCCGATCTTCTGCCCGATCGCGCGCCCCTCGGCGAGCACGACACCCGAGCTCTTCAAGCGGTAGCGCTGTTCGGCCTTGCCCGCGGCCTGGCTCTTCACCGTCTCGGGCCGCGCTTGCAGGATGTAGATCTGGCCGTCTGCCCCGTCCTTGCCCCATTCGATGTCCATCGCGCGGCCGTAGTGCGCCTCGATGATGAGCGCGTAGCGCGCAAGTTCGCTCACCTCGATGTCGCTGAGCGAGTAGCGGTTGCGTTGCTCCGCGGCGTTGTCGACGGTGCGAACGAGTTTGCCGCTCGCTGCAGCGCTCGGCGCTCGAGGCGAACTCCATGCGGATCAGCTTCGAGCCCAGGCTGCGCCGGATCACTGCCATCTTGCCGCGCTGCAGCGACGGCTTGTGGACGTAGAACTCGTCCGGGTTCACGGCACCTTGCACGACGGTTTCGCCCAAGCCGTAGCTCGACGTGATGAAGACGACGTCGGTGAAACCGCTTTCGGTGTCGATCGTGAACATCACTCCTGCCGCGCCGAGGTCGCTGCGCACCATGCGCTGCACGCCGGCGCTGAGCGCGACGTCAGCGTGGGCAAAACCCTTGTGCACGCGGTAGCTGATGGCGCGGTCGTTGTAGAGACTCGCGAAGACTTCTTTCATCTTCGCCAGGATGGCGTCGATGCCGACGACGTTGAGAAAGGTTTCCTGCTGGCCGGCGAACGACGCGTCGGGCAGGTCTTCGGCGGTCGCCGAGGAACGCACCGCGAACGACGCGTTCGGTGCTGCGGCGCTGAGCTTGGCGAATTCGCCACGGATCGCGGCTTCCAGGTCGGGCGGGAACGGCGTGGCTTCGATCCAGCCGCGGATCTGCGCGCCGGCCGTGGCGAGCGCGCGCGTGTCTTCGGTGTTCAGCGTGGCGAGCCGGGCGCTGATTCGCTGCGCGAGCGCGTCGTGCGCGAGAAAGCGCCGAAACGCGTTTGCCGTCGTCGCAAAACCGCCCGGGACGCGCACTCCGGTGGCACTCAACTGGCTGATCATTTCCCCGAGGGAAGCGTTTTTTCCGCCGACCGCGTCGACGTCGGTCATCCTCAATTGATCAAACGGAACGACCAGGGCGGTCGCCAGGTTGGGGTTGGACATGGGAAAGCTCCGGGAGGGTGAAAAATCAGGGTGCGGCAGGCGCGGCGCAGGACTCCCGAGCTCGGCTCGAGGGAGTGGCGCCGTCGCGGGCCCGCAGCGACAACAACAGGGTGTTGCGTCGAATCCGGATGAGTCTGCGGGGTCACGGGCTTTAGCGGGTGCAGAGGCGAATGGCGCCGATTCTACGAGCGCGTCTTGCGCGCCCAACTGCCTATCATCGGCAGCATCGCCCGGAAAACGCACACCATGCCCGATCGCACCGTCTTTTTCGTTTCCGACAGCACCGGCATCACCGCCGAAACCTTCGGCAACTCGATCCTGAACCAGTTTTCCGCCAAGCCGCGCCACGTGCGCCGGCCCTTCATCGACAGCGCCGACAAGGCGCACCAGGTGGTGCGCGAGATCAACCACACGGGCGAGCTCGAAGGGCGCCGGCCGGTCGTCTTCATCACGATGGTCGACGCCGAAGTCTTGGCGATCGTCAAAGGGCAGTGCAAGGCGCTGGTGCTGGACCTGTTCAACACCTTCATCGAGCCGTTGGAGGCCGAATTCGGCATGACGTCGAACCACCGCGTCGGCCGCAACGCCGACGTGTCGAAGAGCCAGGAGTACAGCGACCGCATCGAGGCGATCAACTTCTCGCTCGCGCACGACGACGGCCAGTCGTCGAAAAACCTCAACGAGGCCGACGTCATCCTGGTGGGCGTGAGCCGCAGCGGCAAGACACCGACGTCGCTCTACCTCGCGATGCAGCATGGCATCAAGGCGGCGAACTACCCGCTGATCCCGGAAGACTTCGAGCGCGGCCAGCTGCCGAGTTCACTCGCGCCCTACAAGCGCAAGTGTTTCGGCCTCACGATCTCCGCCGAACGCCTGCAGCAGATTCGCCAGGAACGGCGCCCGGACAGCAAATACGCGTCGACGGAGAATTGCCGCTACGAGGTGGCGCAGGCCGAGTCGATGATGCGCCGCGAAGGCATCGCCTGGTTGTCGTCGACGCACAAGTCGATCGAAGAAATCGCGACGACGATCCTGCGCGATTTGCGGCCGGATCGATTGATGTATTGACGTCAAGGCGCGCCGTGCGTCAAGCCGCTACGCCGCTTCTCGCTGGCGCATCGATTCATACAGGCACACGGCCGCGGCAGCGGCGACGTTGAGGGACTCTTCGCCACCGGGCTGCGGGATGCGGAGCACCTCGCTGCACAGCGCCAGCACCTGCGGTGCAACGCCCTGCCCTTCGTGGCCGAAGACCCAGGCGCAAGGCCAGGGCAGCGCGTGCTCATGAATCGCTTTGCCGGCGCGTGGGCCGGTGGCAAGCAGCGGCACTCGCAACTCGGCAAGCCTCGCCGCGGCGGTTTCGACCAGGCCGAGCGAGAAATGCGCGCCCATCGCAGCGCGCAAGACCTTGGGTGACCACAGGCCTGCCGTCCCTTCGAGCGCAATCACCTGAGTGAAACCGAGCGCCGCGGCGCTGCGCAGCACGCTGCCCACGTTGCCCGCGTCTTGCACGCGATCGAGCACGACGCTCGGCGCGTCGGGGCGCAACGCGCCCTCGCCCGGCCACGCCACGGCAAACGCCAGCGGCGGGCTCGATTCGAGCGTGCTCAAGCCCGCCATCAATGACTCGGGAACGATGGCCACCGACTGGCCGAGCTGCGCCAGGCGGCGCCAATGCGGCTCTTCCCAGGCCACATCGCTGATCACCGCTTGCGCGACGGCACCACCGCGCGCCGCATAGGCGCTGCACAGGTGTTCGCCCTCGAGCCAGATCTGTCCCTGCTTGCGATACGCCTGCGAATCGCCGGCGAGCTTGCGCAGGCGCACCAGCAGCGGATTGCTGCGCGAAGTGATGCGGACGCCGTTCACGCTGCCGGCGCAGGGTTCGCCGCGGCCTCGCGCACCGGCGCGAACGAACGCCGATGCGCCGGGCATGGCCCATGCTCGCGCAGCGCCGCCAGGTGCGCCGCCGTCGCGTAGCCCTTGTGGCCGTCGAACCCGTAGTGCGGATGGCGTTCGTGCAGCTCGGCGCAGAGTCGATCGCGGTGCACCTTGGCCAGGATCGACGCCGCGGCGATGCACTGCACTTTCGAGTCGCCTTTCACGATCGTGCGCACCGGCAGGTCGAGGTCCGGCGCCCGATTGCCGTCGACGAGAACGAGGTGCGGGCGCAGCCTCAGGCCCTCAACCGCGCGGCGCATCGCGAGCAGCGTCGCTTGCAGGATGTTGAGCGTGTCGATTTCTTCGACGCTGGCGGTGCCGATGCGGCAGCACAAGGCCTTGGCGAGGATTTCATCGCAGAGGCGTTCGCGGCTTCGCGCGCTCAACTTCTTCGAGTCGTTCAGGCCGCGGATCGGCGCGCGGTCATCCAACATCACGGCCGCGGCGACCACCGGCCCGGCGAGCGGGCCGCGCCCGGCTTCGTCGACGCCGACGAACAGCCCCGGGTTCAGGCCCAGGTCACGCGGCAGCCTGCGCAAGGAGGGCTTCGATCGCATCGGTCGCGGCTTTCGCGGTGTTTCGGCGCAGTTGCAGGTGCAGCGCCTGGAAGCGCTCGGCGAGCAGCGCGCAGCGCGCCGGGTCGTCGAGCCAGGCGAGGGTTGCGGCGGCGAGTTTCTCCGGCGTCGCGTCGCCTTGCAGGAGCTCGGGCACCGCCATGTCTTGGAGCAGGATGTTCGGCAGGCCGACCCAGGGCTGGAGCTTCATGCGCTTCATCATCTGCCAGGACAGCGCGTGCATCGTGTAGCAGATCACCATCGGCCGCTTGAACAACGCCGCCTCGAGTGTGGCCGTGCCGCTCGCGACGAGCACCGCGTCGCAAGCGGCGAGCGCCTCGTGCGAGCGGCCGTCCAGGAGTTCGATCGGCACGTCGTTCGCGTGCTGACGCCGCAGAGGCTCGATCGCGTGGCGCAGGCCCGGCACGACCGGAATCACGAAGCGCAGCGCCGGGCGCAGCCGATGCATTTCCTGCGCCGCCCCGAGCATTCTCGGCGCGATGTACTGGATCTCGGACCTGCGACTTCCCGGCAGCAGCGCGACGAGCTGCTCGGCGGCGCCGATTCCGAGCGCCTGGCGCGCCTGCGCGCGTGGCGCTTCGAGCGGAATCGTGTCCGCGAGCGGATGCCCGACGTAGGTCGCAGCGACGCCATGTTTGGCGTAGAGCGCGGGTTCGAACGGGAACACGCACAGCATGTGATCGACGGCGACGTGGATCTTCTCGATGCGCTTTGCGCGCCACGCCCAGACCGACGGGCTGATGAAGTGCAGCGTGCGAATCCCCTTCGCCTTCAATCGCCCTTCGAGTTCGAGGTTGAAATCGGGCGCGTCGACGCCGATGAACAGATCGGGCGGCTCGCGCAGCAGCCGCTCGGCGAGCTGATTGCGAATCCCCGAGATCTCGCGGTAGTGGCTCAGCACCTCGACGTAACCGCGCACCGCGAGTTTGTCGTGCGGCCACCAGGCGTCAAATCCTTGTTCGGCCATTTTCGGCCCGCCGATGCCAAACGCCTGGAGCTGCGGCCAGCGCGAACGCATGCCGCCGAGCAACAGGCCGGCGAGCAGGTCGCCCGACGCTTCGCCGGCGACCATCGCAATTCGCGGTGCGCTCGGCGATGCACTCATGGTGCGCTTTGTGCCACGTGTCTTGCGTTTCGCGCGCCGCAACCCAGCGCCGCGCTAGCGCGCGATGCCACGCTGCGCCCGCTGCAGAAAGGCGAGCACGCTCTGCACGTCGCCTTGCGCGTCCGTCGTCTGCGCCGCAAGTTCGGCGAGCGCCGCTTTGGCCGCTTCAAGCGTCAAGCCGGAGCGGTAAATCAGCTTGTGCATCTGTTTCACCGCGGCGATTCGGATCGGCGAAAAACCGCGTCGGCGCAAACCTTCGGCGTTGAAGCCGCGCACCGCGAGCGGATTGCCGTCGACGAGCATGAACGGCGGAACGTCTTGCGACACCGCGCTGGCGAAGCCGACGAAAGCATGCGCACCGATCTTCACGAATTGATGCACGCCGCTCAAGCCGCCGACGATGACCCAGTCGTCGATCTCGACGTGGCCGCCGAGCGTCGCGTTGTTGGCGAAGATCGTCTGGTTCCCGACCTGGCAGTCGTGCGCGATGTGCACGTAGGCCATGATCCAGTTGTCGTCGCCGATCCGCGTCACCCCGCCGTCTTGCACCGTGCCGACGTTCAGGGTGCAGAACTCGCGAATCGTGTTCCGATCGCCGATCTGCAGTTCGGTCGGCTCTCCCGCGTACTTCTTGTCCTGCGGCGCGGCGCCGATCGAGCAGAACTGGAAAATTCGATTCTCACGCCCGATGCGCGTGTGGCCTTCGATCACGCAGTGCGCGCCGACGCTGCTGCCTTCGCCGATCTGCACGTTCGCGCGCACGATCGCAAAGGCGTCGATCCGCACCGTTTCGCCGAGTTGCGCACCCGGCTCAATGATGGCCGTGGGGTGAATGCTCGCCATGGCGCGCCGCTGCCTCGGGCTCTCAGGCGAACTTGCGCATCGTGCACGTCAACTCGCATTCGACGACGACGTCTGCCCCGACGCGCCCGTTGCAAGCAAACTTGTACACCGCCGCCTTGTTGCGCGTCAGCAGCGCTTCGAGAATGAGCTGATCGCCCGGCTCGACCGGCTTCTTGAAGCGCGCCGCGTCGAGCGCGGCAAGGTAGTAGATCGTCTTGCTGTCGGGCAGTTGACCGAGCGTTTCGAACGCGAGCAGCGCCGCCGCTTGCGCCAGCGCTTCGAGCATCAGCACGCCGGGCATCACCGGGCGGATCGGGAAATGGCCGACGAAGAACGGTTCATTGACCGTCACGTTCTTCAGCGCCTGGATGCGCTTGCCCGCTTCGAGCTCGAGCACGCGGTCGATGAGCAGGAACGGATAGCGGTGCGGCAGCCGGTTCAGGATCTCGTGGATGTCCATCATGATTTGCTCTTTTTCACGTCGTTCTCCAGGGCACGCAGCCGATCACGCAAGGCGTGCAGTTGGCGCAACGTGGCGGCATTCTTTTCCCACGCGGCATTGTCGTCGATGGGAAAGATGCCGCTGTAGAGGCCCGGCTTGCGGATCGAGCGCATCACGACGCTCGCCGCCGAGATGTGCACCCCCTCGGCCAGGCTGAGGTGGCCGAGGATGTTCGCCGCGCCGCCGATCGTGCAGTGCGCGCCGATCTGCGCGCTGCCTGCCACACCCGCGTTGCCGGCGATCGCGGTGTGCGCGCCGATGCGAACGTTGTGGCCGATCTGGATCAGGTTGTCGAGCTTGACGCCGTCTTCGAGCACGGTGTCCTCTAACGCGCCGCGGTCGATGCAGGTGTTGGCGCCGATCTCGACGTCGTCGCCGATGCGCACTGCGCCGAGCTGTTCGATCTTTTCCCAGCGCCCCATCGTCGGCGCAAATCCGAAGCCGTCGGCGCCGATCACGACGCCGCTGTGCACGATGCCGCGCGCGCCGATCGTGCAACCCGCGCCGAGCGTGACGCGCGATGCCAGGCGCGTCATCGCGCCGACCCGGGCGCCGGCGCCGACAAAGCAGTGTGCGCCGATGCACGCGCCGTCTTCGATGACGGCGTGCGCCTCGATCACCGCGAGTGCCTCCACCGTCGCGCTGGGTGCCACCTGCGCCGTCGCATCGATCACGGCGCTCGCGTGCACCCCCGCAGGCTTCGGCGCACGCGTGAGGCGGGCCCACCACTGGGTGAGGCGCGCGAAGTAGAGGTAGGGGTCGGGCGCAACAATCGTCGCCCCGGCACGCGCACCGTGGGCGGCGGCGTCACGAAACGCCGGCGCGACGATCACACAACCGGCTTGCGTCGCCGCGAGCTGCGCCTGGAAGCGCGGATTGGAGAAGAAGGAAATCGTCGCGGGCGTGGCGCCTTCGAGCGGACCGATGCGTTCGATGCGCTGGTCCGCGGGGCCGATCAACTCGCCGCCGAGGGCCTCGGCGATTTCGCGCGCGCAAACGCTGATGGCCACTGAGAGCCCGGGATGGAATGAACCGCGCTCGCGCGACGGGTTCTTACTTTGCGCCCTGCGCGTTCAGCGCCTTGATGACCTTGTCGGTGATGTCGACCTTCGGCCCGGCAAACACCGCTTCCTGCAGGATCAGGTCGTACTTCTCGGTCTCGAAAATCTGCTTGATCACCTTGTTCGCGCGCTCGACGACCGACGCCAACTCTTCGTTCTTGCGCTGGCTCAGGTCTTCCTGGAATTCGCGGCGCTTGCGCTGGAACTCGCGGTCCTGTTCGACCAGATCGCGCTGGCGTCGGCTGCGTTCGGTTTCGGACAGCGTCGGCGCGTCCTTGTCGAGCTTGTCGCCGGCGGCCTTGAGGCGATTCGCAAACTCAGCGAGTTCCTTTTCGCGCTTCGAAAATTCCGTCTCGAGTTTCGCCTGCGCCGCCTTGGCGGGAATCGCGTCGCGCAAGACCCGATCGCTGTTCACGTAGCCGATGCGCAGTTCCTGGGCCCAGCTGCCCACCGCTGCGCAGCCGAGCAGTGCGGCAACGGCGAACAACTTCCATGCAGAGCTTTTCATTAGAACGCTGTCCCGATCTGGAATTGAAGACGCTGGATTCTATCGCCGGGCTGCTTGCGCCACGGTGCACCCCAACTCAGCTTCAAAGGGCCCACCGGCGAGATCCAACTCAGGCCCACGCCGGCCGATGCGCGCAGGCTCTCGGCGGTGATGCTTTCGAACTCGCCCCAGACGTTGCCGGCGTCGACATAAGCGAACAGGCGCAGCGACCGGTCGTTGCCCGAGCCCGGAACCGGAACGTACAACTCGCTGTTCAAGTTGATGCGCCGGTTGCCCCCAATGTAGCCACCGAGCACGTCGGGCGGCCCGAGCGACCCCTGGTCGAACGCGCGCACCGTGCCCAGGCCGCCGCCGTAGAAATTCTTGAAGATCGGGTACGGGCGCCCGGCGAGGCCCTGGCCCCAGCCGACTTCAGCGTTCAGGCCGAGCGAGAACTTCGGCCCGAGTGGAAAGTACTGCTGCGCCTGCGCGTTGGTCCGCAAATAGCGCGTATCGCCGGCGACGCCCCATTCGAAATTCAGGCGCAGGTAGCGCCCTGCCGTGGGCGCGATCGCGCTGTCGCGCGCGTCGCGCGCCCAGCCCAGCGTGATCGGGATCGACACGCTCCTCTCGCCGAAGTTGAAACGGTAGTTGTGGTAGCTGTTGGGCAACCGGTCACCGCGGATGTCGGTCTGCTCGGCACCCAGGCCGAGGAACACGGTGTCGAACTCGCTGAACGGAACGCCAAACCGAATCGATGCGCCCTTCGTCACGAGTTCGTACTGCTCGCCGCTTTGCGGGTTGAACGGCTTCACGGTGCGGTAGTACACCTCGAGCGCACGCGAAATGCCGTCGATCGTGAAGTAGGGGTCGACCGTGCTCAGCGATATGGTTCGCGTCGAGCGGCTCGTGTTCAGTTCCAGCCCGAGGTAGTTGCCCGAGCCGAACACGTTGTCCTGCTTCACCGACGCCGTCAGCGAGAGCTTGTCGGCCGAAGAAAATCCGGCGCCGATGAGCAGGTTCCCGGTCGGCTTTTCCGTCAGCGTGAGCGTCAGGTCGACCTGGTCTTGCGCGCCCGGGACTTCGGCGGTGTCGATGGCGACGTCCTTGAAGTAACCCAAGCGGTCGATCCGATCCCGCGACAGCTTGATCTTCGCGCCGTCGTACCAGCTCGACTCGAATTGGCGGAATTCGCGGCGCACGACTTCGTCGCGCGTGCGGCTGTTGCCCGCGACGTTGACGCGCCTCACGTAGACGCGGCGCTGCGGCTCGGCGACCAGCGCCACCGCGACGCGCCCGTTGACGCGGTCGATGTCGGTGCGCGGCTCGACACGCGCGAACGCATAACCGAAGGTGCCAAAACGATCGACGAAGGCTTTTGTCGTGTTCGTCACGCTTTCTGCGCGGTACGGCTCGCCGGGCTTGAGCCTGACGAGCGTCTTGAAGTCTTCTTCCTTGCCCAGGTACTCGCCTTCCAGCGTCACCGCGGTCACGGTGTAGGGCTGGCCTTCGTCGACGTTGATCGTGATCGTGATCTCTTGTTTGTCGGGCGAAATCGCGACCTGCGTCGACGTGACCGTGAACTCGAGGTAACCGCGATTCAAATAGAACGAGCGCAGCGTCTCGAGGTCGGCGTTCAGCTTGGAGCGCGAATAGCGGTCCGCCTTCGTGTACCAACTGAGCCAGCCGCCGTCGTTCAATTCGAGCAAGGCGGTGAGCTCGTCTTCGGCAAACGCCTTGTTGCCGGCGATTCGCAGTTCGCGAATCTTCGCCGCGCTTCCTTCCGTGATCGTGAACGTGACGTTGACGCGATTGCGCTCTTGCGGCGTCACCGTCGTCACGACTTCGGCCCCGTAGAGGCTGCGCGTCAGGTATTGGCGCTTCAGCTCTTGTTCGGCGCGATCCGCGAGCGCCTTGTCGAACGGCAGGCCTTCGCCGATGCCGAAGTCCTTCAGCGACTTGGTGAGCGTGTCCTTGTCGAATTCCTTCAGGCCGACGAAGTCCAGGTTCGCGACGATCGATCGCTCTTCGACGATCACGATCACGACACCGGTGTCGATGTCGATGCGAACGTCCTTGAAAAGTCCGGTCGCAAACAGCGCGCGCAACGCGGCCGCGCCCTTCTCGTCGTTGTAGGTGTCACCGATGCGAAACGGCAGCGACGCAAACACCGTGCCGGCGTCGGTGCGCTGCAGGCCCTCGACGCGAATGTCCTTCAGCACGAACGGATCGACCGCCCAGGCGCTGCCGGCGCTCAGTGCGCCAGCCAGGGCAACGCTCAGAATCGAGGGGCGAAAGCGGTCCAGCGGAAAAGGAAAACGCATGCGGTCGGATGGGAATCAGGGTCTGGATTAATACAGGCCCAGCAAACGAGCCACATCGTTGAACAGGGCCAGCGACATCATCATCAGCATGATCGCCACGCCGCCGCGCTGCAGTCTCTCGAGCCACATGTCGGAGACCGGCCGCCCCGTCACAGCCTCGAAAAGATAATACATCAGGTGTCCGCCGTCGAGCATCGGCAGCGGCAGCAGGTTGAGCACGCCCAGACTCACGCTGACGACGGCGAGAAAACCGAGGTAGTAGGCCAGGCCCAGACGCACCGACTGGCCAGCGTAGTCGGCAATCGTGATCGGGCCGCTGAGGTTCTTCAACGACGCCTGGCCGATCACCATCTTGCCGAGCATCTCGAGCGTCAGCGCTGACATCTCCCAGGTCTTGCGCACGGCGCGCGACAAACCTTCGACAACGCCATAGCGCACCGTCAGCATTTCCGGCGGCTGCCCCGGGAAGGCCTCGATGCGGCCGATGCGCCGTGCGCCGTCGCTGACGACGTTGGGCAGAACTTGCACCTCCAGCGTCTGGCCGGAACGCTCGACGCGCCACAGCATCGGCTTGGCGGTGCTGCCAGGCTCACCGCTCGCGCCGCTGGCCTGGATCAGTTCGCGAATCATCGACGCGTCGGCGATGTTCACGCTGTCGATCGTCAGCACCCGGTCGCCGGCGCGCAGGCCCGCTCGCGCTGCCGGCCCCCCGGCTTTGACGTCGCCGAGCACGGGTTCGCTGAAAGGCCCGCCGAGGCCGATGCGCTGCATCGCCGCAGCATCGATTTCGGTGCTGCCCAGGCGATCGAGTTCGAGCACGATCCGGCGCTGGCCGCGCCCGTCGCGGTCGCTCACCATGAGCTGCAGCGCTTGGCCGCGCATCACGGCGCGCGTGACCTGCCAGCGCAAGTCGCCGAGCGAGTGCAGGTCCTGCCATTCGGTGCCGTCGGCGGACCAGGCACGCACCCAATCTCCGGCGCGCATTCCGGCGCTGTCGGCCAGGCTCGCGCGCGAAGGCGGCGCCAGAACCGCTTTCGCTTCGTCGATGCCGATCCAGTGCGCCGCGGCGTAGAGCAACACGGCGAGCAACAGATTCGCGAGCGGCCCGGCGGCGACGATCGCGGTGCGCTGCGAGAGTTTCTTGCGGTTGAACGCCGCGTGCAATTGCCCAGCCTCGACCGGCGCTTCGCGCTCGTCGAGCATGCGCACGTAGCCGCCGAGAGGCAGCGCGCAGATGACGAATTCGGTCGCGTCCGGGTTCGCCTGGCGGCGCCAGATGACACGCCCGAAGCCGACCGAAAAGCGCAACACCTTGACGCCACACGCGACGGCGACACGGTAGTGGCCGTATTCGTGGATCACGATCAGCACACCGAGCGTGAGAACGAACGCAAGAACCGTGATCAGCATCGCGCCAACCCCTCGATGAATTGAACCGCGCTCTGCCGCGCGTGCGCGTCGAGTTCGAGCAGCGCCGCGATGCTGCCGGCGTCGCCGTCCACATGCTCGAGCGTCTGCGAATTCACGGCGTGGATCTGGTCGAAGCGGATGCGCCCGGCGAGGAACGCGGCCACCGCTTCTTCATTCGCCGCGTTCAGCACTGCAGTGCTGCCCAGCGGGCCGGCGAGCGTGTCCCACGCGAGCTGCAGGCCGGGGTAGCGCGCGTGGTCGGGTGGCTCGAAGGTGAGCGCGCCGAGCGTCGCGAAGTCGAGCGCTTGCGCGCCCGAGGCGATGCGCTCGGGAAACGCGAGGCCGTAGGCGATCGGCACGCGCATGTCGGGCGTACCGAGTTGCGCCAGCACCGAATGATCGCGGCACACGACCATCGAGTGCACGATGCTTTGCGGGTGGATCACGACTTCGATTTGCGCGGGCGCGAGGTCGAACAGCCAGCGCGCCTCGATCACTTCGAGCGCCTTGTTCATCATCGTCGCCGAGTCGACCGAAATCTTGCGCCCCATGACCCAGTTCGGGTGCGCGCACGCCTCATCGGGCGTCACGTCGCGCAGTGTCGCCGGGTCGCGCTCGCGAAACGGCCCGCCCGAGGCGGTGAGCACGATGTGGTGGATGCGTTCTTTCCACGTCTGCCGGTCTTCGGGCAGGCATTGGAAGATCGCCGAGTGTTCGCTGTCGATCGGCAGCAGCGTCGCGCCGCCGCTGCGCACCGCGGCCATGAAGAGCGCGCCGCCGACGACGAGCGCCTCCTTGTTCGCGAGCAGCAGGCGTTTCCCCGCGCGCGCCGCGGCCAGGCAAGGCGCGAGGCCCGCAGCGCCGACGATCGCGCCCATCACGGTATCGACCTGCGCGTGCGAAGCCATGTCGCACAAGGCCTGCGCGCCGTGCAAGACCTCGGTGCGAATTCGCTTGCCTTGAAGGCGCGCCGCAAGTTCGCCGGCCTGAACCGCGTCGCGAACGACGGCGCAGCGCGGGCGCCACTTCAGGCACAGCTCGAAAAGATCGTCGATCCGGCCATGCGCAGACAAGGCGAAGACTTCGAAGCGCTCCGGGTGCAGCGCGACGACATCGAGCGTGCTTCGCCCCACCGAACCGGTGGCGCCGAGGATGCACAGGCGTTGCAGAGGCGCGCTCATGTGTCGCCGCAACTCAAGTGCGCAACGAGGCAAATGCCAGCGCCGCCGGAACGACGGGTAGCAGTGCGTCGAAACGATCGAGCACGCCGCCGTGCCCCGGCAGGAGCTGGCTGCTGTCCTTCGCGCCGGCGCTGCGTTTGACCAGCGACTCGAACAAGTCGCCGACGATGCTCAGCGCCACCAGGAACAGTACGACGAGGATCAAGCCGACGCTGCCCAGGTGCGACAACAAGTGCGTGAAGATGCTCGGCGAACCGAGCGCGAACGAGCGGTCCACAGCGAGCCACCCCGCGCCCAGAATCAGCACGCCGAGCATGCCGCTCCACACGCCTTCCCAGCTCTTGCCTGGGCTGATCGCCGGTGCGAGCTTGCGCTTGCCGAAAGCGCGGCCGCCGAAATACGCGGCGATGTCGGCCATCCAGACGACGCAGCAGATCGAGAGCAGGAAGTTCGCCCCCACGGCGCGCGCGTTGACGATCGCAAGCCACGCGGCACCCAGCAACAGCACGCCGAGCAAGCAACGCCACACTTTTCGCTTGCGCCGACCACGCTGCAACGCCGGCGCGCAACGCCGCGGCACCGCCGAGCGTCCAGAGCAGGAGCGCGGCCCACCACAACCAGCCCGGCGCCACGCCTCCCCAACCGAACCCGATTGCTGCGGCGCCGGCAGCAGCGACTCCGACCGCAAGTGCGAGCGAGAGCGCGGCGGCGCCGTTCAAGCGGCCCCACTCCCAACCCGCAGCTGCGATCAAGAGCAGGGTGAATCCGGCGAATGGCCAGGGTGACTCGACCGCCAGCGAAGCGACGAGAATTGCCATCAGCAAAACTGCCGTGATGACTCTTTGTTTGAGCATGTCAGTGGCGCCCGGCCTAGGCTGCTGCAATCGGCTGCGGCTGCGCCGCAGCGTTGTCTTTCAGCGCCCCGAAGCGCCGGTCGCGGCGCGCGTAGTCGGCCAGCGCAGCGTCCAGATCGGCCGCGCCGAATTCGGGCCACAACCGATCCGTGAAAACGAGTTCGGAGTAGGCAACTTGCCAGAGCAGGAAGTTGCTGATCCGCACTTCGCCGCCGGTGCGAATGAACAGGTCCGGGTCCGGCGCGTAACTCAGCGCCATGAACTGATTCAGTCGCGCCTCGTCGAGCTCGGCGGCGCTCACACCGGCTTCGATGGCACGCCGGCACGCCTGCACGATGTCCCAGCGCCCGCCGTAGTTGAACGCGACGGTGAGCGTGATTCGCGTGTTGTGCTGCGTCGTCGATTCGGCCTGCTCCCACGCCTGGCGCAGCTTGTCCGAGACCTGGGCGCGGTCGCCGACGATGCGGATCCGCACCCCGTCGCTCGCCAGCTTGCGCAGGTATTGCGACACGGCGACGAGCACGAGTTGCATCAGGCCCGAGACTTCCTCACTGGGCCGTTTCCAGTTTTCCGACGAGAACGCAAACACGGTGAGGTACTCGATGCCGCGATCGGCGCATGCGTGCACCATGTTGACGAGCGTGTCGACACCCTTCTTGTGGCCGAAGAATCGCATCAGGAAACGCTTCTTCGCCCAGCGCCCGTTGCCGTCCATGACGATCGCGACATGGCGCGGCACCGCGTTCACGCTTGACGCACCGACTTCGCTCACGCTTTGCGTGGCCGGTGGACGACGCCGGATTGCGGCAGAAGGGCGGCGAGTCGCATCAAACGGCCAGGATCTCGGCTTCCTTCGCCGCCACGAGCCGGTCAATCTCGGCGATCGTGCGGTCGGTCAGTTTTTGCAGGTCGTCGAGCGAGCGGCGTTCCTCGTCTTCGCCGATGACTTTGTCTTTCAGGAGTTTTTTCGCGTGATCGTTCGCGTCGCGGCGCAAGTTGCGCGCGGCGATTCGCGCTTCTTCGCCGGCGTGGCGTGCGACTTTCGTCAAGTCCTTGCGCCGCTCTTCCGACAATGCCGGCATCGGCACGCGCAGCAAGTCGCCTTGCGCGGCGGGGTTCAGGCCGAGATCGGACTCGCGAATCGCCTTCTCGATCTTCGCACCCATGCCCTTTTCGAAGGGTTGCACGCTGAGGGTTCGGGCGTCGAGCAGCGTCACGTTGGCAATCTGGCCGATCGGCACCGGCGAGCCGTAGTAGTCCACGTGCACCTGGTCCAGGATTCCCGGGTGCGCGCGGCCGGTGCGGATTTTCTGCAGCTCGCCCTTGAACGCTTCGAGGGTTCGCGCCATTTTCGATTCGGCGGTCTTCTTGATCTCTGCAAGGCTCATCGCTTCGTCTCCTCAAACATGGACCAAGGTGCCTTCGTCTTCGCCTTGCACCACGCGCAGCAGCGCGCCGGGCTTGAAGATGCTGAACACCTTGATGGGCAACTTCTGGTCGCGGCACAGCGCGAAGGCGGTCGCGTCCAGGACTTGAAGATGTTTCTGAATCGCTTCATCGAAGCTGATCTGGCTGTAGCGCTTCGCGTTCGGGTCCTTCTTCGGATCGGCGCTGTAGACGCCGTCGACTTTCGTCGCCTTCAGAACGATTTGCGCGCCGATCTCGGCGCCGCGCAGCGCGGCGGCGGTGTCGGTCGTGAAGAAGGGGTTGCCGGTCCCGGCCGCAAACACGACGACCTTGCCCTCTTCCAGGTACTGCAGCGCCTTCGGGCGCACATAAGGCTCGACGACTTGCTCGATCGAGATCGCCGACATGACGCGCGCCACCATGCCCTCCTGGCGCATCGTGTCGGCGAGCGCGAGTGCGTTCATGACGGTGGCGAGCATTCCCATGTAGTCGGCGGTCGCGCGGTCCATTCCCACCGACCCGCCCGCGACGCCACGAAAAATGTTGCCGCCGCCGATGACGACGGCAACTTCAACGCCGAGCTTCGTCACCGCCTGGATTTCGCGCACCATGCGCACGATCGTCGCGCGGTTGATGCCGTAGGCGTCTTCGCCCATCAAGGCCTCGCCCGAGAGCTTGAGCAGAATGCGCTTGTACGCGGGCATGCGGCGAACTCCCTTTGAAGTAGTCTGGCCTGAACCTGGCGCCGAGTCTAACGTTGTACCGCACCGGGGCAACGATGCCTGGCCGGGCGGCACCCTCAGGTGCCCTTGGCCGCGGCGATCTGCGCCGCCACTTCGGCGGCGAAGTCGTCGGTCTTCTTCTCGATCCCCTGGCCGACCACGAAGAGCGTGAACGCCTTCACTTGCGTCGCGCGCTCCTGGAGCATCTTCTCGACGCTCTGTTTGTCGTTCTTCACGAAGGCCTGGTTCAGCAGGCTCACTTCCTTGAGGAACTTCTGCACCGAGCCTTCGACGCGCTTCGCGACGAGCTCGGCGCTTTGCACCGGCTTGCCCTCGGCTCTTGCCTTCTCCGCGTCCTCGGTCGCCTTCATCGTCGCCACGTTGCGCTCGGTCTGAATCAGCGCTGCGGGAACGTCCACCGCCGAGAGCGCCACCGGCTTCATCGCCGCGATGTGCATCGCAACGTCTTTGGCCGCCGCGTCGTCGCCGTTGAATTCGACGAGCACGCCGATGCGCGTGCCGTGCAGGTAATACGCGACCTTGCCGCCGCCGGCGTAACGCTGGAAGCGGCGGATCGCCATGTTCTCGCCGATCTTGCCGATCAGGCCCTTGCGCACGTCTTCCACCGTCGGGCCGAAGCCGTCCTGGCTGTGTGGCAGGCTGCTCAGCGCGGCGACGTCGGCCGGATTGTGTTTTGCCACCAGCTCAGCGCACGCCTGGACGAGCGCGAGAAACGACTCGTTCTTCGTCACGAAGTCGGTTTCGCAATTGACTTCGACGAGCGCGCCTGTCGTGCCGGACACGCTCGCTGCGACCACGCCTTCGGCGGCAACTCGCGACGCAGCCTTGCCCGCCTTGCTGCCGAGCTTGACCCGCAGCAGCTCTTCGGCGCGCGCCATGTCGCCGTTCGCTTCGGTGAGCGCTTTCTTGCATTCCATCATCGGTGCGTCGGTCTTGGCGCGCAGTTCGCCGACCATGCTTGCAGTGATTGCGGGCATCACAATTTCCTCCGTTGAGTTCGCCGACGCAGCGCCGGCAAACCGTCTTTGACTGGAAAAAAGGGGCTGTAGCAGCCCCTGTCTCGACCCCGTGCAGGGGTGCCGATTCAAACTCAGGCGTGCTCGTCGACCTCGACGAATTCGTCGCCCTGCGGCGCCACGGCGTGCACGACTTCGTTCATCGCGTTCGCCTTGCCCTCGAGCACCGCGTCGGCGACGGCGCGCGCGTAGAGTGCGAGCGCTTTGCTCGAGTCGTCGTTGCCCGGGATCACATAGTCGATGCCGATCGGCGAGTGGTTCGAATCGACGACGCCGATGATCGGGATGCCGAGCTTCTTCGCTTCAGCGACCGCGATCTTGTGGTAACCCACGTCGATCACGAACATCGCGTCGGGCAGCGCGTTCATGTCCTGGATTCCGCCGATGTCTTTTTCCAGCTTGGCGAGCTCGCGCTGGAACATCAGCTGCTCTTTCTTGATGCGGATCTCGGTGCCGGCTTCGATCTGCGCCTGCATGTCCTTGAGCTTCTTCAGCGACGCCTTGACGGTCTTGAAGTTGGTCATCATGCCGCCGAGCCAGCGCTGGTCGACGAAAGGCATGCCGGCGCGCTTGGCTTCCAGCGCGATCACTTCGCGCGCCTGGCGCTTCGTGCCGATCATCAGCACCGTGCCGCGACGCGCCGCGATCTGGCGCACGAATTTCATCGCCTCCTGGAACAACGGCAGCGTTTTTTCCAGGTTGATGATGTGGATCTTGTTCCGATGGCCGTAGATGTACGGGGCCATCTTGGGGTTCCAGAAGCGCGTTTGGTGTCCGAAGTGGACGCCGGCTTCCAGCATTTCACGCATGGTGATAGTCATGTGGGCTCCAAAGGTTGGTTCTAGAATCCGGCTTCAATCGTTGCCCTGCGTTGGCCCTGGTTTAACCCGTGGCTCACGCTGACGACGACACCTTTCGATTGCCGGATTCGCGGCTCGTTCATCGGGCTCGACGCGAATCGTTCATGAAGAACAATGGTCGGCATCGGGCTCAGATAAACCGCTGGAGTGTATCACCCGCATGACTGTCGACCTCAACACGGCACGCGAGCAGATCCTGGCTGGACGCGCGAGCGCGGATTCGCTGCTGCAGGAGAGCAGCGCCGCGTGCGCTGCACCGGCCTGCGCGAAAGCGTTTCTGAGCACACGCTTCGACGCGGCGCGCACGGTGGCGCAAGGCGTCGACGCCGTGTTCGGCCAAGGCGCGCCACTGCCGCCACTTGCGGGCCTTGCACTGAGCATCAAGGACTTGTTCGACGTGCACGGTGAAGTCACAGGCGCAGGCTCGAAAGTGCTCGCCGGCGCACCAGCAGCACGCGCCGACTGCCCGGCCGTGGCACGCCTGAGACGCGCCGGCGCGGCTTTCGTCGGCCGAACCAACATGAGCGAGTTCGCATTCTCCGGGGTCGGCATCAACCCGCATTTCGGCACGCCCGCCAACGTTGCGACAGCGCAGCTCGATCCGACGCCGCGAATCCCTGGCGGCTCGACATCGGGCGGCGCGGTCTCGGTGGCGGCGGGTGCGGCGTGGGCCGCGCTCGGTTCGGACACCGGTGGCTCGATTCGCATTCCGGCAGCGCTGCAAGGTCTGGTCGGGTTCAAGAACACGGCGCGCCTCACCCCCACCGCAGGCAGCGTTCCGCTGTCCACAACGCTCGACACGGTGTGCGCGATCACGCGCTCGGTGCGCGACGCTGCTTTGCTGCACGCCATCCTCGCCGATCGGCCGAACGTGCTGCGGCCGGTGGCGCCGCGCGCGTTGCGCCTGGCCGTGCCGCGCGGTTTCATGCTCGACGATCTGGACCCGACAGTGGCGAAGGCGTTCGAGCGCAGCCTGGCCACACTGCGCCGCGCCGGTGCACAGGTCGACGAGATCGACGTTGCGCCGCTCGCCGAAGTCGCAGGAATCATGGCCGGCGGCGGCTTCGCTCCGGTCGAGGCGTGGGCCTGGCACCGCGAGCGCATCGCGCGCGATGAGGCGCGCTACGACCCGCGCGTCGCGATGCGAATTCGCCGCGGCGAGGCGATGAGCGGCGCGGACTACATTCAACTCGTGGCGCGCCGTGCGACGTGGATCGCGGCGATGCAGGAGTCGATGCAGGGCTTCGACGCGCTGCTCAGTCCCACTGTGCCGATGATCGCGCCGCCCATCGCACCCCTGCTCGGCGACGACGCCGCATTCTTTGCGACGAACGCAAGACTGCTGCGCAACCCGTCGGTCGTGAACCTGCTCGACGGCTGCGCGATCTCGCTGCCGTGCCATGCTGCTGGAGAAATGCCCGTCGGCCTGATGTTGTGGAGCAGCGCCATGCGCGACGACGCGCTGCTCGATACCGCGTTCGCCGTCGAGACTGCCCTCGGCGCGCGCGGGCACTGAAGACCATGCACATTGCCGTGATCGGCGCGGGGGTCGTGGGCGTGACCACGGCTTGGGAATTGACGATGGACGGCCATTCGGTGGACGTGTTCGACCGGCGCAACGCCGTCGCCTCCGAGTGCAGCTTTGCCAACGCCGGCGTCATTGCACCCGGCTACGTCACGCCGTGGGCGGCGCCTGGGATGCCGGGCAAGATCTTGCGCCACCTGTTCAGTGCCCATTCCCCGGCGCGCCTGCACGCCTCGCTGAACCCCGCCGTGTGGCGCTGGGCGTGGCGCTGGCTGCGCGCGTGCCGGCAAAGCGAGTACGAACAAAATCGCTCGGCGATGCACCATCTCGCCAAGTTCAGCCAGGAGCGGCTGACGAATCTGATCGACAAGTTGAAGCTCGAATTCGAGCGCAATCGCGGCTACCTGGTGCTGCACCGCGGCGAGGCGGAAGTGGAACAGGCGCGCGCCGGCACGCTGCTGCTGCGCGAACTGGGAATCACGTTCAAGGAACTGAGCGCCGCGGGCTGCCGCGACGTCGAGCCGGGACTGCAGGCCGACCAGGACCTGATGGGCGGCATCCACTTGCCCGGCGACGAAGTCGGCAACTGCCGCCAGTTCACCCAGTTGCTGCGCGACGATGCGGAAAAGCGCGGCGCCGAATTCCACCTCGCGAACCAGGTGCTGCGAATCCAACCCGGGGCGCGCCTGGCGCTCGAGGTTCGGCAACTCGCCGTGAACGACGACTACGCCGCGTCGCGCCTGGCACAGGCGACCGACATCAACCCGGAGCGGGTGTCGCAGGCGATGTCGCTGCGCTCACGCGCCGCGGCGCGCTTCGGCCATCCCTTGAGCGAGACCCAGTTCGACGCCGTCGTCGTCTGCGCCGGCGTCGACAGCGCACGCCTGCTCGCGCCTCTGGGGCTGCACCTGCCGTTGCAACCGCTCTACGGTTACTCGTTGACGTTTCCGCTGCGTGCCGCCGAACATGGGCCGCGCTCGGCGATCATGGACGAGCGCTACAAGGTTGCCATCAGCCGCCTCGGCCAGCGCCTGCGCGTCGCGGGCGGCGCGGAACTCGGCGGCAACGCCGAGCACCAGCACCAGGGCGCGATCGGCACGCTGTACAAGGTGCTCAACGACTGGTTCCCCGGCGGCGCACAGTTGCGCCGCGCGCAGGTCTGGAAAGGCGCACGACCGATGCTGCCCGACGGGCCGCCGATCGTCGGCCCAAGCAACGTTCCCGGCGTCTGGCTGAACCTCGGCCATGGCTCGAGCGGCTGGGCGCTGAGCTGCGGCTCGGCTCGCGCGCTCGCCGACTTGATCGGCGGGCGCGACCGCGCCGCTCGACATGGCGCGCTTGGCGTTGCAGCGTTTGGGCGCCTGAACACCGCATTGCGCACGATGCAGCGCATCCTGCTTCCGCAACCCGCGCTGCCGCTCTACGACCTTGCCACGCTGCGCGGCGTCGAAGCGCGCGCCCAGGCCGCGCTCGGGCCGAATGTTCTGATGCAGCGCGCCGGCCTGCTGCTGGCGCGTCTGGCGCTCGCGCTCGCGCCGCATGCGCGCGCCATCTGGGTTGCCGCCGGCCCCGGAAACAACGGCGGCGACGGCTTCGAAGCCGCGCTGCACTTGCACCGCTGGGGCAAGCGCGTCAGCGTGAGTTCGCTTGCCGATCCGGCAACCCAGCCCGCCGCTGCGCGCGCAGCGTGCGAGAGAGCGCGCGCCGCCGGCGTTTCGATCACCCCGGTGAGCGACCTGGGTTTCGTTCCGGATCTGGCGATCGACGCCTTGCTCGGCATCGGAGCGAACCGCGCGCCCGATCCGCGGATTGCGGCGTGGATTCGATTCCTCAACGGCTTGGCTTGCCCGGTGCTCGCCGTCGACATCCCTTCCGGCCTGCACGCCGACACGGGCACCGCGCTCGGGCCCGATGTCGTCTCGGCGCGCCACACGCTGAGCCTGCTCGCCTTGAAGCCGGGTCTGTTCACGGGCGTGGGGCGGGATCACGTCGGCGACCTGTGGTTCGATGACTTGCAAGTCGACGCTTCCGGCGCCGCACCCGCGGCGTGGCTCAGCGGCGCAGCGCAGGCGGCGCTGCCGCAACGCCGCCACGCGCAGCACAAGGGCAGCTTCGGCGACGTTGCGGTGGTCGGCGGAGCCGCCGGAATGTGCGGCGCGGCGTTGCTCGCGGCGCGCGCCGCGCACGCCGCCGGAGCCGGGCGGGTCTTCGTCGACCTGCTCGACCCGCAAGGCCCAAGCTTCGACGCGTCGTGCCCGGAATTGATGCTGCGCCCGGGCTGGAGCGAAGGTCCACAGGACGCGTTGCGAACGAGCCTCGTGATTTGCGGCTGCGGCGCGGGCGACGCGGTACGCAAGGTCTTGCCACGGCTGCTGAGTCAGGTTCCCCGGCTGCAGCTCGACGCCGATGCGCTGAACGCCATCGCATCGGACACGGCGCTGCAAGGCCAGCTCGAGGCCCGCGCCGGGCGCGGCCATGTCACGATACTCACGCCACACCCGCTCGAAGCGGCGCGCCTGCTCGGCTGCAGCACGGCGCAGGTCCAGGCGGATCGGATCGGCGCAGCGACGCGCTTGGCTGGCCGCTTCCAGTCCGTAACCGTCTTGAAAGGCTCGGGCAGCGTCATCGCCGCACCCGGGCGGACGCCGCATCTGAACCCGACCGGCAACGCAGCGCTCGCAAGCGCTGGGACGGGCGATGTGCTCGCGGGTTGGCTCGGCGGTTGCTGGTCGCAATCAGCTTCGGACGGCGGCGTCGACGCGGCGTTCGACGCGGCGTGCGGCGCGGTCTATCGGCACGGGCTCGCAGCGCACGGCGTGGCTGCCGGCGCACTGCGCGCCACCGAGCTGATCGAGCGCCTGCACGATCAGGCGCGCGCTACGGGCGTGTGATGCGCCTGAGGCGCGTGGGGCGCGCGAAGCGAGCTCAGCTCAGCGCCGGCGCGCCCCCTTGCCCACGGCCGCTTTGGCGCGGCCCCCGACACCCACCTTGCCCGACGTCTTGCCGCCACGCGCGGCCGCGGGCGCTGCGCGCGCCCCCTTCACCGCATTCCCTGTCTTGCCCGCTTTGCCGACCTTCGCTCCTGCACGCCGCGTCGCCGCCTTGACTTCGCGGTCCAGGCCTTTCATCACCAGCAACTCCTCGGCGGCGCTTGCTGCCAGCGCGGCCTGCCGGTCGCGCCGGCCGCGCACCGGCGGCAACGCAGCGTCGCCCTCGCGCACGAGGCGGAAGTCGATGCGCCGGCCGTCGAGGTCGACGCGGCTGACCTGGATGCGCACCCGCGAACCGATCGCATAGCGCTGGCCGCTGCGCTCGCCGCGCAGCTCCTGGCGCACTTCGTCGAAGCGGTAGTACTCGCCGCCGAGTTCGGTGATGTGAACCAGGCCTTCGACGTACAGCGCGTCGAGCTGCACGAAGAGGCCGAACGCGGCAACCGCGCTCACCGTGCCGCCGAACTCTTCGCCCAGGTGTTCGCGCATGTAGCGGCACTTGAGCCAGGCCTCGACGTCGCGCGACGCCTCGTCGGCGCGCCGTTCGTTGGCGCTGCAATGCGCACCGGCAACCTCCCAGACCTGCGCCTCCTCGCTCGCGTGCTTGACGGGTCGCGCCGCCTTGCGCGCCAGCGTCTTGGCGACGACGCTCGCCGGCGGAACCAGGTGGTAGCGCCTGCCGTTCAACAACGCATGGATGACGCGGTGCACCAGCAAATCCGGGTAGCGCCGGATCGGGCTCGTGAAATGCGCGTAGGCGTCGTACGCGAGTCCGAAATGCCCGGAGTTGGTGCCGGTGTAGATCGCCTGCTGCATCGAGCGCAGCAGCATGGTGTGGATCTGCGTCGCGTCGGCGCGGTCGCGCGTCGCGGCGGCGATGCTCTGGTATTCGGCCGGGCGCGGCTCGTCGCTCACCGACAGGCCCAGCCCCAACGCCTTCAGGTAGTTCTGCAGCAGCAACCTGCGTTCGGGCGTCGGCCCTTCGTGCACACGGTAGAGCGCCGGGTGTTTCGCGGTGGCGATGAAATCGGCGGCGCACACGTTCGCCGCGAGCATCGCTTCTTCGATGACGCGGTGCGCTTCGGTCCGCGTGCGCGGGACGATTTTTTCGATGCGGCCGTTCGCATCGCAAACGATTTGCGTTTCACTCGTCGCGAAGTCGACCGCGCCGCGCTTTTCGCGCGCTTTGAGCAAGACGCGGTACGCGCCGTGCAGGTGCAGCAGGTGCGGCACCAGTTCGTCGCGGCGCAGCGCCTGCGCGCCGCGCGTATTGCCGAGGATGGCCGCGACTTCGTCGTAGGTGAGGCGCGCCTGCGAGCGGATCACTGCGGCGTAGAACTGGTACGCGTGCACGTCGCCGGCAGGCGTGATCAGCATGTCGCAGACGAGCGCGAGGCGGTCTTCGTCCGGATTCAACGAACACAAGCCATTCGAGATGCGCTCGGGCAGCATCGGGATCACGCGGCGCGGAAAGTACACCGACGTGGCGCGCTCGTAGGCGTCGACGTCGAGTGCTTCGCCCGGCTTGACGTAGTGGCTCACGTCCGCGATCGCGACGAGCAGGCGCCATCCGTTCGCGCTCTTCGCGTTCGCGCGGCCGCTGCCCTTGCCGATGACGGCCGGCTCGCAATACACGGCGTCGTCAAAGTCGCGCGCGTCTTCGCCGTCGATCGTGACCAGCGGCACATCGGTCAGGTCGACCCGGTGTTTGCGGTCGATCGCACGAATCGCCTGCGGCAGGCTCGCCGCCTGCGCCAGCGCTTCTGCGGAAAAGCGATGCGGCACTTCGTACTTGCGCACCGCGATTTCGATTTCCATTCCGGGGTCGTCGATTTCGCCGAGCACCTCGATGACACGGCCGACGGGTTGCGAATACATCGACGGCGGCTCGGTGAGTTCGATTGCGACGACCTGTCCCGTCGTCGCGCTCGCGGTCGCGTTCTTCGGGATCAGGATGTCCTGGCCGTAGCGCTGGTCTTCGGGCGCGACGACCCAGGAGCCGCCCTCGAACAACAGCCTGCCGATGATCGGCGCGCGCTTGCGCTCGAGGATTTCGAGAACCCGGCCCTCGGCGCGCCCTTTGCGGTCCTGGCGCAGGATTCGGACCTTGATCCGATCCCGATGCAGCACCGCGCGCATCTCCTGTTGCGACAGGTAGACGTCGGCCTGACCGTCGTCACGAACGACGAAGCCGTGGCCGTCGCGGTGCCCCTGCACCGTGCCCTCGACTTCACTCATCAGCTCAGCGCCGACGACACTCTTGGATGTGGCTCGAATGGTATAGTCCCCGACTTCCTGAAATGCCCAGGTGGCGGAATTGGTAGACGCACTAGTTTCAGGTACTAGCGGGTAACTCCGTGGGGGTTCGAGTCCCTTCCTGGGCACCAAATGAAAAGGCCGCAGTATGCGGCCTTTTCATTTGGGGCCCAGAGCACCGTGCCTGCGCACTGTGCGCGAAGGGACTCGAAAGGTCCGGCTTGCAAGCCGGACCGGGGCCGCGGAACGTGGCCGAGTCCCGGACGCCGAAGGCGTCCCAGCGACGCGTCAGCGAGCCCAAGGACGAGGCGAAGCGAGGCGTGACCCAAAGCCATCAAATCACAAACTTCTTCGCCAACCCCGCAGGCCGCAGCTCGTCGTACTCCTCGAACGGCTGATGAATCCACGGGCTCGTCGGCAACAGCTCGACGTAGTAATCGGGCGTGTACGACGACACGCCCTTGGTCCAGATCACCGCCGAGCGCAGCTCGCTGATCGACGGCATGCCGCGCAACCGGTCGACCACCGCCCTCAGCGTGACGCCCGAGTCGGCGAGGTCGTCAACCAGCAGCACGCGCCCTGCCAACTCGCCCTTGGGCAAAGTGATGTACTTCGCCAAATCGAGCCGCCCCTGAATCGTTCCCGCCTCGGCGCGGTACGAACTCGTCGCCATGATCGCGAGCGGCTTGTCGAAGACGCGCGACAGCACGTCGCCGGGGCGCATGCCGCCGCGCGCCAGGCACAGGATCTGGTCGAAGACCCAGCCCGAGGCGTGGATCTTCAGCGCCAATCGCTCGATCAGCATGTGGTACTCGTCCCAGGACACGTAGAGGTGTTTGCCGTCGTCGGTGAGCATGATGAAAAGTCTCCAGTTCGGGGCGTTCGGTCAGTCAGTCAGTCAGTCAATTCTTGAAGGGGTGGCGCAAGACGATCGTGTGGACGCGGTCCGGGCCGGTGGACACCATGTCGATGCTCGCGCCGATGAACTGCTCGACGCGCTCGAGGTAGCGCCGCGCGTTCTGCGGCAGCTTGTCCCACTGCGTGACGCCGAAGGTGCTGTCGCTCCAGCCCGGGAAGGTGTCGTAGATCGGCACGCATTGCGCCACGTCGTCTGCGTCCATCGGCAGGATGTCGATCTGCTTCCCGCCCAATTGGTAGCCCACGCACACCTTGATTTCGGGCAGGCCATCCAGCACGTCGAGTTTGGTGATGCACAGGCCCGACACGCCGTTGATGATGATGGCGCGCTTCAGCGCCGCGGCGTCGAGCCAGCCGCAGCGCCGCGCGCGGCCGGTCACGGTGCCACGCTCTTGCCCGACAGTGGACAGGTGATGCCCGACGCTGCCCGGCTCGGCCATCGGCAGTTCGCTCGGGAACGGCCCGCTGCCGACGCGCGTCGCGTACGCCTTGGTGATGCCGAGCACGTGGTGCAGCAGGTTCGGCCCGACGCCCGAGCCCGCCGCCGCGTTGCCGGCGACGCAATTGCTCGACGTCACATAGGGGTAGGTGCCGTGGTCGATGTCGAGCAAGCTGCCCTGCGCCCCCTCGAACAGCACGTTATCACCGCTGCGGTGCGCGTTGTAGAGTTTGTAGCCGACGTCGGCCATCATCGGCGTGATCGCCTGCGCCGCCTGCATTGCCGCATCCAGAATCGGCTGCAGCTCGAGCGCTTTGCTGCGCAGCGGCCCGGTCAGCGCGGCGTTGTGCAGCTCGAGCAGCTCGCGCAGTTTGGCCTCGAAACGCTGCGGGTGTTTCAGGTCCTGGACACGCAACGCACGCCGCGCCACCTTGTCTTCGTACGCCGGGCCGATGCCCTTGCCCGTCGTCCCGATCTTGCCCGCGCCGCTGCTTTCGCGCAGCAGCTCGCGCGCCAGATCGAGCTGCACGTGAAACGGCAGGATCAGCGGGCACGCCTCGCTCACAAACAGGCGCGACCGCACCTCGACGCCGATGCCCTCCAGGCGCGCGATCTCGGCGAGCAGGTGCGCCGGATCGACAACGACACCGTTGCCGATGAAACACGCCACACCCTCACGCATGATCCCGGAGGGAATCAGCTGCAACGCCGTCTTCACGCCCTTGATGACGAGCGTGTGGCCGGCGTTGTGGCCGCCCTGGAAGCGCACCACCGCCTGCGCATGGTCGGTCAGCCAGTCGACAACCTTGCCTTTGCCTTCGTCGCCCCACTGCGTTCCGATGACGACGACGTTGCGCCCCGAACCCGGTCTTGCCGCGTCCGCGCTCATCGAATTTCGATCCTGCTCATTGGCCCATCCCTGTTCAGACACCCTGCTGCGATACCGTCAAAGCGCGCGCACGACCCATTGGCCGCTCACCGCGAGCAACTCGCGGTCGCACTCGAATTCCTGCGCTTCGTGCTCGTGCCCCGGCAACATGCAGACCACCGTTTCGCCGCCGCTGCGCAGCTTGCGCACTGCTTCGCGCAAGCCGGCGTCTTCGCCCCACGGCGCGCGGATCGCGGGGCGCGCGCCGTTGCCCGGCGCGAGTTCGGCGAGTGTTTTCAGGTCCAGGCTGAACCCCACCGCCGGCCGAACCCGGCCGAAGATCGCGCCGACTTCGTCGTAGCGCCCGCCGCGCACGAGCGCATCGTTCGCGCCTGCGCTGTAGATCGCGAAACGCGCACCGCTGTAGTACGCGTAGCCGCCCAGGTCGGCGAGATCGAAACCGACCCGAACCGTCGGGTGCGACTGGCGGATGTGGCCGCCGAGCCACTTCAAATCGCGCAGGGCGGCGTTGGTTGCCGCGCACGCGGGCAGCGCGTCTTGCGCCCTGCGCAACACCGACTCGTCGCCGTAGAGGTCGACCATGGCGAACAGCGCTTGCGCTGCCGGCGTCGCGAGACTGGTCGTGAGGTCGCGCAGCAGCGCTACGTCTTTGGTCGCGAGCGCTGCGGCGATCGCTTCGCGGCGCGGCTCGTCGCCCACGCCCCGCAAGACGCCGTTCACGATGCGCGCGTCGGCGAGATCCAGCGTCACGCCTTCGACGCCGGCACGCGCCAGGCAATCGAGCGCGAGCTCGAGGACTTCGAGATCCGCCTCGAGGTTCGGATGGCCGTAAATTTCGGCACCGAACTGCAAGCGGCTCGCGCGTCCCGTGCACCCCGGCGGGCAAGGTGCGCAGCACCGGGCCGCAGTAGCACAGGCGCGTCACGCCACGCCGGTTCAGCAGGTGCGCGTCGATGCGCGCCACTTGCGGCGTGCTGTCGGCACGCACGCCCAAGGTGCGCCCGCTCAACTGGTCGACGAGCTTGAACGTCGTCAGTTCGAGTTCACGCCCGGTTCCCGACAACAGCGACTCGATGTGCTCGAGCAACGGCGGTGCGACGAGTTCGAAGCCGAAGCGGCGCGCCACGTCGAGCAGGTCGCGGCGCAAGGTCTCGATGTGCCGCGCCTGGACCGGCAAGACATCGGCGACGTGCTCGGGCAGCAGCCAGGCAGAAGACATGCGAGCACGAGACGAGAGTAAAACGGCGATTGTAGGGTCGTCGGCAGGCGCCTACATCCACACCAGCAGTGCGAGCAGCGCGCCGCAGCCGAGGCTCACCATGCCGAGAAAGCGAATCTGCCCGTCGTTCATTTTCAAGGCGCGCTCGAAGACACCGCGCCACGCCGAGGGGCTGAACAGCGGCAACAGGCCTTCGGCGACCAGCATCAGCGCCAACGCGCCGAGCAGCAGGTCCCACACGCTCGCCTCGCCCACCTCAGAACTTCATGGCACGAGGCTGCCGGGCTACTTCTTCGCTGCCGAGCCCGGTACGGAACTCGAGCCGCGCATCGCCTTGAAGAACTCGCTGCTCGAGTCGACGATCATCACGTCGGACTTGTTGCGAAAGCTCGAGCGGTACGCTTCCAGATTCCGATAGAAGTACGCAAACTGCGGGTCGCGTCCAAATGCGTCGGCGAAGATCGCGGAGGCCTTGGCGTCGCCGTCGCCCTTCACTTTCTGCGCATCGCGGTACGCCTCGGCGATGATCACGTCGCGCTGCCGGTCCGCGTCGGCGCGCACTTTCTCGCCTTCGGCGGCACCCGTGGAGCGCAACTGGTTCGCGACTTGCAGCCGCTCCGACTTCATGCGGCTGTAGATCGACTCGGTGATGTTGGCGACGAAGTCGACGCGCTTGATGCGAACGTCGACGATTTCGATGCCAAAAGACTTCGCGTCGTCGACGAGGCGCGCCTGAACGTCGCGCACGACCTTGTCGCGCTCGGTGGAGAGCACGCCGCCCACCGTGCGCTTGGTCACCTCTTCGTTGAACGCGGCGTGCACGACGGGGCTCAGGCGCGCTTCGAGGTTGCGGATGTCCACGCCGTTGTTGCGGATGAACTGCTTCGGCTCCGCGACGCGCCACTTGACGAGCCAGTCGATGACGAGGCTCTTCTTCTCGGCGGTGAAGATGGGGCGCGTCTCGGGGCTGTCGAGCGTCTGGATGCGCCGGTCCAGGAACACGACGTTCTGGAACGGCGGCGGCAGCTTGAACTTCAGCCCCGGCTCCTGCACCACTTCCTTGATTTCACCCAAGGCGTAAATCACCGCGACCTGGCGCTGGTCGACGATGAACAGCATCGACGCGAGCAGCATCAACGACAACAGGACAGCACCAACGATCAGACCGATTCGGTTCATGGCGGTGCTCCCTTCAGCGTCCGTCGCGGTCGCGGCCGCGCTGGCCGTCGCGCGAGCGCACGTCGACCGCGCCGGTGCCGCCAGTCGGCTCGGCCGGTGCCGCCGAAGCGGGCGGCGTTGCCGCGGCGGCGACGCCGGCCTGTTGCAGCAACCTGTCCAGCGGCAAGTTCAGCAGGTTCGCATTGTTATGGCTGTCGATCATGACTTTGCTGACGTTCGAGTAGACCTGCTGCATCGTCTCGAGGTAGAGGCGATCGCGCGTCACGGCCGGCGCCTTCTGGTACTCGGAGAGGACCTGCCGGAAGCGCTGCGCGTCGCCCTCGGCCTGCGCGATCACGCGCGCCTTGTAGCCTTCGGCTTCTTCGCGCAATCGCGCCGAAGAACCTTGCGCCTTCGGAATCACGTCGCTCGCGTAGGCCTGACCTTCCTTTTTCAAGCGGTCGCCGTCCTGGCCCGCCTTGAGCGTGTCTTCGAACGACGCGAGCACCTGTTCCGGCGGTTGCACGCTTTGCACGTTGACGTTCACCACGATGATTCCGGCGTTCAGGCGATCGAGCTGGCTCTGGATCGACGTGACCAGATCGGCGGCGATCGCGTCGCGTTGCTCATAGAGCACCGAGTCGATCTTGCTTTTGCCGACGATTTCGCGCACGGCCGACTCGGCGGCCAGCCCCACGGCGTCTTCCGGGTCGCGGTTCTCGAACAGAAACGCGCGCGAGTCCTTCAGGCGGTACTGCACTGTGAAGCGGATGTCGATGATGTTTTCGTCTTGCGTCAGCATCGACGAATCGCGCAACCCGGTCGCCGGGACGACGGCGTTCTTGCCCACTTCGCGCGAGCGCAGTTGCGTCACGCGAACCGTCTCGTGCGCCTGGAACGGGTAAGGCATGCGCCACTTGAAGCCGGCGTCTTCGGTGCGGCTGTACTTGCCGAATGAGGTGACGACCGCCTGCTCGCCTTCCTGCACGATGAAGAAGCCGCTGCCGAGCCACACCATCAGCACGACGCCGACGATGAGCAGCGCGCCGATTCCGGCGCTCTTCGGGTCGGTGGGGAAACTCGGTCCGTCGCCGGGTTCTTCCGAGCCGTTGCCACGCTGCGGCTTGCCCTTCGCGCCGAACAGGCCGCCGAGCTTCTTGTTCATGTCGCGCCAGAGTTCGTCCAGGTCCGGCGGGCCGTCGCCGCGGCCACTGGCCAGGATAGGCGCGCCACGGGCGGCCAAACCGACGCAAAGCCGCCAGACCGAGAGCAGGAAGGCGCGCAAGCGCGCGCCCCATCGATCGCTCGACGGGGAAGATGAATCATCAGGGTGGGTCGATGGGCTCATGTCGGTGCGAGGATCTTGGCGTATCGGGTTGGGTGCGCTGCAGCCGGCTCGGGCTGCAGCTCTTCAGGCAGGGACGGCTCGGCGTCGAGGAATTCCTCGGCCGGGAAGTCTTCCTCAGGTGGTGCGAATCCGTCGAGATTCAAGTGATTCTCGGCGGCGCGCTGCAACGACTCAGCGATGAGCTGGCGCAGTTCGTCCAGGCCGGTGCCGTCTTGCGCGCTGACGAAGACGCGGCGCAGCGCAACGCCTTCGCCGTTCTCCTGCACGTCGACGAGGGAATTCGGCCGGTGTGCGTCGTCAAGCCGATCGACCTTGTTCCAGACCAGGATCTGCGCAATGCGGTCTGCGCCGATTTCGGTCAGGACGCGCTGCACCTCGGCGATCTGTTCGTCGCGCACCAGGCTCGCGCAGTCGATCACGTGCAGCAGCAGGTCCGAGTCGGTCGCTTCTTGCAGCGTCGCCTCGAAGGCCTCGATCAGCTTGTGCGGCAGGTCGCGGATGAAACCCACCGTGTCCGAGAGCGACACGGACCGTGCGCTCTCCGCCAGGTGCAGCTGGCGCGTCGTCGTGTCCAGCGTCGCGAAGAGTTGGTCCGCGGCGTAGGCCTTGGCGTTGACGAGGGCGTTGAACAGCGTCGACTTGCCGGCGTTGGTGTAGCCGACGAGCGAAACCCGGTACGTCTGATTGCGCTCGCGCGAGCGGCGCTGCGTGCCGCGCTGGCGTTTCACGCGGTCCAGCTTGGTCTTCAGGCCCTTGATGCGCTCGCCGATCATGCGCCGGTCGAGCTCGATCTGCGCCTCGCCCGGGCCGCCGCGATTCCCGATCCCGCCGCGCTGGCGCTCGAGGTGGCTCCAGCGCCGCACGAGGCGCGTCGAGAGGTATTGCAGGCGCGCGAGTTCGACCTGCAACTTGCCCTCATGGCTTTGCGCACGTTCGGCAAAGATTTCCAGGATCAGCATCGTCCGGTCCGCGACCGCGCAGCCCAGGTGCCGTTCCAGATTGCGCTGCTGCGCCGGCGACAGCGCCTGGTCGAAGAGCACGACTTCGGCGTTTTGCTCGGCGATCAGCGCCTTGATTTCATCCGCCTTGCCGGAGCCGACGAAGAGCGCCGCGTCGGGCGCCTTGCGCCGCGCGATCAGACGCGCGACGACGACGTCTCCCGCCGATTCGGCGAGCAGCGCGAGTTCGTCCAGGCTGGCGTCGAAATGGCGCGCCTTGCCCAGATCGACGCCGACCAGGACCGCCCGCGCCGGGCCACCGGTCGTGGCCGTGGATGACGAGGACACGGAACTCAAGGCGAATTCAACCCACGGCGCGCGCCGGGCACGAAGGGCCGGCAGAAATCAGGGCTGTTCAGAGGGTTCCGCCGCGTGGAAGTTGACGGCGCGGCCGGGAACGACGGTCGAAATCGCGTGTTTGTAGACCATTTGCGTGACCGTATTGCGAAGCAGGACGACATATTGGTCGAATGACTCGATGTGCCCTTGCAGCTTGATGCCGTTGACGAGGTAGATCGAGACCGGAACATGCTCCTTGCGCAGCAGGTTCAGGAACGGGTCTTGTAGAAGCTGGCCCTTGTTGCTCACGATATGCTCCGTGATGAGAGTGCAGGAGTCGCCGACGTTACCACAGCGCCCTGGAAATCCCTGCCCTGGGCCGACTCAGGATCGCTTCTCGTCGAACGGATTGTGCGAGCCGCGCAGTTCGATCCGCATCGGCGTTCCGGAGAGCTTGAAATGCTCGCGAAACCGCCCTTCCAGGTAGCGTTTGTAGGCGTCGGTGACATGTTCCACCGAGTTGCCGTGGATCACGATGATCGGCGGGTTCATCCCGCCCTGGTGCGCGTAGCGCAGTTTCGGGCGGAACCCCCCGGAGCGCTTCGGCGCGTGGTGTTCCACCGCCTCCTGCAGCAGCCGCGTCAGCTGCGGGGTCGGCAATTTGCGGATTGCCGAGGAGTGCGCCTCGCGAATCGCTTTCCACAGCGGCGCCAGGCCCTGGCGACGTTTCGCCGAGATCTGCGTCACCGGTGCGAAGCGCAGGAACGCCAGGCGTTGCTCGATGGATCGCGCCAGCGTCTCTTTCTGGTAATCGTCGACCGCGTCCCATTTGTTCACCGCCAGCGCGACGGCGCGCCCGGACTCGAGGATGTAACCGGCGATGTGCGCGTCCTGATCCGTCACGCCTTGAGTCGCGTCGAGCAGCAGCACGACGACGTTCGCGTCGGCGATCGCCTGCAAGGTCTTGACGACGGAGAATTTTTCGATCGCCTCGAACACCTTGCCCTTGCGCCGCAGCCCCGCGGTGTCGATGAGCTCGAAGCGCTGACCGGCGTGTTCGAAGGGAATGTGGATCGCGTCGCGCGTCGTGCCGGGCTCGTCGAACGCGATCAGGCGCTCTTCGCCGAGCCAGGTGTTGATGAGCGTCGACTTGCCGACGTTTGGCCGGCCCGCCACCGCGAGGCGGATCGGCCCGCTGTCGGTGTCGCGCTCCTGCGGCGGCGGCGCCTCGATGCCTTCCAGCGCCGCTTCGAGCAGGCTGCGGATTCCCTGGCCGTGCGCCGCCGAAATCGGGTGCGGCTCGCCCAGGCCGAGTTCGAAAAACTCGCCCAGGTGCGGCGACTCGGCCATGCCCTCGGCCTTGTTCGCCGCGAGCACGACTTTCTTGCCGCGCTGGCGCAGAAAGCGCGCAATGTCGTGGTCCTGCCCGGTGACGCCGCTGCGGATGTCGACGACGAAGATCACGGCGTCGGCCTCGGCGACCGCCGCTTGCGTCTGCTTCGCCATCTCGGCGACGATTCCGGTCGGATTTTCCGGCTCGAAGCCGCCGGTATCGACGACGATGAAACGGTGCTCGCCCAGGCGCGCGTCGGCGTAGTGCCGATCCCGGGTGAGGCCGGCGAAGTCGGCGACGATCGCGTCGCGGCTTTTCGTGATGCGGTTGAACAGCGTCGACTTGCCGACGTTCGGCCGTCCGACCACGGCAAAGACGGGAATCATGGTGCGGCCCTCATCGATTCGCGCTTCGCCGGCGCCGCGGGCCCGCGCCAGCTCACTCGGGGCGAAAAGCGAACAGGCCGCCGTCCCGCGTCGCTACGAGCATCGTCGTTCCCGCCACCGCCGGCGTTGCCGCGACGGGGCTGCCGTCGGTGGCGAGGCGCAGTTGCGGTTCGCCTTTGTCGAGCGACAGCCAGTGCACAAAACCTTCGGCGTCGCCGAACACGAGCGTCTGGCCGACGCGCAGCGGCGCACTCAGGCCACGGTAGAGCATGCCCTCCGAACTCCAGGCGACTTCGCCGGAGCCGATGCGCCAGGCGCTGAGTCGGTCCGACGCGTCGGCGCCGTAGACCATCTGCTCGTCGCCCGCAATGCCTTGCGTGCCGCCGACGTTCTTGCTCCAGACGAGCGTGCCGCGCTCGCCGTCGACGCAACCGACCGCCGACTGGAACGCGCGCGTGCAGACGATTTTGCCGATCCGAACCACCGGCCCGACGAGGTCGGCGAGGCGCTCGACCTCGTTCGTTCCGCGCGGTGTGGCCACCGCCACTTCCCAGCGCACTGCGCCTTTGAGCGGGTCCAGGCCGGCCAGGCGCGGACCCTGGCCGACGAGCAAGGTGTCGTTGAACGGCAGCAGCGCGCCCGAGTGGGCCAGCGTCAGCGGGTCGCCGGGGCGCTTGGACGCCCACAGGCGGCGCCCGTCGAGCGCGTCGAAAGCGTGCACCGAACGATCCACCGCGAGGACAAAAATCCGCTCGCCGGCAACGAGAGGCGCATTGCTGACGCGCACCCCGAGTTCCTTGCGCCACAGCACCTTGCCCGCTTCGATGACGATCAGTTCGCCGCCGCGCGTCACGACCGCGGCAAAACGCCCGTCGCTGCCGACGCCGGCGCTGAGCTTGGCGCCGACTTCGGCGCGCCAGATCGTGCGGCCGGTCGCGGCTTGCACGGCGAGCACGGTGCCGTCGTCGCCGGCGACGGTGAACGCATTGCCGTTGACGGCGATCGTGAGCGGGAACTTGACGCTGTCGATGCGTTCGCTCCACACCAGGCGGCCGGCGATCTTCGGCGCCAGCGGTTCGAGCGGCTTGGGCGTGGGCTTATCCGCTGCGCAGCCAAGCAGCGCGAGGCTCGCGAGCCAGATCAGGCCGCGCACTCGACTCATCGTTTCGCCTCGACCGCCTTGGCGGGCTCTTCGGCGGGTGCGGCGCCCAGCGCGGCGAGCTTGGCGTCGATCAGGCGCCGGTAGCTGACCTTCGGATCCATCGCTTTCCACGCTGCGGCGTAAGCGGCCTTCGCTTCATCCGGCTTGCCTTGAGCGGCGAGCACGTCGCCGCGCCGGTCGGCGACGAGGGCGACGAAGTCTTTCGCCGTCGCGGCGTCGAGTTGCTTCAGCGCGGCGTCGTACTTTTTCTGGTCGAGCAGCACCCCGGCCAGGCGCAGGCGCGCGATCGTCTGGTACTCGGCTTCGCCGGCGTTCTGGCCGACCCACTCCAGCGTTGCGACGGCACCGTCGACCTGGCCTTTGTCGACCTGGATCTTCGCCGTCAGCAGGCCCGCCTGCTGCGTCACCGTGGTGCGCGGGAAGCGCTCTTTCATGTCGTTGAAGATTCCCGCCGTCTTGGCCGCGTCGCCAGCCTGCGCGGCCTTGTCGAGCTCTTCGAAGATCGCACTCGCTTTCGTCGCCTGGTCACGCTGCCACAGGTTCCAGCCGTTCCACGCGGCGTAAGCGCCGAGCACGGCGATCAAGGCCCAGGTGATGAGGTTGCCGTAGTCTTTCCAGAACGCCTTGAGCTGGTCGAGCTGTTCTTGTTCTTCGAGGTCGAGGTGCGTGGCCATGGCGCGGGAGCTGAATTTCGAGGAAGCCGCGATTATGCGTTGCGCAACTCGGGCGCCCAGCGCTGCACGTCGGCAAGCGCCAGGCCGCGCTGCGCCGCTGCCGCGTCGCGCAAGTCCTTGCACGTGACTTCGCCGCGCGCCAACTCGTCGTCGCCGAAGATCAAGGCGTGACGCGCGCCGCTCGCATCGGCGCGCTTGAACTGCGATTTCATGCTGCCGAAACCGGCGTTCATCGCGACATTGACACCGGCGGCGCGCAGCGCTTCGAGGATCACAAACGCGCGCGGCAATGCTGCCGGCGACGGCAAGACGGCGTAGACGTGAGGCGTTGCCGGCTGCGGCGCGACGCCGGCCTCCTCCAACAACAGCAGCAGGCGTTCGATGCCGATCGCCCAGCCCACCCCCGGCGCGGGCTTGCCGCCGAGTTGTTCGATCAGCGTGTCGTAGCGTCCGCCACCGCACACCGTGCCCTGCGCGCCCAGGCGCTCCGTCGTCCACTCGAAGACCGTCAGGTTGTAATAGTCCATGCCGCGCACCAGGCGCGGATTGATGCGGTACTCGAGCCCGGCGCCGTCCAACACGGCGCGCACCGCGTTGAAATGCGCCAGCGACTCGGCACCCAAAAAGTCGAGCAGCTTCGGCGCACTCTCGATGAGCGGCTGCATCGCCGGGTTCTTGCTGTCGAGGATTCGCAGCGGGTTGCTCAGCAGGCGCCGCAGCGCGTTCTCGTCCAGGGTCGAACGGTTCGCTTCGAAGTGCGCAATCAACGCCTCGCGGTGCGCCTGGCGCTCGGCGGCCTGGCCCAGGCTGTTCAGCTCCAGGCGAACGTCGCGGCCTTCGACGAGCCCGAGGTCGCGCCACAGCGCGCGGCACATCAGGATCAATTCCGCGTCCACATCCGGGCCGGCAAAGCCGAGCGCTTCCGCGCCGACTTGGTGGAACTGCCGGTAGCGGCCTTTTTGCGGCCGCTCGTGGCGAAACATTGCGCCGATGTAGAACAGGCGCTTCGCCCCGTCGCGCAGGAACGAGTGTTCATTCATCGCGCGCACCACGCCGGCGGTGTTCTCCGGGCGCAGCGTGAGCCGGTCGCCGTTCATCGCGTCTTCGAAGGAATACATCTCGCGCTCGACGATGTCGGTCACTTCGCCCAGGCCGCGAATGAAGAGCGCGGTGGGCTCGACGATCGGCGTGCGCACGTTGGCGTAGGCATAGCGCGCCATGAGCGCGCGAACCTTGTCTTCGAACCACTCCCAGCGCGCCGATTCGGGCGGCAGGATGTCGTTCATTCCCTTGACGGCTTGCAATGCTTCGGCCATGGTGTTTCGTGAGGTCGGTGGTGTGGGCCGCCACAGACAGCGGCGACGCGGTCTTTGCAGCGCGCGGCGTGACTGGCGTCAGGCCGGCGCGACCGGATGTTCGTGCGCCGCGCCGAAGCGCTTTTCGACGTAGTTTTCGACAATCGCGTGGAACTCGCGCACGATGCCTTCGCCGCGCAACGTGAGTGCTTTTTCGCCGTCGATGAACACCGGCGCGGCAGGCGCTTCGCCGCTGCCCGGCAGGCTGATTCCGATGTCGGCGTGTTTGCTCTCGCCGGGGCCGTTGACGATGCAACCCATCACCGCGACCTTGAGTTTCTCGACGCCCGGGTAGCGCGTCTTCCAGACCGGCATCTGGGCGCGCAGGTGGTCGTCGATTTGTTTCGCCAGGTCCTGGAACGTCGTGCTCGTCGTGCGCCCGCAGCCCGGGCACGCGGTGACGCTCGGGTTGAATGAACGCAGCCCCAGCGACTGCAGGATTTCGCGCGCGACCACCACTTCCTGGGTGCGCGCTTCGCCGGGAAGCGGCGTCAACGAGACGCGGATCGTGTCGCCGATACCTTCCTGGAGCAGCAGTGCAAGCGCCGCTGTCGACGCGACCGTGCCCTTCGTTCCCATCCCCGCTTCGGTCAACCCCAGGTGCAACGCGTAATCGCAGCGACGACTCAGTGCGCGGTACACGCTGACCAAGTCTTGCACCGCGGACATCTTGCACGACAAGATGATCTGCTCGCCGCGCAGGCCGAGTTCTTCGGCGCGCTGTGCCGATTGCAACGCCGACATGATGAGCGCGCGGTACATCACCTGCTGCGGTTCGTGCGGCTCGGCCAGGTTGGCGTTCTCGTCCATCAGCGCAGTGAGCAGCTCCTGGTCCAGGCTGCCCCAGTTGACGCCGATGCGAACCGCCTTGTCGTGGCGTGCGGCAATTTCGATCATCTGCGCGAACTGGCGATCGTGTTTGTCGCCCTTGCCCACATTGCCCGGGTTGATGCGGTACTTGCTGAGCGCGCGCGCACACGCCGGATAGTCGCTCAGCAGGCGGTGCCCGTTGTAGTGGAAGTCGCCGACGAGCGGCACGTCCACGCCCATGCGGTCGAGCTGGTCGCGGATGTGCGGAACCGCCTCTGCCGCTTCGGGCGTGTTCACCGTGATGCGCACCAGCTCCGAACCCGCCTGCGCCAGTTCCTTGACCTGGATCGCGGTGCCGATCGCGTCGACCGTGTCGGTGTTCGTCATCGATTGCACGCGCACCGGCGCATCACCACCGACGCTGACCACATTCGCGCCCCAACGCACGCTCGCCTGGCGCGTGCGGCGCCGCGCCGGCAGCGCCGCCGGAATCGGGTCAGATGAAAGTTTCCACTGCTCGGACATGTTCGGTCTCGCCGCGCCTCGCGCTATTGGAGCTCGATTCGCGCCACGTTGTCGCGCGTGAATGATCGCAGGTCCATCGCCTTGCCGCGAAACGCGATCTGCGTCGCGCGCACGTTGCCGATCGTCACTTTCAGCGGCGTCGCGCCATTCAGCCCCACCGCCTCACCGGCGCGCAGTTCGCGCGCCAGCAGAACCGCGCCTTGCCCATCATGCACTTGGACCCACGCCGCTTCCGAGCTTCGAAGTTGCAGCAAGCCGCTCGGTGCAGCGGGCGGCGCCTTGACTACAGGCGCGGCGCGTGTAACTGTCGCTGCCGGCGGCGCCGGCGCTGCAGGTGCGGCCGCCGCGACCGGGGCCGCCGGTGCCGGTGCGGGCGACGCTGGTGGTGCAGACAACTGCGGCGCCGCAGGAGCAGCCTGGGCCGTCGGCGTCGCAGGCGCGGCCGGGCCCGGCGTCGCGCGCGCAACGTCTGGCGCTGGCGTGGGGATGCGCTCCGTCGCCATCGGCGCCGCAATGCCCGGCGCGACATCACTTGGCGCACGCGGCGTCACGCTTTCGATCACCTGTTGGGGTGGCGCGGCAAGCGGCAACGAAGCCGCGGCGGCCGCGCTCGGCGCAGCCGTCACGACGCGCGGCTGCACCTTGGCCGGCGATTGCCAATTCGATGGCAGGACATAGAAGAGCAGCGCACCCGCCACGAGCAGGCCGGCACCGCCGAGAAACGGCAACAGGCGTCCGAGCCAATCGTCGGGAAGAATTTGCATCGGCCCTTCGCGATACGGCGCGTTCAATCCGACGTGGATCGAATCCAGCCGGTGCGCCGGCGTCCGCGGCAGCAGTTCCAGCACCGGCGCCGGGTCGATCTTGAGCGTGCGGCACATCGACTGCGCCAAGGCACGAACAAAAACCGGGTCGGGGAGTTGATCGTACTGGTCGCTCTCGAGCAACTCGACGCGCCGCGGCGTGACCTTGAGAAGCGCGGCGAAATCTTCGATCGGGAATCCCGCCTGCTCGCGCGCCGCGCGCAGCCGCGCGCCCGCGCTCGGCGCCGCGGCGGGTGCCGGCTCCGCGCTCGGTGCTGCGGCGGCCTCTGGCGCTCGCGGTTCAGTCATCGTAGTTGCCGCGCTCGAGCGCGGCAGCTTCGCGCGACTCGGGAAAACGCCGCCGAAGTTGTTGCCCCAATTCCTGGCGCTGCCGCAGCTGGCCGAGCCGATTTTCGATCCGCACCGCGAGCCAGAGCGATTGCGCGGTGGCGACGTCGCTCGTCGAATTCACCTTGCGCACGTAAAAGCGCGCCCGTTCGTATTCCTTGCGCCGGTACAGCACTTCGGCGAGGGTGAACGCGGCGTTCGGATTCGCGGGGTCCAGCTCGTTGGAACGCATCAGGCTGCGCTCGGCCTGCTCGAGCTGCCCGGCTTGCGAATAGCAGATGCCTTGCGTGAGGTGGGTGCGCGCGCCGTCGCGATAACGTGGCACGGCAAGGGCCTGGTCGAACTGGGAATGTGCTTCATCAAAACGCTTGCGCTGGCAGAGGTACCAGCCGAAGTTCTGCATCGTGTCGGCGTCGCGTGGGTTGAGTTGCAAGGCGCGCCGAAAACTCTCTTCGGCGAGCCGGTCATCGCCCAGGCTGGCGTAAATCAGGCCGCGCAAGTTGAACGCTTCGGCTTGTGTCGGATCGGCCTGGATCGCCATCTTCACCTGGTCCAGCGCGAACTCCATCTGGCCGCGGCCGAAATACGCGCTCGCGAGTTCGAGGCGCACGCGCGAACGCTTGCTCGCATCGGACTCGTCAGACGCGGTGATGCGGTCGGGCGACCCGTCGGGAACGGGTGCAGCGCAGCCGGCCAGCGCTGCGGCGAGGCACACGCCCCAGACGAGCGAGCGCGTCATGCAGCTCGGCCCGGCAGCGGTGGCGCCGCGGCGTCCGCGCCGCGCCGCGATCCGAGGTCCGGATTGGCGTGCCAGCGCACCGGGGCACGCAACAGGCGGGCCCGGAAGTTCGTGCGGTCCTGCACTTCGCCTGCGAGTTGACCGCACGCTGCGGCGATGTCATCACCGCGCGTTTTGCGCACTGTCGCGACCAGCCCGGCGCCATGCAGCACCGCGGCGAAAGCCTGCACGCGCTCCGGCGGCGAGCGCTTCATGCCCGACTCTGGGAAGGGGTTGAACGGAATCAGATTCACCTTCGCCGACAGGCCGCGCCCGGGGTGCGACTTGGCGCCTTGCGGGCCGATCAGACGCACGAGCTGCTCGGCCTGTTCGGGCGAATCGTTCACCCCGTCCAGCAGGCAGTACTCGAGTGTGATGAAGTCGCGCGGCGCGCGCTCCAGGTAGCGCCGGCACGCGGCGAACAACTCGTCGATGCCGTATTTGCGATTCAGCGGAACGAGTTCGCTGCGCAATGCGTCGTCGGGTGCGTGCAGCGACACCGCGAGCGCCACCGGGCAGTCGTCGCGCAACCGGTCGATCATGGGAACGACGCCCGACGTCGACACCGTCACGCGGCGCCGCGACAGGCCATAGCCGTGATCGTCGAGCATGATGCGCAGCGCCGGCAACAGCGCGGCGTAGTTTTGCAGCGGCTCGCCCATCCCCATCATCACGACGTTGCTGATGACCCGCTCGCCGGCGGTCTCACCCAGGCGTTGCCGGAGTTGATGTTCGGCGTACCACAGCTGGGCGACGATCTCGGCGCTGCTCAAGTTGCGGCTGAAGCCTTGGTGGCCCGTCGCGCAAAAGCGGCAGCCCACGGCACAGCCGGCCTGCGACGAGATGCACAGCGTGCCGCGATCGACCTCGGGAATGAAGACGCTCTCCACCGCGTCGCCCGCGCCAACGTCGAAGAGCCACTTCACGCAGCCGTCTGCGGCGAGAAGCTCGCTCGATACGGGAAGCGGCGCCACATGGGCGCGGCCTGGCAGCGATTCGCGCAGCGACTTGGCCAAGTCCGACATCGCGGAAAAGTCGGCCACACCTTGGCGATGCATCCAGCGAAACAACTGCGTCGAGCGGAACGGCTTTTCGCCCAGGCGCGCACAAAACGCGGCGAGTTCCGGCCGGTCCAGGCCGAGCAGGTTCACCGACTCCGGCGCGGCGCATGCAGCGGCCGTCGTGGCAGGCGAAGTTTGCAGGGCCATGGCAGCGAAGCCGGATGCGCTTCAGCGCGCGTAGACGCTCATGCCGGGGAAGAAAAAAGCGATCTCGACCGCTGCGGTTTCCGGCGCGTCCGAGCCGTGCACGGAGTTGGCGTCGATGCTGTCGGCGAAATCGGCGCGGATCGTTCCCTTGGCGGCCTTCTTCGGGTCGGTCGCACCCATCAGTTCACGGTTCTTCGCAATCGCGTTTTCGCCCTCGAGAACCTGGATCATGACCGGGCCGGAAATCATGAAGTCGACCAGATCCTTGAAGAAGGGCCGCGCCTTGTGCACCGCATAGAAAGCTTGCGCTTGTTCGCGCGACAAGTGGATCATCTGTGCCGCAGCGATCTTCAACCCTGCCGCTTCAAAGCGGGCGTAGATCTGGCCGATGACGTTCTTCGCCACCGCGTCGGGTTTGATGATCGACAGCGTGCGCTCGAGATTCATGTTTTTCTCCTGGACTGACAGTAGGCAAAGGGCTTGAGTTTAGCGGGGCGCTTCCCGCGCTTGCTTCGCGCTGGCGCGTCAGCGACCGCGGCGCGGGCCGCCGCCGCCACCGAAATTGCCCCCGCCGCCGCCGCGCCCGCCGCCCTTGGACTTGCGGTGAAACGCATCCGCGCCGATGAAGCCGAGCGAGGTTTGCAGCGGGTCCGGCTCTTTCGGCCCCGTGCCACGGCGCGGGCTCGCCGGCGGCGGCGCGCTGCCGCCGGCGCCGAAGCCGCCGCCGCCACGGCCAAAGCCGCGCCCACCGGCCGGGCTGCGCGGGTTCTGCACGAAGCGCTTGTCGAACGTCTGTTCCAAGGGGTTTGGAATGTTGCGCGGATCGAAGTCGTGGTCGGCGTCGCCCTCGGCGTCGGGACCGCGCTCGAAGTCGACTTCACGCTCGGGTTGGAACTGCTGCGCCTGCTGCGGCACCGGCCGCGCGCGCGGCGGATCGCGCGGCATGTCACGTTGCGGGTCGCGTTGCGCATCACGCGGCAGATCGCGCTGCGGATCGCGGCGCGGCTCGCGCTGGTTGTCGCGTTGCGGGTCGCGCGGCGGCTGGCCGTGACCGCCTCGGTCGTTGCGTGGCCGGGGCGGCGGGCCTGAACGGTCGGCACCGCGATCGGGGCCGCGTTCGCTGCCACGTGCGGTGCCCGGCTCAGGGCGCGGGCCTGCGGCGAGGCGGCGCACGGCGCGCAATTCGTTCTCGTCCAGATCGACCCAGACGCCGCGCTTCAGGCCATGCGGCAAGACGACGCTGCCGTAGCGGATCCGGATCAGCCGGCTCACCGCCAGGCCGACCGTGTCGAAGAGCTTGCGCACTTCGCGGTTCCGCCCTTCGGCGATGACGACGCGGTACCAACGGTTCACGCCCTCGCCACCACCTTCTTCGATGGCGCGAAAGTTCGCCATCTGGCCGTCGACTTCGACCCCCGCGAGCAGGCGCGCTTTCGCCTCGGGTTCCAAGGTGCCGAGCACGCGCACCGCGTATTCGCGCTCGACGCCGAAGCGCGGGTGCATCAACTGGTGCGCGAGTTCGCCCGAATTGGTGAACAGGAGCAGACCTTCGGTGTTGATGTCCAGGCGCCCGATCGATTGCCACTTGCCCTGCGCCAGTCGCGGCAGACGCCGGTAGACGGTGGGGCGGTTCTGCGGGTCGTCGTGGGTGACGATTTCGCCGACCGGCTTGTGGTACGCAATGAGGCGCGCCGGCGGCGGCACGATGCGCACCTTGACGATCTTCCCGTTCACCTTGATCTGGTCGCCGAACGAAATCCGCTGGCCGACATGCGCCGGCTCGCCGTTCACCGTGATGCGCCCGTCCAGGATCATCTCTTCCATGTCGCGCCGCGAGCCGACGCCGGCTTGCGCGAGCACCTTGTGCAGCTTCGGCGCCTCGGGTTCGGCAGCGAGGATCCGTTTGTGCGCCTCGGCCTCTTCTGGCGCTGCGGGAGCGGGTTCGTCGTCCGGCGCTGCGTCGTTGCTCGGCGCTGCAGCGCCTGCGGTCGCGTCGTCGGCGTCAAACGCGCCCGACAGGACCTGGGCAAACAGCTCGCCGGCCTGGGCGACGACCGCCTGCAAACGCGGCGCGGCGTCGGGCGCGAGTGCAGCGTCGCCCTCCGCGACGCCGTCGCCACGATCGCGCCGTTTGCGGTCGCGCCGGTTGCGCCGCCGCCCGCGGGGGCTGTCGTCGTCGTCGCGAACTGGCGGTGGCGTGTCCGGGCGCAGCGGCGGGCGACATGTCTGCGGATTGCGCGGATTCGGCCGAACCCGAGGGCGCGATGTCCGGCGCCGACGTGTCATGGGGGATCGATACCTGATTCGGCGGCGGCGCCACCGGCGCCATCGTCGCCGGCTGCCGAAACACCGTCTCATGGGTCGGCGCGGCATTGCGCGGCAGCAGCTGCGCCGCCTCGGCAGCGTCTTGCGCGGCGGCCATCTCGGCCTTGCTGCGTCGCCGTCGCGGGGTCACGGCGGGAGCGTCGGCGTCCAGTGTCGGCGCCAGCACCGCGCTGACAGACTGCTCTGGCGCGTCGAGCTTCGGCGCCGCGCTGCGGCGCACTCGCGTGGGCTTGGGCGCGACCGGTGAAGCGTCGTCGTCCGAGGGAGGCAGTGGCGAATTCTCATTCATGAGGAGGGTCCCATGGGGGCGGCGGCAAGGTCGGACGGGGTGAAGGCTTCGGCGCGCAGCTGCGAGTCGGATGGTGCGGGGAAGAGAACGTCCTGCGCGGCAAGGGCGACGTCGTGCGCCAGGCTCGCAGGTTCGTCGCCCGGGGGCGCTTCGGGGCCCGGGATCGCCGGCCGCGAATCGAGCAGCGACGCTTGCGGATCGAGCAGCGACGCCTGCGCGTCGTGCGCGTGCGCCTGCGCTGGCGCCTGCCCTGCGCCGTGCAGCAGGGGCAAGTCGTTCAGGCTCGCCAGGCCCAGGTCGTCGAGAAATGCGGTGGTCGTCGCGAGCAGCGCAGGCCGACCCGGCGCTTCACGAAAGCCGATCGACTCGACCCACCCGCGGTCCTCGAGCTGCTTCACGATCTGGCTCGCCACCGTCACGCCGCGAATGTCTTCGATGTCGCCGCGCGTCACCGGCTGACGGTAGGCAATGATGGCGAGCGTCTCCAATACCGCGCGCGAATATTTCGGCGGCTTTTCCGGGTTCAGCCGGTCCAGGTACTCGCGCATCTCGGGCCGGCTTTGCATGCGCCAGCCGCTCGCCAGCGCCACCACGTCCAGGCCACGCTCGGCCCAGTCGGCGCGCAGTTGTTCAAGCAGCATGTGCAGGCTGTCCGGGCCGACCTGGCCGGCGAACAAGGCACTCATCTCGGCCAGACTCAGCGGTCGGTCTGCGCACAACAGCGCCGTCTCGAGGACGCGCTTGGCAGCTTGTGTGTTCATGGACGATCAAAATCCTTGCGCCGATGAGCCCCGGACTTGGCGGGGCGAGTGCTCGGGGTCCGTCCAGGCGCAATACCGGGCGGATCAGGAGGTGCGAAATCACGCGGTGGCCGGCGGGCGACGCTTCTCGTACTGCCCTGGGCCGACACTCCCCCGGCTGGCGCAACGTGCACTTGCCGCAGGCGTCGCACTTGCGTGCGGGTACCGGACTGCGGCCCGGGTCGGCATCGCCAAACTCCGAGGGCCTTGCGCTGAGCGGGGCTGGCGCATTGTACTCATCTGCGCCCGAAGCAGGCTCAAGCCCGATTTGATGCCGCGCACAGCAAGCCCCACGCGTGCGCAAAGTCGCGCGGCGGCGGCGCCTCGAAGTTCAGCGCCGCTCCAGTGATCGGGTGCGCGAAGCCGAGGCGCACGGCGTGCAGCGCCTGGCGCTCCATGCCGAGCGCCGCGGCGCCGCCGTAGAGCGAATCGCCGACGAGGGGGTGGCCGCGCGACGCAAGGTGGACCCGGATTTGATGCGTGCGCCCGCTGTGCAGGGTGCACTGCAATGCACTGTGGCGGCCGTCGCAGGCGAGGCGTTCGACGTCGGTGCGTGCTTCTTTGCCGTGCGCGACCACCGCCATTCGCACCCGGACCCGCGGATCGCGGCCGATCGGCGCGTCGACGCTGAAACGCGCAGCGGGCGCTTCACCCCAGGCGATCGCCCAGTATTGGCGGTGCACTTCGCGCGCCGCGATCGCGCGCACGAGCGCGGTGCACGCCGGCAAGGTTTTGGCAACGACCATCAGGCCCGACGTGTCCTTGTCCAGGCGGTGCACGATTCCGGCGCGCGGCAGGCGCGCAGCGCCGGCGTGATGCGCCAGCAAGGCGTTGAGCAGCGTGCCGGACCAGTTGCCCGCCGCAGGGTGCACGACCCAGCCGGATCGCTTGTCGACCACGAGCAGATGCGAATCCTCGAACACGATCGCCAGCGGCAGCGCTTCGGGGCGAAACGCCTGCGACTCGGCGGTCGCGACGAGTTCGATGGCTATCGCCTGACCCGCAGCGACCTTGCCCGACGACGCGGCGCGAACTGCGCCGCCGACGCGCACATGGCCGGCCTCGATAAGACCCTGCAGATGATTGCGCGAGAACTCGGGCGCAAAGTGCACGAGTGCCTTGTCCAGGCGCTGACCGTGCAGCGCGTCGGGGACGACGGCGTGGCGCAGCTCGGGCTCTTCCGGCGACAACACGTCGTCGGACTCGAGTGCGCCAATCTCGCCGGGCGCTACCGGCGGCTCGCTCACGTTGCTCTCCCACGTCTCCCGCCGGGCTCACCGCCACAGCGCCAGCGCGCACCTACAATCGCAAGCCGATTTTCCGGACAGCCAAGGACAACGTCGATGCCACTGCAGCGCTTGGAAGCGAAGAGATCACCTTGGCGCTGTGGCGCGGTACTGTTTGCTGGCATGTGGATGGCGGGCCTGACGGGTTGCGGCTCGACGCCCAAGGACGAGACCGCAGGCTGGAACCTCGAAAAGCTGTACTCCGAAGCGAAGCAGGAGGCCGACAACGGCGCCTACGACAAGGCGGCCAAACTGTTCGAACGCCTCGAGGGTCGCGCCGCCGGGACGATTCTCGCCCAACAAGCGCAGCTCGAACGCGCCTTCGTGCTGCACAAGAGCGGCGAGAAAGCGCAAGCGCTTGCGGCGCTGGAGCGCTTCATGAAGTTGCACCCGACGAGCCCGGCGCTGGACTACGCGCTGTACTTGCAGGGCCTCGTCAACTTCAACGACAACCTGGGCATTTTCGGCAATCTCTCGGGGCAGAACCTGTCCGAGCGGGATCAGCAGGCGTCGCGCGATTCGTTCCAGTCGTTCAAGCAACTCACCGAGCAGTTTCCGCAGTCGAACTACGCCGCCGACGCGCGCGCGCGAATGACTTTCATCGTGAATTCGCTCGCTGACTACGAAGTCCACGTCGCGCGCTACTACTATCGGCGCGGTGCGTACGTCGCAGCAGCGAACCGCGCCCAGCAGGCGGTGCGCGAGTTCCAGCAGTCACCCGCCGTCGAAGAAGCGCTCGGCATCATGGTGCAGAGTTACGCCAAGCTCGGCCTGTCCGAATTGCGCGACGACGCCGAGCGCGTGCTGCGCAAGAACTACCCCGATTCCCCGTTCGGCTCGCGCGAAACGGAGCAAGAGACGCGCCGCTGGTGGCGCCTCTGGTAGTGCAGGCGAGCCCTGCAGCGGGAAATCAGACCGCCTCGACGGCGAGCCCGCCAAGCCAATCGAGCGCGAGTTCCTCACTTGCGACCCGGGTCATCGGCGGCAACGCGGCGCGCAAGCGCGCGCCGTAGTTCATCGCCGCCAGGCGCGGATCGCACACGACGAGCAAACCGCAGTCGGTCTCGCTGCGAATCAGGCGCCCTGCGCCCTGCTTCAACGACACCGCCGCTTCGGCGACGAAGTAGTCGGCGAACGCATTGCGCCCCGCCGCCTCGAGGCGTTTGATGCGCGCTTCGACGAGTGGATCGTTCGGCGGTGGGAACGGCAGCTTGTCGATCACGACGCAGAGCAGCGCTTGCCCGGGAACATCGATGCCCTCCCAGAAACTCTGCGAGCCGACGAGCACGCTGCGCGGTTGCGCGAGAAAGTCCTGCATCAACTGGCGCTTCGGGCTCTGGCCCTGGATCAGGACGCCGATCGAGTCGCCCATGCGCTCGAACTCTTCGCGCAGTGCCTCGCCGACGCTGCGCAAGGCGCGCAGCGTCGTCGTCAAGACGAAGGTGCGCCCGCCCACGGCGCGTGCGCAGCGCGCCGCGAGGGCGGCGACGGCGCGCGGGTGTTCGGGTTGGTTCGGTTTGGGAAAGTCGGTGGGAATAAAGAGCCTGGCGTTGCCTGCATAGTCGAACGGGCTTCCGAGGCGCAACACGCGCGCGTCGTCCAGACCCGCCGACTCGGTGAACCAGGTGAGGCGTTCGTCGTCGCCCAGCGTGGCCGACGTGAAGACCCAGGCCTTTGGTGCCGAACCCATCTGCTCGCGCAAGGCGTCGCGGATGTCGAGCGGCGACTCGACGAGCCGAACCTGATGCGCCGAGACGTCGATCCAGCGCACCCGGCCATCGGCAGGTGGCGCGAGGAACTGCGCAGCGAGCGCATTCAACTCGGTCGCGCGTTCGGCCAGGCGCGCGAAGTCCGGGCCGGCGTCGAGCACCGCTTGCAGCGCGCCATGCGCTGCAGCGGTGGCGCTCGCAACGCCCTGCAACGCTGCCAGGAAATCGGCATGGCCCGCGCGTTCGTCCCAGCGCAGTTTGATGCTGCCGCGGGTTTCAGCCAGGTTTCCCGCACCCGCCAGACGCAACTCGCGCGCCGCGCGCTCGACGCGACCGCAGACCTCTTGCCAGTCCTGCAGGCCGCGCGCCTGCTGCAGCCCAGCCCCCAAGCCATCGCGCGCGAAGTCGAGCAGTGCGCCGCTGCCGAGCAGGGTGCCGAGAAAATTCACGCCGGCCTCGGCGAGCTGGTGCGCTTCGTCGAAAACCGCCAGGTCCACACTCGGCAGCAGTTCGGCGACACCCGTATCGCGCAGCAACATGTCGGCGAAAAACAGGTGATGGTTGACGACGACCAGGTCCGCCGCCATCGCGTCGCGCCGCGCCTTGGTGACATGGCACTGACGGAACTGAGGGCATTCGCCGCCGAGGCAGTTTTCGCGCGACGACGTGACGAGCGGGATCACGCTGCTGCGTTCGTCCAGGCCCTCGAGTTCGGCCAGGTCGCCGGTCTGGGTGCGGTGCGACCAGGCCTCGACCTTCGCCAGCGCGCGCGCCGCCCAGCGGTCCGGCAGGGTCGCGGCTTGGCGCGCTTGACCCATGCGGTGCAGGCACAGATAGTTGCCGCGCCCCTTCAGCAGCGCGACACTGATCGGCACGCCCAGCGCAGCGCGCAGGCGCGGCAGGTCGCGCACGAAGAGCTGGTCTTGCAGGCTCTTCGTCGCCGTGCTGAGCAGCGCTCGCGCACCACTGAGAAGCAGTGGAACCAGATAAGCGAAGGTCTTGCCGACCCCGGTGCCGGCCTCGACGACGAGCGCGCTGCGCGTTTCGATCGCATCGCACACGCCCAGGGCCATCTGCAATTGAACGTCGCGCTCCCGATGATGCAGGTCGGCTCGCGCCAGCGCGCCGTCGTGCGCGAACGCCGCGCGCACGGCGTCTCGCAGCGCAGTCATCGGACGGATTGGCGCATGGCCGGCATCGGCGCGAGGCGGAGTCGCATCAAGCGGGCTGCGGCGGGTCGAGCTCCGCCTCGAGGCGGGCGATCTGATCGCGCAGCTTGAGGCACTGCTTTTCAAGGCGCCGCACGCCCAACTCGTCGCCGGTTTTTTGCCCGATCAAGCGCTCGAGCCGGTTCTCCAGCTCGGCCTGGGCCATTCGCAGCTCGATGAGCCTGCGCGCTGCAGAGTGAAGGTTATGGTCCATCGGCGCGCGACTTAGTCCCCAGATTTGTATCGAGCGCGGATTCGCTCAGGGATTATAGTTTTCGATCATGAGCATTGCGACCCAAGGGTATCGGCTTTCCGCCGCCACAGGCATCCACCGTGGCGACCGCGCCTACCAGCAGGACCAGGTCCAGGTGCTGCAGCACCAGCGCGTTCCGGGCTGCGTGATGGGTGTTCTGGCCGACGGGATGGGCGGCAAGAGTGGTGGGCGCAAGGCCGCCGACCAGGTGATTCTGACGGCACAGCAACTGTTCGAGCGCTTCGCGCCGAGCCGCGAAGACACCGGCGAGGCACTCAAGCAGCTCGTGCTCGAGGCGCACCTGATGATCAAGCTGACCGCGATCACGTCCGAAGAAGAGCCGCACAGCACCCTCGCGGCATTCATCATCAACCCGAATCGCGAATGCGACATGGTGCACGCCGGCGACTCGCGCATCTACCACTTCCGCGGCTCGTCGCTGATGATGCGCACCACCGACCATTCCTACGTGCAGCGCCTCGTCGACGAAGGCCAGATCGCCGAGGAAGACGCGAACGATCATCCGCAATCGAACTTGCTCACGGGTTGCCTGGGAACGCACCAGGATCCGCCGCTCACGCACAAGCGAATTGATGCACTTGAAGTCGGCGACACCATCCTCGCCTGCAGCGACGGCTTGTGGCACTACTTCACGGCCAAGGAGATGGGTGCGATCGTGCACACCCTCGGGCCGCGCGGCGCGAGCGAAATGCTCGTCAACAAGGCGCGCCAGCGCGCCAACGGCGGCGGCGACAACATCTCGCTCGCCGTCGTTCGCGTCGATCCGCTTTGATCCAGCGTCGGCCGCGGGTCGACGCCACCGTTCAGGGCCTGGACGCTCCCGGTTGAGGCAGCGGCGCTGCCGGCGCCTTGGCCGCCGAGCGCTGCGCGTTGCGTTCCATGACTTCGCGCAAATGCTCTTGCGCGGCACGGCGCCGCGCTTCGAACTCGGCGCGGCTTTTCGCTTCCTGAGCCAGGCGCGCCGCGTCCGCGGCGGCTGATGACGACGCCGCCGGCGCAGGCGCAGCAGTGGAGCGTTCCGCCTTGGGCAGCGGCGCAGGGCGGGGCAGCTTCGGTTCCTCACGCACCGCCGCCGCGGCACGCGGCGCGGACGGCGTTGCCGGCTCACGCGGTTCGCGCGGCGCACGCGGCGCTTCTGCGGATTGCCGCGGTGGCGCCCGCACGACGGGTTCGCGCGCCGGCGCGTCGGGCCGCGCCGCCTTGGCGCTGATGTCCTGGCGGCGCCGCTCGGCGCGCTGCTTGCGCTGCGTTTCGTCGAGCGCGCTGCTGCGGCGCTTCAGGTCGGCCAGGGCGCTGCGGCGCGCCCGTTTTGCCTGCTCGGCGCAAGACGTGACGGCAAATTTGTCGCCGCACTGGCGCTGCTGCTCGGCGTACGCGGCTTCGATGCGCGCGCGTTCACGCTCGATCTTGCCGCGCTCGTCGGCGCCGCTGCGGTCCGGGGCCGCGAATGCAGCCGCCCCGAACAGGCTGACGAGGAGCAAGACAAAAAGTCGAAGCGTGGGGTATGTGGTCATGTCAGCGAGGTGTCGACAACCCGACGCGGTTGGCTCAGGTACTGAGCCGACTGCATTTCGAGCAGGCGCGAAACGGTGCGCGGAAACTCATGCGCCAACGGACCTTCGGTGTAGAGCCGTGCCGGCGCCACTGCGGCGGACAAGATCAGTCTGGCGTTGCGATCATAGAGGACGTCGACGAGCCAGGTGAAGCGGCGCGCCTCGCTGGCCAGGCGCGGCGCCATCTGTGGCACGTCGGACAAGAGCACGGTGTGAAAGCGCGTCGCCAGTTCGAGGTAGTCGTTTTGCGAGCGCGGCCCGCCGCAGAGCACCGAAAAATCGAACCAGACCACGCCGCCGGCGCGGCGCCGCGCGCGCAGTTCTCGGTGCTCGATGTGCAACAGCGGGTCTTCGTCCTTCGTGTCGGCCAGGCGCTGAAAAGCGAGTTGCATCGCGGCGTCGGCGGGCGCTCCCAGGCCTTCGTGGTACAGGCCCAGCTGGGCGAAGCTGAGGCTGCGGTAATCGGCACCGACACCGATGTCGACAACTTCGAGGTGCGCCTCGAGCATCGCAATCGCCGGCAGGATGCGTTCGCGGTGCAGGCCGTTCGGGTACAGCTGCGACGGGCGGAAGTTCGACGTTGCGACCAGACTCACGCGGTTTTCGAACAGCGCCTCGAGCAGCCGGTGCAGGATCAACGCGTCGGTGACGTCGGCGACGTGAAATTCATCGAAGCAGATCAGGCGGTGCCGGCGCGCGATGCGCCGGCCGAGCTCCTGCAGCGGGTTCGCCGTTCCCTGCAGCTCCGAGAGTTCGCGGTGCACCTCGCGCATGAACTCGTGAAAATGCAGCCGCGTCTTGCGCAGCAACGGCACCGAGAGATAAAAGCAGTCCATGAGAAAGCTCTTCCCCCGGCCCACCCCGCCGTGCAGGTAAACGCCGCGCGGGATCGGCGGGCGCGCGACGAGTTTCGTCAGCGCATTGCTGCGCCGCGCCTTGTAGGCGACCCAGTCGTCTTCGCAGCGTTGCAGGGACTCCAGCGCCTGCAGCTGCGCCACGTCGGCCGTGAAGCCGCGCTCGCGCAGGGTCTGCTCGAAGATCTCCTTGACGGACACGACGCTGGAGATTCGCCTGGCTAGAAATTCAGGCTGCGCTTGTCGACCGCCAATGCCGCTTCTTTCGTCGATTCGCTGAGCGACGGGTGGGCGTGGCAAATTCGCGCGATGTCTTCGCTGCTCGCCTTGAACGCCATCGCGACGACCGCCTCGGCGATCAGCTCCGACGCCATCGGACCAACGATGTGCACACCCAGGATTTCATCCGTCTTCGCGTCGGCGATCATTTTCACGAAGCCGCTCGTGTCGCCCAGCGCGCGCGCCCGGCCGTTCGCCATGAACGGAAAGCTGCCGCTCTTGAACGCACGCCCTGCAGTTTTCAACTGCGCTTCGGTCTGGCCGACCCAGGCGATCTCGGGGCTGGTGTAGATCACCCACGGAATGAGGTTGAAGTCGACATGGCCATGCTGGCCGGCGATGCGCTCGGCCACCGCAACGCCTTCTTCTTCGGCCTTGTGCGCGAGCATCGGGCCGCGCACGACGTCGCCCACCGCCCAGACATTGGCCAGATTCGTGCGGCACGCGTCGTCCACCAGAATCGCGCCACGCTCGTCCAGGCCCAAGCCGACCCCCTGCGCGTTCAGGCCGGTCGTGTTCGCGACCCGGCCGATCGAGACGATGAGCTTGTCGACGTTCAGCGACTGCGGCGCACCCGCGGCGTCGCGGTAGGTGACGCTCACGCCCGCGCTGCTGCTCTTGACCTCGCTGATCGAGACGCCGAATTCGATCTTCAGGCCCTGCTTCGTGAACGCCTTGTGCGCCTCTTTCGCGACCTGCTCGTCCAGGGCGCCGAGGAACTGCGGCAGCGCCTCGAGCACCGTCACCTGGGCGCCCAGGCGCCGCCACACCGAGCCCATTTCCAGGCCGATCACGCCCGAGCCGATGACACCGAGCCTGGCCGGCACCGCCGCGATGCGCAGCGCGCCGTCGTTGCTCAGGATGTTCTCTTCGTCGAACGCTGCGCCGGGCAGTGCGCGCGGGTTCGAACCCGTCGCGACGATCACGTGCCTGGCGAGCAGCGTCTCCGCCTTCGCACCGGCAACCGCGATCTCGTAGCCTGCGTCGCTCGCCTTGACGAACGAACCGCGGCCGTGAAAGAAAGTGACCTTGTTCTTCTTGAACAGGTACAGGATGCCGTCGTTGTTCTGCTTCACGATCGCCTGCTTGCGGCCGAGCATCTTCGCCAGGTCCAGGCTGAGGTCTTTGAACCCGATGCCATGCGCGGCGAAGTGATGTCCGGCGTGTTCGAAGTTCTCGCTCGACTGGAGCAGCGCCTTGCTCGGGATGCAGCCGACGTTGGTGCAGGTGCCGCCCGGCGCCGGGCCGCCCTGGTCACTCTTCCATTCGTCGATGCACGCGGTGTTGAAGCCGAGCTGCGCGGCGCGGATCGCCGCCACATAGCCGCCGGGCCCGGCGCCGATCACGACCACATCGAAGGTTTGGCTCATGGCGCTGCTTCAGATGTCGAACAGCAGGCGCGCCGGGTCTTCGAGCGCTTCTTTCATCGCGACGAGTCCCAGCACCGCCTCGCGGCCATCGATGATGCGGTGGTCGTACGACATCGCGAGGTAATTGATCGGCCGCACGACGACCTGGCCGTTTTCCACCACGGCGCGGTCCTTCGTCGCGTGCACGCCGAGGATCGCCGACTGCGGCGGGTTGATGATCGGTGTGGACAGCATCGAGCCGAAGACTCCGCCGTTGCTGATCGAGAACGTTCCGCCGGTCAGCTCGTCGAGCGACAGCTTGCCGTCCCGGGCTTTGACTCCGTACTCGGCGATCTTCTTTTCGATGTCGGCAAAACTCATCTGGTCCGCATTGCGCAGGATCGGCACGACCAGGCCGCGCGGCGAACCGACCGCGATGCCGATGTCGAAGTAGCCGTGGTAGACGATGTCGGTGCCGTCGACCGATGCGTTCAGCACCGGGTACTTCTTCAGCGCGGCGACCGCGGCCTTGACGAAGAAGCTCATGAAGCCGATCTTGACGCCATGCTCCTTCTCGAATTTTTCCTGGAAACGCTTGCGCATTTCCATCACCGGCGCCATGTTCACTTCGTTGAACGTGGTCAGGATCGCGTTCGTCGATTGCGACTGCAACAGGCGTTCGGCAACCCGCGCGCGCAGCCGGCTCATCGGCACGCGCTGTTCAGCGCGATCGCCGCGCGACGCGGCGATGGGCGCCGCGACGGGTGGCAAAGGTTTTGCCGCGGGCGCAGCGACTGCCGCTGCAGGCGCTGCGGCCGGTCGCGCCGCACCTTCGAGCGCCGCGAGCACGTCGCCCTTCGTGACTCGCCCGTCCTTGCCCGAGCCGGCGACCGAGCCCGCAGCGAGTTGGTTGTCGGCCATCAATTTCGCAGCCGCGGGCATGACCGCGGCGGTGCCGGGCTTGGCGTTTGCCGCAGGCGCATCGCCGGCAGCTGGCGCGGGCAGGTTCGCGCCGGGCTTGGCCACGCCGTCGGTGTCGATTTTCGCGATCACTTCCTCGGCGACACAGCTCTCGCCGTCGTTCTTCACGAGTTGAGCCATCACACCCGCAGCCGGCGCCGGAACCTCGAGAACGACCTTGTCGGTTTCGATCTCGACCAGGATTTCATCCATCTCGACGCGCTCGCCGGGCTGCTTTTTCCATTGCAGCAGGGTCGCCTCGGCGACCGATTCCGAGAGTTGCGGGACCTTGACTTCGATGATTGCCATTCAACAGTTCCTCGTTCTTGTGGGGCCAGCGCGTTCGGCCGGCACGTGCAGCGAAACGCTGCCCGGCCGCGCGCGGCGGGTGCTACTTGGAGAGCACGAATCCCTTCAGCTTGGCGAAGGCCTGCTCGAGCAACGCGCGCTGCTGCTCCTGGTGCATGTGCGCGTAGCCCACGGCCGGCGAGGCGGACGCCGGGCGTCCGGCGTAGCCAAGCTTCTGCCCGTCGAGCATGTTTTCGTGGATGTAATGCTGAACGAAGAACCATGCGCCCTGGTTTTGCGGCTCGTCCTGGCACCACACGACTTCGGTCGCGGCCGGGTACTTCTTCATCTCGGCGGCGAAGGCGCGGTGCGGGAACGGGTAGAGCTGCTCGACGCGAAGAATCGCCACGTCGGGGTTCTTCTGCTCGACACGCGCCTTGACCAAGTCGTAGTACACCTTGCCCGAACACGCGATGACGCGCTTCACCTTCTCGGCGTTTACGTCGGCGCTCGTCTCGGCGATCACGGTCTTGAACTCGCCCTTCGTAAACTCGGCGAGCGGCGACGTCGCGTCCTTGGCGCGCAGCAGCGACTTGGGCGTCATGATGACGAGCGGCTTCCTGAACATGCGCACCATTTGCCGGCGCAGCACGTGGAAGATCTGGCTCGCCGTCGTCGGCTGAACGATCTGCATGTTGCTGTCGGCGGCGAGCTGCATGAAGCGCTCCAGCCGAGCCGACGAATGCTCCGGCCCCTGCCCTTCGTAGCCGTGCGGCAGCATCAGCGTGATGCCATTCGCGCGGCCCCACTTCACTTCGCCCGAGGCGATGAATTGGTCGATCACGACTTGCGCGCCGTTCACGAAGTCGCCGAACTGCGCCTCCCAGATCACCAGCGTGTTCGGCTCGGCCGACGCATAACCGTACTCGAAGCCGAGCACGGCTTCTTCGGAGAGCAGCGAGTCGATCACGACGAACGGCGCCTGCCCCGTCGCCACATGCTGCAGCGGCGTGTACGTGCCTTCGTCCCACTTCTCGCGGTTCTGGTCGTGCAGCACGGCGTGGCGGTGCGTGAACGTGCCGCGCCCGCAGTCCTCGCCCGACAGGCGCACCGCATAACCGCTCGCGACGAGCGAGGCATACGCCAGGTGCTCGCCCATTCCCCAGTCGACCTTGACCTCGCCGCGCCCCATCGCGGCGCGATCGGCGAGCACTTTTTCGACCAGCGAATGCACCTTGAAATTCGGCGGCACCGTCGTCAGGCGCTCGGCGAGGCGCTTCACTTCGGCCAGGGGCAGCGCGGTGTCCGACGCATCGGTCCACTTCTTGCCGAGGAAAGGCGCCCAGTCGACCGCGTACTTGCTCTTGTAGTTGGTGAGCACCGGGTCGACGGTGTGCTTGCCCGCTTCCAGCGCGCCGCGAAACTCCTTCACCATCGAGTCCGGCCCGTCGGCGGGCAGCACGCCTTGCGCGACGAGGCGCTCGCCGTAGAGCTTGCGCGTCCCCGGGTGCTGGCCGATCTTCTTGTACATCAGCGGCTGCGTCAGCGCCGGCGTGTCCTGCTCGTTGTGGCCGAGTTTGCGAAAGCACACGATGTCCAGAACGACGTCCTTGTTGAACTCCTGGCGATAGTCGAGAACAAGTTGCGTCGCGAGAACGACTGCTTCCGGGTCGTCGCCGTTCACGTGCAGCACCGGCGCTTCGATCATCTTCACGACGTCGGTGCAATAGAGCGTCGAACGCGAATCGCGCGGGTCGCTGGTCGTGAAACCGATCTGGTTGTTGATCACGACGTGCACTGTGCCGCCCGTGTAGTAGCCGCGCGTCTGAGCCAGCGCGAGCGTTTCCATCACGACGCCCTGGCCGGCGAACGCCGCGTCGCCATGAACGATGATGGGAAGCACGGTGTCGCCGTCGGTATCTCCGCGCCGGTCCTGGCGCGCCTTGACGGAACCTTCGACGACAGGGTTCACGATCTCCAGGTGCGACGGGTTGAACGCCAGGCTCAGATGCACCGGACCCTTGGGCGTCGTCACGTCGCTCGAGAAGCCCTGGTGGTACTTGACGTCGCCCGAGGGCAGGTCTTCGCGCGCGGTGTGGTCGAACTCGGCGAACAGATCCTTGGGCATCTTGCCCAAGGTGTTCACGAGAACGTTCAGGCGTCCGCGGTGCGCCATGCCGATGACGATTTCCTGCACGCCATTCGCTCCGGCGCGCTGCACGAGTTCGTCCATCGCGGCGATGAAACTCTCGCCGCCCTCGAGCGAAAAGCGTTTCTGCCCGACGTATTTGGTGTGCAAAAACCGCTCCAACCCTTCGGCCGCGGTGAGGCGCTCGAGGATGTGCGTCTTGCCTTGCGCGCTGAAAGTCGGCTTGCTGCGCACGCTTTCCAGGCGCTGCTGCCACCAGCGCTTCTCCGCTGGTTCAGTGACGTGCATGTACTCGGCGCCGATCGACGCGCAGTAGGTTTCGCGCAAGGCCTGCACGATCTCGCGCAGCGTCATGTTCTCGGCCGACGAGAAGTAGGTGTTCGAGGCGCTGAACGTGATGTCCATGTCGGACTCGGTCAGGTCGTAAAACGCCGGCTCCAACTCCGGAATCTTCGGCCGCTCCTGGCGCTTCAGCGGGTCCAGATCGGCCCAGCGCGAGCCGAGGAAGCGGTACGCAGCGATGAGCGACTGCACGTGCACCTGCTTGCGCGCCACCGCGAGATCCGCGCTCGACGCCTTGTTGCCGAAGGCGTTCGCCTTGGCGCGCTGCGCGAACGATTCGACGACCGGCGCGTGCGCCACATCGCGCGCCGTCGAGCCGTCGGTGGCGGGAACGTTTTGCAGCGCGTCGAAGTAGGCGCGCCAATGGTCGGTGACGGAGCCGGGGTTGTCGAGGTAGGCCTCGTACATCTCCTCGACGTAGGGAGCGTTGCCCCCGAACAGGTGCGAACTGGCCCTGTATTGCTGCATCATGGCGCTCACCTTGTCTGCCGGACTGCGGCATTGCGATGGGTTGAAAAACCTTCCGCGACACGGCTTCACCGAATGGCGGACAAGCGACCCGGCCGCAGCAGCCCCGATGGGCGCAGCGGCGCGAGGAAGCAATCAAATCAGGGGTCGGACTGTAACACCCGTGAACGCCGGGGCATGGCCCAAACAGACGCTGATTTCCACTGGAGAATGAGACTTCAGACCCAGCCCTGATGTCGCAGCGGATCATTCACATCCACCCCGAGGCACCGCGCAAGCCGATCTACGGCCTGCCGTGCAACGGTTGCGGCGTGTGCTGTCTCGACGAGCCCTGCCCGGTAGGGATGCTCGTGAGCCGGCGCCGCCGTGGCGCCTGCGCCGCGCTCGAGTGGCATGGGGAAGACCATCGCTACCGCTGTGGCGTGGCCGAACAACCCCAGGCCCATCTGAAGTGGCTGCCGATCTGGGCCGCCCCGTGGGCGCGGCGCGTCGTGCTGCGCTGGATCGGCGCGGCGAAGGGCTGCGACTGCAGCCTCGAAGTGCAGCCCTGAGGCGGACGGGCCGGCGCCGTTGCGGCACCGGGGCCCGCGCCGATGCATCGCTGCACGGCACGGCGTGGCCGCAGCGACATCGGGGTTTCCCGGCCACGATTCGCCTGCCTCCTGCCTTAGCATGGCGGTTCGAAGTCCGCCAAGGAGACCTGAATGAACCGAAACACTCTCATTGCCACCGTTGCGCTGGCCATCGGCCTCGCCGCCGCGCCGGCGCAGTCCGTCACGCTGCGCTGGGGCGCGCAAAACGACATCCTCACGCTCGATCCGCACTCGCAGAACCACGCCACGACGAATGCGATCCTGATGCACTCGTACGAGGGTCTGACGCGCTACAACGCCAGGTACGAACTCGAGCCCGCGCTGGCGACGAAGTGGACCTATCTCAGCCCGACCCAGGTGCGCTTCGAACTGCGCAAGGGCGTCAAGTTTCACGACGGCACGCCGTTCACTGCGGACGACGTTGTGTTCTCCTACGGTCGGATCAAGCAGCCGCAGGGAACGATGTCGATCTACGTGACGGGCGTGGCCGACATCAAGAAGATCGACGACCATACCGTCGACTTCATGCTGGCGAGCGCTAACCCGATCCTGCTGCGCAACATCATCGACTTTCGCATCCTGAGCAAGTCATGGGCGGAAAAGAACAAGAGCGCCAACGTGCAGGACTACAAGAACAAGGAAGACACCTACGCGTCGCGCAACGTGAACGGCACCGGGCCGTACAAGATCACCGCCTGGGCCCCCGACCAGCGCGTCACGATGTCGATCAACCGCGACTGGTGGGACAAGCACAGCGGCAACGTGACCGAGGTCGTGTACACGCCGATCAAGTCGGACCCAACCCGCGTCGCCGCCCTGCTCTCGGGCGACATCGACATGCTCACCGACCTGCCCACGCCCGACGTCGCGCGGCTGCGCAGCGAAGGGAAACTGAAAGTCCTCGACGGCCATGAAGTGCGAACCATCTTCATTGCGCTGGACCAGGGCAGCGACGAACTCAAGTACTCCGACGTCAAAGGCAAGAACCCGTTCAAGGACAAACGGATTCGCGAAGCGCTGAACGTCGCGATCGACCGCGAGGCGATCAAGCGCAGCATCATGCGCGGCATGTCGCTGCCCGCGGCGATCATGGTCGCGCCCGGCGTGAACGGCCACGCGCCCGACATCGACCAACCCCTCAAGCAAGACACCGACAAGGCGAAACGCCTGCTCGCCGAGGCGGGCTATCCGAACGGTTTCGAGTTCCAGCTCAACTGCCCGAACAACCGCTACGTGAACGACGAAGAAATCTGCCAGGCGCTGGTCGCGATGTGGTCGCGCGCCGGGGTCAAGGTCAAGCTCAACGCCGAAGGCATGGCAACGTTCATCCAGAAAGTACAGAACTTCGACACCTCGGCGTACATGCTCGGTTGGGGCGTGGCAACGTACGACGCGCAGTATTCGCTGCAGTCGCTGATCCGCACCCGCACCACCGGCCCGGACGGCAACTTCAACTTCGCCAAGGTCAGCGACGCCAAAATCGACCAGCTCACCGACGCGATGAAGTCCGAGACCGACATCGCCAAGCGCAACGCGCTGATCCGCGAAGCCTTGCTGCGCACGCGCGACGAGTTCCTCTACGTGCCGTTGCACCACCAGGTTCGACCCTGGGCGATGAAGGTCGGCGTCGAGACCGTGCACCGGTCTGACGACCGGCCTGAGGCGCGATTCACTTCGGTCAAGTAGCCTTCGCCCGGCCGACCTCGGGCCGGTCCAAGGTATTGCGGTACACCTTGCCGGCCTTCATCACCAGTTTGATTGCCGTTTCGGGCCGGCTCAGCACGGTCGCATCGCGCGTCGGGTCGCCATCGACGATCAACAGGTCGGCAAACGCACCACGCGTCAACGCACCGATGCAGCCTTCCTGACCCATCAGCCGCGCAGCGGAGCTCGTCGCGCTTTGCAGAATCTCGACCGGACTGAGCGCGCCTGAACGCAAGGAAAACTCCTCGTTCTGGCGTGGGTGCATCGCACCCAGCAGGTCGGTGCCGAGTGCGATCGAGACGCCATGTGCCTTGGCGATCTGAATCGATTCGATTCCCTTGGCGCGAACCCGCGCCAGCTTCTCCATCATCGATGCCGACCAGCCGAGCTTTTGCCCTTCGTCGTCCAGCGCGGCGTAGGTCGTCAGCGTCGGCACGAGCCACACGCCTTCCTGCTTCATCAACCTGGCGGTGGCCTCGTCGATCAGATTGCCATGCTCGATGCTGCGCACCCCGGCTTGCACCGCGCGCGTCACGGCGCGCGGCGAATAGGCGTGCGCCATCACGTACAGGTTCGCGGCCTGCGCTTCCTCGACGATGGCGCGCAGCTCCTCCATCGAATATTGGGTTCCGTCGATCGGGTCGGTCGGGCTGGCGATGCCGCCGCCGGCCATCACCTTGATCTGGTTCGCGCCGTTGCGCACCTGCTCGCGCACGGCGCGGCGCACTTGGCCCACGCCGTCGGCGATGGCGCCGAACAGGCCGAGGCCGGCGCAAGTGCAGAACATCTCGCGCGTGCCCTTGGGGCGCGCATCGGCGTGGCCACCGGTCTGCGTGATCGGCCAACCGGCGATGAACAGACGCGGGCCTTCGAACAGGCCGCGCTCAACCGCTTCTTGGAGGCCGAAGTCAGCGCCGCAGGCGTCGCGCACACTCGTGAAGCCGCGTTGCAGCATGCCTTCCATCACGCCCTTGCTTTCGGCGGTGATCAATGAAGGCGGGGTTGATGACAAGCGCAGGATGTCGTGCGTCACCGCCATCACGTGCACATGCGCGTCGATCAACCCCGGCAGCACGACGCGCCCACCGGCGTCGATGACTTGCGCGTCGGCAAAAGTGCTCGGCTCGCGCGTCACTTCGACAATGGTGTTGCCTTCGATGACGATCGTGCCGGCGTCGTGCAGCACACCGCTCGCGGAGTCGAAGACCCGCGCGTTGATGACCGCGGTGCGGTGCTGCATCGCGCTTTACGCCAAGGCCAGGCGCGCGCGCGCCGCGCCCAGTTCACGCGCCAGGCGTTCGATGAGCAGCCGCGCCGGCACCACCTGTTTCACCGCGCCGATGCCCTGCCCGCAGCCCCAGATGTCTTTCCACGCCTTGGTTGCATCGCCGGCGAAGTTCATCTTCGTCGCGTCGCTTTCGGGTAGCTTGTCAGGGTCCAACCCGGCGTTGCGGATCGAACCTTTCAGGTAGTTGCCGTGCACGCCGGTGAAGAGGTTGCTGTAGACGATATCGTCGCTGCTGCCGTCGACGATCATCTGCTTGTAGGCGTCGACCGCGCGCGCTTCCATCGTCGCGACGAAGGCCGAACCGATGTACGCGAAGTCGGCACCCATCGCGAGCGCGGCGAGCACGGACGCGCCGTTCGCGATCGCGCCGCTCAGCGCGAGCGGCCCGTCGAACCATTCGCGAATTTCCTGCACCAGCGCCATCGGGTTCTTCACACCGGCGTGACCGCCCGCACCGGCCGCCACCGCGATCAAGCCATCGGCGCCCTTCTCGATCGCCTTGTGCGCGAATCGGTTGTCGATGATGTCGTGCAGCACCACACCGCCCCAGCCGTGCACGGCGTCATTCAGGTCGATGCGCGCGCCGAGCGACGTGATCACGATCGGCACCTTGTACTTCGCGCAGAGCAGCAGGTCGGCATCGAGCCGGTCGTTGCTCTTGTGCACGATCTGGTTGATGGCGTAGGGCGCTGCGGGCCGATCCGGGTGCGCGCGGTCGTGCGCCGCGAGCGCTTCCGTGATCTCGGCGAGCCATTCGTCGAGCATCGCTGCCGGCCGCGCGTTGAGCGCCGGCATCGAACCGACCACACCCGCGGTGCACTGCGCGATCACGAGTTTCGGATTGCTGACGATGAAGAGCGGCGCGCCGATGATGGGCAAGGGCAAGCCCTGAAGCACGGGAGGCAAGGGCATTGAGTCGGGTCTTCTTTGGTGACGTGCAGGGGGGTCAGAACGATTCGAGCGCGAGCGCGGTCACGCTGTCAGCGCCTTCGACGACAGCGTCTCGCATGCCCGGGACTTTGCTGAGAATGTGGTCGGCGTAGAAGTGCGCGGTCGCGACCTTGGCGCGCAGAAACGCGGCGTCGCCTTCGCCGCGCTGCAATTGTTCCAGGGCAATCATCAGCGCGCGCCCCATTTGCCAACCTGCGACCGTATTCCCGGCGAGCAAGAGGTAAGGCACCGAGCCTGCGAACACGGCGTTGGGATTCGCCTTGGACGCGCCGGTGATGAAGTCAACCACTTGCTCGAACGCCTGCCTGGCGCCACGCAGGCGCTTGTGCATCGCGTGCGCCGCGGCGTGCTCCAGCTTGGCGAGTTGTTCTTCGGTTCCCGCGATCTGCGCCGCAATCGCCTTCGCCGTGCGGCCGCCGTCGCGCGCCGTCTTGCGCCCGACCAGATCGTTCGCCTGGATCGCCGTCGTGCCTTCGTAAATCGTCAGGATGCGCGCGTCGCGCAGGTGTTGCGCGGCGCCGGTCTCTTCGATGAATCCCATGCCGCCGTGCACCTGCACACCCAGGCTCGCGACCTCGATGCTCATCTCGGTGCTGTAGCCCTTCACGAGCGGCACGAGGAATTCGTAGAAGGCCTGGTTCTGCTGCCGCGCTTGGGCGTCCGGGTCGTGGTGCGAGGCGTCGTACGCGGCGGCGGCGACGATCGCCATCGCGCGGCACGCCTCGGTCGTGGCGCGCATCGTCATCAGCATGCGGCGCACGTCGGGGTGGTGGATGATCGGCCCACTGCCGGGCAGCGAGCCGTCCACCGGGCGCGACTGGATGCGCTCGCGCGCAAACACTGCAGCCTTCTGGTAGGCGCGCTCGGCGATCGCGATGCCTTGCACGCCGACGGCGTAACGCGCCGCGTTCATCATGATGAACATGTACTCGAGGCCGCGGTTTTCCGCGCCGACGAGATAAGCCGTCGCACCACCCGAGTCGCCGAACTGCATCACCGCCGTCGGGCTCGCCTTGATGCCGAGTTTGTGTTCGATGCTCACGCAATACGCGTCGTTGCGCGCACCGAGCGAGCCGTCCGGATTGACGAGAAACTTCGGGCAGATGAACAGGCTGATGCCCTTCACGCCCTGCGGCGCGCCGCTGACTCGGGCGAGAACGAGGTGCACGATGTTCTGTGCCATGTCGTGCTCGCCGTAGGTGATGAAGATCTTCGTGCCGAAGAGCTTGTAGCTGCCATCCGGTTGCGGCTCGGCACGGGTGCGGACGAGGGCGAGGTCGGAACCGGCCTGCGGCTCGGTCAGGTTCATGGTTCCGGTCCACGCGCCTTCAATCATCTTCGGCAAGTACAAGGCCTGTTGCCCGGGCGTGCCGGCAGTGAGCAGCGCTTCGATCGCACCGTCAGTGAGCAGCGGGCAGAGCGCAAAACTCATGTTCGCGCTGTTGATCATCTCGATGCACGCCGCGCCGATCGTCTTGGGCAAGCCCTGGCCGCCGAACTCGCTGGGGTGTTGCAGCCCCTGCCAGCCGCCTTGGCCGAATTGCGCAAAGGCCTCCTTGAAACCCGCGGTCGTCGCCACCGTGCGGTCATGCCAAGTGGAGGGGTTCTTGTCGCCGTCGACGTTGAGCGGCGCGAGCACGCCTTCGCTGAACTTCGCCGACTCCTCGAGCACCGCCTGCGCGGTTTCCAGGCCGGCGTCTTCGAAGCCCGGCAGTTGCGCAATCTGCTGCAGCGCAGCGAGTTCGCGCATGCAGAACAGCATGTCCTTGACGGGTGCGACGTAGCTCATGGCGTTGCCTCCCTGGTGCCCTAGAGCGCGCGCACCAGTTCCGGAACGGCGACGAACAGATCCGCTTCGAGGCCGTAGTCGGCGACGCTGAAGATCGGCGCTTCGGCGTCCTTGTTGATCGCGACGATGACCTTGCTGTCCTTCATCCCCGCCAGGTGCTGGATCGCGCCGCTGATGCCGCACGCGATGTAAAGCTGCGGCGCGACGATCTTGCCGGTCTGGCCAACTTGCCAGTCGTTTGGCGCATAACCCGCGTCGACCGCAGCGCGGCTTGCACCGAGTGCAGCGCCGAGCTTGTCGGCCAAGCGGTGTCAGCACTTCGTTGAACTTTTCGCTGCTGCCCATCGCCCGGCCGCCCGAGACGATGATCTTCGCTGCGGTGAGCTCGGGCCGGTCGTTCTTCGCGATTTCGCTGCGCAGGAAGACCGACTTGCCCGTGTCGGCGACCGGAGCGATCGCCTCGACGCTCGCCGACCCCGAGTTCGGATCGGCGGCGTCGAACCCCGTCGTTCGCACCGTGATCACCTTGATCGCATCCAGGCTTTGCACGGTGGCAATCGCGTTGCCGGCGTAGATTGGGCGCTCGAAGGTGTCTGCCGCGATGACTTTCGTGATGTCGGAGATTTGCGCCATGTCCAGGCCGGCGCCGCGACTCGGGGTGCGCAGTTCTTGCCCGATGCCGTCGCCGCGAACAGGATGTGGCTGTAGCCCTGGGCCAGGCCGAGCACTTGCGCCGCCACGTTCTCCGCCAGGCCATGCGCAAACGCATCGCTGTCGGCGTGCAAGACCTTGCTCACACCCGCCACCTTGGCGGCGGCAGCGCAAGCCGGGCCGCTGGCTTTTCCCAGCACCAGCACGTGGACCTCGGTGCTGCACAGCGCGGCGGCGGTGACGGCGTTGCGCGTCGCGACCTTGAGGCTGGCGTTGTCGTGCTCGGCAATGACGAGAGCGGCCATGTCAGATCACCTTCGCTTCGTTTTTCAGTTTCGCCACGAGCGTGGCCACGTCGGGCACCTTGACGCCCGCGCTGCGTTTGGGCGGGTCGCTCACGCGCAACGTCTTGATTCTTGGCGTAACGTCGACGCCCAGGTCCTCGGGCTTGTACACGTCCATCGTCTTCTTCTTCGCCTTCATGATGTTGGGCAGCGTCACGTAGCGCGGCTCGTTCAGGCGCAGGTCGGTCGTGATGACTGCCGGCAAGGAGATGCTGAGCGTTTCCAGTCCACCGTCGACTTCGCGCGTCACGTTGGCCTTGCCGTCGACGATTTCCACTTTCGAAGCGAACGTCGCCTGCGCCAGTCCGGCGAGCGCGGCGAGCATCTGCCCGGTTTGATTGCAATCGTCGTCGATCGCCTGCTTGCCCAGAATCACGAGGCCCGGCTGCTCCTTGTCGATGAGTGCCTTGAGCAACTTTGCCACCGCCAGCGGCTGCAACTCGACCGCCGTCTCGACAAGAATCGATCGGTCCGCGCCGATCGCCATCGCGGTGCGCAAGAGTCTCCTGGCACTGCGTGACGCCGCACGACACGGCGATCACTTCGGTGGCGACGCCCTTCTCTCGCAGGCGCACCGCTTCTTCGACGGCAATTTCGTCGAACGGGTTCATGCTCATCTTGACGTTCGCGATGTCGACACCGCTGCCGTCGGACTTGACGCGCACCTTGACGTTGTAGTCGACGACGCGTTTCACCGCGACCAATATTTTCATTGCCATGTTCTCCTCGGGTACCGATGCTCAACGGCGATTCTAGTCAGGGCCTTCGTCAGTGCGCCTTGGCGGTCTGGGCGCCTCGCTCTACATTCACCGGCCGCAACATGAACCATCCGACGACGAAGAACAGCGCAGTGGACAGAATCGCGAGCCGGTGGTTGCCTGCGGTGAGCCAGGTCACGAGGCCATACGTCACCGGCCCGACGATCGACGCCAGGCTCGTCGCGAACGCCCACAGGCCGTAGAACTCGGCCAGGCGCTGCGACGGCGCGAACAGGCCGACGATCGCGCGCCCCGCCGATTGGCTCGAACCCATGCAAAGGCCCGCCACGACCGCGGCGACCCAGAACAACGCTGGCCCGGTGGCCATGTAGGCGAGCAGCGTCATCACCACCCAACCGACCAGCGTGACGCCGAGCGCACGCTTGTGACCGATGCGGTCTTGCCAATAGCCGAAGGCAAACGCCCCCGCGGCCGCAGCGATGTTGACGAGAAAGATCAACATCATCGTCTCGATCTGCTTGAAGCCGAGCACCTGTTCGGCGTACACCGCGGCGAGCGCGATCACGACCGCGATGCCGGCCTGGTAGAAGAAGCCGCAGCCGAGCAACCAGATGAAGTCGCGGTAGGCGCGTGCCTCGCGAAACGTCTGCCCGATCCGACGCAGCGACGCGATCAGCCCGCCCTCGCGCAATGCGTCAGGTTGCGGCAGCGCACGCTCGCGCAGCAGCGCGAAGGTCGCGAGCGATGCAAATCCGTAGATCGCTGCGGTGATCAGCATCGTCACCGGAACGTAGTCGGTCGCCGGAATTCCGCGCGCCTGCGCCCAGAGCACATACGCCAGGCCGATGCCCAGCGCCAACATGCCGCCGAAGTAGCCGAAGCTCCAACCCCAGCCCGACACCTGGCCGATCGACGCCGGGCGTGCCAGCTCGGGCAGGAACGCCGCGGTCATGCTTTCGCCGTAGGCATAGAACAGGTTCGACAGCACGATCAGCACGATCGCCAAGGCCACCTGGCCCGTACCCACGAGCGCCAGCCCCGCCGTCATCACGACACAGCCCGCGGTGGTGAACATCAGCACGCGCTTCTTCGCGGCGCGCAGATCGGCGTAGGCACCCAGCGTGGGCATCGTCAGCATCACCAGCGCGCGCGACAGCGCGAGCGCGAGCGTCCACGCCAGCGTCGCCCAGGGCGCATTGCCTGCAACGGCGCTGACGAAGTAGGCGTTGAACACCGCCGTGAGCACGACCGTCGTGTAGCCCGAGTTGGCGAAGTCGTACATCGCCCAGCCGAAGACTTCGCGCTTGCGCACGCCGTCGTTGAGGGCTTCCTGCGGGAACAGGGCCATGCGGCCTCCGATGCATCGTGGGAGAGCGGGTCCGTCTGCCGGATTGAGCCCTCAGAACGGGTGGTGCCCGAGACGGGAATCGAACCCGTACGCCCTCTTTCGAGCAGCGGCGGATTTTAAGTCCGCTGTGTCTACCAATTTCACCACCCGGGCCGCGGGCCAGGGATTATCGGCGGCATGAAAAAAACGGCTCCCGCGGGAGCCGTTTGCTCGACGGGTGGGTGGAGGCGCGGCGCGGAGTCGAACCGCGCTCTACGGATTTGCAATCCGGTGCATAACCGCTTTGCTACCGCGCCCTGACATTCACACCAGGTCGTGCGCGAAGCGTCACGCACGGCCTTGACGAAAAAGGGAAGCAACTGCTGCTTCCCTTTTGGCCAATTTGGAGCGGGAGAAGAGTCTCGAACTCTCGACCTCAACCTTGGCAAGGTTGCGCTCTACCAACTGAGCTACTCCCGCATTCGTCTGTCACGCACCAAGGTTTGCAACAGCGGGCGGATTATAGATAGAAAAGTCCCGCGCCGAACCGCGGAACCCCAGCATGCGGCTCAGTGGGGGCGTGAGTCCTGCACGCCAGTGGTGGACTCGGTGGCTTTGGCGACCACCGCCTCCTTCACAACCGCCTTCGTCGGCTCGTCGTCGGGCAGCGGCTGTGGCTTGGACTCGAGCGCCAACTCGAGAACCTGGTCGATCCACTTCACCGGCACGATCTCGAGCCGATTCTTCACGTTCTCGGGGATCTCCTGCAGGTCTTTCACGTTCTCTTCGGGGATCAGGACGGTCGTGATGCCACCCCGGTGCGCGGCGAGCAGCTTCTCCTTCAAGCCGCCGATCGCGGTGACTTCGCCACGCAGCGTGATCTCGCCCGTCATCGCGACGTTGGCGCGAACCGCCAGGCCCGTCAACGCCGAGACGAACGCCGTCGTCATCGCGATGCCCGCGCTCGGCCCGTCCTTCGGCGTTGCTCCGTCGGGAACGTGAATGTGCACATCGTGCTTCTCGAACATGTCGTCCTTGATTCCGAGGCGGCGCGCGCGGCTGCGCACGACCGAGCGAGCCGCTTCGACCGACTCCTTCATCACGTCGCCGAGCTGGCCGGTGCGGATGATGTTGCCCTTGCCCGGCATCACGGCGGCTTCGATCGTGAGCAGGTCGCCGCCGACTTCGGTCCACGCCAGACCGGAGACCTGGCCGACCTGGTTCTTCTTCTCGGCCTGGCCGAAATCGAAGCGCCGTACACCGAGAAAGTCGTTCAAATTGTCTTCGACGACAACTACCTTGCCGGTGACCTGCTTGAGCTGGATCGACTTCACGACCTTGCGGCAGATCTTCGAAATCTCACGTTCCAGCGAGCGCACGCCGGCCTCACGCGTGTAGTAGCGAATGATGCCGCGGATCGCCGACTCGGTGACTTCCATCTCCTCGTCCTTGACGCCGTTGTTCTTCGCCTGCTTGGGCAACAGGTAGCGCAGGCCAATGTTCGTCTTTTCGTCTTCGGTGTAGCCCGACAGGCGGATCACTTCCATGCGGTCCAGCAACGCCGGCGGAATGTTCATCGAGTTCTATGTGGCGATGAACATCGTGTCCGACAGGTCGAAGTCGACCTCGACATAGTGGTCGCTGAACGTGTGGTTCTGCTCCGGGTCGAGGACCTCGAGCAGCGCCGACGACGGGTCGCCGCGGAAGTCCATGCCCAGCTTGTCGATCTCGTCGAGCAGGAACAGCGGGTTGCGCGTTCCGACCTTGGTCAGGCTTTGCAGCACCTTGCCCGGCATCGAGCCGATGTAGGTGCGGCGGTGGCCGCGAATCTCGGCTTCGTCGCGCACGCCACCCAAGCGCCATGCGGACGAACTTGCGACCCGTGGCGCGCGCCACGCTCTGGCCGAGCGAAGTCTTGCCCACGCCTGGTGCGCCGACGAGGCACAGGATCGGCGCCTTGACCTTGTCGACGCGCTGCTGCACCGCGAGGTATTCGAGGATGCGGTCTTTCACCTTTTCCAGACCGTAGTGGTCTTCGTTGAGCACGCGCTCGGCGAATTCCAGATCGTGTTTGATCTTCGTCTTCTTCGCCCAAGGCAGGTTGATCAGCGTGTCGATGTAGTTGCGCACGACCGTTGCTTCGGCCGACATCGGCGACATCAGCTTGAGTTTCTTCAACTCGCCGTCGACCTTCTTGCGCGCCTCCTTGGGCATCTTCGCGGCGATGATCTTCTTCTCGAGCTCTTCCATGTCGGCGCCTTCTTCGCCGTCACCGAGCTCTTTCTGGATCGCCTTGACCTGCTCGTTCAGGTAGTACTCGCGTTGGCTCTTCTCCATCTGGCGCTTGACGCGGCCGCGGATGCGCTTTTCGACCTGCAGGATGTCGACTTCGTGTTCGAGTTGCTCGAGCAGTTTTTCGAGGCGCTTGTCGATCGCGAACAGGTCGAGTACGGCCTGCTTGCTCTCCAGCTTCAGCGGCAAGTGTGCGGCGATGGTGTCCGCGAGGCGCCCAGCGTCGTCAATTCCCGAGATCGAGGTGAGGATCTCCGGCGGGATCTTCTTGTTCAGCTTGACGTACTGGTCGAACTGCTGCGTCACGGCGCGGCGCAGCGCTTCGATTTCGGGCTTCAGCTGTTTCTCGGGCGGCACCGGGGTGAGCGAAGCGACGAAATACTCGCCGTTGTCGCTGATGCCGTGCGTGTTCGCGCGCTGCACGCCTTCGACGAGAACTTTGACCGTTCCGTCGGGCAATTTGAGCATCTGCAGGATGCTCGAGACGCAGCCGACTTCGAACATGTCGTCGGGCTTGGGCTCGTCCTTGCCGGCGGCCTTTTGCGCCACAAGCATGATTTGCCGCCCCGCCTCCATCGCGACTTCGAGCGCCTTGATCGACTTGGGCCGACCCACGAACAAGGGGATGACCATGTGCGGGAAGACGACCACGTCGCGCAACGGCAGCAGCGGCAGGGTGATCTTTTCCGCGGGCAGAACAGGATGTCCGGACATGAGGGAACCTCTCTTTCTCGAACCCTATCTAGGGCTCGAGCAATCAATTGCAAGACGCCAGGTGCGCGGGCCACGCGCGCACCCCTTAAGCTTCAGGCGCTTGCCTTTTGCTCGCGGTAGACCAACAGGGGCTTGGCCTCTTCTTCGATGGTGTGCTCATCCAGCACGACTTTTACTACACCGTCCAGCGTCGGCAACTCGAACATCGTATCGATCAGTGACTGCTCCATGATGGATCGCAAGCCGCGCGCACCCGTCTTGCGCTCCATCGCCTTGCGCGCGATCGCCGTCAACGCGGACGGGCGAATTTCCAGGTCCACGCCGTCCATCGCGAACAGCTTCTGGTACTGCTTGACGAGGGCGTTTTTCGGCTCCGTCAGGATCTGCACCAGCGCGTCTTCGGTCAGTTCGCCCAAGGTGGCCACCACTGGCAACCGGCCGACGAGCTCGGGAATCAGGCCGAACTTGATCAGGTCTTCGGGCTGGCAATCGCGAAACACCTCGGACACACGCTTCTCGCTCTTGCTGTGAACTGATGCCGCAAAGCCGATACCCGACTTTTCGGAGCGGTTTTGAATCACCTTCTCCAGACCGTCGAACGCCCCGCCGCAAATGAACAGGATGTTCGTCGTGTCGATCTGCAGGAAGTCCTGGTTCGGGTGCTTGCGCCCGCCCTGCGGCGGCACCGACGCCATCGTGCCCTCGACAAGCTTGAGCAACGCCTGCTGCACACCCTCGCCCGAGACGTCGCGCGTGATAGACGGGTTGTCGGCCTTGCGCGAGATCTTGTCGATCTCGTCGATGTAGACGATTCCGCGCTGCGCCTTTTCGACGTCGTAGCCGCAGTTCTGCAGCAGTTTCTGGATGATGTTTTCGACGTCTTCGCCGACGTAGCCGGCTTCCGTGAGCGTCGTCGCGTCGGCAATCACGAAGGGCACGTTGAGAAGCCGCGCGAGCGTCTGGGCGAGCAGCGTCTTGCCCGACCCCGTGGGGCCGATGAGCAGGATGTTGCTCTTGGAAAGCTCGATTTCGTCCTTCGAGCGGCTCATGTGCTTGAGCCGTTTGTAGTGGTTGTAGACGGCCACCGAGAGGGTTCGCTTCGCGACCTCCTGGCCGATCACGTATTGATCGAGGCTGCCCTTGATTTCGCTCGGGATCGGCAGGTCCGACTTCGCGACTTTCGCGTCGGCGCCGTCGACCGGGATCTCGTCGCGAATGATGTCGTTGCAGAGCTCGATGCATTCATCACAGATGAACACGGACGGCCCGGCAATCAGCTTTTTGACTTCGTGCTGGCTCTTACCGCAAAACGAGCAGTAAAGGACTTTCTCGCTGGGCGAGCCTCTCTTGTCTGCCATGAGGAACAGGGCGCTGGGCGTTGGTGATACTGGGCCGGATCATAGTGGATACGGGCAATCCACCTTGGCGCAGAAATGGCCTGCGGTTGTCGCCCTTATGCGGGCTTGCCAACTGTGGCGCAGCGCGGCCTGCCGGGCGCCTTGCCGCGCTGCAGCATCAGGGCCGCTTGTCGATCACCTGGTCGATCAGGCCATAGTCCTTGGCCTCGCTCGCCGACATGAAGTAGTCGCGCTCCGAATCGAGGCGAATCTTCTCCAGCGACTGTCCCGTGCGCTCGGCGAGGATCGTGTTCAGGCTTTCGCGCAGCTTGAGGATCTCGCGCGCCTGGATTTCGATGTCGCTCGCCTGGCCCTGGGCGCCACCGGAGGGCTGATGGATCATGATGCGCGAATTGGGCAGCGCCAGGCGCTTGCCCTTGGCCCCCGCGGCAAGAAGGAATGCGCCCATGCTCGCGGCCATGCCCATGCAGAGCGTCGATACCGCGGGCTTGATGAACTGCATCGTGTCGAACACCGACATACCGGCGCTCACCGAGCCGCCGGGCGAGTTGATGTAGAAAAAGATGTCCTTGTCCGGGTTTTCGCTTTCCAGGAACAGCATCTGCGCGACGACGAGATTCGCCGATTGGTCGTTCACCGGCCCGACGAGAAAGACGATGCGCTCGCGCAGCAGGCGACTGAAGATGTCGTAGGCGCGCTCGCCGCGGCCGGAAGTCTCGATCACCATGGGCACCAGGCCCAGGTCTTGTGTGTCCAACGCGCTCATGGATGTCCTCGAAATGGTGGCCGCGCACGCCGCGGCTCGGGTGGCTTGGCGACGTCGATTATGTTGTGCGGCTGGAACCCCAGCCCCCGGCACGGCGTCGACGGCGCCGCCGCGGCTGCGCAAAACGCCCGAATCAGGTCGCCATCAACTCGTCGAACGGAACCGCCTTGTCGTTGACTTTGGCGCGGCCGAGAACAAACGCGGCGACATTGTTTTCGACGACGACCGCCTCGACTTCCGCCATCCTCTGGCGGTCGCCGAGGTACCAGCGCATCACCTCGGCGGGCTTTTCGTAGCTCTGCGACATCTCCTCGATGTGCGCCTGCAACTGATCCGGCTTGGCCTGCAGGTTGTGCGTGCGAACGAGTTCGCCCACCACCAGGCCGAGGCGAACCCGCCGCTGCGCCTGCGCCTCGAACATCTCGGCCGGAATCGGTGCCGTGTCGGCATCCTTCACGCCGCGCTTTTTCAGATCCGCGCGCGCACCTTCGACCATTCGCTCGACTTCACCCTTGACCAGGGCCGCGGGAACGTCCAACTCGGCGCTCGCGGCGAGCGCGTCCATGACGCTCGCCTTGTTCCGCGCAGCGACACGAAACTTCACTTCGCGCTCGAGGTTGCGCTTCACGTCGGCGCGCAGGCCCTCGACGCTGCCGTCCTTGATGCCGAGCGTCTTGGCGAAGGCCTCGTTCACCTCAGGCAGGTGCTGTTGTTCGATCTTCTTCAGCGTCACGAGGAAATCGGCTTCCTTGCCCGCCACGTCCTTGCCCTGGTAGTCGGCCGGGAACTGCAGCGGGAAGGTTTTCGAGTCTCCCGTCTTCATGCCACGCACTGCGGCGTCGAACTGTTCGAGCATCTGCCCTTCGCCGATCGTGAACTGGAAGTCTTTCGCCGAACCGCCGTTGAACGCGACGCCGTCGATCTTGCCTTCGAAGTCGATCGTCACGCGGTCACCCGCCAGCGCCGCCTCGGTCGCAGCGCGCTGCGCAAACGTGCGGCGCTGCTTGCGCAGGATGTCAAGCGTCTTTTCGATCGCCGCGTCGGTGACTTCGGTCGTGACGCGTTCGACGCTGGTTTGCGCCAGGTCGCCGAGTTTGATCTCGGGGTAGACCTCGAACGTCGCGTCGAACGTCATCTGCCCTTCTGGAGCGCCTTCCTTTTCCGTGATGCGCGGCGCGCCGGCGACGCGCAGCTTGGCCTCGTTCACGGCGTCGGAAAACACCGCGCCAACCTTGTCGTTCATGACTTCGTAGTGAACCGAGTAGCCGTAGCGCTGTGCGACCACGCTCATCGGAACCTTGCCCGGGCGAAAGCCGGCGGCCTTGACGGTGCGCGCCAGGCGTTTCAGGCGCGAGTTGACTTCGGATTCGATTTCCTGCGCAGGCAGGGTCAAGGTGATGCGGCGCTCGAGCTTTTCGAGAGTTTCGACTTGAACTGACATGTTGCGTGAACCTTTTTCTGTTGTGGTGCGCGGGGGGGGACTCGAACCCCCACACCATCGCTGGCGTCAGGACCTAAACCTGGTGCGTCTACCAATTTCGCCACCCGCGCGGCGTGCTGGCTTGCGGCCTGCGCAGGCGCCGCAAACGCGCCAACGCGGCCCGCTCGGCGCTTCGCCTTCGGTCAGCCGCGCATTCTAGCGGGCCAGCGTCGCTTCGATCTCTGCCGGCTTGACGCGGTACCACGCGGCGTAGAGCGCCGGCAGCGCGAGCAGCGTGAGCGCGGTGGCCACCACCAGGCCGCCCATGATGGCCACCGCCATCGGCCCCCAGAACACGCTGCGCGAGAGCGGAATCATCGCGAGCACGGCCGCCGCGGCGGTCAGGATGATCGGCCGGAAACGCCGCACCGCAGCTTCGACGATGGCGTTCCACGTCGCTGCGCCGCGTGCCCGGTCCTGCTCGATCTGGTCGATCAGGATCACCGAGTTGCGCATGATCATTCCCATCAGCGCGATCACGCCGAGCAGAGCGACAAAGCCGAACGGTCGGTCGAGCAGGAGCAGCGCCGCGGCGACGCCGGCGATTCCCATCGGCGCGGTGAGGAACACGAGCACGGAGCGGCTGAAGCTGTGCAGCTGCAGCATGAGCAGCGTGAACATGATGAACAGCATCAGCGGCGCGCCGACCACGATCGACCCCTGGCCCTTGCTGCTTTCTTCGACGGCGCCTGCGATGTCGATCCGGTAGCCGGGAAGCAGGCGCGCGCGGATCGCGTCCAGCTGCGGATTGATCTGCGCCGTGACGGTGGCGCCTTGCAAACCCTCGACGATGTCCCCCTGCACCGTCGCCGCGTAGTCGCGCCCCTCACGCCAGAGCACGCCGGGCTCCCACGCCAAGTGCGCCTTGGCGATCTGGCCGAGCGGAATGCTGCGCCCCGACGCCGTGGGCACGTAGGCATTGCCCAGATCGCTGAGCGTGTCGCGCTCTTCAAGGGGCTGGCGCAGCACGATGTCGATGAGCTTGTCGCCGTCGCGATACTGGCCGATCGTGGTTCCGGAGTTGATCGTCCGCGCGGCCTGCGCGATTCCCGAACTCGAGACACCGAGGGCGCGCGCCTTGTCCTGGTCGATCTCGAGACGCAGCACCTTGATCGACTCGTTCCAGTTGTCGTTCACGCCGCGCAGGTTCGGGTTGCGGCGCATCACGGCCTTGACTTCGTCGGCGTATGCCCTGACCTGCGCCGCCTCCTGCCCGACGACGCGGAACTGCACCGGGTAAGGCACCGGCGGCCCGTTGGGCAGCAGCTTGGCGCGGCCGCGCACTTCGGGAAACTCGGTGGCGAGGATTTCCGGAAGGCGCAGGCGCACTTCTTCGCGCGACGCCAGATCGCGCGTCTGCACGATCATCTGACTCACGTTGCTTTGCGGAAAGATCTGATCGAGCACGAGGACGAAGCGCTCGGCGCCGCTTCCGACCCAGGTCGTCACATGCTCGACACCCTTGAACTTGATGATGCGCGCCTCGACGCGCTTCGTGATTTCTTCGTTTGACGCATACGACGCGCCTTCCGGAAACCACAGATCGACGAGAACCTCGAGCCGGCTCGAATCGGGAAAGAACTGGTTCTGCACCTTGCCCATGCCCACCACGCCCAGTCCCAGGGTCGCCACGGTCAGGCCGATCGTGATCCAGCGGTGCGCGACACACCAGTTCACGAGGCGGCGAAAGCGCGCATAGAACGGCGTGTCGAACAATTCATGCGGTTGCGCGTCGGCGTGCGAATGCACCTTGGCGCGCAGCAGCAGCGTGCCGAGGTAGGGAACGAAGTAGACCGAGACGACCCACGAGATGAGCAGCGCCGCGGCCGTGACGGCGAAGATCGCGAATGTGTACTCGCCCACCGTCGACTTCGCCATGCCGATCGGCAGGAAGCCTACCGCGGTGATCAAGGTGCCGGTCAGCATCGGCATCGCGGTCGCCTCGTAGGCGAATGTCGCGGCGCGCACCTTGTCGTAGCCTTCTTCGAGCTTACGCACCATCATCTCGACCGCGATGATCGCGTCGTCGACGAGCAGGCCGAGCGCGATGATGAGCGAGCCGAGCGAAATCTTGTGCAGCCCCACGCCCCAGTAGTACATCGTGACGAAGGTGATTGCCAGAACGAGCGGAATCGTGATCCCCACCACCATGCCGGGGCGCCAGTCCAGGCGCAGCGGCTTGAAGTGCAGCCCGAGGCTGATGAAACTCACGGCGAGCACGACCAGGACCGCCTCGATGAGCACGCGCACGAACTCGTTCACCGAGCGCGACACCACCTGCGCCTGGTTCTGGAACTGGTGCAACTCGATTCCCACCGGCAAGTCGGCGCGCACCGCCGCGGTCGCCGCGTCGAGCGCGTGCCCCATCTCGATGATGTCGCCGCCCTTGGCCATCGAGACGCCCAGCGCGATCACTTCCTTGCCCTGGTGCCGGACCTTGACCTGCGGCGGATCGACGTAGGCGCGCGTCACTTGCGCGATGTCGCCCAGCTTCAGGCTGTTGCCCCCGGCGCGGATCGCAAACGACTTGAGCTCGTCGACCGAATTGAATTGCCCTGCAACCCGCACCTGCACGAAGTCGGTCGGCGAATTGATCGTTCCCGCCGCCTCGACGGCGTTTTGCTGGCCGAGCTGCGCCAGCACCTGGTTCAAATCCAGGCCGAGCTGGGCGAGGCGCTTTTGCGAGAACTCGACGAAGATTTTTTCGTCCTGTGCGCCGAACACCGCGACCTTGTTCACATGGCGAACCTTGAGCAGGCGCTGGCGCACCCGGTCGGCGTGGTCCTTCAGTTCCTGGTAGGTGAAGCCGTCGGTCGACAGCGCGTACATCGAGCCGTAAACGTCGCCGAACTCGTCGTTGAAAAACGGCCCGATCACTCCCGCGGGCAGCGTGGCGCGCATGTCGCCGATCTTCTTGCGCACGCTGTACCAGGTCTGCGCCATCTGATTCGGCGGCGACGAGTCCTGCACCTGGAAGATGATCAGCGCCTCGCCGGGCTTGGAGTAGCTGCGGATCTTGTCTGCGTACTGCACCTCCTGCAAGGTGCGCTCGAGTTTGTCCGTCACCTGCTCCGCCACCTGTTGCGCCGTCGCGCCCGGCCAGAAGACCCGCAGCGCCATGGCGCGGAAGGTGAAGGGCGGGTCTTCGTCCTGCCCGAGCTGAAAGTAGGCCACGCTGCCCAGCACCAGCATCACGACCAGCAGGTATCGCGTGAGCGCCGGATGGTCCAGCGCCCACTTCGATATGTTCATTCGCGATACGGGCAGCGCATCCGGACTCGCGCTCAATTGGTCCTCCTTTGCGGCGGCGCCGCGGCGCGGGACGAGTCGGCCGCGGCGAGCGCGCCGGGCTGGGCGAACAGCTTCACTTTCTGCCCCGGCTCGAGCACGTGAACCCCCGCGGTGACGACAATTTGCTGCGGGTTCAAGCCGGCGCCGATCACGACCTCGTTGCCTTGCGTGCCGACCACTTGCACGGGCTGCAGCGACACCGTCAGTGTCGTTTCATCGACGACCCAGACGGCGCTCTTGCCAAGCTCTTCGCGCAGCGCCGAAAGCGGCAGTTTCGTGACCCCCGTGACGCGTGGCAGTTCGACGTAAACCGTCGCCGTCTGGCCGAGCCGAGCGCCGCGGAAGTTTCCGATGTCAGCCTTGACGAGGAAAGTGCGCGTCACGGCGTCCGCGGCGGCGGCAATCTCGCGCAGCGTCGCGCTGTGCGCGGGGCCGGTCTCGCCCCACAGCCGAACCTTGAACGCACCCGGCGTCGCACCGAGCGCCTTGATCGAAGCGACCTGATCTTCGGGTACCGAAAACACGACGTCCCTCGGCCCGTCATGCGCCAGCTTCAATACCGGCGAACCTGCGGCGACGACCATTCCAGGCTCGGCGTCGATCGCCGTGACGACGCCGCTCGCGTCGGCGACCAGGGTCGCGTAGCCGGTCTGATTGCCCTGCGCACTCGCCTGCGCTTTCGCTTGATCGAACTGCGCCTGCGCCGACTTCACGACCGACTCGCGCCGCTCCAGCTCGGCGGCGCTGATGAAGCCTTTTTCGAGCAGGTCCTTGAAGCGGCGGTAGTCGGCTTGCGCCTGGTCCAGGTTCACCTGGGCGGCGACGAACCCCGCTGTCGCCGCCTCTTGCCCAAGTTGCAGATCCTTCGGGTCGAGCTGCGCCAGCACCTGGCCTGCGACGACGGCGCTGCCGACGTCGACGTTGCGCCGCGTGATCTTGCCGCCGATGCGAAAACCGAGGCGAGACTCGGTTTTCGCTCGGACCTCGGCGGCGAATTCCTGCGACGCTTGGGTCGACTGCGGGGTCACCCGGACCGTCTTGACGGCGCGCACCGGGTCCGCCTTGGGAGCAGGTCTGCTGCACGCCGCAAGGGCGAATGCGCAGGCGAGTGCGAGCAGAAGTCTGTGGTTCATGGCATGCCTCTTCCAGGTCTCCCGGCAGCGCAGACGCGGGCCGTTGGCCGCCGGATTGATTTATCGGTCAACGTAACTGACTGACCGGTCAGTAATATAGAAGCGCGGATGATCGATGTCAATCGGTTCGCCAAATCGCCTTGCCGCCGCATCGGCCAAGCGCTCGAAGTGAAGGCGGGGTTTCCGCGTGGACAATCGCCGCGTGGCCGTGAATCACTACGAAAACTTTCCCGTCGCGTCGTGGCTGTGCCCGCCGCGGATGCGCCCGGCGGTGGTCGCGATCTATCGTTTCGCCCGAACCGCCGACGACATTGCCGACGAGGGCGAGGCCGAGCCGCAGTCGCGCCTGGCAGATCTGGCCGAATTCCGCTCCGATCTGGCGGCCGCCGCGAGCGGTGACACGGGCTCTGTGCGCTGGCCTGAGGTGTTTGGGCCCTTGCGCCTGGTGCTGGCGCGATTCCAGCTGCCGCTGCACCTCTTGACCGACCTGCTCAGCGCCTTCGAGCAGGACGTGCACAACCCACATTACGCGAGCCGCGCCGAACTGCTCGACTACTGCCGCCGCTCAGCGAATCCGGTGGGGCGCCTGATGCTGCGTTTGTATGGCGTCAAGGAAGAGCGCGCTCTGGCACGCTCGGACGACATCTGCACTGCACTTCAACTCGCGAACTTCTGGCAGGACCTGGGTGTGGATGCGTCGCGGCGCCGCTGCTACGTTCCCGACGAAGATTGCGCGCGCCATGGCGCGGCAGCGCAGCGTTTCTGGGAGCCCCGCGACACGCCCCAGTCGCGCGCGGTCGTGCTGGACCTCGTGCAGTGGGCGCGGGAGTTGATGCTGCGCGGCGCGCCATTGGTGCATCAGGTCGGCGGCCGCGCGGGTTGGGAACTGCGCCTGGTCGTGCAAGGAGGACTGCGAATCCTGGAGAAAGTCGACCGCCTTCAGGGCGCGACGATCGAGACCCGGCCGGCGCTGCGAGCCGGCGACGCCGCCCTCATGCTCTGGCGCGCGTCGCGAATGCGCGCGCTGCGCACGGCGAGCACCCCGGTTTATCCATGACCCCGGCGGCCTACGTGCAAGAGCGCGCCGCAAAAAGCGGTTCGAGCTTTTACTACGCCTTCCTGTTCCTACCGCCGCCGCGCCGCGCCGCGATCACGGCGTTCTACGCCTTCTGCCGCGAAGTCGACGACGTCGTCGACGAAGTGCAAGACCCGACCGTCGCTGCGGCCAAATTGGCCTGGTGGCGCAGCGAAGTCGCCGCAAGCTTTGCCGGGCGGCCGAGCCACCCGGTCACCGAGGCGCTCATGCCACTGGCGCCAGAACATGGCATCGAGCCGCGCCACCTGAACGCGGTCATCGACGGCTGCCAAATGGACCTGGAACAGTCGCGCTATCTCGACTTCATGGCACTGGAACGCTATTGCCACCTCGTCGCGGGAATCGTCGGCGAGGTCGCATCGGGCATCTTCGGCCGCACCGAGCCGAGCACGCTCGCCTACGCGCACCGGCTCGGCCTGGCGATGCAGCTCACCAACATCATTCGCGATGTCGGCGACGACGCGCGGCGTGGCCGGATCTATCTGCCGATGTCAGAGCTGAAGCAGTTCGACGTCAAGGCGCATGAAGTGATTGCGCGCACATACAGCGACAGGTTCACTGCCCTCATGAAGTTTCAGGCGGCACGAGCGCACCAGACCTTTGAGGACGCGTTCGCCCTGCTCGCGCCCGCCGACCGCGTGGCACAAAAGCCTGGACTGATGATGGCCCACATCTATCGCACGCTTTTGCGCGAGATCGAAGCTGACGGCTTTCAGGTCTTGCACCAGCGAACTTCGCTCACGCCGATCCGCAAACTCTGGATCGCGCTGCGCACGCACTGGCAGGTGCGCTGAGACGACGCCGGTGGGAAAGGGCTCAAGCGTCGCGGTGATCGGCGCCGGCTGGTCCGGCTTGGCCGCTGCCGTTGAAGCGTCACTCGCGGGCTGCTCCGTGACGCTGTTCGAAATGGCCGGGCATTGCGGTGGGCGCGCCCGCAGCGTCGAGATCGACGGCTTGTGCCTGGACAATGGTCAGCACATCATGATCGGCGCGTACTGCGAGCTGCTGCGCCTGATGCGCGCGGTGGGTGCCGATCCGGGCGAACTGCTCCTGCGCACCCCGCTGCAGCTGCGCAACGCCAGCGGCACCGGGCTGGCGCTGCAGCCGGGGCCCGCGCTCGTCGCCCTCGCACTCGCGCTGGCACGGCATCCGACATGGCCGCTGCGCGCCAAGCTCGCGCTGGTGGCGCACGCTGGGCGCTGGGCGCTGGCGGGATTCCAGTGCGCGGCGTCGCTCGATGTCGCCGCGCTCACGGCGAGTTTGCCGGCTGCGATTCGGCATGACCTGATCGATCCGCTTTGCGTTGCCGCGCTGAATACGCCCTCCAGCGACGCGAGTGCGAGTGTCTTCCTGCGAGTCTTGCGCGACGCATTGTTCAGCAACGCCGGCTCGTCGGACCTGCTGCTTCCCAGAGTCGGCCTGAGTGACGTCTTTCCAACGCCGGCGCTGAACTGGCTTCGTGGCCATGGCGCCACGATTCGCGAGTCCACGCGAGTCGAAGCGCTTCATTCGCGCGGCAACACCTGGTCAGTACAGGGCCAGGTGTTCGACCGCGTCGTGCTGGCGACGTCGCCGGCGGAAGCGGCGCGCCTGGCTGGGCCGCACTCCCGACACTGGTCGCAGACTGCGCGCAGCTTGCCATTCGAGCCGATTGTGACGGTGTACTTGCGATGCGAAGGTGCCCACTTGCCGTTCCCCATGCTGGCGCTGGACAGCAGTGCCACGGCACCTGCGCAATTCGTCTTCGATCGAGGCCAGCTCGGCGGCCCAGCCGGGCTGCTCGCGTTTGTCATCAGCGGCGCACGCGACTGGGTCGAGCAAGGCGCAGCCGCTGCGGCGCAAGCCTGCATTGCGCAGGCGCAGCGCGCGCTCGTTGCGTGTGCGCCAGGGCCTTTCGAGACGGTTCAGGTCTTGACGGAAAAGCGCGCCACGTTCCGCTGCGTGGCGCAACTCGAACGCCCGCCGATGCACGTCGCCGCCGGGCTCAGCGCGGCGGGGGACTATGTCGCCGGGCCGTATCCGGCGACCCTTGAAGGAGCGGTCCGCAGCGGCGTGAACGCCGTCCGAGGGTTCGCCTGAGACGCGGCACCTCGGCTGGGCATCGCCGCTGCCACTTACAGTGCAGGCTCGCCGACCCTCTGGCCGGCGCGGCAGTGAACGAGAATTTCACGATGGACTCCACCCGACCCAAGGCGCCGACGATTCAGGTTCTGGAGCGAACTTTTGCGCTGCTCGACCTGCTGGCGGCGCATCAGGAGCCCGTGTCGCTGAAGCTCATCAGCGCCAAGACCGGCCTGCATCCCTCGACAGCGCATCGCATCCTGAACGACTTGACGATCGGCCGCTACGTCGACCGGCCGGAAGCCGGAAGCTACCGCCTGGGAATGCGCCTGCTCGAGCTCGGCAATCTGGTCAAGGCGCGCCTGGACGTGCGCGACGCGGCGCTTGCCCCGATGCGCGAGCTGCACCGCATCACGCACCAGCCGGTGAATCTGTCGCTGCGCCAGGGCGACGAGATCATCTACATCGAACGCGCCTACAGCGAACGATCGGGAATGCAAGTGGTGCGTGCGATCGGCGGGCGCGCACCGCTGCACCTGACGTCGGTGGGCAAGCTGTTCCTCGCCCAGGACGATGCGCCACGCGTGCGCGCCTACGCGACGCGCACCGGCCTGGCCGGCCACACGCGCAACAGCATCACCAACGTCGCCGCGTTGGAGCGTGAATTGGCGCGTGTGCAGCGCGACGGCACGGCGCGCGACAACGAAGAGCTGGAGTTGGGTGTGCGCTGCATGGCCGCCGGCATCGTCGACGACCAGGGAAAGCTCATCGCCGGCTTGTCGATCTCTGCGCCTGCGGACAGGCTCGACGAGGCCTGGCTGGAACGCTTGAAGGCGACTGCGGCGCAAATTTCCGCTTCGCTCGGGCATCACGGCACCTGAGCACCAGGTGCAGGAACTCACTCAGGACGTGAGTCGGGGCAGATCCGGCGCCGAGGCGGGCACGGGCAACGTTTGCGTGATCCAGCGCCGCACCCGCTCCGCATCACCGAGCCTGGAGTGTTTGCCTGCGGAATCCAGGAACACCATGATCAATGCGCGGCCGGCGAGATTGGCCTGCATCACCAGGCAACGCCCCGCCTCCGAGATGTAGCCCGTCTTCTGCAGCCCGATGTCCCAGTCCGGACGCAACACGAGGCGGTTCGTCGTGTGGAACTGGATATTGCGCCGACCGACCTCAACCTTCGCCTCGCGCGAAATCGACAATTCCCGAATGATCGGATGCTGGTGCGCGGCGCGCACCAGAGTCACCAGATCCCGTGCGCTGGAGCGGTTCCGGCTCGACAACCCCGTCGACTCGACGAAGCTCGTGTCACTCATCCCCAGTTCCTTGCACTTCGCGTTCATCGCTTCGACGAAACTTTCACTGCCTCCCGGAAACGTGCGTCCCAGCGAGTGCGCGGCGCGGTTTTCCGACGCCATCAGCGCGAGGTGCAGCATCTCGCTGCGTGTGAGTTGGGTACCAACCTTCAAGCGCGAACGGCTGCCCTTTTCCGTGTCGACGTCGTCCTGGCTCACCGTGAGCAGCTCGTCGAGCGGAATCTTTGCCTCGGCGATCACGAGCGCCGTCATCAATTTGGTGAGCGACGCGATCGGCAGCACGGCGTCTGCGTTCTTCGAGACGAGGACCTCGCTCGTCTCCTGGTCAATCACGAGCACGGCACTCGATTTGAGCTCGAGCGAATCGCGAGTTCGGCGCAGACCCGCCACTTCGCCGATCGACGGCCGCACCGAAGCACGACTCGAGCGCGACGTCGCACGCCCGGCGCTGACGTTCTTGCTCTTGCGAAGCGCGACCTGATGCATGTGGCGCTGCCCGGGCGCGGGCGCGGGCGCAACGAGGAAGACCTCGGCGGCGTCGCCCTCGCCTGCCGCCATCGCGATCGGCGACAAGGCCAAAAGTGTGGCGCAAACATACAGCCTGAGTGCCATGACGGCAGTGTTCTTCGCTCCCATGCCTGAAGTGTAGGCGACCCGAAAAACTCGCGCAATATCAAAAAGTTACGCCAACATCATGAAGTCGATTCTTGGTCCTGCGAAAAAACCGTGACGCTGTTCATCCTTGTGCCGAAACTCGCTCGACCTTGCTCTCAAGTTTGTTCAAAGCGCTCAAATAGGCCTTGACGGAAGCGACAACGATGTCCGGATCCGCGCCCACGCCGTTCACCACCCTCCCCCCCAATTGAAGGCGTACCGTGACCTCGCCCTGCGACTCGGTGCTCCCCGACGTGATCGCGTTGACGGAATAAAGCAGCATTTCGGCGCCGCTGTGCACGACGGACTCGACCGCTTTCAGGCTCGCATCGACCGGGCCGTTGCCGTCGCTCTCGGCGTGGCGCTCGGCGTCGCCCGCCAGGAACGCGACTTCGGCGTGCGGGCGTCCACCGGTTTCAGAGCGCTGCGCGAGCGACAAAAAGCGATAGTGTTCATGCTGCGACTTGACTGACTCGTCCATCACCAACGCCAGGATGTCCTCGTCGAAAATGTCGCTCTTTCGATCCGCGAGCTCCTTGAACCTCACGAACGCCGCGTTCACTTCGGACTCGGATTCCAGCGCGATGCCCAATTCCTGCAAACGCTGCCGGAACGCGTTGCGACCGGACAGCTTGCCGAGCACGATTCTGTTGGCCGACCACCCCACGTCTTCAGCGCGCATGATTTCGTAGGTGTCGCGCGCCTTCAGAACACCGTCTTGGTGAATCCCGGAGGCGTGCGCAAACGCGTTGGCACCGACCACCGCCTTGTTGGGTTGCACGACGAAGCCGGTGGTCTGCGAGACCAGGCGCGACGCCGGAACGATTTGCGTCGTGTCGATCCCGATATCGAGACCGAAGTAATCGCGGCGCGTGCGCACCGCCATCACCACTTCCTCGAGCGAGCAGTTGCCGGCGCGCTCGCCCAGGCCATTGATCGTGCACTCGATCTGGCGCGCACCGCCGATTTGAACTCCCGCCAGCGAATTGGCCACGGCCATGCCGAGGTCGTTGTGGCAATGCACCGACCAGACCGCTTTGTCCGAGTTCGGAATGCGTTCACGAAGCGATTTGATGAAGTTGCCGTACAACTCCGGAATCGCATAGCCCACGGTGTCGGGAATGTTGATCGTCGTTGCACCTTCGGCAATGGCCGTCTCGAGCACGCGGCACAGGAAGTCCGGGTCCGACCGATAGCCGTCCTCAGGGGAAAACTCGACGTCGCCGGAAAGCTTGCGCGCATACCGAACCGACAGCTTGGCCTGCTCGTACACCTGATCGGGCGTCATGCGCAACTTCTTTTCCATGTGCAGCGCGCTCGTCGCGATGAACACGTGGATGCGCGTCGCGCTGCCCCCCTGCAGGGCCTCGGCGGCGCGCGCGATGTCGCGGTCGTTGGCGCGCGCCAGCGAACACACGACGCTGTCCTTGATCGTGTGCGCGATCGCCTTGACGCAGTCGAAGTCGCCGTTCGACGACGCGGCAAAGCCGGCTTCGATGACGTCGACCTTGAGCCGTTCGAGCTGGCGTGCGATGCGCAGCTTCTCGTCTTTGGTCATCGAAGCACCCGGCGACTGCTCGCCGTCGCGCAGCGTCGTATCGAAAATGATCAGCTTGTCCGCCATGTGAGTCTCCAAAAGAAAACGGCCCGTTGCGGTATGCGAACGGGCCGTAGCGACAGAATGAAAACAGTCGATCAACGAGCCCCGGGAACTCCTAGTAGCAGAACGTCGATCGGGCGCATGTCAATCATGGGCGCAATATAGCACGCCGAAACGAGGGGTTCATCGATGCAAACCCTCTTCATCGGGTTCGTCGGTCGAGGTGGCGATCACGCTCACGGGCCGGCCCTTCATGCGTTTCCACGCATACACGCCGTAGCCCGACACGCCGTACAGACAGAACAGCGCGAACAGCACGATCGGCGGGTGGATGTTGATCACGGCGATGGCCAGCGCGATCGCCACGATGACGATGAAGGGCACGCTGCGCTTGAAGCTCACGTCCTTGAAGCTGTAGAACGGCGCGTTCGTCACCATCGTCAGCCCGGCGTACAGCGTGACGGCAAAGGCCGTCCACGCCAGCCAGTCGATCTTGTTCACGCTCCTCAGCCCGGCATCGTCCATGACCCAGATCAAACCCATCACCAAGGCCGCTGCCGCCGGGCTCGGCAAGCCCTGGAAGTAGCGCCTGTCGACGACGCCGATGTTGGTGTTGAAGCGCGCCAGCCGCAGCGCGGCGCCGGCGATGTAGACAAAGGCCGGGAACCAGCCCCACTTGCCGAGGTCGCGCAGCGCCCATTCGTAGACGATGAGCGCCGGAGCGGCGCCGAAACTCACCATGTCGCACAGGCTGTCCATCTGCTCGCCGAACGCGCTTTGCGAATTGGTCATGCGCGCGACGCGGCCGTCCAGGCTGTCGAGGACCGCGGCACTGAAGATGCCATAGGCCGACAGCTCGAAGCGGCCATTCATCGCCATCACGATCGCGTAGAAGCTGGCGAACAAAGCCGCCAACGAAATCGCATTCGGCAGGATGTACAGGCCCTTGCGTTTCGGCCGCGAGGGACCGCTCCCCGGCTGAGCCGGGTCGTCAACCATGTGGCGCGAGTCTTCGACCATGGTCGCGAAGGAACAGCGTCAGTTGCGGCTCTTGTCGACGAGCTTGTTCGCCTTGATCCAAGGCATCATCGCGCGAAGTTTCTCGCCCACCACCTCGATCTGGTGCTCGCCCATCAGTCGCCGGCGCGACAACAGCGTCGGTGCACCGGCGCGGTTTTCGAGGATGAAACTCTTCGCGTACTCGCCCGTCTGAATGTCCTTGAGCATGCGCCGCATCGTCTCCTTGGTCTGTTCGTTGACGATCTTCGGGCCACTCACGTACTCGCCGTACTCGGCATTGTTCGAGATCGAATAGTTCATGTTGGCGATGCCGCCTTCGTAGATCAGGTCGACGATCAACTTCAACTCGTGCAGGCACTCGAAGTACGCCATCTCGGGCGCGTAGCCGGCCTCTACCAGGGTCTCGAAACCCGCCTTGATCAGCTCGACCGTGCCACCGCACAGCACCGCTTGCTCGCCGAACAGGTCGGTCTCGGTCTCCTCGCGGAAATTGGTTTCGATGATGCCCGCCCGGCCGCCGCCGTTGGCTGCGGCGTAGCTCAAGGCCAGGTCGCGCGCCTTGCCGCTCTTGTCGGCGTGCACCGCCACCAGGTGCGGCACGCCGCCGCCCTGGGTGTAGGTGTTGCGCACGGTGTGGCCTGGAGCCTTGGGCGCGACCATCCAGACATCGAGGTCGTCGCGCGGTACGACCTGCCCATAGTGAACATTGAAGCCATGCGCGAAGGCCAGGGACGCACCTTGCTTCATGTTCGGCTCGACATCGTTCTTGTACACCGCGGCAATCTGCTCGTCCGGCAAGAGCATCATCACGACGTCGGCCTTCTTCACGGCCTCGGCCACTTCGGCGACGCGCAGCCCGGCCTTTTCCGCCTTGTTCCACGAGGCACCTCCGCGGCGCAGGCCGACGGTCACCTTGACGCCGCTGTCGTTCAGATTTTGCGCGTGGGCGTGGCCTTGCGAACCGTAGCCGACGATCGTCACATTCTTGCCCTTGACCAAACTCAGATCGGCGTCTTTGTCGTAATAAACCTTCATCACTTGCTCCTTCAGACTGTTCGATGAATCACTGTACCAAGCGGGTGGGGTCGTTACACGCGCAGAATGCGCTCGCCGCGACCGATCCCGCTGGTGCCGGTGCGCACGGTTTCCAAAATGGCAGTTCGATCGATCGCCTCCAGAAAGGCGTCGAGTTTGCCGGCATCGCCGGTGAGTTCGATCGTGTAGCTCTTCTCGGTCACGTCGATGATGCGGCCGCGAAAGATGTCGGCCATGCGCTTCATTTCCTCGCGCTCCTTGCCCACCGCGCGCACCTTGATCAGCATCAGCTCACGCTCGGTGAACGAACCTTCGGTCAGGTCGACAACCTTGATGACTTCGATGAGCCGGTTCAGGTGCTTCGTGATCTGTTCGATGACCTCGTCCGAACCGGTGGTGACGATCGTCATGCGCGACAAGGACGCGTCTTCGGTCGGCGCGACGGTCAGGCTCTCGATGTTGTAGCCGCGCGCCGAAAACAGGCCGACGACGCGAGACAAGGCTCCAGGTTCGTTTTCGAGCAGCAGGGCAATAATGTGCTTCATGGTTTCGGTTCAGTGTGCCCTGTCGTGCGCAAGCGGTAACCCGCGAACGTTGGCGACACCGAGTCGCTGAGAGATTGTTGAACGATTGGCCCGGACCGGTGGAACAGGTGAAGAGGACCGCCGTTCCGGTGCGGATAGCTCCGGATGACCGACCCTCTCGCGCCGCGAACTACAGGTCTTCGGAGCCCAGCAGCATTTCCGTGATTCCCTGGCCGGCCTTGACCATCGGCCAGACGTTTTCCGTCGGGTCGGTGCGGATGTCGAGGAACACGGTTCGGTCCTTGAGCCGGATCGCCTCGCGCAGCGCCGGCTCGACGTCTTGCGGCCGCTCAACGAGGATCCCGACATGGCCGTAAGCTTCGGCGAGTTTCACAAAATCCGGCAGCGCGTCCATGTAGCTGTGCGAATAGCGCCCGCCGTAGTCGATCTGCTGCCACTGGCGCACCATGCCGAGGTAGCGGTTGTTCAGCGAGACGATCTTCACCGGCGTCTTGTACTGCAGGCAGGTCGAGAGTTCCTGGATGCACATCTGGATCGAGCCTTCGCCGGTGACGCAGAACACGTCCGCCTGCGGTTTGGCGAGCTTGATGCCCATCGCATAGGGCAAGCCCACGCCCATCGTTCCCAGGCCGCCGGAGTTGATCCAGCGCCGCGGCTCTTCAAAGCGGTAGTACTGCGCCGCCCACATCTGGTGCTGGCCGACGTCGGACGTGATGTAGGCGTCGCTTCCCTTCGTCAGCTCCCAGAGCTTCTCGACGACGAACTGGGGTTTGATGACGTCCGGGCTGTTCTTGTAGGCCAGGCAGTCCTGCTTGCGCCACTGGTTGATCTGGCCCCACCAGTTCGCGAGAGCGGCGGCGTCCGGTTTGGCCGCGTGGTCCTTGATCTGCGCCACCAGATCCTGCAGCACGTCCTTCACGTCGCCGACGATCGGAATGTCGACCTTGACGCGCTTCGATATCGACGACGGGTCGATGTCGATGTGGATGATCTTGCGCTCGACGCTCGCGAAGTGCTTCGGGTTCCCGATGACACGGTCGTCGAAGCGCGCGCCGATCGCGATCAGCACGTCGCAGTTCTGCATCGTCATGTTGGCCTCGTACGTGCCATGCATGCCCAGCATGCCGAGGAACTTGGGGTCGCTCGCCGGGAACGCGCCGAGCCCCATCAAGGTGTTCGTGCAGGGGTAGCCGAGGGCGTCGACGAGCTGGCGCAGCTCGGCGCACGCGTTGCCCAGAATCACGCCGCCACCGGTGTAGATGTAAGGCCGCTTGGCGGCAAGCAGGAGTTGCACGGCTTTGCGAATCTGGCCCCCGTGGCCCTTGCGCACGGGGTTGTAGGAGCGCATTTCGAGAACTGCCGGGTAGTGGTAAGGCGTCGTCTTGAGCGAAACGTCTTTCGGGATGTCGACGACAACCGGCCCGGGCCTGCCGCTGCGCGCGATGTGGAACGCCTTTTTCATCGTCAGCGCGAGGTCGCGGACGTCCTTGACGAGGAAGTTGTGCTTGACGATCGGTCGCGTGATGCCGACGGTGTCGCATTCCTGGAACGCGTCCAGGCCGATCGCCGGCGTCGGCACCTGCCCGGTGATGATCACCATCGGGATCGAGTCCATGTACGCGGTGGCAATGCCGGTCACGGCATTCGTCACGCCAGGGCCCGACGTCACGAGCGCCACACCCACCTCGCCCGTGGCGCGCGCGTAGCCGTCGGCGGCGTGCACCGCCGCCTGCTCATGCCGCACCAGAACGTGTTCGATGCTGCCTTGTTTGTACAAGGCGTCGTAAATGTAGAGAACGGCACCACCCGGGTAGCCCCAGAGGTACTTGACGCCTTCTGCCTGGAGGCAGCGGACAAGAATTTCCGAGCCGTTCGGATCCGTGGTCGTGGGATTGGGCTGAGCCTGAGCGGCCCGGCGCAATTCTGCTGCAGACATGTCCATCTCGAACCTTTGTGATTTTCTCTAACGAAAAACCATCGGTGCATCTCTCCCAACCCTCTTGAGGCGGGTGTGATGCCTGCTCGCCCGACCCGTCATGGCCTCCGTTTCGGGGGCGCAGCGTCGAACGCAGTGTTGTGCGAAGCGGCATTATGGCATCGCCCGCGCGACGGTCGCGCCGTGCCGCGTGGCGCGGGAACAGAGTGAGATAATCGCGCCCGATTTCCGGGCCGAGGCCCGAGGCGCGTCGCCCTTGGCATCCGACAAAGAACTTTCCGACTTCCTGAAAAGCGTCGAAAAGCGCGCCTTCAAGCGTGCGGCATACGCCGTTCGCGACGATGACGCCGCGCTCGACATCGTGCAAGACGCGATGATTCGCCTCTCGCAGAGCTACGCCGATCGGCCCGCGGCTGAACTGCCGCTGCTGTTTCAGCGCATCCTGTCGAACGCGACGATGGACTGGTTTCGGCGGCAAAAAGTCCGCAATGCCGTCTTCAAGAATTTCTCCGAATTCTCCGGACCCGGCGAAGACGGCGAAGATTTCGACATCCTCGAGGCGCTCGACGCGCTCGACCTGGACGGCCGTGCGGAGTCCGAAAGCGCCGCCGAGTCGCTGTCCCGGGCGCAAATCTTGCGGGCGATCGACGCTGAAGTCGCTGAACTGCCGCAACGTCAACGCGAGGCCTTCCTGCTGCGTTACTGGGAGGAACTTGACGTTGCCGAAACGGCTCTTGCGATGGGCTGCTCGCAGGGCAGTGTAAAAACGCACTGTTCACGGGCAGTGCACGCATTGGCCAAAGCGCTCAAGGCAAAGGGAATCGGACTGTGAAAACCATGAACTCCTCGGAAGGATTCTCGGCGCTGGCATCTGCCGAGTCGCAGTTCGCGCTGCGAATCACCGCTCAACTGAGCGACAGCGCCGAGTCCCTCGCCCCCGAAATCACGGAACGGCTGCGCTTTGCGCGCGAGAACGCCTTGCAGCAGTTGCGCGCCGTGCGCGCCGCGCATGCCGCCGCTCCCGCGCTGCTGGCAACGAACTCCGGCACCTTGATCCTGGGCGGCTGGGCGGGCGGCTGGGGCGTGAAGCTGGCCTCATTGCTGCCGCTGGTGGCCTTGGTCGCTGGCCTGATGCTGATCCAGAGTGCCCAGACCGAGTCGCAAATTTCGGTCGCGGCCGAGATCGACGCCGATCTGCTCGCGGACGACTTGCCGCCCGGCGCCTACAGTGACCCCGGATTCGTTGAGTTTCTGAAGGCCCCGAGGGATTGAGAGGACGGCGTCGCCTTGCAAATGTCAGTATCCAGCGCTCGGCCCAAGACACGCCCGTGGGCGTGGATAGCGGTCGCCCTCATCGCCGGCAGCACGCTCATCGCGGCGACGCCAACGCTCGGCCAAACCGCCCCCCTGACGCAGGCGACACCCAAGCCCGGCAGCGAAGCCAAACCACGCTGGTCCGACCTGAGCGCGGCGCAGCGCCAGGTGCTCAAGCCACTGGAGCGCCAGTGGCAATCGATTGACGCCGAACGCAAGCAGAAGTGGCTCGCCATCGCCGCCAAGTACCCGTCGATGCTGCCTCAGGAGCAGGAGCGCGTCCAGGAGCGCATGGCAGACTGGGCCAAGCTGAGCCCGGAACAACGCGGCGTGACGCGCCAGCAATTCCAGACCGCCAAGCGCGCCGCGCCTCAAGACCGTCCGGCACAGTGGGAGGCGTACCAGGCCTTGCCTCCCGAGCAGAAGCGCAGGCTCGCCGATCAGGCGGCGCGGCCGGCTGCGGCAAGCGCCTCATCGCCACGCGCTGACGGCAGTCGCGCGCCGATGCGCGGCAAGTCGAACATCGTCCCCAACCCGGCGTTGGCAGCTCAGCCGACTCCGATTCAGTCTGCCGCGGTGCAGGCCCGACCCGGCGCCACGACGACCAGCATGGCCAAGCGCGCCGCGCCGCCCGCGCACCAGCAGCCGGGCCTGCCGAAAATCGCCGCCAGCCCCGGCTTCGTCGACAAAGCGACACTGCTGCCCAAACGCGGCCCGCAAGGTGCAGCGGTCCGCTCCAGCGTTGCCTCCGAGCCGACGCGCCACCCGTGACCGACCCCGCGCCGGGCGCGACACTCGCGTCCACGCCGAGCCTGTTGCGGCGCATGGCGTGTTTCACCTACGAAGGGGTGCTGCTGTTTGGCGTGCTGATGGTCGCCGCCTACTTGTTTTCGAGCCTGGCCCAGCAGCGCCACGCGCTGTCGGGTCGATCGCTGCTTCAGCTCTACGTTTTTCTGATCCTTGGCGTCTACTTCGTCTGGTTCTGGACCCACGGCGGCCAGACCCTGGCCATGAAGACCTGGCGCATCAGGCTCGTGACGAAGGACGGCGCGCCGCTTTCGCAGGCGCGCGCGTTGGCGCGCTACATCCTCTCGTGGCTCTGGTTCGTGCCGGCCTTGCTGGTCGCGTGGGGGTCCGGAACCCAGCATCCCGGCGTCGTGATCCTCATTCTCGTGGCGGGCGTGCTGGTGTACGCCAGCGCGTCGCTTGCCGAAGGCGAGCGTCAATTCCTGCACGACAGCTGGTGCGGCACGCGCCTCGTCTCGGTTCCACCAGCCCCGAGCCGGGCTTGACGCGCATGAGCCGTGGCGCGGGCACAATGCCGGGCCCATGAACAATCCGCACAAGGGACGAACCGGCATCTCACGCGTCGTGCACGCCGCGGGTTACTCCATCGATGGCCTGCACGCCGCGTACCGCGGCGAGAGCGCGTTCCGCCAGGAGTTCTGGTTGGCCGCCGTGCTGCTGCCCAGCGCGTTCTGGCTCGGGCGCAGTTGGGTCGAAGTGGCGCTCCTGACGGGCTCGGTCGTGCTCGTCTTGATCGTCGAGCTTCTCAACTCCGCCGTCGAAGCAACGGTCGACCGGATTTCGTTCGAGTTGCACGACATGTCGAAGCTCGCGAAGGACTTCGGCAGTGCCGCAGTCATGCTATCGCTTCTGCTCTGCGGCGGCGTCTGGGTCGCAGCCCTCTGGTCGCGTTTTCACCTCTGACAGGTTCGGTCATGTCCGGCGTCACGCTCTGCGTCTATTGCGGGTCGCGCCTCGGCAGCTCGCCCGAATTCGCGCAGGCGGCGCGCCTCGTCGGCACCGAAATCGGGCGCCGTGGCTGGAACATGGTTTACGGCGGTGGGCGCTCCGGCCTGATGGGCGTCGTCGCTGACGCAGCGCTTGCCGCGGGCGCGAGCGTCGTCGGCGTCATTCCGCACAGCCTGATGCAGCGCGAGCTCGGGCACACGGGCCTCGCCGAGCTGCACGTCGTGCAGACGATGCACGAACGCAAGCTCATGATGGCGCAGCGCGCGGATGCGTTCCTGGCCCTGCCCGGCGGCATCGGGACCTTCGAGGAATTGTTCGAAGTCTGGTCGTGGCGCCAACTCGGTTATCACGACAAGCCGCTGGGATTGCTCAACGTGCAGGGCTACTACGACGCATTCGAGTTGATGATGCGCGCCGCGCATGCGCATGGCTTTGTCACGCCCGAACAGCACGCGTTGCTCGACATCGGCAGCGACCCGCTGCGCCTGCTCAGTACCCTGGCGGCGCGCTTGCCGCTCGCAACCCAGCCTGACAACTACCGCGACATCTGACGCGCCGCGCGGTGCGGCAGGCGGATCAGACCGCGTCTTCGTTGGTCTCGCCAGTGCGGATTCGCACCACCTGCTCCACCGCTGTCACGAAAATCTTGCCGTCGCCGATCTTGCCGGTCTTGGCCGCCTTGACGATCGCTTCGATGCAGCGATCCAGATCCGCATCCTTGACGACGACTTCCACCTTCACCTTGGGCAGGAAGTCGACCACGTACTCGGCGCCTCGGTAGAGCTCGGTGTGCCCTTTCTGGCGCCCGAATCCTTTCACTTCAGTCACCGTGAGGCCGGTGACGCCGACTTCGGCCATGGCCTCGCGCACTTCCTCCAGCTTGAACGGTTTGACGATGGCGGTGATCTGTTTCATGGTGGCTCCGCTGGGGTCAGGAATCGAAATAGTTTACGCGCGGAACTTCGACGTGATCGGATAGCGCCAATCGCGCCCGAAGGCCCGGTGCGTGATGCGGATACCCACCGGCGACTGGCGCCGCTTGTATTCGTTGGTCTTGATGAGGCGCGTGACGCGCTCCACATCAGCCGGCGCAAAACCCGCCGTAACGATCTGCGCGATGCTTTGGTCTTCCTCCATGTAGCGCTGCAGGATCGCGTCCAGGATTTCGTACGGCGGGAGGCTGTCCTGGTCGGTCTGGTCGGGGCGCAGTTCAGCCGAGGGCGGCCGCGTGATGATGCGCTGCGGGATCACCTCGGCGCCTTGCGCGTTGCGCCAGACGGCCAAGCGGTAGACGAGGGTCTTCGCCACGTCCTTGATGACGGCAAAACCCCCCGCCATGTCGCCATAGAGCGTGCAGTACCCCGTCGCCATCTCGCTCTTGTTGCCGGTGGTGAGGACGATCGTGCCGAATTTGTTCGACAACGCCATCAGCAGCGTGCCGCGCACGCGCGCCTGGATGTTCTCTTCGGTCGCGTCGGGAGCGAGCCCCGCGAACTCCTGCTTCAAACTGTCGCGAAACGCGTCGATCATCGGCACGATGGAAATCTCGTCGTAGCGCACCTTCAGCCGCTGCGCCATGTCGCGCGCGTCGACCCATGAGATCTGCGCCGTATATGGCGAGGGCATCATGACGGCGCGGACGCGTTCCGCCCCAAGTGCGTCCACAGCGACAGCGAGAACGAGCGCCGAATCGACTCCGCCGCTCAAGCCGATGATGACACCCGGAAAGCCGTTCTTGCCGACATAGTCGCGCACCCCGGTGACCAGTGCCGCCCAGGTTTGAGCCTCGAGACCGGGCAACGGATTCACTTCACCCGTCACCGACTCGGCGTTCACCTCGAGCAGCGTCAACGCGTCTTCGAACATCGCTGCACGAGCGCACATTTCTCCGTGCGCGTCGAGCGCAAACGACGCACCATCAAAAACCACTTCGTCTTGCCCGCCGACGAGGTGCGAGTAGAGAAGCGGCATGCGGTTGGCGCGCGCGCGCGCCGCCATGCGCTGCTCGCGTTCATCGGCCTTGCCGAGGTGGAACGGCGACGCATTCAGCACGCACAGCACCTGCGCGCCTGCGGCCTTGGCGCTCTGCGCGGGTTCGTCGAACCAGGCGTCTTCGCAGATGTTGAGGCCGAAGCGCAAACCCTGGACTTCGAACACGACGGGTTGCAGTCCCGCGTCACGGCCCGAGGCGAAGTAGCGGCGTTCGTCGAACACCTGATAGTTCGGCAGCTCGCGCTTGCAGTAGGTTGCGACGGTGCGCCCCTCGGTCAATACCGACGCGGCGTTGTAGCGCTGCGGAACCGCGAAGGACTTGGACCTAAGATCAGCCTGCTCACCCCACTGATGCGGATGCCCCACGACGACAAACAACCCCGGCAGATCGGCCAAGGCGCGCGCGCAATCGTCAACCGCCGCAGCGCACGCCTGCATGAACGCCGGCCTGAACAACAGATCTTCAGGCGGGTAGCCGCAAATTCCGAGTTCCGGGCTGAGCACCAGACGCGCGCCTTGCGCATAGGCGCGCCTGGCGGCGTCGACGATCGCGCGCACGTTGCCGGCGAGGTCTCCCACCGTCGCGTTGATCTGCGCCAATGCCACTTTCACCGAAGGCTGAACTGACATATGGCGGGTCTGAAGGCGGGTGCGGGCGCGGCCAGCGATTATGTCATTCGGACTCACTCCGACCCGGCGCACATCGACGCTGCGCAGTGGAACGCGCTGCTCGAAAGGCAGCCGACGGCGACCCCGTTCATGCGCCTCGAATACCTGCGTGCGCTGCACGAAAGCGCGAGTGCGAGTTCGCGCGCGGGCTGGCACGCACAGTTTCTGACCCTCGAGCGCGGCGCGCAAATCGTCGCGGCCTGCCCGCTCTACCTGAAAGACCATTCCTACGGCGAGTATGTGTTCGACTGGGCCTGGGCCGACGCCTACCAGCGCCACGGCCTCGCTTACTACCCGAAACTGCTCAGCGCCGTGCCGTTCACACCGGTTCCGGGAGCGCGCCTGCTCGCCCAGGACACGCCGGCGCGCGTGAGCTTGCTGCACGCGATCGAAGCGCTGGCGCGTGCCGGCAAGCTGTCATCGGCGCATGTGCTGTTCCTCGACGCCGCCGACCAGCTCGCGGCGCGCGACGCTGGCTGGATGCTGCGCAGCGCGGTGCAGTTCCACTGGAGCAACCGCGCGCCGACGCCCTACCCTGACTTCGCAGCCTTTCTGGCCACACTGCAGCGCGACAAGCGCAAGAAAATTCAACAGGAACGGCGTCGCGTCGCGGACGCCGGCGTCACCTTCACACAGGCGTTGGGGCCAGACGTCAGCGCGTCGGATTGGGATTTCTTCTACCGTTGCTACACCCTGACCTACCGTGCGCACGGCTCCACCCCCTACCTCAAGCGAAACTTCTTCGAGCGCATGGCGGACACGATGCCAGCCCATTGGCTCATGTGCATCGCGTGGCGCGGCGGGCAGCGCATCGCCGCGTCTCTGATCGCACTCGACCCGGTTCAGCGGGTGGCCTACGGCCGCTACTGGGGCGCGACCGAACCGGTCGACTGCCTGCACTTCGAAGCGTGCTACTACCAACCCTTGTCATGGTGCATTGACAACCGCTACCTTCGCTTCGAGGGCGGCGCGCAAGGCGAGCACAAGATGGCGCGTGGGCTGCTGCCGGTTCAGACCTGGTCGGCGCATTGGCTCGCGCACCCGCAGTTCGCGTCGGCCGTCGCCGACTTCCTCGAGCGCGAAGGCGAAGGCGTGGCGAACTACCTCGACGACCTGGGCGCGCGCGACCCGTTCAAACGCAACCCGGCCGCCGAGCCGTAGGAGCCTGTCGGGCTTTGGGTCGGGCTCCCAGTCGCTACTTGAAGTCTCCGGCGAGCGCGAGCACCCAGTCCTGGGGCCGGATGTACTTGCGCAACGCCGCGTTCACTTGCGCCAGCGTCAACGCCGCAAGCGCCGTGTCGACACGCCCGGCCTGCGCAAAACTGCGTCCCAGGTAGACGTTGTTCGCGATTCCCGCGGCGAGTGCGCCGTCCTGGGCGCGCGAGAGGCGACGGAAACTGAGCAGGCCGCGCTGGCCTTCGGCGAGCTCTTGAGCCGTGAATCCGTCGCGCAGCGCGCGCGCGATTTCCTCGCGAAAGGCGGCTTCCACCTTAGCCTGGTTCTGCGGCGCAAAGATGGCGCTCGCGAGCCACACCGAATTCGCCTCGAAGTTGCTCCAATGAATCTGAGTGCGAACGTCGTACGACAGGCCGTCGCGCTCGCGAATCCGTTTCCAGAGCCGCGAGTTGCCACCCCCGCCGAGCAGAAAGTTCGCCATCGACAACGCCGGGTAATCGGCAGCGCTGTCGTTCACGGGCAGCGTCAGGCGCGCGAGCAGCGTCGCGTTTTGTTTGTCGGGAGTGGACAGAACGAAACGCTGCGGCTTCACCGGCGTCGCCGGAACCTCGATGCGGCGAAATTCGACGTTCGACTTCCAACCCGCCAGCCCGGTGTTCAGCGCCTGGCGCAGCGCAGCGTCCTCGATCTCGCCAACCGCGGCGAACACGGCGTTCCCGGCACCGAAGAATCGGGCGTGAAAGGCGCGCACCTGCTCGATGCTGACGCGGTTCACGTCGTCGACCCATTCGTCGAAACTGCGCGCGTGGCGCACGTCGCCGCGCGGGTAGGCGTTGGCGTGCAATGCGATCGCGCTTTCGGCAACGCTTTCGGGCTCCTTGCGCTGCTGCTCGATCGACGCCAGCGTCTGGCGCTTCCATTCGTCGAGTGCCTCGGCAGGAAACGTCGCATGGCGCAGCAGCTCGCTCGCGAGCAACACCGCCTCGGCCAAGTGTTCGCGCCGCGACTGCAAGTGCAGGCTCACGCGTCCGGGCTGGGACTGCACGCGCAGCTCGGTCTTCAACGCGTCGAGCCGGTCTTGCACCTGTTGGCGCGTCAGCGCCTTCGAACCCTTGTCGAGCAATGCACCGACCGCCGACGCGACTTCGACCTGACCCGCCAGCGTTTTTTCGTCACCCAGGTGCAGCGTCAGCACCGCGTGTACGGCGGCGCCGCGCGTGCCCTTGGCGAGCAGCGCCGCCTTCACCGAGTCGACCTCGAAGCGCCGCGTGCGCGCGTCGATGTTCGCCGGCGTCGCATCGAAGGATTCGACCTTCGCCGCCGCCGCCTGCGCCTTGAAGCCGCGCAGCGCCGCGGCGACGTCGGCCTTGGTGGGCGCCGGGGCGCGCAGCGGCTGGTCGGTCGGCAGATACATGCCGAGCGTGCGGTTGCTCATCCGCAGGTGTTGTTCGGCGACCCGTTGCACGTCGGCCAACTTGGCTTCGCGAATCCGGTCGCGAATGAGGAAGAACAGGCGCCAGTCGCCCTGGGCGATCGATTCGGAAAGCGCGACACCCACCGTCTCCGGGTTCGTGAACGCCTGCTCCCAGCCCTTCAACCACTTCGTTCGCGCGCGCTCCAGCTCTTGCGCCGAGAGCGGTTCGCGCGCCACCGACTCGAGCGTCTCGAGCATCGCCGCGCGTGCGGGCTCGACGTCCTGGCCCGGTGCCAACGGGGCGCCGAACATCGCGAACCCCGGATCGGCGAGCCCTTCGACAAAGGCATAGGTGTCGGCGACAAGCTGCTTCTCCGTGAGGCGCTTGTGCAGGCGCCCCGAAGGCGTATCGCCGAAGATGTACACGAGCAACTCGACCGCGGCGAAATCGGGGTGCGCCGCCGCAGGCACATGGTAGGCGGCTTGCAGAGATGCCACCCCGCCGCTGCGGCGCAGCGTGACGCTGCGTTCGCCGTCTTGCACGGCGTCGAGCGTGTACGCGCTGGGCAGGCGACGCGTCGGGCGCTTCAGCGGGCCGAACGCGGTCGCGATCCACTGCAGCGTTTTCGCCACCGGGAAGCGACCCGCGACGATGAGCGTCGCGTTGTCCGGTTGATAATAAAGTTGGTAGAACGCGCGCAGGCGCGGGATGTCGACGTTTTCGACGTCGGCGCGCGCCCCGATGATGTTCTTGCCGTAGTTGTGCCATTGGTACATCGTCGCCAAGGTCTTTTCGAACAGGATGCGGTCCGCCGAGTTTTCGCCCATCTCCATTTCGTTGCGCACCACCGTCATTTCGGTGTCCAGATCCTTGCGCGCGATGAAACTGTTCACCATCGCGTCGGCCTGCCAGCCCAAGTACCAGCGCAGGTTGTCGTCGTTGCTCGAAAAGCTCGCGGTGTAGTTGGTGCGATCGAACGATGTTGTGCCATTCGCCGCCAGGCCGCGCTTCTCGAACTCGGCCCAGACCCTCGGATGCTTCGTGCTGCCCTTGAACAGCATGTGCTCGAGCAGGTGCGCCATCCCGGTTTCACCGTAGTTTTCGTGGCGCGAGCCGACCCGGTAGGTGAGGTTCACCGTCGTCGTTGCCTTCGAGTCGTCGGGAATGAGCAGCACTTGCAAGCCGTTGCCGAGCCGGTATTCGTCGATGCCTTCGACCGACGCCACCTTGACCGGCGTCGCAGGAAGCGCGTGCACGGCTGCGGCGCACAGGCTCGCCGCCAGCAGCAGGCCGACCCGTGCCAGAGAGCCGAAGCCAGGCCTCATTTTTTGGCCGCCGCATACGCGGCGATGCCGCTGCGCACTTCGGCGATCGCCGTGGCCGGGCCTTCCCAGCCTTTGACCGACACCCACTTGCCCTCTTCCAGGTCCTTGTAGTGCTCGAAGAAATGCTGAATCGTCTTCAGCCGCAACGGGTTCAGGTCCTCGGGCTTCTTCCAGTGCGAATAGATCGACAGGATCTTGTCGATCGGCACGGCGAGCAATTTCGCGTCGCCGCCGGCTTCGTCGTCCATCATCAGCACGCCCAGCGGCCGGCACTTCACGACCACGCTCGCGGCGAGGGGAAACGGCGTGATCACGAGCACATCGACGGGGTCGCCATCGTCGGCGAGCGTCATCGGGATGTAGCCGTAGTTGCACGGGTAGTGCATCGCCGTGCTCATGAAGCGGTCGACGAACATCGCGCCGCTCTCCTTGTCGACCTCGTACTTGATCGGGTTCGAGTTCATCGGGATTTCGATGATCACGTTGAACTGCTCGGGCGCGTCGGCGCCCGGGGTCACGTTGTGCAGGCTCATGCTTTGCTTCTTCTCGGTGGATTCGCGGTGTGGGGGCGGGCATGGGGGTTACCCCTATCTTAGCCACCCGCTCTCGCGGCCACCGATCTGCACCGCAAGCGTCGCGCCGACAGCGAAATTCAGAGCAGCTTGGATTGCCTTGTCAGCGCCCATCGCTTAGCATCCACGGCTGCCAGTTTTTCGCCGATTTGCCCCTCGCCGGCCCAAGCAACAACGCTCCCGGGCCGGCGTCAGGACCATCCAAGATTTCAAGGAGACAACGCCAATGTCAACCACCATGGCGCTTTATTTCGCGCTCGCCTGCGGTGTGGCCGCAGTGATTTACGGATTCGTTCAGCGAAGCTGGATCCTGTCGCAAGACGCCGGAAATGCGCGCATGCAAGAGATTGCCGGCGCGATTCAGCAAGGTGCCGCCGCCTACCTGGCGCGCCAGTACCGCACGATCGCGATCGTCGGCGTCGTGCTCGCCGTGCTGATCGGCATCTTCATCAACGGCACGAGCGCGGTCGGCTTCGTTCTCGGCGCCGTGCTGTCGGGTGCGTGCGGCTTCATCGGCATGAACGTCTCGGTGCGCGCCAACGTGCGCACCGCGCAAGCGGCAACGAAGGGAATCGCCCCGGCGCTCGACGTCGCGTTCAAGGGCGGCGCGATCACCGGCATGCTCGTCGTCGGCCTGGGGCTGCTCGGCGTCGTCGTGTTCTTCATGTTCCTCTCCGGCAACGGCAACATCACGCCGGTGTCCAAGTTGTCCGAGGTGATCAAACCGCTGCTCGGTTTTGCCTTCGGTGCGTCGCTGATTTCGATCTTCGCGCGACTCGGCGGCGGCATCTTCACCAAGGGAGCCGACGTCGGCGCGGACCTGGTGGGCAAGGTCGAGGCCGGGATTCCGGAAGACGACCCGCGCAACCCGGCGGTGATCGCCGACAACGTCGGCGACAACGTCGGCGACTGCGCCGGCATGGCCGCGGATCTGTTCGAAACCTACGCCGTGACGCTGATCGCGACGATGGCGCTCGGCGCACTCGTGTTCAGCGGCAGCAACGCCGTCGCTGCGGTGATGTACCCGCTGGTGCTCGGCGGCGTGTCGATCATTGCGTCGATCATCGGCTGCGGTTTCGTCAAGGCCAGCCCTGGAATGAAAAACGTGATGCCCGCGCTGTACAAGGGCCTGGCGGTCGCCGGCGTGCTTTCGCTGATCGCGTTCTACTTCGTCACCGTCAACGTCATGCCGGCAGACGCGCTCGGTGCGGGCACGCACATGAAGCTGTTCGGCGCGTGCGTCGTCGGCCTCGTGCTGACCGGTGCGATGGTCTGGATCACCGAGTATTACACCGGCACCCAGTACGCGCCGGTGCAGCACATCGCGCAAGCCTCGACCACCGGCCACGGCACGAACATCATCGCCGGCCTGGGCGTGTCGATGCGCTCCACCGCCTGGCCGGTGTTGTTCGTGTGCCTGGCCATCCTCGTCTCGTTCCAGCTCGGCGGTCTGTACGGCATCGCCGTGGCCGCGACATCGATGTTGAGCATGGCCGGCATCGTCGTCGCGCTCGACGCCTACGGCCCGATCACCGACAACGCCGGCGGCATCGCCGAAATGGCCGATCTGCCCAAGAGCGTTCGCGACGTCACCGACCCGCTCGACGCGGTAGGCAACACCACCAAGGCCGTGACCAAGGGCTACGCGATCGGCTCGGCGGGCCTCGCGGCACTCGTGCTGTTTGCCGACTACACGCACTCGCTGACGGCGCGCGGCATGGACGTGAGCTTCGACCTGAGCGAACCGAAAGTCATCGTCGGCCTGTTCATCGGCGGCCTGATTCCCTACCTGTTCGGTGCCATGGCGATGGAAGCCGTGGGCCGTGCCGCGGGCAGCGTGGTCGTCGAAGTGCGGCGCCAGTTCCGCGAGATCAAGGGCATCATGGAAGGCACGGCGAAGCCCGAATACGGCAAGGCGGTGGACATGCTGACGGTCGCGGCGATCAAGGAAATGATGATCCCGAGCCTGCTGCCGGTCGTCGTTCCGATCCTGGTCGGTCTGCTGCTCGGGCCTGCGGCGCTGGGCGGGCTGCTGATGGGCACCATCGTCACCGGTCTGTTCGTCGCGATTTCGATGTGCACCGGCGGCGGCGCGTGGGACAACGCGAAGAAGTACATCGAAGACGGGCACCACGGCGGCAAGGGCAGCGAGACGCACAAGGCGGCCGTCACCGGCGACACGGTCGGCGACCCGTACAAAGACACCGCCGGCCCGGCGGTGAACCCGCTCATCAAGATCATCAACATCGTTGCGTTGTTGATCGTTCCGCTGCTGCCCTCGACCGCGCCAACCCAGTCAAGCAGTTCGCACGCGCCGGCCGTCACGGCCACAGCGGCTGCGCCGGCGCCGGTGGTTGCACCTGCCCCGGCTGCTGCCGCTGCGGCGGACGCGGCGTCGGTGAAAGTGGAGGACGGCATCGTCAAGTTCTACTTCGCCAGCGGCAAGGCCGACCTCGCTGCGAACGGCGGCGCGGCGCTGGCCGACGTGATCAAAGGCGTTGCGGCGGGCAAGAAGGCCGTCATCAGCGGCTTTCACGACGCGACCGGCGACCCGGCAAAGAACGCCGAACTCGCCAAACAGCGCGCTTTCGCCGCGCGTGACGCGCTGAAGGCCGCAGGCGTCGCCGAAGATCGGATCGAGTTGAAGAAGCCCGAGCAGATCAACGCCGGCAACGCCGCCGACGCCAGGCGCGTCGAAGTGAAACTCGAATAGCCTCTTCGGCAACTTTGTTCGCAGCCCGGCCTCGAAAAGAGTCCGGGCTTTTTTCTTCCGAACCGCGCCGATGCAAGCACCCGCCAGCCGCCTACTTCCCGGCCGAGTGATTGCGCTGCTGGGCGCCGAGAGCACGGGCAAGACGACGCTCGCCCTTCAGTTGCGCGAAGCGCTGGCGTCGGACGGGCATTGCGTGGCCGTGGTCGCCGAACACCTGCGCGAGTTCTGCAGCGCCACCGGCCGCACGCCGCGGCGCGATGAACAGCTGACGATCGCCACCGAGCAGACGCTGCGAATCGCCCAGGCGGCGGCGCAGAATTCATTCGTCATCGCCGACACAACCGCGTTGCAGGTCGCCGTCTACAGCGAACTCGTCTTCAACGACCGTGGGCTCTACGCCCATGCCTTGCACGCACACGCCGGCTGCGCGCTGACCCTGCTCACCGCGACCGACATCCCTTGGCAAGCCGACGGCCACCAGCGCGACGGCGCGCACGTGCGCGAACCCGTCGACAAGCTTCTGCGCGATGCACTGAGCCAGGCGCAGTTGGCTTATGGCGTGGTCTACGGCCACGGGCCGGCGCGCCTGGCGCATGCGCTGGCGGCCGTGCGCAGCGCGTTCAAACTCGAGGCCGAGGCGCAAGCCACCGGCGTGGCGCCGCGCTGGCAATCGGTGTGTGAGCGTTGCGGCGACCCGGCGTGCGAGCAACGGCTGCTCGCCGCGAGTTGACGCGGCAGCTCAATTCAGCGTCGCCGTAGGAGGGATCTGGTCGCGCGCCGGCGTGAACAACTCGCCGACGTCGACCGAGTCGAAGCGGTATTGCAGCGCGCAAAACTCGCACGCCACTTCGACGCGCCCCTGCTCGGTGAGGATGGAATCGATTTCGGCGCGCCCCAGGCCCTGCATCATGCGGCCGACGCGGTCGCGCGAGCAGCGGCACTCAAAGCGAGGCGTGGCGCCGGCCGCGTCGAAACGCCGCAGCGGTTCCTCCCAGTAGAGGCGCCGCAGCAGCGTCGCGGTGTCCAGTCCGAGCAATTCGCCGCGCGTCAAGGTTGCCGTCAGATGCGCGATTCGGTTGAACGCTTCGTCGCCCGACGCGTCGGCGGCGCCGCCCAGGTTGCCCGAACCCTCGACCGGCAGGCGCTGGATGAGCAGACCGGCGGCCCGCGTTGCATCTGCGGCGAGAACGAGGCGCGTCTCGAGCTGTTCCGACTGGTGCATGTAGTGCTCGAGAACGCGGCTCAGGCTGGCCAGTGCCTGGCCCTGCGAATCGCAGAGCGCGACGACCCCCTGATACGGTTGGCGACCTCCTGCCTGCGCAGCGCCAGGGTCCAAGGTGATGGCGCAGCGCCCGGCACCGTGCAGGTTCAGCAACTGCACAAAGGTGTCACCCGGCGCGGCTTCGCCGATCACCTTGGCGGTGGCGCGATACGCCAGGTCGGCCTGGACTTCGGCCACCGCAAGCTTCACCGGGCCGTCGCCGAACACTTGCAGGATCAGCGCCCCGTTGAACTTGAGGTTCGCCTGCATCAACACCGCTGCGGCGGTCATTTCGCCCATCAGGTCGCGCACGGGCTCGGGCCAGGTTTGCCCGGCAGCATCCCGGCGTTGCAGCATCTCGCGCCAACCGTCGGTCAGGCGCAGCAACTGGCCGCGCACGGGCAGGCCGTCGAAGATGAACTTGTCCAGGCGGCTCACTCGATCGGGGCTCAGTCGATGCGGCGCAAGCCGGCGCGAAAGCGCCGCGCGTTCGCCACATAGTGGTCGGCGGCGCCTTTGATGCCCGCCAACTGCTGCGGCGTCAACAGACGGGCCACTTTGGCTGGGCTGCCCAGGATCATCGAGCCGTCCGGAAACTCCTTGCCTTCGGTGACGAGGGCGCCGGCACCGACGAGGCAGTTCCTGCCGATGCGCGCACCGTTCATGACCACTGCCTGAATTCCGATCAACGAGCCCGCGCCGATCGTGCAGCCGTGCAACATCACCTGGTGCCCGATGCTCACCCCCTCCTCCAGCGTGAGCGGCGAACCCGGGTCGGAGTGCAGGATCGCGCCGTCCTGCACATTGCAGCGTGCGCCGATTCGCATCACCTCGTTGTCGCCGCGCAGGATGCTGCCGAACCAGACGCTCGCCTCGTCGCCGAGTTCGACGTTGCCGATCACCTGGGCGCTCTCGGCGACCCACGCCGATGCGGCAATGCGGGGCACGAGCTGGTCGAGTTGGTAGACGGCCATGGTGATCTTTGCGCAGACGGGTTGCGGCGATTCTATGGACAGGCGTCGCGCAAGGCGTTCGCGCCACACTTTGCGCTTCCTTCTTGCCGAAGGAACGACCCCGATTGCGATCGGCAGCGCCTTGCGCGAAGATGCGACCGGCCGCGCCAACTCCAACCGCGCAATCAACCGGAACAAGGACCCACCCATGCGTGCAGCGATCTACCGTGCCAAGGGCGCCGCGTCGGACGTGCTCAAGGTCGAGACCCTGCCCTCGGTCGAGCCTGAGCTCGGCGAGGTGCGAATCCGCGTCGCCTGCTCGGGGGTCAACCCCTCGGACGTGAAGTCGCGAGCCGGCGCGGCGAGCCCGGCGATGGAGCATCCGCTCGTGATCCCGCACAGCGACGGCGCCGGCACCATCGACGCGCTCGGCCCGATGGTGATTTCGCGCCGCCTCGGCCAGCGCGTCTGGCTTTTCAACGCGCAATGGGGGCGCGCCCTGGGAACGGCCGCCGAGTTCGTGACCCTGCCGGCGCAGCAGGCGATTCCCCTGCCCGCGCATGTGCCCTTCGAAGTCGGCGCGTCGATCGGCATTCCCTTGATGACGGCGTACCACGCAGTGCAGGCGTGCGGACCGCTGCTCGGGCGCAACGTCGTGGTCTTCGGCGCCGCCGGCAGCGTCGGCCTGTACGCGACGCAGCTCGCCAACATGAGCGGCGCGCGCGTCATCGGCGTCGTCAGCGGCGAAGTCAAGGGCCAGAACGCTCGCGCGGCCGGCGCTTCGGAGACGATCGACTACCGCAAGGAAGACGTCGCCGCGCGCGTGCGCCAGCTCACCGGCGGCAACGGCGCCGATTGCGCGATCGACGTCGACGCCGCAGCGAACTCGCGCCACTGGGGCGAGATGCTCGCCTTCGGCGCCAAGGTCGTCGTCTACGGTTCAGGCCAGGCGCAGATCCCGGTGCTGTTTCGGCCCATGATCCTCGGCTTCGTGACGCTCTACTTCTTCATCGTCTACAAGTTGCCGCAGGAAGTACTGCGCCAGACGCTCGACGGCATCACCGGCCTGCTCGAACGCGACGTGCTGCAGCACCCCCGCGTCGAAGTCCATGCGCTCGACGACATCGCCGCGGCGCACCGGCGCGTCGAACAGGGCGCCGACGCGAAGGTCTTGATCAAGCTGTAGCCGCGCCCCTGCCGGCGTGCGGGCATCAGCCGAGGCGCTTCAGGTGAAACGACTTCGGCCGGGTCAGGTGCTCGTAGCCGAGGCTTGACAGCGTCGCGCCACGGCCGGTGTTTTTCACGCCGGTCCAGGCGAGCGCCGGGTCGAGGTAGTCGCAGCGGTTCATGAACACGGTGCCGGTCTGCAGGCGGTTCCCCAGCATCAGCGCAACGTCTTCGTCTTGCGTGAACAGCGCTGCCGTGAGGCCATAGGGGCTGTCGTTCATGAGCTGCAGTGCCTCGTCGTCGGAGTCGACCGCCATGATGCCGACCACCGGGCCGAAACACTCGTCGCTCATGATCTGCATGCCGTGGTTCACGTCGACGAGGATTTGCGGCGCGACGTAAGCGCTGCCGGGCGCGTCGAGCTGGAACTGGCGCACGTCGATCAAGCCCTTCGCGCCCTTGCCGAGCGCCTCCGAAATCGTGGAACGCACCGCGTCGCCCGCCGCGGCGCGCACCACCGGGCCGAGCGTCGTCGCCGGATCGAGCGGATTGCCGAGAACGTATTGCCGCGTCAGCGCCACCGCCTGCTCGACGAAACCCGCGTACACCGGGCGCTGCACGTAGATGCGCTGGATGCCGCAGCAGCTCTGGCCCGAGTTGAAGAACGCGCCGTCGACGAGCGTTTCCACGGCGTGCTCGAGGCGCGCGTCGGCGCGCACATACGCCGGGTCGTTGCCCCCGAGCTCGAGCCCGACCTGGATGAAGCGCCCGGCCGCGGCGCGCTCGACCGCCGCACCGCCCACCACGGAGCCGGTGAAACACACGCCGTTCACTTGCGGCGCCTTGATGAGCGCGTGCGTGCCTTCGTGGTCGGTGTGGATGAACTGCAGCAGGCCACGCGGCAGTCCGGCGTCGACAAAGGCCTCGACGATTCGTTCCGCAGCGAGCGGCGTCTGCGCCGAATGCTTCAGCAGCACCGCGTTGCCCGCCATCAGCGCCGGAACGACGGCGTTCACTGCGGTGAGCAAGGGGTAGTTCCACGGCGCGACGACGAGCATCACGCCGAGCGCGTCGCGCCGGATGAAGCGGTTGAAGCCGCTCTGTGCCGGTGGCGCCACGTCCTGCAACGCGTCGGGAGCGATGGCGATCATGTGCCGCGCGCGCGCTTCGAAGCCGCCCACTTCACCAGGCGTGTAGCGCAGCGGCCGACCCATCTGGCGCGTCAGCTCTTCGGCGATCTCGCCCTTGCGTGCCACGAACGCGTCGACGCCTCGGCCGAGCAATGCGCCGCGCTGCGCGACCGGCGTCTCGCGCCAGTTCGCCTGCGCCTGGCACGCCAGGTCCAGCGCGGCGTGCATCTGCTCCGCGCTCGCGTAAGCGCGGCGCACGATCACGGCGCCGTCGATCGGGCTGATGGTTTGAAGTTGGTTCGTCATTCGTTGCCTTTCACAGCGCCGCTTTGAACAGCCGCTCGAAGTCCGCCGGCGTGCACGGGCGCGGATTCGTCTGGTGGCAGATGTCGGCGCTCGCGAGCTCCACCAGGCGCGGCAGGTGTTCCACCTTCACGCCATGCTGCGCGAGGCGCGTTGTGATGCCGATCTGCGCCTTCAGTTGCCCGAGCCAGGAGGCGAACGCCGCGCCGCCGCCGCTTCACCCCGCACGCGTGCGCAAGCTCGTCGAACTTGGCCGGAACGGCCTCGAAATTCCAGGCGAGCACGGGTTCGATCATCAACGCGTTCGCCAGACCGTGGTGCAGGTTGTTGACGGTGCCGAGCGCGTGCGCACACGAGTGCACCGCGCCCAAGTCTTTCTGGAACGCGATCGCGCCCATCATCGAGCTCATCATCATGTCGCTTCGTGCCTGCAAATTCGCGCCGTCGCGCACCGCCGTGGCGAGAGACCGCGCCGCGATGCGCGCACCTTCCAGGGCGATGCCGTCGCAGAGCGGGTGATACGCGGGCGAGAGGTAACTCTCGACGTTGTGCGTCAGCGCGTCCATGCCGGTCGCCGCCGTCACGCCGGGGGGCAGGCCGAGCGTCAGCTCCGGATCGGCAAAAACGACTTTCGCGAGGATCGCCGCCGAGAACACGACGCGTTTCACATGCGTGTCTTCTTCGCTGATGACACTGCTGCGCCCGACTTCGCTGCCGGTTCCCGACGTCGTGGGCAGCGCGATGAAATACGGCAGCGCCTGCGTGATCGGGCGCACTTGGGGGTGGTCCCAGACGTACTCCATCACGTCGCCGGGGTGCGTGGCCAGCAGGCCGACGACCTTCGCCACGTCAAGCGCCGCGCCGCCGCCCACGCCGATCACGCAGTCCGCGCGGTGCGCGCGGTACGCCCCAGCGCCTGCCATCACCTGGCTCCCCGTTGGGTTGCCGAACACGCCGCCATAGACCGCAGGCGCGAGGCCGGTCGCCTGCAGCTCAGCCTGCAGCGCCGCAATCAGGGGCAGCGCAGCGAGACCCTTGTCGGTGACGATCAAGGGCCGCGCCAACCCCAGCTCGCGCAGGTGCGCGCCCGCGAGATGGCGCGAGCCCGCGCCGAAGTGGATCGTCGTCGGAAATGAAAACTTGGTGATGCTCATTGCACATGCCTTCGTCGGTCAGTCATCCCGGCGCATGCCGGGATCCACTCTGGGCCAATCAATCGCCTCGATCATTGCGCACGCACCCAGCGCAACTCGATCGTATCGTTCGGCCACTGCACGGCCTGAAATTTCTTCTGCATCGCCCAGGTCACGGTGCGCCGGTACAGCGGCACGTAGGGCAACTCGTCGCCGACGATTCGCAGCGCCACCGCGACCATCGCGCGGCGCCGCGTCAGATCGGGCTCGTTGCGCATGCTGTCGATCAGCGCGTCGAGCTTGGGGTTGCTGTAGCGTCCGGCGTTGAAGGTTCCCAGACCACTCTTGTCGAAGCTGCGGAACAGGCCGTTCAGTGACGCCCACGCGTCGGGCGCGGGGGTCCAGCCGTATTCGATGAAGCTCGCCGTTCCCTGGCTCAGCTTGGGGAAGAACTGGTTCGTCGGCGACGAGCGCAAGGTGGTGCGAATCCCGACCTGCGTCAACATCGCTGTCGCCGCCTGGCACACTGCTTCGCGCCACGCGACGTTGACGCAATCCAGGGTCACGGAAAACCCGTTCGGGTAGCCCGCCTCGGTGAGCAACGCACGCGCCTTGCTGGGGTCGAAGGGCAAGCGCTGATCGAGCTCCGGCGGCGAGCCGTCGACGCGCGACGAGAGGAATGCGCCGGTCGGCGCGCCATGCCCGCGCAACACCTTCTTCACGATCAGGTCGACGTTGATCGCGTGGTACACCGCCCGGCGCACCCGAATGTCCTTGAACGGATTGCGGCCCTTCACGTCGCTGCCTTCCAGTTCGTCGCGCGCCTGGTCGAAGGTCAGGTACTGCTGGCCGAGGTCGGGCGACTGCAGCACGCGCATCGTCGCGTCCGCTTTGAGGCGGTCGATGTCGGGCAGCGGCGGATCGAGCACCAGATCGACCTGGCGCGAGATCAAGGCGGCGATTCGCGTCGCGTCGGTCTTGAGCGTGAGGAACTCGACCTCGTCGACGTTGCCCGAGCGTTTCTCACCCCAGCCCCACCACTTCGGGTTCCGCTTCAGCAGCACGCGCACGTCGGGCTCGTAGCGCTCGAGGCGATACGGGCCGGTGCCGTTCGCGTTGCGCACGGCGAAGGTTTCCTGCTTGCCGTTGAAGTCCTGCGCGCGTTCGACCTTGTTCTGCTCGGCCCAGGCACGACTCATCATGGCCACGAACGGCAACTTCTCCGGCAGCACCGCGTCCGGAGCTTCGAGCACGATGTCGAGCGTCAACTCGTCGACTTTGCGCGCCCCCGTCACGCCTTTCAACTGAAAGCTGCGCTGCGACGGCGCGGCCAGCGCACGCTCGATCGAAAACACCGCGTCGTCTGCGGTGAACGCTGTTCCGTCGTGGAACGTCACCCCGGGGCGCAGCTTGAAACGCCAGGTGGTCGGATTCGTCGCCTGCCACGACAGCGCCAGCGACGCCTCGAGGCGGTACTGCTCGTCGCGATTCAGGAGCGCGTCGTAGACCTGGAATGCGACGCGCGAGTGGTAGAGCAGCGCGAGCGCGTGCGGGTCCATCGTCTGCGGGTCGAAGGCGCTCGCGATGCGCAGCGTGGCGGCGTGCGCCGTCAAGGCCCAGGCCAGCGCACCCAGGCTGGCAGCGCGTGCGATCTGGCGGAGCGCTTTTCGCAGGGTCATCAAGGGCTCTGGGTGGGTGGGGTGGGAATCCACGGCGAGGGCCGATTCTGCCAGCGCACGGCGTGCTCTCGCCGAACGCAAACAAGTATAGGAGCAGGCACTGCGGCCACGATTCACATGCCAACAGACCCTAGACTGCCGCCCATGCCAGGTTCTCCCACCACCTCCCCCAAGCTGTTGCTGCTCGAAGACGACCCCGCGATCGCCCGCACCGCCGCCTATGCGCTCGAGCGCGAGGGCTTCGCCGTCGAGCATGTGACTCTCGTGGGTGCGGCCCGCGAGCGGCTGACCCACGCCCACGGATATTCGGCCGTCTTGCTCGACGTCGGCCTACCCGACGGCAACGGCTTCGATCTTTGCCGAGAGTTGCGCAGCCTCTGGCCGGGCCTTCCGATCGTTCTGCTGACGGCGCGAGGCGAAGAGCTGGACCGCGTCTTGGGTCTCGAACTGGGCGCCGACGACTACGTGACAAAGCCGTTCAGTCCGCGCGAGCTGTGCGCCCGGGTTCGCGCGTTGCTGCGCCGCAGTGCCGTGACGACGCAGTTGAAGGCGAACGACGCGCCCACCGTTTTCGAACACGACGGCGAACGCCAACGCATCAACTACTGCGGCGTTGGGCTGAGCCTGACGCGAATTGAGTACGGTTTGCTCGCCACGCTGTTGCGCTCCCCGGGCAGGATCTGGTCGCGCAATGCATTGCTCGACGCGGTCTGGGGTGGGCAGGCCGACAGCACCGACCGCACCGTGGACACCCATGTCAAGACGCTGCGCGCAAAATTGCGCGAGGTGAATCCGAGCGTCGACGCGATCGTGACGCACCGCGGCATGGGCTACTCGCTCAGCCTCGACTCTTCCGCCAACCTTGATTCCCGACGATGAAACTCGGCTTGCGGGTGCTGCTCGGGTTTTTTGTCATCAACGGCATTGCCGCATTCATCGGCCTGCGCCTGTTCGTCGCCGAGGTGCGGCCCAGCGTGCGCCAGGTGATGGAAGACCTGATGGTCGACACCGCGAACATCCTCGCCGAGCTGGTTCGCGACGACCTGGCGCGCATGCCGGAATCGAGCACGCTCGAAGCCTCGGCGTTTGCGCAGCGCGTTCGGGAATACGCGAATCGACCCGTCGATGCGAACATTTGGGGAGTGTCCAAGCGCACCCTGGACTATCGCGTGTACGTCACCGACGCAAAAGGCAGGGTCGTCTTCGACTCCGGATTTCGCGGCTCGGCGAGCGCCTCGGGAGCCGACTACTCGCAGTGGCGCGACGTCGCGCTCACGCTCTCGGGCCGCTATGGGGCGCGCGCGACGCGCGAAATTCAAACCGACGAAACGACTTCGGTGATGTACGTCGCCGCGCCGGTGCGAAGCGCAACCGGTGTGATTGGCGTTCTCACCGTCGCCAAGCCCATGAGCACGGTGCAGCAGTTCGTGACACGCGCCGAGCGCGAAATTCTGCTGCGCGGCGCGTGGTTGCTCGGCGTGTCGGCTGCGGTGGGCGCGCTCATCACGGGGTGGGTCGTCTGGTCGGTGCGGCGCCTGCGCCGCTACGCCCAAGGCGTGCAACTCGGGCAGCGCATCGCGGCACCACGTTTGTCGGGCGAACTCGGCGACCTGGCGCTGGCGATGGAAGACATGCAGGAGCGCTTGGAAGGGCGCGAGCACATCGAGGGCCTGGTGCGCGCACTGACTCACGAGCTGAAAAGCCCGTTGACGGCGATCGCCGGCGCCGCCGAACTGCTGCGCGATGACTTGCCGGCGCAGGACCGCGAAACGTTTGCGGCGCAGATCCAGACCCAGAGCGTGCGCCTGCGTCAACTCGTTGAGCGACTCCTGGAACTGTCCAAGCTCGAGCATCGGCGCCAACTCGAGCACAGCGCGCGCATCGATCTGGGCGCTTGCGCACGCGCCGCGCAAGCAGCGGCCAGTGCACGCGCGATGCAACGCGGTGTCGCGATCGACGTCACTGTTCTCGGCACTCCGTGCATCGTCGGTGACGCCAATCTGATCCAGTTGGCGTTGAGCAATCTGCTGGACAACGCGATCGATTTCGAACCGACGGGCGGCAGCGTGTCGCTGACGGCTCAGATCCAGGATCGCGAGGCCGTGCTGTCGGTACGCGACCACGGCGTCGGCGTGCCGCCCTACGCGATGCCGCGTCTGGGCGAACGCTTCTTCTCCATGCCACGCCCTGCGCCCGTGGGTGAAGTTGCACTCACGAAGGGCTCAGGCCTCGGTCTGGCCATCGTGCGTCAGATCGTCGAGCTGCATGCAGGCAAGCTGCGCTTTGCGGGTGCCGAGCCGGGGTTTCTTGTCGAGCTGCGTTTTCCGAACGCCTGATCTTCAGGGACTCTGCATCGCGCGATCGCGCCGACTTCACACCGGCTTCACACACTTCATCCCCTGCCCACAATCGCCTTGCACAGTGGCGGCACTGCAACTCGCGTGCGAGCGAATCATGAAATTTCCGCTGCTGGCCAAACTGACCGCGCTCGGCGCCGTCATCCTGAGTCTGATCTGGAGTCTGGACTCCGTCAACGATGTGGTGCGCGAACGCTCCGGCCGCCTGCAGGATGCGCAACGCAGCGTCGCCGACAGCCTGGCGAACAGCCAGACGATCGTCGGCCCGGTGCTGCAGCGCACTTGCAAGGAAAGCTGGACCGTTCAAGCGGGCGAAGGCAAGACCGCCAGAATGGTCAGCGAACACCGTGCCTTCACGGTCCACGCGTTGCCGCGCCGGCTCAGCGTCGACGGCAGCGCCACCATCGAACCGCGCTACCGCGGAATCTTCAAGGTGAACTCGTATGCGCTGAACCTCGACATCGCGGCCGAGTGGGCCGATCTGACCCGGCTTGCGCCCAAGCCTCTTCACGACGGCGGGGTCATCGCCTGCGATTCCGCGACCCTGATCTTCGCGCTGGGCGATACGCGCGGCATCCGCAGCGCCGACCTTCGGGTTCAGGGCCAGCCGGTGCGCGTCAATCCTGGCACCGGGCACGGCGCCCTCGCGCGTGGCGTGCACGCGGGGCTGTCGGACGCGCTCTTGCAAGCCGGCGCCAGCGACACTGCGCCGCTGCGTGCCGGCTTGCGTCTGGGGCTCGTCGGAACGGCGCAATTGGCGTTCACGCCAATCGCCGAAGAGAATCAATTCAAGTTGGCGTCGAATTGGCCGCACCCGTCGTTTGGCGGGCGCTTCTTGCCCAGTGACCGTGTCGTCGAAGCGAGTGGCTTCAGCGCCACCTGGCAGGTGAGTGCCCTGGCGACGACGGCGCGCGACGCATTCCTCTCCGGCCGCGGCGTGTGTCCGTCGGGCACCGCGAACCCCCTCGTGGCGACCGAAGCCACTTCGCAGACCGACCCGACGCGCCGTGGCGTCGCGTGCATCGAAACCTTTGGCGTGGACTTCATCGACCCGGTGAATCCCTATGTGATGAGCGAGCGCGCCACCAAGTACGGCTTGCTGTTCATCGTCCTGACCTTTGTCGCGGTGGGTCTGGTGGAGGCGATGAAGCGCCTGCGCGTGCATCCGATCCAGTATCTGCTCGTGGGCAGCGCCTTGGTCGTGTTCTTCCTGCTGCTCGTGAGCTTGTCCGAGCAATGGCCGTTTGGCTGGGCGTACTTCACTGCGGCAGCCGCGAGCACGGCCCTGCTCGGCTACTACGGCGTGCATGTCCTGCGCGGCTTCGCCCCGGGGCTTGTGTTCGGCTCGGGCATCGCCACGATGTTCGGCACGCTCTACGTGCTGTTGCAGCTCGAACAGGGGTCACTCGTGCTCGGCTCGGTGCTGTTGTTCGTCGTCCTGGCGGTGGTGATGGCAGTGACGCGCAAGCTCGACTGGTACGCCTTGCTCGAGCCATGGCGAATCGACAAGTCGGTTGCACCCCGAGCCTTCACGGCGACGGCCGACACCGCTGCCTGAATCGTGCTACCCGACCAAGCGCCCCAGTTGCAAATTCAACACCCGATCGCAGCGCGCCGCCAACACCGCATCGTGCGTCACGAGCACGAACGCCATGCCTTGCCGGTGCACGAGGTCGAGCAACAGGGCGAACACCTTGTCGGCGGTCTCGCGGTCCAGGTTGCCGGTGGGCTCGTCGGCGAGAACGCAGTCCGGTTTCGCGACGAGGGCGCGCGCAATCGCGACGCGCTGGCGCTCGCCACCCGACAACTGCGCCGGCCGGTGCATGACGCGCTCGGCCAAGCCCACTTGCGCCAGCACTTCACCGGCACGGTCACGCGCGGCGGGGCGGTCTTCGCGGCGAATGCGCAGCACCATCGCGACGTTGTCGAGCGCGTTGAATTCAGGCAGCAGGTGATGAAACTGGTAAACGAAGCCCAGATGGCGATTCCGCCAAACACCTTGTTCGGCGGCGCTCATGCGCGTCAAATCGCGGCCCGCGAGGTGCACGCTGCCTTGGCTCGGCGACTCCAGGCCGCCCATCAAGTGCAGCAGCGTGCTTTTTCCCGAACCCGACGCGCCGACGATCGCGACCGCCTCGCCGCGCGCGACCGACAGGTCGACGCCTTGCAGCACGTGCACGTCGAGCGGCGTTTCACCGCTGCGCTCGACAAATCGCTTGTGCAGGCCGCGCACCTGGATGACGGGCGCGGCGACGGCTCCACCAGCGTCATCACTCATGGCGCAACGCATCCGCGGGTTGCACGCGGCTCGCGCGCCAGCTCGGGTAAAGCGTCGCCACGAACGACAGCAGGAGCGAGATCGCGACGATCGGAACGATGTCGTCCAGGCGCGGCTCGCTCGGCATGCGGTTGATGATGTAGACGCTGCTCGGCAGGAACGCGACGCTGAGCAGGCGCTCGATCGCCGGAACGATGGTGCCGACGTTGAAAGCGATGAGCAGGCCGAGCGCCACGCCCGAGAGCGTGCCGATCACCCCCGCCGCGGCGCCCTGCACCATGAAGATCCCCATCACGGAACGTGGGCTCGCGCCGAGCGTGCGCAGGATCGCGATGTCGGCGTTCTTGTCGGTCACCGTCATCACGAGTGTCGAGACGAGATTGAACGCGGCGACCGCGACGATCAGCGTCAGGATGATGAACATGAGGCGCTTTTCCAGTTGCACGGCGCTGAACCAGTTGCGGTTCGTTCGCGTCCAGTCGCGCACCGTGACGCCCGGGCCCATCTGCAGGGCGAGCTGCATCGCGACTTCGCGTGCCTGGTGCAGGTTCTTCAGGCGCAACTGCACGCCGCTCGCGCCCTCGAGGCGAAACAGCCTGGCCGCGTCGTCGACGTGAATCAGCGCCAGGCCGCTGTCGTATTCATAGTGTCCGGCGTCGAACGTGCCCACGACTTCGAACTGCTTGAAGCGCGGAATCAAGCCTGCCGGCGTCACCTGGCCTCCCGGCGCGGCGATCGTGATCTTGTCTCCCGTGCGCACGCCCAGGTTGCGCGCGAGTTCGACGCCGAGAACGATGCCCCATCTGCCGGGTACGAGGCGCGCGAGCGTGGTGTCTTTGAGTTGCGCGGCGATCTGCGTCACCGTCGCTTCGTCAGCGGGCGAGATGCCGCGCACGATCGCGCCGCGCATTTGATCGCCGCGTGCGATCAGCGCCTGCGCGGCGATGAAGGGCGCGGCGCCCGTCACCTGCGGCGAACGCCGCGCATCGTCGGCGACGCTGCGCCAATCGGCAAACGCCTGGCCTTGCGACTCGTAGACCTCGACGTGGGCGATGACGGAGAGCATGCGGTCCGTCACTTCCTTCTGGAAGCCGTTCATCACCGAGAGCACGATGATGAGCGCGGCGACGCCGAGCGAAATGCCGAGCATCGACACGCCCGAGATGAACGAGATGAAGCCGTTGCGCCGCCCGGCGCGGCCGGCGCGCGTATAGCGCCAGCCCACTTGAAGTTCGAACGGCAGGTTCATGGGGCTGCGACTCTACAGGAGCCTGGGCGCCGTCTCGCTCGCGAGGCCGACTCGATAATCGGCCGCATGCACGTTCTGATCCCTTTCGCCTCGAGCCACAGCGAGGCCGCGTCGCACGTGCTGCACGACCTGGCGTTGCCGGCGCTGACACGGCTGCTGCAACGCCTCACGCCGGGGTTGCGAATCGAGGGCGATGCGACGACGCTGTCCGCGCCGCATGAGCGCGCGCTGGCCAGTGCGTGGGGCTGGCCGGTCGGCGATGGCAACCTGCCCTTCGCCGCCCTGGCCGCTGCAGCCGACGGCGTGGCCGTGGGCGATTTGGCTTGGGGCCTGTTGACCCCCGCCCATTGGAGCGCAGGGCGTGACCATGTGACGCTCGCCGACCCTGCGGCGCTGGAGTTGGACGACGCCGAGTCGCATGCGCTCTTCGACGCCGTGCGCGGCCTGTTCGACAGCGAAGGCTTCACGCTCGCATGGGGTGCGCCTTTGCGCTGGTATTGCGCGCACCCGAGCCTCGCCGGCCTGCCCAGTGCGTCGCTCGACCGGGCGATCGGCCGCAACGTCGACGTCTGGCTGCCCAAAACGCCCGCGCAGCGCCTGCTGCGCCGCCTGCAAAGCGAAGTGCAACTGCTGCTCTACACGCACCCTCTCAACGAGGCGCGCGAAGAGCGCGGCGACTTGACGGTGAATTCGTTCTGGCTCAGCGGCTGCGGTGTCCACCTGCCGCAATCCGGGCCTGCCATCGAGGTGCTCGGCGACTTGCGCGCACCGATGCTCGCGAACGACTGGGCCGCCTGGGCCGAAGCGTGGCACGCGCTGGACGCCGGGCCGATGGCCCACCTCACCCGGCGCTGCACAGCCGGCGAACACGTGACGCTGACCCTCTGCGGCGAACGCCACGCACAATCGTTCGAATCACTGCCCCGCTCAGCGTGGAAGCGCGTCGCGAGCCGTTGGCGCAACGCGTCCGCGGCATCGGTGCTGGAGGCTTTGTGAGCACGGCGCCGATTCAACGAGCCAGCATCGGCGAGCCCAAACTCGCGCTTCGCGACGCGCCGCCGCGCGCCGTGTGGGCGCTCGAACAGGCGGGCGTGCATCCGCTGCTCGCGCGCCTGTTCGCCGCGCGCGGCCTGCGCAGCGCTGACGAACTCGACGATGCACTCGCGCGGCTCATCCCACCGACTGCACTGCTGGGGGCGCAGGCTGCGGGCGCCTACCTCGCCGACGCGATCGCTGCGTGCAAGGTTCTCTGCATCGTCGCCGACTACGACTGCGACGGCGCGACCGCCTGCGCCGTCGCGCTGCGCGGCCTGGCGCTGCTCGGTGCGCCGCGTGACAGCTTACGCTACGTCGTCCCGGACCGCGCCGTGCACGGCTACGGCCTGACGCCGGCGATCGTCGATTTGGCGCTCGCGCAAGGTGCCGACGTCCTCGTCACGGTCGACAACGGCATCGCGAGTCTGGAAGGCGTTGCGCACGCGAAGAATCGAGGCCTCGGTGTGCTCGTCACCGACCATCACCTGCCGGCGCTGCGCGACGATGAAATCATGCTGCCGAACGCCGACGTGATCGTGAACCCGAATCAGCCGGGCTGCACCTTTGCGAGCAAGAACCTCGCCGGCGTCGGCGTCATGTTCTACGTGCTGCTCGCCTTGCGCAGCGTGCTGCGCGAGCGCGGCCGATTCACGGCGCAAGATCAGCCGCGCCTGGACAGCCTGCTCGACCTGGTGGCGCTCGGCACCGTGGCCGACGTCGTCAAGCTCGACGCGAACAACCGGCGCCTCGTCGCGCAAGGGTTGAGGCGGATTCGCGCCGGCCAGATGCAAGCCGGCGTCGCGGCGCTGTTCAGTGCCGCGGGGCGCGACCCGCGCCGCGCGAGCGCAGGCGACTTCGGCTTTGCCCTGGGCCCACGCATCAACGCGGCGGGGCGACTCTCGGACATGACGCTCGGCATCGAATGCCTCTGGACCGACGACGCCGCGCGCGCCGCAGAACTTGCGCGGCTGCTCGACGGCATCAACCGCGAACGGCGTGAGCTGGAAACCGGAATGCGCGAGTCGGCCGAAGCCCTGCTCGACGCGCTCATGCCGCAGGGCGACCCGCCGAGCGCGCTCGCGCTCTTCGACGCCGGGTTTCACGAAGGCGTGGTCGGCATCGTCGCGTCGCGCCTGAAAGACCGCGTGCACCGCCCGACGTTCATCTTCGCGCGCGGCCAGGACGGTTTGCTGAAGGGCTCGGGGCGCTCGATTCCGGGTTTCCACTTGCGCGACGCGCTCGATCTGGTCGCGAAGCGTCACCCCGGCGTGCTGAAGCGCTTCGGCGGGCACGCGATGGCGGCGGGCTGCACGATCGACGCTGCGCAGCTCGCGACGTTCGACACCGCATTGCAGCAAGTCGCAAGCGAATGGCTCGACGCGGCGACGCTGTCGCGAACCCTGCTCACCGACGGGCCGCTGCCGCTCGAATACTTCAATGCGCAGACGGTGCACACGCTGGACGGCCAGGTCTGGGGCCAGGCGTTCGAGCCGCCGCTGTTCTGCGACGACGTCGAGGTGCTGTCGCAACGCATCGTCGGCGAGCGCCACTTGAAGCTCGGCCTGCGCCTGGGCGGAACGGCGCGCGACGCGATCTGGTTCGGCCGCACCGAGCCGCTCGCGGCGCGCGTGCGCCTGGCGTACCGGCTCAGCGTCGACGAGTACAACGGCCGCGAGCGCGTGCAAATGCTGGTGCAGGCGAGCGGTTGAGGCAGTGCTGTCATCCCGGCGAACGCAGGGATCCATCAGTGTGCGCGGGCAGTGGATCCCGGCGTTCGCCGGATGACAAGAGAGGCGGTGGGCGCGTTCGCCCGCGTCAATGCACCGTGATCGGTGACAGCGCCGAAGAGACGTTCGGCCAGTGGTTGTCTTCCGTCTCTTCCGACTCGGCCAGGCGCTGCGCGAGAAAGCGTGTCATGCGGTCCACCGTGACCGGACGGCTGTAGAGATAGCCCTGGGCGAAGTGACAGCCCAGGTTGCGCAGGAAGTCGTGCTGCAGCTGAGTCTGCACGCCCTCGCCCACGACTTTGAGGTTCAGCCCCTGCGCCAGCGAAACAATCGTCGTCGCGATCGCCGCGTCGTTCGCGCTCGTCGGCAGGTCCTTCACGAAAGTCATGTCGATCTTGAGCTTGTCGATCGGCAGGCGCTTCACGTAGTTGAGCGACGTGAAGCCGGTACCGAAATCGTCGATCGCCAGCTTGATGCCGCGCTCCTTGAGCAGCTTCAACTGGGCGATACCGGCTTCGATGTTGTCCACCAGCGACTGCTCGGTGATGTCGAGTTCGACGCAACTCGGGTCCAGCCCCGAGGCGACGAGCGCCTCGTCGAGTTGGCGCACCAGGCCGCGTTTGAGTTGCCGCTCCGAGACGTTGATCGCGACGTACAGGCCGACATGGCCCGCCGAATGCCATTCGTGCATCTGCGCGCACGCAGTGTGCAGCACCCACTGGCCGATTTCGGAGATGAGGCCGCTGTCTTCGGCCACCGGAATGAACTCGGCCGGCGCGATCATCCCGAGGTCCGGGTGGTTCCAGCGCACCAGCGCCTCGACGCCGACCATGCGGCCGCTGATCAAGTCGACGATCGGTTGGTATTGCAGGTGGAGCTCATTGCGCGCGACGGCGCGGCGCAACTCGCCGTCGATGCGAACCCGCCGTTTCGCCGTATGGTCCATGTCGGCCTCGAACACCGCGCTCGTGTTCTTGCCCAGGCTCTTGGCGCGGTACATGGCCGTGTCGGCGGCGCGCACCAGGCTCGACGCGTCGGCGGCGTCGCGCGGAAACTGCGCCACGCCGACGCAGCCGCGCACCTGCAATTCATGCGGCCCGACGGTGAGCGGCATGTCCAGCGTCAACAACGCGAACTGGCCGATCAGCCGCAGGTGTTCGGGGGCGCGATAACCTTCGGACAGAATCAGGAACTCGTCGCCACCATAGCGAAACACCATGTCGCCGCGTGGCATCTGTTCGGTCAGGCGCTCGGCGAGCGCTCGCAACAAGTCGTCGCCCGTGGGGTGGCCGAGCGTGTCGTTGACGATCTTGAAGTTGTCCAGGTCGAGCAGCATCAGCGCGAAGCCTTCGCTGTCTTTGCCGACGCGGTCGATGAGGCGCTGAATTTGTGCGTTCGCGGCGTGCCGGTTCGGCAGCTTCGTCACCGGGTCGACGTAGGCGAGCTCGTCGAGCTGGCGCTCCGAAGCGTCCATCTCGCGGCGAATGCGCAGCACGAGCAGGTAGGCGAGCGCCATCGCCGCCAGGACGACGACCACGCTGACGCCGATGAACGATGCCATCCTTGCGTAAAGGCCAGCCAGACTCGCTGCGACGACGATGCTTCCGACCAACTGGCCGTCGAGCATGACGGCTTGTGCGACGCGCACCTGCGATCCGCCGAACTCGACCTTCCCGATCGCCAAGGGTTCGAGGTTGGCCGGGCGATTCGGGTCGATTCGAGTCGGCGGGAGGTGCTTGCCGAACAGCGCGCCCGACGGGTCGTACAGCGCCGCGCCGAGCAGCATCGGCGACGCTTCCACGCAACTCAGTTCGTGCACCGCGTTCTTGCGGTCGCCGGCGAGCATGGGGGCTGCGCTGTGATCGGAGGTCAGCAGAGCTTCGACCTTGAGGCTCTCGACGAGCGCATTGCGCAGCGAGAAGTAGGCAAACCCGTTCAACGCGACCGTGGCGACGAGCAACGCCGCGCCTGAAGCCAGTATCACCGCCTGAACGAGACGCGACCCCAGGCGCGGCTGCCCACCGGCCGAATAGGGCAGCGCCTTCATTGATTTTTCGGCGTCGCCCGGGCCGTGCCGGAAGGCAATTCGCAAAGTTCGAGGACCATGTGCGTCAGCTTGCCTGACTTTGCGGGCGCCGCGCCACCCGCATTCGGGAAAGCCGCAGAATCCGGCACTATTCACACCACCCGTTTCGGCGGCTGGACGAGCTGCCGCGCCCGGCGTGGCAGGTTTCGAGGCGTTGATGCGAAGCAGCCGCACGCTGCTGCCGCGCAACACCCCGCACTTGCGGGCAGGGTCAACTGAGGGGCTGCTGCGGGTTGATCGAGGGTGAACCCTAAAATGCGAACTCCTCTTTCGACTGCCCTGAATGAACGCTGATTTGCATTGCCACTCCGACGTGTCCGACGGCACGCTGCGCCCCGAAGCCCTGGCGGCGCGCGCCAAGGCGAACGGCGTGGAGCTGTGGGCGCTGACCGATCACGACGAAGTGAGCGGCCAGCAGCGCGCGCGCCAAGCCGCTTTCGACCTCGGCCTGCCCTACCTCACCGGCACCGAAATCTCGGTCTCGTTTGCCGACACCACCGTGCACATCGTCGGCCTCGGTTTTGACGCCGACGACGCCGCGCTGAAAGCGGGTCTGGCGGCGACGCGCGATGGGCGCAAGCTGCGCGCCATGGAGATGGGCGAGGGTCTGGCGCAGGTCGGAATTCACGGTGCGTTCGAAGGCGCGCTTGGCTTCGTCGGCAATCCGGACCTGATGTCGCGCACCCATTTCGCGCGTTTCCTCGTCGCCACCGGCGTCTGCAGCGACACCCAGGAAGTGTTTCGCAAGTACCTCGTCAAGGGCAAGCCAGGCTATGTGCCGCACCGCTGGGCGAGCCTGCGCGACGCAGTCACCTGGATCAGCAACGCCGGCGGCCTGGCAGTGATTGCGCACCCGGCGCGCTACAAGTTCAGCGCCAACGAAGAGTACGCGCTGTTCAGCGAATTCATCGCCCATGGCGGGCGTGGCGTCGAAGTCGTGACCGGCAGCCACAGCTCGGCCGACGCGGTGCGTTACGCCGAGACGGCGCTCGAATTCAAACTCCTCGCTTCGCGCGGCAGCGATTTCCACAGCCCGGAAGAGAGCCACATGGACCTCGGGGGCTTGCCGCCGCTGCCGCCGCGATTGACGCCGATCTGGGAAGCGCTCGAAGACCGGGTCCAGCGCCCGAACTGAGACGCGCTGCGGCGCGTCAGGCGAAGCGAAATCCAATCGCGCCGAGGCGTCCGTAGTCGACGTGAAACGTGTCGCCGCGCTGCGCCGTCGTCGGCCGTGTGAACGATCCTGCGAGAACCACGTCGCCCGCGTTCAGGCCTTCATCGTATTGGGCGATCCGGTTCGCAAGCCACGCCACGCCGGTCGCGGGGTGGTTCAACACAGCGGCGGCGAGGCCCGTCTCTTCGATCACGCCGTTCTTGTAGAGCATCGCGCCGGCCCAGCGCAGGTCGACGTCGTGCGGCCGCACCGGCGTACCGCCAAGCACGATGCCGGCGTTCGCGGCGAAGTCGGAAATCGTGTCGAACACCTTGCGCGGGACCCGCGTCTCGCGGTCGAACTGTTCGATTCGCGCGTCGATGATTTCGAGCGCCGGGCTCACGTAATCGGTCGCCGACAACACGTCGAACAGCGTGACACCCGGGCCCGCCAGAGGCTTGCCCAGGATGAAGGCGAGCTCGACCTCGACTCGCGGCGCGATGAAGCGATCAAAGGGGATGTCGCCGCCGGGCTCGAAAAACATGTCGTCCATGAGCGGCGCGAAATCGGGCTCGGTGATCTGCGACGCCTGCTGCATCGCGCGCGACGTGAGGCCGATCTTGCGCCCCTTGATGATCCGCCCATCGGCGAGCTCCAACTTGACCCATTCGCGCTGGATCGCGTAGCCGTCATCAACCGTCATCTGCGGGAAAACGCTTCGAGAAATGACGCAGCGGGGTGCGTGACTTTCGTGCCTTGTAGAGCTCGCGCGCGAGGTCGATGATCGTCTTGGAATCGAGCATGCTCAGCCCTTGTTGAACAGCGGATGCAGATTGCCGAATTTCGCGTCGAACACTTCTTCGCCTTCGTCGACCTGCAGCGTCAACCCCATCGCGCGGCGCGCGAGCAGCGGGCCCAGGTGTTCGCGCGCAGCGGCGGTCACGGCCTCGCCGGCGTTCTTTTTTGCCATCTCGCTGCGCCCGCGTGCCATGCGCAGGTTGAAGTACATGAACGCGTGGTCGCCGCTGCCGTCCGCCACCGCGCAGTGCGCGGCCGGGTAGGCAAAGACGCGCGTGCCGCCGATCGGGAACACGGCCTTGCCGTGTTCGTCTTTCACGCCCAGCATCGCATCGGCGAGGCGCCGACAGAGCAGGTTCATGTCGGTCTCGGCTTCGATTTGCGGGGTGTACAGAATCACCATGTGCGGCATCAGCAAATCTCCATCACGCCGAGCGTGCAAGTCACGGAAAAAATCGGGATCGGTTGAAAGTGGCGGATCGCGCCACGCCCGCGCGCAGCCGCAGCGATTGCGATGAAGGTTCGCACCTCGAATCCGCCCTGCCCCGCGTCGCGGTAAATGGCTTCATCGGTGTAGTCGAGCAATGCGGCACGGTCATTGCGCACCCAGCGGTCCATGAAGTCGCGGTCCCACGTTTCGTTGATCTTGCCCGAGTCGGGAGTCGCCGGCCAATGGCTGATGCCGCCCGTGCCGATCATCGCGATGCGCTCGGGCACTTGATCCGCCGCGCGGCGCAGCGCTTCGCCGAACGCCCAGGCGCGGTGCAACGGCGCGAGCGGCGGGCCTTGGCAATTGATGTTGACGGGAATCACGTCCAGGTCGTAGCGCGGCGAAAGGAAGTGCAGCGGCACGGCCAGGCCATGGTCGAACTTCCATTCCTCGGCGTAAGCGAGATCGACGCTTTGCATCGCTTCGGTGATCAGGCGCTTCGACAATTCGGCATTGCCGGGAATCACGACGCGCTCGATGCCGAGCCATGCCGGGTCTTCGAGCGGGCCGTCGTAGGCGTCGGCCATGCCCACCGCAAACGCAGGCATGTTGTTCATGAAGAAGTTCGCGAAGTGCTCGGCGCCGACGAGCAGCAGCGCATCCGGCCGGGTCGCGCGCATCTCTTCGCCGAAGGCACGAAACGCGGCGTGAAACGGATCGCGCAGCAGCGGATCGGCCATGTGGGCGCGCCCGGTGATTCCCGGGGCGTGGCTGCACACGCCAGCAAAGACCAGGCTCATCGGTGAACCCCCGCGCTGCGCACGAGGGCGCTCATACGCCCGCCACTTTCTCGTCCTGCGCCGTCGTCATCGCGTACACGCCGGCGCGAACCGGCCCGTGGCGCGCGACGCCGTCGCGCATCGCCTGGATGTAAGCCGGCCAGGGCATGCCCAGATACGCCGCGTAGTGCATGAGCAATTGGCCGTTCGCGCCGAGCACGTAAATGAGGCCGATGTCGCCGGAGCGAATTGCTTCGCGCTCGCTCGCGTCGAGCGTGTATTCGCCGAGCACGGCGTCCGGCTCGACCTTGAAGCGCTGCTGAACTCGCGGATCGCGGTTCAAGTGGAACAGGAACTTCTGCACCCCGTACAACGACATGTTCAGCCCTGATCTTTGGTCTCGTCGTCCCGGCGCAAGCCGGGATCCACTGCTGACCCCGCAGAGTGGATCCCGGCGTGCGCCGGGATGACGCGTTTCGCGCAAGCGGCCGTCACGCCGTTCCCCAACGCGGAATGTGGTGCGAGCCCAGACTCACCGCGACGTTCTTCGGCTCGAGGAACACCTCGTGGCTCCACGTGCCACCTTCGCGCCCGGTGCCGCTGGCCTTGGTGCCGCCGAAGGGCTGGCGCAAGTCGCGCACGTTCTGGCTGTTGACGAAGCACATGCCGGCTTCGATCGCCGCCGCGACGCGGTGCGCGCGGCCGAGGTTTTCGCTCCAGACATAACTCGACAACCCGTACGCCGTGTCGTTCGCGAGTTGAATCGCCTGCGCCTCGTCGGCAAACGGAATCAGGCACGCGACCGGACCGAAGATTTCTTCCTGAGCGATGCGCATCCGGTTGTCGACATCGGCAAACACCGTCGGCAGCACGAAGTTGCCCTGGGCCACGCTCGCCGGCACGTTTGGCGCGGCCAGGCCGCCGCACAGCAGCGTCGCACCCTCCTTCGGCCCCATCTCGATGTAGCTGCGCACCTTGGCCAGGTGCCCCGGGCTGATCATCGGCCCGATCGTTGTCGTCTCGTCGAGCGGGTCGCCGACCCGGATGCGCTGTGCGCGTTCGACGAAGCGCTCGACGAACTTTGCGTAGATTCCGCGCTGCAGGAGGATTCGCGATCCCGCCGTACAGCGCTCGCCGTTGTTGCTGAAGATCATGAACACGGCGGCGTCCAGCGCACGCTCGAAGTCGGCGTCGTCGAACACGACAAACGGGCTCTTGCCGCCGAGCTCCATGCTGAATTTCTTCAGCCCGGCGCTCCTCACGATGCGGTTCCCGGTGGCGGTGGAGCCGGTGAACGAAATGGCACGCACGTCGGGGTGCGAAACGAGCGGCTCACCGGCTTCGGCACCGAAGCCGTGAACGATGTTCAGCACGCCCGCCGGAACGCCCGCCTCGAGAGCGAGTTCTCCCAGGCGCGCCGCACTCAGCGGCGAGAGCTCGCTCATTTTCAGCACCGCGGTGTTGCCGAAGGCGAGCGCGGGGGCGACCTTCCACGTCGCCGTCATGAACGGCACGTTCCACGGGCTGATGAGCGCGCACACGCCCACCGGATGAAACAGCGTGTAGTTCAGGTGCGTCGGCGTCGGGTAGGTGTGGCCGTCGATCCGCGTGCACATTTCGGCGAAGTAGTAAAAGTTGTCTGCCGCGCGCGGAATCAGTTGTTTGCCGGTCTGCGCGATCACCTGGCCGGTGTCGCGCGTCTCGATCTGTGCGATCGCATCGGCCTGCTTCGCGATCAGATCCCCGAGACGCCGCATGATCGCGGCGCGCTGCGCCGGCGCGAGCGCGGCCCAGCCCGGAAACGCAGCTTTCGCCGCAGCGACCGCCGCGTTCACTTCCGCGGCGCCACCGCGCGCGACTTCGGCGAGGACGTCTTGCGTCGCCGGATTGAGCGTCGTGAAGTAGTCGCTTCCGGCGACGGATTTGCCGGCAATCAGGTGCTCGATTCGCATTCCAGTCCAGACAATGAATTCAGCGGTTGAACGGCGCATCGCCGACGACCCGATTGCGCAGCGAGCCGACGCCGTCGATCTCGGTGACCACTTCGTCGCCCGGGTTCACGTTGACCACGCCGTCGGGGGTGCCGGTGAGGATCACGTCACCGGGTTGCAGCGTCATGAATTCGCTCAGGTATTCGATGAGCTCGGGAATGCGGTGAATCATGTGCCGCGTATGGCCGCGCTGCGTCACCTTGCCGTTCACCAGGGTGCGCAATTCGAGCGCGTGCGGGTCGGGGACTTCGCTCGCCGGAACGAACCAGGGCCCGAGCACGGTCGCGCCGTCGCGGTTCTTCACGCGCAGGTTCGGCCGGTACCAGTTCTCCAGGTAATCGCGAAACGCGTAGTCGTTGCAGACGCAGTAGCCGCCCACCACGCCATACGCATCGGCACGCTTCACGCGCTGCGCGCGCGCGCCGATGATGACGCCGAGCTCGCACTCGTAATGCATGAAGCTCACGTCCGCCGGGCGGCGCGTGACGCCGCGATGGCCGACGACGCTGTTCGGACCCTTGAGGAAGACGAGCGGTTCGTCTTGCGCCGTCACCGTCAGTTCCTTGGCGAGTTCCTTCACATGGTCGGCGTAGTTCAGGCCAAGCGCGATGATGGTTCCGACGTCAAACGGCGCGAGCCACACGACTTGATCTTCGCCAACAATCCGCCCGTCGTGCAGGCGCAACGCGCCATCGTGCGGCGTCGCCTCGAAGAGTGCACCGGCGTAGGCCACGCGCGCGGTTCTCATCGCAAGCCCTCCTCGGCGGCAACGAAGCTCATCTCGAGGCGGCCGAGCCCGCTGATTTCGATCACCGCGCTTTGCCCGGCGCGCGCGCGCGGCGCGCCGTGCGCCACGCCGAGCAGCAGCACATCACCGGCGCGAAACGTCATGAACTCGCTGACGTCGGCGATGAGCCGCGCCGCCGGACGCAGCATGTCGCCGGTGCTCGCGCGGTGCACCACGGCGCCGTCGATCGACACGAGAACCGCCAACGCATCGGGGTCGGGAATCGCCGTGCGCGGCACGATGCGCGGCCCCATCGGGCAAAACCCGTCGCGCGCCTTGAACCGCACCGACGGACGATAGAACACGGCGTGCGGAACGCTGATGTCGGCGACGATGACGTAACCCTCGAGGTGATCGAGCGCGTCTGCGGCGCTGACGCGACACGCGGTGCGCGCGAACACGAGGCCCAGACTCGCGCCGACTTCAAGCTCGGTCACATCGGCAGGAACCACGATCCGCGCGCCGGAACCGGCAAACGTATTGCGCGGCTTGATGTAGAGCACCGGCGCCTTGGGCGGTGCCTTGTACGGCGCCTGATTCGCAGCGTCACCGAGCGCAGCGAGCGCCGGGCGATGGTTCAGCAGCGTTCCGACCACCGTTCCGGTGCAGCGGTAGGGCGTCGGATCGCTCATGCGCCGCGGACCGGGTTCGGCACGCGTTCGGCGAGGCCGGCCCAGCAGTCGCTGTACGCAGGATCGAGCGCGCCGCAGCTGAGCGCGTAGTCGGTCGGAACAAAACGCCAGCGGCTTTCGAACATGAACGCGAGCGTGTTGTCGAGCTTGTGCGGCGCCAGCGCCATTGAGCTGGCTTTGCGAAACGCCTCGGTGTCCGGACCATGCGGAACCATGCAGTTGTGCAAGCTCGCGCCGCCGGGCTTGAACCCTTCAGGCTTGGCGTCGTACTGGCCGTGCACCAGGCCCATGAACTCGCTCATCAGATTGCGGTGGTACCAGGCCGGGCGGAACGTGTCCTCAGCGACCATCCAGCGCGGCGGGAAGATCACGAAGTCGCAGTTCGCCGTTCCCGGCGTATCCGACGGCGACGTGAGCACGGTGAAGATCGACGGATCGGGGTGGTCGAAGCTGATCGAACCGATCGTCATGAAGTTCGCCGTGTCGTATTTGCACGGCGCGAGATTGCCGTGCCATGCGACGACGTTGAACGGGCTCGCGGCTTGCACATTGCTCCACAGCCGCGCGCCGAATTTCTTGATGATCTGGACCGGCCCCGGCGCGCCTTCGCACGCCGCCACGGGGCTCAGGAAATCGCGCGGATTCGCCAGGCCGTTGGCGCCGATCGGTCCGAGCTCGGGCAGGCGGAAGTGCGCGCCGTAGTTCTCGGCGACATAACCGCGCGACGCGCCGTCGGGCAGTTCGACGCCAAACGCCAGGCCACGAGGCAGCAACATCACTTCGCCCGGGCGCGCGTCGAGCACGCCGAGTTCGGTGCGAACAATCAGGCGCCCCTGCTGCGGAACGAGCAGCATTTCGGCGTCAGCGTTGATCAGCGCGCGCCGCGTCATCGAGAGGTTCGCGACGTAGACGAGCGCCGCCACGCCCGACTGCGCGTCGACATCGCCGTTCGCGACGACGGTGCGCAGCCCGTCGACGAAATCGACGTCGGCAGCAGCAAACGGAAAGGGATTCCAGCGCATCGGGTCGGGAGGGACGGCTCGGCCTCCTGCGGCGCCACTCGTCCAGAGCGGCTGCGAATACGCCTCGTAGCGACCGGTGACGACGGACGGCTGGCGCCGGTACATCCAGGTGCGACGGTTTTCGGCGCGCGGCGCCGTGAACGCCGTTCCCGAGATCTGCTCCGCGAACAGGCCGAGCGGCGCGCGCTGCGGGCTGTTGCGCCCCTGCGGCAAGGCGCCGGGAAGCGCTTCGGTCGCGAATTGATTGCCGAAGCCGGACAGGTAGTTCAATTCCGTGCTGCTCACGATGGGTCTCGCGCTGAAGGTCTCGATGAATCCGATTGTCCTACGCCGGGTGCCGCGCTTCGCCCCGCTCAAGAACACTCGCCCGCGCGGCAGCCAAGGCCTGGCGCAGCACGTCGGCGTCGCCGACATGGTTCGCCAGCAGCAGCACGAGTTTGGCGTTGAACTCGGCGCTCTGCGCATTGTCGAGGTCGCGGTGCGCGTCGATCAGCGCTTCATAGAAGTCGTCGGGTGCGGCCAGATTCAGTTCGGTCACGAGGGGCACGGCGTTCTTTCCTTCAGTCGTCGATGGCGGGCAGCGCGAGGGCGCGGCGCAGCGCCCGGCGCAGCAGCCGGGTGTTCACGCTGCGCCAGCGCGCGCACACATGCTGATCGGGGCGCAGCAGGTAGAGCGTGCCTTCGCGAGCATCGTAGCGCTGCGCGATCAGGCCCTGCACGTCGACGACGACCTGAACGCCTTCGACGCGCAGCGCCGAAGGCGTCCGTGCCACGACGAGCACCCGCAGCGGCGCGATCCCGTCGAGCGCCGCCGCTGCGGCACGAAGTTCGCGCAGCGAGACCGCTTCGGCGTCCGAGGTGAACAAGAGCCCGATGAAAGTGGCGCCGTGCAATTGCCGCAACAACCACCCGGGCTGCACATCGACCTCTACCGGCGCATCCGCGGCAACGGCGCCCGGCACCATCGCTCCGGCAAATTCGGCGTCATCCGGCGTGTTCAGCGGCGACTCGCGAAGCGTCGCGGGAACCGACAAACGCCCGCTGTTGACGAGCGATCGCGCGAAGCGGTGCTTGCTCGCCAAATCGAGCGTCGCGTCGCGGAACAAGCGGCTCGCCTCGCTCTTGGGCGTGATGAAGTCGGTGGCGCGGGTCGAATGCGCAATGTTCTCGTCGGCAGCGTATTCGCGCTCGGCGCCGTAGGTTGCGAGCAACTCAGCGCTGGCGCGTCCCTGCAACACCGCGGCGAGTTTCCACGCCAGGTTTTCGGCGTCCTGCACGCCCGAGTTCGCGCCGCGCGCGCCGAACGGCGACACGCCGTGCGCCGAGTCGCCGGCGAAGATGATCCGGTCGTGGACGAAGCGCTCCAGGCGCTGGCAGGCAAACGTGTAGACGCTCGCCCAGCGAATTTCGAATTCCACCTCGCGCGCGCCGATGCTGTCGAGCAGCGCGCGCACACGCGGCCGGATGCGCTCGGGTTCGCGCTCGGCTTGCGGGTCCGCGTCCCAGCCGAGCTGGAAGTCGGTGCGCCACACGCCGTCGGCCTGCTTGTGCAGCAGGACGCTCTGGCCCGGATGAAACGGTGGGTCGAACCAGAAGCGCCGCTCGGCCGGGAAGTCGGGCGCGCCCCTCATCACGATGTCGGCGATGAGGAAGCGGTCGCGAAAGGTCCGCCCCAGCGCTTCGAGCCCGAGCAGGCCGCGCAGCGCCGACTTCGAGCCGTCGCACGCCGCCACGTGGCCGGCCTCGATGACGTAGGCGCCGTCGGGCGTGTCGACCGTCAAGCGCACATGGTCGGCGCGAACCTCGACGCCGCCACAGTGCTCTTCCAACGCATCTCGATGCCCGGCAATTGCGCCGCGCGCTCCGCGAGAAAGCCTTCGACGTAGTACTGCTGCAAGTTGATGAACGCGGGCCGCTCGTGGCCCGGTTCGGGAAGCAGGTTGAACGAGTAGATCTGCGCGTCGCGAAAGTAGACGCGGCCCACACTCCACGACACGCCCCTTGCGACCATGGGCTCAGCGCACCCGAGGCGGTCAAAGATTTCCAGCGTGCGTTTGGCAAAGCAGATCGCGCGCGACCCGTTCGAGAGTCGATCGTCGTCGTCGAGCAACAGCACAGGAACGCCTTGTTGCGCGAGGTCGATCGCGAGCGTCAGCCCCACCGGACCGGCGCCGACGATCACGACCGGGTAGCGCAGCGGCGTCGCGGCTGCGTGGTCCGGCGCTTTGCGATAGGGGAACTGCAGCGCTTCGAAATCGCGCTGCGCCGCACTTGCGTCGACGCTCATCGGGTCGCCTTCGCTGCGCCGCAGACTCGACTCGTGATTCAGTGTTCCAGCGCGGCCCACATCTCGATGTCGCGCTGCGCGGTCCAGATCCGCGGGTCGGCGTACTGCGTCGCTTCGTCATAACAGCGCGTCACGTCGAACGGCATGCAATGGTTGAAGATCACCCAGTGGCCGTACTTCGGCTGCAACTTGGCGAATGTTTCCTTGTACACGGCGTTCAGGTCCTTGCCTGCGGCGACACCCGCCTTGACACTGCTCCACACGTCGGCAATGAAGCCGCGCGTGCTCGCCAGCCCTTGCGCTACCGACGCAGGCGTTGTCAGTGCCGCGCCGCGGCCCGGCACGAGGGCGCGCGGTTCGAGCGCGGCGAGCTTGTCGAGCGTCTTCGGCCAGTCCTGGAAATAGGCGTCGCCGGCATAAGGCGTTGCGTCGAACTCGACCAGGTCGCCCGAGAACAGGATCTTCTGCTCGGGTAGCCACGCCACCGTGTCGCCCTTCGTGTGGCCGCGCCCGAGTTGCAGCAACTGCACTTCGAGCTTGCCGAGCCAGAGGCTCATCGCCCCGGTGAACGTGATCGTCGGCCAGGTCATCCCTGCAGGCACCGACTCCACCGCTTGGAAGAGGCGCGGAAAGCGGCCAATCTCGCTCGCCTTGTCGGCCTCGCCGCGCTCGACGATCAGGTCGTACGTGTCACGGCTCGCGATGACGTGCTGCGGCTGGTAGGCCGAAGCACCGAGTACGCGCACCGCGTGGTAGTGGCTCAGCACGACGTATTTGATGGGCTTGTCGGTCACTTTGCGGATGTGGCGGATCACGTCTTGCGCCATCACCGGTGTCGCCTGCGTGTCGATCACCATCACCGCGTCGTCGCCGACGATGACGCCGGTGTTCGGGTCGCCCTCGGCGGTGTAGGCGTAAGCGTTGGCGCTCAGCTTCGTGAACGTGACCTTCTTTTCTTCGAGGTCGGCTTGGGAGGCGAAGGTTTTGCTCACGGCGGGACTCCAGTGGGAACGGGCGCGGACTGGGCGCGCAGTATCGGGCCTGGGCAATTTTGCCTCGCGTCAATGTCGCCGACGCCTGCGCAGCCTAAAATCGGCTTCACGCGACTCCGGCCGGCTTCCTTTCGCCCACACCATGCCCCTGTTCTGGAAACACTACAAGTCCGACACGACGGCGTTCATCGAACACCTCAAGGCGCGCAAGCCCACGCTCGAGGCCGAGCAGCTCGAGGGGCGTGCGCTGCTCTGGGACCGCCGCATCGATCGCGACGCGCAGGTCGACTACGGCGACGCCAACGTGCCGCAGCAACCCTACGTCTACCAGACCAAGTAGCGTCTGGCACAGGCAGGCCGTGAGTGATGCAGTGACGGTGGGCGCCGCGCCCGAATTCGGGGTGCCCGACGCAGCCGAGCAGTCCGTGCCGGCGGTGATCGACGGCGTCGCGGTGGCGCGCCTGTACGGCGAGCCGCTCTTCGCGCTGCCCACCGACCTCTACATCCCCCCCGACGCGCTCGAAATCTTTCTTGAAGCGTTCGAAGGGCCGCTCGACCTGCTGCTGTACCTGATCCGGCGCCAGAACTTCAACATCCTGGACATTCCGCTCGCCGACGTGACGCGCCAGTACCTCGCCTACGTCGAACAGATTCGCAAGCACAACCTCGAGCTCGCGAGCGAATACCTGCTCATGGCGGCGATGCTGATCGAGATCAAGTCGCGCATGCTGTTGCCGCCGAAGAAGACGCGCGACGGCGAAGAGGCCGAAGACCCACGCGCCGAACTCGTGCGCCGCCTGATCGAGTACGAGCAGATGAAACTCGCCGCGGCGCAGCTCGAAGCCTTGCCGCTGCTCGGGCGCGACTTCCTGCGTGCCCAGGTCGCGATCGAACAGGCTCTCGCGCCGCGCTTGCCGGAAGTCGATCCCGCGGACCTGCGTTCCGCCTGGGCCGACATCATGCGCCGCGCCAAACTGATCGAGCACCATTCGATCACGCGCGAACAGTTGAGCGTTCGCGAGCACATGAGCATCGTGTTGCGTTGCCTGCAGGGGCGGCGCTTCGCGTTGTTCGAAGACCTGTTCGACGCCGCGCGCGGGCCGCAGGTGATGGTCGTGACCTTCATCGCCCTGCTCGAACTCGCGCGCGAACGTCTGCTAGAAGTGACGCAGGCCGAAGCGTTCGCGCCGATCTACGTGCGGCTCGCGTATTCGGCGCAGTGATCAGGGGCTAAGATTCAAGCCCGCTCCCGCATCGAGGAAGATCATGAAAAGGCTCGCCACGCTCCTCGTTTTGCTCCTCGGTTCTGCAGCGTGCGCAGCGCAGAGTGAGCGACCGTTCAAATTTGTCGGCGGCCTGGGCGTCACGGGAGGCGGCTCGACGCTCGCCACCGTGACCTACACGAACGGCAACACGCAGAACATCAGCGCCGGTTCCGGCGTGATGCTTTACGTCGGCGGCGAGGCGCCGATCGGCACGCTCGTGAACTTGCAAGCGACGTTCGGTTACCACTCCGACACGACGCACGCGACGAACGGCGACGTGACGTTCAGCCGCTATCCGATCGACGTGATCGCCCAGGTGCCGGTGACCGACAAGTTCCGCTTGGGTCTCGGCGTCGAATACATCACCAACCCGAAACTCACCGGATCCGGATTCGCCAACATCACGAACACCCAGTTCGACTCGACGCTGGGCGTGCTCGTCGAAGGCGAATACCGCTTCACGTCGTGGATCGGCGTCAAGCTGCGCGGCTTGAGCGCGAAGTTCAAGGCGACAAACACCGGCCAGACTGCCAGCGGCGACCACGTCGGCCTGTTCTGCAATTTCTACTTCTGAAGCGCCGCAGTCGGCGCTGCCGTCGCAGCGGCCTGCAGCTTGTACGCAATCAGCGCACGCAGTTTGTTCGGCAACACGGGTTTGACGAGCAGGTGAAAGTTGTGCGCCTGCGCGAGCGCCTGGACGTCGCTCAGCGTGCTGGCGCTGACCATGATCGCCGGCAACGCAGCGCCGAAGCGCGCTCGCAGCGCTTGCAGCGCCTGCACGCCGTCGCGCCCGTCTTCGAGTCGATAGTCGACGATCGCCAGGTCCGGCGTTGCCTCGACCGTCGCGATGTCCTGCGCCCACGCGACGCAGTCGGCGACGCGGCTGAAGGCTCGAGGCGTCGCGCCCCAGCCGCTGAGCAAGGCGCTGAGACCGGCCAGAACACGCGGATCGTCTTCGACGATCACGATGCGCGTGCCGTGCAGCGTCAACTGCGGCGCGGGTGCACTCGCCTGCGCGGCGGCGCTGCGCGCGGCTTCTGAGCGCCCGGCCGGCAGCTCGAGCGTGAACACCGTGCCGCGCCCGGGCCAGGAGCGAAGGTGGAGCGGCGCGTCGATCAGCCCGGCCAGGCGCCGCGAGATGGCCAGACCCAGCCCGAGCCCTTTGCGCTGGTTCGGCGACGTGCCGGCAGCGTCGCGAACCTGATAGAACTCGTCGAAGATCCGCAGCTGCTCGGCAGGCTCGATGCCGCAGCCGGTGTCCCAGACCTGCAACTGAACCTTGTTTCCGCGCTGTCGGCAACCCACGAGCACGGTGCCGTCTTCGGTGTAGCGGATCGCGTTCGCGACCAGATTGCGCACGATGCGTTCCACGAGCAAGGGGTCAGCGAATATCGTGCGGCTTGCGCCACGCAGGCGCAGCGCCAGGCCTTTTTCGAAAGCGCTCGCCTCGAAGTGCAGTTTCAAGCGGTGCAGCATGTCGCCAAAGCGAAAGTCGCGCGGGTTCACTTCGATCGCGCCGCTGTCGATGCGCGTGATGTCGAGCAGCTCGGAGAACAAGGCCTCGAGCGCGTTCACCGATTCATTGATGCTGTTCACGAGCGGCGCCACGTCAGACTCGCGGGTGCGTTCGCGCAGCGCCTGGGCGAACAGGCCCATCGCGTGCAGCGGCTGGCGCAAGTCGTGGCTTGCTGCGGCGAAGAACTGGGTTTTCGCGCGGTTCGCAATTTCGGCTCTGTTGCGCGCCGCGTCGGCGGCGGATTTTTCGTTCCGCAGTTGCACGAGCAACTCACTCAGCTGCAGTTTCAAGTCGATGACGCGTGCCATCGCCTGGCGGTAGTTGCCGCCGAGCAGCGCCGTCAAGGTCACGATCAGCGCCAGCAGCGTCGCGAGTTGCACGCTGTACGCGTCGCCGAGAGTCGCGATGCGAACGATCAGCGGCAGCGCGGCGAGCGCCAGGTAGGCCCAGTAGATTCTCGGCTGCGTCGCCAGGAGCGGCATCGCCGCGACGCAGAAGGTGTAGACGACGAGGATCAGCCCGGTCTGTTCGATGCCCTGCCCGGAGGCGTAGAACAGGCCACCCGCGAGGCCCCAGTTCGCGCCCGAGAGCAGCGTCCCGGCGTGGGCGCGGAACTGCCACACCTGCCAGTCCGCCAGCGTCTGGCGCGCCGAGCGCCGGAACTGCAGCCCGAGCGCGAGGCGCACGAACCAGACCGCGCTGAAACACGCGAGCCAAAACCACAGCAAGGCCTGCGACGGCGCGCCGCGGAACAGCCACGCCAGGACGATCGCGCCTGCGGCGTTGCCCACGAGGGTGGGCGTCAGGTAGTCGTAAGCGGCCTGGACCTCGTCGGGTACGGCGGAGAGCTCCAGATCAGTGGCGGAGGCGGCACGCACCGTGTCTCAACCTCATGCGCGGCCCGCTCGCGCCTTGCTCGGGCCTGCCTAACGCCCGCTCGGGCGCCACTCCGGCAAGCTGCCGAATTTGCTCATCTCGCCCACCGCGAGCACGGCCTGGGTGCGCGTCGTCACGTTGAGCGCGCGCAGCACGGCGGCGACATGGTCCTTCACTGTATCGACCGAGACATTCAGTTCGCGCGCGATCAACTTGTTCGGTTTGCCTTGCAACAGCAGCGCGAGCACTTCGGTCTGGCGCGGCGTGAGCCCGAGCGTGGCGAGCGGCGGCGTTGCGGGCAGTTCCGGAAGGCCGGCAGAAAACCCCGTGTCCTGCGAACTCGGGCGGCCGATGTGGTGAATCATCGGCGTCGTTTCGGCAAACGTGGTTGGCTGCACGTAGGGGCCGACTGCGGGCGGCAGATTCGTCATCAGCGCGCGCGCGCCGGTGGGGATGAAGATGCCACCCGACATCACGAGGCGCAACGCCTCGTGCAGATCGGGCGTGCTCGAGCGCTTTGGAATGAACCCCATCGCGCCCGCGTCGATGGCCTTGATGACGTCGCTGTAGCGATCCGACGCCGAGACGACGACGACCGGCAATTCGGGGTAGCTGCTGCGGAACTCGATCAGGACGTCGAAGCCGTCGGTGTCGCCCAGGTTCAGATCGAGCAGGATCAGGTCGAAACCGCGTTCCGCCTTGAGCTTCTCGCGGCCGATGCGTGCGGTGGCCGCACCGACGACGGTGACGTCGTCACCCAACTCCTGAATCACGCCTTGCAGCGCCGCCAGGATCAGCGGGTGGTCATCGATCAGCAAAACCTTCATGGTCGAGAGACTCCAGCGCTCACCTGACTCTGGGCCCGTGGAGCTTAAATGTAGCGGCGCGCCACCGACTCGGCGACGCACACCGGCTTCGTGGAGCCCTCACGTTCCATCGTCACTTGCGTTGTCAACTGCGCACCGCCATCGAGCACTTCGTAACCGATGAGCTTGAACACACCGCGCAAGCGGCTCCCCACCGGAACCGGCGCGGGAAAGCGCACCTTGTTCAGACCGTAGTTCACGCCCATGCGCGTGTCGAGCACTTGGAACGCCGACGCGCCCATCAGCGGCAGCAATGACAGGGTGAGAAATCCATGCGCGACCGTCGCACCGAACGGTCCCGCCGCAGCGCGCTGCGGATCGACGTGGATCCACTGATGGTCGCCGGTGGCGTGGGCGAAGGCGTCGATCATCGGCTGATCGACGCTGAACCAGTCGCTCACGCCCATCTCCTGGCCGACGAGGGCCTGCAGATCGTTCAGCTTGGAGTAAGTTTTCATGCAACCTCTTGTGAGGCGACGCCTTCGTCGAAGACCTCGTCGTTGAGCCACGCCGTGATCGGCGCCCACTGTTCGAGGTCCCGTTCGAAGCGGCTCGACGCCATGTCCCAGAGCGTCAAGCCATGCGCGCCCAGGTGCACATAGTTTTGCGATTCGCGCAGGAACCCGAGCACCGGCACGTTCACGGTGGCGAGGAAGTTACGCAACTGATCGGTCGAGATCAGCCCTTCGCGGGTGCGCATTCCCACCAGCGCGATTTCGATCGAACTCGCGCGCTCGTGCGCGCGCAGCGTCCCGATGAAGTCGTAGGTCGCGTGAATGTCGAAGATTCCCGGCTGCAAGGGGATCAGCATCTTGTCGGCGATTCGAAGCACCGCGTCCAGGCGCTTGCCCTGCAATCCTGCCGGCGTGTCGAGCACCACATGCGTCGTGCCGCGTGGCGGGCGCACCAGGCTGTCGCGCGACGCGTCCCAGCTCTGGATCGGCGGCAGCCCGGCCGGGCGCAGGCTGAGCCAGGTGCGCGACGATTGCTGCCGGTCCACGTCGCCCAGCATCACGGCGTGGCCGCGCGCGGCAAGATAACCCGCCAGGTTGGTCGCAAGCGTGGACTTGCCGACACCGCCCTTCGGATTCGCGACCACGATCACCGGCATGGCTCACTCCTGACTGGCAATTTCAATTCCGGTTATGTTACTTGTGACCGCCGTACCCGCGAATTGCGGAATACCAGTGAAAACACCGCCCCGTCGCGGCGCCGCGCCGAAAGAAACCACGACCCACTGTGAAAGACCGCACCCATGCCTGAATCGCCCGCCCCGGCTCCCCTGGTGATCGCCGCGCATCCGGATCTGCAGCAATCGCGTGCGAACCGCGCCGCGCTGCGCGCCGCAGCGCAAACGCCGGCGCGTGTGCGCGACCTCTACGCGCTCTATCCCGACTACCTGATCGACGTGCCCGCTGAACAAGCCGCCCTCGCGCAGGCCCGGTTGATCGTCTGGCAGCACCCGATCCAGTGGTACAGCACGCCGCCGCTCATGAAGCTGTGGATCGACGAAGTGCTCGCCTTCGGCTGGGCCTACGGCCCCGGCGGGACGGCGTTGCGCGGCAAGGACTTGTGGTTGGTCGCGAGCACCGGCGGCCCCGAAGACTCGTACCGGCCCGACAGCTACAACCGCTACTTCTTCGACGCCTTCCTGCCGCCTTACGAACAGACCGCGGCGCTGTGCGGAATGCGCTTCCTGCCACCGCTGCTGCTGCACGGCGCGCACCACGCCACGGCAGCGCAGATCGACGAGCATGCGCAGCGCTACGCCGGGCAGCTGCGCAGCTACCCCGATTGGCCCGAACTCGCCGACCTCGACGCCTGCCCGGCTTGCGCCGTGCCGCTCGACGCGCGGCCGACCCAGGAGGCGTGATGGAACACAGCTCGTGGTTGACCGGCAGCCTCATCTACCTCGGTGCCGCGGTGCTCGCGGTGCCGATCGCGCGGGCGCTCGGCCTGGGCTCGATCATCGGCTACCTGACGGCGGGAATCGCGATCGGCCCGTGGGGCCTGAAGCTCGTCACGGAAGCCCAGGACATGCTGCACTTCGCCGAGTTCGGCGTCGTGCTGATGCTCTTTCTCGTCGGCCTCGAACTCGAACCGCGCCGGCTCTGGGCGCTGCGCAAGCCGATCTTCGGCTGGGGCAGCGCACAGCTGTTCGGCTCGGCGCTGCTGCTCGCCGCGGGGGCGTGGTCGTTCGGCGTCGACGTGAACCTGGCGATCGTCGCCGCGCTGGGCCTGGCGATGTCGTCGACGGCGATCGGCCTGGGCGTGCTCGCGGACCGCAACCTCATGCCCACCACGTCGGGCCAGGCGGTGCTGAGCGTTGCGCTGCTGCAAGACGTGGCGGCGATACCGATCCTCGCCCTCGTTCCCTTGCTCGCCGCCAGCAGCGTGCACGCGAGCGGCGGCGGTTGGCTCGGCGCCGCGAAAGCGATCGGCGTCATCGCTGCCATCATCCTCGGCGGGCGCCTCCTGCTGCGTCCGGCGCTGCGCTGGATCGCACGCAGCAAGACGCCGGAAATCTTCACCGCTGCGGCGCTGCTGCTCGTCGTCGCCACCGCGGCGCTGATGCAGGCGGTGGGGTTGTCGATGGCGCTCGGCGCATTTCTCGCCGGCGTGCTCCTCGCCGAGAGCGAATACCGGCGCGAGCTGGAGACCGACATCGAGCCGTTCAAGGGCCTGCTGCTCGGCCTGTTTTTCATCGCCGTGGGAATGAGCATCGACTTCGCCGTCGTCCGGCAAAGCCCGGCGCTTGTGGCCGCGGTCGTCGTTGGGTTTCTGCTGCTGAAGGCGCTCGTGCTGTGGGCGATGTGCCGCACGATGCCGATCCCGCTGCCGGAGCGCCCGGTGTTCGTGATCCTGCTCGCCCAGGGCGGCGAGTTCGGGTTTGTCGTGTTTCAAAGCGCCGCTGGCGCGGGTGTCATCGACGCTTCCGTCAGCATCGCTGCTCGTCGCGGCGGTCGCGATCTCGATGTTGCTCACGCCGCTCTTGCTCGTTCTCGCCGACCGCTGGTGGGCGGCGCACCTCGGCGCGCACAACAAGACCCAGCACGCCGAGCTGAACGAACCGCAAAGCGCCCCCGTCATCATCGCGGGCCTGGGGCGCTACGGCCAGATCGTCGGGCGCCTGCTCTACGCGAACGGCATCCTGCCCACGGTGCTCGACCATGACGCCGAGCAGATCGAGGCGATGCGCCGTTTCGGCTGGCTCGCACACTACGGCGACGCAACGCGCCTGGACCTGATGCGCGTCGCCGGCGCGGCGCAGGCGCGCGTGCTCGTTCTCGCGATCGACGATGTGGATCAGAGCGTCGCTGTGGCGCGCATGGTGCGCGAACACTTTCCGAACCTGCAGATCGTCGCGCGAGCGCGCAACGTGCAGCATTTCTTCCTCCTGCGCGACCTCGGCGTCAGGTTGATCGAACGCGAGACGCTCGACTCGGCGTTGATGAGCGCGCGCTCTGCCCTCGAGCTTCTCGGCTGGCAGCCGCACCACGCGCGCAACCTGGCGCTGCGCTTTCGGCGCCACAACGTCGAGCAGCTCGAGGCGTCGTTGCCGCACTGGAAAGACCAGGCCAAGCTCATCGCTTCCGCGAAGCAAGGGCGGCAGCAATTGGAAGAGCTCTTCGCGCAGGAGCGCGGCGCCGCTCGCGAGCAACGGGCGCGCGCCGGCTGGAGCGGCAAGGCGGCGACCCCCTGAAGGGCGCGCTGGCGGTGCGGCGGGCCGGCCTCCGTGCCGGCTCAGCCGCGCGTATTCATCGTCACGCCGCCCTTTTCCAGTCCAGGCCCTCGTCGAACAACTCGTCGTTGATCCAAGCCGTGATCGGCGCCCACTGCGCCAGGTCACGCTCGAAACGGTTTGAGGCCATGTCCCACAGCGTCACGCCATGCGCGCCGAGGTGCACGTAGTTCTGCGATTCGCGCAGCATCGCCAACACCGGCAGGTTCACTTCGGCGAGGAACCTGCGCAATTGATCGGTCGAGATCGTGCCCTCGCGGGTGCGCACGCCGACAAGCGCAATTTCGATCGAACTCGCGCGCTTGTGCGCGCGCAGCGCCTCGATGAATCGGTACGTGGCGTGAATGTCGAACATGCCCGGCTGCAGCGGGATCAACAGCTTGTCGGCGATCTTCAACACTTCGTCGAGCCGTTTGCCTGCGATGCCGGCTGGCGTGTCGAGCACCACATGCGTCGTGCCGCGCGGTGGCCGCACCAGCTTGTCTTGCGAGACCTCCCAGGTGTGGATTCGCGGCAGCCCCGCAGGGCGCATGCCGAGCCAGGTGTGGCTGGACTCCTGCCGGTCCGCATCACCCAACATCACGCTGTGGCCACTCGCCGCGAGGTAACCCGCCAGATTGGTTGCAAGCGTCGACTTGCCCACACCGCCTTTTGGATTCGCGACCACGATCACCGGCATAACAGTCTCCTTATGGGTTTTGATACAGTGATTGTTACATGTTGTCACGCCTTTGCGGCGCATCGAAACACCCGTGAAAACACTGTCTGGTTGCGCCCAGGACATCGGCTAAAAGCCGGCCCGACAGGGCTCAGGTCCGCGCCCTGGAGCGAGCTCGGTACGGGCCATCGCGTCGACCGACAGGTCACCACTTCACGACACAATGCGGCGGGTTCACCATCATGAAAACCGCCTCGCTCGTTCTTGTTTTGTTCGCCGCACAACCCATGCTCGCACCCGTGCAAGCGCACGGGCGCAGGCGCATGAGCATGGCGCGGCGCGGCTTCACATCGCGATCGAAGGCACGCGCGTGAGCCTGCAATTCGAAGCGCCGCTCGACGCCCTGTTCGGTTTCGAGCGCGCGCCGCGCAACGCCGCCGAGCGCCAACTCGTCGACGCCGCATTGCTGCGCCTCAAAGCCGCAGATCGTTGGTTCAAGATCGACGCGGCCGCCGGCTGTGCATTGCAGGGCACCGAGTTGAACTCGGCGGCACTGAAACTCGGCGCGTCGGCCAACGCCGCGACCCCCAACGCCTGAACACGCCGACCTTGACGCGAGCATCGAATTCGCCTGCAAAGACACGACGAAAGTGGCGCAGATCGACGTCGCGCTGTTCGACGCGTTCCCGAAGCTGCAGCGCCTCGACGTCCAGGCCGCGACGGCGAAAGGCCAGTTCAAGCGCAGCCTGAAGCGCCCCTTGACGCGCATCACCTTGCTGCGTTGACGCTGCCTCCGCCGTGATCCTCATCGAACGCTTGCGCTTCGCCTGGCCGAACGACGCCGCCGATTGCCTGGCGCTCGAGCACCTCGAAGTCCCCGCAGGCAAAACATTGTTCCTGCACGGCCCGAGCGGCTCGGGAAAAAGCACGCTGCTCGGGCTGCTCGCGGGGGTCTTGCTGCCGCGCCAGGGCCAGGCGCAGCTGCTCGGCGTGAACTGGGCCGCGCTGTCGGCGAGCGCGCGCGACGCACGGCGTGCCGATCACGTCGGCTACATCTTCCAGCAGTTCAACCTCTTGCCTTACCTGAGCGCGCTGGACAACGTGCTCCTGCCGTGCCGCTTCTCGCAGTGGCGGCGCACACGCGCTGAAGCGCAATCGGGATCGGCGCGCGCGAGCGCGCAGTCGCTGTTGCAGCGCGTCGGCCTCAGCCAAGGCACCTGGGCCCGATCGGCGTCGCGCCTGTCGGTGGGGCAGCAGCAGCGCGTCGCCGCAGCGCGCGCCCTGATCGGCGCGCCCGAAGTCGTGATCGCCGACGAGCCGACGTCGGCGCTGGACACCGAACTGCGCGACTCGTTCATGGCGCTGCTGCTCGACGAATGCCGCGCCGCAGGGAGTTCGCTCGTGTTCGTCAGTCACGACCGGCAACTTGCAACCCAGTTCGACATGAGTGTGTCGCTCGCCGACGTGAACCAGGCCGCAGCAGCGGCGCGAGAGAGCGCGCCGTGAAAGCGCTGCTGCATCTGGCCGCGCACAGCGCCTGGAACCGACGCACGACGCTCGCGCTCGTCGTGCTGTCGATGGCGCTTTCGACCTTGCTGCTGCTGAGCCTGGAACGCATGCGAAGCAGCGTGCGCAGCAGCTTTTCGCAATCGGTGAGCGGCACGGACCTGGTGCTGGGGGCCCGCACCGGCTCGGTGCAACTCATGCTCTACGCCGTGTTTCGCATCGGCGCGGCGACGAACAACATCCGCATCGACAGCGTGCGCACGATCGCCGCACATCGCGCCGTGGCGTGGGTGGTGCCGATTTCGCTCGGCGATTCGCACCGCGGCATGCCCGTGCTCGGCACGAGCAGCGACTACTTCGAGCGCTTTCGTTACGGCGATCGGGCGCCGCTCGTGCTCGCGCAAGGCCGCGCCTTCGCCGGCACGCTCGAAGGTGTGTATGAGGCGGTGCTCGGCGCCGAAGTCGCATCACAGCTTGGCTACGCATTGGGCTCGCGCCTGGTCCTGAGCCACGGCGCGGGCGGCGCCGCAGCCGGCCTGTCGGCCGAACACGCCGACAAGCCGTTTCACGTCGTCGGCGTCCTCGCGCGCACCGGGACGCCGGTGGACCGAACCGTGCACGTGAGCCTGGAGGCGATCGAAGCGTTGCACCTCGAGTGGGGTGGCGGAGCGCCGATCCCGGGCCTGGCGATTCCTGCGGAGCAGGCGCGCAAGTTCGACCTCGCGCCAAAGAAAGTCACGCGCCGCGCTGATCGGCCTGAAAACGCGCGCCGCCGTGTTCGCGGTGCAGCGCCACATCGCCGAATTCACCGAAGAGCCCCTGATGGCGGTGTTGCCCGGCGTCGCGCTCGACGAGCTGTGGGACGTGATCGGCGTCGGCGAAAAAGCCTTGCTCGGCATGTCGATGCTCGTCGCCGCAGTCAGCCTGGCGGGTTTGATCGCCGTCGTCCTTGCCGGGCTGAACGAGCGGCGCCGCGAACTCGCGGTGCTGCGCGCCGTGGGCGCCGGGCCGCACCATGTGGCCGGGTTGCTCGCCGTCGAGGGCAGCCTGATCACGCTCATCGGCGTGGGCCTCGGGCTGGTGCTGACGATTCTGTTCATCGTCGCCGCCGGCCCTTGGGTACAGTCCCGCTTCGGCATCACGTTGCAATGGGTCGCTCCGACGCTGTCTCAATGGATGCTGCTCGGTGCGATCATCGCGTCCGGCTTGCTCGCCAGTCTCGTGCCGGGTTGGCGCGCCTATCGCTTGTCGCTCGCCGACGGCTTGTCACCGAAAGTTTGAACATGGCCCGTTTGTTCCTCATCGGATCGATCCTCGCCGCCGCCGCGGCAGTCGCCGTTGCGCAGCAGAACAATTCCGCAGCGCCAGCGAAGCCCGGCAACAACGCCGCCAAGCCGTCGAGCAACACGACGGCAAAGGGCGCGTTCCGCGAAATCAAGTGGGACGACCTCGTCCCCGCGGACTGGGACCCGTTCAAGGAGATGAAAGACATCAACTTGTCCGGCCTGTCCGACAGCGACCCGCGCGCCGCGGCCGCGCTGAAACGCATGCGCGAGTTCTGGGACAACGCGCCGGTGAACCCCAAACTCGAAGATCAAGCGGTGCGCATTCCGGGTTACGTCGTGCCGCTCGACGACAGCACAACCGGCCTCAAGGAGTTCCTGCTCGTTCCCTACTTCGGCGCGTGCATCCACACGCCGCCGCCGCCGGCGAACCAGATCGTGCACGTCGTGCCGCGCAGCGCAGCAAAAGGCTTTCGATCGATGGACACGGTGTGGGTGAGCGGCACACTCAAGGCGGCGAAGTCGGACACGGCGATGGGCGCGAGCGGGTATCGGCTCGATGCGGTTGTCGTCGAGCCCTACGTCGACAAACCGAAGTAGGCGCGCCCCGCCGGCGCCGCGTCACTCGATCAGCTGATCCGCGCGCAGCAAGACCGATTGGGGAATCTTCAAGCCGAGCTGCCTGGCGGTTTTCAAGTTGATGACGAGCTCGAACTTCGTCGGTTGCTCGACCGGCAAATCGGCGGGTTTCGCGCCCTTGAGAATCTTGTCGGCGTGCACCGCCACATGCCGCCACATGTCGGACAGGCTGGCGCCGTAGTACATCAAGCCGCCAGCTTCAACGAAGGAACGCTCGGGATAAATGGCGGGCAGGCGGCGCTGGGCAGCGAGATCGATGATCGCTTGCCGATGCGTCAGAAAGACGATGCCCGACAACACCGTCAGCGCTTGCGCACGCTCGCCGGCCGCGGCGGCGAAGGCCGGCTCGAACAGGCTCGGACCGCTCGCCTCCAACACCTGAATCTTCAGCCCCAAGGTGCGCGCGACCTCCTCGCGTTCCTTGGCGAACGCCGCGGCGTAGGAGTCGCCCGGATTGGTGAGCGCGGCCAGGCGCGTCATGCCGGAGACGCTTTCCTTGAGCAATTGCACGCGCTTCGCGTTCAATCCCTGCGCCAGCGTGGTCACACCCGTGACGTTGCCGCCCGGGCGCGCCAGGCTCTGGACGAGGCCATCCGCCACCGGATCGCCGGTGGTCACCGTGACCACGGGGATCGTGCGCGTTGCGTTCTTCAAGGCCAAGGCGCCGGGCGACGACCCCACAACAATGAGGTCAAGGCGGCGCTGCACGAGCTCCGCTGCGAGGGCGGGCAAGCGATCCAGCTTGCCTTGCGCAAAGAGCGACTCGATCGTGTAGTTCTTTCCCTCGACCCAGCCGAGGTCTCGCATGCCCCTTCGAAATGCCTCGTTCGACGGCGCAGCGGCCTCCTCCGACAGCGGCGACAGGCGTCCGATCCTGACGATCTTCGCAGTGTCCTGGGCCTGGGCAGCCAGCGGTAGCACCGCAAGGAAGGCCGCAGCCAACCCGGCCGCGATGCGACCTGGTTTCATCGCGAAATCGCCCGCGCCAAGCCCGCGCGACACACCCGGCGATCAGGTCGCCGCATCGCTACCTGCCGTAGGTCGCGGTGAACGACGCCTTGCCGAGCAGCCCGGGCCCGATGCCCTTGTTCATGACGAAGCTGAACACGGCCGCGGTCGCCGTCTTCGGGATTCCAGCGGCCGTCGTGACGCTGTCCATTCCCAACGCGTAAAGCGTGAACACATAGCGGTGTGGCGCGTCGCCAGCGGGCGGGCATGGGCCGCCGTAATTGCCGTTCACGCCCGTCGCGCCGGTGTCGCGAAAGTCGGTCTGGCCACCGTACGCCCCCGATGGCAACGACGCCGGGCTGTTGCCCGCGCCGCGAGCCAGGCCCGTCGTCGAGGGTGAGATGTCGTACACGGCCCAATGCCAGAAGCCGCTGCCGGTCGGCGCGTCCGGGTCGTGGACCTGCAAGGCGAGCGACTTCGTTCCGGCAGGCACACCGCTCCACATCAGCGCCGGCGACACGTTGCCACCCGTGCAGCCAAAGCCGTTCAGGATCTGCTGCATGGCAAACGTTCCGCTCGCCAGATCGGGGCTGGCCAACGTGAACGCCGGGCCTTTGGCGGGCGCGCTGGCGCAGCCGCTGAACGTCAACGCCGACAGTGCCAGCGGCACCGCCGCGAGCCATTGAACACTCTTCATGGTCGATTCCTCAGGTTGGTTCGTACGTCGATGGGGACAATTGACTGGCGACTAAGCTCAGTATGACAAGGTGCTGCCGAGCGAAGGACACGACGCAAGAAATTCGTCATCCCGGCGAACGCCGGGATCCACTGGAAGGATCGGATGAACAATTCGCCGAACGTGCGGCTTCAACGAGTGGATACCGGCGTTCGCCGGTATGACGAGGGGTGGCTGAACCATGTCGCCAATCAGGTGGAACGAGAGTTTGACAGTCGCAATCGGGCTCACGATCAGAGTTTGCCCCTACGCGATTCCGTCCCACAGCAATTTCACGCCTGTGAAAAACATGCCGGTGTAGGCGATGCGATAAAACCAGTCCGATTCAATCCGCCGTGACAGCCACACGCCGATCCAGACGCCCAGTGGCGCGAGCGGCAGCAGCAGCAACGACGTGCCGAGATTGCGCAGGTCGAACAGGCCGAGCCACGCATAGGGCACCCACTTCGACAAGTTGATCGCGGCGAAGAACACCGACATCGTCCCGGCGTAGGCGAGCGCACTCAGACGCAACGGCAGCACATAGGCGTTGATCGGCGGGCTGCCCGCGTGCGCGACAAAACTCGTGAAGCCGGCCGCCATGGCGAGCACCCTGCCGAGCCAGCGCGGCGGCGGCGCTGCGTCGGCGCGCGGCGGAAAGACGAGCCGCTGCGCCAGGAACAGCAGCGTCAGGCCACCCACCACCGCCGCGACCGTCTTCGCCGACAACACGCCAAACAGAACGGTGCCGAGCACGGTGCCGAGCAAGCCCGCCGGCAACAACAACGTCAACAAACCGCGGTCGCGCTCGCGCCAGAGTTGCTGCAAGCCGGTGGCGTCCATCACGAGCAGCAGCGGCAACATGATCGCCGCGGCCTGCGGCACCGGAATCGTCAACGCCAGCAGCGGCGTCGCGAGCGAGCCGAAGCCGCTCAGGAAGCCGCTCTTGGACAGGCCCATCAACAGCACCGCCGGAACGGCGATGGCAAAGAACGCCGGGTCGGCGAGGAGAGTCGGGGGCATTGGCGGCGGCGGCGAGCGAGAATTGTCCGATGTTTGCACCTTCCCAGGCCGACGTGCGCCGATTCTTCTGCGAGACCTACCGCAAGCAGCGCGAGGCGCTGCCGCTGACGCCGCTGGAGAGCCTGGCCTGCGACTGGATCGCGCAGCACCCCGAGTACCACGCCGATTTGGAAAACGTCGACGCGGCGCTGGCCGCGCAGTTCGACGTCGACGCGGGCCGAACGAATCCGTTCCTGCACTTGTCGATGCACTTGTCGATCAGCGAGCAGCTCGGCATCGACCAGCCGCGCGGCATCAAGCAGGCGGTCGACCTGCTGAGCCGGCGCCTCGGCTCGGTGCACGACGCGCAACACGAAGCGATGGAGTGTCTGGGCGAAATGATCTGGCAATCGCAACGCAGCGGTGCGCCGCCCGACGGCGAGCGCTACATCGATTGCGTGCGGCGCCGCGCGACGCAGACGTCATCGAAATCGTCATCCCGGCGCACGCCGGGATCCACTGCATGAATTTGCGCAAGGGTGGATTCCGGCTTTCGCCGGAATGACGGATGAGCCGGCGTGACAGGCTGATGGAGAGCCGCGCGCTGGCAGTGGATCCCGACCCCGTATCGCGTACGGGGCGGCGCTTTCGTCGGGATGACACACAGCCCGGCTACTCCTGCGCCGCGCGCCGCAGCGTCTCGATGACGGGCCGGCGCAGCACTTCGCGCAGCCCCCACCATCCCGCCGCCAGCGCGAGCAAGGCGCCGGTCACACCACCCGCGAGCGGCACCCAGGCCGACGCGTTCCAGCTGAACTCGAAGACGTAGCGCGCGAGCGCCCAGCCGACCGCGATCGCGGCGAGCGAGGCGAGCACCCCGGCGAGCGCGCCCACACCGAGCAATTCGGCGCGCTGCACCTGCGCGAGCAGTTTGCCGCTGGCACCGAGCGCGCGCATCACCGCAAACTCGCGCGCGCGCGCCTCACGCGTCGCGCTCACTGCGGCAAACAGCACCACCAGGCCGGCGGCGAGCGTGAAGCCGAACAGGAATTCGACCGCGCGAACCACCTGGTCGAGCACACGTTGCACCTGGGCGATCGACGCCGACACGTCGACGTTCGTGATATTCGGGAAGTTGCGCGACAGCGCGTTGTCGAAGCCTGGCGCTGCCGGCGCACGAAACGCAGCGATGTACGTGGCCGGCAACTCGGGCAACTTGGCGCGCGGCAGGATGACGAAGAAGTTGACGCGCATCGAACTCCAGTCGACCTTGCGCAAGCTCGTGATTCGGCCTTGCGTGAATCCGCCGCCCACGTCGAAGCGCAGTGTGTCGCCCAGCTTGAGCTTGAGCGTCTGCGCCAGGCCTTCCTCGACGCTCACGGCGTCGGCCTCGTCAGCGCTCCAGCGGCCGCTGCTCACCACGTTGTGCTCGGGCAACGTGGCGCCGTGGCTGAGGTTGAACTCGCGATCGAGCAGGCGCTTCGCGCGCGGATCGTCCATGTCGTCGGGTAACACGGTCTTGCCATTGATCGCGACGAGCCTGCCGCGGATCATCGGGAACCAGTCGAATCGGGCCACTCCCGCGTCGCGCAATTGCTGTTGAAAACCTTCGCCCTGTTCCGGCTGGATGTTGATGACGAAGCGGTTCGGCGCATCGGGCGGAGTCGCCTGGCGCCAGCTTGCGATCAGATCGGTGCGCAGCAACACGAGCAGCACGAGCGCAAGCAGGCCGACGCTCAGCGCCGACACCTGGACCACGGCAAACGCCGGCCGCGCAGCGATCTGGCGCGTCGCGAGGATCAGCCAGCGCGGCGCGCGCGCCTCGGGAACGATCCGCCGCAGCAGCAGCACCGCGCCCCAGCTCAGCAGCGCAAACAGCGCCACCGCAGCGGCAAAACCGCCGACCGCGATCAGGCCGAGCTTGAGGTCGCTCGACACCGCGAGCAACAGCGCCGTGAAGCCGACGACGCCTGCGCCGAGAACGGCGATCGACGCCGGTTTCAGCCCGCCCACGTCGCGCCGGATGACGCGCAGTGGCGGCACGCGCGCGAGTTGCAGCACCGGCGGCAGGCCAAAGCCCATGAGCAAGGTCAAGCCTACGCCCAGGCCGAACAGCGCCGGCCACAGGCTCGCCGCGGGCAGTTGAGAATCGACCAACCCCGCGAGCAGCCAGACGAACACGTAGTGGATGCCAAAGCCGAGCACCACCCCGCCCACGCTCGCGGCAACGCCGATCGCCGCGAACTGCACCAGGTACTGCAGCGCAATGCCACGTTGCGACGCGCCGAGCACACGCTGCATCGCGCAGTCGTCGAGGTGCCGATCCGCGAAATCGCGCGCCGCAATCGCCACCGCAACAGCGGCAAGCAAGGCGGCGAGCAGCGCGACGAGGTTGAGGAATTTCTCCGCGCGGTCCAGCGTCTGGCGCATTTCGGGCCGGCCGTTGGCGAGCGACTCGATGCGCAGGCCGCGCAGCGTTTCGCGTTTCACTTCGGCGTCGGCCCATTCGACAAAAGTGCGCACGGCAGCGTCGTCATTGCCCGGCGCGGCGACGGCGAGGCGATAGGTGACGCGGCTCGCCGGCTGCACCAGGCCGGTGGCGGGCAGATCGACGCCATTCAGCATGACGCGTGGCGCGAAGCTCATGAAGCCTGCGCCGCGGTCGGGTTCGATGACGATGATTTTTTCGATCTTCAGGCTCGCGTCGCCGAGCAGCAGCGAGTCGCCGATGCGAAGCAGCAGCGAATCGAGCAGCGCCGCGTCGACCCAGACGCTGCCCGGCGGCGGCGCTGCCGCCACGTTCGCCTCGGGCGTTCCCGCCCCCCCGCTCAGCCGCAAGCGCCCGCGCAGCGGATAGTTCTCGCTCACCGCCTTCACCGCGACGAGGCGCGACGCGCCGCCCTGCGCTTGCGGCGCACGGCCCATGCTGGGGAACGACGCGGTCGTCGCCGTCGCCAAGCCGAGCGCCCGAGCCTTCGCGGCGAATGCCGGCGGCGCGGGTTGATCGCTCGCGACGATCGCGTCGCCCCCGAGCATCTGCCGCGCGTCGCGCGCGAGGCCATTGTTGATGCGATCGGCAAAAAAGCCCACCGCCGTGAGCGCCGCCACCGCGAGCATCACCGCGACGATCAGCAGGCGCAACTCGCCGGCACGAAAGTCGCGCCCCGTCTGGCGTGCGGCGAGGCGCCAGATGGAGGGCAGGCGGCGCTGGCCGCCAGCGCGGTCCGAATCGAGTGGAATCGTCGTCGTCACCTCAGCTCCCCGCGCGCAAAACGTTGCGCAACGCACGCCCAGACTTGTCTCGGTAGATGTCGAAATCGGCATCGATGGTCAGCACCTGGTGAATGCGCAAACGTGACGCGGCTTCGGCGATCGACGCATCCGCCAAATCCAGTGGCAAGTCGGCGAAGCGCTCGCTGATGAGCAGCATGTCGGCCAGACTGTGGCTCTCGGGCGAATCGATCGCCAAGCCGCCGCGCTCCACCCAGCGCAGAAAGTCCAGCGCCGCCGGGTTGCCGAGGCGGCGCGAAAGCAGTGCGCAGACTTCGGTGAGCACAGGCCAGGTCGTGACCAGTTGCTCGCCCTGGTTCCGGCGCAGCCACGTCAATACCTTGGCGTGCCATGCGTCATTCGCATTGAACAGGGCAATCAACGGGCCGCTGTCGACGACTACCTTGCCCGCCAGGGGCGTCGCAGGCGCTCGCGAGCCTGCTTTCGGCGCCGTTGTGCCCCTAACCACGGCGCGACCGATTCGCACGCTTGCGCTGCTTGTCGGCCACGAGCTCAGCCAACGCCTCCTTGCGGGTGCGCGCCAAGTCGACGGCGCCGCGATGCTTGCCGAACAGGTCCTCCCCCAGGGCGTATGCCGAAGGCCTGACCATGGGGGCGGTATCCAGATAGGCCTGCAGGGCCTCGCGGATCAATTCGCTCGCCGGCCGGCCGAGCGCAGCACTGCGTTGTCGCAAAGTCTGCTCCAATGAAGGAGCGAGCTTGACGGTCATCGTCATGGCAATATCCCGGCACCCTGTGATGGCGTAATACCGAGATTATTACTCACTTGCCGGGCGGGCGCGACATCTGTCGACCGGTCCGTGCAACCCACTCATGCTCTGCGCACGTTACTCGACGCGCCAGCGCTTTCGGCAAGCGGGTCAAGCCACCGGCATTAAGATCGTGCCGAACCCAGGTATCACCGCCGCGGGAAGTTCCGGCGCGAAAACGATGCCAAAACCAACAAGAGCCCCCGGAGGCATGTGACATGGCTGATTCGCACCGCGTCGTCTTTCTCGACCGCGCCTCACTGAAGGCGAAGGTGCGCAAACCCGCGCTCGCGGAAAGCTATGTCGAGCACCAGAAGACCTCGGTCGAGGAGCTGCTCGCCAAGCTCGCCGGCGCGACGGTGTGCATCACGAACAAGGTGCCGCTTCGCGAGCCGACGCTTGCGCAGCTGCCCGAGCTGAAAATGATCGCCGTGGCAGCGACCGGCTACGACGTGATCGACGTCGGATACTGCAAGAGCCACGGCATCGCGGTCGCGAACATCCGCAACTACGCCGTGCACACGGTGCCCGAGCATGCGTTCGCGCTGATCCTGAACCTGCGCCGCAACATCCTCGCCTACCGGCAGGATGTGGAGGCGGGCGTGTGGCAGAAGAGCGACCAGTTCTGCTTCTTCACGCACCCGATCGGCGACCTGCACGGCGCCACGCTCGGCATCATCGGCGAGGGCGCGATCGGCCAGGGCACGGCGGCCATCGCGCGCGGCTTCGGCATGAAGGTGCTGTTCGCCGACCACGAGCCGCCGAAGATGCTAGGTGTCGAGTTCACGCCGCTGGCGCGGGTGCTGGCCGAGAGCGACGTGATCTCGCTGCATTGCCCGCTGACACCAGCGACGCGCAACCTCATCGGCTACGCGCAGATGAAAGCGATGAAGCGCAACGCGCTGCTCATCAACACCTCGCGCGGTGGCCTCGTCGATGAAGCGGCGCTGATCCGCGCGCTCGACGAGGGACTTGATCGCCGGCGCCGGGTTCGATGTGATCACGACCGAGCCACCCGCGAACGGGCATCCGCTGCTCGACGTGCGCCGGCCGAACTTCATCCTCACGCCGCATGTGGCGTGGGCGTCAGACAACGCGATGCAGTTCCTCGCCGATCAGCTGATCGACAACATCGACCAATGGGCGGCGGGTTCGCCGCAGCACCTCGTCACCTGAACTCCATCAAACTCTTTATCCCGGCGTACCCGATCCGCTGGAACCCATGAACACACCCCTGCCGCCCATCTTCGTCTCCCACGGCTCGCCGATGATCGCGCTCGAACCCGGCGCTGCAGGCGAATTCATGATGCGTCTGGGGCCTGCTATCGACGCCACGTTCGGCCGGCCCAAGGCGATCGTCGCGATTTCGGCGCACACCGCCGCGCGTGGCCACGTGCTGCTCGCCGCAGCGAAGCACGAAGCGGTGTACGACTTCGGCGGCTTCGACCCCGAGCTCTACACACTGCGCTACGACGCGCCCGGCGCTCCGGCGCTGGCGCCGAAGGTTGCGGCATTGCTCGAAGCCGCCGGCCTGCAGCCGCACATCCTCGATCAAGGCGGCTTGGACCATGGCAACTGGACGGCGCTGCGCTACCTCTATCCGCAGGCCGACATTCCGATCCTGCCGCTCGCCTTCATCCCGAGTGCCAGCCCGCAATCGCAGTTCGCGCTCGGCGCCGCGCTCGCGCCGCTCGCCGACGAGGGCGTGCTCGTCTTCGGCACCGGCAGCATCACGCACAACCTGCGCCGCGTCTTTGCCGGCGGCAGCCTGCACCCGGATCCGAACCAACCTGAAATCGCCGAGAGCCGGGCGTTCCGCAACTGGATGCACGCGCGCAGCGAGGAGCGCAATTGGGACGCGCTGTTCGATTACCGCAAGCGCGCACCGCACGCGGTCGACATGCACCCCACCGACGAGCACCTGCTGCCCTGGTACGTCGCCGCAGGCGCGGGCGGCCGCGACGCTGCGCCGCTGCGCCTGCACGACAGCGCGACGCTCGGTTGCCTGGGCATGGACGCCTACGCCTTCGGGCCGCAGGCGCAGCGCCTGGCGCAGACGCTCACCACGGGTTGAGCGTTCCGTGCCGGCGTCTGCCGCCACACCGGTGCGCGGCGTCACCGCACTGGCTGCCGCGGCGCTGGCGGCGGCGCTGTTCATCGGCATGGACGCCACGGTCAAGACCCTGGCGAACCGCTTCGACGCGCTGCAGCTCACCTTCCTGCGCTTTGCCGCCGGCAGCGTCTTTGCACTTCCCTTGTGGCTGTGGTTTCGCACCGCCCTGCCGGCGCGGCCGAGCTGGCGCCTGCACGGCCTGCGCAGCGTCTTGCTGCTGCTCGCTCTGCTGGGCTGGTTTCACAGCCTCACGCTGTTGCCGCTGGTGCAGGCGGTGGCCGTGGGCTACGCGGCCCCGTTGTTCGTTTCCTTGCTCGCGATGGTTTCCTTGCGCGAGCGCCCGTCGCGCTGGATCTGGGCCGCGCTGCTGCTCGGCGGCGTGGGCGTAGGCATCGGCCTGTGGCCAGAGCTGAGGGCCAGCAGCGACCCAGGCAGCGCGGCGCACGAATTCAGGGCATGCTCTCGGCGGGGCTGTCGGCCGTGTGCTACTCGGGTGTGATGGTACTGGCGCGCCACCAGGCGCAGCGCGATGCCTTGTGGAGCATCCTGTTGGTGCAGAACATCCTGCCGTTGCTGCTGCTGGCCGCGCCAGTGGCGCTGCGCTGGGCACCGATGACCGCGGCCGATATCGGCCCGGTGCTGCTCATCGGCCTGCTCGCCACCGGCGGCCTGATGGCCATCACCTGGGCCTTCACCCACATCGAAGCGAGCCGCGCCGCGCCGATGGAATACACCGGCCTGGTCTGGGCCGCGGGCCTGGGTTATGCACTGTTCGGCGAAATACCCACCGCCTACAGCCTGGCCAGCGCCGCGCTGATCGTGGCGGGGTCGTTGCTGCTGTTGCGCAGGTGAGCGATAGCCTTCGCGCGGCGAGCCATGAAAGCCGGGCCCGCTGTCTGACGCCGCGGCGGGCGCGTGGCAAACTGTGGCCGACGCCCGGCCCAGATCCGGCCGCCGTAACCCACCCCAGAGGAGAAATCGATGCTGACGATGGAGAAGACTGCCGACTACGTGAAGCGTTGGGTCGCCGCGTTCGAATCGAAGGACCTTGATCGCGTGCTGGCCTTCTACACCGACGACGTGATCTTCCACTCCCCGCTGGTTGCGCGGCTGAGCCATGACCCCAGCGGCACCGTGCAGGGCAAGGCGGCGTTGCGCGCCTACGTGAAGAAAGGCTTCGAGGTGTTCGACCACATCAAGTTCACCGTGCTCGACGTGCTGCGCGGCGTCGACAGCATTGCGATCCACTACAAGGGCATCACGGGAACGCATGTCGCCGAGGTGCTGTTCTTCGACAGGGACGGAATGGTCCGCGAGTCGTACGTGCACTACGCATCTCCTGACTAGAAGCCGAGCTACAGACAGTCCTCGCCGCGCAGTCCGGCCTCACGGATCCAGGCTTCGGCCGCCTCCCGAGAGGCCCGCGCTTCTGCGCCCCCGTAGCATTCCGCGCGGGGGAGGCAGCCGGCAGTGCAGCGTGCGCTCGACCTCCCCCTTGCACGCCGCCAGTCTGTGCGATACAGTGAACCACATGGTTCAGTATACAGCCCGCCTCGATGCCTCGTTCGCCGCGTTGTCGGACGTCACCCGACGCGGCGTACTGGAGCAACTCGGACGTGCTGACGCTTCCATCACGGCCCTTGCCGAGAAGTTCCACATGACCCTCACGGGCATGAAGAAGCACGTTGGCGTCTTGGAGCAGGCGGGGCTCGTCGTCACGGAAAAGGTCGGCCGCGTGCGGACCTGCAGGCTGGGCCGGCGTCGACTGGAGGAAGAAGCGATGTGGATCGAGAGGTGCCGCCAGCTCTGGGACGCCCGCTTCGACGAGTTGGACAAGGTCATCGAGGAATTGACACGCAAGGAGAAAGTCGATGCACGCAGGAAGAGATCGTGAAGCCAGCCCCATGAAGAATCGCACGACGGTGGAACGGAAGACCGAGCGTGAGCTGGTCGTGACGCGAACCTTCAACGCCCCAGCGCGCATCGTGTTCGAGGCGTGGACCCGGGCCGAGCTGTTCCAACGGTGGTGGGTTCCGAAGTCGATTGGCCTGACCCTGCTGTCCTGCGAGCTCGACGTTCGCGTGGGCGGCGCGTACCGCCTCGTGTTCGCCGCCACGCCGGAGCCGATGGCGTTCCACGGCAGGTACCTCGAAGTGACGCCCCATTCGCGCCTGGTCTGGACCAATGAAGAAGGCGGCGCCAACGGGCAGGTCACCACGGTCACGTTCGAGGAGAAAGCAGGCCAAACACTGGTCGTCATGCACGACCTCTATCCCTCGAAGGAAGCGCTCGACGAAGGCTCCGGGAGCACGGACGGGATGGACGAGACCTTCAATCAACTCGACGAGCTGCTTGCCGCCCAGGGCGCGGGCGTGGGGCGGTCGTGAGGTCGTCGACCATCCCCCCGAGCAAGGAGCAAACCAATGACCAGTTCCATCCGTACCTGCCTCTGGTTCCGCGACGGACGGGGCCGTGAGGCCGCAGAGTTCTACTGCTCTCTGATCCCGGGAAGCCGGGTCGAGACGACCTTTTACTGGCGACAACGGGCACGCCACCTTCTCGGTGATCGATTTCTCGCTGGGCGGTGTGCCGTACCAGATTCTCGACGCCGGGCCGATGTTCACTCTGACCGAGGCGGTGTCGATTTCGGTCGCGACGGACGATCAGGCCGAGACCGATCGGCTATGGGCGGCGCTGACCGCGAATGGCGGCCAGGAGAGTGTCTGCGGCTGGCTGAAGGATCGTTACGGGGTGTCCTGGCAGATCTACCCGAAGCGGCTGACGGAATTGACGACCAGTGCCGACAAGAAGGTGTCTGCTGCGGCGATGGCCGCGATGATGAAACAGCGGAAGATCGATATCGCCGCGATCGAAGCGGCGGTTCACGAGGCGGTGTCATCCGTCGCAGGTTATCGCGCGTAAGCCTTGGCCCGCGCGGCTCGCTCGAGCTTTTCGAGGGCGCCCTATCCTTGCGCGTACTTGCTCGTCTGCTCGCGGTGGAACTTCATCGCGTAGACGTAGCGGTTCTCCGGATGGATGGTGCGTGTGGCTTGCAGCACCTGGCCGTCGGCGGCGAGGTAGCGGCGTTGCAGCAGCAGCGCCGGGCTGTCGGCACGAACGCCCAAGGTGGCAGCCACGCGCTGCGGCACGCCGCACGCCGAGATGCGCACTTCGACATCGGCGATCGCCACGCCGAACATCGCTTCGATCTGCTCGTGCACCGGCGAACTGTCGAACTTTCGCGACTTCATGACACGCGCAAAGCGCGGCTGGATGTAGATGTCGACCCAGCACAGCGGCGCCGCAGCTTCGTCGAGGATGCGCAGGGCGCTGATCCGCAGCCACGGCGTGCCGGGCGTGCAGCCCAGGCTTTCGGCGAGCAGCGGATCGGCGATCACGTGTTCATGGTCGAGGTGACGCCGCTTCACGCTCTCCGGGTAGATGAACCACTGGTCGAAATTCGACACGGCGTGCGCAAAGACGTTGCGCCGGCCGTTGCTCACCACCGTCGATCCGCTGCCGGCGCGGCGCACGATCAGGCCGCCTTGCGACAACACGCGCAACGCTTCGCGCACCGTGTGCCGGCCCACATCCAGGCGCTCGCTGAACTCGGCTTCGGTGGGCAACAGGCTGCCCACGGCAAAAACGCCCGCGGCGATGTCGCGTTCGATCTGCTGCGCAATGCTCTTGTACAGCGCGCCGCCGGGGCGCCGCCCGCGCTGGCGCGGCGGCGCTGTGACGGGCTCGATCGGCGCCGCGGCGCGGCCGCCCTTGGGCACGCCGTTGCCCGGCGCCAGCGTTCGCGGCGAGCGTGCATTGCTCATTCGAGCAAGCGCAATGCCGCGCTCAGGCGTTCGCTGTAGTCGGCGCGCGCTGCCTGCGCCGAATCGGGCGTCCACTTCAAGAAGCCTTCGCCGGTTTTCATGCCTAACTTGCCTTCGCTCAGGCGCTGTTCCAGGCAATTTGCGAGCACGGCGCTGTTCGACAAGGTCGGATAGATTTCGCGCGCCGCAGTGGCCATCGACTCCCAGCCCGAAATCTCCTTTTGCAGCACCGGCCCGCACGCGGCATAACGAAATCCGAAGCTGTAGCGCACCGCAATGTCGATGTCTTCGGCTGACGCGATGCCGCTGTCGATGAGCGACAGCACCTCGCGCATCAACGCGTGCTGGATGCGATTCGCGAGGAAACCCGGAATGTCGCGCTTCACGAGCACCGGCTTCTTGCCGGCGGCGGCGAACATGGCGCACACGGCTTGCGCGAGCAGCGGATCGGAATCGGCGCCGAGCACCACTTCGACGAGCGGCACCTGATGCGCGGGCATGAAGTAATGCATTCCGAACATGCGCGAGCGCGTCGCCAACCCCTGCGCGATGCGCGAAATCGCAAACCCCGAACTGTTGCTGCCGATCGGGATACCGGCGGGAACGCGTGGCTCCAGCCAGGTGAAGAGTTGCTGCTTCAGAGCCAGGTCTTCCTGGATCGTCTCGATGACCAGCGTCAGCGCCGCCCAGCCGTCGAAGGCGTCGAGCTGCGTGCACGCCGAGTTCACCCGGGGTTTGCCCACCATGCAGGCTCTCGGCCAGCGCCAGCGTCGTCGCCCGGGAATCCGGCGCGCGCAACGCATCGCGCAGCAGAAGCACGACGTCGCAGCCGCGCGCGACGAAGCCTGCCGCGATGCCGCAGCCCATCGTGCCGGCGCCGATCACGGCCACCCGGGGTTTGGCTTTGTCCATATATTGAGTCGATTCAGCGCGATGCCAGCGGAGGAAGTGATTGCGCCGCGTTCCTTCGAAGCGAACCCGATTCGGGTCAACCCTCACTTGACAAGCTTCTTCGGCGCAGCGCTAATATCCGTATATTTAGGCGGTTTGTCAATGCGCCGATCCCCTGCCCCTCATTTCAGGACCTCACTGTGCCCAGAATCGAATCCGTTCATGTTGCCGTCGCGCGCATTCCGCTGGACCGCCCGACGTCGTTTTCGACGCGCACCGTCACCGAGCGCCACTTCTGCATCGTGAAAGTGCGCAGCACCGAAGGTGTCGAGGGCATCGGCTTTTGTTATGCCGGCAGCAAGGGCGGCGACGTGGCGAAGGTCGCGGTGCAGCAGTTGCTCGCACCCGTGCTCATCGGCCAGGACAGCCGCCGCAGCGAAGGCCTGTGGAACGACATGTACCAGGAAGCTCTGTTGCAAGGCCGTTCCGGCGCCGTGATGCGCGGCATTTCGATCCTTGATGTGGCGCTGTGGGACCTGAATGCGCGCAGCAGCAAGCTGCCGCTGCACGACTACCTCGGCTGCCTGAACCGCGAAAAGGTCATCGCCTATTGCAGCGGCGGTTATTACCTCGACGGCAAGACGCCCGCCGACCTCGGCCGCGAGATGGCGGGTTACGTCGAGATGGGCTTCAGCGCCGTGAAGATGAAGACCGGGCGCCTCTCGCCCGCCGAAGAAGAAAAACGCGTCGCCGCGGCGCGCGCAGCGATCGGCCCCGACGTCGTGCTCATGCTCGACGTGAACAACGGCTGGTCGGACCTGCCCACCGCGCTCGAATACGCGCGCCGCTTCGAGCCGCACAACCCCTACTGGCTCGAAGAGCCGTTCCTGCCCGACGCGATCGACCTGCACGCGCGCCTGGCGCAGCGCACCTCGATCACGATCGCCACCGGCGAGATCGAAGTCGGGCGCTGGCGCTTCCGCGAACTCATCGCCGCGGGTGGCGCGGAAATTCTGCAAGCCGACGCAGCCGTCTGCGGCGGAATTTCGGAATGGCGCCGCATCGCCGCACACGCCGGAAGCTGCGGCGTGACGGTGAGCCCGCACTGGTTTCACGATTTGCACGCGCCGCTCGTCGCGGCGACGCCGAACGCGCGCTATGTGGAGTTCTTCCCCGATGACCAGGTGCTCAACTTCCGCCGTCTCATCGACCGCCAGCTCGAACACAAGGGCGGCTACGTGATGCTGCACCAGACCCCGGGCCTCGGCTTCAACTTCGACGAAGCGGCGGTCGCGCGCTACGCCGGCGGCGCGTCGGCGTGGACAACGATTCGATGATGCAACCCCTCGTCATCCCGGCGCACGCCGGGATCCACCGGTGGACTGCATACACCCTTCACCGAAGGCACGGCTCGCCAGCGAGTGGATACCGGCGTTCGCCGGTATGACGAGACTATTGCTGGGCCTGATCGCCAATCAGATTTCCGCATGAGCGAAGTCGCCACCGCCTCAATACGCCCTGAAGCGCTGCGCGACTTCATCGCGCGTGCCTTCATTGCCGTCGACATGCCGGCCGACGACGCGGCCAGCGTCGCCGAACTGATGACGCAGGCCGACCTGCAAGGCTCGGACGGGCACGGCGTGATCCGCCTTGCGCCCTACATCAAGCGCATCAAGGGCGGCGGCATCAACTTGCGGCCGCAGATGCGCATCGTCGAAGAGCGCGCAGCGACCGCGCTGCTTGACGGCGACAACGCGATGGGGCATCTCGTGATGAGCCGCGCCGCGCAGATCGCCGCGGCGAAGGCGCGGGTGGCAGGAATCGCCTGGGTCGGCTCGCGCTTCAGCAACCACGCCGGTCCCGCGTCGCTCTACGCACGCATGGCGCTGCCGCACGACATGATCGGCCTCTACTTCGCGGTCGGCAACGCGAACCATTTGCCGGCGTGGGGCGGGCTGGACATGCTGCTCTCGACGAACCCGATCGCCGTCGCCGTGCCTTCGGGCAGCGAAGCGCCGGTGGTTCTCGACATGGCGACGACAGTCGCCGCCTACGGCAAGGTGAAGGCCAAGGCGCAGCGCGGCGAGATGATGCCCGAGGGCTGGATGATCGACCGCGCCGGCCAGCCGCTGCTCGACCCGAAACGCGCCGACGAAGGTTTCCTGCTGCCGATCGGCGGCTACAAGGGTTATGGCCTGGCGCTCATCGTCGGCCTGCTGGCAGGCACGCTGAACGGCGCAGCGATGGGCCGCGACGTGCTCGACTTCAACAAGGACTTCACGAGCATCACGAACACCGGCCAGGCGATCGCGATGATCGACATCAGCGCGTTCGGTGACGTGGCGGCGTTCAAGGAGCGCGTCGACGTGCTCGTTCGCGATTTGCGCGGCAGCGAGCGGATGCCCGGGGTGGAGCGCATCTGGATGCCGGGCGAACAAAGCCACGCCAAGCGGATTGCCTACAGCCGCGACGGCATTCCGCTCGGCGCCGCACTGCGCAAGACGCTCGATGCAGTCTCCGCCGAGCTCGGCATCGCACCATTGGATTGACATGAACCCGCCTTGCACCTGGAACTCCGTCATCCCGGCGAAAGCCGGGATCCACAGACTGGCGCGCGGCAAATGGATACCGGCGTGCGCCGGTATGACGGCGCGCAGAGCCGGCCTTGCGACACTCCTCGCCACCGCTTGCCTTCTGTCCTTTGCCGCGGGCGCGCAAACCCCTTACCCGAACAAGCCGATCCGCATGATCGTTCCGCTCGCCGCAGGCAGCGCGGTCGACGTCGCGGCGCGAATCGTCGCGCAGAAGATGTCGGTCTCGCTCGGCCAGGCGATCGTGATCGAGAACCTGCCCGGCGCTGCGGGGCTCAGCGGCGCCGATCGCGTCGCGAAAGCCGCAGCGGATGGCTACACGATCGGCGGTTTCAACGACAGCATCATGACGATGGTGCCGGCGCTGCACGCCAAGATGCCGTGGGACATCGTGCGCGACTTTGCCCCGGTGTCGCTCGTCGCGACGATCGAGTGGGGGCTGGTGGCGAACCCCTCGCTGGCATACCACGACGTCGCCGGGCTGATCGCCGCCGCGAAAGCCGCACCCGGCAAGACCGACTACGGCTCCGGCGGAATCGGCAGCCCGCAGCACATCGCGATGGCGCTGCTCGCGTCGGAGGCCGGCGTGACGCTGAACCACATTCCCTACAAGGGCGCAACGCAGGCCGGCATCGGCGTCGCGGGCGGCGAAGTGATGGTCGCGATGCAGGGCCTGGCAACGGTGAACTCGCTGCTCAAGGCGAACAAGCTCAAGCTGCTCGGCGTCGCGACACCGAAACGCATGGCGCAATTCCCCGACGTGCCCACACTCGCCGAATCGGGCCTGCCGGGCTTCGCCTTCAATTCATGGTTTGCCGTTCTCGCGCCTGCGGGAACGCCGGCCGACATCGTTGCGCGATTGAACAGTGAAATCGTCAAAGCGCTCGCCGACCCTGCGGTCCGCGAGCAACTCCATACCCAGGGTTTGACGCCGCGCGGCTCGAGCGCCGAAGAGCTGGGCAGCGCGACGAAGGCGCAGCTCGCCAAGTACGCGGCACTGATCAAGGCCGCGGGCATCAAGGCCGAGTGATCGAGAACCCGAGGAAATTCACATGGGACTGCGCTTTCTCGAACACCTGCTCATCCTCACCGATGACCCGGACGCGACGCGCGACTGGTTCTGCACCAATCTCGGCTTTACCGAAGGCCCGCACCCGACGTTCGGCTTCCCGGTGCACTGGCTCTACATCGGCGACCAGGACGTGCTGCACATCGGCAAGGCGCGCCATTCGACGCACCAGGACACTTACCTCGGAACGCCCGGCGACAAGGCGGGGGTCGATTACTCGGCAGCCGGCGCGCCCGGCTCGGGGCGAATCGACCACATGTGCTTCAACTGCGACGGCATCCAGGAATTCATCGACCGCCTCACGCGCAACGGCGTCGAGTTCAGCGAACGCAAGGCGCACGACTCGAACCTGTACCAGCTGTTCATGCGCGAGCCGGTGAACGGCATCAAGGTCGAGCTGAACTTCACCGCCGAAGAGGCCATCCGCGCCGGGCGCGTCGCGAGCTGGACCGACGCCGGTGAAGCCAAGCGCTGAATCGCACCACCCCACGCCAACCAAAATCGACCCATGCAAGCCACAGCCGTACGCATCCATTCCCAAGGCGGGCCCGAAGTCCTTCGCATCGAGAACATCGACGTGGCCGAGCCGGGCCCGGGCGAAGTGCTGATCCGCAACACCGCGATCGGCCTCAACTACCAGGACATCTACCACCGCAGTGGCCTCTACCCGCTGCCCATGCCCAGCGGTCTGGGCACCGAGGCCGCGGGCGTCGTCGAACAGGTCGGCGCCGGCGTCACGGCGTTCAAGGTCGGCAGCCGCGTCTGCTACGCCGGCGGTGCGGTGGGCGCGTGCGCGACGCATCGGATCATGCCGGCCGCACGACTCGTCACCACGCCGGACGGCATCAGCGATGAAACCGCCGCCGCCGTACTGCTCAAGGGCATGACGGTGGAGTACCTGATGCAGCGCTGCCGCCCCGTGCAGCGCGGCGAGTCGGTGCTGTTCCACGCCGCCGCGGGCGGTGTCGGCCTGCTCGCCGGGCAATGGGGCAAGCACCTCGGCGCGCGGATGATCGGCGTCGCATCGGGCCGCGCCAAGGTGGAACTGGCGCTCGCGAACGGCTACGCCGCGTGCATCGATCGCAGCAGCGAAGACGTTCCGGCGCGGCTCAAGGAGCTCAGCGGCGGCGCGGGGTTCCCCGTTGTCTACGACTCGGTCGGCAAGGCAAGCTTCGAGCAAAGTTTGAACGCGCTCGCGCCACGCGGCTATTTCGTTTCGTTCGGCACGACGACGGGTGCGCCGCCGCCCATCGAAGCGGCGACGCTGCAAAAGCACGGGTCGCTGTTTTTCACGCGCCCCACGCTCGTCACCTACACGGCGAAGGCGGAAGAACTCCAGGCCTCGGCGAAGGCCGTGTTCGAGCTGCTCGCGTCAGGCGTGTTGAAAGTCGAAGTGCGCCGCCGCTACGCCCTGGCCGACATCGCCAACGCGCACCGCGACCTCGAAGCGGGGCGCACCACCGGCTCGTCGATCATCGTTCCCTAACTTCACGCCTCAGGAGACACAGCCATGTTCAAACCCGTCAAGACGATCCTCGCCCTCGCCGTCGCCCTGCTCGGCGCGCGCGGCAGCAACCGCCAACGCCGAAGACATCAAGCTGCGCATCGCCTCCGGCCACGCCCCGGCAAACACCTACGTGAACCTGATGCAGAACTTCTTCGTCCCCGAAGTGACGAAGCGCGTCGCCGCGAAGACGCAGCACAAGGTCGACTTCATCGAAGGCTACGGCGGCTCGATGGTGAAGGTGGCCGACACGCTGGAGGGGGTGCAGTCGGGAATCATCGACATCGGCGGCTACAACTTCGGCTTCGAACCGAGCAACCTGCCGCTGCACGCGTTCCAGGTGATGCTGCCCTTCGGCACGATGAGCCCGGTGCAGAGCGTGAAGATCGCGCGCGCCGTGTACGACAAGGTGCCCTACATGAGCAAGGTGCTCGAGGACAAATTCAACCAGAAACTGCTCGGCCTGATCTCCGACACCGGCTACAACATCGGCACGACGTTCGAGTGGAATCAGGTCGCGGACCTGAAAGGCCGCAAGATCGCCGGCGCCGGGTTGAACCTGAAGTGGCTCGAATTCGCCGGCGCGACGCCCGTGCAGTCGGCGCTGCCCGAGGCGTACACGTCGATGCAGACGGGCGTCTACAACGGCTGGATCATGTTCCCGTCGGGCTGGGTCAATTTCAAGCTCACCGAAGTCGCGAAGTACTACACCGAGGTCGGGTTCGGCTCGATCAGCTGGCACGGCCTGACGATGAACAAGGCGCGCTTCGCCAAGCTGCCCAAGGAAGTGCAGGACATCATCGTCGAGGTCGGGCGCGAGTACGAAACACTGACCGGCACCGTCAACGAAGAGAACTATCCGAAGCAGATCGCCGAGCTGAAGCGCGTCGGCGCGGTGGTCAAGACGGTTCCCGACTCGGTGCGCCTGGACTGGGCCAAATCGCTGACGAACTGGCCGCAAGAGCGCGCCACGGAACTCGACAAAGCCGGCCTGCCGGCGACCCAGGTGCTGAAGCTGACGCTCGAAGAGGCCGAGAAGCTCGGCTACAAGTGGCCGGTGCGCTACCCGATCAAGTAGGCAGTTTCCTTGTCATCCCGGCGAACCGCCGCGTCATCCAGGTGAACGTCGCGTCATCCCGGCGAAAGCCGGGATCCACGTGCGGCACCAAGGGTGGATCCCGGCTTTCGCCGGGATGACAGGTCTTCCCCGTTGAGAGGCTCCGCATGCTGACCCGCCTGAACGACTTCATCACACGCGCCTTTCTCTACCTCGCCGCGTTCCTCGCTTTCGGGCTGTGTTTTCTCGTCGTCGCCGACGTGCTCGGCCGCGTCCTCTTCAACTCGCCGGTGAAGGGGACGCCGGAGATCGTCTCGACGTCGATCGTCATCATCTGCTTCCTGCAGGCGGGTTACGCGGTCCGCTCCGGCGGCATGTTGCACGTCGACGCTTTCCTCAAGCGAGCGCCGCCGCACGTGCAGTCGTGGATGACGATGCTCGGCGCGCTGCTCGGCGCCGGCTTCTTCGCCTTCCTGTGCTGGGGCAGCATCGAACCCGCCGTGCACGCCTGGGTATCGAACGAATTCGAAGGCGAAGGCGCGCTGCGCGTTCCGGCCTGGCCGACGCGCTTTGTGCTCGTGCTCGGAACGGCGCTCGCTGCGACGAGCTACCTGTTGATGGTGCTCGAGAACGCCGCGCTCGCGATGGCGGGCAAGCCGCCCGCAACTTACGGCGCGTCGCACTGAACCCGCATCCTGCCCTGCCATGTTCAACGCAAGCGACATGATCATCCTGGTGAGCGTTCTGCTCGCCCTGGTGTTTTGCGGCTTTCACATCGCCATTTCGCTCGGCGTGACGAGCCTGCTCGGCATCTACCTCATCAACGGCGACTGGGAGACGGTGCAGCGCTTCAGCGCGAGCACGGCCTATGAAGCTTTGCGCGACTATGTGTTCGCGGTGATTCCACTCTTCATGCTGATGGGCGAATTTCTCGCCAAATGCGGCGCCGCGCGCGACCTGTTCACGCTCGTGAATCGGCTCACGCAGTGGGTGCCCGGGCGCCTGGGCGTGGCGACGGTGCTCGCCAACGCCGTGTTCGCGTTTGTCACCGGCGTGTCGATCGCCGCCGCTGCGGCGTTCTCGAAAATCGCGCACCCGGAAATGCGCCGCTTCGGCTACGAGCGCAAGTTCTCGCTCGGCTGCATCGCCGGCAGCGCGTGCCTGGGCATGTTGATTCCGCCTTCGGTGCTGATGATCGTCTGGGGCGTGCTCACCGAACTCGCGATCGGCAAACTCTTCATCGCCGGAATCATTCCGGGCTTCCTCGTCGTCACGCTCTACATCGCCTACATCGTCTGGGTCGCGAAGACGCAACCGCATCGCGTCGGCGAAGGCCCGAACCTGCCGGCCGCGCAGGCGGCGGCGCGGCACGCGAACAACCAGGAAACGCAAGAGTCGCTGACGACGATTCTGTGGAGCACGCTGGGAATCATCGCTCTCGTGGTGCTGGTTCTGGGCGGCATCTGGCTCGGCGCGTTCACGCCCACCGAGGGCGCGGGTGTCGGCGCGACACTCGCGCTCATCCTCGCGCTGCTGCGCGGCATGCGCGGCAAGGAAATGGTCGAAGTCATTCTCTCGGTCGGCAAGACGTCGGCACCGCTGCTGCTCCTGCTCGTGACGGCGCAGCTCTACTCGCGCATCCTCGCGATGACGGGAATCACCGGCGCGGCCAAGGAGTTCTTTCTCGGCTCGGGCCTGTCGCCCTACGTGATCCTGCTGCTCATGGTGCTCGTGTGGTTCATCCTGGGCTGCATCATCGATTCGATTTCGATCATCCTGCTCACCGTTCCCGTGTTCGCGCCGGTAGCCGTTGCCGTCGGCTTCGACCCGATCGCGTTTGCGATCCTCGGAATTCTGGCCATCGAGACGGGTCTGCTGACGCCACCCTTCGGCATCCTCGTGTTCACGGTGAAGGCCGCGGTGACCGACGAGAAGAACCTGTCCACGAGCGAAATTTTTTCCGGCTCAGTGGCGTACTGGATCGCGCTGCTCACGGCGATCATCGTGATTGCGATCTTTCCGCAGATCGCGACCTGGCTGCCCAACCTGGGCAACAAACTCATCACTTGAAGGAGAACCTCAATGTCCGCCTATTGGCTCGCGCGCGCGCGCATCGACGACCCGGTTGAATACAAGAAGTACGCCGAACAGGTGCCAAAAATCATCGCCGACTTCGGCGGCAAGATCCTGGCACGCGGCGGCAAGTTCAAGGTTCTGGAAGGCCCGGAGCGCTTCACGCGCTTCGTCGTCATCGAGTTCGCCTCGCTCGAGCAAGCGGTGGCGTGCCACGACTCACCGGCGTATCAGGCGGCGTCGAAATTCCGCAAGCAGGCGGGAGTCGGCGAGGTCGAACTCGCGATCGTCGAGGCGCTCGCCTGACGCCGCGGCAAGCCTGAAGTCCCACCCTCGATTCGAACCATGGAGCAAAACGCGATGTACGTCGCCGACGCGAAGCGCCTGACCCTGGCCGGCGCCGAGAAGATGTGCGCGAGCGTGATCGCCGCCGCGCAGGCCCAGGGCCTGGCGGTGTGTGTCGTGATCGCCGACAGCGGTGGCCATGTGATCCTCGCCAAGCGCATGGACGGCGGGCGTTTCCACACCATGCACTCGGCGATGACCAAGGCGGTGACGGCGGCGTCGAACAAGCGCATCACGACGTCCAAGGGCGCCGTCGGCCAGGATCTGGACACCGCGCACGCGCTCGGCCTCGCGCTGGCGGCGGGGGCCGATCGCTGGACGGCGATGGAAGGCGGCGCACCGGTGATCGTGGACGGCGAGTGCATCGGCGGCGTCGGCGTGTCGGGCGGCAGCTGGAGCCACGACGCGGCGCTCGCTGAAGCCGCGGTCGCAGCGATCGGTGCCAGCGTGCAGATCGAGGCGCGCAAGTGAGCGCGACGTTCGCGCCCATCCAGGTCGGTTGCTTGGGGTTGGGCTGGTGGTCCGACGTTCTCGCCGACGCGATGCAGCGCTCGGGCCAGCTGAAGATTCGCGCGTGCTACACCCGGTCTGCCGAGAAGCGCGCCGCATTCGCAAGGAAGTATGACTGCGCCGGCGCGCCGAGCTACGAGGCGATGCTGGCAGACCCGAGCATCGACGCGATCGTCAACACCACGCCGAACAACATGCACCTGGAGACGACGCTCCAGGCCGCCGCTGCGGGCAAACATGTTTTCCTCGACAAGCCGATCGCGAACACGCTCGCGCAAGGCCGCGCGATCACGCAGGCGTGCCGCGACGCCGGCGTGGTGCTCGCTCTGGGTTACCAGCGGCGCCGCGAAAGCCAGTTCCGCTGGATCAAAAGCCAGATCGACGCGGGCGCGTTTGGCCGAATCGTCAACGCCGAGGCCAACATCAGCCGCGATCGCCTGGGCAAGATCGACCTGAACTCGTGGCGCTACCAGGCCGCGGGAATGCCCGGCGGCGTGATGCTGCAGATCGGCGTGCACTATGTCGACGTGCTCGAATACCTGATCGGGCCGGTGCGCTCGGTGAGCGCGCACCTGGCGCAGCTCGTGCTGCCGGGCGACAACCCCGACGTCGCGAGCATGATCCTCGAGCACGAGAGCGGCGCGCTGTCCACGGTGAACGCGAGTTATGCGTCGGCGGCGGAACACTACATGATGAACATCTACGGCAAGGAAGCAAGCGCCCTCTACGACCTGCACGGCGGCTTGCGCTTTGTGAAGCGCGGCGCCGAGCACGCGCAGGACGTGCCGTTCACGAAGAACGACACCTTCGTCGACGAGCTTGAAGAGTTTGCTGCCGCGGTGCGCGGCCTCGCGATTCCGGAAACCGGCGGCGAGTACGCGACCCGCTCGCTGGGCGTGATCCGCGCTGGGATCGTCTCAGCGCGCGAGGGCCGGCGGGTCCTGCTGGCCGAAGTGCTTGCCGACCCGAAGGCGTGAACCGAAAGGAGGCACCATGATTCGCATCGTGACCGTGTGGCTGCGCGCTCTGGGCGTGCTCGGCCTGGCGAGTGCGGTCGGCTCAGCCTTCGCCCAGGATCCGTTCCCGAACAAGCAGCCCATCGAGTTCGTCGTCATCTTTCCGGCGGGCTCGTCGGCCGACGTGAGCGCGCGGCTGCTCGCCGAAGGCATGGCGCAGCACCTGGGCGTGGCGGTTCCGGTGAGCAACAAGCCCGGCGCGGGCGGCGCGATCGGCTACAAGGCCGTCGCCGCGGCGCGCCCCGACGGGCACACGCTGGTCTGGAACTCGAACTCGGTGTCCACCACCTACCACAGCGGTGCCATGGACATCGACCACAAGGCGTTCGAGCCCGTGGCGCGCGTCACGATTGAAAATCCGGCCGTCGTCGTGCAGGCGTCGAGCCCGTGGAAGACGCTCGGCGACTTGCTCGAATACGCGCGCGCTCACCCCGGGCAACTGAAGGTCGGCAACTCCGGAAGCGGAAGCCACACCCACTTTGCCGCGGTGTCGCTGTTCGAAGCGGTGGGGGCGAAGGCGCTTGACGTGCCCTTTGGTGCGGCGCAGGTGCTGCCGGCGCTGCTGGGCGGGCACATCGACGCCGTCGTGCAATTGCCCGCCGCCGTGGCGCCGAATGTCGCGAGCGGCGCATTGCGCGTTCTCGGCGTTCTTGGCGCAGCGCGCGATCCGCTGTTTCCTGACGCGCCGACGGCGCAAGAGGCTGGTGTGAAGATGGCGACCATGGACTTGTGGCGTGGCGTCGCTGCGCCCAAGGGGACGCCTGCCGCGGTGATCGCACAGCTGGCGGGCGCCATCGAGGCGGCGCTGAAGCGCTCGGAATTCGTCACCGCAGGGCGCAGGTTCGGGTTCACCCCGGCGTATCTTTCCGCCGGTGAATTCGGCCAGTTGATCGCACGCGAAGACCAGTTCCTGGCGCGGCAGATGCAGGCCTTGGGTCTGGCCAAACCGCGCTGACCTGCCCCACGCCTCGATGACCACTCCCGGCCTCGCGCCGCTGCTGACTCCGCAGCGCCATCTGCGCGCCGCGCCGCACGCCGATGCGCCTGCCTTGCCGGCCGAGCTCCAGGAGCGCCTGGGCCGCGCGTTCGCGCGCGGAGCCGGGCATGGCCTGTTGCTGCTCGGCGCGGAGCAGGTCGGCACCACCTTGCCTCCCACCTGGGGTTGGTGGCGCGACTTCGCTGCGCGCTATGTGACCGGCGTTTGCGAAGCTGACGAAGCGAGCGACATCGCCGCTGCCACCCCCGAGGACGATGTTCTCCTGACGCTGATCGCCGACGCCCCGCCGATGCTCGGCGTCGAGTACCTGGATGCGCCGGCACTCGCTGCACTGTGGGCCGAGGTGGACGCAGCGATGCGCTCCGAACTCGCCGAATCCGCGCTGCGCCTGCAGGAATTTCTGAAGGCGCGCCACCCGGCGTGGAACCTGGTCGGCCGGGTCCATTTCAACCTCGCCGAAAACCGCAAAGACGCGGCTGCGCCGTTCGCCTTTCTCGCAACGTACACGTCGCGCCTGTCGGCGCGCGGCGCGGCGCAGCACTTGCCGCTGTCGCGCGCGCTCGCCGAGTTTTCCGACGGCAAGAGTCAGGCGCGTTTGCTGTCGCTGCTGATGCCGGTGCAGCGTGGCGCCGAGCAGTGCGCGTGGCTGCAAGAGATGGTCGCGCAGGGCGAGATCTATCACCCGCTGCGCTGGACGCCGGCCGACGCGCTGCGCCTGCTCGCCGATACGCACAAGCTGCAGGCGGCCGGAATCGTCGTGCGTGCACCCGGCTCGTGGCCGGGCGGGCGGCCGGCGCGGCCGCGCGTCAGCGCCAGCGTCGGCGATCGGCCGCCGTCGCTGCTCGGCCAAGACGCGCTGCTCGACTTCAATATGCGCGTCAGCCTCGACGGGCAGGCGCTCGACCCCGCCGAGATCGACGCGCTGCTCACCGGTGGGGAAGGCCTGCAATTGCTGCGCGGCCGCTGGGTCGAGGTCGATCGGAAAAAACTCGCGCGATTGTTGGAGCGCTTCCAGGCGATCGAACACGCCGCGGCAACAAAAGGCCTGGGCTTTGCCGAGGCGCTGCGGCTCGTCGCGGGAGCCACACTCGACGACGCTGCCGACGCTTCCAACGACGCCGACTGGTCGCGACTCGTCGCCGGCCCGTGGCTCGCCGAGACGCTGCGCGGCCTGCGCCAACCTGAAGGCCTGGCCGCAGTGAGCGCAGGCGCGACGTTGAAGGCGACGCTGCGGCCGTACCAGCAAGCCGGTCTGCGCTGGCTGTATCTGCTGTGCCGCCTGCGGCTGGGCGCGTGCCTGGCCGACGACATGGGGCTCGGCAAAACGATCCAGATCCTCGCGCTGCTGCTCGTGCTCAAGCGCGAGCAGCCGCACGCCGGCCCGAGCCTGCTCGTCGTTCCCGCGTCGCTGCTCGCGAACTGGGTGGCCGAAGCCGAGCGCTTCGCCCCCAGCTTGCGCTTGCTGGTCGCGCACCCCGCGTACCTGCCGGGCGCCGAGCTGCGCGGCCTGGAGGCCGCGCAACTGCATCGCGCCGACCTCGTGATCACGAGCTACGCGACGCTCGCGCGCGTGCCGGCGCTGTCGAACCTGGACTGGCATTTGGCCGTGCTCGATGAAGCGCAGGCGATCAAGAACCCGGGCGCGCAGCAGACACGGCAGGTCAAGCTGCTCAAGGCCCGCACGCGCATCGCGCTGACCGGCACGCCGGTGGAAAACCGCTTGTCCGACCTGTGGTCGATATTCGACTTCACGCATCCCGGCCTGTTGGGCTCGGGCAAGGTATTCGCCGGCTTCACGCGGCGCCTTGCGCAAACCGGGCACTACGGCCCCTTGCGCGAACTCGTGCGGCCTTACATCCTGCGCCGCATGAAGACCGACAAAAGTATCATCGTCGACCTGCCCGACAAGACCGAACTCAAGGCCTGGTGCCACTTGCGCCCGGCCCAGGCTGCGCTGTACGAACAAGCGGTGCACGACCTCGCGCAGGCGCTGCAGGACGCGCAAGGGATCGCACGCAAGGGCGTCGTGCTCGCAGCGCTGATGCGCTTCAAGCAGATCTGCAACCATCCTTCGCAGTGGTTAGGGGACGCGGCGTGGTGCGCCGACGACAGCGGCAAGTTCGCGCGCCTGCGCGAACTTGCCGAAGTGATCGCCGCGAAGCAGGAGAAGGTGCTGGTGTTCACCCAGTTCCGCGAAACGACGCAACCCCTCGCGGCGTTTCTGGGCAGCGTGTTCGGCCGCGCCGGCCTGGTGTTGCACGGCGGCACGCCGGTGGCAAAGCGCCGCGAGTTGGTGAACACCTTCCAGAGCGACGAGCTGACGCCGTTCTTCGTGCTCTCGCTGAAGGCCGGCGGCGCCGGCCTGAACCTCACCGCAGCGTCGCACGTCATCCACTTCGACCGCTGGTGGAACCCGGCCGTGGAGAATCAGGCGACGGATCGGGCGTTTCGCATCGGCCAGAAGCGCAACGTGCTGGTGCACAAATTCGTCTGCCGCGGAACGATCGAAGAGCGCATCGACGCGCTGATCGAATCCAAGCAGGCGCTCGTCACGGACGTGCTCGAAGGCAGCGCCGAAATCCAGCTCACCGAGATGAGCGACCGCGAATTGCTGGACCTGGTGAAACTCGACATTCACGCGGCGCGGGAAACCTGACGCCGCGACGACAGGAGACAACGCGCATGAGTGACTACGAGGGCTGGAAGCCCTATGTCAGCGTCGCCGAGCGCCGCCGCAAGGCGGAGAAGGTCGCTGCCAAGACGGCGAAAAGGGGCGCCTCGCTGGCGCCTGTGGTCGCCTCACAAGGCGCGATCGCGAAGAGCTTCTGGGGCCGCGCCTGGTGCGACAACCTGGAGCGTTACAGCGACTACGCGAACCGCCTGCCGCGCGGGCGCAGCTATGTGCGCAACGGTTCGGTGATCGACCTGCGCATCGCCGCGGGCGAAGTGCGCGCGCAGGTCGTCGGCTCGAGCCTGTACCAGGTCACGATCAATGTCGCCGCCGTTCCCGCCGCGCAGTGGCAAGCGATCGGCGTCGAATGCGCGGTGGCGATCGACTCGCTCGTCGAACTCTTGCAGGGCCGCCTGTCGAAAGCGGTGATGGAATGCATCTGCCGGCCCGGCACCGGCCTGTTCCCGGCGCCGCGCGAAATCAAGCTCGACTGCAGTTGCCCCGACTGGGCCGAGATGTGCAAACACGTCGCCGCGGTTCTGTACGGCGTCGGGGCGCGTCTGGATCAACAGCCTGAGTTGCTGTTCCTGCTGCGCCGCGTCGACGCCCAAGAGCTTGTCGCGCAGGCGGGCTCGGCGATTCCCAAAGCGGGCAAAGGCCCGGCAGCGGCCAAGGTGCTGGACGCGGCCCAGCTTGGCGACGTGTTCGGCATCGAGATCGATGAAGCGCCTGTGCCGAAGGTGAAACCAGGCCAGACCGCGCCGCGTGGGAAGCCCGTATCCCCGAGAAAGATCGCGACACGCTTGAAGGTCGCGATGGCGGCGCCGACTGTTGCCGCGTCGAAGAAAACGGTCTCGCCGCCGGAAGCCGCAACGCTAACGAAGGTCGTGGCAGCAGGCAAAGTCAAAGCACCGGCGAAGGTTCGCGCGCCGGCGAAAACGGCCGCCGCGTCGGGCAAGCCGCGCCCGCTCAAAAACACAGCGCCGTCCACCAAGACTGCCCGGGCACCGGCAAAACCGAAGGTCGTCAATCCGGGCTATCCAGCCAAGACAGTCAGCCCGAGCCGGCCCGCCGCGAACCCTTCCAAAGCCACGCCAAGGCGCGGCCCTACGCGGCCGAGAGCGCGCACGCAACGATTTGAGTAGACTTGGCTCACTTGGCTCAGCGAATCCGTATGCCATGCCCGAGTTCGAATCGAACACGTTCCAGCTGAAATCGATGCGCGAGCAATGCTCCGACGCGGAGTGGCAGGCTCGGATCGACCTCGCGGCGTGTTATCGACTGGTCGAGCTGTACGGCATGTCCGACATGATGGCCAATCACATCTCGGCGCGTGTGCCCGGGGAGCCAGGCGCGTTTCTGATCAACGCCTATGGCATGTTGTACGAGGAAATCAGTGCTTCGAGCCTGATCAAGGTCGACGGCGCCGGCAAGATCCTCAGCACGCCCGATTTCGGGCCGCTCGGTTACGGCGTGAACAAGGCCGGCTACGTCATCCACAGCGCCGTGCACGCAGCGCGGCCTGAAGTGGATTGCGTGATCCACACCCATGCCTGGGCGTCGATGGCGGTGTCGGCGCTCGAGTGCGGCGTGATGCCCATTACGCAGACGGCAATGCGTTTCCTGAAGATCGGCTATCACGACTATTGCGGCGTCGTGCTGAACCTGGATGAGCAGGAGGCGCTGATCCGCGACCTCGGCAACGCCGAAGCGCTGATCCTGCGCAACCATGGCGCGCTGATCGTGGGCCGAACCATCGGCGAGGCGTTCAACTGGATGCACCGCCTCGAGCTCGCCTGCCGCTCGCAACTCGCCGCCATGGCCTGCAATTCGCCGCTCGAAGCGGTACCGCAAGCCGGTGCTCGAACAGACCTGGCTCAACTACCAGCCGCAAACGCGCAGGCCTTACGGCGCGATGGAGTGGCCCGCGTTGCTCAGAAAACTCGACCGCATCGATCCCAGCTTTAGGAATTGATTCCTTCGGCAAGGCAGTGGAGGTCCGTATGCAAACCCCACAAGCTCGGCAAACCCAGCAAGGCCATCCTTTCGTGTCACTGACGCTTGCCGTGGCAGCGCTCGCCGGCCTGGCCGGCAGCGCGCAGGCCCAGGACTACCCGAACCGGCCGGTGCGCATCGTCGTCGCGTTCACCGCCGGTGGCACCACCGACATTCTGGCGCGCAGCGTCGGTCAGCACCTTTCGGAGCGCTTCAAGCAGCCGTTCGTCATCGACAACAAACCCGGCGCGGGCGGGAACCTCGGTACCGAAATGGTCGTGCGTTCCGCGCCCGACGGCTACACGCTGATCGTTGCGTCGGTCGGGCCGATCGCAGTCAACCCCACACTCTTCAAAAGCCTGAGCTACAACCCGCTGACCGATCTGGTGCCGATCGTGCAGATCGCCGATGTGCCCAACGTACTCGTCGTGCATCCCTCGCTGCCGGTGAAGACGGTCGAGGAGTTGATCGGCCATGCCAAGGCCCATCCGGACAAGCTCAATTACAGCTCGACCGGCGTCGGAACGTCTTCGCACCTGTCGGGTTTCATGTTTTGCCGCAGAGCCGGAATCGACCGCGACGCACGTTCCCTACAAGGGCGCCGAAGCGCTGAAGGACCTTCTGGCGGGCCGCGTGCAGTTCATGTTTGCCACCATTCCATCGGTCATGCAGCACATTCAGGCCGGCAAGCTGCTGGCCATGGCCGTAAGCAGCGTGAAGCGCTCGCGCTCATTGCCCGAGGTGCCGACCGTGGCCGAGAGCGGTTTCCCTGATTTCGACGCCGGATCGTGGTTCGGCTTCTTCGCGCCCAAAGGAACTCCCGACGCCGTAGTCGCCCAACTCAACCGCGCGGTGAACGACATCCTCGCCATGCCTTCGCTCGAGGCGCAATTGATCCGCGAAGGCGCCGACCCCGCAGGCGGAACGCCGGCTGCATTCGGCCAATTCGTGCAGCGCGAGTTTCGAGAAGTGGCGCCAAGTCGTTCGCGAGTCGGGCGCGACGGTGGAATAGGAGAGGGAGTAGGCGACGGTCGGCTCAAAGCGCCCAGCTCGCCTGCATTGATGGGCGTTGGCTGAACTGCGCGCGCCATCGCGCGACGGCGGGATGGTGCTCGCGCCAGCCCAAATCGGCAAAGCGCAGGTCGAGATAGCCAAGGGCACATGCGAGCGCGAGCGTGCCGATGTCTACCCGTCCATGCAATGGCGCACGGTCGCGGCGTCGAGTGCGGCCAGCGATGTCGCAACCTTGTCGAGCTGACCGCTCGCCACTCGGCCCAGCGCAACGCTTCGGGCCGCACCGCGTCTTCATAGCGCGCGAGCAGCGCAGCGTCCAACATGCCGTCGGCGAGTGCCTGCAGCGTCAAGGCCTGCCAGCGCGCGGCGCCGCTGGCGCGGGAACAGCGCACCGCCTCCCAGATGATCGAGGTACTCGCAGATGACGCGGCTGTCGTAGAGCACCCTGCCGTCGTCGCAGATCAGCGTCGGCACCTTGCCGAAAGGGTTGCTGGCGATGATCGATCGGATCGCGATTCACCGGGTGCGCGTTGCCCACGAGCGCTCGATGCGCGAGACAAGCCCAAGTTCGTGCGCGACGACGAGGCATTTGCGAACGTAGGGAGACGTGGGTGAGAAATAGAGTTTCATGCGGCGCTCGGCGTGAAGGAGAGTGGTTTGGTGGGGTGACGAGCGGGATCGTACAGTCAGGCACGACACCACAGGACAACCCATGCACGAAACGCTGCAAGACGAAACTCTGATCCGCCGCATGGTCGAGCGCTGGGCCGTATGGCGCGACGCCGGCGACTGGGAGCGCTTTGCCACGGTCTGGCACCCTGACGGCGTGATGATGGCGACCTGGTTCCAGGGCCCGTTTGCCGAGTTCATCCGCGTCACGCGCGAAGGCTGGGACAAGGGCGTGAGCATCCTGCATTTTCTGGGTGGCTCGGCGATCGAAGTCGTGGGCAAGCGCGCGATTGCGCAGACGAAGATGACGATCTCGCAGCGCGCCACGGTCGACGGAGCGAACGGGCCGGTGCTCTGCGACGTCGTCTGCACGGGACGCTTCTACGATTTTGTCGTGCACGAACAGGGCGAGTGGAAGCTGCTGCACCGCCAGCCGATTTACGAGAAGGACCGCATCGACCCCGTCGTTCCGGGTGCGACACTGCAGCTCGACGCCGCCGCGCTCGCCGCATTCCCCGAAGGCTACCGGCACCTCGCCTACATCCAGACGCGCATCGGCTACCAGGTCAAGCTCGACATGCCCCAGCTCAAGGGGCCGGTCGTGCAAGAGCTGTACCGCCGCGGCGCGCGCTGGCTGGCGGGCGTGGACCTCGAGCGTTGATACTTGCTCACCTGCGCTCCCGAACCCAAGTGCCCATGCGAATCATGTCCGAAGGCAACCTCGAGCAGGCTTGCAGCGTGTTGTAGGACCCGGTCCGGTTTGATGATCCATCTCGGCGTTGAGTGCTGACACGCGGCGGCGCGAAAACCCCAAGTGCACGCCGCTGCCACAGGAGTACCCTTGTCCGGGCGGGCCGGGCCTGCGCGCGGCGCCCGGCCGCACGCCGTTCGCAACCCGCAGGCGATACGCGCACGACCTGCGCGGTACGTTCGGGCAATCTTCGGCTGGCCGGTGCCAAGGAGGTGGTATGAATTCGCGCAAACCGCCCGATTTCGAACTTCGGCGCGTGCCTGTGTTTCGGCCGCGCAGCGAGCCGGCGCTGTACCGCGTCGTCCCGGATGGCGCGCGCTGGCCGATGACGCGGCACGAGTTCCTGCGCGGTTCGCTGGCTGGGGTGGGCGGCGTCGCCGGCGCGCTCGCCGTCGGCTGCGGCGGGGGCGGCGGGGGCGGCGGGGGCGGCGGTGGAGCAAGTGGCGGCGGGACCGGGCCGACCTGCCCGGCACCGAGCACCGCCGCACTCGACGAAGCCGGCTACCTCGCCCATACGCGCGCGAACGTTCGCGCCCACGCATCGCGAGTCAACATCCTCGCCTTCAGCGTCGACGGCCGTACCCTCGCCAGCGCCGGTGGCAGCGGCGGCACAGCCGGCAACGGCAATCGCGACCACACCGAAATCAAACTCTGGTCGATGCCCACCGGCAAGCTGTTCGCCAACATCGCCGACGACCTGCCGACCTCCGGGCTGAAGTTCTCCGACGACAACACTCAGCTTTTCGCGTCGACGAGCGCCGGCTTCCACACCTGGACGGTGAACCCGACAAACCTCGTCGGCAGCATCACCGGGCCCGCCGGAGCCGCGTTCGTTGCGCGCAACGGCGCGGTGAAGACCGCCGGCATCCTGATCGGTGTCTCGTCGGTCGTACGGCTCGCGGCCTGGAACCTGGCCTCGGGGGCCAAGCTGTTCGATGTCAGCGATCCATTGCCTGCGGGCAAGGAGCCCTACAACACGGCGATGAACGACGCCAGCACGGTGATGGCGGTGGCGTTCGTCGACGGCGACATTGAACTTCGCGAAGCGACCGGCAGCCGGCTGCTGCTGCGCACGCTCGACGCCGCGGCCGAGCGCCCGGCGATGGTCTTCAGCCCCGACGGCCGGCTGTTCGCCAGCGCCGGCGGCTTGACGTACGCAAGCAGCGCGCTCAACCCCTCGCACGGCGACACCGCGATCAGCCTGTGGGACGTGGCGAGTGGCGTGCTGCTGCGCCGCCTGGTCGGCCACGCCAACCGCGTCAACGCGCTCGCGTTCAACGCCGACGGCAGCCTGCTCGTCTCGGGTTCGGGTGGCAACTCGTCGAGCGCCGGGCTGCCGTCGTTCGTCGACCCGGGCAACAACCCATTCCCCAACGCCGCGGACGAAAATTCGGTGCGCGTCTGGAACACCGCGAACGGCACCCCGCGTCAGGCCTTCACCGGCCTCGGATGGCGCATCAACGCGGTGGCGATCAGCCCCGACGGGCGCCACGTCGCCGCGGGCTCGCAGGACAACACGATCAAGGTCTGGGACACGCTCGACGGCAGTTTCGTCGCCGGGCTGTTCGACGCCAGCGCGCTCGAACCCGACCGCACCGCGAACTACGTCGGCACCGCGCTGCCGAACGCGAGCCCGGTGCAGCGAGCCTACCCGACGAGCGCCGCACTTCCCGCTGCAGCCACCTGCACCTGCAACTGCGTCGCCGGAAGTTACGTGCCGAAGCCGCCGGCCGGCGGTGGCGGGCCTTGCGCCCTCGTGTGCGTCTGCGTGCCGGTCACTTTCCCGGGGTTCTGACGATGGCCACGACCCCCTTTGCAGACCCGCCCACGCTGTCGGCGGAAATCTTCGTCGTGCCGCTCGGTGCCGGCGTTGCGGGCCGGCCTGACATGGGAGACGTCGACCCCGACCGCTACGTCATCTACGCGCCGCTGCGGCAAAGCGCATTTGTCGCCCACGCCGACGTCGTGAACCTGCTGGCCGACCTGAGCGAAGGTCGCTTCGATCCGGCACGCGACGCCGACGGCCGCTTGCGCGACTGGTTGCGCGGGCTCGGGCTGATCGACGCCGGGCCGGAGCCGCAGCCGCCACGCGCGCCGCGCGGCGCCCCAGCGCCGACCGGTGTGACGCTGTTCCTCACCACCGGATGCAGCCTGCGCTGCACCTACTGCTACGCGTCGGCCGGAGATACGCCGCTGAAGAGCATGCCGATCGAGGTGGCAAGGCAAGGCATCGATTTCGTCGCCGGCAACGCGACGGCGCAAGGTGCGGCCGGCTTCTCGTTGGCGTTTCATGGCGGTGGCGAACCGACGCTGAACTGGCGCGTCCTGACCGGTGCCTACGACCACGCGCGAAGGCGCGCCGACGAGTTGGGCTTGGCGTGCAGCGCGACCACGGCGACGAACGGCGTGCTGAACGAAGTGCAGATCAGCTGGATCACCGAACACCTGCACAGCGCCAGCGTGTCGTTCGACGGCGAGCCCGAGGCTCAGGACCGGCACCGTCCGCTCGCCAACGGCCAAGGTTCGAGCGCGCGCGTGCTGCATACGTTCGAGCGTTTCGATGCGGCCGGATTTCGCTACGGCATCCGCGTCACCGTGCCGGCCGATCGCATCGAACGGCTGCCGCAGTCGATCGACTTCATCTGCCGTCACAGCCGGCCGGTGAACATTCAAGTCGAGCCGGCGTATCGAATGGGACGCTGGCACGACGCGCCATCGGCGGAGACGGCCGGTTTCATCGAGCGTTTTCGCGAAGCGCACGAAGTGGCGCGTGGCCACGGCTTCACACTCAGCTACTCCGCTGCGCGGGTGGGCCTGCTGACGCGGCACTTCTGCGGCGTCTCGCAGGACAGCTTTGCGCTCTCCCCCGACGGCAACGTCTCGGCCTGCTACGAAGTCTTTTCGGAACAGAGCGATTTCGCCGAGCGTTTCTTCTACGGTCACGACGCGGGGAGCGGCAACTACCGCTTCGACACCGAGCGCCTGGCGGCGCTGCGTGCGCTCGAGGTCGAACAGCAGCCGTTCTGCCGCGGCTGTTTCGCGCGCTGGCACTGCGCCGGCGACTGCCACCGCAACGCGCTGAGCATCGACGCGTCGGGCGCCTTCCAGGGGTCGGACCGTTGCCACATCACACGTGCGCTGACACTCGACCAGATTCTCGAGCGAATCGCCGGCGGCGACGGGCTGGCGTGGCGCGGGGGCGGTAGCCACTGACACCGTTCGCGGCGGCCGGAAATAAGCTCAGCCGGTCAGTGACCCTTGCAGCGGATGCGGGTTTATGCAGAGCCAATCCACCCCGCGTTGGCTCTAGACTCGGCGCGCCGCACTGCAAAGACCCACGCATGCCGGGACAGGCCCGCTGCCTGCAATCCGAACGCCGCAACCCCTACGGAGACCAAGCCCATGGCGCAACACGCAGCCGACGAAATCGCGCAAGCCGTCGTCGCCCGCTTGGCCGACTGCCCGAACCCGCGCTTCAAGCAGGTGATGACGGCGCTGATCGAGCACGCGCACGCCTTCGTGCGCGAGGTCGACCTGACTCCCGACGAATGGATGGCCGCGATCCAGTTCCTCACCGCAACGGGACAGAAATGCGACGACAAGCGTCAGGAGTTCATCCTGCTGTCGGACACGCTCGGCGTCTCGATGCTCGTCGTCGCGCTCGAGCAGCTGCGCGGCGCGCGCGCGGTGCGCGCCAGGGCGCAGCCGGGCGACGCCGAACCGACCGAGGCCACGGTGCAGGGGCCGTTCTACTGGGAAGGCTCGCCCGAGTTTCCGCTCGGCGGCGACGTCACCGCGGGCGCGCCCGGCGAGCCGGCTTACTACACCGGCAGCGTGAAAGCGACGAACGGCAAAGCGATTGCGAACTGCTGCCTCGACATCTGGTCGGGCGACGGCGAGGGCGTCTACGACATGCAGCGCGGCCCGGACGCCGGAATGCGCCTGCGCGGGCGCATCCGCACCGACGCACAGGGCAACTACCGCTTCTGGTCGATCAAGCCCGCCTACTATCCCGTTCCCGTGGACGGGCCAGTCGGCGCAATGCTGCAAGCGATGGGCCGGCACGCGAACCGCCCGGGCCACATCCACATGATGGTCTATGCCGACGGCTACCAGCGCCTCACGACGCACCTGTTCGACCGCGAGAGCCCGTATCTCGACTCGGACGCCGTGTTCGGCGTTCGCAACAGCCTGATCGTCGACTTCGCCAAGCACCCCGCCGGCAAGGCGCCCGACGGCCGGGTGCTGAACAAGCCTTACTACAGCAGCCACTTCGACTTCAAGCTCGTTCCCGCCGCCTGAGCGCGCCGCTCACGTGCCGGATGTCCCAAGCCATTCTTCAAGGAGACAAGACAATGACCTCTTCGCGTCGCACCCTGATCGTCGCCGTCGGCGCTCTCGCCAGCGCCTTGTTCGCCGGCGGCGCCGCCGCGCAGGCGCCGATCCGCATCGGCAGCACCTTGGCGCTGACCGGGCCGCTCTCCGCCACGGCGATGACGCACAAGCTGGTCGGCGAAATCTACGTCGAGCAGCTCAACGCGCGCGGCGGCCTGCTCGGGCGCAAGGTCGAGTGGAGCGTGAAAGACGACCAATCCAAACCCGACGTCGCGCGCACGATGTACGAACAGCTCGTCACCTCGGACAAGGTCGATCTGCTGATGGGCCCCTACGCCACCGGCGCCATCCTCTCGGCGATGGGCGTCGCGCAGCGCTACAACAAGGTGCTCGTGCACCACACCTTCGGCATTCCGTCGCTCGCCAAATACGAAGGCGCGTTCCCGGCGTGGTCGCTCGGGCCCGACCCCGGCACGACCGTGCCGAGCATGGTGCTGGACGCGCTCGCCGCCTCGCCCAAGCCGCCCAAGACGGTGGCCTTCGTGACGAGCAAGTTCCCGTCGATCCACTTCATGACGCTCGGCGCGCGCGAAATCGCGAAGAAGCGCGGCCTGACCGAAGTGCTGTTCCTCGAGTGGGAATTCGGCAATCGCGACTTCGGCCCGATCGCCGCACGCATCAAGGACGCAAAGGCGGACCTGGTGTGGATGGGCGACATCGCGCTCGAAGGCAACATGCTGTTGGACGCGATGAAGAAGATCGACTACGTGCCGCCGCTGCACTTCCACACCTATCCCGCGCCCGGGCCGATGACAAAGTCGCCCGACGGCGCGCGCGCGCTGTCGCTGACGATCTTCGAAGAGCACGCGCCGTTCACGAACAACCCGGTCGCGGCCGAGTTCATCAAGATCTTCAACGACCGCGCCGCCAAGGCGGGCCTGCCCGACACGACGGTCGAAGTGCAGGCCGCCGCGTCGTATTCGGCGTGGCAGATCCTCGAAGCCGGCGTGCGCGGCGCGGGCAGCCTGGACGACAAGGCGATCGCGCAATGGCTGAAGGGCAACCGCGTCGACACGATCCAGGGCCGGCTGCGCTTTGACGGCACGGGCAACTACGGCGACGACCTGATGAAGCTCAAGCAGGTGCAGAACGGCAAGTGGAACGTGATCTGGCCGGCAGCGTTCGCCGCGCCGGGGGCGAAGTTGCAGGTGCAGTGAGGGCACGCATGTCATCCCGGCGCACGCCGGGATCCACTGTCGGCACCGTGCTCTGGATCCCGGCGTTCGCCGGGATGACAGCTTTGGCCGGTGTGACGGTCTTCGCCGGGGTCACGCCACGATGACCTGGCCGAGCCTGAACCTGCTTGCCCAGTCGATCCTCTCCGGCATCTTCATCGGCAGCCTGTACGGCCTGATCGGGCTTGGCCTGGGTCTCACCTGGGGCTTGCTGCGCCAGATCAACCTGGCGCACTTCGGCTTCGTGTTTCTCGGCGCCTACCTCAGCTATCAACTGGCCACGCTGCATGTGGACCCGCTGCTCACGCTGCTCATCATCCCGCCGCTCTTCTTCGGTTTCGGTTGCGGCATGCAGTGGCTGCTCGGGCGGTTTGCGATTTCGCCGTTCAACTCGCTGCTCGTGACCTTCGGCATCACGGTGATGATGGAGAGTGCAATCCAGGGCATCTGGACCGCCGACTTCAGGCGCCTCGAATCGGTCTACAACGACCAGAAGTTCACTGTCGGCACGCTCTACTTTCCGGTGCCCGAACTCGTGACGCTCGCGCTCGCGGTCGCGCTTTCGTTCGGAATCTGGGCCGCGATGCGCTATACCGATTGGGGCAAGGCCTTGCGCGCGATGGCCGAAGACGGCGTGATCGCCGCAGCGTTCGGCATCAACCAGAAAGCCCTGTCGCTGCTGCTCGCCGGGCTTTGCGCAGCGCTCGCCGGCGTGGCCGGGATTTGCCTGGCGCTGACGTTCACGCTCACGCCATCGCAAGTCTTCGCCTGGGTCGGCGTTGTGTTCGCTGCGGTGATGCTCGGCGGTCTGGGCAGCGCGCTCGGGCCGCTGGTCGCCGGCGTCATCATCGGCGTCAGCGAAGCGATCACGATGGCGGTGACTTCGCCGTCCTGGGCGCCGATCGTCTCGTTCTCGCTGCTCATCGTCGTGCTGCTGTTCCGGCCGGGGCAATTGCGGGCATGAACAAGGCGACGCTGGGAATTGCCGCAGCCTTTGCGGCGCTGGCGAGCGTGCCCTGGCTCGGCGTCGCGCCGTTCTACGAGTCCTTCCTCTACCTCGTCTGCCACTGGGCGATCCTGGCGCTGTCGTGGAACATCCTGTCGGGTTATTCGGGCTATTTCTCGTTCGGCCACGGTGCGTTTTTCGGCGTCGGCGTGTACACGTCGGCGGGGCTGTCGGCGAACCTGGGCGTGCCCTTTCTCTGGACCTTGCCGGTGGCGGCTGCGGTTGCGGCGTTGCTCGGCGTGCTGCTGGGCGCCGTCGTGTTTCGCGTCAAGGCGGTGCGCGGTGAACTGTTCGCGCTGCTCACTTTGGCCGTCACTTTTGTCGTCGCGACGATCGTGCTCAACACACGCATCGACGGCGGCCCGGGCATTGCGCTCAGCGGCGTGGCAGTGCCGAAAATCGGGCCCAGCGCGTCGGCGTCGATCTACCTCATGGCGCTCATCGCCGCGACGGCGACGCTCGTCATCGCGTACCGCATCCACGCGTCCAAACTCGGCGTCGGGCTGTTCGCGATCCACGACGACGAAGACGTCGCCGAAGTGATGGGCGTTCCCACCTACCGCTACAAGATCGTCGCGTTCGGCGTGTCGTGCGCGTTCGCCGGGCTCGCCGGCGGGATCCACGCGCTCTTCGTGTCCTACGTCACTGCGGGCGAGACGTTCAACATCACGGTGCCGCTCACGGTCGTGCTGATGAGCGTTCTCGGCGGCACGCGCCATTGGGCTGGGCCGGCGGTGGGCGCGGCGGCGATCACCGCCCTGCTCTACGCCTTCACTGCGGGCGACTACGCCGTCGCGGGCCGGGCTGTCGTCGGCGGCGTGCTGGTCGCGGTGATCCTGTTCCTGCCCAATGGAGTGCTCGGTTTCCGGCGCAAAGCCGCTCCGGCCCTAACAGCCGTCATCCCGGCGCACGCCGGGATCGATCAAGGTGGGTCAACGGTGGATCCCGGCGTACGCCGGGATGACGGCATCCGAGGTCCAGAGCAATCTGCACATCGCAGTGCCGTTCACGCCAGCGAACCCCCGCGGCCGTTGCTCGAAGTGCACAACCTCAGCAAAGCCTTCAAGGGCGTGCAGGCGCTGGACGACGTGAGCCTGCAGGTGCGCGAGGGTGAAATCCTCGGCCTGCTCGGGCCCAACGGCTCGGGCAAGTCGACCTTCATCAACGTCGTGAGCGGGCATTTCGCGGCGAGCAGCGGCGAAATCCGGTTCGACGGCAAGGCGCTCACGCACCTGCCGGCACACCGCGTCGCCCAGCAGGGAATCGCGCGCACGTACCAGATCCCGCGTCCGTTCGGCCACATGAGCGTGCTGCAGAACGTCGCGCTGGTCGCGATGTTCGGCGGCGCCGCGCTGTCGCAGGCGCAAGCCTTGCGCGAAGCGTGGCAGTGGCTCGAGTTCACCGGCCTGCAAACCAAGGCGAACGCGCGGCCCGACGAGTTGAACCTGCACCAGCGCAAGTTCCTCGAACTCGCGCGTGCGCTCGCCGGCAGGCCGCGCCTGGTGCTGCTCGACGAGGTGTTGTCGGGCCTGAGCCCGGCCGAAATGACCGAGGCCGTCGCGCTGATCCGCAGGATCCGCGACCAGGGCGCAACGATCGTCTTCGTCGAACACGTGATGCACGCCGTGATGGCGCTCACCGATCGCATCGCCGTGCTGAACCACGGCAAGTTGCTCGCTCAGGGCCCTGCCGCCGACGTGATGCGCAACCCCGACGTGATCACCGCCTACCTGGGAGCGCCGCATGCTCCGGCTTGACGCGCTCGAAGTGAACTACGGTCAGGCGCCTGCCCTGCGCGGCGTGACGCTCGCCGTTTCGCGCGGCGAGCTCGTTTGTGTCGTCGGCCCGAACGGCGCGGGCAAGTCGACGCTCATCAATACGATCGCCGGCCTGCTGCGCGCCCACGCCGGTGCCCTGCACTTCGACGGCCGCGACGTGACGCGCCTGCCGAGCCATCAGTTCTGCGAAACCGGCATCGCCATCGTCCCCGAGGGCCGGCGCCTGTTCACGTCGATGAGCGTGCACGACAACCTGATCCTCGGCAGCTTCACGCCACGCGCCCGGCGCCAGCGCGCGGACTCGCTCGCGCAGGTGCTGGCGCTGTTCCCGATGCTGGAAGAGAAACTGCCATCGCCCGCGGGCGCGCTGTCGGGCGGGCAGCAGCAGATGGTCGCGATCGGCCGGGCGCTGATGGCATGCCCGACGCTGCTGTTGCTCGACGAGCCGTCGCTGGGACTGGCGCCGCTCATCGTGCACGACATGTTCCGCGCGATCCGCGAAATCAATGCGCTGGGAACGTCGGTGTTGCTCGTCGAGCAGAACGTCGCGATGGCGATGCAACTCGCGCAGCGTGCCTACGTGATGGAAGAGGGCCTGATCGTCGCCGAAGGCTTGGCGAGCGAATTGATGGACCGGCCCGAGATACGGCGGGCGTATCTCGGGCTGGGAACCAGCTGACCGCAGCTGCGTCGCTCAGGGCTCGCGGAACAGATCCTTGGGAATTCGCGCCTGGGCGAACACGTAGTCGCGCGTCGCATCGAGTTCGCTGCGCAACCGGGACAGGTCGGTGTCGAGCATCCTGCCCTTCCATTTGCGCACCTTGCCCGCGACGATCACGGTTTCGACGTTGCTGCGCTCCATGAGCGAGACCACCGCGCCCGGCACGTGATTCAGGGGAGCCACGTTGATCGCCTCGGCATCGAGAATGATGATGTCGGCTTCCTTGCCCGGCGTGAGCGAACCGACCTTCGAGTCCAGTTTCAAGTCTCGCGCACCGTTCATCGTCACCCAGGTCAGCACATCGCGCGCCTTCAGCAACGCCGGAAGGTTCGTTTCGGCGGGGCCGTTCTCGCCCAGCCCACGACTGTTGATGAACATCTTCTGCAACGCCATCGCAGAGCGCATCTGGGTGAACATGTCGGCCGTCAGCGTGCATTCGACGTCTGTCGACAAAGACGGCTTGAAACCCAGGTCGATCGCCTTCTGGATCGGCGGCGTGCCGTGCCGCATGTTCATTTCGATCGGCACCGCCAGCGAGACGCCAGCACCCGCATCGCGCGCCTTGCTCCAGGCGAAGTCAGACATGCCCGTCATATGGACGAACAGGTTGTCGGATGTGAATGCCCCGGCTGCGGCGAGCGCATCGAAGGTCGGCCGCATGCCGAAAGTGCCGACGATGTGCGCAGCAACCGGGATGTCCAACTCCCGGCCGATGGCCCATGCCGCCTCGTACCCCGGCAGGTAGATTTCGCCGCCCATGAACATCGACAACAGTTGATCGCGGCTGCTGAAGTGGTCGTGCTTGATTCGCCGCGCGTCGGTTGGATACTCGTTTCCCGCGACCCCGCCTGCACTTTCGAAGTACCCAAATACGGCGCGGCGTTCGGAGTCGCGCAAGGCCTTGATCGTGGCGTCACTGTGAGCCTGTGAATGGTGGATCTGAGAGATGTCGAACACCGTCGTCACACCGGCGTCGAGTTGGCTGAGCGAGCCGAACAGCGTGCTGATGTAAACGTCTCGCGGCCGGAACACAGGAGCGAAGGTGAGCAGGATCTTCTGGAAGTAGTTGTTCGTCGTCCCCGGGTCCAGGCCGTCGAACAGCAAGCCATCGGCAAGATAACTGCGCAGCGCTGTCTCGAACAGATGGTGATGCGTGTCGATAAAGCCCGGCATGACGATGCGACCACGCGCATCGATTTCCGAAGCGCCGCCGGCGTGCAGGTTGCGTCCGACCGCAACAATCTTCTTGCCCTCGACAAGGACGTCGGCCTTGGCAAAGTTGCCCACCTTCGGGTCCATCGACATGACCGCACCGCCGCGAATCAGGTAGCGCCGATGGCGCCGGCCGCTGTCTTCGGGCGGTCTGCCGTCGTGCGCCGACGCCGGGCGTGGCGCGAGCAGGTTCAAGCCGGCGGCGGCGAAGCCCGTCGCTGTGGTCGCTTTCAGAAACTTGCGCCGCGCTTCGGAATGGTCCTGGGGGCTGCCGGCGTCACAGAGTCTGCACATGGTGGAGTCCTTTGGCGGAGCAAGACATCGACCACGAAAGCGTGGCAACGTGCACCGTGAAATCCATTCTGGAACCGATTTCCAGCGGCGTAAATCGCGTTCTCATCAGTGCATTCCCTAGCCTGCCTGCGGCGCTCGAGCGGCTGCGGGTCGGGTTCGAGACTTCGAAGTCAATCCGCAGGCCGCGAAGTACCAATGCGCACTCGTGCGTGCTCGTGCGTGGGCCGAGTGCTGGAAACTGTGTAGAGTCGCCCCTGCCGCGGCAGGCCAGAATCACCTGGTGCTGCGAGGCCGCATTTTTTCACCGGGAGTCACCATGAAACTGACCAAGCCGTTCGTCGGCACTGTCCTCGTTAGTCTCGTTCTGGCGTTCAGCGCGAGCGCGCAGAACATTTCCATCGCCACCGGCGGCACCGGCGGCGTGTATTACCCACTCGGCGGCGGCATGGCCGCGGCGTTGTCCAAACATGTGCCGGGGATGCAGGCGACCGCCGAAGTCACCGGAGGTTCGGTCGACAACCTCAAGCTCGTGGGCAGCGGCAAGCCTTACATCGCGCTCACGATGGCCGACGCGACGCTGGACGCGTACCGCGGCGAAGACAAGTTCAAGGGCAACAAGGTCGCGGTGCGAACCCTCATGATCCTGTACCCGAACCGCATGCACGTCGTGAGCATTGAAGGGCGTGGCGTCGCCAAGATCTCCGACCTGAAGGGCAAGCGCGTCTCCACGGGCTCGCCGGGCAGCGCGACCGAAGTGATGGCGTTTCGCGTCATCGAGGCCGCGGGCCTGGACAAGGACAGCGACATGAAACGCGAGCGCCTGGGCGTGGCCGAATCGGTGAACGCGATCAAGGACGGCAAGATCGACGCCTTCTTCTGGGTCGGCGGGTTGCCCACCGCAGCGGTGACCGATCTGGCGAACACGCCGGGAACGAAGCTGAAGATGATCGACCACGCCGATACGGTGGCGGCGATGAACAAGAAGTACGGCAACCTGTACATCGAAGACAGCATCCCGAAAGACATGTACCGCGGCATGGAGTCCGACAACAAACAGGCCACCGTGATGAACATCCTGATCGCGCACGAGAGCATGGACGAGAAGACCGCGTACAACATCGTGAAGACGATCTTCGACAAGCGCGAAGACCTGATTGCGGTGCACAAAGAAGCGATGAACTTCAAGCTGGAGAACCAGAAGGCAGGCGCATCGCCGATTCCGTTCCACCCCGGCGCAGTGAAGTACTTCGCCGAGAAGGGCATCAAGCTCAACTGATCGCGAGCCTCGCCCGCACCCCGTCATCCCGGCGAACGCCGGGATCCACTCGCCGCTGATCAACCCCGTGGATCCCGGCTTTCGCCGGGATGACGAGTCCATGAACCAAGAAACCAAGCACACGCCGCCAAGCCACCTCGCGGCGGTCAGCGAAGAGGCCCTGCACAAGGCCGAAGAGTTCATCGAAGCCGAAGAAGGCGCGGCGAACAAGCTGCAGGGCTGGCTCGGCGCCTTCGTCATCGCGATCGCGTTCGTGATGTCGGCGTTTCACCTTTACACGGCGTACGCGATCGTGCCGACGCAGACGCTGCGCCCGGTGCACGTCGGCTTCGTGCTGTTCCTGTGCTTCCTGGTGTTCCCGATCAGCCGCAGATTCCGGCATCGCATCATGTGGTGGGACTGGCTCGCCGCGGCGCTGGCGATCGGCGTCGTCGTCTACCTGCTCATGGGCGGTGACGACATCACCGATCGCAACACCTCACCGAACCCGTGGGACATCGCGTTCGGCGTCGCGCTGATCGTGCTCGTCTTGGAGGCGATGCGGCGCACGAACGGCTGGATCATGCCGATCATCACGTCTTGCTTCATCGCCTACGCGCTGATGGGCCCGATGCTGCCCGCGCCGTGGACGCACAAGGGCTACGAAGTCGGCCGCCTTGTGGGCGTGATGTACATGACGCTCGAGGGCATTTACGGCGTGGCGGTCGACGTCTCGGCGTCGCTCATCATCCTGTTCACGATCTTCGGCGCTTTCCTCCAATACTCGGGCGCGGGCAAGTTCTACATCGACTTTTCGTTCTCGGCGATGGGCGGCAAGCCCACCGGCGCCGGGCGCAGCGTCGTTCTCGCGTCGTTTCTGCTCGGTGGGCCATCGGGCTCGGGCGTCGCAACGACGGTGACGCTCGGCGCAGTTGCTTACCCGATGCTTGCCAAGGTCGGCTACGAGAAAAACGCCGCCGGCGGCCTGCTTGCTGCGGGGGGCCTGGGCGCGATCATCTCGCCGCCGGTGCTCGGCGCCGCGGCGTTTCTGATCGCCGAGTTCCTGAAGATCTCTTATCTCGACGTGCTGCTGATGGCCGTCGTTCCGACGATTCTGTACTACCTCGCGCTCTTCCTCATGGTCGAGATCGACGCGCGCAAGTACGGCATGGGCAGCGTCGTCTTCGACAAGGTCGACAGCATTTGGCACCTCACCAAAAACTACTGGTTCCACTTCCTGTCGCTGGTGTCGATCGTCGTCTTCATGATGTGGGGCTTCTCGCCCGTACTCTCTGTGTTCTGGGCGACTGTCGTGTCTTTCGCGACGAGCTTTCTGCGGCGCGATTGCGCATTGCTGTCCTACGACCTGTTCCAGGGCAAAGGGTCGATCCGCGAACACCTTTTCAACTCGCCTTTCGTCAAGGCGATGCAAGGCGGGTCGATCGGCGTGCTCAATGTGGCGGCGACGTGTGCAGGCGCGGGAATCATCGTCGGCGTCGTCACGCTCACCGGGCCTGGGCCTGAAGTTCAGCTCGATCGTCATCGACTACGCCGGCGGCTCGCTCTTGCTCACCGCCGTGTTCACGTCGCTCGTCGTCTGGATCGTCGGCCTGGCGGTTCCGGTGACGGCGTGCGTACATCATCTGCGCCGTGATCGCAGCGCCCGCGCTCATCAAACTGGGGGTGCCCGACTTCGCCGCGCACATGTTCATCTTCTACTACGCGGTGCTCTCGGAGGTGTCACCGCCGACCGCGCTGTCGCCGTTCGCCGCCGCGGCGATCACCGGCGGCGATCCGTACAAGACGACGCTGCAGTGCTGGAAGTACACGCGTGCCGGCGTTCCTCGTGCCGTTCATGTTCGTTCTCGCGCCCGAGGGCCAGGGGCTGTTGCTGATGGGGTCTGCGAAGGCGCTGGCGACGGCGAATTGGTGGTCGATTGCGCAGGTCACACTCACCGCGGCGGTAGGCATCGCCGCGCTCGCCGCAGGCTTCCAGGGCTGGGCGCTGAAGCGAACCACGCGCATCGAGCGCGCCATGCTGCTGACGGCCGGGATTGCACTCGTCTACCCCGGGGCGTATGCCGACGCCATCGGGTTCGGTCTCGTCATTGCAGCGCTGATGGTGCAGGGCTTTCGCAAGAACATCGCGCCGGCCTGACCCGCAAGGCGATTCAGCGCCCTGCGGGCGCCGGTCGGAACACGAAAAACGCCTCGGCGCTTTCGAGCCGAGGCGTGACACCGAAACTCGAGGCTCAGGGTGCCGTGCGGAACACGATGCTCTTGGCTTTCAGCACATTGCCCGCCGGCAGCTCATCGCCGCAAGCTTGAACGACCTTGCCGTCGGCCAGGTCGGCCGCAGTGCCGCCGCCGAAGGTCGCTGCGCTCGCGTCGATCTGGAAGCCGAACAACTTGAAGTCGCTGACCGAGGCGTAGTCGTAGATCACCGCCACGAGTTTGAACGCCTTGCACGCCTCGTTGCTGCGGTCGCGTGTGATGACGATGGTTTCGGCGGCGAGCACACCGCTGTTCATCTTGCCGGTGACGATCACCCAACGCCCGGCGAGCAAGTCGGCCTCGCTACCCCCGATGAATACCGTGGCGGGCGAAACCGTGATCGTGGTCCCGTTCAACTTGAACGAATGGCCGAGCGGATCCGGGTCGGTCACAGTCCCGGCGGCTTGGGTCGTCGCAACGACCCAGTTCGGCACGACGAAGATGATGTTCGCGATGAACACGCCCGCGCCGTCGCGGTGCCCCTTCATCCACAAGGTCGCGCCGTTGACGATGCTGGCCGGATTGCCGTTGATGAAGCGCACGAGCACGCCGAGCTTCGCCGGCTGACCGCCGACCTTGAAATCCGCGCTCGAGTTGGCTTCGCTGACCACACCGGTGAGCAACGCCAGCACCGCATTCGAGTCGAGGAACGCGACGCTCGTCGCCGTGACGAGCGAGCCCACCGCCTGCCCTTTGATCTGCACGAGGCGGCCGTTCGCGAGTTGCGCAGCGTCGCCGTTGATGAACTGCGCGCTGCTCGCATCGACCGCAACGCCACGCACTTTGAAACTCGCGTTCGACAGGTGGTCGCTCACCAGACCGATGAGGCGGATTTCGCCGTCCTGGTCGGGCAGGAAGAAGCGCACACGTTTCGCGATCACTTTGCCGTTCGCGAGCGTGCCGCGCACGATGACTCGCTTGCCTTCGGCGAGGTCGCCGATGACGCCGTTCTCGAATGTCGCCTGGCTCGCGTCGACCGCCGTTCCGCTGACGAGAAAGTCCGCAGCGCCGTTGAATTGCTGGATTCGCCCTTCTACTGCGGCGGGCGTACCGTCGAGCAGGCGCGGCGCCCTCACCGCTTTGACCACCGTGGCGGTCAGCACGTTGGCGACGGGGGGTTCGTTCGAGCGAACGCGAACGACCTGGCCTTCGGCAATTCCGCTCGCGCCGAAGCCAATGAGTTGCGCGGTCGCATAGTTCACCGTCAGGTCGCCGAGCGTGAAATTGCTCGAGGTGACGCCGGTCGCCTTGCCGAAGAGCACGACGCGGCCCACATCTTCCGGCGCCTTGACCTCGACGCGCGTCGCCTGCACGACCCGGTTCTCGAAGTCGACGCTGCCGTGCGTCTCGACCCAGTCGCCCACGTTGACCGCGGCCAGGCTGCCCGCGCCTTCGAACACGGTCTTGGCATCGGTCTGGATCGTGATGCCACGGATCTTGAAATTCGCGTTCGCCACGATCGACGCTCGCCACCTGGCCGCGCACCGCAGTCTCGACGTTCACTTCCGTCGCAGTTCCCGTCTCGGCGCCCTCGGCGACTTGGCCGACCAGCGTGACGCGCATGCCAAGCTTGAGCGCGCCGACGCTGGCGCCCGCATCGTCGATCGTGATCGTCGCCCGGCTGTCGTCAAAACGCACGCCATTGACGATGACGCTGCCAAAGCCGCCGATCGTGCCTTCATATTGCGCCGCGGGGGGACTGTTGGAGTCCGATCCGCCACCACCGCAGGCGGCGAGCAAGGCCGTCGCGGCGACCGCCATGCCGGCGAGCAGGCGTTTCAGTTGAGCTTTCATCGCGTGTCCTTCCGTTGAGTTGAACAACTGTCTGAGACCGCTGGTCCACTGGACCCCATCTCGACATGTTTGGGATTATTTTCCCATTTATTGAACTTCGCAAGGTGTTATTGGGATTTTCGGACCAAATATGGTTAACAATTGCGTCCGACGCGACTTCGCGACCACCCCTGCGCCACTTTCGCCCGAACGCCAATGACCCTGCGCAACGCCCTGGCGGCCTCCGTTTTGCAGTTGCTGCGCCCCCTGGTGCGGGTGCTGCTGCGTCACGGCATGGCGTACGAGGATTTCGCCGAGCTGGTGCGGCGCAGCTACGTCGACGTTGCGGAACAGGACTTCGCCTTGCGTGGCCGCAAGCAGACGACTTCGCGCATCTCCGTGATCACCGGCCTGAATCGCAAGGAAGTGGCGCGCCTGCAGGCGCTGCACGCCCAGGGTGAGGCGAGCGATCCGGCGCTCGCCGGGACGATGAACCGCGCCGCCAAGGTCGTCGTCGGTTGGCGGCGCGAACACGCCGCGAACGCGACCGGCACCACGCCCGATCTGAATCCGACCCAATTCGCCGCGCTCGTGCGCAAGTACAGCGGCGACATGCCAGTGCGTGCCGTGCTGGACGAGCTGCGCCACGCCGGCGCGGTGACGGTGAACGACAACGGAAGCTATGCGCTGCGCGGCGAAGGCTACGTGCCGCGAGCGACCGATTCACGCAAGATCGCGCTGCTCGGGCAGCACGCTGCCGACCTGTTGAGCACGATCGACCACAACCTTGCGCAGCCGGCCGAGCAAGCCCATTTGCAGCAACGCGTCTTCGCCGACAACATTCCGCCGGAACGCCTGGACGCGCTGCGCACTGCCTTGCGCGACGCAGGCCTGCAGGCACTCGGCAGCGCGCGCGACTTGCTCATCGCGAACGACGCCGGCGACGCCGCGGTCGCGCCCGGCGCACGCCGTGTCGTGCTGGGCGTCTATTACAGCGAATCGCCCGCGCCGCCAGCGCCGCCCGACACCACCTCTGAATTGCCGAGCCCACCGGGCGATGCCTCTGGAGAAATCCGATGAAACCGAGCTTGGACTTCCCCTTCCTCCGCCGCGCCTTGGCACTGCTGGCGTGCCTGGTCGCCGGCCTGGGCGTCGGCTGCGGCGGCGTCGGTCAGGACGGCACCGGCGCCGCCGCCGACACACAGGCGACGGGAGTCGTCACCGGATTCGGCAGCGTCATCGTCGACGGTGTGGAATTCGATACTGCGGGCGCCGACATCACGACCGACGGCACGCCCGGCCGAACCCAGGCCGACTTGCGCGTCGGCATGGTCGTGACCGTGAGCGGCAAACTCGCGCCGAATGGCAGCAGCGGGACGGCGAGCAAGGTCGCCTACGAAAGCCTGCTGCGCGGCGCCATCGAAAGCGTTCCCGATGCGACGACCGTGAATGTCCTCGGGCAATCCGTCACGCTCGATTCGACGACGCTGTTCGAAGGCGGAATCGGCAGCGCCGCCGAGTTGCTGCCGGGGCAGGTGATCCAGGTCTCGGGCTTCTATCAAGCCGATGGGTTCCGCGCGACCTGGGTGCGCGTTGAATCAGGCGCCGTCGCACCACAGTTCACCGGATTCATCGCCGCAGTGACCGGAAACCTGGTGCGAGTCGCGGGCATCGAAGTCGACGTCAGCGGCGCCACGCTCATCGGCGTCACGCCGAATCAATTGACCGTGGGGCAGCTGGTTCGGATCGTCTTGCAAGCGCCACCGGCGAATGGCGCTGCCGTGGCGACGCAACTCTCCTTGCTGAGCCCGGGGCTCAGTGGACCGCTGCGCCGCTTCCTGCTGCACGGCATCGTGAGCCAGTGGAATGCAATTCCGGACAGGTTCCAGATCAATCGCCAAACTGTCGCGGTGAACGCCGCCACGTTGTTCGTGGACGGCAGCAAGGCGGACCTCGGCAACGGCGCGCGGATCGGCGTCGTCGGCGCGCGCGGCAGCGACGGCGTGCTTGTCGCGGAACGCGTGCAGATCTTTCGGCCGGCGCTGGACGGCTATGTGCGTGGCCGGGTCACGACGATCGACCTGGCGGCGCGGCGCTTCAGCCTCGGGGTCGCACCCGGCGTCCAGGTCCAGGTGCATCCGCGCACGATTCTCAGTGACCTGACCTTGGCGGGTGGCGGCCTCACACTGTCCGAGCTCAGGCTGAACGACGAAGTTCTCGCCGTGGGCTGGGTCAACGCGGGCCGCATCGACGCGGGCCTGGTGCAGCGCCTGCCGTTCCTCACGCCGGGCGCCGGGATCGCCGGTCCGGTGGGCAACATCAGCGGCAGCACGCTGACGATCCTGGGAACGCTCGTCACGACGAACAGCGCCCAGTTCTTCAACGCCCAGGGAATGCCGCAGACCCAGGCAGAGTTCTTCGCCGCAGTTCAGCTTGGCGACGTCGTGCGTGCGGAGGGCGTCCTGTTGGCCGGCACGCTCGTCGCCACGACCGTGCGGCGCGTGCCGTAGAGATCGTCGGCGGTCACCGATGCGCGCGCCGGGTCCGCATGGCCCGGGCGCGCGCCGCACTGGTGGCTACTTGCCGCTCGGAATCTTCCCTTCCACGCCCTTGACGTAGAAGTCGACCTTGTCTTTCCAAGCCTGATCCGCCTTCGCGTCTTTGGCGAGCAGCTCTTTGCCGTCGGCGCCGACGATCGGGCCGGTGAAGACTTCAAACGTTCCGGCCTTCATCCCCGCCTTGATCTCGTCGACCTTCTTCTTCGCCGCTTCGGGAACGAAGTCGGCGATCTTGGCCAACGCGTTCTGCCCTTCCTTGACGCCCCACACGGTGCGCTCGGTCTTCCAGCTGCCGTCCATCGCTTCCTTGACCGCCTTCTTGTAGTAACCGTCCCAGATGACGACGCAGGACGCGAGGTGCGCTTTCGGCGCGACCGCGCTCATGTCGCTGTCCCAGCCGAACGCGAACTTGCCGTTCTTCTCCGCCGTTTGCAGCACCGCCGACGAATCGGTGTTCTGCAGCAGCACGTCGGCGCCGGCGTTGATCATGCTCTGCGCGGCTTCGCTCTCTTTCGGCGGGTCGAACCACGAGCTGATCCACACCACCTTGGTCTTGACCTTCGGGTTCACGCTTTGCGCGCCGAGCGTGAAGGCGTTGATGTTGCGCAGCACTTCGGGGATCGGGAACGACGCGACGAAGCCGAGCGTGTTCGTCTTCGTCATGCTGCCGGCGATCACGCCCGCCATGTACGCGTCTTCATAGAACTTGGCGTCGTAGATGCGCATGTTCGGCGACGTCTTGTAGCCGGTGGCGTGCTCGAACTTCACGTCGGGGAATTCGCTCGCCACCTTCAGCATCTGCTCCATGAAACCGAACGACGTGGCGAAGATGATCTTGTTGCCTTGGCTCGCGAGGTCGCGGATCACGCGCTCGGCGTCCGCCCCTTCGGGAACTTTCTCGACAAACGTCGTCTTCACCTTGTCGCCGAACTCGGCCTCGACCGCCTTGCGGCCCACGTCATGCGCGTAGGTCCAGCCGGCGTCGCCCACCGGGCCGACATAAACCCACGCCGCCTTGAACGGCTCGGCCTTGGGGGCAGGCGCTGCGGCAGGGTGCAGCCGCCGTGGCGGCGGGCTTGGCGGGCTCTTCCTTCTTGCCGCAGCCGACGAGCGCGGCGGTGGCGGCCAGCGCAACGAAGCCGCCCCACTTGATGATTGAACGCTTGGACATCTGGGTCATGAACAGGTCTCCTGTTGTCGGGTGAACAAAAAAGTTGGAACGTGATTATGTTCCGGGGTGAAACGACTTTCCGAGCGACGCCGGCATGTTGATGCGGATCCACGCCGGGTTCCGGCTGATGAGAGCGAGCACGACGATCGTCGCGATGTAAGGCAGCATCGCGAGCAACTGGCTCGATACGTCGACGCCGGCGCCCTGCAATGCGAATTGCAGCATCGTCACGCCACCGAACAGGTACGCGCCGAGCAGCACCCGCACCGGCCGCCAGGTGGCGAACGTGGTGAGCGCGAGCGCGATCCAGCCGCGCCCCGCGACCAGCCCCTCGACCCAGAGCGGCGCGTAGACGACCGACAGGAACGCACCCGCAACGCCGCACAGCGCGCCGCCGGTGACGACAGCCGCGAGGCGAATCCAGCGCACCTTGTAGCCCAGGGCATGCGCCGATTCGGGCGATTCGCCGATCGCGCGCAGCACGAGGCCGGCGCGGCTGCGGTAGAGGAACCAGATGCAGGCGAACATCAGGCCGATCGCGATGTAGACCATCGGGTGCTGCTTGAACAATGCCGGGCCGAGCAGCGGAATGTCGGCGAGCCACGGGATTTCGAATGCGGGACGCTCGGCGAGTTTTTTGCCGACGAATTCGACGCCGACGAACGCGGAGAAGCCGTAGCCGAACAGGCTCACCGCAAGGCCCGTCGCGTACTGGTTCGTGTTCAGCCAGATCACGAGCGCGCCGAACGCCGCAGCGAGCAGGCCACCCGCTGCGGCGCCGGCGACAAACGCGAGTGTGTCGCTGCCGGTCGTGAACGCCGCGGCAAAACCGGCGATCGCGGCGACGAGCATCATGCCCTCGGCGCCGAGATTCAGCACGCCGGCTTTTTCGTTCAGCAGCAAGCCCAGGCCGGCGATTGCGAGTGGCGTTCCCGACGCGAGCGTTGCGGCGATGAGCAAGGCAATTTCGTTCATGACTTTCTCCCGTCATCCCGGCGCACGCCGGGATCCACTGTGTGCAAGGCGCCCTGGATCCCGGCGTGCGCCGGGATGACGGCTGGAGGGGCGTGCCGCAGCCGGACCCGATAGTGGATCAGCGTGTCGCAGGCGAGCAGCAGCACGAGCAGCAGGCCCTGGAACACGCCGGTCAACGCGTTCGGCAGGCCCAGGCGCGACTGGCCGAGCTCGCCGCCGATGAGCATCATCGAAAGCAACATGCCGGCAAAGACGATTCCCACCGGGTGCAAGCGTCCGACAAAGCAGACGATGATCGCGGTGAAGCCCAGGCCCGTCGAGATGTGCGGCGTGATCTGGCGCAGCGGACCGGCCGCTTCCATCGCACCGGCCAGGCCCGCGAGCGCGCCGGAGATCATCATCGCCGTCCAGAGCGACGTGCGCGCCGAGAAGCCGGCGTAGCGCGCCGCCGCCGGGGCGAGGCCGCCGACCTGCAACTGAAAACCGCGGAACAGGCGGAACATGAAAACCCACATCAGCGCCACCGCGACCAGCGCAATCACGAAGCCGATGTGCAGCCGGGTTCCCGTCATCAGATTGGGCAGCAGCGTCGACGCATCGAACGACTTGGTCTGCGGAAAGTTGAAGCCCTGCGGGTCTTTCCAGGGCCCGAAGACGAGGTAGTTGACGAGCTGCTGCGCCACGTACACGAGCATCAGGCTGACCAGGATTTCGCTCGCGTTGAAGCGATCGCGCAGCAGCGCCGTGATCGCCGCCCACGCCATACCGCCGAGCACGCCGCCGAGCAGCACGAGTGGCACGGCGATGATCTTCGGCAGCACGATGCCCTGCGTCGTCAGCCACAGCGCAACGCCGCCGCCGGCGAGCGCGCCGAGCAGGTATTGCCCTTCGGCGCCGATGTTCCAGACGTTGGAGCGGTAGCACACGGCCAGTCCGAGCGCGATCACGATCAGCGGCGTCGCCTTGAGCAGAACCTCGCTCACCTGGCGCGCCCCGGAGAGCGGCTCGACGAAGAAGATGCCCAGGCCCCTGATCGGATCCTTGCCGAGCGACATGAACAGCAGCGCCGCGATCACCGCGGTCAGCAGCAGGGCAATCAGCGGCGAGCCGAGCGACATCGCCTGCGACGGTTGTGGGCGCGCTTCAAGCCTGAGCATGATGGCCTCCTCCCTGCACTTGTCCCGCCACATGTTCGTGGGCGCCCGGCGCTTTGGCGGGCAGTCCGTCCGCAGGGACGGACTGCTCTTTCCGCCAGAGCCCACTCATCCATTCGCCGATGCGTTCGATCGTCGCGTCCTTGGTTGCAATCGACGGCGACATTCGCCCTTGCGCGATCACGATCAGGCGATCCGAGATCTCGAACAATTCGTCGAGTTCTTCGCTCACGACGAGCAGCGCGCAGCCGGCGTCGCGCAGTTTCAGGAGTTCGCCGCGGATCAATGCCGCAGCGCCGACGTCCACGCCCCAGGTGGGTTGCGAGACGATGAGCAGCTTCGGGTTCGCGTCGATCTCGCGCCCGACGATGAACTTCTGCAAATTCCCGCCCGAGAGCGACTTCGCTGCCGCTTGCGTTCCGCCCGCCTTGACGTTGAAGCGGCTGATGATGTGCGCCGCGAGCAGCCGCACTTGTGACGTGCCGATCCAGCCCCAGCGGTTCACCGCCGCGGTGCGCGTGAGCAGCGTGTTGTGCGCGAGGGAAAGAATCGGCACCGCGCCGCGCCCGAGGCGTTCTTCGGGAACGAAATTCAAGCCCTCCTTGCGCCGGCGCCGCGGCGAATGCGCGCCGATTGTTTTGCCGAACAGGGTGATCGATTCCGGCGCGGCGCGCTGATCTTCGCCCGACAACGCAGCCATCAGTTCCTGCTGGCCGTTGCCTGAGACGCCCGCGACGCCGACGATCTCTCCGGCGCGAACGTCGAACGAGATGCCTTGCAGGTTCATGCCGAACTGATCGAGCTTGTCCAGCGACAAGTCCTTCACCGAGAGCACGACGTCGCCGGCAGTTGAGGCCTGGTGCTGCAACTCGGGCGGCTCGGAGCCGATCATGAGGCGCGACAGGCTCGCGTTGCTCTCTTTCGTCGGGTCGACTTCGCCCGTCACCTTGCCGCCGCGCAGCACCGTGCAGTGGTGGCACAACGCGCGGATCTCATCCAGCTTGTGGCTGATGTAGAGGATCGAACAGCCGTCGGCCGAGAGTTGGCGCAGCGTGACGAAGAGCTTTTCCACCGCCTGCGGCGTCAGCACCGAAGTCGGCTCGTCGAGGATCAACAGCTTCGGCGACGTGAGCAGCGCGCGAACGATCTCGACGCGCTGGCGCTCGCCGACCGAGAGCGTATGCACCGGGCGCAGCGGCTCCACATCCAGGCCATAAGTGGCGGCGACCTTGCCGATGCGCGCCGTGACCTCGGGCAGCGTGATCTCCTTGCCGAGGCCGAGCCAGACGTTCTCCGCCGCGGTGAGCGTGTCGAACAGGCTGAAGTGCTGGTACACCATGCTGATGCCGAGCAAGCGCGCCTGCGCCGGGCTCGCGACCTGCACCAGCTCGCCGTTCCAGCGGATCTCGCCTTCGTCGGGGCGCACCGCGCCGTAGATCATTTTCATCAGCGTCGACTTGCCGGCGCCGTTTTCGCCGAGCACGGCGTGGATCTCGCCGGGCTTGACGCGCAGGCTGACCCGGTCGTTCGCCTTCACCGCCGGGTACTGCTTGCTCAGGTTCGTCAGTTGCAAGCGCAACGCTGGTTCTGTTTGCATCTTGTTGTCTCCTGCATGCCTTCACCACGCTTCTTCGATTTCGTCATCCCGGCGAAAGCCGGGATCCACGCGTCTCTGAGCGCACGCCGTGGATCCCGGCTTTCGCCGGGATGACGACTCCTGGCCGGGTGACTCCCGTTGTCGTTTGCTTCACCCCCGCCACATAAACCGCCGCCAGGCAGCGCTCGTCGCTCATCGTGATCCAGGCAAAGAGCCGCTCGTGCAAGTCGCGCGCGACGTCGATGCGGGCTTTCGCGACCTCGCCCGAGGCCCAGTCCCAGACGCAGACGTCGGCCACGCAGCCGACGTCGAAACTGCCGATCTCGTCGCCCAGGTCGAGCGCGAGCGCCGCGCCGCGTGTTGCCGCGTGCAGCAGCGCCCAGGCGCTGAGCTTGCGCCCGGCCAGCGCCTGCACCTTGTACGCGTCGGCCATCGTGCGCTGCATCGACAGGCTCGTGCCGCCGCCGACGTCGCTCGCCAGGCTCACGTTGACACCCGCGTCGCTGCTGCGCTGCCAGTCGAACAGGCCGCTGCCGAGGAACAGGTTCGACGACGGGCAGAACGCGATCTGCGCCCCGCTGGCTCTCAGGCGCGCCCGGTCCGTGTCGTCGAGCCAGATGCCATGCGCGAGCACGGAACGGCGCCGCAGCAGGCCGGCGCGCTCGTAGACATCGAGGTAGCTGCGCGCCTGCGGAAACAGCTCGGCGACCCACGCGACTTCGGCGCGGTTCTCCGCCACATGCGTCTGCATGTACAGCGTCGGGTCGGCTGCGAGCAGGCGCCCGGCCATCGCGAGCTGCTGCGGCGTGCTTGTCGGCGCGAAGCGCACCGTCACGGCGAAGCTGCTTCGCCCCTGGCCGTGCCAGCGCTCGATGAGTTCGCGGCAATCGGCTTCGGCGTCGATGACGTCGTCGCGCAGGCCGTCGGGCGCGTGCCGGTCCATCAACACCTTGCCGCCGATGATGCGCATGCCGCGTGTCCGCGCCGCGCCGAAGAGTGCATCCACCGAACCCTTGTGCACGGTCGGGAACACGACGCCCGAGGTCGTGCCATGCGCGAGCAGTGCGTCCAGAAAACGCGCCGAGCCGACGCGTGCCAGTTCCGGATCCGCCCAGGCACGCTCGGCCGGAAAGGTATACGTGTTGAGCCAGTCGAGCAACTCGGTGCCGTGGCTGCCGATCACGCCGAGCTGCGCGCTGTGCACATGCGTGTCGATGAAGCCGGGCAGGATCAGGCGGCCGCGGTGCTCTTCGCGCGTCCAGCTCGAATCGGGCTCTTGTGCGCCGGGTTGGGCGCCGGTGATCGCGCCGTCTTCGATCAGCAGCCAGTGGTCGGGCCGCCAGCGCACGCCGCGCAGTCCCGTTCCCGAGTGCTCGGGTGCTGCGCTGAAATCGAGCAGGTCGCCGCGCAAGGCCAGGCGCGAGGGGCGGGATGCGGCGGGCGGCATGGTTCGAGGTCGAGGTCGACGCAGCGCGGTTGATCAGGCGGCGCGTTCGGCAGGCATGCCACGCCGGCGCAACATGCCGTGCGAACCCAGGTTCAGCGCCACGTCGCGCACCTGCTCGCGCAGCCAGCGGTTCGCGCTCGACGCGTGCGTCAGGTCGTGCCAGAGCTGGTAATAGCTCATCGGCGGAAACGCCACCGGGCAGCGCACGATCCGCACCGGCAGGCTGTCCACATAACGCGAGCAGAACAGGCGCCCGGTCGTGAGCACGAGCAGGCTTTGCGCGACCATCAGCGGGATCAGGCTGAAATGGGCGCTGCGCACGAGCGATGTCGCGCGTGAGGCCTTGCGAGTGCAGGTGTTCGTCGATGACACCGCGCGCTTCACCGTGGGCGTCGGTGTGCAGCGGCATCGGCGCGACATGTTCACAAGCGAGGTAGCGTTCCGCGGTCCAGCTGCGCGAGCCGGCGCGCGCGACCGGGTGCTCTTCGGCGACGAGGCAGACGACTTCGTCCGACACGAGCTTGCCCAGGTGCAGTTCGCCGGGCGGCTCGAGCCAGTTGCCGATCACCAGGTCCGCCTCGCCAGTGGCCAGGCCGCGCCGGTAGTCGAAGCCGCCCGAGAGCGGCATCAGTTCAAGCCGTACTTGCGGCGCGAGGCGCTTGATCCGCGCTACGAGTTCGGGCAGGAACAGCGGGTCGAGGTAATCGCTTGCGGCGATGCGGAATTTCAGGTCGCTCAAGTGCGGCTCGAACGCGCGCTGGCGTGAGCGCGGGCTGAAGAGTCGGTCGCTGTCTTGCAGGACTCGCGCCGCGGGTTCGAGCAGCGCGAGCGCGGCTTGGGTGGGCATCATGCTGCTTCCCGAGCGCACCAGCAGCGGGTCGCCCGTCAGCGCACGCAGCCGCTTCAGCTGCGCGCTGACGGCGGGTTGCGTGCTGTTCAGCCGCATGGCGGCGCGCGATACGCTGCGTTCGGTGATCAAGGTGTGCAGGACTCGAATGAGCAACAACTCGATCTTGTCGAAATCGGCACGGTGGGGCATACCGTACAAATGATAGGCACTATGCTTGACTGCGTATAGAGTTCAGCGCTGGAAGATTTACCTTACGGACTTGGATTGACATCAGGGAAAGCCCCATGCAAACCCGCCCCATCCGCTTCTTCCATCAGGGCGCGATCGTCGAAGTGAGCAGCGCCGCGCCGACGCGCAGCGTGCTCGACTGGCTGCGCGAAGACGCGCATTGCACCGGTACCAAGGAGGGCTGCAACGAAGGCGACTGCGGCGCGTGCACCGTCGTCATCGGCGAGCTCGCTCGCTGCCGGTTCGGGCGGCGAACTCGCGCTGCGCAGCGTCAATGCGTGCATCCAGTTCTTGCCGACGCTCGACGGCAAGGCGCTGTTCAGCGTCGAAGACCTGAAACCGATCGCGATCGCAGCGCGAACCGCGTCGCCTCAGGGTTTGCACCCGGTTCAGCAGGCCATGGTCGACTGCCACGGCTCGCAATGTGGCTTCTGCACTCCGGGCTTCGTGATGTCGCTCTGGTCGACTTACGAGCGCGCCGGTTCCGCCGGCGCGCGGCCGACGCGGCAGCAGCTCGCGGACGAACTGTCGGGCAACCTGTGCCGCTGCACCGGCTACCGGCCCATCCTCGACGCCGGCCAGCGCATGTTCGATCTGCCCGCGGCGCGCCTGAATCCGGCGCCCGTCGTCGCGGCGCTGCGCAAGCTGCAGCAAGACCCAGCGCTCGACTACGCCGGCGCGCGAGCAGGCGGCCGCTTCGTCGCGCCGCGTACGCTGGACGCGCTCGCCGAACTGCGCACTCAGATGCCCGGCGCGACGTTGCTCGCCGGCTGCACCGACGTCGGACTCTGGGTGAACAAGCAGCTGCGCGACCTGGGTGACGTCATCTTCGTCGGCGAAGTCGATGAACTGAAGCGCATCGACGTGCAGAGCGGCGGCGCGCTGCGAATCGGCGCCGGCGCGTCGCTCGAAGCGGCGTGGCGTGCGCTTGCAGCGCGTTGGCCCACGCTCACCGACGTCTGGTTGCGCTTCGCGTCGCCGCCGATCCGCAATGCCGGTACGATGGGTGGCAACGTCGCGAACGGCTCGCCGATCGGCGATAGCGCGCCGGTGCTGCTCGCGCTCGATGCGCAGATCGAACTCCGCAAGGGTGCTCGGAGCCGTCGCATGGATCTGGCCGAGTTCTACATCGACTACATGAAGAACCGCCTCGAGCCCGGCGAGTTCGTGCAGGCGGTGCTGGTCCCCGCACTGCCGCGGGCGCGCCAGGTGCGCGCGTACAAGATCAGCAAGCGCTTCGACTGCGACATCTCTGCCCTGTGCGCGGGGTTTGCGATCGAGCTCGACGCCGGCGTGATCAGGCAAGTCCGCCTCGCGTACGGCGGCATGGCGGGAATCGTGAAGCGCGCGGCGAACGCCGAGGCGGCGCTCTTGGGCCAACCCTGGAACGAAGTGGCTGTCGCGACGGCACAAGAGGCGCTCAGCCGCGACTTCACGCCGCTCACCGACATGCGCGCGAGCGCCGGCTACCGCATGCAGGTGGCGAAAAACCTGCTCGAGCGCTTCTGGCTCGAGACGCGCGCCGCTGCACCGTTCGGCGCAAGCGCGACGAGCGTGTGGAGCGTCATGCCTCACGACGTGCTGAGCGCGGTGGAGGAACTGAAATGAACAAGCCCGTCGATCCCTCTCTGTTGCAACCCGGCGAAGCTTTCGCCGATTACTTGAAGAACAACGCGGCGCGTTTTGACGCCGGCGCCGAGGCTCGCTCGCGCGAGAGTGGTGCGCGTGTCGGCATCAGCGTTCCGCACGAGTCGGCGCACCTGCATGTCGCTGGCGAAGCCGACTACATCGACGACATTGCGGAAGTCTCGGGCACGTTGCACGCCGCGCTCGGTCTGTCGCCGGTGGCGCGCGGGCGCGTCACGGGCATGGCATTGGACAAGATCCGCGCACTGCCCGGTGTCGTTGCGGTGCTGAGCAGCGCCGACATCCCGGGCGTAAACGACTGCGGCTCGATCGTCCACGACGACCCGATCCTCGTCGAGATCAACCCCCAGCCGGACGGCAGTGTCAGCGGCGAAGTGCGCTACCTCGGCCAGCCCGTTTTCGCCGTGATCGCGACGACACGCGATTGCGCCCGCCGCGCCGCGGCGCAGGCCAAGTCGGTCTTGATCATCGACGCACAGCCACCCGTCATCACGCCGCAAGACGCGCACAAGCTCGGCCAGTACGTGCTGCCGCCGATGCACCTCGTGCGCAGCACGCGCGAGGGCGGCGCGCGCGCCGCGATCGCTGCGGCGCCGCACCGCCTGCAGGGCACGCTCGACGTCGGCGGCCAGGAACAGTTCTACCTCGAGGGCCAGATCTCCTACGCGCTGCCGCAGGAAGACGGAACGATGCTCGTGCATTGCTCGACGCAGCACCCGAGCGAAATGCAGAACCTCGTCGCGCACGCGCTCAAGCTGCACGCGCACGACGTGCAGGTCGTGTGCCGGCGCATGGGCGGCGGCTTCGGCGGCAAGGAGTCGCAGTCGGCGCTGTTCGCCTGCGTTGCGGCGATCGCCGCGCAGCGGCTGCAAAAACCCGTCAAGTTGCGCCTGGACCGCGACGACGACTTCCTCATCACCGGGCGCCGCCACTGCTTCTGGTACGAATACGACGTCGGTTACGACGACGAGGGCCGCGTGCTCGGCGCCGAGGTCACGTTCGTTTCGCGCGCCGGCCATTCGGCGGACCTGTCGGGCCCGGTGATGACGCGGGCGCTGTGCCACTTCGACAATGCGTACTGGTTGCCCGACGTCGCGCTGCACGGCTATTCGGGCAAGACGAACACGCAGAGCAACACCGCGTTTCGCGGCTTCGGCGGCCCGCAGGGCGCGATCGCGATCGAGAACATCATCGACACGATCGCGCGCAAGCTCGGGCGCGATGCGCTCGACGTGCGCAAGCTCAACTTCTACGGCAAGAATCAGAAAACGCCGTACGGGCAAGACGTCACCGACAACATCATCCACGAGCTCGTCGCCGAGTTGGAGGCGAGCAGCGACTACTCGGCGCGGCGCGCGGCGGCAGCAGCGTTCAACGCCACCAGCCCGCTGCTGAAACGTGGCATCGCGTTCACGCCGCTCAAGTTCGGCATCTCGTTCAACGTCAAACACTTCAACCAGGCCGGCGCACTCGTGCACGTCTACACCGACGGCTCGATCCTCGTGAACCATGGCGGGACCGAAATGGGCCAGGGGCTGAACACGAAGGTCGCGCAAGTCGTGGCGCACGAACTCGGCGTCGGCTTTGGCGTCGTGCGTGTCACCGCAACCGACACGCACAAGGTCGCGAACACGTCCGCGACCGCCGCGTCAACGGGAAGCGACTTGAACGGCAAGGCGGCGCAAGACGCAGCGCGGCAAATCCGCGAGCGCCTCGCCGAGTTCGCCGCGGCGCGCTGGGGCGGCAGCGCCGCCGACGTGCGCTTTGCGAACGACGAGGTCCGCGTCAACGGCAAGGCGTTTCCGTTCACCGAAGTGATCGCCACCGCCTACACCGAACGTGTGCAACTCTGGAGCGACGGCTTTTACGCGACGCCCGGCCTGAGCTGGGACCGCGACACGCTGCAAGGCCGGCCGTTTTACTACTTCGCGTATGGCGCAGCGGTGAGCGAAGTCATCGTCGACACCCTCACCGGCGAGTGGAAACTGCTGCGCGCCGACATCCTGCACGACGCGGGGCGATCGATGAACCCTGCGGTGGACATCGGCCAGATCGAAGGCGCTTTCATCCAGGGCATGGGCTGGCTGACGACGGAAGAACTCGTCTGGCACCCGAAGACCGGCTTGCTGACGACGCACGCGCCGAGCACCTACAAGATCCCGACCGCGAACGACTGCCCGCCCGTCTTCAACGTGCGCCTGTTCGAAACCGACAACGTGGAAGACAGCATCCACCGCAGCAAGGCGGTCGGCGAGCCGCCGCTGCTGCTGCCGTTCTCGGTGTTCTACGCGATTCGCGACGCCGTCTCGGCGGTCGGCGCGCACCGGGTCGACCCGCCGCTCTCGGCGCCGGCGACGAGCGAGGCGATCCTGCGCGCGATCACCGCGGTGCGCAGTACCGCGGGCGCGGGCCAAGCCGCGACTGCGGCGTAGCGCCGCACACGATGGTCGACCTTCGCGACAGCGCCGCCGCGTGGCTCGCGGCGCAGCAGGCCGCGATGATCGTTGAGGTGAGCGAGGCGCGCGGCTCGGTGCCGCGCGAGGCCGGAACGCGCATGCTGGTGAGCGCGACCTCATGCGTGGGAACGATCGGCGGCGGGCACCTGGAGTGGAAAGCGATCGCGAAGGCGCGCGCCATGCTGGACGCCGGCGAGGCTGACGCCGCAGTGCGAGCACTACCCGCTCGGCCCGGCGCTCGGCCAATGCTGCGGCGGCGCGGTGACGCTCGGCTATTCGTGCCTCGACGCCGCGGCGCTGGCGCGCTGGCCGGCCGCACGCGCCGTGGTTCGCATCTGCAGCTCTACGGCGCCGGCCATGTCGGGCGCGCGATCGTGCACGCGCTCGCGCCGCTGCATGTCAGCGTCGACTGGTTCGACGAGCGCGAAGAGGAATTCGCCGCCGCCGCGCTGCACGAACGCGGCGCGCCCGGGCGCAGATCCGCAACCTTGCGTCGACGCATCGAAGCCGAAGTGCGCCACGCGCCGCCCGGCGCGTTCTACCTCGTGCTGACGCACCAGCACGACCTGGACCTGCGCATCACCGAAGCGATCCTGCGCCGCGCCGACTTCGGCTACCTCGGGCCTGATCGGCTCGAAGACCAAGCGCCAGCGCTTCATGCACCGCTTCGAGGAGCGCGGCATCGCGCCGGATGCGATTGCGCGCATGACCTGCCCGATCGGCGTGCCCGGCATCGCCGGCAAGGAACCCGAAGTGATCGCGGCGGCGGTCGTCGCGCAGTTGCTGCAGCAGCAGCAGCGCGAAGCACGCCGCAGCGCGACTTGACAAGCTACTCGATCATCGCGATCGACCCGGATCAGAAACGCATCGGGAATCTTGAGGCCCATCGCCTTCGCGCTTTTCATGTTCACGACGCATTCGAACCGGGTCGGCTGCTCGATCGGCAGGTCGCCGGGCTTTTCGCCTTTCAGGATCTTGTCGACATAGCCGGCGGCGCGGCGAAAGTTGTCGCTCGCGGACGCTGCGTACGAGATCAGCCCACCCGACTCCACATAGGAGCCGAAGGCGAACATCGAAGGGGCTTTGAGGCCGAGGATGAGTTCGGCAATCACTGGGCGCTGGTTGTTGCTGTTGCCCCTCGAAGGTCACCAGATACGCCTGAGCGCCCAGCGCGGCAGCGCGCTTGAACGCGGGTGCGAGATCCGCGGGCTGGTCCCACGCCATGGGGGTCACACGCAAGCCCACCGACGGTGCCGACGCCTCGATCGCTTTCGCCTGCGAAGCGCTGCCTGCGTCGGACGGCGCATACAACATGCCGACATGGGCGACGCGAGGAAACGCCTCCTTGAGCAGTTGCACGCGTTTCGGCCACAGTTCGGTCGTCATGCTCGACAAGCCCGGTCATGTTGCCGCCGGGCTGGCGCAAGTTCGCCGCCATGCCGCTGCCGATGGGGTCATGGGCCAAGGCCAACACGATGGGAATCGTCTTCGTGCTGTTGGCAAGCACGCGTGCCGTCCCTTCTGTCGGCACGAGCAGCACGTCGGGCCGCGTGGCGACCAGTTCCGCCGCCAAACCGCGGCATGTCCTGCGTCGACGCCGTTCGCAAAACGACTTTCGATGGCGTAGTCGCGCCCCTCGGCCCAGCGCAGCTCGGCCATTCCGGCGCGAAACGCGGCCAGGAAGGGGCTGTCCGTCTGCGCGCTGGCCCGACCGAGAAACCCAATCCGCCGCACCGGGCCGCCGCTTTGCGCCAGCGCCGCAAACGGCGCCAGGCCGGCGGCGAGCCCGGCAACAACTGCGTCGCGTCTGTGCATCGTCATCACCGTCTCCAAGGCGCAGCGTTCGTGCGGCGACCGCCCGCAGTATGACAGAGCAGCGGACCGTCATCTGCGAGCGATGACCCGTCCCCCGGGCGCGTGGCAGGCACCGCTACCCCGGCGTTCGCTCGGACTCGGACATGCACACGCTCGGCTACGCATTTCGGCCCTGGACCGATGCGAAATCGATCGCCGACGGCCCGACGATCCTGCGCTACCTGCAAGACACCGCGCGCGAGCATGGCGTCGATCAGGCGATTGAGTTCGGCCTGCGCATGGTTCGCGCCGACTGGTCTACCGAACAGGCCCAGTGGACCGTGCACTTGCGGCGCGAGGCCGATGGCGCCGAATCGGTCGTCCGGTGCAACTTCCTGCACCTGTGCTGCGGCTACTACGACTACGCCGCCGGCCACGAACCCGAATTCGCCGGGCGCGACCAGTTCACCGGCACCTTCGTTCACCCGCAGCACTGGCCCGCCGACCTCGACCACGCGGGCAGACGAGTGGTCGTGATCGGCAGCGGCGCGACCGCCGTGACGCTCGTTCCCGCGCTCGCCGAGAGCGCCGCGCATGTGACGATGCTGCAGCGCTCGCCGACCTGGATGGTCGCGCAGCCGTCGATCGACCCGGTCTCGAGCTGGCTGCGCCGCCACTTGCCGCTGAGCCTGGCGCTGGGGCTGACGCGCTGGAAGAACGTGTTGCTCGCCATGCTCGTGTTTCGCCTCTGCCGGCGCAGCCCGCAGCGCATGCGCAAGCTGTTCCTCGCCGGTGTGCGCAAGGCGCTCGGCGCAGGGGCCGACATCGCGACCCACTTCACGCCGCGCTACAACCCCTGGGAGCAGCGCCTGTGCCTGGTGCCCGACGGCGACTTCTTCCACGCCATCCGCAACGGGCGCGCGTCGGTGATCACGGACCACATTCATTCGCTCACCGAACGCGGCGTGCGCCTGCAATCGGGAGCCGAGCTCGCCGCGGACATCATCGTCAGCGCCACCGGCTTGAAGCTCGCGATGCTCGGCAACGCGACGCTCAGCGTCGACGGCGTCGACGTGATTCCGGCGCACACCGTCAACTACAAAGGCCTGATGTACACCGGCGTTCCAAACCTGGCGGCGACGTTCGGCTATACGAACGCGTCGTGGACGCTCAAGGCGGATCTCACCGCGCTCTTTGTGTGCCGGCTCTTGAACCACCTGCGCAAGACCGGCGCACGCCATTGCGTCGTGACACCCACCCGCGCCGACGAACCGCTGCAACCGTGGGTCGACTTCTCTTCAGGCTACTTTCAGCGTGCTGCCGCGATGCTGCCCCGGCAGGGTACGCGTAAACCCTGGAAGTTGAACCAGAACTACCTCGCCGATGTGCTCGCGCTGCGCTTCGGCGCGGTCGACGACGGCGTGCTGCGTTTCTGGCACTGAAGCTTGGAATTCGAGGCAGGATGCGCAAGCAACACTCGCTGCCCGTTGCCTTGACGCGGCACCCGCCGGCCCCACAGAATCGCGCTTCCGCAAGAAGAGCGCCACACGCCGCAGCGGAGCAGATTTGTGCATCGGATCTTCAATTGGAGACAAGGAACCCCATGAAAGCAGTTTCACCCTGCGGCACGCGCGCGTCCGCAAAGACTTGGGCGTTGGCGCTTGGCGTCGGCGCGGCACTCGTTTTGTCGGCCTGCGGCAAGAAGGAAGAGCCGGCCAAGCCCGCTGCGGCGCCTGCCGCGGCAAGCGCCGGCAAGAGCGCTGCGCAAGTCGCTGTCGACGCAGCCAAGCCGCTGTGCCAGGGCGGCAAGACGATCACGATCGTCTGGGAAGCGGGCCTGCAATCGCTCGACCCGAAGAACTTCTCCGGCCCGAAGTGGGAAAAGGAGACCGGCTGCAAGGTGAACGTCGATCGAGGTGCCCGACGGCCGAGATGTTCACCAAGATCATGCAGGAGTTCCGTGCCGGCACGGGCGCGTATGACGCGCTGAACGTGATTCCGGCGTGGATGCCCGACCTGGCGCAGGCCGGCGCGCTCGAGCCGCTCGACGCGATGGTCGACAAGTACGGCTTTCGCGACGAGCTGAAGAAAATCGCGCCGACCTACCGCGACAACCAGATGACGGTGGGCGGCAAGATCTACGGCTTCCCCGACGACGGCGACGTGTTCCTGATGTACTACCGCAAGGACCTGTTCGCGCGCGAAGACCTGCAAAAGGCGTACAAGGCGAAGCACAACGCCGACCTCGCCGTGCCCAAGACATGGGACGACTTCGAGAAGGTCGGCACCTTCTTCACCGCGGCGCTGAAGAGCGAAAACATCTACGGCGGGTCGATGTTCCGCGAGCCGGGTTACGGCAACTTCATGTTCCAGGAGCGTTTCCGCAACGAAGGCGGCAAGTTCTTCGACGCGAACATGAAAGCCACCGTCAACACCCCGGCCGGTGTGAAGGTGCTCAAGGGCTGGCTGGCCGAGAACAAGTGGATGCCCAAGGGTGTCGAGAAATTCGGCTTCGTCGAAAACCTCGCCGTGTTCCTGAAGGGCGAGAGCGCGATGACGATTTCCTGGCCGCCGTACGGCCGCTTCGCCGCCGGTTACCTGGCGAACGAGAAGGCGCTCGACTGGGTGCCGAAGTCGCAAGTCGCGGGCAAGGTCGGTTACGCGCTGCCGCCGGGCGGGCACCCGGAACTCGCCGCAGGCTTTGCGCTGTCGGTCGCGTCCACCGTCGAAGAACAAGGAAGCCGCTTACCTGTTCATCCAGTGGCTGAACAGCGAAGAGATCAGCAACCAGCGCGTGCAGTTGCCGTACGCGCTGCGCGACCCGTTCCGCGATTCGCACTTCACGAACCCGGGTTACCTGGCGCTCTGGCCGGACGCGAAGGACTACCTCGCCGCGCTCGGCGAAGGCGCGAAGACCGGGCTGCTCGACCTGTCGCTGATCCAGACCGACAAGTACGAAGAAGCGCTGCGCCAGGGCATCAGCAAACTCTGGGCCGGCGAAGACCCGCAGAAGATTCTCGACAAGATCGCCGCCGATTGGGACGCGGTGACGCAGCAGGTCGGCGTGGACAAGCAGAAGGCCGTCTACGAAGGCTGGGCGGCGAAGTCGGGCGCGTACCCGAAGTAAGAGCGGCGGCAAGCTCTCGCACGGCGTCATCCCGGCGCAAGCCGGGATCCACTGTGTGCCGGGCACTGGATCCCGGCGTTCGCCGGGATGACGTTTTTGCAGTTCACCGGCTAGCGTCATTCATGCCCATTCGCACCGGCGCGTCCGAGCGCCACTTCAAGCTCTCGCTGATCGCGCCGTCGATCTTCGTGCTGCTGCTGATCGGCGTGTTTCCGCTCGTCTACCTGCTCGTCGTGAGCTTCCAGGGCATCACGATGACGAACAACGACCCGAGCTTCCAGGGGCTGCGCAACTACGCGCTGCTGTTTCAGCGACGCGCGGCTCTGGGAGTCGCTGCTGCACACGCTCGCTGTTCACGGCGATCGCGCTGCCGCTCGAGTTGCTGCTCGGCTTGCTGATGGCGCAGCTGTTCATCGACCACCTGCCCGGGCGCCAGGTGTTCATCGCGCTGCTCGTGCTGCCGGTCGTCGTGTCGCCGATCGTCGCCGGCGCGACCTGGTCGCTCATGTTCGACAACCGCTTCGGCCCGATCAACCAGGTCATCGGCTGGATCGTCGGGCATGAAGTGACGCTGCTCTGGACGATCGCGCCGCAGCTCGTCTATCCGGCGATCCTCGCCGCTGAGGTGTGGCAGTGGACGCCGTTCATGTTCCTGCTGCTGCTCGCCGCGCTTGTCGGCGGTCGACAAATCGCAGCTCGAAGCGGCAGCGATCGACGGCGCCGGCTACTGGCACAGCTTCTTCCGCATCGTCCTGCCTGCCATCTGGCCGGTGATGGCGGTGGCGATCCTGATCCGCGGCCTGGACCTGTTCCGCCTGTTCGACATCGTCTGGGTGCTGACACGCGGCGGCCCGGGAACGAACACCGAAACGCTGTCGATCTTCACCTACGTGAAGGGCTTCCAGCAGTTCGAGACGAGCTACACCGCGGCGGTGGCGCTGCTCATCATCGTGGGGCTGTCGGTCGTCGTGTCGCTGGCGTTGCGGCGCGTCGAGCTGTCGCGATGAAGCCCGCGCAACGCCGCACTGTGAAGCTGCTGCTGCGCTACGCCGCGGCGCGTGCTGGTGACGCTGTTCTTCCTGTTCCCGATCTACTGGCTGTTCATGATGTCGTTCAAGACAGCCGACGAGATCTACGCGTATCCGCCCGTGTGGTGGCCGGCGGCCTGCGCTTCGACAACTACCTCGTGCTGTTCAAGGACGGCGACGCACGCAGCGTCTGGAACAGCCTCGTCGTCGCGAGCCTGAGCACGCTGGCCGCGATGTTCCTCGGCACGCTCTGCGCGTACAGCCTGGCGCGCTTCAAGACCGGCGGCGAGCACCTCGCGAACTGGATCATTTCGCAGCGCATGGTGCCGCCCATCGCGGTCGTGTTCCCGATCTTTCTGCTCTATGTGTGGTTCCACGCGGTCGACACCTACCTCGGGCTGATCCTGCTCTATACCGCGTTCAACCTGCCTTACGTGATCTGGATGATGCGCGGCTACATCCTGGACATTCCGATTGCGCTCGAACAGGCCGCGCTGGTGGACGGCTACACACGCTGGCAGGTGCTGTTCAAGGTCGTCTTCCCGATGTGCCGCGCGGGCCTCTTCGCCACCGCCGTGTTCACTTTCGTCTTCGCCTGGAACGACTTCATCTTCGCCCTCGTCCTCACGCGCACCGAGGTCACGACGTACACGGTGCAGGTGACGCACTACTTCGGCGGCCAGTCGAATTTCTGGGGCAAGATTTCGGCGATGTCGGTGCTCGGCACGCTGCCGATCTTCATCGTCGTCGGTTACATGCAGCGCTACCTGGTGCGCGGGATTTCGCTGGGTGCGGTGAAGGGATAGAGGAACAAGCAACGTGGCCGATTTGAAAATCACTGCACTGCACAAGTACTACGGCGCGATGCACGCCGTGCGCGGCATCGACCTGGAAATTCCGGCGGGCGAGTTCACTGTGCTCGTCGGCCAGTCGGGCTGCGGCAAGAGCACGCTGCTGCGCACCATCGCGGGCTTGGAAGACATCGGCAGCGGCAGCATCGAGATCGCCGGCGAAGTCGTGAACGACCTGCCGCCGCGCGAGCGCGACATCGCGATGGTGTTCCAGAACTACGCGCTCTACCCCTACATGACGGTGTTCGACAACATCGCCTTCGGCCTGCGCGCGCGCAAGACACCGAAGGCCGAGATCGACACCAAGGTCCAGGCGGCGGCGAAGATGCTCGGCATCCACCACCTGCTGGACCGCCATCCGCGCCAGCTGTCGGGCGGCCAGCTGCAACGCGTCGCGATCGGGCGCGCGATCGTTCGCAATGCGCGTCTGTACCTGTTCGACGAGCCGCTCTCCAACCTCGACGCGCAGCTTCGCGACGAGATGCGCGGCGAGATCAAGCGCCTGCACCAGGAACTCGGCAAGACGATGATTTACGTCACCCACGACCAGATCGAGGCGATGACGATGGCGGATCGCATCGTGCTCATGCGCGACGGCCGCATCGAGCAGCAGGGCGCGCCGCTCGATCTGTACGAGCGCCCGGCGACGCGTTATGTGGCCGGATTCCTCGGCTCGCCGGCGATGAATTTCATCGACGTGAACCTCGTCGCGCAAGGCGACGGCGTGGCGCTGCGCCTGGCCGACGGCGCGCTGCTCGCGCTGCCACGCGAGCGCCAGCAAAAGCTCGCGCGCCGGCGCGCAGCGCACCGCTGACGCTGGGCGTGCGCCCGGAGCACATCGTGCGCGCGCACGACGGCGATTCGCGCGCCGGCCTGGCGCGCCATCGCGGCGACGATGGCGATCGTGCAACCCACCGGCGCGCGCACCTACGGAACGTTCATGCTCGGCGGCACCCCCGCCGTGGCCGAGTTGCACGCGCACGACGTTCCCAAACCCGGTGACGCCGTGCAGCTCTCGATCGACATGAACCGCACCGTGCTCATCGATCCACAAACCCAGGCCGTCCTCTAACCCATTGACACAGGAGACAAGAACCATGGCCGACGTCTCGCGCGCGATCCAGCTCTGCGGCACCGAGCAGCCCGACGTTCCCGGGCGCCTGCTGCGCGCCGGGCCGATCGAAGTCGAGTTCGACAACGGCCAGCTGCGCTACCTGAAGGTGAACGGCATCGAGGTGCTGCGTGCGGTCGGCTTCCTCGTGCGCGACGAGAACTGGGGCACGTACACGCCGAAGATCAGCGGCCTGGTGATCGACGAGACGCCGCAGCGCTTTGCCGTGTCGTTCCACGCCTTGTGCAGCCGGCCGGGGCAGGAAATCGCGATCGAGGCGAAGATCGAAGCGCACGCGAGCGGCAAGCTTCAGTTCACCGGCGTGGCGACGCCGAAGACCGACTTCCTGACGGCGCGCACCGGCTTCGTCGTTCTGCACCCGTTGCAGGGCGTCGCCGGCAAGCCGGTGCGCGTCGAGCATGTGAGCGGCGAAGTCGTGTACTCGCGCTTCCCGCCGCTCGTCGACCCGGTCCAGCCCTTCCTCTCGATCCGCGAACTCACGCATGAAGTGAGCCCGGGACTGATGGCGACGGTACGCATGGAGGGCGACACGTTCGAGATGGAAGACCACCGCAACTGGACCGACGCGTCGTTCAAGACCTACGTTCGGCCGCTCGCGCTGCCCTGGCCGTACACGCTGCCGGCGCGGCGAGGCGGTGCGCCAGTCGATCACCCTCACGCTCTCCGGCGCGATGAAAACCGGCAAGCGCCGCGGGCCGGTACAGGAATCGACATCCGCCTGGGCGCGACGCTCAAGCAACACTGCCCGCGCTCGGGCTCGGCGTTCCCGCCGAAGAAGCGCAGCACGCGCTGCAGCAGATCGAGCTGGTCAAACTCGCCGACCCACGCTGCCTGCAATGCCACTACGACGCGCGCCAGGGCCATGGCCTGGCCGAACTCGGCGCGTACCGGAAGCTTGCCGAGCACACCGGCGCCGACGTGGTGCTGGAAGTCGTCGTGCAAAGTATCGATCGCTTCGCTGCCGAGCTGCAAGGCGTCGCTGCGCTCGTCAAGGAATCCGGGCTCGCGCCCTGGGGCGTTGCGGTATGCCCGGTCGGCGACCTGAAGTCGGTGCTGCCCGGCGGCGCGCGCCCGCCGGCGCCGCCGCTCGATGCGCTCTACGCCGCGGCGCGCAGGCGTTCCCCGGCAGTCGCGATCGGCGGCGGAATGTTCTCCTTCTTCACCGAGCTGAACCGCAAGCGTCGTTCCGACGGAGCAAGCTCGATTTCGTGATGAACACGACGTGCCCGATCGTCCACGCGGCAGACGACCGCTCGGTGATGGAAACGCTCGAGGCCTTGCCGTTCCAGGTCGAGACGGCGCGCTCCTACCTCGGCGGTCGAGCGCACCGGATCGGCCCGAGCGCGATCGGCTGCCGCGACAACCCGCACGGCGCGACGTTCACGCCGAACCCGAACAACGAGCGCGTCTGCCTGGCGAAGATGGACCCGCGAATGCGCGGCCTGTTCGGCGCGGCGTGGGTTCTCGGTTACGTCGCGACGCTCGCGCGCAGCGGCGTCCCCGCGATCACGATTGGCGCGCCCACCGGGCCGCTGGGCATCATCTACCGCAAGACCGACTACGCGCAGCCCGGCTACGACGGGCTGCCGCGGCCGCACGCCGTCTACCCGGCGTTTCACGTCGTCAGCGGCCTCACCCGCGGCGCCGGCGCCAAGCTCGTCGACGCCGCGTGCTCCGACCCGCAGAAGGTGCAATGCCTGGCCTACCGCGCCAAGGCAGGCGGCACGACGCTGTGGCTCGCCAACCTGACCGCGCAGAATCAAGCAGGTGCAGATCACAGGCAAGGCCAAGGGCGCGATGATCGGTGCACTCCTTGACGAAACCGGTTTCGAACAAGCGACGACCCGGCCACGCGAATTCCAGAATTCCTGGAAACCGATGGCCCGGGCAATCGCGCTCGCCACCCTATGCCGTGGCGATACTCGCCTTGGCAGACTGAATCCACAACGACACGACAGGACACCCCATGACGACTACCATCGCGCTGTTCGGCGCCGGCGGCAAGATGGGCGCGCGCCTGTCGAAGAACCTGATGGGCTCGCCCTACCAGGTTCGCCACGTGGAACCCAGCCCTGGCGGCCAGAAGCGGCTGAAAGACGAACTGGGCCTCGACCGCCGTTCCCGCCGACACGGCGCTTGCCGGCGCCGACGTCGTGATCCTCGCTGTGCCCGACACGCTGATCGGCAAGCTCGCCGCAGAGATCTCGCCGCAAGCTGAAGCCCGGCACGATGGTCATCACGCTCGACGCCGCAGCGCCCTTCGCCGGCCACCTGCCCGACCGCAAGGACCTGACCTACTTCGTCACGCACCCCTGCCACCCGTCGATCTTCAGCGCCGACGCGCACAAAGCCGGCGCGCCCGATTACTTCGGCAGCGCTAGCGCGCCGCAGGCGATCGTCAGCAGCCTGATGCAAGGGCCGGATTCGGCGTTCGCGCTCGGCGAAGACATCGCCAAGCTGATCTACGCGCCGGTGCTGCGCTCGCACCGGGTGACGGTGGAGCAGATGGCGCTGCTCGAGCCGGGCTTGTCGGAGACCGTGTGCGCGACGCTGCTCGACGTGATGCGCGAAGCGATGGACGAAGTCGTGACGCGCGGCGTTCCGGCAGAGTGCGCGCGCGACTTTCTGCTCGGCCACATGACGATCCTTTCGGCGGTGATCTTCAAGCAGATTCCGGGGCAATTCTCGGATGCGTGCAACAAGGCGATCGTGAACGGCAAGCCGCGCCTGATGCGCGACGATTGGCTGAAAGTCTTCGACCGCGACGAGATCGCCGAAAGCATCCGGCGCATCACGTGATCAAGAACCCGTCATCGCCGCGAAGTGCCGGGACGTCATCCCGACGAAAGTCGGGATCCACTGCCAGCCTCCGCGCAGCCCGCGCGCAGTGGATCCCGGCGGTCGCCGGGATGACACGCAGGTAGGTGGAAGTTCGAACGATGAGCGAGCGCATCCACGCCACCTACTGGCTCGAGACGCCCGAACCCCCGCAGCACGCGGCCGAGGTGATCGCGGGTGAACAGTCGAGCGGCACTTTTCTCGCACTCGCCAATGAAACGCCCGAGCTGAAAGAACGCGCGGGGGCACGGATCGAGCGCCTCGAAGTCATCGACACGGTGAACGCGCCGAGTCTGCCGGGGCTCTACAAGGCGGGCAGCGTCTTCAACCGCTGCCTGCTCGAGTTGTCGTGGCCGATCGACAACCTCGGCCCCTCGCTGCCGAACCTGATGGCCACCGTGGCAGGCAACCTGTTCGAGCTGCGCCAGGTCTCCGGGCTGCGAATCACCGGCTTGCGGCTGCCGCCCTCGTTCGCCGCCGCCTACCCCGGGCCGGCGTTCGGCATCGCGGGAACGCGCGCGCTGGCCGGCGTGAGCAGCGGCCCGCTTATCGGCACGATCGTCAAACCCAGCGTCGGCCTCAGCCCCGAGCAGACCGCGATTGAGGTGAAGAAACTCGTCGACGGCGGAATCGACTTCATCAAGGACGACGAACTCCAGGCCGACGGCCCGCACTGCCGGTTCGACGAACGCGTTCGCGCCGTGATGCGCGCCATCAACGAAGCCGCGCAGCAGCACGGCAAGAAGGCGATGTTCGCCTTCAACCTCACCGGCGAGCTGGACCAGATGAAACGCCGCCACGACCTCGTGCTCGCGCAAGGCGGCAGCTGCGTCATGGCGAGCCTGAACAGCATCGGCCTGGTGGGCCTGCACGAATTGCGCCGCCATTCGCAGCTGCCGATCCACGCGCACCGCAACGGCTGGGGCTACCTGAACCGCTGCCCGGCGCTGGGATGGGACTACGCGCCGTGGCAGATGATCTGGCGCCTGGCAGGGGCCGACCACCTGCACGTGAACGGCCTGGCGAACAAGTTCAGCGAAGACGATTCGAGCGTGATCGCTGCAGCGCGCGCCGTGCTCGCGCCGCTCTGGCCCGAGGTACCGATGGCCGCGATGCCGGTGTTCAGCTCGGGCCAAACCGGCCGCGTCGCCGCCGCGACCTACGCCGCGCTCGGTTGCACCGATCTCATCTTCGCCGCGGGCGGTGGCATCTTCGGCCATCCGGGAGGCGTCGCCGCGGGCGTGAGCGCATTGCGGCAGGCGTGGGACGCCGCGGTCGGCGGTGTGCCACTCGAAGACCACGCGCGCGAGCACGCCGAACTGCGCGACGCGCTGCGATTCTGGTGAGCACGCCGCCACCACCCCACCCCGCCGACGCCCGGCATGAATGGCCGCAAGGCCCACTGCTCGCTTACGTGGGCGACGACTTCACCGGCTCGACCGACGTCATGGAGGCTTTCACCGCAGCCGGCGTTCCGACCGTGTTGTTCCTCGAGCCGCCGACTTCCGCGTGGTTGCAGCGCTTTGCCGGGCAGCGCTGCGTCGGCCTGGCGAGCACGGCGCGCAGCCAGAACCCGCAGTGGATGGACGCGAACCTGCCGGCGCTGTTCGAGCGCATGCAGGCGCTGAACACACCGATCCTGCAATACAAGGTGTGCTCGACCTTCGACTCGTCGCCAGGCATCGGCTCGATCGGCCGCGCCATCGACATCGGCACGGCGTTCATGCCGGGCCGCTGGTCGCCGATGGTGATCGGCGCGCCGCGCTTGAAGCGCTATCAGGCGTTCGGCAACCTTTTTGCCGCCGTCGACGGCGTCGGGCACCGCCTGGACCGGCACCCGACGATGAGCCGGCACCCGGTGACGCCGATGCTCGAAGCCGACCTGCGGCGCCATCTCGCGTTGCAGACCGCGGCCCGCATCGAACTCATCGACCTGACGCAATTGTCAGGTGGACAGGGCGATGCGCGGCGCGACACGCTGGCCGGCGACGACAAGCCCGTCGTCTTGCTCGACGTGATCGACGATGCGACGCTCGCCGAAGCCGGCCGATTGATCTGGCAAGGGCGCGGCGAAGGTCTGTTCAGCGCTTCTTCGTCCGGCCTGCAATACGCACTCGCGGCGCATTGGCGCGCCTGCGGTTGGCTGCCGGCCCAGCCGTCGCTGCCGAAGGCCGCCGCCGTGGACGCCATTGCCGTGGTGAGCGGCAGCTGCTCGCCGGTGACGGCCGCGCAAATCGCCTGGGCGCGCGCCCAGGGCTTCGACGTGCAACGGTTGGACGTGGCGCAAGCTCTCGATGCCCGAGCGGCGCCGCTGCACATCGAACACCTCGTCGAAGCCGCAGTGCGCGCGCTGCACGAAGGCCTCAGCCCGGTCGTGTTTTCGGCTGAAGGTCCCGCCGACCCGGCCGTGACGGCGTTCGATCGCGCCGCGTCGGCGCACGGGCTGTCGCGCACCGACGCGGGGCAGCGTGTGAGCAACACGCTCGCCCTGATCATGCGAGGCCTGCTGGAGCGCGTGCCCGCGCTGCGCCGCATCGTCGTCGCCGGCGGCGACAGCTCGGGCGCCGTGGCGGGTGCGCTCGGCATCGCGGCGCTCGGCGTACAAGCCGGCCTCGCGCCCGGCGCGCCGCTGTGCCGCGCGTGGTCGGATGTGCCGGCGCGCGACGGGCTGGAGATCGTGCTCAAAGGCGGGCAGATCGGTGCGCCTGGGTTTTTCGGCGCGGTGCGCAACGGCTCCGTGTGATCTTGGTTCGCGGCCGGCGCCGCTCTGGTCAGCCTGGTATCTCGGGTTCAACGAGCATCGCCAATTGCGCCAGCGACTCCTGCCACCCGAGGTAGCACATTTCGAGCGAAATGACTGCGGGGATTCCTTCCTGCACGATGGCGATCTCAGTGCCGCATGACACCGGCTTCAAGTCCACCGTGACCACCATTTCCCCGGGCAGGTTCGGGTCGTCGAATTTGTCGGAGTAGCGCAGCCGCGTGTGCGGAATCAGTTCGAGAAACTCGCCGCCGAACGAGTGGCCGTGTCCGCTGTTGAAGTTGCTGAACGACATTTTGAAGCTGCCACCGATGCGCGCATCCATGTGGTGCACCTTGCAGGTGAAACCGTAGGGCGGAAGCCACTTGGCCATCGCGTCGGCGTCGAGGAACGCGCGGTAAACGCGCTGCGGCGGGGCACGGAGCACGCGATGCAGTCGCACGGTTCCAGTGGGCATGATGGGTTCTCCGGGGTGCGAGGGTCGAAGCCCGCGGTCGTCGGTCAACGCCCACCAGGCTTCGATCTCGGGCCCCTTGCGGGTGAGCAAGCCCACCACTTGCACGACTTCACCGCCATCCAGCAACGTTGCGGACTGCGTTGCCCTGGGCGCCGCCGACACGACGTCCGCGTCTTTTGCGCAGCCGGCGCCGACGCTCATGAGGGCAATTGGGATCAAGAGTGAAGTGAAGACGCCTTCGGCAGGCGTTCTCATCGCACCAACACCAGCAGCGTGGTATTCGCGGGGACGAGGACGCCATTGCGCACGTAAGTCGTCTTGCCCGACGGGATCGTGTCGATCTGATAGGTATGGGTGGTTGCGGAATAAGCCGCCCCGAGCGCCGTGGCAGTCGGCGGCCGCTGCGCCGCCAGCGCCGACACGTCGATCGGCAGGAGCGCGTAAGTGCCGTCGGTCTTTGCGGGATAGCCGTAGCCGACCGGCAATCCGGTCGCAGGCAGGGCCGCGAAAGTCGTCGCGCCGAAGTGCGCAAACTCGTCGGAAAAGCCCAGGCCGCCGTTGTTTCTGATCAAACTGTCGAAGCACGCATGGCTGGCGAGAAAGGTCGAATCGCAGCCCACCAGCAACTGCCGGAAAACCGACAAGCCGTAGCGGCGATTCAGGTAAGCGCCGAACGAACCGCCGATCGCGTAGTGCGGACTCGACAGCACGAGGGGCCAATTGATGTAGCTGACGGCGCCGCCGCTGCTCAAGTAGTTCGGTACCCTGGTCTCGGCGACGCTGTTGTAAGCGCTGCCGTCTGCGTTCTTCACGACCGTCGGCGCAACGATGTCCTCGCTCATCATGGCCGTGGTTTCCTCCAGCCAGCTGTCGTGGGTCACGCCCCGAACCACGGAACGCTGGTAGAAGTTGATCATGTGCGTGGCTTCGTGAACCAGCAACGAGAGCGTGTACTTGAGATTGTTCTGAACCGTGTTCGCGTTGACGAAGAACACGAGCGCTTCGTTGGATCCCGGTTGCGACGCGACGTTGAAATTGTTCGCGCTGTCAGAAATAGCCGCCCCAGCTCGTTGCAGCCGGCACGTCGAGGATGACGATGTTGACGTCTTGCAGTGGCGAGTCCGCAATCAGATGCGGGAAACCGGTCGCTCCCCAGGCGTCGCCCAGCAGCGCCACGAGTTGTGCGAGCGAGCCGTTGCTGCCGCAGAAGGTGTCGACACATGGCGGTGATGTTCGACGCCGTCACCTTGCTCGATGCCTGCGCATTCGGGTCGAGCCAGATGACGACGTTGCGCCCCGTGGCGGACGGGCACACCGCCTGCACCGTCGTCGGATACGCGACCGGCGCACCGGCGACGAACAAGTCGCTCCAGACGCGCGACGTGTTCAGTGCAGGCGCGGCCATCGGCGGCAACGGAGCGATCGCTGCGCTCGCTTGCAGCGGCGGCGCGCGGCGCGCACCGGACAGGGATCGCGCGAGTTTGTCGTTCAGGGCGAGCAGGCGCGAGTGCGCCGTGTCATGCAAGTCCTGCAGCGTCGGCGTTGACGGCACGGCAGCCGCGCGCATCGGCAGAGCTCGCGGCGCCGGAGCGGAGCCGCCAATACGCCAGGGCTGGGCAAGCTCGGCGCGGCGTCGATGTTCGCCGTTGGAAAACAACAGCGTCACCGTCTTGCCTGGCGACACGCCAGCGATGCTCAAGTCAATCGCTGTCGCTGCCGACGATGCATCGGTGTAGCGCCAGACACCGGTACCGCTGCCGCTGTAGGTATTGGGGCCGGTCGCAGCGCAATTGCGCCTGAGCAATCCGGCACAAAGGAATTCACGACGGTCGACACGACACCCTGGGAGAGGATGCCGCTGGCGCTGCCGCCGGCGCTGTTGAAAACGCTGAGCTTGACGACGTAAGGTGCCGGAGCTCGATGTACGCATGCGTGACGCTGCTGCCGCTGGCGCCCGCACCGTCGCCAAAGTCCCACAAGTAGCTCAGGGGAAGGTTGTTCGGATCGGTCGCCGCAGCGTCGAAACGCACGCTCTGGCCGATGTACGCAGATGGCACCGAAGACGTCAAGGTGCGCGGATTCGGATTGGGGTAGATGCAACTGACCGCCACGGTGCTGACGTTGGCGCTGCCCACGCTGCCCGACCCGTTCCCCACTGAGCAGATTTGGCTCGGTGCTGCCGGCTGAGTCAGCACCGTCACGGCATAGGGCGCGCCGGAGGGAAGCGCCGTGCCGAAGGTGAACGCGCCGTTCAAGCCGACTGACAGATCGTTGGCGCCGTTGTTTCGCAGGACCAGGCCCGCACCCACCAGCCCGTTCACCACGCCTCCGATGGTGAACCTCCGGGTCGTGCAGTTGATCGTGACATTGCCGATGGCGGAGTTCCCCACCACGCCCGCACCGCTACCGACCGTGCAGGTCTGAGCTGGTGCACTGGGTTGTGTCGACACGGTCACGGCATACGTCGCGCCCGAAGCGATCGGCGCGCTGAAAGCGAATCCGCCATTGGCGCCGACCGCAAGGTCGTTCGCGCCGTTGTTGCGCAGCACGAGGCCCGTGCCGACGAGGCCCGCTGACGGTCCCGCCAATCGTGAAGCGGTTCGTCGTGCAATTGACGGCCACGTTGCTGACGTTGGCCGCGCCCACGCTCCCCGTTGCGTTGCTGATCGCGCAGGTCTGGCCCGGATTGGTCGGCTGGGTCAGTACTGTCACCGCGTAGGCCGCACCGGAAACCACCGGTGCGCCGAAGGTGAATGCGCCGTTTGAGGCGATCGAAAGGCTGTCCGCGCCGTTGTTGCGCAGCACCAGACCTGTACCCGTGCAGTCCGCTGACCGTGCCCCCGACAGGGAAGCTGTTGATCGTGCAGACAACCGCAACGTTGCCGACATTCGCGTTTCCAACCGTGCCGCGCTACCGTTGGCGATGGAACAGGTCTGGCTCGGCCCGCTGGGCTGGGTCAACACCGTCACGGCGTAGCTACTGCCAGAGGCAAGGGAAGCGCCGAAGGTGAATGAACCGTTCCCGCCGATGGCAAGATTGTTCGCGCCGTTCGCCTGCAACACCAGGCCCGCACCCAGGAGCCCGCTGACCGTGCCGCCGACCGTGAAGTTGTTGGTTGTGCAGTTGATCGCAACGTTGCTGATGGGGGCAGCTCCCACCGTACCCGCCGCGTTCCCCACGATGCAGGTCTGGCTCGGACTGCTCGGCTGGGCCAACACCGTGACCGCGTAGGCCGCACCGGAAGCCTCCGGGGAACTGAAGCTGAACGCTCCGTTTGCCGAGATTGGAAGGCTGTTCGCGCCGTTGTTGCTCAGGACCAGCCCCGTGCCGGTAAGGCCGCCGACGCCGCCGCCGATCGCAAAGGTGTTGGTCACGCAGTTGACCGTGATGTTGCCGACGTTTCCGCGACCCACGGTGCCAGAGCCGCCGGAGACCGTGCAGGTCTGGCTCGGGCTGCCGGGCTGGCTGCTCACCGTCACCGCATAGGATGCGCCGTCTCGAAGCGCGACATTGAAGATGAACGCGCCGTTGGCCGCGATCGTGAGGTTGTCCCAGGTTTGTGACGCCATGATATGGCCATGGGCACGCGGATCCGTCGGCGCGCCGCTCTTCGCGTCGAGCCACGGGCGGCGCCGGGCGACTGCCTCAAACGATCAACAGCGCCCGAAAGTCATTCACGTTCGTGAACGTCGGCCCGCTCACAATCAGGTCGCCGAGCGGCTTGAAGAAGTTGTAGGCGTCGTTGCGATCGAGGAACTCGCTCGCTTTCATGCCCATGGCCGCGGCGCGGGCCAGGGTGTCGGGTGTGAGCCATGCACCGGCGTTGTCTTCGATGCCGTCGATGCCGTCGGTGTCGGCGGCGATCGCGTACACGCCTTCCTGCCCTTGCAGCGCGATCGCGCAGCCGAGCAGGAACTCGCTCGCGCGCCCGCCGCGGCCCGCTGCGCCCGGGCGCAGCGTCACCGTCGTCTCGCCGCCGCTGAGGATCACGCACGGCTTGGCGAACGGCGTGATTCGGCGCGCGACGGATCGCGCCAGCGCGGCGTGCACCTTGCCGACTTCGCGCGACTCGCCTTCGATCTCGTCGCTCAGCACATGCGCGTCGACTCCGGCCGCGCGCGCCTTGGCCGCCGCCGCTTCGAGCGATTGCCACGGCGTCGCGATCGTGTGCACGCGGTGGCCGTTGAAGCGAGGATCGCCCGGCTTGGGCGACTCGAAGGCGCCGCTTTCCAGACCGGCGCGCGCTGCGGCAGGGATGGGAATCGCGTAACGCGTGAGGATGCGCAGCGCGTCGGTGCAGGTGCTGCCGTCGGGGACCGTCGGGCCGCTGCCGATGACATCGGGCGCGTCGCCGGGGACGTCGGAAATCAGCAGCGTCACGACCTGCGCCGGCGCGCAACGCGCCGCAAGGCGCCCGCCCTTGATCGCCGAGAGGTGCTTGCGCACGCAGTTCATCTCGTCGATCGCTGCGCCGCTTTTCAGCAAGGCCCGGTTGATGGCGCGCTTTTCTTCGAGCGTGATGCCGGGTGCGGGCATCGTCAGCAAGGCGGACGCGCCGCCCGAGATCAGGCACAGGACGAGGTCATCACGCGTCAAGCCTTGCGTGAGTTCGGCGATGCGCTGCGCTGCGCGCTCACCCGCGGTGTCGGGAACCGGGTGTGCTGCTTCGACCACTTCGATGCGGCCGGGTTTGGCTTTGTACGCTGGCGGCACATGTTGATAGCGCGTCACGACGAGGCCCGACAGCGGAGCGGCGGCAGACCAGAGCGAATCCACCGCGGCCGCCATCGCGCCGCCGGCCTTGCCGGCACCGAGCACGACGGTGCGCCCTTTCGGCGGCGGCGGCAGGTACGCGGCCGTGTTCTGCGCCGGCAACGCGCGCGCCACAGCCGCGTCGAACAGCCCGCGCAGGAAGGCGCGCGGGTCGTGCATCAGGCTTTCGCCACGTCGTGATTCGCCATCAACTCGAGTGCGCGCACGAGTGCCGAATGGTCGAGATCTTGCATGCCGTTCGCGGCGCACGCCTGCATCAGCTGCGCCGCACCCGCGGTCTGCGGCAGCGAAACGCCGAGCGCGCGTGCGCCGGCGAGCGCGAGGCTCAAGTCCTTCTGATGCAGGCCGATGCGAAAGCCTGGATTGAAAGTGCGCTTGATCATGCGCTCGCCGTGCACTTCGAGGATGCGGCTCGCGGCGAAGCCGCCCATCAGCGCCTGGCGCACTTTCGCCGGATCCGCGCCGGCCTTGCTCGCGAAGACGAGCGCCTCGCTCACCGCGGCGATGTTCAGCGCGACGATGATCTGGTTCGCGACCTTGCACGTCTGGCCGTCGCCGACTGAGCCGACGAGCGTGATGTTCTTGCCCATCAGCTCGAACAGTGGCTTGACTCGCGCGAACGCCGCTTCGCTCGCGCCGACCATGATCGTCAGGCTCGCCGCCTTGGCGCCGACTTCGCCGCCCGATACCGGGGCGTCGAGATAGTCGCAGCCGAGCGCGTTGATCTTGGCGGCGAATTTCTTCGTCTCGATCGGCGAGATCGAGCTCATGTCGACGACTGTCTTGCCCTTGCTGAGGCCGCCGGCGACGCCGTTCTCACCGAACAGCACGGCCTCGACGTCGGGCGTGTCGGGCAACATCAGGAACACGATGTCGGCGGACTCGGCGACTGCCTTTGCGCTTGCGCATGGTTTGGCGCTGGTTTCGGCGATTTCGGCTTTCAGCTTGCCGCGCGTGTGCACGAAGAGCATGTGTCCGGCCTTGATGAGGTGGCCCGCCATCGGCGCGCCCATGATTCCGAGGCCGATGAAGCCGAGTTTGAGTGAAGCGGTTGCCATGTTTGTCTCCGTGAATCAGTGAGGTCCGTCATCCCGACGCAAGTGCCACCCCGTACTCGATACGGGGTCGGGATTCACCGCAGGCAGCCGCTGGTCGGTCTGGATCTCGCGGACTGTCGCGCAGTGGACCCGGCTTCGCCGGGGGACGGGGTGACGGGGGGCCGGGGTGACGAGGAGCCGGGTGACGCTAGGATCGATTGTGCTTTACCTTGCCACTCAATCGAGCAGCCCGATCGCGGTCGGCGCGTCGTTCGGGTTCAGCGCCAGCTCCTCGAACTCGTTCACCGCGTCGATCTCGGTGCCCATCGAAATGTTCGTCACGCGCTCGAGCATCACTTCGATCACGACCGGCACCTGGTACTGCGCCATCCATGCGTTCGCCTGCTTGATCGCCGGGCCGATCTCGTCCTGCTTGTAAACACGAACGAACTTGCAGCCCAGCCCTTCGACAACCGCCTTGTGGTCGACGCCGTAGCCCTGCAGGTCGGGCGCGTTGATGTTCTCGAAGCCGAGCTGCACGCAGTAGTCCATGTTGAAACCGCGCTGGCTCTGCCGGATGAGACCCAGGTAGCCGTTGTTCACGAGCATGTGGATGTAGGGCAATTTGAACTGCGCGCCGACCGCGAGCTCTTCGATCATGAACTGGAAGTCGTAGTCGCCCGACAGCGCGACGATGGTGCGCTTCGGGTCCGCCGCGCGCACGCCCAGGGCCGCGGGAATCGTCCAGCCGAGCGGCCCGGCCTGGCCGCAGTTGATCCACTGGCGCGGGCCGAACACGTGCAGGAACTGCGCGCCGGCGATCTGCGACAGGCCGATCGTCGTCACGTACGTCGTGTCGCGCGGGAAGTTGTTGTTCATGCACTGGTAGACGCGCTGCGGCTTCATCGGCACCGCTTCGTAGTTGGTCTTGCGCAGCATCGTGCGTTTGCGCTCCCGGCACTGCTCGACCCAAACCTTGCGATCGCGCAATTGACCCGCCGCCTTGAGTTCGCGCGCCACCGCGACGAACTCCTCGAGCGCGGCTTTCGCGTCGGAGACGATGCCGAAATCCGGGCTGAAAACGCGGCCGATCTGGGTCGGCTCGATGTCGACGTGGACGAACGTGCGGCCCTTCGTGTACACCTCGACGGTTCCGGTGTGCCGGTTCGCCCAGCGGTTGCCGATGCCGAGCACGAAGTCCGCGGCGAGCATGGTCGCGTTGCCGTAGCGGTGCGACGGTCTGCAAGCCGCACATGCCGGCCATCAGCGGGTGGTCGTCGGGGATCGTTCCCCAGCCCATCAGCGTGGGGATCACCGGCACGTCGGTCAATTCGGCGAACTCGACGAGCAGGTCCGAGGCGTCGGCGTTGATGATGCCGCCGCCCGCGACGATCAGCGGGCGCTCGCTGGCCTGCAGCATCTGGATCGCCTTCACCGCCTGCTTGCGCGTCGCGCGCGGCTTGTACACCGGCAGCGGTTCGTAGGTCTCGATGTCGAATTCGATCTCGGCCATCTGCACGTCGAACGGCAGGTCGATCAGCACCGGCCCGGGGCGCCCCGAGCGCATCAGGTGGAACGCCTGCTGGAACGCGCGCGGCACCTGGGCCGGTTCCAGCACCGTCGTCGCCCACTTGGTCACCGGCTTGACGATCGAGGTGATGTCCACCGCCTGAAAGTCTTCCTTGTGCATTCGCGCGCGCGGCGCCTGGCCGGTGATGCACAGAATCGGGATCGAATCCGCCTGCGCCGAATACAGGCCCGTCACCATGTCGGTGCCGGCCGGGCCCGAGGTGCCGATGCACACGCCGATGTTGCCCGCCTTCGCACGGGTATAGCCCTCGGCCATGTGCGAGGCGCCCTCGACGTGGCGCGCCAGCACGTGCGCGATCGAAGGGCGCTCGCGCAGTGCGGCGTAGAGCGGGTTGATCGCGGCGCCGGGAACACCGAAGGCCTGGTTCACGCCTTCCTTTTCCATCACCAGAACGGCAGCCATGATGGCTTTCATGCGGGCCATCGATTCTCCTTCATTTCGAATGGAGCCGAGTCTGGCGCGCAATCCGCGCGCTGGGCAAGCCCGGCGCGGCGATAACTCCTATTCCGCGGGGGAATCGCCGCCCGCTCGACGGTAGCAACGTCATCCCGGCGCACGCCGGGATCCAGCTGCGTGAGGGAGGCGTTTCGGCGGGCGGACTGCGATCCCGGCTTTCGCCGGGACGACGAGTCACCGACGGAAGGCGCAGCTCTGCCTCAAGCCGGCGCGTGCTCGGCGCTTGCGCCCTGGCGTTCGAGCATTGCGGCGAATTCGGCCGCGCTCGACCGGCGGGCTGATGAGGTAGCCCTGGAACTCGTCGCAGCCGTTGTTCTGCAGAAATGCGCGCTGCGCCTCGGTTTCCACGCCTTCGGCGACGACCCCGAGCTTCAGCGTGTGCGCCATCGCGATGATGGCAGTGATGATCGCCGCGTCGTCCGGGTCGGTGGCGAGGTCGCGAACGAAAGACTGGTCGATCTTCAGCGCCGAGATCGGCAGACGCTTCAGGTAGCTGAGCGACGAGTAACCGGTACCGAAGTCGTCGATCGACAGGCGAACGCCGAGCTCGTTCAGGCGCCGGGCCGTGTCCAGGCTCAATTCGGGGTCGGCCATCAGCACCGATTCGGTCACCTCGATCTCCAGGCAGCCGGCCGGCACGCCATGCTGCTTGAGCCAGCACCGCGACACCAGGTCGGGCAGATTTCGCTCGCGCAAATGGGTCGCGGCCAGATTGACGGCCACGCGCCCCGGCCGCCAGCCCGGCGCGCCGCCAGGCGGCGCTCTGCCGGCACACCTCGGCGAGCGCCCATTCGCCGATCTGGATCGACGAGGCGGTCTCTTCGGCCAGGCGTGATGAATTCGCGCGGCGAGCAGCAGCCCGCGCTGCGGGTGCTGCCAGCGGATCAGCGCCTCGGCGCCGACGATGCGCCCGGATTTCAGCGAAATTCGCGGCTGGAAGTGCAACACGAACTCGTGCCGCTCGAGCGCGTGGCGCAACAGCGTTTCGGTGGCCAGGCGTTCCAGGGAACGCTCGTTCATCGACGCGTCGTAGAAGCGCACGCCGCCGCGCCCGGCTTGCTTGGCGCGGTACATCGCGGTGTCGGCGTTTTTCAGCAGCGTGTTGATGTCTGCGCCGTCGTTCGGGTACATCGCCACGCCGATGCTCGCGCCGACGAAGAGTTCGGTGTCCTGGATCGTGAACGCCTGGGTCAGGGCGTTGACGAGCCGGTTCGCCACCGTCGCCGCGTCGGTCGGGTCGTGCAGCTCGCCGAGCATGACGATGAACTCGTCGCCGCCCAGGCGCGCGATGCTGTACGCCTTGGGCTCGGCGCCGGCGCGGCTCACCGAGTCGAGCGGCCGCAGCGAATGCGCCAGGCGCGTGCTCACGACCTTGAGCAGTTCGTCGCCGGCGCTGTGGCCCAATGTGTCGTTGACACGCTTGAAATGGTCGATGTCGATGAACAGCACCGCCACCTGCTCGCCGCGCCGGTCCGCGTTGGCGATCACCTTGTACAACTGCTCGTTGAACATGAGCCGGTTCGGCAGGCCGGTGAGCGAGTCGAAATACGCCAGGCGCCGGATCTGCTCTTCGGCGTCCTTGCGCTGCGTCACGTCGTGCACCGCGCCCGCCAGCTGCAGTGCGCGCCCGGAAGCTTCGCGCTCCATCACCTCGATCTGTTGGTGCACGTGGCGCAACTCGCCGCCCGATTGGACGATGCGGTACTCGATCGTCAGCTCCGAGCCGCCCGCGATGACGCCGGCGAACGCCTCGCGCACGCGGGGCGTGTCCTCCGGGTGCACGCTGGCGATGAAAGCGGCACTGCAGATTCCGCCCGGCAAGGCCGGGGCTCCCAGGATGTGCCAAGCCTGTTCCGAAGGAACGACCTGATCCAGCGCCACGTCCCACGCCCAGTCGCCCATGTCGCCGATGCGTTGCGCATTCGACAGGCGGCGCCGATTCTGCTCGATGTCGTTGATCGCGGCGCTGGCGCGCAAGATGTAGCGCACCCGATGCGGGAGCAGCGTCCAATGGATCGGCTTGGTCAGGAAGTCGCTCGCGCCGACTTCGAACGCGCGCTCGATCGACTCCACATCGTCCAGCCCGGTCATCATCACGACCGGCACGCGGCTGCCGCCGGGAAGCTTGCGCAGCGCCTCGCAGGCCGTGAAGCCGTCCATCTCCGGCATGCTCACGTCCATCAGCACCAGATCGGGAAGCCTGGCCTTGATCCGCTCCAGCGCCTGTACCCCGTCGCCGGCCTCGATCACCTCCAGCCCGGCGCGGCGCAGCGTGGTGCGAACCAGCAGTCGCGCGGCGGCGTCGTCGTCGACGACCAGGACGCAAACCGCCCGGGTCATGACGCCTGGCCCATTTCCGCCTCCAGCAGCGGCCGCACACGCTCGAGCTGGCGCTCGATCGCGCGCACGAGGTCCGAGGCACCCGACAATTCGCCCGCCTTGCCTTGGCGCTCGAGGGCTCGGCACAACTCGCCGATCTGCAGCGCGCCCACGTTCAGGCTCGCCGACTTGAACGCGTGCGCGGCGCGACTCGCACCGCCGGCGTCCTTCGCGCTCAAGGCGGCGTGCAGCCGGGCCACATGGCCCGCCGCCTCGTCGAGGTAGAGGGCGATCACTTGGGCGAGCACCTCGCCGTCGGCGTCGAGCTCGCGAATGTTGTCGAGCGCCTTGGCGTCGAGGGCACCCAGGCCGGTTTCGAGGTTGAAGTCGGCGGGCATCGACGGGGCCGTCACCGGGCCGAGATCGACCAGGCGCGACGGCGTCGTGCTGCCTTCATGGTGGTCCACGAGGTGCGTCGGCAGCCAGCGCGCGATCGTCGCACCGAGCTGTTTGCGCGCGTACGGCTTGGCGAGGTGATCGTCCATGCCGGCGGCACGGCAGGCGTCGGCGTCTCCGGCCAAGGCGTTCGCCGTCAAGGCGACGATGGGCACACGGCTGCGCTCCGGATGCAACTGTTCCCAGGCGCGGACCTCGCGTGTCGCCGCGTAGCCGTCCATCACCGGCATCTGACAGTCCATGAGCACGATGTCGTAGGCTTGGCGCTGCACGGCCTGCAGCGCCTCGGCGCCGTTGACGACGATGTCGACGCTGCAGCCCAGGGATTCGAGCATGTGGCGCGCGACGACCTGGTTCACACCGTTGTCTTCGGCCATCAGGACATGGGCGCGAATTCGCGAATCGGCCGTCGTCACCGGAAGCGGAACGTCGCATGCCGGCGCGCCGCCGAGCATTTGCGCCAGCGCGCGGTGCAAGTCCTGACGCCGCACCGGTTTGGCCAGGCACACCCCGATGCCGGCGTCGCGGGCGCGCTGCGCGCCGCCGGCGAGGTCCATCGAGCTCACCAGCAGCATCGGCATGGCGCGCAAGCCGGCGTCGGCGCGCACTTCGGTGGCCAGCTCGAGCCCGTTCAGGCCCGGCATCTTCATGTCGAGAATCGCCACGTCGAACGGATCTCCGTCGTGCAGCGCTTCGCGCAGGCACTGCAAAGCCTGCTTCGGGTCGGTCACGCTCGTGCAGCGCATGCCTCCCGCGAGGGCGTGGCCGTGCAGGATCTTGGCGTTCGTCAGGTTGTCGTCGACGACGATGACCCGCCGACCGGTGAGCGCACCCGGGTGCGCAACCAGGGGCACACTTGTCGCAGCGTGCAGTGGCAGGCTGAACCAGAAGCTCGAGCCCTGGCCTTCGACGCTGTGCACGCCGATGCGCCCGCCCATCATCTCCACCAGATGGCGGCTGATCGCCAGGCCGAGTCCCGAGCCGCCGAAGCGGCGCGTCGTCGAGCTGTCGGCCTGGGCAAACGGGGCGAAGAGGCGCTTGCAGGTTGGCGCGGAGATGCCGATCCCGGTGTCGCGCACCGTCACATGGAGCCGCCCGTCGTCCGACAAAGCGACCTCGACGGCGACCTCGCCGCACTCGGTGAACTTCAAGGCGTTGCCGAGCAGATTCGTCAGAATCTGGCGGAAGCGGAACGGGTCGCCGCGCAATGCGCCGGGCAGGCGTTCGTCGACGCGGGCGAGCAGCTCCAGGCCCTTCGCGTGGGCGCGCGGGGCGAGCAACTGCACCACGTCTTCGACCGACTGGTAGACGTCGAAGTCGAGGCTCTCCAACTCGATCTTGCCGGCCTCGATCTTGGAGAAGTCCAGGATGTCGTTGATGATCGCGAGCAGCCCCTCGCCGGAGCGGCGCACCGTTTCCAGGAACGAGCGCTGCTGGTCGTTCAGCGGCGTCTCGAGCAGCAGCTCGGTCAGCCCCAGCACGCCGTTCATCGGCGTGCGGATTTCATGGCTCATGTTGGCGAGGAATTCCGACTTGGCGCGGTTCGCGTCTTCTGCAGCGGCGATGGCCACCGACAGCTCCTGACCGCGCGCGATCAGCGCCTGTTCGGCGAGCGCCCGCTCCGTCGTGTCGAAGAACACCGTGTACACGCCGACCACCGTGCCATCGTCGGTCACGTCGGGCACATGCCGGCCCGAGTGCCACACCTGTTTGCCCAGGCGATCGGTGCGCTGCCGTTCCAGCGGCACGGACTCACCGGCCAAGGCTTTCGAAAAATTCGGTTCGATCTTGGCCCAGATCGAATCGCCGGCCACCTCGCGCACCAGCTTGCCCACCACTTCGGTTTGAGACTTGCCGAGCCATTGCTCCTGGGCATGGTTGACGTAGCGATAGCGCGACTCCGCGTCGATGTAGGACACCGTCACCGGAATCTGATCCATGATGACGCGCAGGCGCCGCTCGGAGCGTTGCAAGGCGTCGAACTCGCTTTGTTCGAGCGAGACGTCGAGCGCCAGCACCTGGCACCCGCTCACAGCGCCGCTCGGATCCTGCTGGGGCAGGATGAACAGCTGCAAGGTCTGCAAAGATTGATCGGGCAGCAGGGTCGAAAGCCGCAGCCGCTGCTCTTGCCCCGCCAGCGCTGCCTCGATCAGCGGCGCCAATTTCGCGCCATTCACCGGCCCCAACGCCTCGATCAGCGGCCGGCCTTCGATTTCATCGCTGGCCCGCGTCAACCACCGGGCCAGCGCCGGGCTGGCGAGCGTGCACCGTCCCTCGCGGTCGAGCAACGCCGTGATCGCGTTCAGGTAAGTCGGTGCCGCCCGGCTCGAGCGGGAGAGTGACGCGCCCGCGTCGTCACTGCCACTTGCCGCCGCCTCGGGCGCGGCTGCGGGTTGGGCGGGCCAGGCGATCAACCCCAAGAAGAGCACGCCGAGCAGCGAAGCCGGGGCGTGCCACAACGCACCCTGCAGCACGCCGTGCACAAGGTCAAGGACCAGCGCCACGAACGCGAGCCCGAGCGCCACCTGCCCCGGTCTCCGGGATCGTGCATCGTGGGCGTGCGCGGGATCGGTCGTCATGTCGGGCACGCGGTGGCGCGCGGCAGCGCCAAGGGGCTCAGGTCAAAGTGGGCCAACTGGCCGTTGCCCACCTGCGCGTGCGCTGCTTCACCACGCCCGGCCAATTCACGCAAGACGCGGGCGATGCCCTGGCTGCCCACCAGCAGCGGCATTTCGGGCAGGCGCGGCAACCACGCTGCAACGGCAGCGCTCACGCGGTCGACGAACTCGCGGTTCGATTCGCCTCCGGGCGGCGTGAGGCCCTGCGCGAGCGCGCCTTCGGTGTCGGCAATCGGCTGCAGATTCCAGGCTCCGAGTCGGCGCTCGGCAAAAGCCGGGTCGATCACGACCTCCACGCCGTGCAGCAAGCGGCTCACGATGTGCGCCGTTTCGCGGGTGCGCTCGAGCCGGCTCGTGACAATCACGCCGACCGTCAGACGCAGCTCGCGAATCCGCAGCGCCGCCTCGGTCGCCTGGCGCCGGCCGAGGTCGGTGAGGGGTGCGTCGAGGTCGCCGCCGCAGCGCAGCCCCTGAAGATTCGGCGCGGTGGCGCCGTGGCGCAGGAAGTTCAGGTGCATCGAGGGCATGGACGGGTTCACGGGGTGGGTCGACGAGTGCGTTTCGCTCAACGCAGCGCGCTGCCGGGGGCAAAGTTCAGCGGCGTGCCCGGAAGGCGCTCGCGCGGCGCGCCGTGCAGCACGGTCCATTCGCGTTCGGCGGCACCGTTGCCGAGCAACCAATCGCGCACGAAGGAAATCTGGTTCCGGTCGGCGAGCAGCGGCGCGTGGCCGGTGTCGGGCAGATGCATCAGCGTCACCTCTTTTCCGCGCGACATGCGCCGAATGACCGGATCGAACAACACGTCGGACTGCATGCCGTGGATCAGCAGGATCGGGCAGCGCACGCTTTTCCACTGCTCCCACTGCTGCAGGCTCTTTTGCGCGTCGCGTCGGTAGGCCTGCAGGGCGCGCACGTCGTGGCGATAGACGCGCCCGCCTTCCTCGTCGGACCAACGCGTCTGGTGGAACGTCAGGTTGAAGCGGATGTCGTCGCTCACCGGTCCGTCGTTCTTCTGCGAGGCGCCAATGCGGCGCAGCATGTCGGAGGGGTCGCGAAACACATAGTGGCGCGCCAGCGTTTCGGCACGACGGCGGCGGCGCCGCGCCGCGATGTGCGGGCCGACGTCGTTCAGGATCAGGCGCTGAATCAGCTTCGGGTGCCGCGCCGCGACCTCGATCGCGGCGCTGCCGCCGAGCGACGAGCCGAGCACCGTGGTGGGTCCGCCGCCCAGATGCTCGATCATCTGGCGCAGCTGTTCGGCGTAGGTGAGCAGCGAGTAGTCGCCCTCCGCGGCGAGCCAGCCCGAGCGCCCGCGCCCGACCCAGTCCATGCACACCAGGCGGAAATGTTCCTTCAGGTCGGAAGCGAGGTAGTTGAAGCGCATCGCGACACTGGCCACACCGCCGCAACACACGACGAGCGGCGCGTCGGGCGGGCCCCAGTCGGTGTACGACACGTTGACCTTGTACGGGCGCTTCAGGCGCCGCGACGTGCCGGTCTGCAGCCGCACCGGGTGGTGGTAGTCGAAGTGGTCGAGGTTGTACTGGCCGTGGAAGCGCCCGACGACCTGGCTCGCCACGGCGATGTAGTCGTTCCAGTTCGTCATCACGCGGCGCCGGCCCGGCACGGGGGGCTCCCAGGCCAGGTCGAACAGCGCGGCCGGCACCGTGTCGCCGGCGGCCTCGTCGCGCGCAATCGCGATCGTGTTCACCGCCGACCTCATGCGAAGCCTTTTCCAGGCTGCGCGGGCGCAGGTGTGCAAACGCGTCGCGTCGTGGGCTCGGGGATCAAGGAGTGCTCCGCTTTGTTGGGATCGTCGGGATGGGTATCGGCCGGCGAACAGGTCCGCTTAAGCCAAACACGTCACGAACTCTGCAGAAGTTGCAGGAGCACACCAACGATTTTTTGTTCAAGCCCGGCGCGTGAATGCCGAAAACGACCGAGACGGCTGGTGGAGGATTGCTTCACTCCAAGGATCCGGCCGCGGAGCACTGAGATATGAATAGCACCCGACCCCAGATGATCATGGTCGCCATCCTGGTCTGCCTGTTTGCAGTGGGCATGGCCGGGCTGCTCAACTTCTTCAAGTACCGCAGCAACGCCGAGCGCATCATCAAGGAGCGCCTGATCGTCACCGGCAGCACGATCGAGAACAGCATTCGCTCTTCGCTCGCGCTGGGCATGCAGTTCGCCGACCTGGGCACGTTGCCCGGAACGCTGGAGCGCGAACGCGCGACCGACGACTTGATTCTCGGCATCGAGGTTTTCGACGTCGACGGCAAGCCCCTGTACAGCACCGACCGCCTTCGCGCCGCGCGCAACGCGCCCACAGCGTGGCTCGAGACCGCGCGCCAGTCTGCTGGCAAGGACTGGTTCGTCCGGGCGGGAACGGAATCCGCCGCAGGCGTCGCTCTGGAGAACAGCTTCGGCCTGCTGCTGGGTTACGCAGTGCTGCGCTATTCGGACGAACAAGTGAAAGCATCGACCTCCGCCGTCGCGCGCGAGTTGGCGCTCACCACCTTTGGCGTATTCGTCGTCGCCGCAATCCTTGCCTCGTTTGCTCTGGTGCTGACGATGGGTCGCGTGGCGCGCGACTTCGAATCGGTGGAAGCGGCGGTGCGGTCCGGCGACGCGACGCAATCCAGTCACGCCTTGCGCAAGGGGCCGTTCGGTCGCGCGCTGCGGCGCTTTCTCGACAGCGTGCGCGGAGCAGAAGCTGAAATCGCCGTGCTTCGCGGCGAACTCGAACGCGGAGCGCGCCGATGAAGACGATGAACCAGAGCTACCTGCGCGGCGTCTATCTGCGCCTGACCGGCGCGCTGATGCTGATCGTGATGCTCGCCCTGGCGGCCAACGCCTACCTTTCGCACCGTGGCTTTGAGCGTGCGCTTGTCCCTGAAATGGCGAAACAAGTGATCACCGGAGGCGCCTCGGCGCGCGGCCTCGTGCTCAAGGCGATGGAGCACAACATCGGTTTTCGCGAGCTGTACGGCGTGGAACAAACCTTTGACGAGTTGAAGGGCCTGATCCCCGACATCGCCTACATCGCCGTCACCGACACCACCGGGACGATCCTCTACCAGCGATTCAAGGCGCCGCCCGGCGCCGAGGCGCATTTTCGCCAGCCGAGCGTGCTGACCGCACGCGCCGCAGCGGACCAGCCGGCAAGCGCAACGCGCCTGGGCAATCAATACGTCGTGAGCCTGCCGATCAGCACGCCGGAGCAGGCGGTCGGCATGCTGCACATCGGGGTGGACGTGGGTTTCGTCGACCGCATCGTCCTGGACATGCTGTTCGACGTGCTCGTGGTGCTGATCGTGGCCCTGTTCTTCACGCTCGAACTGCTCAACTTCATCGCCGGGACCAAGCTCGAAGCCGAACTCAAGGCGCTGGGAACGACGATCGAACGCGGTGCTGCCGGCAATTTCACGGCACCGCGCATCCCCATGGACCTCGCCTTTGGCGGCGTGCACCGCATGCTGGAGGGCTTGCGCCTGCGCGTCAACTCAGGCTTTGAGCTGCTGGCACGCGACATCGAAGCCGGCCGGCGCGCCCCGGCCCACGAACGCCCGCCCGGCCTCGCCGGCAGCGACGAGTGGGCTGCAAAGGCTCGCTCAGCGCTACCGATTCGGCAACGCCGACCCGTCGGATCAAGTCGACACCGGCATGCTCGCCAAGATCCGCGCGCCCTTGTTCGTCTTCATCCTGGCCGAGGAACTGACGCGGCCTTTCCTTCCCGGCTACGTGAAGAGTCTGCTCGTTCCCATCCCCTGGCTCTCGCCGGAAGTGGTGGTCGGATTGCCGATCGTGTTGTTCATGCTCATCGTCGCACTCGCCCAACCGTACCTGGGCGCGTACAGCCAGCGCGTCGGGCACCGCCACGCGATGCTGCTCGGTGCCGGTACGGCAGCGTTCGGACTTGTCGCCAGCGCCTTTGCCGCGAGCGTGCTCGACTTGCTGCTCTGGCGATCCCTGTGCGCATTCGGTTATGCGATGGTGTTTGTCGCGGCGCAGGCGCATGTGCTGGAGCATTCGACCGGCGAGAACCGGGCGCGCAGCTTCGCCCTGTTCATCGGCGCGATCATGGTCGCCTCGGTGTGCGGTCCGTCGATCGGCGGCATCCTCGCCGACAACATCGGCGAACGCCTGACGTTCGGTGTCGCCGCGTTGCTCGCGCTCGGGTCGATCATGGCGATTCGGCATCTGCCCGAGCAGGCGCCCATCGACGCCCACGCCACGCCGGCGCGCGCGCCGACCTTGCGCGAGATTGGCTCGCTGATGCTGAACCGGCATTTCATGGTGCTCACCGGCCTGGCGGCGATTCCCGCCAAGGCGCTGCTCACCGGCACGTGCTTCTATCTCGTTCCGCTGTACCTGCTCGACATGGGCCGGTCCCAGTCGGTCGTGGGGCGCATCCTCATGACCTACGCCGTCATGATGGTGCTGTGCGGGCCCATCGCCGCCGCCTTTGCGACGACGCGCGAGCGCATGGAGAACCTGGTCGGTGCGGGCCTGTTGATCTCCGGTTCGGGGGGTTTGCTGCTGCTCTTCGGCGGCGATGTGCTGTGGGTCTTTGCGGCGATCTTTCTCGTCGGCCTGGGCCAGTCGCTGTCGATCGCTGCGCAAAGTGCTTTGGTGCGCGAACACTGCGAGGCCGAAGTCGCCGCCTTGGGCGAACCCACGGTCTACGGCGTCTACCGCCTGCTCGAGCGGCTGGGGAACGCCGCCGGCCCCTTGCTTGCCGCCGCCTTGGTGCTTGCAGTGGGCTACCGCAACAGTTTTGTCATCACCGGCGGCGCCGTCGCGCTGTGCGGCTTGTTCTTCGTGCTCGCGACGCGCCGCCCGGCGAGTCCGCCGCTGGCGAGCGCGGAAGTTTGATTCACCATCCCAGAGGAGCCTTGCCCATGATCGAACATTTTTCACGCCGCCAATGGCTCGCCGCTGCCATGGCCGCGGCCGTGCCGGGAATCGCGAGCGCCCAGACCGACGCGGCCAAGCCTGCCGGCACCTCGCGCCGCGCCACCACGGAACGGCCGTACCGCATCTATGCGATCACGTTCCGCGGCATGACCGACGTCGAGAAAGGTTTCGCCGACTTCTTTGCCGCACGCAAGATCCCGGTGCAGATCATCTACCGCGACTTGAATCGGGACCCGACCCGAATGGCCGGTTTTCTCGACGAGATTCGCGCCACGCGGCCGGACCTGATCTACACCTGGGGCACGTCGGTCACGCTGGGCGTGATCGGCGCGCACGACGCGGTCAATCCGGCCCAGCACATCACCGACATTCCGGTCGTGTTCACCCTGGTCGCTTCGCCCGCGCTCGCGAAGATCGTTCCCGAAGGTGCGGCGGCGACGCGGCGCAACGTCACCGGCGTGGTGCACGTGGCGCCCGTGGCGGCGCAGCTCCAGGCGATGGCCGCGTACCGGCCATTCCAGACGCTGGGCGTGCTCTATACGCCGACGGAAAAGAACTCGGTGGTCGTGCTCGAGGAAATCCGCAAACTGGGCCGCGAGCGCAAGTTCGACACCGTCGAGCGCACATTCCGCCTCGATGCGAACCGCAAGGTCACGGCCGAGGGTGCAGCCGACCTGGTGCGCGAACTCAAAGAGGCGAAGGCGCAATGGCTCTATCTGCCGCCCGACAGCTTTCTCGGCACGCTGGCGAGCGACATCATCATTCCCACCGCGATGGAAGTCGGGTTGCCGACTTTCGCGTCGACGGAGCAGCTCATGCAAGCCGGCGCGCTGTCGGGCCTGGTGAGCCGCTACTACGCGGTCGGTGAATTCACGGCGCACAAGGCCGAGCAGATTCTGGTGGCCAAGCAGCGCGCCGAATCGATCCCGATCGAAACCCTGAAGCGCTTTTCCTACCAGATCCGCATCAGTGCGGCCGAGAAGTTGAAACTGCCGCCGCCGCTGCCGATGTTCAACTACGCCGAGATCCTGACCGACACGCCGGCGGCGCAGTAGGCGCGCGCCACCTCCCGCCTCGCGGCAGCGTCGATTCCGGCGCCCGCGACGCAACAGCTACGATGCAGCGCAGCGGCCCGTTCCCGGGCCGCGGGTTCGTTTCACTCGCACGCGCTCACGCATGGACCGCCTCACCGGGATTCAGCTCTTCATCCGCATCATCGAGAGCGGCAGTTTCAGCAAGGCCGCCGAAGAGCTGCGCATCACCCAGCCGACGGCGACAAAACATGTCGCGGCGCTCGAAGATCGCCTCGGCGCGCGCCTGCTGAATCGCAATCCACGCGCCATCAACGCCACTGAAATCGGCCTGCTCTATTACGAAAAATGCAAGACCATCCAGCGTGAAGTCGAAGAGGCCGACAACCTCGCGACGCTGCTCCAGTCGCGCCTGGGCGGAACCTTGCGCATCAGCACCTCGGTCGGATTCGGCCGGCGCGTGGCGACGCCGCTCGTGCTGCGCTTCATGCGCGAACACGCCGACATCAGCATCGACTTGAGCTTCGACGATCGCTACGTCAATTTGGTCGAGCAAGGCGTTGACATCGCGCTGCGCATGGGGCGCCTGGCCGACTCGATGCTCGGTTCGCGCTACCTCGGCGTGAACCCGTGGCTCGTCGCCGCGGCGCCGGCGTACCTCGCGCTGCACGGCGAGCCGCAGACGCCGCACGATTTGAGCCACCACGCCTGCCTCGTCTACAGCAGCGTGCAGGGCGACGACCGCTGGCAGTTCAGCGACGCAGAAGGCCAGGCGATCACGGTGCAGGTGCGTGGGCCACTGCGCAGCAACAACCTCTCTGCCCTGCTCGCCGGCGCGCGCGCAGCGCATGGCGTGGCGGTGCTGCCGTGTTATGTGGCGCGCGAAGCGCTCGCCGACGGCTCGATCCGCCAGGTGCTGCCGGCCTTCACGCTGCCGTCGCAAGAACTGCACGCCGTGTTCCCGTCACCCAAGCTCGTGCCGTCCAAGGTGCGGACCTTCATCGACTTTCTGCAAGCGAGCCTGGCCGATGTGAACGGGCTCGCGTGGTGGCAACGCGAAGCGTAGACACGCCGACGGCCGTGCTGACGCCGCGGCCGTGGAGTGTTACGAGGGCTGGACCTCTTCAAGCTGCCCGAACAGGGTGCTGACCCTGGAATCCGGGTCCAGCGTCTGCTCGAGCAATTGCACCGGCAACCAACGCGCCAGGATGGCCCGCAACTGTTCGCGCGAATAGGGTTTGGCGAGGTAGTCGTCCATGCCGGCGGCGCGGCAATTGTCGGCGTCACCGATCAAGGCGTTCGCCGTCAGCGCCACGATAGGACGTGGCGCGGCTTCCGCTGGGACTGCTCCCAGGCGCGAATTTCTCGCGTCGCGGCGTAACCGTCGAGCACCGGCATCTGACAGTCCATCAACACGATGTCGTGCTCGCCGCGTTGCACAGCATCGATCGCCTGCCGGCCATCGGCAACAACGTCGAACTTGCAGCCCAGAGACGTGAGCATGTGGCCGGCGACGAGTTGATTCACGCCGTTGTCTTCGGCGAGCAGCACGCGGCCGAGGATGCGCGGCGCGTCCTTCGGCAGGGCGATCGGCAGGTCGGCTTGCGGCAGCGGGCGAAGGCAGGCTTCGAGCGCGCGGTACAGGTCCTGCCGGCTCACCGGCTTGGGCAGGTAGGCATTGACTCCGGCGCGGCGAGCGCGCTGCATCTCGGACTTCGAATGCATTGAGGTGAGCAGCAGCAGCGGCAGGTCGGCCAGGCCGGGCGCGGCGCGAACGGCGGCGGCGAGTTCCAACCCGTCCATGCCGGGCATCCGCATGTCGATCAGCGCTGCGTCGAACGGCAGCGGATCGCCTCGCGCCTCGCGCAGACACTGCAAACCCTGCGCGCCGTCGGCGGCGGTGGTGCAGCGCATGCCGGCGGCGCGCACGTGGTGCTCGAGAATCATCAGGTTCGTCGGGTTGTCGTCGACCACGAGCACGCGCCGGCCCGTCAACGCCCCAGGGTGCGGAACCTGCGGAATGTCCGTGACGGCAAGCAGCGGGATTTCGAACCAGAAGCGCGAGCCTCGGCCTTCGACGCTGTCCACGCCGATCGCCCCGCCCATCAGTTCGACCAGTTTGCGGCTGATCGCCAGCCCCAGGCCGGATCCGCCGAAGCGTCGCGTCGTCGAGCTGTCGGCCTGTTCGAACGGGCTGAACAAGCGCGCGCAGTCCTGCGCGGAAATGCCGATGCCCGTGTCGCTCACGCAGACGCGGGTCCGGCCCGGTGCCGCAAGCGACACATCGACGCTGACTGCGCCCGAGGGTGTGAACTTGACGGCATTGCCCACCAGATTCGTCAGCACCTGGCGAAAGCGCAAAGGGTCGCCGCGCGTGGCCGGCAGCATGCGTGCGTCGAAGCGGCACTCGAGCTCGAGCCGCTTCGCGTGCGCGCGCGGAACAAAGAGTTTCAGCACCTCTTCCACCGAGTTCTGGATGTCGAAGTCGCGCGCCTCCAACTCCAGCTTGCCGGCTTCGATTTTCGAGAAGTCGAGAATGTCGTTGACGATCATCAGCAGCGCCTCGCCCGAGCTGCTGAGCGTTTCCAGGAGCGAATGCTGGCTCGGATTGAGCGGCGTGTTCTTCAGCACTTCGGTCAGGCCCAGCACGCCATTCATCGGGGTGCGGATCTCGTGGCTCATGTTGGCCAGGAACTCCGATTTCGCGCGGCTCGCGGCTTGCGCCTGGGTCGCGATCTCCTGGTCTCGAACACTTTGCTGTTGCAACGCCCCGGCGAGTTCGACCTGTTGACCGACGCGATGGCCGTAGTACGTCGCGCCGCCGATCATGAGCAGGATACCGCCGGCGATCACGTACTCCAGCTTGCTGAGCAGCGACGCGAGGCCATGCTGCTCGGCGAAGTTGGCGCTCTGAATTGCGTACACCTGCGCGCTCAATCCCGCCAACGCGGCATTCAGTTGGGCGTACTTGCGGTCCATCGTCGCCATCCGAGTCCCGGCTTGTTCGGCTTGGCCCGCGGCAAAGTAGGCAAAGATGAGATCGGCTTCGATGCACATCTCGTGCATCGCCGCGCCCACGCTGTCCAACGCCTGGAGCAGCGCATGCTGTTGCTTGACGCCGCCCGCGCTGGAAATGTCGGTGCGAGCCCTCTGCATCTTCTGCTCGAAGATCACCCGCGCCCGGTGCATGCGCGCGCTTTCGCTGCTGACGTCCCGCGAATCGAAAACGTCGTTGCCCGGCGCATTCACGTCGGAGGCGAGGGCGCGCATCTCGTCATAGACGACGAGCCGATTCGCCCACAACTGGTTCACATCGAGCGAGACCCGATAGATCCCCATGATCTGGTGATTCAGGAACAGACTCAGGCACACCGTCAGCAGGTCGAACGCCGCGAGCGCGAAATACAGGCGCAGCCACTTGGGACGCGGCTCGCTGCGGCGAACCGGCGAAGCTGCGGCGGGGATGGGATCGACAGTCGACGGCTTCAATGGCAGCTCCGGCGCACCAGGCGCACCGCGTTTCCGATCGGTCCACACCGTATCGGCACCGGCCGCGCTGCCTTGAGCGCCGCTGGCGCAGCGGATCACCGCGCTGCTGCGCAGTCTTCCCGGCTCTTGCCGCGCCTGCTTGTGCCTCTGGGGGATCGCCCGCGGGCAGTCCGAGCGTTCGGATTCTCGAGCGTCAAGCCAGCAACTGCGCGGCAAGCCGGTTCTGCGACGCCAGCAGGGACGGCAAATCGATCGTGGTGAGCTCTCCGTCTCGCACGAGCACTTTGCCGTTGATCACACTGTTCGTCACAACCGGCACGTGGCAGAACAGCAGCGCAGCGAGCGGATCGGCGCCGGCACCGGCGAGGCCGATCTGATCCAGCGACACGCTCACGATGTCGGCCGCCATGCCGACGCTCAGCGCGCCGATGTCGTCGCGGCCGAGCACCATCGCGCCGCCGAGCGTCGCGATCTCCAGCGCCTCGCGCGCCGACATCGCACGCGGGCCGTTCGCCGGGCCAAACGCCATGCCGTGCGCGACGCGTTGCAGGAGCAGGCTCAAGCGCACTTCGCCGAGCATGTGGCCGGAGTCGTTCGACGCCGAACCGTCGACGCCGATCGACACCGGCACGCCGGCGTCGCGCATGGCGCGCACCGGCGCGATTCCCGAGGCGAGCCGCGTGTTCGAGCCCGGGCAGTGCGACACGCCCGTGCGCGTGCGCGCGAACAACTCGATTCCCGCCGCGTCGAGCTTCACGCAGTGCGCGTGCCAGACGTCGGGCCCGAGCCAGCCGAGCGCTTCAGCGTACTGCGCCGGCGTGCAATTGAACTTCTCGCGCGTGTAGGCGATGTCGAAGTCGTTTTCCGCGAGGTGCGTGTGCAGGCTCACGCCGTGTTCGCGCGCGAGCAGCGCAGCGTCGCGCATCAGCTCGCGGCTCACCGAGAACGGCGAACACGGCGCGAGCACGATGCGCTGCATCGCAAAGCGCTTCGCATCGTGCCAGCGCTCGATGACGCGCTGCGAATCTTTCAGGATCGCGGCCTCAGCTTCGACCACGCTGTCCGGCGGCAACCCGCCCGCCGACTCGCCGACGCTCATCGCGCCGCGCGCGGCGTGAAATCGCATGCCAACCTGCTGCGCGGCTTCGATCGTATCGTCCAGGCGCACGCCGTTCGGGAACAAGTAGAGATGGTCGCTGCTCGTCGTGCACCCCGACAAGAGCAATTCGGCGATCGCCGTCTGCGTCGAGATTCGCGCCATCTCGGGTGTCAGGCGTGCCCAGATCGGATACAACGTGCGCAACCAGTCGAACAGTTCGCAGTCCTGCGCCGCGCGCACGACACGCGTCAGCGACTGGAACATGTGATGGTGCGTATTCACGAGGCCCGGGAAGACCACCTGATCGCGCGCGTCGATCACCACATCGGCGTGCGCGGGCAGTTCGGCGCTCGCGCCGACCGACTCGATGACGTTGTCGCGAACGAACACCCCACCACCCGCGATCTCGCGCCGCTGCGCATCCATCGTCACGAGCAGGCGCGCGTTGCGGATCAGGAGTGTGGCCATGGCATCAACTCCGCGCTGTCATCCCGGCACAAGCCGGGATCCACCGTTCGCCTGAGCGAGGACTTCGCGCAGTGGATCCCGGCTTTCGCCGGGATGACCGAGGGGGGCACAAGCGCAAGCGCGTCAAGACGACTCGCGTGCCGCCGGCTTGCGCTCGCTCCACAGCACACCCGCGCTCGCCCAGTCGTGGCGCGGCACGTCGAACAGCATGATGTCGACGCTGTCCGCCGGAACGCCCAGCGCGCGAATCGTCGCTTCGGTCAGTTCCTTGGCGAGGGCGCGCTTTTGCTCGACGCTGCGGCCTTCGAACATCTCGACTCGGATCAGGGGCATGAAATTCTCCTGTGGCTGAGCGTTCAGTGTGCCTCAGCTGACTTGGCCGCCTCGACCGCACCGGCCTGATCCCCTCGGCTGCCGTTGAAATAGACGTTGAGCAGCACGGCAACAACCGCCGTGAGCAGAATGCCCGACTCGAGCAGCGGATGCAGGCTGTGGTGCATCTGTTGCGTCCAGCGCGGTGCGACGAGCGGAACCAAACCCGCGCCGAGCGAAATCGCGACGATGTAGAGGTTGTTCTTGTTGCCCTTGAAGTCGACGTTGCCGAGGATGCGGATCCCCGTCGCCGCGACCATGCCGAACATCACGAGCCCGGCGCCGCCGAGAACGAACTGCGGAATCGATTCGACGAGCGCCGACATCTTCGGCAACAGGCCGAGCACGACCATGATGATTCCCGCGGCGACGCAGACGAAGCGGCTGCGCACCCCGGTCACACCGACGAGGCCGACGTTCTGCGAGAAGCTCGTGTACGGAAAAGTGTTGAAGATGCCGCCGAGCAGCGTTCCCAGACCATCGGTGCGCAACCCCGCGGCGAGCTCGGCCTGCGCGAGCGGTTTGCCGGTGATGTCGGACAGGGCGAGGAACATCCCGGTGGATTCGATCATGACGACGATCATGACGAGCGTCATCGTCAGGATCATCACCGCGTCGAAAGTCGGCACGCCGAACGCGAACGGCGTGACGAGGTCGAACCAGCCCGCTTTCGCGACCTTGTCGAAGTTCATCTTGCCCATCGCCGCGGCGACGACACAGCCCGCGACGATGCCAAGCAACACCGCGATGTTCGAAACGAAGCCGCGCGCGAACTTCACGAGCAGCAGGATCGCGACGAGCACGAAGCCTGCGACAGCGAGGTTGTCGAGCGCGCCGTAGCCCGGGTTGTTCAGCATCGGAATCGGCCCGGGCAGGCGCAACGCCGGCGCCGCGCCCGATGCGGCGGATGCTGCTGCGGCAGCGGCCTTCGCGCCGTCGACCATCGCGACCAGTTTCGGAACGTCGACGCTTTGCGCGAGCGGCGCGGGACCACCCATTGCCCAACCGACGCCGACGCGCATCAGGCTGATGCCGATGATGGCGATGATCGTTCCGGTGACGACAGGAGGAAAGAAGCGCAGCAGCCGGCTCATCAGCGGCGCGATCAGGATCGAGACGATTCCCGCGCCGATGATCGCGCCGAAGATCGCTCGTGCGCCCTCGACGCCGCCTTGTGCGTTCGCCATCGCGACCATCGGGCCGACCGCCGCGAACGTCACGCCCATCATCACCGGCAGCTTAATGCCGAACCACTTCGTCAAACCGAAGGACTGGATCAGCGTCACCAGGCCGCAGCAGAACAGGTCGGCCGAGATCAGCAGCGCCACCTGTTCCGGCGTCAACTTGAGCGCGCGCCCGACGATCAACGGCACCGCCACCGCGCCGGCGTACATCACGAGCACATGCTGCAGGCCCAGCGCCGCCAGGCGCGGCGCGGGCAGGCGTTCGTCGACAGGGTGGACCGTGGTTGTGCTCATTTTTGTCTCCTTTTATCTGTCATCCCGGCGAAAGCCGGGATCCATTCGTGTCACGTCACTCTGCTGCCCTATTGCACCGGCGCTCCACCTTCGAACCAGCTCTTGATCAGCGCCCGCTCGGCGTCCAGCATCTGCGTCGCGTTGCCGAGCGGCATCGTCTTCAGCACCACCGTCTGCTGAAACATCGCCTGCGAATGTTTCGCGATCAGCTCGGGCGTGTGCAGCGACACATTCTTGTTCACGACAGTCGCGCTGTGGCAGAGCACGCAGCGCGCCTCAATGATGGCCTGCACCTGCGCAAAACTCACTTTCGCCGGCGCAGGCGCGGCGGGCTCGAACTTGGGCGCAACCATCCAGGCGACGACGCCGATCAGCGCCACGCCCGCCACGACATACTCCCAGCGATTCGGCCCCTTGTGGCGCAACACGAAGAAGAGGCGGATCAGCGCGCCGGCGAGCATCAGCAGCACGAGCACGAGCCAGTTCTGCGGGTGCTGGTACGTCATGCCGTAGTGGTTCGTCAGCATCGCGACCAGCACCGGCAGCGTGAAGTAGGTGTTGTGAACGCTGCGCTGTTTGCCGCGCCGGCCGTGGTTCGGATCCACGGGCGTCCCGGCGCGCATCGATCCGATCACCTTGCGCTGCCCCGGGATGATGACCATGAGCACGTTCGCGCTCATGATCGTCGCGATCATCGCGCCCGTGAGCAGGAACGCGGCGCGGCCCGAGAACAGGCGGCACGCAACCCAGGTCGCGACACAGGTGTAGACGAAAATGAGCACGCCGACCTTCAAGTCGCCGCCGACGTCGCCCTTGTCATCCTTGCCGAAGACGCGGCAGATCAGGTCGTAGACGATCCACCCAAACACCAGGTAGGCGATCGCGCCACCGACCGCTGCCGCGGGCGTCCAGTCGAACAGGTTCTTGTCGACGAGGAACGACGACGCGTTGAAGAAGTAGAGGACGGTCAGCAGCGCAAAGCCGGTGAGCCAGGTGGAGTAACTTTCCCAGTACGACCAGTGCAGCTTGTCGGGCAGGTTCTTCGGCGCGACAAGGTACTTGTTGTGGTGGTAGAAACCGCCGCCGTGCACCGCCCAGGCTTCGCCGCCGACGCCTTTGTCGAGCAGACCCGGGTCCTGCGGTTTGTACAGGCTGTCGTCGAGCAGCACGAAGTGAAACGACGCGCCGATCCACGCAATCCCCGTGATCACATGCGCCCAGCGCAGCAGCAGATTCGCCCAGTCCAGGAGATAGCTTTCCATGCCGGCACCTTGGAAACTTGGAGTTGGCAGCGTGGTGCTACTTCAGGTCCATCGTCTTGATCAGCGGCGCCCACGCGCTCGCCTGCCTCTCAACCAGCTCGGCAAACTCAGCCGCGCTCATTTTCACGGCCGTGATGCCGAGTTCCTCGAAACGCTTCACGATCGCCGGGTCGGCGACGATCTTCGCAAGCGCCTGACCCAGCTTGTCGGCGATGTCTTTCGGCAACGCCGCCGGCGCTGAGACGCCGAAGTAGTTCTCGGCAATCAGCGTCGGGTAGCCGAGCTCGGTCGTCGTCGGCACGTCGGGCAGCAGCGGCGAGCGGCTGCGCGTCGTGACCGCCAGGGCACGGATCTGGCCCGCCCTGACCATCGGCACGAACGCGGTGATGACGTCGATGCCCAGCGGAATCGTTCCAGCGATCAGGTCCGTCGTCATCGGCGCACCGCCGCGGTACGGGATGTGCGTCATCTGCACCTTCATCGCGCCTTTCGCCATCTCGCCGACGATGTGGCCGATCGAACCCGGCCCGCCGCTGCCGAAGCTGTAGCCCGGCGCTGCCGCCGCCTTGGGCAGGTCTTTCAGCGTCGCCGGGCCGCTCTTCGGGTTTGCCATCAAGAGCACCGGCGCCACGCCAAGCATCGCCACATGGGTGAACTGCTTCACCGGGTCGTAAGGCTGCTTCGGGACGGTGAACGGGCCGATCGACAACGGTGTCGAGTTCGACAGCATGAGCGTGTAGCCGTCGGCCGCGGCGCGCACCACCTCCTGGCCACCGAGCGTGCCGCCGGCGCCGGCCTTGTTGTCGACGATCACCGGTTGACCCAGCGCCTTGGCGAGCGGCTCGGAGATGGCGCGCGCGACGATGTCGCTCGCGCCGCCGGCAGCGAAAGTGACGACGATGCGGATTGGTTTATCCGGGTACGCGGCGTGCGCTGCTGCGCAGGCGAGCAGCCCGGCAACCCCCATCAGCCGAATCGATTCAAGCCGTGCCATGCGAACTCCTTGTGCAGTGCTTTCACGAACCTCGGTAGGTGCTGTAGCTCCACGGGCTCACGAGCAGCGGAACGTGATAGTGCAGCGATACGTCGGCGATGCCGAAATCGAGTGGAACTTCGTCGATGAACGGCGGGTCGGCGAGCGGCGCGCCGCGTTCGCGAAAGTAAGCTGCGACGCTGAAAACGAGCCGGTAGCGGCCGCGGCGAAACGCGGCGCCGTCGAGCAGCGGCGCGTCGGCGCGGCCGTCGGCATTCAAGCGCAGCGCGAGCAGCTTCTCGGGTGCGGCGCTGTCCAGCCGATAAAGCGTGACCTGCATTCCCGCCCCCGGCGTGCCGTGGGCCGTGTCGAGCACATGCGTCGTCAGTTTTCCCATGCGGCTCCTTGGTTTGTCATCCCGGCGCACGCCGGGATCCACCCTTCGCGGGGGGCATTGGATCCCGGCTTTCGCCGGGATGACGGCGCCACTCCCACTTGCGGGCGGTGACAAAGTGTATACACTTTCGCATACACCACCAGTCCAGGAGAAACCCGAAGTGCCGCGCAGCCGCGCCAGCCTGAAAGTCATCGCACCGCGCCCGTCGGCACCCGGCCGGGCGCGCCGTGCCGCGGCGTTGCCCGAGGTCGGCAGCACGCAGCGCATCGTCGACTCGATCACCGAGGCGATCGTCGAGCGGCGCCTGATGCCGGGAACGAAACTCGCCGAACAAGGCATCGCCGACATCTTCAAGGTCTCGCGGACGCTCGTGCGCCAGGCGCTGAATCAGTTGAGCCGGGACCACCTCGTGACGCTCGAGCCGGGGCGCGGCGCCTTCGTCGCGCAACCCGGCGTCGACGAGGCGCGCCAGGTGTTCGAAGTGCGGCGCATGCTGGAGGCGGCGCTCGTGCGGCGCCTCTGCGCGTCGATCACCGACGTGCAGGTGGGCGAACTGCGCTCGCACCTGAAGGCCGAGCTCGATGCCGTGCGCCGCACCGACGTTCCCGGCCGCACGCGCCTGCTCGCCGACTTCCACGCCGTTCTCGCGCGCATGGCGGGCAACGAGGTGCTTGCGGGACTGCTCGCCGACCTGCTGTCGCGCAGCTCGCTGATCGCGCTCATGTACCAGTCGTTGCACTCGGCCGAACATTCGCAGCAGGAGCATGTTTCGCTCGTCGACGCGATCGAGCGCCGCGACTCGCGCGCCGCGGTGCGCCTCATGGAGCAGCACCTGTTTCACGTCGAGAACAACCTGCGGCTGAACCCGCGCGGGCCCGATCTGCAATCGGTGCTTCGCGCCGGTTGACCCCCACCAACCCTTTGGCCGCAGCCATCATGAAACCCAACCTGCCCTACCCTCGGGACTTGAAAGGCTACGGCCGGAACATCCCACACGCACAGTGGCCGGGCCGCGCCAGGATCGCGGTCCAGTTCGTCCTCAACTTTGAAGAGGGTGGCGAGAACAACGTGCTGCACGGCGACAAGGCGTCGGAAGTGTTCCTCTCCGAAATCGTCGGCGCGCAGGCGTTCGAGGCGCGCCACATGTCGATGGAGTCGATGTATGAATACGGCTCGCGCGCCGGCGTCTGGCGCATCCTGCGCGAGTTCGAGTCGCGCCGCCTGCCGCTCACAGTGTTCGGCGTCGGCATGGCGCTGCAACGCTGCCCGGATGTGCTCGCCGCGTTCATGGAACACGGGTACGAGATCGCGAGCCACGGCTTGCGCTGGATCCACTACCAGCATATGCCGGAAGGCCTCGAGCGCGAACACGTCGCGCAGGCGAGCCAGCTGCTCAGGGAGATGACCGGCGGCGAGTGGCCGCTCGGCTGGTACACCGGGCGCGACAGCCCGAACACGCGACGCCTGGTGGTCGAACACGGCGGGTATGAGTACGACAGCGACTATTACGGTGACGACCTGCCGTTCTGGCTCCAGGTGGGCAAGAGCGACGGGCAGAAAGCCCCGCACCTCGTGGTTCCTTACACGCTCGACGCGAACGACATGCGCTTCGTCGCGCCGCAAGGCTTCAACACGGGCGACCACTTCTTCACCTACCTGCGCGACACCTTCGACGCTCTCTACGCCGAAGGCGAGCAGGCGCCGAAAATGATGAGCGTGGGAATGCACTGCCGGGTTCTCGGCAAGCCGGGGCGCATCGTCGCGCTGCAACGCTTTCTTGATCACATCGGTGCGCATGACCGGGTCTGGGTGTGCCGGCGCATCGACATCGCGCGCCATTGGCGCGCCACGCATCCGTTCGACGCCGCGACGGCATTCGCCTGGAATTGAGCATGCTCAGCCTGCAACAGCTGAACGCGGCGGCGCCCGAGCAATTCACGGCGCTGCTCGACGGCACGTACGAGCACTCGCCGTGGATGGCCGAGGCGATCTTTCCGCAGCGGCCCTTCGCGACCCTGGCGGCGCTGAAACACGCGTTCACGCTCGCGCTGCGCGACGCCGGCCGCGACGCGCAACTGAAACTCATCCGCGCCCACCCCGAACTCGCCGGCAAGGCGATGGTGAGCCAGACGCTCACCGCGGAGTCGACCAATGAGCAGGGCAAGGCCGGCCTCACCGACTGCACACCTGCTGAATTCGCGAAGATCCAGGACCTGAACTCGCGCTACAACGCCAAATTCGGCTTCCCGTTCATCCTCGCCGTGCGCGGGCCGCGCGGCGCGGGCCTCCGCCGCGACCAGATCATTTCGACCTTCGAGCGGCGTCTTGCGAACCACCCCGACTTCGAGCTCGCCGAGAACCTGCGCAACATCCACCGCATCGCCGAAATTCGCTTGAACGACAAGTTTGGCGTCGTGCCGACCCTCGGCCAACAGGCATGGGATTGCGCTGAGCTGCTGGCGCGCCACAGCGACCCGGGTTACGCCGAGAACGGCCAGCTCACCGTCACCTACCTGACGCCGGCGCACCAGGCGTGCCAGGTGCAGTTGCAGCGCTGGATGCAAGACTGCGGTTTCGACGAGGTGGCGATCGACGCGGTCGGCAACGTCGTCGGCGTCTACCACGGCACCGAGCGGAATTCGAAGCGCCTGCTGACAGGCAGCCACTTCGACACCGTACGCAACGGCGGCAAGTACGACGGGCGCCTGGGCATTTTTTCTGCGCTGATCTGTGTTCGCGAACTGCACCGCGCCGGGCGCCGCCTGCCGTTCGGCTTCGAGGTGATTGGGTTTGCCGAAGAAGAAGGCCAGCGCTACAAGGCGACGTTCCTCGGCTCGGGCGCGCTTGTCGGCCAGTTCGACCCGGCGTGGCTGGATCAGGAAGACGCCGACGGCGTGAAGATGGTCGACGCGATGCGCGCCGCTGGCCGGCCGGCAACGCTTGCAGCGATTCGCGCACTGCGCCGCAACCCCAAAGACTACCTCGGCTTCGTCGAAGTCCACATCGAACAGGGGCCGGTGCTGAACGAGCTGAACCTGCCGCTGGGCGTCGTCACGTCGATCAACGGCAGCGTGCGCTACCTCGGCGAAGTGCGCGGCATGGCAAGCCACGCCGGAACGACGCCGATGGACCGGCGCCGTGACGCCGCGACGGCGGTCGCCGAACTCGCGCTTTACGTCGAGCAGCGCGCCGCGGCGTTTCCCGAGCTCGTCGGCACGATGGGCATGCTCGAAGTTCCCGGCGGCTCGATCAACGTGGTCCCCGGGCGTTGCAGGTTCAGCCTCGACATCCGCGCGACGACGAACGAGGCGCGCGACGCGTGCGCGAACGACGTGCTCGCGCAGCTGACCGCGATTTGCGAACGACGCGGCCTGAGCTGCACGCTCGAAGAGACGATGCGCGCGCCCGCTGCGCCGAGCCACCCTGCGTGGCAAACACGCTGGGAGCGCGCGGTTCAATCGCTCGGCCTGCCGGTCTACCGCATGCCGAGCGGCGCAGGCCACGACGCGATGAAGCTGCACGAGGTGATGCCGCAGGCGATGCTCTTCGTTCGCGGCGAAAACGCCGGAATCAGCCACAACCCGCTCGAGTCGAGCACGGCGGACGACATGCAGCTCGGCATCGAGGCCTTCATGCACCTGCTGAATCAACTGGCGAGCGAATCGAGTCCATGAGACGCCATCCTGCCAAGGCCCCAAACGCGTCATCCCGGCGAAAGCCGGGATCCACCCTTTGCAGACCCACTTCCTTTGCAACACCCCTGGATCCCGGCTTTCGCCGGGATGACAGGATCCACCGACCCCAGACTCCATGAACCCCCACGCCCAACTCGACGCCTGGATCGACGCCCACTTCGACGAGCAGGTGCGCTTCCTGCAAGCGCTCGTGCAAGTCCCCACCGACACGCCGCCGGGCAACAACGCGCCGCACGCGAAGCGCACTGCCGAGTTGCTCGGCGCCTTCGGCTTCACTGCGGAACAGCACCCGGTGCCCGAAGCAGACGTCAAGGCCGCCGGTTTGCAATCGATCATCAACCTCGTCGTGCGCCGCCCCTATGGCAAAGGCCCGGTCATCATGCTCAATGCGCATGGCGACGTCGTGCCGCCGGGCGACGGCTGGACGCACGCTCCCTACGGCGGCGACATCGCGGACGGCAAGCTCTACGGCCGCGCCGCCGCAGTGAGCAAGTGCGACTTCTCGACCTATGCGTTTGCGACGCGCGCCCTCGAAAGCCTGCAAGCGCCATTGGGAGGCGCCATCGAGTTGCTGTTCACGTACGACGAGGAATTCGGCGGCGAGCTCGGCCCCGGCCGCCTGCTTGCGAACGGCACGATCAAACCGGATCTGCTCATCGCCGCGGGATTCAGCTACCAGGTCATCACCGCGCACAACGGCTGCCTGCAAATGGAAGTCAAGGTGCACGGAAAAATGGCGCACGCGGCGATCCCCGACACCGGAATCGACGCGCTGCAAGGCGCGACCGCGATCCTCAGCGCGCTCTACCGGCAGAACACCCTCTACAAGGCGGTCACGTCGAAAGTCGCCGGAATCAAGCACCCGTACATCAACGTCGGGCAGATCGCCGGAGGAACGAACACGAACGTCGTCCCCGGCGAAGTGACGCTCAAGATCGACCGGCGCATGATCCCCGAGGAAGTGCCCGCGGACGTCGAAGCCGACGTGCGGCGTGTGATCACTCAAGCCGCACAGTCGGTTCCGGGAATCACCATTGAAATCAAGCGCCTGCTCATGGCGCACCCGCTCAAACCGCTGCCAGGCAACAAGCCGCTCGTGCAGGCTTTGCAGCGCCATGGCGCGATGATTTTCGGCGAGCCCATCCCCGAATCAGGCTCACCGAGAAACAGTCGGAGTAGGAATGACAGTCCCCCATCACCCCCTCCACAGATCCGTACGTGCGGCACTACCGCATACGGCTCCTGCCTTGGGTCGTGACGATCAGACGCTGGTTCGGGTAGGGGTGGCAGATGCGTGGGGATGGCAACCAGTGAGCGGCGATCTTGTGCATGCGCTTCCAACTCAGATGTTTGGCCTGACTGCGGCGGCACAGCGTGCGATGCCACAGCCTGCCAACCTGGAATCGGAAGGCCTGCACACGCGCCCCATTGCAGGGCACGGCGAAGTAGCGGCCATGCCCCGCCACCACCGCGCGCAGGTACTGGCCCTGCTCGGCGATCGGCTGGTGCATGCGGCGTCGCAGCTCCGTCTTGACCGCCAGCAGCTTGGCGCGCAGGCGCTTGCTGCTGGTGATTCTCAACACCATGAACTTGCCCTTCCTCGTTTTGCCGCAGCAATGCGTGAACCCGAGGAAGTCGAAGGTGTCCGGTTTGCCTTGTCCCCGGCGGCGTCGGTTCTCGGGGGCGAAGCGCCCGAACTCGATCAGCCGCGTCTTCTCGGGGTGCAGCTTCAGCCCGAATTGGCCCAGCCGTTGCTCCACCGCGCGCTGGAAGCGCTCGGCGTCGTCCCGGTACTGGAACCCAGCGACCCAATCGTCGGCATACCGCACCGCGATCACGTCGCCCCGGGCATGGCGCCCCCGCCATTGCTCTACCCACAAGTCAAACGCGTAGTGCAGGTAGATGTTGGCCAGCAGCGGACTGATGCTGCCGCCTTGCACCGTACCCAACTCACTCTGCGTCAACCTGCCGTCTTCCAGCACACCCGCGTGCAGCCATTTCTTGATCAGCCGCACCACGCGCGTGTCGGCCACGCGGTGCTCGATGAACTTGATCAGCCAGTCGTGTTCGATGGTGTCGAAGAACTTGCTGATGTCTGCATCGAGAACGAAGTTCACCTTCCTTGCGCTCACACCCACCGCCACGGCATCCAGCGCGTTGTGCGCGCTCTTGCCGGGCCTGAAGCCGTAGCTGAACCCGAGGAAATCCTGCTCGTAGATGGCGTTCAGGACTTCGACCGTCGCTCTCTGGACTATCTTGTCCTCCAGCGCGGGCACGCCCAGGGGGCGCTTACTCCCGTCGGCCTTGTCGATGTACACCCTCTTCACAGGCTGGGGTCGATACCCCCCTCGGGCCAGCCGGTCCGACAGGCCCAGAAGGTTGCCCTCCAGGTCCTGTCCGTACCCAGTCCAGGTCTGGCCGTCCACCCCGGCGGCAGCGTCGCGTTTGACCGCGAGGTAAGCCGCCCGCAGGCGTTCGACCGCGTAGATGTGGTGCAGCAATCCGGCGAACCTCGCACCACGACGGCCATGTGCCGTCTGTCGTATGCCATCGAGCGCCGTTCCCACGTCATAGACCCGGCTGGATCGCCGGGACATGCGCGCTGCGACAGCATTTCCCTTGGCTCGCGGCCTTCCCTCCACCACCTCCGCCGCCGCAGGGATTTCACCCGCAGCCTTGTTCGGCAGCTTCTTTGGTACTACGCCGCGATCCGACTTCCCGCGTCCATGGCTCATCGCTGTACGCCCTTGGGCTTTTCGATGCGCTCTGCCGCCAACGCTTCCCAGCGCGACGCAGAAGGACGCGGGATCTCCCGGTTCCCGAACAAGGTGCTTGCGCGCATGCGCAGGGTCTCTGACTGCGCGGGGTCCGTGTCTGCCTCGCCAATGCGGCAGACACGGTGTGGCCTTCGGTGTAGCTCCACCACCTCGGCACCCCGGACGTCCCGGGCCTTACGGCCCGGGGCATGGATTACGCAGCTCAATACCCGGCCTGCACGTCCCCCTGTCAACGCTTCGCCCACACCCTCACGAATGTGCACGCATGACTCGGGGCCGCCGTAGCTGGCTAAGCCTTCAACGTATGAAACTTTCATTCACAACACCTTGCCGGTTTTGACCGGCGCACGGAGACAAGGACCATGGAAATATCCAACCCGTCGCCACGCTTGTACAACGAAGACCTGGCGCCGGCCAAGGAACGCCACTGGGGGGCGTTCAGCATCTTCAACGTCTGGACTTCCGACGTCCACAGCCTGTGGGGTTACTACCTCGCGGCGAGCCTCTTTCTGCTGTGCGGAAGTTTCTTCAACTTCATCGTCGCGATCGGCCTCGGCTCGCTCGTGATCTACGCGCTGATGAACCTCGTCGGCTACGCCGGCGTGAAAACCGGCGTGCCCTACCCGGTGCTCGCGCGCGCGTCGTTCGGCGTCTGGGGCGCGAATCTTCCGGCGCTCGTTCGCGCTGTTGTCGCCTGCTTCTGGTACGGCGCGCAGACGGCCGCCGCCTCAGGCGCGATCGTTGCGTTGCTGACGCGAACCGACAGCTTCATGGCGTTTCACAAGACGACGCATTTCCTCGGCCACTCGGGGCTCGAGTTCATCTGCTTCGTCATCGTCTGGGCGCTGCAGTTGCTCATCATCCAGAACGGCATGGAAACGGTGCGCAAATTCCAGGACTGGGCTGGCCCCGCGGTGTGGGTCGCGATGCTCGTGCTGGCGATCGGCCTGTGCGTGAAGGCGGGCGGCTTCTCGTTTGACCATGGCATTCCGCAAGCGGTGTTGCTGGAAAAGACGAAGGACGCTGGCGTGAGCGGCGAGCCGGGGTCGTTCTGGGCCTTGCTCGCGGTGGCCGCGACCTGGGTCACGTACTTCGCAGCGCTGTACCTCAACTTCTGCGACTTCTCGCGCTACGCCAAAGACAAAGAGGCAGTGCGCAAAGGCAACCTGTGGGGCCTGCCGATCAACCTGATCCTGTTCTCGCTCGTCGCCGGCATCACGACGATCGCCGCGTTCAAGGTCTATGGCGAAGTGATGCTGCACCCGGAGCAGATCTCGGCCAAGTTCGACAGCTGGTTCCTCGCGCTGCTCGCCGCGCTGACGTTCGCGGTGGCGACGCTGGGCATCAACGTCGTCGCCAATTTCGTCTCGCCGGCGTTCGACTTCGCCAACGTGTTTCCGCGCAGCATCGACTTCAAGAAGGGCGGCTACATCGCCGCCGGCATCGCGCTGGTGCTCTACCCGTTCGCGCCATGGGAAGGCAACGCTGCCGAGTTTCGTCAATGCCATCGGCGCGACGATGGGGCCGCTGCTGGGCATCATCCTGGTCGACTACTACCTGATCGCCAAAGGCGAGATCAACGTGCAGGCGCTGTACCAGGAGGACGGGCGATACCGCTACCAAGGCGGCTGGAACGTGCAACGCGCTGATCGCCACCGGCATCGGCGCGCTGTTCTCCAGCATCCTGCCGAACTTCACGACGATGCTGCCGTCCTGGTGGGGCCTCTACGGCTGGTTCTTCGGCGTCGCGATCGGCGGCGGCGTGTACTGGCTGATCGGAAACTTCGCGCCGCACGCGGCGCCGGCCAAGGCGGTGGGTTGACGCTGCCGGCAAGGCTAGGCGTCAACTCCACGGCGGCAGCGCGACATGTCCTCCGCACTCTCTGGGAACTCCGGACCTGTCGCGCCCGCCGGCGCCGACCCCACGCCGCTGCAGATGCAGCAGCACCTGCGCGCCGCAAACGCGGTCGCGCAGCGTTCGCTCGACGCCGGCCACCACCCGTTCGGTGCAGTCCTTGTCGCGCCTGACCATCAAACCGTTCTCATCGAGCAGGGCAACGTCGACTCGGTGAACCACGCCGAGGCTGTGCTCGCGCGCACCGCGGCGCAGCGTTTCAGCGCTGACTACCTGTGGGGTTGCACGCTCTACACGACGGTCGAGCCGTGCTGCATGTGCGCCGGAACCCAGTACTGGGCGAACATCGGCGGGCTCGTCTACGGCATGGAAGAGAAACGCCTGCTCGCCCTCACCGGCAATCACGCTGAGAACCCGACGCTCGACCTGCCTTGCCGCGAAGTGTTCGCGCGTGGCCAGAAGGCGCTGCGCGTTTGGGGACCGGTGGTTGAGGTGGAAGGCGAGATCGCTGCGCTGCACGTCGGCTTCTGGAACAAGCGAGGCCGCTGAATCAGCGCGAGCACCGCCTGGAAGTTCTCGAGGAGCGCCCGAACCGATCGTCGAGCAAAATTGAACCCCTGCACCCACACCAGCCGCCGGCCCCCCATGAACGCACCGCTGCCCCTGCCCGCCCTCGACGACATCCGCGCCCACGAAGACGAGATGGTCGCCATCCGCCAGGCAGATCCATTCGAACCCGGAACTGGCCTACGAAGAACACGCCACCTCCGACCTGGTGGCCGAGCGGCTGCAGCGCTGGGGCTACGAGGTGCACCGCGGCCTGGGCGGCACCGGCGTGGTGGGCACGCTGCGCGCGGGCACGTCGACACGCCGCATCGGCCTGCGCGCCGACATGGACGCGCTGCCGATCGCCGAGACCAGCGGCAAGCCCTGGGCCAGCAAGGTGTTCGGCAAGATGCACGCCTGCGGCCACGACGGCCACACCGCGATGCTGCTGTCGGCGGCGCGCCACCTGGCGGCCACGCGCAACTTCGACGGCATCCTGCACCTGGTGTTCCAGCCCGCCGAAGAAGGCCTGGCCGGCGCGCGCAAGATGCTCGAAGACGGTTTCCTGGAGCTGTTCCCCGTGCGACGCCATGTTCGGCATGCACAACATGCCGGGCATGCCCGAAGGCAAGTTCATGGCCGTGCCGGGCTTCGCGATGGCCAGCGGCGACACCTGCATCATCAAGGTCAGCGGCATCGGCGGCCACGGCGCCATGCCGCAGGCGGCGGTGGACCCGGTGGTGGCCGCCGTCGAGCATCGTGATGGCGCTGCAGACCATCGTCTCGCGCAACGTGCCGCCGCTGCACACCGGCATCGTCTCGGTGGGCGCCTTCCATTGCCGGCGACGCACCCAACGTGATCCCCGGCGAGGCCGAACTGCGCCTGACGGTGCGCGCCTTCCGCCCCGACGTGCGCGACCTGCTGGAAAAGCGCATCACCGAGATCGCCCAGGCCCAGGCCGCGGTGTACGGCGCCACCGCCGAGGTGAACTACATCCGCCGCTACCCGGTGCTGAACAACCACGCCGAGCGCAGACCGCCTTCTGCAAGCAGGTGATCCGCGACTGGCTGGGCGACGACGGCCTGGTGGACAACGCCGAGCCCATCACCGCGCAGCGAAGACTTCGCCTTCTTCCTGGAGAAGGTGCCGGGCTGCTACGTCAACATCGGCAACGGCGTGGGCACGCAAGGCGGCTGCATGGTGCACAACGCGGGCTACGACTTCAACGACCGCGTGCTGTCCACCGGCGCCAGGTATTGGGTGAAGCTGGCGCAGAGTTGTTTGCGCAGGGATTGAGGCTGGGTCGCGGCGAGCGAGGGAACGCTGAGCGAGACGTTGGCGGCAGTGCGAGGGTCAGCTGACGCTCGGCTTGCACCGAGGCGCGGACGGGAGTCGGCCACTATGCATAGATCTTGACTTAGGAATCGTTGCCCCACGCTGAACGGCGCCGACCCCTGTGGCGCGGGGCGCGGGGGGTCGGCGAGTTCTCTACATAGTCTGTGGCTACAGCGTCTGCAGGAAACGCATCAATGAGTCCGGCGCGCGGAACCGGCGCAGCTTGGTGTCGGGCGCCTCGAGCCTTGCGAGCGCCTTCTCCTTCATCGCGAGGTCGGCTTCAGCATAGCGATGTGTGGTATTCGTGCTCTCGTGGCCGAGCCACAGCGCGATCACGTTGAAGGGCACGCCTGACTGCAGCAGATGCATCGCAGTGGTGTGTTGCGCCGCGCGCTCCAGGCGGCGCGCGCGCTGCGCGACAGGGGCACGGCTGCGCCCGGGTTGGACACGCCGGAAGTGTTTCTCGAGTCGCGCAGCGGCTACTGCCTCACCGAGCCGAACGGCGACTGGCTGCAGGTGTATGCGCAGCATGTGGCGACTTGCGCGCGGCCAGCAGGGGTCGGTCGTGTTGAACGCGGCCGATTCCGGAGTGTCAATCGCCACCGCTGCACGCTCATTGGATACGTTTCCTGCAAAGTAGAGTTAGTCAGGGCCCTACCTGGGCGTGAAAGGCACTCCGGGGCTGTCGACGGCATGGTCGCGACACTGTTTGGCCCATGATGCGATCTTTGCATCGATTTCCATTTGCGCTGCCTGCGCCTTGGCTTTCTCCTCGACACCGGCCATGTTGGCGACTGCTTCGTCCGAGTTGCGGCGCAAGTCGGAGTAGACCGCTTCAATCTGCTTTTCGATCTCTTTGGTCTTGGCCCTGTCTCGATCAGGATTTGGCGCGGCCCGATCCCACGCGAGTACGCGGTCCACGGTCTTGGTGAGTCTGGAAACGTCCTGGAGCGCGTGGTTGTGGACATGCCATACACGGAAACCCATCAACCCCTGCATCTCGCGATACTTGTAATCAAAGAGAGCTCGGTACGAGCTGCGCAACTGAGCCGCATCGACCAAAACGTCGCCTCGTCCCGCCTGCCATGCAGGAATAGTCGCAGCCGCCACCGACGGCAGCTTTTTGCGCAACGCGGGAATCCCCACCTACGGCCACTCAGGTCTGGCGAACGACGTCAACGACGTTCGTGTGCACGGGCGCGACGAGCGCATCCCGATCAAGTCGCTTCACGACGGGCACGAGTACCTGTACCGGCGAAGGCCTTGGCGTCGGATTGACGAGCGGATCCTGCGGGTCCTGGGGTCCGGCCTCGACCGGGCTTTACTTCAAAGTGAAACGTGCCGTCGCCGGCTTGCCCGCGACGGTCACGACGGCGACGGCCTTGGTGCCGGCGCCGACCTTGAAGCTGCCGGTGGCTTCGAGCTTGTCGCCGGCCGGCTTGAGCTCGACCTCCTGCTTCTCGGTGCCGGTCAGCAGCGTCAGCTTGCGCGCTGGCCTTGGACACGTCGGCCGGCTTGCCGTGGTCGCGCAGGTAGAGCTGGATCACGGTGGGCTTGGCCACCAGTTCGTAGTCCATGTCCTTGACCTCGACGACGACGCCGCCGTGCAGCGGCTTGTGCGTCGTGGGCATGGTCGTGTTTGTCGCCGGCGGCGAAGGCCGAGCCGGCCAGGGCCAGAGCGATCGAGGCGAGCGATGGGCTTGCGTTTTCATGGGATGTCCTTTCGAGGTGGGTGGAGCGGTGGACGGAGCGGACGGTTCAACAGCGCCTCGGCGTCCTTGTCGTCCATCAGCTGCTTCGGCCGGCTTGCGGCCGAACAGCCAGAACATCGCGGGCGTGAGGAAGGTGTCGAGCAGGGTCGAGCTGATGAGGCCGGAGAAGATCACCACCGCCACCGGGTGCAGCACCTCGGTGCCGGGCTGCTCGGCCTCGAACAGCAGCGGCGCCAGCGCGAACGCCGTCACGAGCGCGGTCATCAGCACCGGGCTCAGCCGCTCCAGCGAGCCGCGCACGATCATCTTGTGATCGAAGCTCTCGCCCTCGAAGCGCATCAGGTTGATGTAGTGGCTGACCTTCAGGATGCCGTTGCGCACCGAGATGCCGGCCAGCGTGATGAAGCCCACCAGCGCCGCCACCGACAGCGGCTGGCCCGACAGCCACAGGCCGAGCACCGCACCGACCAGCGCCAGCGGAATGTTCACCATGATCAGCACCGACAGCAGCGCCGACTGGTAGCGGCTGTAGAGCACCACGAACATCAGCGCCAGCGACACGATCGACAGCAGGCCGACCAGGCGTGAGGCTTCTTCCTGCGCCTGGAACTGGCCGCCCAGGGTGATGAAGTAGCCCTCGGGCAGCTGCGTCTCGGCCACGACCTTGCGGATGTCGGCGACGATTTCCGACAGCGCGCGCCCCTGACGCATTGGCCGACAGCACGATGCGCCGCTTGCCGTCGTCGCGGCTGATCTGGTTGGGGCCGTCGCCGTCTTCGATGGTGGCGACCTTCGACAGCGGAATGCGGCCGTTCGGCGTCTCGATCAGGATCTGCCCCAGGCCTTCGACCGAGCGCGCCGACTCGGGCAGTCGCACGACCAGCGCGAAGCGCCGGCTGCCCTCGACGATCTGGGTGATCTTCTCGCCTTCGACCAGGCTTTGCAGCGCGCTCAGCACCTGCGGCGCCGGCACGCCGTACTGCGCCGCGGCGGCGTAGTCGACGCGCACCTTGATCTGCGGCGCCAGCACCTGCTTCTCGATCTGCAGGTCGGCGATGCCGGGGATCGCGGCCAGCTTGCGCGCGCAGCAGCATCGGCCTGGCCGCGCAGCGCATCGAGGTCTTCGCCGAAGATCTTGATCGCGATCTGCGAGCGCACGCCCGAGAGCATGTGGTCGATGCGGTGCGAGATGGGCTGGCCGATCTCCAGCGCCGCCGGCAGAGTTGACCAGGCGCGCGCGGATGTCGGCCTTGATCTGCGTCCATGCTGCGCGTCAGTTCGGCCGTGGGCTTCAGGCCCACGTCCAGTTCGCTGACGTGCACGCCTTCGGCATGTTCGTCCAGCTCGGCCCGCCCGCTGCGCCGCCCGACGTGCGTCGACCTCGGGCACCTGCTTGACCAGCACTTCGGCCTGGCGCGCGAGCGCCGAGGTCTCGCTCAGCGTCACGCCCGGGTTCAGGCGCAGGCCGATCAGCAGCGTGCCTTCGTTGAAGGGCGGCAGGAACGTCGTGGGGAAGAACGGCACCGCCACCGCGGCCATCAGCACCGCGACGCCGGCCGCCGCAAGCGCTGCCTTCGGGCGACGTCGAGCACGCCGCTGCAGGCTGCCGCGGTAGCGCGCCTTCAGCCAGGCCAGCACCTTGGTGTCGCCATGGTCGAGGTTCGTCATGCGCGGCAGCAGGTAGTAAGCTCAGCACCGGCGTGACCGTGACCGAGACGATCAGCGAGGCCAGCATCGAGACGATGTAGGCGATGCCCAGCGGCACGAACAGCCGCCCTTCCATGCCCGGCAGCGCGAACAGCGGCATGAAGCACCAGCACGATGATCACGGTGGCGTAGAGGATCGCCGAGCGCACCTCCATCGTCGCGCGGGCCACCACCTCGATCGGGTGCATGCGGTGCTCCGGGTGCTTGACGCGGTCCTCGCTTCAGGCGCCGCAGCACGTTTTCCACACCGACCACCGCGTCGTCGACCAGGCCGCCGATGGCGATGGCCAGGCCGCCCAGCGTCATCGTGTTGATCGACAGGCCGAAGTACTTGAAGACCAGCGCGGTGATGAAGATCGAGACCGGAATCGCGGTCAGCGCGATGATGCGTCGGGCGCAGCGTGCCGAGAAAGAAGAACAGGATTACCGCGACGAAGATCGAGCGCGCCGATCAGTTTGCCCTGCAGCGTCGTGATCGAGGCCTCGATGAAGCTGGCTTGGCGGAACGTGACCTTGGGCGCCTCCATGCCGGCGGGCAGCGAGGACTTCAGGCCCGTCAGCGCGTCTTCGAGCGCCATGTCAGCGCGATGGTGTCGGCGGTCGGCTGCTTCTGAATGCCCAGGATCACGGCCGGCTTGCCCTCGAAACCCGCATCGCCGCGCTTGAGCGCCGCGGCAAATGTCACCTCGGCGATCTGCCGCATCAGGATGGGCTGGCCGTTCTTGGCGGTCAGCGCCAGGTTCTTCAGGTCGTCGAGCCGCGAGGTTCGGCCCAGATTGCGGATCAAATACTCTCGCGCCGTTCAGCTCCAGAAAGCCGCCCGAGGTGTTGGCCGAATAGCCCTTGAGCGCCGCTTCCAGTTGCTCGTGCGTGATGCCCAGCTCGGCCATGCGCGCGGTGTTCGGCTGCACCTGGAACTGGCGCACCTCGCCGCCGATCGGGATGACCTGCGCGACGCCGGGGACCGAGAGCAGCCGCGGGCGCAACACCCAGTCGGCATACTCGCGCACCGCCATCGGCGAGATCTTGCTCGGATCGACGGGAATGGCGATCTGCATGATCTCGCCCATGATCGAGCTGATCGGCCCCATGCGCGGCACCACGCCGGCGGCAATGCCTTCTTCCATCGACGACAGCCGCTCCGACACCAGTTGGCGGGCGCGAAAGATGTCGGTGCTCCAGTCGAAGGTGACGTAGAGGAAGGACAGGCCGGCCGACGAGGTCGAGCGCACCGACTCCACGCCGGGCATGCCGTTCATCGTCGTCTCCAGCGGGAAGGTGATGAGCTGCTCCACCTCCTCGGCGGCCATGCCGCCGGCCTCGGTCATGATGGTGACGGTCGGCTTGTTCAGGTCGGGGAACACGTCCACCGGCGTGCGCGACAGCGTGAACGCGCCATAGGCCATCAGCACCACGCTGGCGATGATCACCAGCAGCCGGTTCGCCAGGCTGTTGTCGAGTAGCCACTTGAACATGTCAGCGCACCTGGTTGATCAAGGTGGCGCCCTGCGTGGCCACGCGGTCGCCCGGCTTCAGGCCGGAGGTCACGGCGACGTTGACGCCGTCCAGCGCTTGAGTCGTGACGGTCCTCGGCTCGAAGCGCTCGGCGGCGGTCTTGACCCAGACGACGGTCTGATTCGCCGGGTTCTTCATCAGCGACGCGACCGGCACCGCGATGCCCTTGACCTTGTCCTTGGTCTGCACGAAGACCCGCACCGGCTGGCCGACGGCCAGAGCTGTTCAGCGCCGCACCCTGGGCGCGGAACGACAGCGGCAGCGCCTGTTCGCGCAGGCTGCGCGAGGCGCCGACGAAGTCCAGCGGCACGCGCTGCTCGCCGACGGCCAGCGTGGCGCTGCCGATGTTCGACGCCAGGCGCGGCGTCGAAAGCCAGCGCCTCGATGCGCAGACGCGCTCGGGTCGACGATCTCGAAGACCAGTTCACGCGCATCGACCACCTGGCCCGCCACCACGTTGGCCGAGGCGATCACGCCCGACACCGGGGCGACCAGCGCCTCGCGCGTGGCCAGGCCGCCGCCGACCGCGGCGATGCGCTCGGCCAGACTGCCGCACTCGCTCTCGGCCGCTTCGATGTCCTTGCGCGGCACCGTGTCCGCCAGCTCCTGCAGGCGCGCCACGCGCTTGTCGGCCAGCGACTTGGCCGCGCGCAGCTCGGCCAGTTGCGCCGCCTGGTTGGAGCGCTCGATCGGCGCTGCCGACGGCACCACATAGGCCAGCACCTCGCCCTTGCGCACCGCCTGGCCCGGGTTGGGCAGGCCGCGCGGACCGGGCTCGATGCGGCCGGCGTTCAGCGGCTGCACCTTGCCGCCCGCGTTCGGGTCCATCAGCACCTTGCCGCTCAGCTCCACCGAGCGCGGCAGTTCGGCCGCCTGCGGTCACGCAGCGTGCGCACGCCCAGCTGGCGCTGCGCCGGCTTGGGCAGGAACACGCTGCCGTCGGGCTGGCGCTGCGGGCCGTTGGCGCCGGGCGCCGCGGGCGCGTCGCCATGGTCATGGCCTTCGCCGGCCTGCGCGGGTGGCAGCCGCAGCCAGGGCGACCAGCAGACCCAGGCTCGGCGATGCGGCGATGCTTCAGAGCGCGCTTCATGCTGCACTCCCGCGCGAGCGTTGCGCGGCACCCAGCGCACCCAGGCGACGGCCACGACCAGGTCAGCAGCGCCAACGCGGCGATGCCGCCGGCGGCCCAGCCGGCAAGCTCCTTCCATGAATGCGCGTGCGCCGCCTCGTCGGCATGGCGCGCGCTTCATGGATGTCGAGTTCGCCGGCCAGCAGGTCGGTCTCGTTGCCGGCGGTCACCGTCGCGGTGACCGGCAGCACACCCGGCTCGGGCGCTTCGGGCAGCACGACCTCGTACTCGTCGTCGCCGTGCTGCCTCGGCCTTGAACTTCGCGCCGCCGATCTCGAGCTCGATCTGCGCGTCGCGCACCGGGCTGTTGTCGGCAAAGCGGTCGAGGTAGAGCGTGATCTGCTTGCCGTTGAGCACGCCGACGAGCTCGAAGGTCTCGGACACGGCAGCGAAGCGAGGCAGCGCCGGGCCGGAGGCGGCGGGGGCGGCGTCGCCGTGGTCGTGGCCTTCGCCGCCGCAGGCGGTCGGGCCGACGAGGATGCGCCGCGAGGTGAGCGCGCGACGAGGGAAGTTCAGGGAGTTTCATGAGAGGTGTTCCTGATGGAGTTCGGTGTCCGGCGGTCGTCACTGCGGCAGCAGGCCCAGGGCCTGGCGCCACGCCGGAGATCGCCGGCGGCGAGTTCGATGCGGGTGCGCACCGGCCTGGCGCTCGGCTTCGGCGGCTTCGGCTTCGATGCGCAAGCCGCGTCGGCAGATCGGTCTCGCCCAGCCGGAAGGATTTGTCGAAGAAGCCGCGCGACTCGCGCGCGAGCTGGGCGCGGCGCTCGGCAGCGGCGAGCTGGGTGCGGGAGGCTTCGACCCGGACGCGCGCCGACTTCGCGTTCGGCGGTCAGACGCGTGCGCGTTCCAGCGCCAGCTGCGCCTGCACCTCGATGGCTTCCGCGCGGGCGTTGGCGATGCGGCATCGTGGCGCGGCCCGCCACCGAACGGGATGCGCACGCCGAGCGTGAAGGTCTGCTGCGACGGTCTCGCCGAGGTGCCGCGCTCGCGGGTGGTCTGCCGAGCATCAGCTCCGGGTTGGCACGCGACTGGGCCGCTGCCAGCGCCGCGGTCCGTTCGGCCACGGCGGCGCGGTCCTTCAGCTGCCAGCAGCGCGGCGTGCGCTTCGACGCCGTCGGGCACTGCGCCGGGGTCGGACTCGGGGTCAGCGCCGTGTCGGCATGGCGGCTACAGGCGAGGCCGCGTCCGGCGCGAGCGTGCGACAGCTGCTGCCGGCCGCGGCCAGTCCGGCCTCGGCCTGTGCGAGCGTCGACTCCGCGCGCTGCCACGGCGCCGTCGGCCTGGTGCTGATCGGCACGGGCCAGATCGCCGGCCTTCGTGCGCCGGGCCACGTCGGCGGCGATGCGCCGGGCGTTGTCGAGCTGATCGCGGGCGGCTTCGACTTCGATGCGGGCGCGCTGCCACTGCCACCAAGCCTCGCGGACCGTGGCGGCCACGCGCAGCTGCGCCGCGCTGGCCCGGCTCTCGACGGCGCGCGCCTTCGGCGTCGGCCAGCGCCAGCGCTGCGACTGCGCTCGCCGGGCAGCCACAGCGGCACGGCGACGCCGACCTCGTATTCGTGGGCACCGCGGTTGTCGGTTCAGGCCGGTCGGTCTTGCTCGACAGCTTCCAGCGCTGCCGGCTCGGGCGTCCAGGCCTGGGCCGCCTGCTGTTGGGCGCGGGCCGCTTCACGTCGCGCTGGCAAGGCTAGGGCCTCGGGCTGGCGCGCCCAGGCCGCGTCGAAGGCCTGCCGGAGGCTCGAGCTGGTCGGCAGGCGTTGGGCGCCTGCGCCTGCGCAGCCTGTGGCCAGGACGGCAAGGTGCAGGCAGCTGCAGCCGCAGCCAGCGCGCACGCGCCGCAGCCATGCGTTTCGTTCGAGTTCTTCGGTGCATCCGATGCTCCAGTGTTGAGAACAACCCACGGGAGATCGGCAAGCGGCGACCGCAGAGGTCGCGTCGTGCCCGACGCGTGCCGCAGCGAGCGGCACGCACTCAGGCGCGAACGGGCTTCAGTGAAGGAAGAGACCCGCCTCGCCGATCAGGCGAGGGGCGGCCACTGAGGGCGTTCGGGTCGGGCCGGCGAGTGCGCGCCGCCGCTTCGTCGAGGGTGGCCGGGGCGACGGTCGATAGCGCGCCGGGAATCAGCTGCCGCCAGGGTCAGCATTGCGCCGCAGAAGACAGTGGCAGTGCCCGCAGTCCAGGTCCATGGCAGCGGGTGCCTTGTCGGGTCGGCCTCGGTATCGACGTCGCTTCTGCTCGGCAGCGTCCGCGAGTCCGGCATGGCTGTCGGCGCGGCCTGGTGCTCGTGCTCGTGGTGACCCAGTGCGCTCGCAGCGCCTCGCTCTCGTGCCCGCAATAGGTCGCCACCGCCGCCCAGCTGAACTGGAGCGGCAACAAGGCGAGCAGGACGATGGCGAGGAAGCGGCGCACGGGCGAGAGTCTAGCGGCTACAGGGTTTGCCTTGCCACGACCAAGCCGACCACTTTGTGGGGTTTCACCACTTCGTCACCACTTCGATTCGCTCATGTGAGAAGCGGTCTGCGCGGAGCAACGCCGCGCACCGCGGCGGTTGACCGTCAGTCGTCGCCGTGCTCGTCCCCTTCTCCGTCGGTTTCGTCGTCCTCGTCATCCTCGTCGCCGCCGTCTTCGTCCAGCAGGCTCAGCTTGAAAAGCGAACGCGGTGTCGCTCACCTCATTCGCCACCGCGACGTAGTAGCTGCCGTCGGCGCGGAACGCCTTCATGCCTTCCGGTGACACGTCACCCTCGCTGACGATCATGTCGAGATAGCGCGCCTTCTTCGGGTCGGTGATGTCGTACACCGCGAATGCCGACTTGAGCGCATGGGGCCGAGCTTCGGCCCAGACAGCTTCAAACGGCATCTGGAGCTGGCGCAGGCGCTGCACCTGAACCCGCGCGTGGTCCGCTTGCCGGGTCTTGGCTTCGATATTGACATGCCCGAGGATCTGCGCCGACTGTCTGATGTCGAGCGCTATCGCTGGCCGAGCGCGGAAGCCGCCAGCCTGCCAGGCCCCCATGCGCATCAGACGGCTTGAACCGCAGGATTTGGAGAACATACGCCTATAACGCAGTCCGCGGATATCGATCGCTTGCTTTCGAAGGCTTTGGCAGGCGTTCTGCCGTCGCGCGCCGAAGCGCTGGGCCTCGCTGAGTGCACGGACAACGCGGCGTTGATGGCCGCCGCCGAGCAGCTATGCCTCGCGGGCCACGGCCGCCTAGTGTCCTACTCGCGCAAGGTCTTCATCCCGCTCACGCACCTGTGCCGCGACGTCTGCGGCTACTGCACGTTCACCAAGCCGCCGAAGGCCGGTCAGTCCGCCTACCTGTCGCGCGAGGCCGTGCTCGATATCGCTCGGCGGGGCGCGGCGGCCGGCTGCAAGGAAGCCTTGTTCACGCTCGGCGATCAGCCCGAGGCCGCTTTACCGCCGCGCGCGAAGCGCTTGGATGCGCTGGGGCACGAATAGCACGTTGTCCTACCTGGAGGAGATGGCCGCGCTCGTCTTGAAGGAAACGGGCCTGCTCCACACCTCAATCCCGGCGTCATGGACGAGACCTGGCTGACGCGGTTGCGCGCCGTGTCGGTCAGCCAAGGCATCATGCTGGAGACGGCGTCCGACCGTCTGTCGGAGAAGGGTGGCCCGCACTATGGCTCGCCCGACAAGGTGCCAGCCGTGCGCTTGGCGACACTTGAGTTGGCCGGCCGGGCGCAGGTGCCGTTTCACCACGGGCATTCTCGATAGGCATCGGCGAAACACGGCTGGAGCGCATCGAGGCGCTACTGGCCATTCGTGATGCCCACGAGTGGCACGGGCACATTCAGGAAATCATCATTCAGAATTTCCGCGCCAAGCCCGACACACGCATGGCCAAGGCGTCGGAACCGTCCATCGAGGAGCACGTCTGG
>CAVZHI010000014.1:0-142181 GCA_963775015.1 uncultured beta proteobacterium | reverse complement strand
AGAGCCTATCCATAAATAATGTTGACCTTCAGCGGTACCTTGCGGAACGCGATGATGGCCGCGGCGATGTGGTTGAGCGCGACGAAGCTTCGTTCGAGTTTCTCGTAGCGAACGAGTAGTTTGCGGAATCGGTTGAACCAACTGTGGCAGACCTCGACAACCCAACGCCGAGCCTTCTTCTTGGGGTCGCGCCGCTTGCGTTCTTTCTCCTGCCGGCGATCAACGACATGCGGGATGTAGCCGTGCGCCTCGATGATGCCTGCCGTAGCCTTGCTTCGATAGCCGGCATCGGCACACAGGTGCTTGCTGCGCCTGATCGTGGGCTGCACTCGCTTCACCACGATAGCGCCAAGCACGTCATCGAGCTTGGTCAGGTCATTCACGTTGGCTCCGGTCACGATGAGCGACAACGGGACGCCACGTCCGTCCACCAGCAGATGGCGCTTGCTTCCCTTTTTTTCCCGGTCGGTCGGGTTCGGCCCGACCGCTTCTTGTGCCAGTGGCGCCTTGAACATGGCCCCGTCGATGCTCTGCCATCGCCAAGCGATCCCCTCCATCTGGTCGTACTCGGCCAGCCCGGCCTTCCAGATGGCTTCGAACACGCCGGCGTCCTCCCACTCCAGAAAACGCTTGTGCACGGCACTGGCGCTGCCGAACCGTTCCTTGGGCAGCGCCTTCCATTGGCAGCCGGTTCGAAGCACGTACACCACCGCTTCGAAGACCTGCCGCGCCGGCTTCGGCGGCCGACCCGCCCCCGCCTTGCGAACGAACTCCTTGCCGGCCGGCCGCGTGCGCACCGGAATCAATGGCTCGACTCGCTGCCAGAAATCGTCCGTGACCACCCATGACTCAACTCGTTTGGCCGTCATCGCTCCGCCCCAACGCCGCGCGCAGTGCGGCTCGGGACGGTAGTTTACTATTTACGGATAACTTCTAAGCGGCGGCGGGGGCGACAGCCATCGAGACGGCGCCGATCTTCGCCGCCAACTCGAGGAACTTCGCCGTCAGGGAACCCTTCGCTTCGGCGCCGGTGTACTCGGCGAGGATGAAGTTCTCATTCCCGCGGCGCACCTCGAAGCGATACGTCGCGTCGCCCGACGCACGCGCCGAGATCACCATTTCGCTGCTGTCGCTCAGCAGCACGTGGTTGTCGACCTGCGTTTCGGGCTCGAAATACTTGCTGCCCTTGACCACTTTGACGAGGATCCACATAGGCGTCTTTCTGCGGGCGGTGGCCCAAGGAGTGAAGGGCAGGGGACCCGAACAGTGTCGCACGCGGCTGCCCTGCCAGAATGACGATTCCTCGACGAAAAGGGCTGTCATGAAGCCTCGCCCCATCGACCCCGACGAGCGACGCACTCGATCACGATGACGCGTGGATTGCTCAATGTGCTGCTGGTCATTGCTTTCGGGTACGCAGCGCTTTGCGCCGCGCTGTTCTTCTTTCAGCGTTCGCTGATCTACTTTCCGCAGCCGCGCTCCGCCGGCAGTTCGGCGAACCTGCTGACCCTGCCCACGGCCGCAGGCGACGTGCTCGTGTCGACTCGCCGGCACCGCGGCCCGAACGCCGTGATCTACTTCGGCGGCAACGCCGAGGATGTGTCGCTGAGCCTGCCTGGCCTGACGGCGGCGTTTCCCGACCACGCGGTTTTTGCGCTGCACTACCGTGGCTATGGCGGCAGCGCAGGCACGCCTTCCGAGGCCGCGCTCGTCGAAGACGCGATGGCCTTGTTCGACAAGGTTCACGCCGAACATTCGAACCTCATCGTGATCGGGCGCAGCCTGGGCAGCGGCGTGGCGATCCAGGTGGCGAGCCGGCGCAACGCCGCGCGCTTGATTCTGGTCACGCCGTACGACAGCCTCGCGGACATCGCTGCAAGCCAATTCGGCTGGTTTCCGGTGCGCTGGCTGCTGCGCGACCGCTACGAGTCGTGGCGCTATGCGCCGCAGGTGAGCGCACCCACCCAAATCGTCGCCGCAGAGCACGATGAAGTGATTCCGCGCGCGAGCACGGAACGGCTGCAGACGCGGTTTGCGAAGGGAGTCTCGGCGATCGAGGTGCTTCCCGGGGTGAGCCACAACACGATCGAACAAAACCCGCGCTACTGGCCCGCGCTTCGAGGCTTGCCACCGGTCCGCTGAGGTCGGTGCGGCGAACCGTCTATGCTTGGCGAATGTCCAAGACCCTGCTGATCGTTTATCACACCCTCACCGGCGGCACGCTGCAAATGGCGCAGGCCGCAGCGGGCGGCGCCGACGACGCCGAAGACTCCATCACCGTGCGCCTCGTGCGCGCGCCGCAGGCCGGGCCCGCGGACCTGTTGAGTGCCGACGGCTACATCTTCGCCACGCCCGAGAACCTGGCGTCGATGGCCGGGCTGATGAAGGACTTCTTCGACCGCACTTACTACGCCGCGCTGGAACGCCTCAACGGCAAGCCTTACGCCTGCATGGTCTGCGCCGGCAGCGACGGCGAGGTCGCGGCGCGCCAGGTCGAGCGCATCGCGACGGGCTGGCGCTTGAAGCAGGTGGCGCCGACCTTGATCGTGAACGTCCAGGCGCAGACGCCCGAGGCGATCCTGGCGCGAAAGACGATCGCGCCCGACGACTTGCAACGTTGCCGCGAACTCGGCGCGGCGTTGGCCGGCGGGCTGATGCTGGGCGTCTTCTAGGGCGCCGACCACCCACAGGGGCACACCATGATCGTCGAACGCATCTGGACCGGCAACGCGTACCGCAACTACAACTACCTCATCGCCTGCGCCGAAACCGGCGAGGCGCTCGCGATCGACCCGCTGGATCACGGCAAATGCCTCGCCGCGGCGAAGGCGCGCGGCTGGCGCATCACACAGCTGCTGAACACGCACGAGCACCATGACCACATCGGCGGCAACGCGGCGGTCGTCGCCGCCACCGGCGCGAAGGTGATCGCGCACCACCGTTCCGGGTCGAGCATTCCCGGCGTCGACCGCGGCGTGAAAGCGGGCGACGTGATCAAGGTCGGCAAAACCGTCGAGCTCGAATGCCTGGACACGCCGGGCCACACGATGTGCCACATCTGCCTGCGTTCGCACACCGCAAACGGTGAAGCGCCGGCGCTGTTTTCCGGCGATACGCTGTTCAACGCCGGCGCGGGCAATTGCCACAACGGCGGGAATCCGCAGGACATGTTCAAGACGTTTGCCGAGCAGCTCGATCGATTGCCCGACAACACGCAGATCTACCCGGGGCACGACTACATCGAGAACAACCTCAAGTTCACGCTCTCGCGCGAGCCCGACAACGCCGACGCGAAGGCGCTCCTGCCCCAGGTCGCCGGCCACGACCCGGCGAATTCGATCGTCACGACGCTGCGCGAGGAGAAGCGCTTCAACACCTTTTTCCGTCTGACGAGCCCGAGCGTGATCGCGAAACTGCGCGAGAGTTTTCCCGAGTTGCCGGAGCAGCCCGACGCAAAAACCGTCTTCATCAAGTTGCGCGAACTGCGCAACAAGTGGTGAATGAAGAAAAAGAGCTACTTCGGCGTGCGGCCGTAGAAGATGGCGCGCACTGCTCCTGAGCGGAAGCGAACCGTCGCCATCAGATTCCCGGGGCCGCGGTCATAGAGCCAGTCCTCGACCGGCTGGCACGGCACGAGGCTGCTGGCCAGCGCGTCCGGGGCGGGAAGCAAGCTGGGCCCGTAGAAGACGGGCGCACAGTAGCTGTCCTTGAGCAGCGGCTCGCCGCATTTGTAGAGCACCGACAGGCGCGAGTCGCCTTCCGCTGCGCTGTGGCCGTTGCAGCGCAAAGACTCGGCGTGCGCCGCCGGAGCAAGGCAGAGCAGGGACAGGCAGAAGCCCAGGTGGGTTGCGGTTTTCATCATCGCCTCCGCGGCATGCAAGGCTAAAGGCCCAGCGACTTGAACTCGGCGAACGGATGCTGCGCTTCGGCCAATCCGGCCAAGGGCGCGTATTCGCAAGCGGCGTCGAATTCGGCCCAGAGCGCGAGCACGGCGGCGTTGCGGTGTGCCTGTTCGATCGCCTCAGCAGATCGCCACTCGAAGACCTCGATGACCGTTCCGTCTTCGGCCTGCATCGCGTAGCGCGGACTGTCGGTGACCAGGTTCTCGGCGTGCAGAACGCGCCAATGCTTCTCCACCACAGCCATCAACTGGGCTTGCTGGCCTGGCTTGGGTTTGAACGCAGCGATGACAAATCGGCCCATGTTCCCTCTCCTGGGTGCCAAGCATCGGCTGCAATGTTACGGCCGTGGCGTCTTGTTGGAGAATTCGCCGCATCATGCCCCTTCGAGGTCTTTCCCGCCCCGCCCTGCGTCCCCACGCTGCGGCGTGCGCCGCAGGAATCGCACTCCTGCTCGGTCACGCCGCGTGCAGCGAGGCGCGCGACGCCGCGGCGCCGCGCAGCGTCACGGCGCGCGGTGTGTTGCCCGCGGCCGAGCAGCAGGTGGTCGACCTGTTCGCTGCCGCCGCGCCGAGCGTCGCCTACATCACGAGCGAAGTGCTGCAGCAGACGAGCCTGTTCGGGCCTGAGGTTTCGCAGTCGGCGGGCAGCGGTTTTGTGTGGGACATCAGCGGCCACATCGTGACGAACAGTCATGTGGTGGAAGGCGCGCGGCGCCTGTTCGTCCAGCTCGACGCGGGCCAGCCGATCGAAGCGCGGCTCGTCGGGCGCTCGCCCGAATACGACCTCGCCGTGGTGCAGCTCGCGCGCGTGCCGCGCGACCTGAAGCCGATCCCGCTCGGCACCTCGAAAGACCTGCGCATCGGCCAGACGACGTACGCGATCGGCAATCCGTTCGGCCTGTCGCGAACCCTCACGCAGGGTCTGATCAGCGCGCTGGATCGCGAATTGCCGACGACCGATTTCCGCGAAGTCCCGGGCGTGATCCAGACCGACGCGGCGATCAACCCGGGCAACTCGGGCGGGCCGCTGCTCGACAGCGCAGGGCGCTTGATCGGCGTGAACACGGCGATTCGCTCGGCGTCGGGCAGCTCGTCGGGCGTGGGGTTCGCGATTCCGGTGGACCTCGTGAACCGCATCGTGCCGCTGCTCATTTCGCGCGGCGTGGCGCCGCTGCCCGGAATCGGCATCACGCCGGTGCGCCCGGATCTGGTCGCGCGGGCCGGCATTTCCGGCGTCGTGATCGGCGAAGTCGGCCGCGGCACGCCGGCCGCGGCGGCGGGGCTGAAACCGCTGAACCGGCGCAGCGGCGAAATCGGCGACGTGATCGTCGCCGTGAACGGCCGGCGCGTCGAGACGCTGTCGACCTTCGTCGCCGAACTCGACCGCGTCGGCATCGACAACATGGCGGAGCTGAGCGTCGTCTCCGGCGGCGGCGGGCCTGAGCGCAAGGTTCGCGTCAAGGTCATCGACCTGGTGCGTTGAACCAGGGCGCGCCGCTGCGCTAGAGTAGCCGGCATGAACGCACCGAACCCGAATGCCCAGCTTGGCCGCGGCACTCGCCGACACGGTGGCGCGCTACCGTGCGCGAAACCCGAACAGCGAGCGCCAGTTTCAGAGCGCGGCCGAAGTCATGCCCGGCGGCAATACGCGAACCGTGCTCTTCAGCGACCCGTTTCCGCTCACGATGGCGCGCGGCGAGGAGTGCTGGCTGTGGGACGCCGATGGCCACAAATACCTCGACGCGCTCGGCGAATTCACCGCCGGCCTGTACGGCCACTCGCACCCTGTCATCCGCGACGCGCTGCACGCCGCGCTCGAGGGCGGCCTGAGCCTCGCGTCGCACACGGCGCGTGAAGCCGCGCTCGCGCGCGAGATTCGGGCGCGCTTTGCGTCGATGCAGTTGCTGCGTTTCACGAACTCGGGAACCGAAGCGAACCTGCTCGCGCTTGCCGTCGCCAAAGTGCACACCGGGCGGCGCAAGATTCTTGTCTTCGACGGCGCTTACCACGGCAGCGTGTTGGCGTTTGGCGGCGGCGTTTCTCCCGTCAACGTGCCGCATGAGTTCGTGGTCGCGCCGTACAACGACCTCGACGCGACGCGCGCGATCGTCGCGCGCGAAGGCGCAGCGCTGGCCGCGATCCTTGTCGAGCCGATGCTCGGCTCGGGCGGGTGCATTCCCGGCGACCCGGAGTTTCTGCGCGGCCTGCAAGAACTGGCGCGCGAATGCGGCGCGCTGTTCGTGCTCGACGAAGTCATGACGTCGCGCCTGTCGATCGGCGGGCGCCAGGCGCTGCTGGGCCTGAAGCCGGACCTGACGACGCTCGGCAAGTACTTCGGCGGCGGTCTGTCGTTCGGCGCGTTCGGAGGGCGTCTGGACGTGATGGCGCGCTTCGACCCGCGCCGCGCCGACGCATTGCCGCACGCCGGCACGTTCAACAACAACGTGCTGACGATGGCCGCGGGCCTGGCCGGCTTGCAGCGCGTCTTGACCCCCTTTGCGCTGGAGACGCTGAACTCGCGCGGCGAGCAGCTGCGCGGTCGACTGAACGGCGTGTTCGCGCAGCGGGGCGTGGCGATGCAGTTCAGCGGCCTGGGTTCGATGATGAACCTGCACGCGACGCGCCGCCCGTTGCGATCACCCGCTGACTTGGCCGGCACCGACCCGCGCGCCAAGGACTTGCTGTACTACGCATTGCTCGAACGCGGTGTGTTCATGGCGCGGCGCGGCTTCATCGCGCTGTCGCTGCCGTTCGGCGATGCGCAGGCCGACACCCTGGTGGCGGCATTGGACGACGCGGTGAGCGCGACGCGTTTGCATCTGCCGGCGGGGGACGCATGAGTGTGAGTTCGACTTCACCGACGCGCGCACCGGCCACGGTGGCGGAATCGGCTTGCGACGTCCTCATCATCGGCGGCGGCCCGGCCGGCTCGACCGCAGCGGCGCTGCTCGCGCAGCAGGGGCGTCACGTCGTGCTGCTCGAGAAGTCGCAGCATCCGCGCTTTCACATCGGCGAGTCGCTGCTGCCGGCGAACGTTGCGCTGTTCGACAAACTCGGCTTGCGCGAGCAGATCGAACGCATCGGCATGCCCAAATTCGGCATCGAGTTCGTCGCGCAGGAGTACGACCACACGAGCTTCGTCGAATTTGGTGACGCGTGGGACAAGAGCATGCCCTACGCCTGGCAAGTGCGGCGCTCGGTGATGGACGAGATGCTGTTCCGCAACGCGACGGCGCGCGGCGCGACCACGATCGAAGGTTGCCGCGTGCGCGACGTCGACTTCGACGCGACGGGCGCGACCGTGTCCGCGGAACTGGCGGACGCCACCGGCGCCAAGACCCCGCAGCGCTGGCGCGCCAAGTTCGTTCTCGACGCGTCGGGCCGCGACACGCTGCTCGCGAACAAATTCGGCTGCAAGCAGAAGAACCCGGCGCACAACAGCTCGGCCCTGTTCGGCCACTTCACGAACGCGCAGCGGCTGCCCGGCCGCCTCGAAGGCAACATCAGCATCTGCTGGTTCGAACACGGCTGGTTCTGGTTCATTCCGCTGGCCGACGGGACGACGAGTGTGGGCGCGGTGTGCTGGCCGTACTACCTGAAGTCGCGCGCCAAGCCTTTGAAGGAGTTCTTCGCCGACACGATCGCGCTCTGCCCCGAACTCGCGCGCCGCTTGAAAGACGCGACCCTCGTCGACGACGCCGTGCACGCGACCGGCAACTACTCGTACCTGTCGACGCACAGCAGCGGCGAACGCTACCTGATGCTCGGCGACGCGTACACCTTCATCGACCCGATGTTTTCCTCCGGCGTGTACCTGGCGATGCACAGCGCGTTCGACGCCGCCGAGCTCGTTGCCAAGGCGCTCGACGCGCCGCACGAGTACGCGCGCGCGCGCCGACGCTTCGAGGCAAACATGGCGAAAGGGCCGCGCGAGTACTCGTGGTTCATCTTCCGAGTCACGAACCCGTCGATCCGCGAGATGTTCATGCGCCCGGCGAACCCGCTGCGCGTCAAGGAAGCGCTGCTGTCGCTGCTCGCGGGCGACTTGTACGGCAAGACGCCGTTCTGGGCCTCGCTCTGGGCGCTCAAGGGAATCTACTATCTCGTCTCGCTGCGCAAGCCGTGGCGCACGTTTCGCGGTTGGCGGCGGCGCCACTTCAACATTCGCGACATGGGGCCGCTCTCGGGCGAGACGATTCAACAACAAGGGAGTTCTCGATGACGAACATCGGATTCATCGGCGCGTCGGGCCTGATGGGCCATGGCATCGCGCGCAACCTGCAGGCCAAGGGTCATCAACTGCACCTGACGGTGCACCGGGATCGCACGCGCGTCGCCGACCTGCTCGCGGCGGGTGCGCGCGAGCATGCGACGCCGACGGCGCTGGCCGCGCAGTGCGAACTCGTGTTCATCTGCGTCACCGGTTCGCCACAGGTCGAAGAGGTGGTCGACGGGGCGAACGGCTTGCTGCGCGATGCGCGCCGCGGTAGCCTGATCGTCGATTGCTCGACGAGCGAACCCGACTCGACGGCGCGCCTGCGCGAACGCTGCGCGGCGCTCGGCGTGGGCTTTGTCGACGCGCCGCTCGCGCGCACGCCGGTCGAGGCCGAAGCCGGCAAGCTCAACGTGATGGTCGGCGCCGATGCGCAGACGTTTTCACGAATCGAGCCGGCACTGCGCTGCTTTGCCGAGAACGTATTCCACGTCGGCGGCGCCGGCGCGGGCCACACCGTGAAGCTGCTGAACAACTTCATCGCGCAGGCAATCTGCACCGCAAGCGCCGAAGCGTTTGCGGTCGGACAGCGTGCGGGGATCGACCCGAAGCGCCTCGTCGACGTGGTCTCGGCAGGCGGCGTCAACTCGGGTTTGTTCCAGGCGATGGCGAAGGCCTTGAGCGGCGACATGGCCGGAATCAAGTTCGAACTCGACAACGCGCGCAAGGACGTTCGCTATTACACCCACCTCGCCGAAAGTCTGAACGTGCCGACGGTCGTCGGCGAAGCGGTGCACCAGTCGCTCGCGCTGGCGAGCGCGCTCGGTCACGGGCGCAAGTACGTGTCTTCGCTGATCGAGGCGCAGGAGCAGGTCACCGGGGCGAAGCTGATCCCGCGCTGAGCCGGAACCTCGGCGTTCAGAATTTCGCCGCGGGCTTGAGCAGCACGAGCGACAGCGCGCCGACGCTGCACGCCATCGCGAGCCATTGCAGCGCGCCGAGCGGCTCGCCGTGGATCAAGGCGCCGGAAAGCATCGCCACCACCGGAACCAGAATCGCCGCCAGGCCGGCGACGTTCGCCGGCAGCAGGCCGACGATGGAGAACCAGCACAGGTTGCCGATTCCCATCGGTACGAACGCGATGTAGGCGATCACGGCGATCGACGCCGTCGACGGTACGAACCATTGCCAGTCGCCGAGAATCAGCGCGCCGATCGTGGTCGGCACGGCGCAAATCAGCAGCTGCCAGCCTGTGAGCACCATCGCCGAGACGGCGATTCCCGAGCGTTTCAGGATCAGCGTGCCGATCGCCCAGCCCAGGCCGGCGAGCAGCCCGAGCCCCATGCCGAGCGGCGCCTGCGCATACGCCTCGAAGCTCGGCACCATGAGCAGCGTGACCGACGCCGCGCCGAGCAGCACCGCGAGCAGCATGCGGCCGCTGAAGCGTTCGCCGAGCAGCGCCCACGAAATGAGCGCGGACCAGAGCGGCATCGTGAAACCGAGGATCGCCGCCTGGCCGGAGGGGATGAGGATCGCCGCATAGGTGCTCGCGATGTTCCAGAGCACGAGGTAGAACATCGTCGCCGTCACGATCGTCGGCCAGGCGGCGCGTGGGATCGTGAGCGACAGGCCGCGCGCCCGCGCCACCGCGAGCAACATCGACCCGGCGAGCGTGACGCCGATGGCGCGAAACGTCCACACCGAGACTTCGCGCACGGCGTACGGAAAGAGCGGCCAGTTCGTTCCCCAGAGCAAGGTGAGGATGGCGAGCAGGATCAGCGCGCGTGGCGGGATGTGGTGGTGCTGGGTGGTCATTCGGGTCGAGGCTCTCATGCCGGTGCTCGCTTGGCAAGAACATTCGCGAACCCGTCGCGCAGACGGCGGCGCGGGGCCGCCGATACAATCCGCCCCCTTTGATTTCTGCACGGGCCAGGTGCGCGCTGGCCGCACCTGCCCATGGCCCCACCCCTGCGCGACCGCCTGTTTGTCTTGTCGCAATACCTGCTGCCCAAGCAGGCGATGACGCTGCTCGGCGGCGTGATCGCCGGCGCGCGCGCCGGGGCGATCACGCAGGCGATCATCCGGCGCTTCGTGAAGCGCTTCGGCGTCGACATGAACGAGGCGGCGCAGCCTGAGATCTCGGCCTACGCGACGTTCAATGAGTTCTTCACGCGCGCGCTGGCTCCCGGCGCACGGCCGATCGAACCCGCCGACTGGGTGTGTCCGGTGGACGGCGCAATCAGTGCGTTCGGCGCGATCGATCGCGATCAGATCTTCCAGGCCAAGGGGCACCACTACTCGACCCGCGCGTTGCTCGGCGGCGACGCGGCGCTCGCTGCGCAATTCGAGCATGGCCACTTTGCGACGCTCTACCTGAGCCCGAAGGACTATCACCGCATCCACATGCCTTGCGCCGGGCGCCTGCAACGCATGATCCATGTGCCGGGCGACTTGTTTTCGGTGAACCCGGCGACGGCGAGAGGCGTGCCGGGGCTGTTTGCGCGCAACGAACGTGTCGTGTGCATTTTCGAGACGGCGTTCGGGCCGCTCGCGCTGGTGCTGGTCGGCGCGACGATCGTCGGCAGCATGGCGACGGTGTGGCACGGCGTCGTGAACCCGCCGCGTCCGGGAACGCTGCGCGAGTGGCGCTATTCGGATCGCGAGATCCGCCTCGCCCAGGGCGACGAAATGGGGCGCTTCCTGCTCGGCTCGACCGTCGTCATGCTGTGGCCGAAGCTGCCGCTGCGCTTCAGTGCGCAATGGCAGCCGGGCGGCGCAGTGCGTCTAGGGCAGGTGATGGCGCAGCGGCCTGCAACCGGGGTGACTCCGGCTGGCTGAAGCGCGAGCGGGAATGCGGTAACCTCGTTGATACCGAGTCCGCAGGAGCGCACGATGAAACGAACCGTCAAGTCATTGGTCGACGAAGCGATGGCGCAGGTCACGACGTACACGCTGGAGCAGGCGCGCGCGCTGCACGGCCAGCCGGGGGTGCAGTTCGTCGACGTGCGCGACGTTCGCGAGCTCGAGCGCGAAGGCGTGATTCCCGGCGCGCTGCACGCGCCGCGCGGCATGCTCGAGTTCTGGGTCGACCCCGAATCGCCGTACCATCGCGACGTGTTTGCGCAGGACAAAGAGTACGTGCTGTTCTGTGCCCTGGGCTGGCGCTCGGCGCTGGCGACGAAGACGCTGATGGACATGGGGATGCAGCGCGTCTCGCACTTCGACGGCGGCTTCACGGCGTGGAAGGAAGCGGGCGCGCCGGTGGCGCAGAAAACCGAGAAGCCGGCGAAGGCTTGAGGGCGTGGACCTGGCGACGTCATTGCGCATCCAGGCGCACGCGAATCACCTGGCGAATCGGCGCCTGCTGTCCGCGATCGCGACCTTGCCCGACGCCGAGTTCGACGCCCCGCGAATCGGTTTTTTCCCGAGCCTGGCGCAGACGCTGAACCACATCCTCGCCGTCGACGAGTACTACATCGGCGCGCTCTACGGCGACCCCGGGCTGGCGGCGCACTACAACGCATTCACGCCAGCGCGGTCCGTGGCCGAACTGCTGCCGCGCCAGACGCGCAGCGATGCACGGCTCATCGCCTGGTGCGAGCGCCTGGACGCGCCGGGTTGCGACGCCGTGATCGCCATGGACCGCGGCACGCATGTGCAGCGCGACCGCGCCGGCCATGTGCTCGCGCACCTGTTCATGCACCAGACGCACCACCGCGGCCAGGTTCACGGCATGCTTTCCGGCACGTCGCTGATGCCGCCGCAGCTCGACGAATTCCTCATGCCGAGCGACGCGACGTTGCGCGTCGGCGACATGGCCGCGCTCGGCTGGAGCGAGGCCGCCGTGTACGGTGCACCCGGGGGCGGCGGCTAGAATCGTCCCGATTGACGTATACGTCAATTGCCGAACTGGCCCGAGCCGGCCCTCCAAGGACACCATGCCCGCACTCGCCTCGAAACTCAATCCACGCAGTACCGAGTTCAAGGCGAATGCCGCGGCGATGCGCGCGCTCGTCGACGACCTGAACGCCAAGCTCGCGCAAATCGCCCTCGGCGGCGGCGAGGCGGCGCGCGCCAAACATGTCGGGCGCGGCAAACTGCTGCCGCGCGAACGCGTCGAGATGCTGCTCGACCCGGACGCGCCGTTCCTCGAGATCGCGCCACTCGCCGCGCTCAACATGTACAAGGAACGCGGCGGCGCCGACGCCGCGCCGGGTGCCGGGCTGATCGCCGGGATCGGCCGCGTTTCGGGCGTCGAATGCGTGATCGTCTGCAACGACGCGACGGTGAAGGGCGGCACCTACTTCCCGTTGACGGTGAAAAAACACCTGCGCGCGCAGGAGATCGCGCTGCAAAACCGCCTGCCGTGCATCTACCTCGTCGACTCGGGCGGCGCGAACCTGCCGAACCAGGACGAAGTGTTCCCGGACCGCGAACACTTCGGTCGCATCTTCTACAACCAGGCGAACATGAGCGCGCAGGGGATCCCGCAAATCGCCGTCGTGATGGGTTCGTGCACGGCGGGTGGCGCGTACATGCCGGCGATGAGCGATGAATCGATCATCGTGAAGAACCAGGGAACGATTTTTCTCGGCGGCCCGCCGCTCGTGAAGGCCGCCATCGGCGAAATCGTCAGCGCCGAAGACTTAGGGGGAGGCGACGTGCACACGCGCCTGTCGGGTGTCGCCGACCACTTGGCGCAGAACGACACGCACGCCCTCGCGATCGCGCGCGCGAGTGTCGCGAACCTGAACTGGCGCAAAGACATCGTGATGCGCTGCATCGCGCCGCGCGAACCGCTGTTTCCTGCCGCCGAGCTGCACGGCGTGATCCCGACCGACACGCGCAAACCCTATGACGTGCGCGAGATCATCGCGCGCATCGTCGATGGCTCCGAGTTCGACGAATTCAAGGCGCGCTACGGAACGACGCTGATCACCGGCTTTGCCCACATCGAGGGCATGCCGGTGGGCGTGGTCGCGAACAACGGCATCCTGTTTTCTGAAAGTGCGCTGAAGGGCTCCCACTTCATCGAACTCTGCGGCCAGCGCAAGATTCCGCTCGTGTTCCTGCAGAACATCACCGGCTTCATGGTCGGGCGCAAGTACGAGAGCGAAGGCATCGCCAAACACGGCGCGAAGATGGTGACCGCGGTGTCGACCGTCAACGTGCCCAAGTTCAGCGTCATCATCGGCGGCAGTTTCGGCGCCGGCAATTACGGCATGTGCGGGCGCGCCTACAGTCCCCGCTTCCTGTGGATGTGGCCGAACGCGCGCATCTCGGTGATGGGCGGCGAGCAGGCGGCGAGCGTGCTCGCCACCGTCAAGCGCGACGGCATCGAAGGCAAGGGTGGCCGCTGGACGGCGGAAGAAGAAGCGGCGTTCAAGCAGCCGATCCTGGATCAGTTCGAGCACCAGGCGCATCCGTATTTCGCGAGCGCGCGCATTTGGGACGACGGCGTCATCGACCCCGCGGACACGCGCCGCGTCCTCGCGCTGGCGATGAGCGCGAGCCTGAACGCGCCGATTCCGAATCCGAAGTTCGGCGTGTTCCGCATGTGAGCTGCGCCCTGCAGCTGCGCTGACCGCCATGGCCTTCGACACGACGCATCTCCTCGCGATCGCCGCGGCGCTCGGCTGGGCGAGCGGCCTGCGCCTCTACCTCGTCGTCTTTCTCACCGGCCTGGCGGGGCGCCTCGGGTGGGTTGAATTGCCGGCCGGGTTGCAGCTCCTGCAACACCCCTTGCTGCTCGGCGCAAGCGGCTTCATGCTGTGCGTCGAGTTCCTCGCCGACAAGATCCCGGGCGTCGATTCGCTGTGGGATGTCGTGCACACGCTCGTGCGGATTCCCGCTGGCGCGGCGCTCGCTGCGGCAGTGTTCGGAGCCGACCATGGCACCTGGGCGCTCGCCGCGGCGCTGCTCGGCGGTACGCTCGCGGCGACGAGTCACGCCGCCAAGGCGAGCACGCGCGCTGCGGCGAACACGTCGCCCGAGCCGTTTTCGAATCTCGGCCTGTCGCTGCTCGGTGACGCCGCGGTGCCGACGGCACTTTGGTTGTCGTGGCAGCATCCGCTCGTTTTCTTCATTGCGCTGGCGCTCGCGCTCACGGTGATGATCGGATTGATCTGGTTCTTCGCGAAGTTCTTGCGCGGCTTGTTCCGGCGCGCTTCCGGTTGGTTTGGAACAGGTGCACAACATGTTTAGCAAGATCCTCATCACGAACCGAGGCGACCAGCCGCGAAGCGGCGCAGCGACGAAGTCAAATCGCATGGCCTGCGAAGCAGGCGCAGGCGATCTCGCCTCGGGGGCACAACATGTTTAGCAAGATCCTCATCGCGAACCGAGGCGAGATCGCCTGCCGGGTCGCCGCGACGGCGCGCCGCCTCGGCGTTCGCACCGTTGCGGTGTACTCCGACGTCGACGCGCAAGCGAAACATGTGCTCGCCTGCGACGAAGCGGTGCACCTCGGCGGCAACGCGCCGAAAGACAGCTACTTGCGCGGCGATCGCATCATCGCCGCGGCGTTGCGCTGCGGCGCCCAGGCCGTGCATCCGGGCTACGGCTTCTTGAGCGAGAACGAAGAATTCGCGCAGGCTTGCGCCGACGCCGGGCTCGTTTTCATCGGCCCGCCGCCCGCGGCGATCAAGGCGATGGGACTCAAGTCGCAGTCCAAGGTGTTGATGGGGCGGGCCGGTGTGCCGCTGGTTCCCGGTTACCACGGCGTGGACCAGAACCCGGCGTTGCTCGCGCGCGAGGCGAAGAAGATCGGCTTTCCGGTGCTCATCAAGGCGAGTGCCGGAGGCGGCGGCAAGGGCATGCGCATCGTGACGCATGCGGAAGAGTTCGGCCCCGCGCTCGCCTCGTGCCAGCGCGAAGCGCGCAACAGCTTCGGCGACGACGCCGTGCTCATCGAGCGCTACGTGACGCGGCCGCGGCACATCGAGATCCAAGTCTTCGGCGACAGCCATGGGAACTGCATCTACCTCTACGAGCGCGACTGTTCGGTGCAGCGGCGCCACCAGAAGGTGCTGGAAGAAGCGCCGGCGCCCGGGATGAGTGAAGCGCGGCGCCGCGAAATGGGCGCCGCCGCGGTGGCGGCGGCGAAGGCGGTGGGTTATGTGGGCGCGGGAACGGTCGAGTTCATCGCCGAGCCGACGCCGGAGGGCGACTTGCGCTTCTTCTTCATGGAGATGAATACGCGGCTCCAGGTCGAGCACCCCGTGACCGAGGCGATCACCGGCCTGGACCTCGTCGAGTGGCAACTTCGAGTTGCGAGCGGCGAGCCGCTGCCGCTGCGCCAGGAGCAGCTGCGAATGCAAGGCCACGCGATCGAGGCACGGATTTGCGCCGAGAACCCGGACGCGAATTTCTTGCCCGCCACCGGAACGCTGGCGGTGTACCGCACGCCGCCTTGTGTCGAGTTCGAGCGTGGCGCCGGCGCGGCCGGATCGAATCCCGCGCTGCGCATCGACTCCGGCGTGCGCGAAGGCGATGCGATCTCGCCGCACTACGACTCGATGATCGCCAAGCTCATCGTCTGGGGTGAAGACCGCGCCCAGGCGCTGGCGCGCCTGGACCTGGCCCTGGCGGGGACGCACATCGTCGGCCTGCACAGCAATGTCGCGTTTCTGCGGCGCGTCGCGGTGAGCAAGGCGTTCGCCAACGCCGACCTCGACACGGCGCTGATCGAGCGCGAGCGTGCGGCGCTGTTCAACGCCGCGTCGTTGCCGATCGAAGTCGCGGCGGCCGGCGTCGTGGCGCACGCGCTCGCCGCCGAGCGCGTTCTCGAGGGCAGCGACCCGTGGTCACGCCGCGACGCGTGGCGCTCGCACGGCGCCGCAGTGCGCCGCTTCGACCTCGAACTCGACGGCGTGCGAACCAGCTTCATGCTCGAGCGCAACCACGCTGGCGCGACCTGGCTCGTGCACGGCGCGCAGCGCTGGCCGTATCTGTCGGCGGCGCGTGGTGAAGGCAGGCACGATGTGAGCCTGGCGGATCGGCGCTGGCCCTTGACGGTGTACGGGCTGGGCGAGCGCTACGCGGTTTACGCGCCTGACGGGCAGGCACACCTGAGCGAAATCGATCCGATCGCGCACGCCGCCGACGGTGCTGTCGAAGGCGGCCGCCTCACTGCGCCGATGCCGGGCAAAGTGGTCGCGTTTCTCGCCGCGCCGGGCGAGCAGGTCAAGCTCGGCCAGCCGCTGGCGGTGCTCGAGGCGATGAAGATGGAGCACACGATCACGGCACCGCGCGATGGCACGGTGCAATCACTGCTCTACGCGGTCGGCGATCAGGTGCTCGAAGGCGAAGAGCTGCTGCGCCTGGAGCACGCCGCGTGAGACCGCAGCGCGCTTCGGTCGTGTCAGCGCCCGGCGTTGCGCGGCGCCAGCCCGAGCCGCGCGAGCCAGCCGATTTTGGCGTGGGGCATCGCGTCGCTCGCACTTTCGCGCTCCGGGGGGACGCTCAGGCCGAAGCCGGAGGTGTCTCTCGACCAGGCGAGGTCCTGCGCCTTGCGGCCGATGGGCGGGGTGACTTTCTTCGCGCGTTGCACGGCCCGCGCCGCTTTCGCCGCGGCAGCCGCTGCAGCGCGGCGCGCGCTCGCCTTCGCGTCGGCACGGTGCGCGCGCTCGAGTTCGTGCGCCAAGCTGACCAGCTCGGGCAAACCCGAGCCGCGGCACAAGCGCAGCGCGGTGCGTGCTTCGAACCCGCCCTGCATCAGGACGCTGATCTCGAATTCCTGGTCGAGGTGGCGCCGCATCATGAAATGCAGCCGGGTGGCAAGGCGCAAACAGGCGGTGGGGTCCAAGAATCTGCTCCAGACAGCGTGACGCATTGTTGCGGCGAAACCGTGGGCTGCGCCATCCCCAGGCTGTGGGGCGGGTCGTGCGGGAGTCGCGCTTGGAGGCGTTACCCCCCGAACCCAGGGGTCGACACGGGGCTGCCGGCATGACTCCTGCACCCGCCGATTCGATTCCCGAAGGCCTGCGGCGCGTCACCGAGCGTTTGCAGCATCTGGGTCATCCGCACGCGCCGCGCTGGCTTGACGCTGCCGTGCGCACTTCGCAAGAAGCCGCGACCGCGCTCGGCGTGCAGGTCGGCCAGATTGCAAAGAGCGTCGTGTTTCGCCGCAGGTCCGACGACGCGGTGGTGCTGATCGTGACCTCTGGCGATCGGCGCGTCGACGAGGCCAAGGTCGCCGCGCAGCTCGGCGCCCTGGCGCGCGCCGACGCGCAATTCGTCAAGCAGTGCACCGGTTTTTCGATCGGCGGCGTCGCACCGATCGCGCACCTCATACCGCCCGTCGCGCTGCTGGACCGCGAACTGTTTCGCTTCGAGAGCGTCTGGGCCGCTGCCGGGCACCCAAACGCGGTGTTCGAGGCGAGCCCGGACCAATTGACGGCGCTCACCGGCGCACCCGTCGGCGATGTCACCCAGGCCTGAACCCGCGCCGATGCCGGCTGCCGTGCCGAGCCCGTGCATCGACGTGTGCCGCATCGATGCGCGCAGCGGTTGGTGCGAAGGCTGCGGCCGAACCCTCGATGAAATCGCAGAATGGGCGCAGCTGACCGACGCGGCGAAGCTCGAGGTCTGGCAACGCCTCGGGCAGCGCCACGTGCAACTCGCCGCAGCGGGGCGAGAGAGCGCATCGGGAGACAAGTGATGAAGCTGCTGCGTTTCTGGTTCGACCCGATTTCGCCCTACGCCTACCTGGCGTTCGAGCGCCTGCCGCAGGCGCTGGCCGGGCTGTCGTACTGTGTCGAGTACCGGCCGGTGCTGTTCGCCGGGCTGCTTTCGCATTGGGGCCACAAAGGCCCGGCCGAGATCGAACCGAAACGCGCCTGGACCTTCCGCCATGTGGCAGTGGCTGGCGCTGCAGCATCAGATCGAATTCGCCACGCCGCTGCAGCACCCGTTCAACCCGATGGCGTTGCTGCGCCTGGCGTTGGCGTGCGCAGCCGCTGGCGGCGCGCCGAACCGGCGCGTCGTCGAGGCGGTGCTGCACCATGTCTGGCGCGGCGCCGGCGCCGATGCGAACGACCCGACTCGCCTGCAGGCCTTGCAGCAGGCGCTCGCGCCGCAGCGCGACCCGCAGAGCCAGGAGGTGAAAGACGAGCTGCGCGGAGGCCGGCCGCGAGGCGATCGCTTTGGGCGTGTTCGGCGTGCCGACGATCGAGCTCGAAGGGCACCTGTTCTGGGGCCTGGACAGCCTGGAGATGGTGGCGCAATGCCTGCGCGGCGAACCTTGGTTTGCGGCGGACTGGGACGCCGCGGGCGCGCCGCGAGCGGGTCTTCAGCGCACGCGCTGAAGGCTCAGCGCCGCCAGCGCCAAGCGCGGCGCATCGCCGCCCATGCCAATGCGTGTTGCGGGTCGAGTTGGCGTACCGCCGCGGCGTAGCCGCGCCAGACGACGAAGAAGAGGCTGGCGATCAGCCCCAGCATCGTGCTCGCCACAACAATCAGCGCGCGCGAGGGTTTGGATTTGTAGTCCGGCGGCAATGCCTTGTCGACCTGCTGCAGCACCGGGCCTTCCTTGGCCTCGTCGAGTTTGGCGATCTCGAACTGGCGGATCATGCTTTCGAGCAGCGTTTCCTGGAGTTTGAGTTCGCGCCGCGCGCGCACATAGTCGATCGCTGCTTCGGGAATCCGGCCCACCGGAATGTCGACCGCGCTGCCCGACGCGCGGCCGCGCGTCGACTCCATTCGCGCCAGTTCGTCGCGCAGCGCGCCGAGTTCCGAGTTGAGCTTTTGCACATCCGGGTTTTCGCCCGTCGCCGTGGTGCGCAGCACCTTGAGTTGAACTTCGCGCTCGGCGATCATGGCGCGCAGCTGGGCTGCGCCGCCGATCAAGGCTTCGGCCTGCTTGTCGAGCACGATGACGCCCGATTTTTCCTGTACCGCGCGCAAGCCGAGCTCGGCCTTGATCAGGTTCTCCTTCACCTCTTTCAGCTGCTGCTCGAAAAACACGCGCCGCAATTGCGCGTCCGAGACGGCCAGGCGCCCGAGCAACTTGGTCACCTCGATGACATGCGCGTTCGCGAGTTCGGCGGCGAAGGTCGGATCCTTGTCGTCGACCTCGACGCTGATGACGCCGCTCTTGCGGTCCGCCGACACCCGCACGTTGTTTGGCATGGACTTGCGCAGCGCTTCGAAGGACTTGAGCTCGTAGCGTGACTTGAGGTCGAAGCGTGCGTCCAGGGCGCGCACGACGCTGTCGCCTTTGAGCAGGGCGACGTAGAGTTCGTCCGGAGACTTCGGCGCAGCGCTGCCGGCCAGACCACCCAGCGCACCGAGCGCGGCGAGCGCGGCCGATGCACCGCTTTGCTGCTGCGACGTCGGTGGAAGCAGCGTCGTGCGCGCGGTGTAAATCGGTGCCTGGAGGAGCGCGGCGGCGAGCGATGCGACAGCGGCGAAAGTCGTCACGGCGGCGACCTGCCACTTGCCCTCTCCGACCCAGGTGAGCAGATCGACGAGGCTGAACGAGGCCTCCAGGTCGTCTTCCACCGCAGGGTGCTCGGGCGCCGAGGTCGACAAATCGTCCAGTTTCATGACCGCGCCTCAGTCTCTCAATTCTTCAACGTGTTGATCGCGGCGATTCCCAGGCCGAACTGCGAGAAGATGAGCGACCAGTCTTTCAGGTTGCGCACCAGGGCGCGGCCCCAGGTCTCGAAGTCGAGCTGGTTCGGCACGATCAGCGCGTCGCCCGGTTGCAAGATTTCACCTTCGAGCGCGTTGCCACCCAAGAAGCTGCGTTTTTCGCCAGCGTGATTGACGGTGCCGTCGGCGCGCAGGATGAACATGTTCGACGGGTCGGCGGACTCGTCGACGCCGGCGAGCTTCAGGTAGTCGCCCGCGGTGCGGCCGTTCTTCCAGAGGAACGCGTTGCTGTTCACGACCGCGCCGGCGACCGTGACGAAGGCGGGACGCGTCGGCACGCTGATGCGGTCGGCATGGTCGAGCGGCACGTCGGGCAGGGCGTCGAGGTTCTTCACGCCGGGAGCCAACTCGAGTGCGATGCGGCCATTTGGTTCGACTCGCGACAGGCGTGCGAGTTGCGCCTGCGTCGCTGCATTGCTCACGGCGGCAGTGTTTGCTGCGGTCGATTCGTCGCGCCGGTTCGCTGCGTCGCGCGCGCTTTGTGTTGCCGAGAGCGCCTCCAGGCGCGCAACCGCCGAAGCAAGATTCTCGCGCTGGCGCTGGCGTGTTTCTTCGCGGCTGAAGTCCAGGCCGTAGACGTAGGCTTGCGGCGTGAAGCCGCCGACGCGGTCGATCAAACCCCTCAGGGTCTCGCCAGCCCGCAGCTGGTACACGCCGGGGGCAGCGACTTCGCCTTCGACGGTCACGAGGCGCGTCTGGCGTGCCACCGGAACCCGAACGTCCTTCTGGCTGTAAATGGTGACGACGTCGCCTGACAGCAATTCGATGTTGTGCGCCGGATCGCCATCGAGAACCGCCTTGCCCAGGTTGAACGGAATCACCTGCGTCTCAAGTCTTTCTCGATGAGGCGTTCGATCACTGCGTAGTCCCAGTTCAACTCGTCGAAGAGCGCTGCCGGGTTCTTCTTGGCGCGGACCGCCGCGGCGCGATTCCTTGCGTTTCTGTCTTCGTCGCGGCCGTTCTGTGCTCTGGCCTGGTTCGGCAGCCGGGGCGGGCGCTCATTGCGCTCCTGCACCGTGCCTTGCAACGGCCGGGTCTCGGTTTCAACCTTGGCCGGCAATTCCACGCGCTCCATGCGCTCTTCGTCTTCGCTTTCGATGACCTGGACGAGCAGATTCTTGCGCCGGTAAAAGTCGGGCGAAATCAGCGCCTCGCGATCCGGGATCAGGTCGCGGATTCGCATTCCGGGCTGTGCGCGTAGCGCAACGGCTGCGCGACATGGCCCTTGAGCGTCACCGCATTGGCGAACTGTGGCGAGATCGGCCAGCAGCGTCAGCACGTCGCCGTCGCGCAGCGCCTTTTGCAGGCCCTCGTCGTCGAGCCTGAATTCTTCGACGAAGCGCGCCCTGGCCTTGGACGGGTCGATGCGTTCGAGCTGCGCCCGATTCGGGTCCGCGAGCACCGGCGCGCCGCCGGCATAGCGCAACACCTCGCGCACCGACTCGCTCGCGCCCTTCAGTTCGTAGATCGCCGGCGAGTCGATCGCGCCGGTCACGCGCCACCCGCGCGCCGCTCGCCTGCAACACCACCACGTCGCCGGCGGCGAGCTGAATGTCCTTCGACTTGTCGCCCAGCACGAGGAAGTCGTACAGGTCGAGTTCGGACACGTCGCGGCCGTCGCGGCGCAGCAGCACCTTGCGCATCGAGCCGTTCGGCGCCGGCCCGCCGGCCGCGCACCATCGCCGACAGCATGCGTCGACTGGCTCGGCAAGTGTACACGCCGGGGCGTTGCGCCGGGCCGACCACGAAGACCTTGACGGCCGCGCAACTGGCCCAGCGCGACGCTCAGGTTGAAGTTGGTGAACAGGCGGCCGATCTGCGCGCGCAGGTGTTTCTCGAGTTCCGACGCCTTGACCCCGGCGACGTTGAAGCTGCCGACCTTGGGCAGGCTCAGCATGCCGTTGCGATCGACCGTGCTGCGGTAGTCGACGTCGATCGAGCCCCAGGCGCGCAAGCACGATCTCGTCGCCCGGGCCGACGCTGTAGTCGGCCGACACGGGCACGTTGTCGAGCGCAGTGAAGGCTTCGTTCGGGTCGGCAAAGAAGCCCGCGCCGAAGATCGGCAACAGACGCCCCGTCGCGGCTTCGACGAACTTCTGGAACTCGCTCGGTTTGGGCGGCGTGCTGTCGATGCGGCGCTGGGTCGACTCCGGAAGTGTCGAAAAACCGGGGGGCAGCGGGCTCGTCAATCCCTGCGCACTGCCCGGCTGGCGCAACGTGGCGCCGGTGTTTCCAGGCCGGGTTGGGTTGCCTTGGGCGTCGCGTTGGCGCGGGCTTGGCGCGGGGGTATAGCCCGGCGTGTTGAAGGTGCCGCTCGGCCTGGGGTCGTCGGCGGTCTGCGCTGCGGCGTCGCCGATGGCGCACAGGAGCGCGAGCAAAGTGAACGAAGTGCAGCGAAGAGCGGTCATTCGGAGCCCGGCCGGAAATCGATGGAGAAGTGCAATCGCCCTGGCCGTGACAGGCAGCGCCGGCCTCCTCGGGGGACACAGCGCACAGCGACAGAGTCCAGCCGGCTGTCCGACCAGGGCGCAATGTTAGCGGATCACCCGGCCGCGCCTGCCTTGCACGTCGCAAACAGAAGCGCCCGCGGCCGCGTCATGCGACGCCGCGGGCACTGAGAGCACATTTGCGCCGCGCGAGCGTGCTTCGCCCGCGGCGCGACGAGGGACTATTCCTTGCGATAGTCGTCGTGGCAGGCTTTGCACGCCTTGCCGACTTCACCCGCCGCGGCCTTGATCGTGTCGATGTTGCCGGTCTTCGCGGCGGCATTGAACTTGACCATCTCGTCCTGCATCTTCGTCGCCAGGTTCTTCACTTTGTCCATGTCGGTCCAGATCGCGGGCTTGGCGCGCGTGTCGCCCGTGTCTGAGCCGGGGATGAAGCCGGCGAAAGGCAGCTTGGACATCGCGGTCGCGATCTCGGCGTTGTCGGCAGCGGCTTTGGCGTCAAACGGAATTCGGCCGTTGGCCATCCCGGCGACACGTCCGAAGTGTGCGGCCATCACGGTGAAGGCGGCCTTGCGGTACTTGATCGCGTCTTCGGGCTTGGCGAATTGCGCTGCTGCGGGCAGTGCGGTTGCGAGGGCCAGAACAGCGGCCGCGAGCGTCAGGGTGGAACGCAATACTTTATTCATCGATCTTTCCTCTGGGGTTGGTCGTCAAGCGAATTTCCAGCGCGGGCCCGATGCCCGCAAAGGCGCCGCGCAGTGTACGCAACCTGCAGCATCCCTATTCCACGGGACGTTGAGAAGCACGGGAAAACCACAGGGGCAGCGGCGGCCACCCGCTTGCGGTAATCTTTGCGCAGAAAACAACGAATGGGGTCAGGCATGACGGAGACGATGCGCAAGGTTCGGATCTGGGACCTCCCCACGCGTGTCTTTCATTGGCTGCTCGCCGCCGGCGTGCTCGGCTCGGTCGTGACGGCGAAGATCGGCGGCAACGCGATGGCGTGGCACTTTCGCATCGGCTACGTGATCCTGACGCTGCTCGCGTTTCGTTTCGTGTGGGGGCTGGTCGGTGGGCGCTGGTCGCGATTCGCGAGTTTCATCTACTCGCCTTCGACTTTGCTGCGCTACCTGCGCGGTCAGGCGCGGACCGAAGAGCACCTCGACGTCGGCCACAGCCCGCTTGGCGCGGGTTCGGTGTTCGGATTGCTGACGTTGCTCGCACTTCAGGTGGGAACGGGCCTGTTCGCCGACGATGAAATCGCCAACTCAGGGCCGCTCGTCAAGTTCGTGTCGGGGGCGACGAGCAGTCTGGCCACCGGTTGGCACAAGAACTTCGGCCAATGGTTGATCATTGCGCTGGTGGTACTGCACCTGTGTGCGATCGCCTTCTACCGGTTTCGCCGCGGCCGCGATCTGCTGGGCCCGATGTGGACCGGCGACAAGATGCTCTCGGGCAAGATCCCGGCGTCTGCCGACGCGGCCGGCCACCGCGGCTTGGCGCTGATGCTGGTTGCGCTGTGCGCGGCGGTCGTGGGCTGGCTCGTCAGCCTGGGCGGCTAGACTGCACACGACCCACCGCCCGCTGCGCCAAGGATGCCTCCCGCCGACATCGAACTCAAGACTCCGGATTCGCCGGAGTTGATCGACGCGGTGCGCGAGCTGTTCCGCGAATACGCGCAAAGCCTCAATGTCGACTTGTGCTTTCAGAACTTCGACGCCGAGCTTGCTGCGCTGCCGGGCGAGTATGCGAGTCCGGGCGGGCACTTGCTGCTCGCCACGGTGGATGGGGCGCCCGCCGGCTGTGGCGCGATTCGCGCCGCGACCGAGACCGACTACGCCAACGCGTGCGAAATGAAGCGCCTCTATGTGCGCCCGGCGTTTCGCCGCTTCGGCCTGGGGCGACTCCTCGCGCAGCGCCTCATGGACGAGGCGCGCGGCAGCGGCTACTCGGTGATGCTGCTCGACACGCTGGACGACATGGAGGCGGCGCGGGGCCTGTACGGCACGCTCGGTTTCGAAGATATCGCGCCGTACTACTTCAACCCGATCGCCGGTGCACACTACTTGAAGGCGGATTTGACCTGATTCGCACGCTGCGCTGCGCCGGCGCGCTCGTGCCATGGGCTCGCGGCTGCTGCGCCGTCGGCCCGGTTCCCAGAGGTGCACCATGAACAATCCCTTCACGCAAATGCTGCGCGCAAGCGGCGGACATCCGCCCATCGGCACCTGGCTCGTCACGGCGAGCAGCCTCGTCGCCGAGGCGGTGGGCTGCGCCGGTTTTGACTGGGCCGTGATCGACATGGAGCATGGCCCGAGCGAAGTCATGGACGTGCTGCACATGCTGCAGGCGCTCGCCGGCACGAAGACGATCTCCATCGTTCGCGTGCCGAGCAACGACGCCGTGGTCGTGAAGCGTGTCCTCGACGCCGGCGCGGGAACGCTGATGTTCCCCTTCGTGCACAGCGCCGACGCTGCGCGCGCCGCGGTGGCGGCGACACGCTTTGCCCCCGCAGGCGTGCGCGGCGTCGCCGCGCTGAGCCGCGCGTCGCGCTTCGGTACGGCGCCGAACTACGTTCGCAGCGCGAATCACGAGGTCGCGGTGATCGTCGAGATCGAATCGCTGCAGGCGATCGACGCGCTCGACACGATCGCCGAGGTGGACGGTGTCGACGCGTTTTTTCTCGGCGTGTCGGACCTGTCGGCGGCGCTCGGCGAGCCGGGGCGACCGAATCACCCGAGCGTGGTGGCGCAAGTGTCGCGCGCCGTGCAGCGCTGCAAGGCGCTCGGCAAACCGATCGGCACCGCGGCGCCGACGGCGCAGGCGGCGGCACAGTACCGCGCCGCCGGTTTCGACTTCATCGCTGTCGCTTCCGACCTCGGCCTGATGATGACCGGCGCACAAGGCGTGATCGCGGCGCTTCGCACCGCCGGCGACGAGCATGTGCACACCTTGGCGCGCGGCACACAGACTGCCGCGCAATAGCAACCCCACGAAGGGACCCGATGACGCAGCACAGTGAAGCGGTATTCGAATTGCACGCCGGCGCCTTGCGCCTCGCGCTGCGCCCGGACTTGGGCGGCTGCATCGCCGGCTTGTGGCATCGCGACGTCGCCGTGCTGCGCGCCAGCGACCCGGCGCGGCTCGACTCGGCGCGGGCTTCGGCGTGTTACCCGCTTGTGCCGTACTCGAATCGGCTCGGCTACCGGCGCTTTCGCTGGAAAGGCCACGACCACACGACGGCGCCGAATTTCGACGCGAGCCCACATTCGCTGCATGGCGTGGCATGGTTGCGCGCCTGGAATATCGTCGCGTCGAGTGCCGTCGACGTGGGCTTGCGCTACCGCCACGAGGCCGACGCGGATTGGCCGTTTCCATTCGAGGTGAACCAGCACTTCACGCTCGCGCCGAGCAGCCTGCGCGTGCAGCTGCAGTTCACGAACCTGGCCGACATCGCGCAGCCGGTCGGGTTGGGTTGGCATCCCTACTTCCCCAAGCGCGCGCGCACCCGCCTGCACGTCGAGCTGTCGGACCGCTGGGACAGCGACGCGGCGCAGCTCCCGGTGCGCAAGGTGGCGCAGCCCGGGATCGACGGCGACGTGGCGCACCTGGACTTCGACAATTGCTTCGAAGGCTGGGCCGGCCCGGCGCGGATTCGCGACGAAAAGATGGCGCTGCAGCTCACGTCGTCGATGCACCGACTCGTCGTCTACACGCCGCGCGACAAGGACTACTTCTGCGTCGAACCCGTGAGCCATGTCAGCAACGCGATCCACATGGCGGACCCGACGGCGCAAGGCCTGGTCAGCGTCGCGCCGGGCGAAACCGTCGATGCGTGGATGCAACTCGACGTCGCGATCGTCTGATTCGCCCGTCGACCGGCGCGGGTTTCCACGTATAATTTTGGGCTGTACTGAAATAAATTGTGTCCCGTGCCGTGACCGACCGCAATGCCGATCGCGTGGCGCACCACGGGTTCCAAGACGAGGAAGACGACAGGCCCGTGATTGCCCTGACGCGCGAAGAGGCGAGGGTCTTGCGGGAAAAGAATCCAACGGTATCGCCCTGGCGCGTGGTGGTCACGCAGGTCGCGGTGGGTGCCGCGGTGGCGTTGCTGGCCGGGGTGGCCAGCGGCAGCGCCGAAGTGGGGTGGTCGGCGCTGTATGGCACGGCCACGGCGGTGGTGCCGGGCGCCTTGATGGCGCGTGGCATGACGCGCAGAGTCTTGAATGTCGCGCCAGGCGCCAGCGCGCTCGGCGTGATGTTCTGGACCCTGGTGAAAATCGGAGTCTCGGTGCTCATGCTGGTGCTGGCGCCGAGGGTTGTTCAGCCCTTGAGTTGGCCGGCCTTGCTGGCGGCGCTCGTGGTGTGTGTTCAGGTGTACTGGTTCGCGCTGCTGTGGCGCGGGCGGTGAATGGAAGACGAGACGCGACAACATGGCAGCCGAAGGCCAAGCACTCACCGCCGGTGACTACATCGTTCACCACCTGACCCACTTCCAGACCGGCAAGCCCAAGGGACTGGTCGATTTTTCGGTTCTCAATTTCGATTCCGTCGCGTTCTCGATACTGCTCGGCGTGCTCGGCTGCTGGTTGTTGTGGCGCGCCGCGAGCAGCGCCACAGCCGGAGTTCCCGGGCGCTTTCAGGCAGCCGTCGAGATCCTCTTCGAGATGGTCGAAAGCCAGGCCAAGGGAATCGTGCACAACGCGAAGAGCCGAAAACTTGTGGCGCCGCTTGCGCTGACAGTGTTCGTCTGGATCTTCCTGCTCAACGCGATGGACTTGCTGCCCGTCGATCTGTTGCCGCTGCTGTGGCAGCTGATTTACAGCGCCGCGGGGCATGACGCCTCGCACGCCTACCTGCGTGTCGTGCCGACGGCAGACTTGTCGATCACGATGGGCTTGTCGGTCGGCGTGCTGATCCTGTGCCTGATCTACAACATCAAGATCAAGGGCCTCGGCGGCTGGGCGCACGAACTGATCGCCGCGCCGTTCGGCAACCACTGGGCGCTCTACCCTTTCAACTTCGCGATGCAGATCGTCGAGTTCGTCGCCAAGACGGTCTCGCACGGCATGCGACTTTTCGGCAACATGTACGCCGGCGAGCTGATCTTCCTGCTGATCGCATTGCTCGGCGGCGCTTTCACGCTGTCGCTGGGCGGCTTCGCGCTCGGCGCGCTGCACATCGTGGCCGGCACGGTGTGGGCGATCTTCCACATCCTGATCATCACGCTGCAGGCCTTCGTCTTCATGATGCTCACGCTGGTCTACGTCGGCCAGGCGCACGAGACGCATTGAGCGTCGCTGCGGAGCCATCTCTTTTCATTTCTCTTTTCATTCAACACCAACTGGAGCCAACATGGAACTCATCGGTCTCGTCGCCCTCGCGGCAGGTCTCATCATCGGTCTGGGCGCGATGGGCGCGTGCATCGGTATCGGCGTCATGGGCAGCAAGTACCTCGAGTCGGCGGCGCGCCAACCCGAGCTGATGGGCGAGTTGCAGACCAAGATGTTCCTGCTCGTCGGCCTGATCGACGCGTCGTTCATCATCGGCACGGGTATTGCGCTGTGGTTCACCACCGCGAACCCGTTCCTGGCCCAGTTGGCCAATCTGCCGAAGTAAATCGCCGGCCGCCTTTGCCGCCGTTTGCGGCGGCTCTACGTCCACTGCCGAAGGCAATATGAGCATCACCGCGACATTCATCTTTCAGATGATCGTGTTCCTGATCCTGGTCTGGTTCACGATGAAGTTCGTCTGGCCGCCGATCACGGCCGCGCTGGACGAGCGCGCTAAGAAAATCGCCGACGGTCTGTCCGCCGCCGACAAGGCCAAGGCCGAGTTGAGCAACGCGAACCGCCGCGTCGAAGAACAACTCTCCACCGCACGCGCGCACGCGACGCAGCGCCTCGCCGACGCCGAGCGCCTCGCCCAATCGATGATCGAAGAGGCGAAGACGCGCGCCAGCGAAGAGGGCGCGAAGATCATCGCCGCGGCGAAAGCCGAAGCCGGCCAGGAATCGGTCAAGGCGCGCGAAAGCCTGCGCGAGCAGGTGGCCGCATTGGCGGTGCGCGGCGCCGAGCAGATTCTGAAGCGCGAAGTCAACGCCGGCGTTCATGCCGAGCTGTTGGCGCGCCTGAAGACCGAACTTTGAAAATGGGCCCTCAAGCTCTCGTTCGCTCGCTGCCCCCCAAGGGGGCGCGTGACTCCCTTAGGGCGGCCTCGCGGGAGTCACATCATGGCTGAACTCGCCACCATCGCGCGGCCCTACGCCGAGGCGCTGTTCAAGGCTGCCGCGAGTGCGGATGCGGCCGCTCTGACCGGCCAAGTGCAGGCGCTGGCGGACGTCGCGAGCGATGCGCAACTGCGCCAGTTCGCCGACAACCCGAAAACCGGCGCCGATCAGGTGTTCGAGCTGATGACGTCGGTGATCAAGTCGCCGCTTTCGGCGTCGGCGAAAAACCTGCTGCGCGCGATCATCGACAACGGTCGCCTCGCCGCATTGCCGGCGATTGCCGAGCAGTTTCAGGCGCTCGTCAACGCGCGCGCCGGGATCGCCAACGCCGTGATCCACAGCGCTTTCGAGATCGCGCCGGCACAACTCGCCGACGTCGTGGCGGCGCTCGAAAAACGCTTTGGCCACAAGCTCAATCCGACGGTGGTGATCGCGCCCGAGCTGATCGGTGGCATTCGCGTTGTCGTTGGCGACGAGGTGCTCGACACCTCGGTCAAAGCGCGCCTCGAACAAATGAAGATGGCACTGACGGCGTGATCCGCGCCGTCGCCCGCTGACGCCTCGAATTCAACTTTCTTTCAGTCGAACCTGCCCCAGGCGCGAGCCTCGCAGACCGGAGATCAGACATGCAACTCAATCCCGCCGAAATTTCTGAACTGATCAAGAGCCGCATCCAGGGCCTCGCGATCTCAGCCGACATCAAGAACCAGGGCACGGTCGTCTCGGTCACCGACGGCATCGTTCGCGTGCACGGCTTGTCCGACGCGATGGCCGGCGAAATGCTCGAGTTCCCCGCCACGGCAAGCGGCCAACCGACCTACGGCCTGGCGCTGAACCTCGAGCGCGACTCGGTCGGCGCCGTGATTCTGGGCGAGTACGAACACATCTCGGAAGGCGACACGGTCAAGTGCACCGGCCGCATTCTGGAAGTGCCGGTGGGCCCGGAGCTGATCGGCCGCGTCGTCAACGCGCTCGGGCAACCGATCGACGGCAAAGGCCCGATCAACGCGAAGATGAGCGACGTGATTGAAAAAGTGGCGCCGGGCGTGATCGCGCGCCAGTCGGTGAGCCAGCCGGTGCAGACGGGCCTGAAGTCGATCGACTCGATGGTGCCGATCGGCCGCGGTCAGCGCGAGCTGATCATCGGCGACCGCCAGACCGGCAAGACCGCGGTGGCGATCGACACGATCATCAACCAGAAGGGTCAGAACATGACCTGCGTCTACGTTGCGATCGGCCAGAAGGCGTCGTCGATCAAGAACGTCGTGCGCGCGCTCGAAGCGCATGGCGCAATGGAGTACACGATCGTCGTCGGCGCGTCGGCTTCCGAATCGGCGGCGATGCAGTACGTGTCGGCGTATTCGGGCTGCACGATGGGCGAATACTTCCGCGATCGCGGCCAGGACGCGCTCATCATTTACGACGACCTGTCCAAGCAGGCCGTCGCCTACCGCCAGGTCTCGCTGCTGCTGCGCCGTCCGCCGGGACGTGAGGCGTACCCGGGCGACGTGTTCTATCTGCACAGCCGCCTGCTCGAACGCGCTGCGCGCGTGAATGCCGATTACGTCGAGGCCTTCACGAAGGGCGCGGTGAAGGGCAAGACGGGTTCGCTCACCGCATTGCCGATCATCGAAACCCAGGCTGGCGACGTGTCGGCGTTCGTGCCGACGAACGTGATCTCGATCACCGACGGCCAGATCTTCCTCGAGACCTCGCTCTTCAACGCCGGCATTCGCCCTGCGATCAACGCCGGTATTTCGGTGTCGCGTGTCGGCGGTGCGGCGCAGACCAAGTTGATCAAGGGTTTGTCGGGCGGCATCCGTACCGACCTCGCGCAATACCGCGAACTCGCGGCGTTTGCCCAGTTCGCATCCGACCTCGACGAGGCGACACGCAAGCAGCTCGATCGTGGAGCGCGTGTCACCGAACTGCTCAAACAGGCGCAGTACTCGCCGCTGCCGATCAGCCTGATGGCTGCGACGCTGTTCGCCGTGAACAAGGGCTTCACCGACGACATCGACGTGAAGAAGGTGCTCGCTTTCGAACATGGCGTGCACCAGCACCTGAAGTCGAGCCACGCGACGCTGCTCGCCAAGCTGGAGAAGGACAAGGCGCTGGACAAGGAATCCGAGGCGGAACTGAACAGCGCCATCGCCGCGTTCAAGAAGTCGTTCACCTAAGCCCTGCCCCGCGGAGAACACCATGGCGGTCGGCAAAGAGATACGCACCAAGATCAAGAACTTCGAGAGCACGAAGAAGATCACCAAGGCAATGGAGATGATCTCGGTCTCGAAGATGCGCAAGGCGCAGGAGCGCATGCGCGCGGCGCGACCGTACGCGGACAAGATCCGCAACATCACGGCGAATCTGTCGCAGGCGAACCCCGAGTACAAGTCGCCGTACATGCGCAAGGTCGGGGAGAGCAAGGCCACCGGCTACATCGTCGTCACGTCGGACAAGGGCCTGTGCGGCGGCCTGAACACGAACGTGCTGCGCGCCGTGACGAACAAATTGCGCGACGAGCAGGCGGCGGGCGGCAGCGCGCTCGCGGTGGCGCTGGGCAACAAGGGCCTCGGCTTCCTGAACCGCATCGGCGTCAAGGTGATGAGCCAGGCGACGCAGCTCGGCGACAAACCGCATCTGGACAAACTGATCGGTCCGGTGAAAGCGATGCTCGACGCGTTTGTCGAAGGCAAGGTCGACGCGGTCTACCTGTGCTACACGAAATTCATCAACACGATGAAGCAGGAGCCGACGCTCGAGCAGTTGCTCCCGCTGTCCGCGGATCGCCTGCGGCAAACTGCGGCAGAGAAGTCGCAGTACGCCTGGGACTATCTCTACGAGCCCGACGCATCGACCGTGATCGATGAACTCTTCAAGCGCTACATCGAGGCGCTCGTGTATCAGTCCGTCGCCGAGAACATGGCGTCCGAACACGCGGCACGCATGGTCGCGATGAAGGCCGCAACCGACAACGCCGGAAACCTGATCGCCGAACTCAAGCTCGTCTACAACAAGACGCGCCAGGCGGCGATCACGAAAGAACTCTCCGAGATCGTCGGCGGCGCCGCAGCGATCAGCGGTTGACGCCGAGCGCACCGCCGCGTCACCGAAACGACCACCGAATCGAAGATTGAAGGAAACAAAGAATGGCAGCTACCCAGACCCAGGGCAAGATCGTGCAGTGCATCGGCGCTGTTGTCGACGTCGAATTCCCGCGTGAGCACATGCCGCGCGTGTACGACGCGCTGAAGCTTGAAGGGACGGCGCTGACGCTCGAAGTGCAGCAGCAGCTCGGCGACGGCATCGTGCGCACGATTGCGCTCGGTTCCTCCGACGGCTTGCGTCGTGGCCTGATGGTGAGCAACACGGGCAAGGCGATCACGGTTCCGGTGGGCACGGCAACGCTCGGCCGCATCATGGACGTGCTGGGCAATCCGATCGACGAACGCGGCCCGGTCGACCAGACGCTCACGGCCTCGATCCATCGCAAGGCGCCCAGCTACGACGAGTTGAGCCCGTCGCAGGAGCTGCTCGAGACCGGAATCAAGGTGATCGACCTGATCTGCCCGTTTGCCAAGGGCGGCAAGGTCGGCCTGTTCGGGGGCGCCGGCGTGGGCAAGACGGTGAACATGATGGAGCTGATCAACAACATCGCCAAGGCGCACTCGGGCCTGTCGGTGTTCGCCGGCGTGGGCGAGCGCACGCGCGAGGGCAACGACTTCTATCACGAGATGGCCGACTCGAAAGTCGTCGATCTGGAGAACCTGCCGGCGTCGAAAGTCGCGATGGTCTACGGCCAGATGAACGAGCCGCCGGGGAACCGCCTGCGCGTCGCGCTGACCGGCCTGACGATCGCCGAGTCGTTCCGCGACGAAGGCCGCGACGTGCTGTTTTTCGTCGACAACATCTACCGCTTCACGCTCGCCGGAACCGAAGTCTCGGCGCTGCTCGGGCGCATGCCTTCGGCGGTGGGGTATCAACCCACCCTGGCCGAAGAAATGGGCCGCTTGCAGGAGCGCATAACGTCGACAAAAGTCGGCTCGATCACGTCGATTCAAGCCGTGTACGTTCCGGCCGACGACTTGACCGATCCGTCGCCCGCGACGACGTTCGCGCACCTGGACGCGACCGTCGTGCTGTCGCGCGACATCGCGTCGCTCGGCATTTACCCCGCCGTGGACCCACTCGACTCCACCTCGCGCCAAGTCGACCCGAACGTCGTCGGCGAAGACCATTACACGACGACGCGCGCCGTGCAGGGCACGCTGCAGCGCTACAAGGAATTGCGCGACATCATCGCGATTCTGGGCATGGACGAGCTGAGCCCGGAAGACAAGTTGGCCGTGGCGCGCGCGCGCAAGATCCAACGCTTTCTGTCGCAGCCTTTCCACGTCGCCGAGGTCTTCACCGGAACGCCGGGCAAGTACGTGCCGCTCAAGGAAACGATTCGCGGCTTCAAGATGATCGTCAATGGCGAATGCGACCACCTGCCCGAGCAGGCGTTCTACATGGTCGGAACGATCGACGAGGCCTTCGAAAAGGCCAAGAAGATTCAGTAGGCCAGCGAAGGCCGCGAAATCCAGAGCGCACGATCCAGCCAGCGAGACCTGCCATGGCCACCATTCACGTCGACGTCGTCTCCGCCGAAGGCGGCATCTTTTCCGGCGAAGCGAAGTTCGTCGCGCTGCCCGGCGAGATGGGCGAGCTTGGCATCTACCCGCGGCATACGCCGCTCATCACGCGCATCAAGCCGGGTGCGGTGCGAATCGTGCGTGCCGACAACGACGAAGAAGAGTTCGTCTTCGTCGCGGGTGGCATTCTCGAAGTGCAACCGAACACGGTGACGGTGCTTGCCGACACGGCGATCCGCGGCCACGACCTCGACGAAGCGAAAGCCACCGAGGCGAAGAAACTCGCCGAAGAAGCGATGAAAAACGCGAAGAGCGACATCGACTTCGCCAAGGCGCAAAGCGAATTCGCGGCGATGGCGGCGCAAATCGTCGCGCTGCGCAAGTTCCGCAAGAAGTAGCCTCGGCGCGCAGCCGCCGTGTGCCGCGGCGATGCAGCGCGGCCACAGGCCCTCGCGCGACGTCAACGCTTGACGTCGGCGCCCAAGCCCCAGGCGATGAGCGAGAAACTGATGAACGCGAGCACGGTGCTCGCCATGATGATGCGCGTCACCCGCCCGTTGTCGGCGCCATAGCGCTCGGCGAGGATCGACACGTTGCTCGCGCTCGGCAACGCCGCCGTGAGCACGAGCACGAGCAGGCCGAACGGCGACACGTTCATGCCGAGCGCCGCGCCGATGATGCCGAAGCAGAGAATCAACAACGGGTGCACGAGCAGCTTGACCAGCGCGAGCGGCAGGTAGCCCGACAGCGGCGTCGCGCCTGTGCTGTGCTGGCGGGCGCGCCAAAGCACCGCGCCGATCGTGAACAGCGCGACCGGAGTCGCTGCATCACCGAGCATCTTCACGATTTGCGCCAGCGGTTCAGGCAGGGCCCAGCTGGCGGCTTCGAACAGCGCACCCAGCGCGATCGCCCACGGCAGCGGGTTCGACGCCGCGCCACGCAGCGCCCGGCCCAGGGCGGCGAGCAAGCTGTCGTGCTGCCCGCCGGCGACCTGCGGCGCGACTTGCGCGAGCGCCAGGCAGAGCGAACTCGTCAACACCAGGTCCACCAGGATGGCGCCGATCAACGGGCCCGCGGCGGCCTCGCCGAGCAGCCCGATCAGCAGCGGCACGCCCATGAAGCCCGCATTCGGAAACGTCGCCACCAGCGCACCGAACGCGGCGTCGCGCAAGCCCACGCCGGGCCCGCCCGGATGGCGCTGCAACGAGAGCGCGATGCTGCTGAGCACCATCAACAGCGCGCAAGCGCCGTAGATGGCGATCAACACCGGATCGATGAGTTGCGCAAACGGCCGGCTCGCGCCGAAGCGGAACAACATGCACGGCAGCGCAAAGAACAGGACGAAAGTGCTGAGGCCCGGAATCGCCGATTCGGGCATGACATGGCGCGCAGACGCCAGATAGCCCAGCACGACAACGGCAAAGAAGGGGAAGGTGACGGCGAAAATGGCGGCCATGGCCGCGCAGTATCGCAACCCGGCTCAGGCAGCCGACTTGCGCGTCGCACGACGCGACGAACGAACTGACTAGATCGCGGAAGACGTGGTGGTGCGAAACGGCGACCGGTTCGTTGAACGGCGGCGCTTCACCACCGGCGCAGGCGGCACCAACTGGCGGCTCGTGCGCCGCTCGAGCCCGCCCGGGCCTGTGGCCGGACCCGAGGCGCGCGCAAACTGGCTGCGCCGGTCGTGGCTCACGTGCAGCATCGTGTCGAGCTGCAACAGGCGGCGCCCGGCGACGACTTCGCCGAACTCCGACGACACGGCGTCGAACAGGCGCGGCCGCATGTGCCAGAAGTCGTTCGCGTGATTCGCCGAATCGATCCGATCCGATAGCACGCGCGCGATGTCGGCGCGAACGTCGTCGAGAATCGTGTGGCAGACGCTGCGCAACTCACGCAGCCGTTCGGGCGTCGTGGGCAACGTGACCCGCGGTCCGGAATCCTGCAAGCCGGCCACCCAATTGGCAATCGTCGCGATCAATCGCATGGGGGCGTTCGGGGGCTGGCGCTGGCTCGGTCGACCGGCGCTTGGCCGGGGTCGCGCTTCTGTGCAATCACATCGACTCCCTGTCGTTTCTTGCAATCAGTGTGGGGGGTCGGTTCCTTCTCGGCAAGGCGACTCGTCGGGTCAACGAGAGGGCTCGCGCACAAATTCACGTGGCCCTGTGCGTAACGGTTTGCGTCGTTGTGACAGGGCGCTTCGAAGGCGTCGCTATGATTCGCACCCCTTCCGCGGAGCTTGCGCAGAATCGCGCGCGGCGTGTACTTGTCCTCCCCACCTCCGTCACTGAATGCCGCGCAGATGCAGGCGGTGCACCACCTCGGTGGGCCGTGTCTCGTGTTGGCGGGCGCGGGTTCGGGGAAGACGCGCGTCGTCACGCACAAAATCGCGCGCCTGCTTCAGGCGGACTACGAGCCCTCGCAAATCGCCGCCATCACCTTCACCAACAAGGCGGCGCAGGAGATGCGCGAACGCGCCAAGGAACTGATCGGGCCGCGTGCCGCGAAGCCTCTGGTCATCAGCACGTTTCATGCGCTCGGCGTGCGGCTTCTGCGCGCCGAAGGCGAGCACCTCGGACTCAAGCCTCGGTTCAGCATTCTCGACAGCGACGACGTGCTCGGCCTGCTGCGCGACGCCGGAGGCACGACCGACAACGCGCTCGCGCGGCGTTGGCAGTGGGCCATCAGTTCGTGGAAGAACCAGGGCCTGGACGCGGCGGCCGCGGCGGCGCAGGCCGGCAGCGACGACGAACGCATTGCGGCAGTCGTGATGCAACGCTTCGAGGAGCGCCTGAACGCGTACCAGGCGGTCGACTTCGACGATCTGATCCTGCTGCCGAACAAACTGCTCAAGAGCAACGCCGACGTGCGCCTGCGCTGGCAGGACAAGCTGCGCTACGTGCTTGTCGACGAAGTTCAGGACACGAACACGATCCAGTATGAGCTGCTGAAGTCGCTGGTCGGAGAGCGCGCCATGTTCACTGCCGTGGGCGACGACGACCAGGGCATCTATGGTTGGCGCGGCGCGTCGGTCGAAAACCTGAAGCAGTTGAGCGTCGACTTTCCGCAGCTGCGGGTGATCACGCTCGAGCAGAACTATCGATCCACGGGCAGCATCCTGCGCGCGGCGAACGCCGTGATCTCGAACAACCCGAAGCTGTTCGAGAAGAAACTCTGGAGCGAACTCGGCGACGGCGCGCCGGTGCAGGTGCTCGAATCGGACAGCGAAGAACATGAAGCGGAACGCGCCGTGGCGCGCATCCAGGCGCTGCGTGGCCAGGGCGGTGAGGTGCAGTTCAAGGATTTCGCCGTGCTTTATCGAGCCAACCATTTGGCCAAGGTGTTCGAAAAAGCGCTGCGCCGCGCAGCGATTCCGTACAAGGTGTCGGGCGGGCAAAGCTTCTTCGACCGTGCCGAGATCCGCGACCTGTGCGCCTGGCTGCGCCTGCTCGTCAACAACGACGACGATCCGGCGTTCCTGCGCGCGATCACGAGCCCGAAGCGCGGCATCGGGCACCAGACGCTCACCGCTTTGGGCGAGTTCGCGTCGCACTGGAAGAGCAGCATGTTCGAGGCGCTTTTCGCACAAAGCCTCGGCACCGCGCTGAGCGCGCGCGCCGTCGGATCGTTGCACGAGTTCGGTCGCTATGTGAATGACCTGGAATTTCGGGCCCGCCACACGCAAGGCGCCGAAGAGGCGAAGCCCTTGCTGCTCGGCTGGTTGACCGACATCGCCTACGAACAGCATTTGCGCGACACGGCGGAAAGCGAAGCGCTCGCTGCAAGCCGTTGGTCGAACGTGCTCGACTTCGTCGACTGGATCGCGAAGCGTTGCGGCGGCGTGATCGAGAACGACGGCGGGAACTCGATCGAGAGCGAAAAACAGAGCGTTCTCGACGTCGCGCAAAGCATCTCGGTGATCGTCAGCCTGGCCGAGCGCAGCGACGAACAGAACGTCGTCACTTTGTCGACCTTGCACGCCGCGAAGGGCCTGGAATGGCCGCATGTGATGCTCGTCGGCGTCAACGAAGGGCTGTTGCCGTTTCAGTCCGGCGACGAAGAGATAACGCCGCAGCGCCTCGAAGAGGAACGCCGCCTCATGTACGTGGGCATCACCCGCGCGCGCCACACGCTCGCGGTGAGCACGCTGCGCCGGCGCAAGCGCGGGCGCAGCATCGTGGCTGCGCTGCCGAGCCGATTCATCGCCGAAATGAAACTCGACGAGAGCGCACTCAAGGTGGATCCGCGGGAGAAGCTGAAGGCGTTGCGCGCCGCGGCGCTGCAGCGCGACGAGGCCGCGGCAGCTCTGCTCGCCGCAACGCCGCGGCCCTGAGCGGTTCCGGCGGAGAAACGGCCGCGCCGCAGGCGCACGGCGCGAAGCAGGCGCGCTACATGCCCTTGAACAAACCGGCGAAGCTGCGGCTCACCTCGAGCTTTTCAGCGTGGCCCTTCACGCTCACCAGTTGCCGGCCTCGCGCGTCGCGGCTGACGCCGGAAATCGCGCGCGCATTCACGAGCGTCGAACGGTGGATCTGCCAGAACAGGTTCGCGTCGAGCTCGTCGACGAGTTCCTTGATCGGCTTGCGGATCAGCGCTTCGAGCGTCGCGGTCTGGACGCGCGTGTATTTCTCGTCGGAGATGAAAAACAGCACGTCTTCGACCGGAATCATTTGAATCGTCGAACCGACGGTGGCCTGGATCCAGCGCAGGTGCGGCGCCGCGTTCGGGTTCAGCTGTGCGCTCAGGTTTTGCAGCAACTGCTGCAGGCCCTGCCCGGCGCGAACCTCGTCGCCGGGGCCTGCGCCGCCGGCACCGGCGCGCTGGGCCAGGCGCTTCTGGACGCGCTGCACCGTGATGGCAAGGCGCTCCCGCTCCGCGGGCTTGAGCACATAGTCGACGACGCCTTGCTCGAACGCATTCACAGCGTACTCGTCGTACGCCGTGATGAAGACGATCTCGCAGCCGGGCCAGGCGTCGGCGCAGTCGTCGTCGGTGGGCAGTTGCGCAATCGCGCGCGCCGCCTCGATGCCTGTCATGCCGGGCATGCGGATGTCGAGGAAGACGAGATCCGGGTGATGCGCCTCGGTGAGTTGCAGCGCTTCGGCGCCATTCTTCGCTTCGGCGACCACTTGCAGCTCCGGCCAGACTTCGGCGAGCCGGGCGCGCAACTGCTCGCGCATCAGGCGTTCGTCGTCGGCGATCACGCAGCGCACTGGCGTGTTCATGATGGCATCGTAGCCGCTTGCGCTGCCGACGGTGGGGTCGGCCGCGGCATCGCGGAATAGGGGATCGTCAACGTCACGATGGTTCCGCGCGGCGAGTTCGCGGCGATTTCCAGCTGACCGGCAGCGCCGTAGAGCAGCTCGAGGCGCTCGCGAATGTTCGCCAGGCCCAGGCCAGTTCCGCTCGTGCTGCGGTTGTTCGGGTCGAAGCCGACGCCGGTGTCGGCGACGAGGACGCGCAACATGCCGTCGCTGATCTCGGCGCTCACGCTGAGCGTCGCCGGTTCGCTGCTCGGCTCCAGGCCATGCTTGATCGCGTTTTCGACGAGCGTCTGCAACATCATCGGCGGGAACGCCGCCGAGCGCAGGCCGGCGGCAACGTCGATCTGCACGCTCAGGCGTTCTTCCATGCGCACCTTGAGGATTTCGAGGTAGGCGGTGATGAGTTCCGCTTCGCGGCCGAGCGTCGTGGTGCTCTCGCGCATCTTGTGCAGCGTGGCGCGCAGGTAGGTGATGAGGTTCTTCTGCATCGTCGACGCGCGCGGCGGGTCGGTCTCGATCAAATGGTCGATCGACGCGAGCGTGTTGAACAGAAAGTGCGGCTCGACTTGCGCCTGCAACGCCGCCATGCGTGCTTCGGCGACCTGGCGTTTGAGCGACTCCGCCTCTGCCGTTTCCGTCGCCTGCGCCGCTTTCACTTCGGCCTGGATCCGGCCCTTGTAAGTGATCTTGATCATGATCGAGGCGACGATCCAGAGCAGCGCCAGGTTCGGCAGGAAGTCGCCCAGGCGGATCTTGTGCACGCGTTGGCGTTTCGCCGGCGCGACCTGCGATTCGCCGTCGGCGCGCGCTGCCTCGGCGGCGTCTTCGGCCTCTTGTTTCGCCTCCTCGATCGCGGCGTTGATTTCGCGGCGCGCTTCCTCGATCGCCTTGTGCACGGCGTCGGCAATAGGCCCAGGCGGCAGTTTGATCTCGATCGACCCCAGCGCGGCGGACGCCGCCGACGCCGCTTCTTCGACGCGCTGCACTGCGCCCGACGCTGCCGCATCCGGCGCGGGTGCACTCTTGGCCCGGCCGCGCGTGATGCGAACCCCGTCGCGGCCGATGTTGATGTCGACGTCGACGTCGTCGCCGGTTTTGGACTTCGACTTTGCGCCCTCGATCCTGATCGAAGCGCCTGCGCCGGGCTTGGCCTCCGGCGCGCGTTCGACGACCACCACCTTGGCCGGAACGTCGGTCACGGTCTGGCTGATCGTCCAGTTGAACGGCGGAATCTCGCTCAGGATGCTGGTGATGATCAGCAACAGGATGGACAGCACGATGAAGCGCTTCCAACTGATCGCGACGAGCCAGTTGGCGTAAGTGTGAAAGCCGCGCCCGAGCGCAGCGAGCAGGGCACTCCAGCGGGTCGCAGCGGCGGCGGCAAAGGTGGGCATGGTGCGGGCGGTTCAGGGCTTTGCAGGGCGATGTCGCGACTGTAAGGTTCGGCACCCGGCCGGGCCAAGCGCCTTGCGACGCGCTGCACGCCCGCAGGCCCAGCCTGCGCGCAGCCCCGACGAGGTGCAGGGCGCGGCGTCGCCGCTGCGCCCATGTGCCGGCGCGGGCCCGGTTCAGCCCGAGCTAACGTTGCGCCACGTCATGGACCACGCCATCGCGAACCGCGAGCGCGCCACGCTGCACCAGCTCGTCGACGAGAACTTCGCACCACTCGTGCAACGTCAACCCCGAACCCGACGCCTGGGCGGCGAACGTGCGCTGGAACATCGGCCGCGCGCACGCCCAGGCTTGCAACTCGGCATAGTGCTGGGCGCGCTCCTCCATCAGGTGGTACTTGATCAAGACCTTGGTCGCGTGGCGCGCATGCTGGCGCGGGTCGGCGCGCTGTTTCGCGAGCAGGGTTCGCGCGCGCAGCAAGGCGCCGGGACAGTCGACAAACGGCGCGCCGTGACCCGGAATCACGCAGCGCACCGGCAACGTCTCGATCAGCTCGAGCACCTGCGCCACGTCGTCGAATCCCGGGCTCGCCGGCCAATTCGGGAAACACGATGCCGTAGCCGTTTTCCCAGAGTGCGTCGGCGGAAATCAGCACGCCGTCGTTCGCATCGAACAACATCACCGATGCGGGGTCGTGGCCGGGCGAGGCCAACACCTCCCAGCGCCGCTGCCCGATCGACAGGCAATCCCCCGGCGAGATTCGTCCTTGCGGCACGAAGCGGTCGCAGCGCTGGCCGATCACCGCGTAGCCCAGCGCCTGCCCGTCCCAGCGCAATGCAGCGTCCCACTGGCCGGCGGGAATGACCAGCTCGGCGTCGAATTCGCGCTGCAGCGCCGCATTGCCGCCGCAGTGGTCGGAGTGCAGGTGCGTGTTGAATGACAAGGAGTCCGTAATGCGAAGCATCGTCGCGAAGCGCTGATTGCGCGGGGATTCGAGGTGGGTTTGCTTGGCATTATTTTGTTGGATTCTGGAGGCCATTCCCAGAATTCCGGGTCACGATCTTCGGGTGTTTCACCGACGGAGATCGTCATGTCTGAGTACCAAGCCCATCACAACATCTTGATCGCTCGGCTTTGCGAGCACTTGCAAGCAGAGCGATACGGCCGCTGCGCCTCGAGGAACTATCCCAGCAATGCACGGCGCTTCCTCCGCTACTTGGCGCGCCGGAGGCAATCTATTGAATCTGTGGCGCCGGCCGACATCGACCACTATGTCAATGGCTTGAGGCGCCGACGTGATCGGCGCGCGCTTCCAGCGGCCTGGCGGCGGGCGCACCGAGCTGCGATCCAGATGCTGCTGCGGCTGGTCCACGGCAAATGGCCGCCAGAGATCGCGCCGACGGGGGCCGACGAGATTGCCGAGCAAGAGTTGGTGAACGGCTACGACGCGTGGATGGTGGAGCTTCGTGGCCTGTCTGCGAGCACACGCGAACAAGCCCGAGACGAGGCACGCCTGCTCCTGCGGTGGCTACGCGATCACCGCACGAGCCTTGCCTTGCTGAGCGTTGCCGACCTCGACGCCTACATCGCAGCGCGCGGCACTTCGATGCGGCGCACGTCGAAGGTGACGATGATCAGTACGCTGCGTGGTGTGCTGCGCTATCTGTACGGCCGTGACCTGATGCCGGTGGACTTGGCAGGCGCGATCGAGGGCCCGCCCATCTACACGCTGGAGGGTATCCCCTCGACGATCCGGCGCGAGGACATCGAGCGGGCGCTTGATGCCGCTCGACGCGACCACTCGCCGCTGGGCCGTCGCGACTACGCCATCTTGATGCTGTTGTCGACCTATGGCTTGCGTGCAGGGGAGATCGCAAGGCTGTGCCTGTCGGACATCGACTGGCGTCACGAGCGGCTTCGCATCCGGCATGTCAAGACTGGAGCTTGCTCGGAGCTGCCGTTGTTGCGTGGACCGGCCGACGCCCTGCTCAACTACTTGAAATACGCGCGGCCCAAGACCACGGTCCGAGAGGTGTTCCTGAGAGCGTTGGCGCCGTACCGGCCGCTGTGCAAAGGTGGTGCGATCTACGCCACCGTAGGTCGCCGACTTCAGGCGGTGGACGTGTCCCTGACGGGCAAGCGCGGCGCGCATGTCTTCAGGCACAGCCGCGCCGCGTCCCTGCTGAGCGGGGGCGTGTCAATCAAAGTGATCGGGGACGTCCTTGGGCATCGCAGCGAACAGTCCACGGCCGTTTACCTGAAGCTGGCAATCGCTGACTTGCGGGCGGTCGCGCTGGAACTGCCGGGGGTGTCGCGATGAGATCTCGAGGCACTGTCGACAAGTTCCTGGCCGCGCAGGCGATCGGACTCAAGTCTCGCTACACCTACGCCGGTCTGCTCCGTGCCTTCGATGCGTTCGTGTCGGATCGCGAGGCGTCGGCGCGTCCCTCGATGGAGACCTTGCGCGCATGGTTGCAGCAGGACATCCAGCGATCGCCGCTGGCCAATGTGGTGCATCGAGCGTGCGTGATTGCCCGCTACCTCGACTGGCGCTCTGCCGCCGAGGGACACCCCCATGTGCTCGCTCAACTGCGCGCGCAGTACGGCCGCCTCCTGAGCCCAATCGTCCAAGCGCTGCTGGAGGACGAGTACGAACTCGCCTTGCAGCGGCTGCGGCCACTCAAACCATGGGGCAGCGTTCTCGGCGCGGCAATGCAAGAGCACGTCGTGCGCATGAAGGGCCTTGGCTACCGGTACGAGGCCCGGATGCGTGATCTGCTGCGCTTCGATAGGTTCCTGCAGCGCCATGCTGGCCTGGCGGGCGCTTCGCTCCCGGAGCAACTCGAGGCTTGGCGCCACGAGAGCCGCGGTGTTCGACATGAGCTGCAGGTGCAGCAGTGTGGGTTGGTGCTGTCCAAGGCGTTGCACCGCAAGGACGCGACCGAGAGGGTCCTGTCGATTGACGTGGGATTGCAGCGTCGGGTGGTACAGCAACAGCGGCGGCCGTACATTTTCACGGAGGCCGAGATCAAGCGGCTGCTCGATGCTGCGCGCAAGTTCCCTTCGCACAACGCACCGCTGCGACCGGTCGCGCTGCACGCCATGATCACCCTGGCGTACTGCGCAGGCCTGCGGCTCGGAGAGATCGTCTCGCTGACGCTCGGTGACCTGGACGTGGAGGGCGGACAGCTTGAGATCCGGGACACGAAGTTCTTCAAGTCGCGGCGGCTGCCACTGGCCACAGGTGTGGTCAGCGTACTGCACACCTATCTTGAGGCGCGCGCCGCGGCGGGTGCGCCGAGCGTGCCGGAGGCCCCGATGTGGTGGTCGCCGTTGCGCCGGCAGGGTTACAGCTACGGCACTATCAAGCAGCTGTTGATCCGCGTGTTGCGCAGCGCGGGCCTCAAGCCCGAACATGGCCAAAGCGGGCCGCGGGTCCACGATCTGAGGCACACGTTCGTCGGGCACCGGATGATGCAGTGGTACCGGGACGGCGTGAACCCTCAAAGCCAACTCCCACACCTGTCGACGTACCTCGGCCACAAGGACATCGGCTCGACGCTGGTGTACCTCAACATCACGCCGGAACTCCTTCAGCAGGCGAGCGAGCGTTACCGGCGGCGCTGTGCCGGCGCGCTTCAGGCATCGGGGGACCGGTCATGACCAAGGGCCACCTCGCACCCTGGCTCCATGCCTTCTTCCACGAGTGGCTCGCAGAGCAACGCAACTGCTCGCGGCATACGGTGCTGTCGTACCGCGACACCTGGCGTATGTTCCTGCGGTTCGTCGCAGAACGCGGCCATCGCTCGGTGAGCAATTTCACGCTCGCCGACCTGACCGCCGACGAAGTGCTCGCGTTCCTGAAGTACGTCGAGACGCAACGGCGCACTTCGATCGGTACGCGCAACTGTCGCTTGGCGGCGATCCGATCATTCTTCCGGTACGTCGCTGACCATGAGCCGCTGGCAGCAATGCAGTGTGCCGCGGTACTGCGTATCCCGACGAAGAAGGGCCCCAGGGCCGACCCCGAATACCTCGACAGTGAGGAGGTCGCCGCGATCTTGCGTCAGCCGGATCGTTCGACCCCAGAAGGGCAGCGCGATCATGCCCTGCTGGCCTTCCTGTACAACACCGGCGCGCGCATCCAGGAGGCGCTGAGCCTATGCGCGAGCAACATCAGGTTGGCGTCCCCGGCGCAGGTGAAGCTCTTCGGCAAAGGACGCAAGGAAAGGATCTGCCCGCTGTGGCCGGAAACGGCGACATTGCTGGCTGCGCTGCTGAAGCGCAAGCCCAGGCCTGATGACGAACCGCTGTTCGTCAATCGGTACGGTCAGCCACTTGGTGCCGCCGGCGTTCGGTTCAAGCTCGCACAGTACGTGCAAACGGCCGGGAAAGAACTGCCGTCGCTGCGCAAGAAGCGCGTGCACCCACACACGTTCCGCCACACAGCGGGTGTTCAGCTGGTTGCCGCCGATGTGGACGTCACGGTGATCAGGAGTTTCCTCGGACACGTCCGCCTCGACACGACAAACCACTACGCGCGGGCAAACATCGAAACCAAGCGGCGCGCCATTGAACAAGTTGATCGATCGACCCGTCCAGGTGGTCCGCCAAGATGGCGGCGCAACCCCGACTTGCTCACCTGGCTCGACTCCCTGTGACCTCACAGTAATGCGAAGCGAAGGACTGCACTCGATGCTCGACAAGAACCATCTTCACGAGCCCGTACTTCGCATTACGGACTCCTTGTCATTCAAGTCGAAATGCCAAGCTTGGCATTTCGACTTCAAGACTCGCGTGAGGCGTTGTTCCGGGCCGGCCTCGCGCAAAGCGTTCTGCACGAGCGCGACAGTTTGTGCGGCGTGCACGCTGTGGCCGCTGTCGATCAATGTGGTGTCGCCGCCACTGCCGCGCAACAGCACGTTGTTTGACGACAGCCAGCCGCGCTCGAAGATACGCAGCCCTTCAAGACTCAGCGCAAGGCGGGACATCCGGCGGCACTTTACTGCAGCGCTGCGTCGCGCCGGCAGGCCGCGCGACGCGGCGCCGCGCACAGCCGACACCGCGCGTCAAGCGCGGGTTACCCCCAGGGGCGAGAGCGGTCGGTTTTGTTATGGTGAGCGGCTGCTGGAGGCGAGCGACCCCACTGAACGGGTTCGCCTGCCAGTTTTTGCTGTCGCTTCGCCCGCTGGGGTTGGCGCCAGCCCCACCGCAGACGAAAGCTCAGGAGTGCCCACATGAACGAGACGACAACAGCAAGCGGCGGGTCGCAACCCGCGCGTCGAAAATTCCTCGGTGCCGCGGTTTCCGGCGCAGCGGGTGTGGCCGCGATGGCCGCGCCGATGATCTCGGTGGCGCAATCGCCGATCGTGATCAAGATGCAGGGCGCCTGGGGCGCGAAGGACATCTTCAACGAGATGGCCATGGAATACGTGAACCGCGTCAACGAGATGGCCGGCGGGCGCCTGCGCATCGACTATCTCGTTGCCGGCGCGGTCGTGAAACCCTTCGAAGTGATGGACGCAACGAGCAAGGGCGTTCTCGACGCCTCGCACGGCGTTCCCGTGTACTGGTACGGCAAAAGCAAGGTGGCGTCGCTGTTCGGCTCGGGCCCGATCAACGGCTGCGACGCGCCGCAGACGCTGGCGTGGATTTATCGCGGCGGCGGCCTCGCTCTGTACAACGAGTTGCTGACGAAGATCAACCTCGACGTCGTCGGCTTCTTCGTGATGCCGATGCCCACCCAACCCTTGGGTTGGTTCAAGAAGCCGATCACCAATGCGTCTGAGCTGAAAGGCCTGAAGTACCGCACCGTCGGATTGGCGGCCGACCTGTTCCAGGAAATGGGCTCGAAGGTCACGCAGCTTCCGGGCGGCGAAATCATCCCGGCGCTGGAAAAAGGCGTGATCGATGCGTTCGAGTTCAACAACCCGACGTCCGACATGCGTTTCGGCGCGCAGGACGTGATCAAGAACTACATGATGGGCAGCTTCCACCAGGCGATGGAGTTCTTCGAGATCGCGATCAACAAGAAGAAGTGGGCGACGATTCCGAAGGACCTGCAGGCGATTCTTCAATACGCCGCCGAGGCCGCGAGTTCGTCGAACTGGTGGACGGCGATGGACAACTACTCGCGCGACCTGCAGGACCTGAAAGACAAGCACAAGGTCAACGTGCTGCGCACCCCGAAGGGCGTGTTCGTCGAGCAGCTCAAGGCGTGGGACACGCTGACCAAGCGCCTGTCCGACGAAGATCCCTTCTTCAAGCGCGTCGTCGAGTCGCAACGCGCCTGGGCCAAGCGAGTCGCGTACTACATGTTCGTCAATGAGGCGGACTACGCGCTGGGCTACGAGCACGTGTTCAACACGAAGTTGCCGTCGGCTTGACGCGCTGGCGGCGCAGCCGCCGCAATGTAATCAAGGGGCGGGCACCAAGCCGCCCCTTTTTCTTCTTCTTTTTCCGGCAGCGCACTCATGGTGAATCGCCTGATCTATTCGATCGACCAACTCAGCAAAACCGTCGGCCACGCTTTCGCCTGGTGCATCGTCATTCTCACCCTGGGCACCTGCTGGGAAGTATTCGTTCGCTACGTCCTGAACGACCCCACGAGCTGGGCCTTCGACCTGAGCTACATGATGTACGGCGCGGTGTTCTACATGGCCGGCGCCTACACCTTGTCGCGCGGTGGACACGTGCGCGCGGACATGTTCTATCGCAAGTGGTCGGAGCCGACGCAGGCCAAGGTGGAACTGTTCCTCTACGTCGTCTTCTTCTTTCCCGGCATCCTGGCGCTCGTCGTTGCCGGCTCGGCGTACGGCCTGGAATCGCTGCGGATCCGCGAAGTCAGCGTCAACAGCCCCGCGGGAATGCCGATCTGGCCGCTGAAGATGATGATCTGCGTGGGCGGTCTCCTGATCGCGATTCAGGGCTTTGCCGAGGTGCTGCGCTGCATCGTCTGCCTGCGTGAAGGCCAGTGGCCGGACCGGCTTCACGACGTGGAAGAGCTGGAGACGCAAATCCTGAAAGAACACGCCCGCAAAGCGGCGCTTGCCGCCGCACAACAAGGAGCCAAGTCATGAGCGACCCCGGCGTAGCGCTGGTGATGCTGGGCATCCTGGTCTTCGCGATCTGCATCGGTTTTCCGGTCGCTTTCACCTTGATGGCGCTCGGCGTGGGCTTTGGCTACTACGCCTACTACCAGGTGGGCACCGCGTTTTTCGACAACCGCGTCTTTTACCTGCTGACGCAAAACACCTTCACCGTCCTGAACAACGACGCGCTCGTCTCGATCCCGTTGTTCTTGTTGATGGGCTATCTGGTCGAACGAGCGAATATTCTGGACAACCTGTTCAGAAGCCTGCAGATCGCGCTCAAGGGAATTCCGGGCTCGCTGGCCGTGGCCACGCTTGCAACCTGCGCGCTGTTCGCGACGGCGACGGGCATCGTCGGCGCCGTCGTCACGCTGATGGGAATGCTCGCGTTTCCGCAGATGATCAAGGCCGGCTACGACACGCGCCTGGCCGCGGGCGTGATCTGCGCCGGCGGGTGCCTGGGCATCCTGATTCCACCGTCGATCATGCTCATCGTCTACGGTGCGATGGCGGGTCTGTCGGTCGTCAAACTCTACGCTGCGGCGTTCGTTCCGGGCTTCTTCCTCGCCGGCATGTACATCGCCTACGTGATCGTGCTCGCCATCGTCAAGCCCGAAGTCGCGCCGCGCCTGTCGAAGGAAGAGGGCAACGTTCCTTTCGGCCAGGTCGTGGTCCTGCTGCTGAAATCGTTTTTCCCGCTGGCGATGCTGATCCTGGCGGTCTTGGGCGCGATCATGTTCGGCATTGCCACCCCCACCGAAGCGGCGGCGGTCGGAGCGCTCGGCGCGGCGCTGCTCGCCGCGGGGTACCGGTCGTTGACCTGGCAGGCGCTGCGCGAATCCGTGTTCCTGACGGCGCGCACCTCGGCCATGGTGTGCTGGCTGTTCGTCGGCTCGGCGACCTTCGCGTCGATCTTTGCCTACCTCGGCGGGAACCAGATCATCAAGGAATTCGTGCTCGGCATGAACCTGAACCCGATCACGTTCCTGTTGCTGTCGCAGGCGATCATCTTCGTGCTCGGCTGGCCGCTCGAGTGGACCGAGATCATCATCATCTTCATCCCGATCTTCCTGCCGATGCTGCCGCACTTCGGCATCGACCCGATCCTGTTCGGCGTGCTCGTCGCGCTGAACCTGCAAACGGCGTTCCTCTCGCCACCGATGGCGATGTCGGCGTATTACCTGAAGGGGGTGAGTCCGCCCTCGGTGTTGCTGACGCAGATCTTCAGCGGCTGCATGCCGTTCGTCTACGTCGTGGTCGTGACGATGGCGATCATCTACGTCTTCCCCGGCATTGCGCTCTGGTTGCCCACCGCGCTTTATGGCAAGTGACGTGGCGGGTGACGCGGTCAATTTGGCATGGACTTGAACCGGCTCGACCTGTTGTCGGCCACGCAGGCGGCGCGCTCGATACAGGCGGGCGAGATCAGCTCGGTTCAGCTGGTTGAGTCCTGCCTGGCGCGAATCCGCGACGTCGAGCCCCAAGTTCAGGCCTGGCAATTCCTCGACGAAGCGCACGCGCTCGCGCAGGCCCGGGCGCGCGATGCGGACCGCGCTGCCGGCCGTGCCATCGGCGCGTTGCACGGCGTTCCGCTGGGCATCAAGGACATCATCGACACGACCGACATGCCCACCGAAGACGGCACGGTCCTGCACGCCGGGCGCACCCCGGATGGCGACGCGACCGTCGTGGCGATGCTGCGCGCCGCGGGCGCTGTGATCATGGGCAAGACGGTGACGACGGAGTGCGCCACCTACACGCCGGGCAAGACGCGCAATCCGCACAACCCCGAGCGCACGCCCGGCGGCTCGTCGTCGGGCTCGGCGGCCGCGGTGGCGGCGGGAATGGTTCCGCTCGCGATCGGTACGCAAACCAACGGCTCGGTGATTCGCCCTGCCTCGTTTTGCGGCGTCTATGGATTCAAGCCGACGCATGGCCTGGTTCCGCGCCACGGCATCCTGAAGCTGTCGCGAACGCTCGACACGGTGGGCGTGTTCGCGCGCACGCTCGAAGACGTCGCCTTGATTGCCGAGCAGATCGTCGGCTTTGACGAGCGGGACCCGGACACACGCGCGCGCGCCAAGCCGAGGTTTCAAGCCACGCTCGCCGAAGAGCCGCCCTTCGCGCCGCGCTTCGCCTTCGTCAAGACGCCGATGTGGGCGCGCGCCGACGCCAGCACCGCCGAGGCCTTCGCCGAGCTCACCGACGCACTCGGTGCGGCATGCGAAGTTCTCGAATTGCCGGAGTCGCTGCGCGACGCATGGGATGCGCTGCGAACAATCATGGAAGCCGAAATGGCATTCAACCTGGATCTCGAATGGCAGCGCGGCCGCGAGTCTCTGTCCGCACCGCTGCGCGAGCAGTTGGCGCGTGGCCGCGAGCATCGCGCGCTCGACCACCAAAAGGCGGTCGCCCGCATCGCCCAACTCAACCAGGGTTTCGACGCGACGTTCGAAAACTTCGACGCAATCGTCACGCCGTCGGCCCCCGGCGAAGCGCCACCGCTGGCGACGACGGGCGACCCGGTGTTTTGCTCGCTCTGGTCGCTGTGCGGCATGCCGGCGCTCAACCTGCCGCTCATGACGGGCCCCGCGGGGTTGCCGCTGGGCGTTCAACTCGTGGGCCAGCGTGAGTCGGATGCGCGGCTGCTGCGCACTGCGCGCTGGCTCGTGCGCCATGTCAACAGGCCTTAGCAACCCTTCTTTGGAGTCTCGTCATGCCGGTCAAACTGTTCTCTGCCGCGATCGCCGTCGTGCTGGTGCTCAGCTTTCTCGGCGCCATCGTGTTCAAGCTCAAGGAAGTCGCCCTCGGTGTGGTGGTCTTGATCGGCATCGTGATGATGCTCATCGACCTGCGCCAGTCGCTGCAAAAGGCCGACGACTGAAATTCTTCAAGCCTTGAAAGCGCGCAGCCCCTGCGCGGCCTGCTTGCGCACTGCCGCCTGCACGGGTGGAAGCCAGCCGAGCAACAAGCCTTTCAGCCCGAGCGCCTGACGCGCCCAGCGGTACAGGTCGAAGCGGTCGCGGTGCGTCGCGATCTTTTCATTCTTGAACGTGAAGCTCGCGTCGATGCGGTTCTCGACCTTGTTTCCGGTGGCGGAGAAGGTGTAGGTCGCGACCCAGTGCGCGCGGCCTTGGTGGTCGTCGGCGTCGATGCTGCTTGCCACGATGGTCAGGTCCTGGGCACGCGCGCACAGCATGCGCCACATGCGGCGTGCGTCGTCGCCGCGCAGCGTCTGGAACACCGGGTCGTGGAATTCGACGTCGGGCGCGTAACACGCGTTCATTGCGGCGCTGTCGCGCTGCGCGAAGGCGGCATAAAAGCGCTGGATCAATTCGGCGTTGGCATGCATCGCAATCCCTTCAGCGAGTGTTGCTCGCCGTGTTCAATGGCAGCTCGAGAATCTCTTCCGCGTCGTCGAACTCGCCGGTGCGGCGGAATCCGCAGCGCTCGTAAAAACCGATCGGGCTGTGCGGGCCGAGAACGCACGACGTGCGCAGCTTGCTCTGCCCTGGGCGCGAGCGCACATGCTCGAGCACCAGGCGCAGGGCGATGCGGCCGATGCCTCGCCCCTGATGCCGCTCGTCGATCATGAAGCGCCACAGCCCCACCTGCGCCGGGCCGATCCAGTCGGTCAGCAGCGTCGGGTCTTCGAGCATCACAAAGCCGACCGGCGTGTCGTCAACGTAAACCGCACGAAACCAGGCTTCAGGGTGGAAGTAGGCCTGCGCGATCGACACCGCGTTGCTCGCCACGTAACTCTGCTGCAACGCCGCGACGCGCAGGTCGGTGACGGCGCGAACCGTGCGCGCCGTCACCTCGCGCAGCGTGACGACAGGGCGCGCGGCGCCGCGTTCGGGAGCGAGGGTCGGCTCTTTCACTTGGGCCTATTCAAGCACAGGTGGATTCGAAAAACCATTCGGACTCGTCCACGACACAGTTCACGGCGCGGTGAGGCTGGGCGTGGTTGCGCCCCGCCGCACCATTGACCCGGGCGAGCCAATCGCTCACCCCTTCGGCATCAGCGAACCTTGTTGCCGGCACGGCGCCACGCCAGGCGATCGAGCAGGGCGTCTCGGTCGACGAAGTGGTGCTTCAACGCCGCAGCGACATGGCCGATCACCAGGATCGCGAGCGCTGACCCCAGCCATTGGTGCAGGCCTTTTGCCGCTGCGGCGAGCGCCTTGTCGACCGGCAACAAATCGGGCAACGCCCACACGCCGAAGACGACCACCGGATGGCCGCTCGCCGAGCTGTACGCCCAACCGGAGAAGGGGACACCGAAGAACAGGACGTACATCAAGCCGTGCACGCCGCGCGCGGCGCGCGCCTGCCAAGGCGGCATCGCCACGGCGGCGGGTGGGCGATGCATCAGGCGCCAAAGCAGGCGCAGCAGCGACAGCGCCAGGATGCACGCGCCGGCCGTCTTGTGCCAGTTGTAGAGTTCGGTGCGCCGCGGAGAGGCCGGCAGCTCGTGCATGTAGACGCCGAGCAGGAACGTGGCGGCCAGCGCGAGGGCGAGCAACCAGTGCAGTGCGATCGCGGTTCGGGTGTAGCGCGCATGGGTGTCCATGGGTCGGCACTGTAGCGCTCGCACGGCGCGAGAATGCAGCGAAACGCCGCCACTCTCGCCGGCGACCCACAGGCCCACCATGACCCGAATTCCTTTCGTGAATGCCGACACCCCGGGAGCCGACGCCGAACTGGTACGCGCCATCAGGCTGCGGCGCGGCGGCGAACTGCTCGACCTGGACCGCTTGCTGCTGCACAGCGCCCCGGTGGCGCGCGGCTGGAACGCGTACATGGGCGCAATCCGCAGCGCGTGCATTCTCGACGGCGCCTTGCGCGAACTGGCGATCCTGCTCGTCGCACGCCTGAACCGCGCGCCCTATGAATTCGCCCAGCACGAGCCGGTCGCGCTGCGCGAAGGCGTGACGCGAGAGCAGATCGCCGCGCTCGACGCCTGGGTCGGTTCGGCGGTGTTCACGCCGCGCGAACGCGCCGTGCTCGCCTACACCCAGGCCATGACGCAGGACGTGCAAGTCGCTGCTTCGGTCTTCGACGCGCTTCGCCCATGGTTCAATTCGCGCGAGATCGTCGAACTCACGGCGACGGTCGCTGCGTACAACATGGTGTCGCGCTTTCTCGAGGCGCTCGGCGTCGAGGCCAGCGCTGACGCGAAATGAGCGAGGACCGAAGATGAACTTGCAGGAACTGCTCGGCGTCGAGCTGCCCATCGTCCAAGCGCCGATGGCGGGCTCGCAGGGCCACGCGCTCGCCGCCGCGGTGAGCAACGCCGGAGGCCTGGGCTCGCTGCCGTGCGCCATGCTCGGCTTGACTGCGATGCGCGACGAACTCGCTGCGCTGCGCGCGGCGACGCAGCAGCCGATCAACGTCAACTTCTTCTGCCACACGCCGCCCACGCCGGACGCGCAGCGCGAGGCGGCGTGGCGCGACGCGCTCGCACCCTACTACCGCGAGTTCGGACTGGACCCGCAGGCGTCCGCCAAGGCCCCGAGCCGTGCGCCGTTCAGCGCCGAAGCGGCCGAGTTGCTCGCGTTGTTCCGCCCGCCGGTCGTGAGTTTTCACTTCGGTTTGCCAAGTGCGGAGCTGCTTGCGCATGTGCGCGGCTGGGGCGCGAAGGTGTTGTCCAGCGCGACGACGGTCGAAGAAGCGCGCTGGCTCGAGGCGCAAGGGGTCGACGCGATCATCGCCCAGGGCGTCGAAGCGGGCGGCCACCGCGGCATGTTTCTGAGCGATGACGTGACGACACAGATCGGCACCTTCGCGCTCGTGCCGCAAATCGTTCGTGCCGTGAATCGGCCGGTCATCGCTGCCGGCGGAATCGCTGACGCTGCGGGCGTCGCGGCGGCATTCGCCCTGGGTGCCGCGGGCGTGCAGGTCGGCACCGCGTACCTGCTCTGCCCCGAAGCGACGACAAGCGCCGTACACCGTGCCGCGTTGCTGAGCGACGCATCGCACCGCACGGCGCTGACGAACCTGTTCAGCGGCAGGCCGGCGCGCGGCATCGTGAACCGGCTGATGCGCGAACTCGGGCCGATGTCAACACTGGCGCCGCAGTTTCCGCTCGCCAGCGTCGCTGTCGCGGCGCTGCGCGCGCACGCGGAAGGCGCCGCGTCGGGAGACTTCTCGCCGCTCTGGTCGGGGCAGAACCCGGGCCGCCGCAGCGCTGTCCCGGCAGCGCAATTGACGCTTGAGCTCGCCCAGGGACTGTGGTGAAGCGCTTCGTTGCGGGCGCCGCGGCGCTCGCGCTGCTCTGCTTGGCCTGCGCCGCGTCGGCCCAGGAGCCGCAGGCGCCGCGCGAAGGCGGCACGCCCGAGCTGATGCAGGCCCTGGCCCAGGGCGGCTACGTCATCTACTTCCGCCACGGCCACACGCACTGGCAGCAGAAGCTGATCGAGCAGGGCATGCAGGCCGAAGGCCGGCACGACCTCGCCAACTGCGCGACGCAGCGCAATCTGGATCCGATCGGCCGCGCCGACGGGCGCCGGATTCACGCCGCGCTGACGGCGGCACGCATTCCCGTCGGCCAGGTGCTCGCGAGCCTGTATTGCCGGCCCGCCGAGTACGTGGGCCTGATCACGGCGCGAACGCCGGTGCGGGCGCGCTGGCTGACGGGCTTGTCGACGCCCGAGACGTTGCTCGAAATCAAACGCGAAGTCGCCACACCTCCCGCGCCCGGGACGAACACGTTTCTCGGCGGCCACGGCGACCGCCCGTTCGACCTGACGGGCCTCGTCATTCAAGAAGGCGACGCGCTCGTCTTCGACCCGCGCCGGCACCGCGCCGACGACCCCGGCAAGTTCAAACCCGTGGCGTGGATCAAGCCCGCCGAATGGACCGCGCTGGCGGGTGCGGTGCCGACCCCGAGTTCAGGCGTGCCGATGATCGCCGACGTGAACGTTCACGGCACCGCGTTTCACGACGCGGCGAATGTTCGTGCGAGCCTGCCAATCCTGGAGCGCGGAATGCGGCTCGACGCTGCGGCCGAAGCGGCGCTTGCACGCAGCGAGCAGCTTGCGCGCGAAAGCCCATCGCGCAACGTCGAGGTGCTGTTCACGCCGGCGGCGGCGCCCGGTGAGGTGAACGCCGAGGTGGCGGTCGCGAGCCGCTTGCCCTGGGCCGCGACGCTGGGCTGGAGCCACGCCGACGCCGGCACGTCTTCAACAACGCCCGCGCGGCGCGACCGGGTCTGGCTCGGCGCCGAACACAGCAACCTGTGGAACCTCGATCACCAGGTCGCGCTGCAGCTCTCCGACGGTACAGGCCGCGATGGCCGCAATGCCAGCCTGGGCTATCGCGCACCGTGGCCCGAGCGCGGCGTGATGTTCGGCGCCGTCGCGACGCGCGCCCAGGAGGGGGCGGGACTGGACGCGGAGTTGCAGCCCATCACCGGCAGCGGCCGATTGCTCACGCTCTACGCCCGCGGGCACCTCGTGCCCCAAGGCGATTACCACCATCAGGTGCAACTTTCGTTGAGCGACCGCTCGTGGGTCGATTCCGGGGCGCCACGCGTGCGCAGCCGGCCCTTGGAGCTCGGCTACGCGGCGCATTGGGAGCAGGAGTGGATCGGCTGGAAGTTCGCGACCGCGTGGGCGGTGAACCTGCCCGGCGGCGCGGACAGCGACGCGACGCATGACGCGTCGGCGAACCCGGACGCAAGCCCGCACTGGAACGCGCTGCGCCTGGACGCGCAGTGGCTGCGCATCCTCACCTACGACATTCGCCTGCGCCTGAGCGGCCGCGCCCAATGGTCGAACGACGCGCTCATTGCGGGCGAGCAGTTTGCGCTTGGCGGCGCCTTGCAGCCTTGGGGCAGTTCGTTCGGCGTCTGGTCACGCGCGCCGTGGATCGGCCGCGACGGCGTGCGCGGCCTCGCCGAGCGCGCGCTGCGCGGCGACTCGGGAGCGCAGGCGTCGGTCGAACTCTGGTCGCGGCGCCTCTTCGGTCAGGACTTGCGCGTCGGCGCTTTTGTCGATGCCGGCAGCGTGCACCGAGTTGGCCCGGCGCAGGACGCGAATGCGAGCAGCCTGGGCCTGCTCTTGCACTGGCAACTGAGGGGCCAGGTCGCGCTCTCGAGCAGCGCCGCGCATGTGCTGCGCGGCGCGGGCAGCGTCGCCGACGATTCGAACCGATTCGACCTGGTGCTGCTGCTGCGGTACTGAACGGGGCGTGCGAAGCAGTCGCACCGCGTCACAGATCGCGTGCCCGACCGGCGAATTCGCCGAGCATGAACCGCAAAAAGTCCGGAACGCAGCCGATGTGGCTCGACGGCAGCGCCGTGCAGTCGGTCAGGGTGACGTCGGATGCCCCGAGCGCCACCATCGCTTGCAAGGTCTGCGTCGCGCTGACATAGGGCACGGTCTGGTCGTCACGGCCATGAAAGAAGCGCGTCGGCGCGGCAGGCGCCCAGGCGTGCACGTTGCTTTGTCTCTCGATTGCTGCGCTGTCGTCGGCGAGGTAGTTGTCGATCACGGTGGGATCGAATCCGACGTCGGCGTCGGCCGGAATCAGTTGCCTGAGCAGCGCGTCGCGCACCTGACGCCGCAGCGCCGCGCCCAGATGGCGCAGCAGCCCCGGGCTGATCAACGCGCCGAGCAGCGGATCCTGCTCGCGCACGCGGCGCAGCAACTCGTCGAGCGTCACCCCCACGTGATACGGGCCGGCACCGGGCACGACGGCGACGAGGTTCGCCAAATGCGCGCTGCGCGCCGCCTGCAGCGCGCGATGCGCGGCGACGCTGACGTAGCCGCCTTCGGAATAGCCGGTCATGAACAGTTGCCCGTTGTCGGCGACGTTGTTTCTGCGCCGCCATGTCTTCGCGGCCGTCAACAGGTCGATCACCGCAGCGGCAGACGGCGCAGCCAAGAGATAGGGGTGCGGCACTCCTTTGGACGCACCGTAGCCGACATAGTCGGCCGCGACCACGATGTAGCCGAGTGACGCGACGGCAATCGCCGGCTCCGCCGCGCCCGTGGCGTTGCTCGGCGCCTCGGCATCGCGGTAAATCGTCGCGTGCTGATAGCTGAGCACCGGGCTTTTCGCGCCAGCTCGCCTTGGCCGGAACGCTGACCAGGCCCGAGGCGACGATCTCGCGGCCCTGCGCATCGGTCGTCAAATACGTGATTCGGTGGTTGTCGACGTCATAGACGGGAACGAGCGCGGGAGTTCGGCTGCCCGCCGCGCGAACGGCGTCGTTGATGGCGGCGATCGAAACCCGGTTCAGGAAAGTCGCCGATTCCAACCGTCCGGGCCCGGTCGGCTCCGCCTCGACGACGGGCGGCGTTGTCTCCGGACCCGAGCCGCCGCCGCACGAGACGCAGAGCAACAGCATCGCCAACAGCAGAGGCTGGCGAAAATGCAGCTTGGGTCGGCGGAAACTCATGCTTTCATGCTAGGCCGCGATGCGCCCTACACGCCAGCGAGTTTGCATTCGGTGCGACCTGTAACCCTTGGACGCATCACGGCGCCGATTCGCCGCGTTGCGTTTCGCAGCTCAGGCCGCGCGCTGCTGACCCGCACCCGCCCGCCAAGCTGCCATCAGCGCATCCCATTTGATGCGTGCCGCAGCGAGGTGGCGCTCTTTCACGTGGCCGTAGCCGCGAATCTCTTCAGGGATGCGTGCGATCTCCACCGCTTGGGCGAGGCGCGCTGCAGACAGCGTGGTCAGCAGTTGTTCGACGCTGCTTCGGTACTGCGCGATCAATCCCCGCTCGCCTTGCCGTTCCGCGCTGCGGCCGAAGACGTCGAACGCGGTGCCGCGCAGTCCCTTGAGTTTGGCGAGGATGCGAAACGCCGTCAGCATCCAGGGCCCGAACGGCTGCTTGATCAGGTGGCCGTGTGCATCGCGTTTCGCAATCAACGGCGGCGCGAGGTGGTAGCTGAGCTTGTAGTCGCCTTCGAACTGCGATGCGATTTTCGCGATGAAGGCAGGGTCAGTGTGCAGCCGCGCGACTTCGTATTCGTCCTTGTATGCCATGAGCTTGAACAGGTAGCGCGCGACGGTTTCGCTGAGTTTGCTGCTGCCCGGCATCGCGCGCGTCTCGGCGTCGCGCACCTTGTCGACGAAGGCCTGGTACGACGCTGCATACGCCTCGTCCTGGTAGCCACGCAAGAACTCGGCGCGTGTCGCGACCATTTCAGCGAGCGACGGCTTTTTCAGGAACTGGATCACTTGCGCCGATTGCAGCAGTGCCTGTACCGAAGCCAGGTCGTGCGCGCAGCGCCGACCCCATTCGAACGCCGCCTTGTTGTTCTCGGGCTGCACGCCGTTCAGCTCCAACGCCCGCATGATCGCCGCGTGGCCGATCGGCACGCGGCCCTTCTGCCAAGCGTAGCCGAGGATCAGCGGATTCGTGTAGATCGAGTCGCCGATCATTTGCGTCGCGACCTGCTCCGCGTCGAACGCGCCGACGAGCTCCGCGCCGACACTTTGCGCAATCGCCGCTTCGCAGTTGCCGCCGGGGAACTGCCAGTCCGGGTTCTTCACGAACGCTGCCGTGGGCGTGCCGTGGTTGTTCAGCGCGACGTAGGTGCGGCCGTGCTGCATCACCGACATCGTGTACTTGCTCGCGCCGACGATTCCGTCGCACGCGATCACAAGATCCGCTTTCGCCGTGTCGACCTTCGTCGTGTAGATCGAGTCCTGCCGGTTCGCGATCTGGATGTGGCTCCACGTCGCGCCGCCTTTTTGCGCCAGTCCACCCGAGTCCTGCGTGACGACGCCCTTGCCCTCCAAGTGCGCCGCCATGCCGAGCAGCTGGCCGATCGTGATCACGCCCGTGCCGCCCACACCACCGACAACGATTCCCCACGCCGTCTCGAGCGACGGCATCATGGGATCGGGCAAGGCCGGCATCGAACCCAAGTGCAGTTCCGCGCTGCTCCTTTTTCGGCTTCTTCAATTGCCCGCCCGTCACGCTGACGAAGCTCGGGCAAAAGCCCTTCACGCAGGAAAAATCCTTGTTGCACGTGTTCTGGTTGATGCGGCGCTTGCGGCCGAATTCGGTCTCGATCGGTTCGACCGAAAGGCAATTGCTCTGCACCGAACAGTCACCGCAGCCTTCGCACACCAACTCGTTGATCACGACACGCCGGTCCGGCTCGGCCATCGTGCCGCGCTTGCGGCGGCGGCGCTTTTCCGTCGCGCAGGTCTGGTCGTAAATGATCGCCGTCGTCCCCTTCGAGTTCGCGGAACTGGCGCTGGATCGCATCGAGCTCGTCCCGGTGGTGCACCGTGACGCCGGCTTCCAGCACCGCGCCGTCGTACTTCTCGGGTTGGTCGGTGACGATCACGAGCTTGCTCACGCCTTCGGCGACCAGGCTCTTCATGATCTGCATCACCGAGTGGCCTTCGGGCCGCTCGCCTACCGGCTGCCCGCCCGTCATCGCGACGGCGTCGTTGTAGAGCACCTTGTAGGTGATGTTCACGCCTGCGGCGATCGCCTGGCGGATCGCGAGCAGCCCGCTGTGAAAGTACGTGCCGTCGCCGAGGTTCGCGAACACATGGGGATCGAGCGTGAACGGCGCCTGGCCGACCCAGGCGACGCCTTCGCCGCCCATCTGGCTGAAGGTGCTCGTGCTGCGATCCATCCACACCGCCATGAAGTGACAGCCGATGCCGGCCATCGCGCGCGAGCCTTCGGGAACCTTGGTGCTCGTGTTGTGCGGGCAGCCCGAGCAGAACCACGGTGCGCGCTCGCCCGTGTTCACCGTGATCTCGGCCAGCGCCCGCTCGCGCGCTTCGACCACCGCAATGCGCGCGTCCATGCGTTTCGCGATGTCGCTGCCGGCGGGGGCGAGGCCCATCTTCTTCAGGCGCTTCGCGATCGCTTTGGCGATGAGCGCCGGCGTCAGATCGGCTTTCGCGCGCAGCAGCCAGTTTTCGCTCGGATTGGGCATGCTCCACTCGCCGCCCGTCGCGTCGCCTTCGGTCGGCTCTTCGAATTTGCCGAGCACGTTCGGCCGCACGTCGGCGCGCCAGTTGTAGAGCTCTTCCTTCAACTGGTACTCGATGACCTGGCGCTTTTCCTCGACGACGAGGATCTCCTGCAAGCCTTGCGCGAACTCGCGCGTGATCGTCGCCTCGAGCGGCCAGACGACGTTGACCTTGTGCAGGCGGATTCCGAGCGCGTGGCACTTGGCGTCGTCCAGGCCGAGGTCGGCGAGCGCCTGGCGTGTGTCGTTGAACGCCTTGCCGCTGGCGATGATGCCGAAGCGGTCGTGTGCCGATTCGATCACGTTGTGGTTCAAGCGGTTCGCGCGCACGTAGGCGAGCGCGGCGTACCACTTGTAGTCCATGAGGCGCGCTTCCTGTTCGAGCGCGCCGTCGGGCCAGCGGATGTGCAGGCCGCCCGGCGGCATGACGAAGTCCTGCGGCAGAACGATCTTCACCCGGTCCGGATCGACCGACACCGAAGCCGCCGACTCGACCACCTCCTGGATCGTCTTCATCCCGCTCCACAGGCCCGAGAAGCGGCTCATTGCAAACGCATGCAGGCCCATGTCGAGAATGTCCTGCGCATTGCTCGGAAAGAACACCGGCAGGCCGCACGCCTTGAAGATGTGGTCGCTTTGATGGGCCGCGGTGCTGCTCTTGGCGACATGGTCGTCGCCGGCGATCGCGATCACGCCGCCGTGTTTCGCCGTGCCCGACATGTTGGCGTGTTTGAACACGTCGGAGCAGCGGTCGACGCCCGGGCCCTTGCCGTACCAGATGCCGAACACGCCGTCGAACTTCTTCGACTCCGGGTACAGGTCGAGCTGCTGCGTTCCCCACACGGCGGTGGCGCCGAGTTCTTCATTGACTCCCGGCTGGAACACGATGTGGTTGGTGGCGAGGTGTTTTTTCGCCGCCCACAACGCCTGGTCGTAGGCGCCGAGCGGGCTGCCGCGGTAACCGCTGATGAAGCCGCCGGTGTTCAGCCCCGCCGCGGCGTCGCGCTGGCGTTGCAGCATCGGCAGGCGAACGAGCGCTTGCACGCCGCTCATGAAGGCGCGGCCGGTCGCCAGGCTGTACTTGTCGTCAAGCGTCGCGCCTTCTAGGGCTTTGCGGATCGCCTCGGGCAACGGTGCGTTCATTCTCTAGACCTCCAATCGCCGGCCCGACGTCGGGCGCGGCAACGACGATACACGGGAAAGGGCAAGCTCGGATTGTCAAACCCCTGCAAGACCGCCTATAACCTGCCACCCTTGCGTTCGGCAACGTCCGGTCGCGATTCACTCGATTTTCCTGGACGGAACGCATGGCCCATGGCGGATGATGCTCCGACGATTCTCAGCGTTCGCGGCGTGACGGTGCGCTTTGGCGGCATCGTCGCGCTGGATGACGTGAGTTTCGACGTTTCGCCGGGCGAGATCTGCGGCCTGATCGGCCCGAACGGCGCCGGCAAGACGACGCTTTTCAACTGCCTGAGCCGGCTCTACGGCTACCAGGCGGGCGACATCGTGTTTGACGGCCGCTCGATCACGGCGCTGCCGAGCCACCGCATTGCCGGGCTCGGTTTGGGACGAACGTTCCAGAACCTCGCGATGTTTCGCAGCATGAGTGTGCGCGACAACGTGATGGTCGGCGCGCATTCGCGCTCCAGGTCCGGTTTTGTCTCGAGCGCGTTGCGCCTTCCGCGCGTGCGCAGCGAAGAAAAGTGGTTGCGGCGCCGCGCCGACGAAATCATGGATACGCTCGGCCTCACCGAGTTCGCGGATCGGCTCGTCGGTGACCTGCCGTTTGCGACGCAAAAACGCATCGAGCTCGGGCGTGCGCTGGCGTCGGACCCGAAGCTGCTGTTGCTCGACGAGCCCGCCGCCGGGCTGAACCACGAAGAACTCGACGCGCTGGCGCGGCAGATCCGCGACGTCCGCGATCGGCTTGGGATCACGGTGCTGCTCGTCGAGCACCACATGAGCCTGGTGATGAGCGTCTCGGACCACATCGTCGCGCTCAACTTCGGGCGCGTCATCGCCGACGGCACCGCGGCCGAGATCCAGAGCCACCCCGGCGTGATCGAGGCCTACCTGGGAACGAGCGCCGATGCCTGAGGCCACGACGATCACCCCGAAGCTGCTCCAGGTCGAGCGCCTGTGCGCGTCGTACGGCGCGAGCCAGGTGCTGCACGAACTGAGTTTTTCCCTCGAAGCGGGCCACATCACGGCGGTTCTGGGGGCGAACGGCGCGGGCAAGACGACCACATTGCGCGCGCTGTGCCAGACGGTTCGCACGTCGGGAAGCATCTTGTTTGAAGGCAAGCAGACTGGTCGGCCAGGCGACCGAAAACGTCGTGCGCCTCGGCGTCGCGCATGTGCCCGACGGGCGCGGCACGTTCACTGCGCTGTCGGTCGAGGAGAACCTGCGTCTGGGGGCTTATGTGCGGCGCGATCGCGCCGAGCTTGCGCTCGACATGGAAAAGGCGTTCACGCGTTTTCCGATTCTCAAGGCGCGGCGCCATCAGCAGGCTGGCACGTTGTCAGGCGGCGAGCAGCAGATGCTCGCGATCAGCCGCGCGCTGATGCTGCGCCCCAAGCTGCTGCTGCTCGATGAGCCTTCGTTCGGCCTCGCGCCGCTCATCGTCGCCGAGATCTTTCGCATCATGCGCACCATCAACCAGGAGGACCGCGTCAGCATGCTGCTCGTCGAACAAAACGCGAGCCTCGCGCTCGATCTCGCCGACCATGTGTATCTGCTGGAGACGGGGCGCGTCGCGCTGTCCGGGCCGAGCGCGCAGATCAAGGGCGACGAATCGGTGCGTCGCGCTTACCTCGGATACTGACACGCGAAACACGCCAAACCATGGAAGCCCTGCTGCACCAGATTTTCTCCGGCCTCGCCAACGGCTGCATCTACGGCTCGGTGGCGCTCGCGCTCGTCATGATTTACCAGGCGACGCACCACATCAACTTCGCGCAAGGCGAGATGGCGACGTTCAGCACTTTCGTCGCCTGGGCGCTCATTCAAGCCGGCTGGCCGTACTGGGGCGCGTTCTTCTTCACGATCGCCGTTTCGTTCGCCGGCGGACTGCTCGTGCAGCGAATCGTGCTGCGGCCGCTGGAAAAAGCGCCGGTGCTGACGAACGTGATCGTCTTCATCGGCTTGCTGCTCATCTTCAACGCGCTCTCGGGCTGGATCTTCGACCACACGATCAAGGCGTTTGCGAGCCCGTTCCCGAAAGATTCGGGTCTCGCGACGCGCTTTTTCTCGGCGCATCAGTTGGGCTCGGCGGCGGTGTTGCTCGCCGTGTTGCTCGGGCCTGTTCGCCTTCTTCCGCTTCACGCCGATCGGCCTGGCGATGCGCGCCGCGGCGCAAAACCCCGATTCGGCGCGCCTCGTCGGAATCCGCGTCTCGTGGATGCTCGCGCTCGGCTGGGGCCTGGCGGCGGCGATCGGCGCGGTGGCCGGAATGATGGTCGCGCCCGTCGTCTTCCTTGATCCGAACATGATGGCTCGGCATCCTGATTTATGGCTTTGCCGCTGCGCTGCTTGGCGGCATCGACAACCCTGCCGGCGCAGTGATCGGTGGTCTTGTCGTCGGCGTGCTCGAGAACCTGCTCGGCGCGTATGTGATCGGCACTGAATTGAAGCTGAGCGTCGCATTGGTGCTGATCGTCGGCACGCTTGACGCTGCGCCCTGACGGCCTGTTCGGCAAGAAGGTCGTCACGCGCGTATGAACAAACCCGTTGAGCGCAAATGGCTGTGGATCGCGAGCGCGGTGCTCGTCGTCGCCTTGCTCGTGCTGCCCTTCCTGGTGAAGAACTACCGTGTGTTCCAGTTCAACCTCGTGCTCGTCTACGCGGTGGCGATCCTCGGGCTGAACATCCTGACCGGTTTCAACGGCCAGATCTCGCTCGGCCACGGTGCGTTCTACGCCTTCGGCGCGTACACCGCGGCGATGTTGATGGACAAGCTGGGCGTTCCGTATTGGGCGACGCTTCCCGTCGCGTTCGGGCTCTGCTTCGTCTTCGGCTTTGTCGTCGGTTTTCCGGCACTGCGTCTGGCCGGCCACTACCTGGCGCTGGCGACGTTTGCGCTTGCGCTGGCGGTGCCGCAACTTCTCAAGTACAAGAAAATCGAGGCCTACACCGGCGGCGTGCAGGGCATCGTGCTGAGCAAGCCCGAGGCGCCGTTTGCCTTCAGCCTGTTCGACCAACCGCTCAGCGCCGATCGTTGGCTCTATTTCTTCACCCTGTTCGTCTCAGCGCTGATGTTCCTGCTCGCGTGGAACCTGTTGCGCGGGCGCGTCGGGCGCGCGCTGATCGCGGTGCGCGATCACCCGATCGCCGCCACCGCGATGGGAATCAACCTGGCGCTGTTCAAGTCGCTCACCTTCGGTGTCTCGGCGGGCGTCACGGGCTTGGCGGGCGCCTTGGGCGGGATCGTCGTCGCCTTCGTTTCGCCCGACAGCTTCACCGTCAGCCTGTCGATCTTTCTCCTCGTCGGCGTCGTCGTCGGCGGCCTGGCGTCGATCCCCGGCGCGATCTTCGGCGGCATCTTCATCCAGTTCGTTCCCAACATCGCCGACGAGATTTCCAAATCGGCCCCGGCGGCAATCTACGGCGTGCTGCTGATAGGCTTGATGTACCTGATGCCCACCGGCGTGATGGGCGGCTTGATGGGTCTTTGGGCCCGGTTGCGGGCGCGAACCCAGGGTTGACCCGGTCGGCCTGGCGCCGCGCCAGGCGTTTGTTCTGTACCTTTGCTTTGAAGGAGAGATCGCGATGATGATGAAATTCAAGACCCTCACCCTTGCCCTGGCGGGCCTGGCGTCGCTCGCTCTCGCGGGCTCAGCGCTGGCGCAAAAGAAGTACGACCCCGGTGCCACCGACAAGGAAATCAAGATCGGCAACATCAACCCGTATTCCGGGCCGGCGTCGGCGTACGGTGCGATCGGCAAGGCGATCGGCGCCTACTTCGACAAGGTCAACGCCGAGGGCGGGATCAACGGCCGCATGGTCAAGTACATCAGCCTGGACGACGGCTACAACCCGGCCAAGACGGTCGAGCAGACACGCAAGCTCGTCGAGCAGGAAGAAGTGCTGCTCGTGTTCCAGCCGCTGGGAACGCCGCCGAACTCGGCGATCCACAAGTACATGAACGACAAGAAGGTGCCGCACCTGTTCGTCGCCACCGGCGCGACCAAGTGGGGGGATCCGAAGAACTTCCCGTACACGATGGGCTGGCAGCCGAATTACCAGAGCGAGGCGCGCATTTATGCCTTGCACCTTCTCGACACGAAACCAAACGCCAAGGTCGCCGTGCTGTACCAGAACGACGACTACGGCAAGGACTACCTGAAAGGCTTCGAAGACGGCCTGGGCGACAAGGCGAAGACGATGATCGTCTCCAAGGTCTCTTATGAAGTCACCGACCCGACGGTGGACAGCCAGATGGTCTCGCTCAAGGGCTCGGGCGCCGACACCTTCTTCAACATCACGACGCCCAAGTTCGCCGCGCAGGCGATCAAGAAGGCCGCCGAACTCGGCTGGAAGCCGACGCACTACCTGAACAGCGTGTCCAACGCGGTCGGCTCGGTGCTCAAGCCGGCGGGCCTGGAAAACAGCGTCGGCATCTTCACCGCCGGCTACATCAAAGACCCGACCGATCCGCAGTTCCAGAAAGGCAAGGAATACGACGACTGGGTCGCGTGGATGAAGAAGTACAACGCCTCGGCCGACATGAACGACAACTTCAACGTCTACGGCTACACCGTCGCGCAGACGCTCGTGCAGGTGCTGAAGCAGGCAGGAGACAACCTGACGCGCGACAACATCATGAAGCAGGCGGCCAACCTCGACCTGACCTTGCCGATGTTGCTGCCTGGGGTGAACATCAAGACCGGGCCGGACGATTTCTACCCGATTGAGCGCGAGCAGTTGATGAAGTTCGACGGCAACACCTGGCAGTTGTTCGGCAAGGTTTACGGCCGGTAGGTTGTTCGTTCGTGTCGCCCTCCCTACCGGGTAGTCCCTGAAGGGAGCGGCGGCGTGAATCGGCTATGGTTGCAACTCCTGAGCGTTACCCTAGGAGGGCACCCATGAACATCATCATCAAGAGTCTTCACGCCGCATCAATCGCCGTCGTGTTGGCCGTCTGCGCCGTCGGCGCGCAGGCGCAGATCAAGATCGCCTACGTCGACCCGCTGTCCGGCGGCGCCGCGACGATCGGCGAGCATGGCCTGAAGCACCTGCACTTCCTCGTCGAGACGATCAACGCCAAGGGCGGCGTGCTCGGCGGCCAGAAGCTCGAGGCGGTGGCCTACGACAACAAGGGCAGCCCGCAGGAAAGCCTGGTGCAGGTGCAGAAGGCGATCGACGCCGGCGTGCGCTTCATGACGCAGGGCAACGGCTCCGGCGCGGCGATCGCGATCTCCGAGTTCGTCTCCAAGTACAACGAGCGCAACCCGGGCAAGGAAGTGCTGTACTTCAACTACGCCGCGGTCGACCCGGCGCTGACGAACGAGAAGTGCAGCTTCTGGCATTTCCGCTGGGACGCCAACTCCGACATCAAGATGGCCGCGTTGACCAACTTCATGAAGGACAAGAAGGACATCAAGAAGGTCTACATCATCGGCCAGGACTACTCGTTCGGCCACGCGGTGCGCGGCGCCGCGAACGCGATGATGAAAGAGAAGCGCCCCGACATCCAGATCGTCGGCGACGAGCTGCACCCGCTGCTGAAGATCACCGACTTCGCGCCGTACATCGCGAAGATCAAGGCCTCGGGCGCCGATTCCGTGATCACCGGCAACTGGGGCAACGACATCTCGCTGCTGCTCAAGGCCGCGGCCGACGCCGGCCTGCAGGTCAACTGGTACACCTACTACGCGGGTGGCGCGGGCGGGCCGACGGCGATCAAGCAGACGGGCCTGGACCACCGCGTGTTCCAGATCACCGAATGGCACACCAACGTGCCGGCGCCGGAGATGGAAGCCTTCGCCGACGCAGTTCCTGAAGAAGTACGGCGGCGCGAGCCAGCAGGGCTGGTGGTACCTGCGCATGAAGAACCAGATGGACATGTTCGTCGACGCGCTGAACAAGGCGAAGTCGGCCGAGCCGAAGAAAGTGGCGGCGGCGCTGCGCGACATGAAGTACAAGAATTCGCTCGGCGCCGAGACCTTCATGCGCCCGACGCGACCATTCGCTGTTCCAGGACATGTACATCTCGTCGTTCGGCTCGGGAACGAAACACGACGAAGAGAAGACCGGCTGGGGCTGGAAGACGGTGGGCCTGATCAAGGCGCAGGACACGGTGATCCCGACGACCTGCAAGATGAACGTGCCGAGCTAGTCGCGTAGAGAAAAGCTGTCATCCCGGCGAAAGCCGGGATCCACTGCGGCCGGCCTCGGGTGGATCCCGGCGTGCGCCGGGATGACGTAGAGGGGCCTGGGGGCCGAGCCCGCCATGCTCGAACTGATCATCTTCTCCACGCTGAACGGCCTGCTCTACGGCATGCTGCTGTTCCTGCTGGCGAGCGGCCTGACGCTGATCTTCAGCATGATGGGCGTGCTCAATTTCGCCCACGCCAGCTTCTACATGCTGGGCGCGTACTTCGGCTTCCAGATCAGCCTCTACGTCGGCTACTGGCCGGGGCTCGTGCTCGCGCCGCTGCTCGTCGGCGTGGTCGGCGCGCTGGTCGAGCGTTATGGCCTGCGCACGGTGCACAAACACGGCCATGTCGCCGAATTGCTGTTCACGTTCGGCCTGGCGTTCATCATCGAGGAGCTGGTGCAGATGATCTGGGGCAAGATCCCGGTCGACTACCGGATTCCCGAGCTGCTCAACTTCTCCGCGTTCACGCTGTTCACGACGACCTACCCGGCGTTTCGCATGTTCATGCTGCTGATGTCGGTGGCGGTGTTCATCGGCCTGCTGTTGCTGCTCACGCGAACCCGCGTCGGCCTGATCATCCGCGCCGCGCTGTCGCACCCGAACATGGTGGGAATGCTCGGCCACAACGTGCCGCTCGTCTTCATGCTCGTGTTCGGCGTCGGCTGCGGCCTCGCGGCGCTGGCCGGCGTGATCGCCGGGCCGGCGCTCGTGACGCAGCCGGCGATGGCGGCGTCGCTCGGGCCGATCCTGTTCGTCGTCGTCGTCGTCGGCGGCCTGGGTTCGCTGCAAGGCGCGTTCGTCGCGTCGCTTCTGATTGGCATGATCCAGACGTTCGCGGTGGCGCTGAACGTGTCGCTCGCCGACGTCATGGCGCACCTTGGCGTGACGCTGACGCGCGACTCGATCGGCGGCGACCTGTGGATGGCGACGGTGGCGCAAGTGGCGCCGATCATTCCCTACCTGCTGCTCGTGCTGATCCTGATCTTCCGCCCCAAAGGCTTGATGGGGGATCGGGACACATGACGATCGCGCCCGGCGCACCGCCACGCCTTGCTGCTGGGCCGCCGTGCGCGCTCGTCATGGTCGTGCTGCCGCTGATTTTTTCGAGCGGTGCGTCGATCACGATGATGAGCCTGATGGGCTTTGCGATCATCTTCGCGCTCTCGTACAACATGCTGCTCGGCCAGACCGGCATGCTCTCGTTCGGCCACGCCGTGTATTACGGCCTGGGCGGCTTCATGACGGCGCACGCGCTGAACGTGATCGGCGCAGGCAAGTGGCCGATTCCGCTGCCGGTGCTGCCGCTCGTGGGCGGCCTCGCGGGCCTCAGCTTCGCGATCATCTTCGGCTGGGTCTCGACAAAGCGCGCCGGCACCGCGTTCGCCATGATCTCGCTCGGCGTGGGCGAACTCGTCGCCGCGTGTTCGCTGATCCTGCGTGGCTTCTTCGGCGGCGAAGGCGGCATCTCGACGAGCCGCACGTCGACGCTGCGCCTGTTCGGCATCAATTTCGGGCCGCAGATCCAGGTCTATTACCTGATCGCCGCCTGGTGCCTGCTCTGCATGGGTGCGATGTACGCGTTCACGCGCACGCCCCTGGGGCGCATGTGCAACGCGGTTCGCGAGAACCCGGAGCGCGCAGAGTTCGTCGGCTACAGCACGCAGATGGTGCGCTTCATCGCGTTCTGCGCGTCCGGGTTCTTCGCCGGCGTCGCCGGCGGCCTGGCGGCGATCCATTACGAGATCGTCACCTCGAGCATCGTCGGCGCCGTGCCGTCGGGCTACGTGCTGCTCATGGCCTACATCGGCGGCGTGGCGTTCTTCATCGGCCCGATCATCGGTGCGGTGCTGATGACGGCGCTGCAGATTTCGCTCTCCGACTACACCGGTGCGTGGTCGCTCTACGTCGGGCTGATGTTCGTCGTCGTTGTCATGTACGCGCCTTGGGGCCTGGGCGGCCTGCTGCTGATGCATCAGCCGCTGCTCGCCGGCGGCACGCTGAGGCGCGTCGTCCCGGCCTACGCTCGGGCGGCACCGGCGGTGTTGATGCTGGCGGCGGGCGGCGTGCTGCTCGTCGAAACGGCGCATCACTTGCTCGTCAAGGCGACCGAAGGTTCGGCGATGCGCGTCTTCTGGGTCAACTACGACGCCAAGTCGCCGCTCGCTTGGGGCGTGATCGTGTTGCTGTTGCTGATCGGCGCCGTTGCGCTGCGGCGGATCATGCCACGCGTCGCCGAACGCTTATCACGCCGCCGCGCAAGAAGCACAACGCGGGCGCAGCGCACCATGATCCGTTCCGCGTTGCAGTTGGTTGACGTGCACAAGAACTTCGGCGCGACGCCGATCATTCGCGGCGTGAATCTGGACGTGGTGCAGGGCGAGCGCCACGCCATCATCGGGCCCAACGGCGCCGGCAAGTCGACGCTGTTCCACCTCGTCAGCGGGCGCTTTCCCGTCACCTCGGGCCAGGTGAAGCTGAAGGGCGACGACGTGACGGGCCTGCGCGCCCTACCTGATCAACCGGCGCGGCCTGTCGCGCAGCTTTCAGGTGACGAACATCTTCCCGCGCCTGACGGTGTTCGAGAACATCCGCTGCAGCGTGCTCTGGTCGCTCGGTTACCGCTATTCGTTCTGGCACCTCGTCGAGCGCGCGCGCGACGCGCGCGAGCGCACCGAGGCGATCCTGGAGCAGATCAACCTGGCGCCGCGCCGCGCCGTTCCGGCGGCGCTGCTGTCGTACGCGGAACAGCGCGCGCTCGAAATCGGCATCACGATCGGCAGCGGCGCCGACGTCATCATGCTCGATGAGCCGACCGCCGGAATGAGCCGCTCCGAAACCGAGCACGCGGTCGCGCTGATCCGCAAGGTGAGCGAAGGCAAGACGCTGGTCATCGTCGAGCACGACATGAGCGTCGTGTTCGACCTCGCGGACCGAATCTCCGTGCTCGTCTACGGCCAGGTGATCGCGACCGACACGCCGCCGATGATTCGCGCGAATCCGGCGGTGCAAGAGGCCTACCTCGGCAGCGCGGTTGCGGCCGAGCACTGACATGCTCGTCGTCCACGATCTTCACGCCTACTACGGCAAGAGCCACATCCTGCAGGGCGTGGACTTCAACGTCGGCGAGGGCGAGATCGTGTCGCTGCTCGGGCGCAACGGCGTCGGCCGGTCGACGACGATCAAGGCGATCATGGGCGACGTCGAGCGAACCGGCTCGGTCCAGTTCAAGGGCCGCGAGATCGCCGGCCTCAAGCCGCACCAGGTGGCGCGCTGCGGCCTGGGTTATGTGCCCGAGAACCGCGACATCTTTCCGCAGCTCACGGTGCGCGAAAACCTGATTCTCGGAATGAAGTCGACGCGGGAAGGCGGCCGCTGGCGCATGGCCGACATGTTCGAGCTCTTCCCGCGCCTCAAGGAGCGCGCCGATACGCCGGGCGGCGTGCTCTCGGGCGGCGAGCAGCAGATGCTCACGATCTGCCGCACGCTGATGGGCGACCCGGACCTGATGATGATCGACGAGCCGACCGAAGGCCTGGCACCGAAGATGGTGGAACTCGTCGCCGACCTGCTCGAGCGCATCGCCGCGCGCGGCGTGGCGATCCTGCTCGTCGAACAGAAGCTGACGATCGCGCTGCGAATCTCCAAGCGCCTTTACGTCATGGGGCACGGCCGCATCGTCTTCGAGGGCAACGCCGATTCACTGAAGGCGAACGACGCGGCGCGCAAGGAGTGGCTCGAGGTGTAGCGCGGCGCTGCCGGTGCAGCGCGCTCGGCTTGAATCGTACCCCTCAGTGCGTTGCCGCGGCGCTTCCCCACAACTGCTTGAGCCGCGCGTCGCGCCCGCAACCGCTGCGGTAGTACTGGTAGCGGACCGGGTTCTTCTTGTAGTAGTCCTGGTGGTACGCCTCGGCGGGGTAGAACGCGCCGGCCGGAGCGACCTCGGTGACGATGGCCTCCTTGAACGGCTTGCTCTTCTCCAGCGCGGCGCGCGACGCGAGGGCGGTCTTCAATTGCGAATCGTCGACGGCGTAAATCGCGCTGCGGTACGGCGATCCCGAATCGCAGAACTGACGGTCTTTGGTCGTCGGGTCGATGGTGCGCCAGAAGTGCTCGACGAGTTTCGCGTAGGTCACGCGCGCCGGGTCGAAGATCGACCTCGACGACTTCGGCGTGGCCGGTGCGTTTCGCCGAGACCTGCTCGTACGTCGGGTTCGCGACGCGTGCCGCCGCTGTAGCCCGAGGTCGTCGCCAGAACGCCGTCGACCTTGTCGAAGTCGGATTCGACGCACCAGAAGCAGCCGCCGGCGAAGATCGCGCGCGCCGTGGTGCTGGTGGGTGTCAACGCCGGGGCTGTGGCGCTCGCCCCAACAGAGGGGCCCGCTGCCGACGCGATGTTCAGGGACGCGGCGGCAAACAGCGCCGCGGCGGCGAAGCCGTAACGGTGCGCGCTCATGCCGCCGCCTCGAACTTCAACGCCACGCCGTTGTTGCAATAGCGCTTGCCGGTCGGCGCCGGGCCGTCATTGAAGACATGGCCGTGGTGCCCTTCGCAGCGCGCGCAGTGGTACTCGGTGCGCGGGTAGATGAGCTTGAAGTCGGTCGACGTTCCGAGCGCGCCCGGAAAGAACGTGAAGAAACTCGGCCAGCCGGTGCCGCTTTCGAACTTCATTTCCGAGCCGAACAGCGGCAGATCGCAGCCGGCGCACAGATACCGGCCCTTGCGCTTTTCGGCGTTCAGCGGGCTCGTTCCGGCGCGCTCGGTGCCATGCTTGCGCAGCACCTGGTACTGCTCGTTGCTGAGGCGCTTTTTCCACTCGGCATCGGCAAGGATCAGCGGCTCGATTTTCGGCCCACCACCGTCGGCGGCGACCGCGTAAGTCGGCCAGCTGGCGGCGAACAACCATTGAAGCAGGGAACGGCGCGTCATCGTCAATCTCCAGAATGTCGGTTACCGGCGTGAGTCGCGCGGGCGCGGCGAATCTTTCACCGGGGCTGCGGCGCGCGTCAAGTCTTGGGCCAAAGCACCCACATTCGCAACGCCTGTTTCATGCGCCCTGCCTGGGCCTCGGCCTCGTCGCCCCAGCCCCAGAAGAAGTCGGCGCGTACTGCGCCGACGATCGCACTGCCCGTGTCTTGCGCCATCACGACGCGCCGCAGCGGCGCGTTCGAGAGCGGCTCGGTCGTGTCGAGCCAGAGCGCAGTGCCGTAAGGAATGCTTTGCGGATCGACGGCGACGGAGCGCTGCGGCGTGAGCGGCACCGCCTGCGCGCCGCGCGGTCCGAGTTGCGGGTCGGGCAGCGGCTCTTCGCGGAAGAACACGACGCGCGGGTTCGCCCAGAGCAGTTCGTTGATGCGCTTCGGGTTGTTCTTCGCCCATTGGCGGATCGCCGGCCACGACGCTTCGCCGGCGCGCAACTCGCCCTGATCGATGAGCCAGCGCCCGACCGACTGGTACGGCAAGTCGTTGTGGCCTGCGTAAGCGACGCGAACCAATTGGCGCTTGCCGTCGGGCTCGACGATGTTCAGGCGCCCCGATCCTTGCACCTGAAGCAACAGCACGTCCAGCGGATCGGCAAGGTAGGCGAGTTCGCGGCCGCGCAGCCCGGCTTGCGCGCCCGGCAAAGTCTCGAGCTGCCTGCGGCTCCAATAGGGCGAGCGCGTGGCGAGGTCGCTGGGTGGCATGTGCAGGGCGAAACGAAAGCCGTTGCGCGGGGTTCGCGAGGCCTCGACGAGTGGCTCGAAGTACCCGGTGATGAGGCCTTCGGGCACACCGTCATGCGCCTCGACGCGGTAGGGCTGCAGGCGCTTCTCAAGCCAGGCGCGGGTCGCGTCGTCGCTGAACGAATTGCCCGACGCGACGGCGCTGCGCGCCTGCGCGCACAAGCCCGCCCAGCCGGCCGCCGGGCGATCACAGCCGCGCAACAGCGCCGGCCACAGCTCGGAAGGACGGTCGCTCGCCCAGCCCGGCAGTTCGTGCCAGGAACTCGCGACCCAGCGCGAGCGGTTCTGCACGATGGTTGGCGCCGGGGTGGCGCCGGGCGGCGCCGCAAGCGGCACGACCGGGCCGCCGTCCCGCGCCGGGGTCGGCGCCGGCAACCCGGCACTCGCCGATGCGCCCGGCGCCCCGGGTGACGGCACGGGCGGCACGGGCGGCGCCGGTGGCGTGGCACACGCCGCGAGCAGCCCCAGAATCAACGCACCGCCCCAGCCCCGCGCGCGGCGCGCGCCGCGCACCGGCACAATGGGCCGACTCGACGGCGTCGACGACAAAACAGACATGTGGCTCATTTTGCTGGAAGCGCTGGCCGCCCTGGTGGTGCTGCTGTTGATCGTGTGGTGGACGATGTTTTCCGGCCGCACGCGCGGCGAGCGGCGGCCCGGCCCCGACGAGTGAGCGCCGCGCCGGCGCCACACGCTCGCGGCAGCGTCAATGCAAGGCCGACGCCAGCGTCAGGCCGAATTCGTGCACCGGAGAGTCGAAGGGCCACGCGTCTTCGGTCATGCAGAAGAACGTGCCGCGCATGGTTCCGTTCGCAGTGCGCAGCCGCGTCCAGCTCGTGTACTCGAAGCTCTCGCCGGGCTTGAGCACCGGCTGGTGGCCGACGACCGCGAGGCCGCGCACTTCGTCGGTATGGCCGTTCGCGTCGCTGATGATCCAGTGGCGCGCGATCAGCTGCGCCGTGATGTCGCCTGAATTGCGAATCGTCACCGTGTAGGCAAACGCGTGCTCCCCGGCCTTCGGGTCCGACTGTTCGGGCAAGTGACGCACGCTGACCGTGTTCGTGAATTCGGGCTTGGACATGGGGCGATTCTACGGAGGCAGGGGAATCGGCTCACGAAGCGCACCGGCAGGGGCGGCGCGGAGGTGTCGGCAGTCGCTCTGCACGCGCACCGCGAATCACAGGAACCTGCATATGCATCTATACTGATCGCATGGACTTGGTCGATCGATTCGCACCTTCCGGCTTTGACTGCGTCTGCGGCAACATGCGCATGGCGGCACGGGCCGTGACCGCGATCTACAACCGCCACCTTCGTCCCGCCGGGCTGCAAGCGACGCAGATGACGGTGTTGTGGGCGGTCGTTGCGCTGCGCTCGGCGTCGGTGAAGGACATCGCGGCCACGATCGTGATGGACCAGACGACGCTGCTGCGCAACCTGCGCATCCTGGCGCGCCGCGGGCTCGTTTCGATGACGGTGGGTGAAGACCGCCGCCAGCGCCTCGTCGCGCTGACGCCGGCTGGGCGCGATCAGTTCGGCGCGGCGCTGCCGCATTGGCAGCGTGCCCAGAAGGAAGTCCAGCAGGCACTGGGCCAAGGCGGCCTGGAGGCGATGAACAAGAAGCTGCTGAAGCTGGTCAGCGCGATTCCGTAACGCGCCCCTTTTTTTGCCCATTTACATGCATATACACGTAACTTGAAATTTCCCGAGTTGCTGCCATGCCGGCCCTGTTCATCGACGGATCCACGTTCACCGACCCGTGCCGGGGCGCGCCTCCTGCGCAGGCTCCGTGGGGGGGCGCTTCCCCGCGACCCGACGCGCGGCTGTGCGTCCGGACTGTTGTGGCGGGTCGGGAGAGCCTGCTGCGCGAGCACCGGAACCTGAGGCTCGACCCGGACAACTATCTGATCCAGAACCGCCCCGCCGACGTCGGGGCGCAAAGCTGCATCGAAGGTCGCTCTCTGGTGCTGATTTTCAGCGCCCGGCAAATTGAGCGCGCGCTCGATGGGGCGGTGTTGCCCAGGTTTCATGAACACCTGCGGCTCAAGGACGACCCCGCTGGCGCACAGCTGCACACCCTCGAAGCGGCGCTGCGGAGCGGAAACGCCGGGGCGCAATGGCTCGACGCTCAATTCGTGGCGCTGCTGCAAACCATGCTGCGCGTTGAGGACGAACTCAACCAATCCGCGCTGCGCATTCACTGCGTGAAGCCGGCGACGCGCCAGGAGCTGTTGCGCCGCGTCCTTCTTGCGACCGATTTCATCCTGAGCCACTTCGAACTCCCGCTGCAACTCGACGACATCGCACAGGCTGCGCGCCTGTCGCGATTTCACTTGGTGCGCCTGTTCCGCCAGGTGCTCGGGGTCACGCCGCACGCGTACCTGCTGAAGCAGCGGCTGCGCGCCGCGCGGCGCCTGCTGGCGAGCCGCGATGGCGACCTGAACCAGATCGCGGTCACTTCGGGATTCGGCAATCGCTGGTCGCTGTTCCGTCGCCTGCACGCCGAACATGGCGCCGGTGGCCAGGCGCTGCGCGAAGCTCCCTCGGGCCCGCGTGCTTCGCCGGCATCGCCCCTGAGTCCAGACGCATGGCCTACACCTGTTTGATCATCGAGCGCGAACGCTTGTTGTCGCGCGAAGTGGAGCGCGAATTCCCCGGCTTCGGCTTTCGGCCCTATCCGGTGCAATCGACTGCGACGGCGCTCAACATCCTGCGCCACTGGAAGTTCGACGCTGCACTCGTCGACGCCGACGGCTTTGGCGCCGACTACGTCGACGTGCTGCGCCGCGTGCACGCGACCTACCGTTCGCCGCTGGTGATGTTGTCGAGCGTGAACGACGAACAGCGCCAGTTGCTCGGCCTCGAGTCGGGCGCCACAGCGGTGCTCGTGAAGCCGATCTCGCCACGCCTGATCTGCGCCAAACTGGCGCGCCTGATCGAGTCCGCCGGCCAGCCCGCGGCCGAAGTGAATGACGACGAAGTCCGGATCGGCCCGCTAATGATGGACGCCAGGCGCGGGCTGGCGTTCGTCGGCGACGCACCGCTCAAGCTCACGGTCCAGGAGTTCGCGCTGCTGCACCTGCTGGCAGCGAACCCGGGCCAGTTCGTCGACCGCGAAACGATCGTTCGCACCTTGCGCGGCAGCGCCGAGTCGATCGGCCGCGGCGCTGACGTGCATGTGTACCGGATCCGCAAGAAGCTCAAGGACGGCGGCGTGCACACCTTGCGCCTGGACACGATCTACGGACGCGGCTATTGCCTCACCGAACAGGCGCTTCCCGAGCGTGGTGCCGCGCCGTTGCACAGCGAGTCGGCTTCGGTGGCTTGACCGAAAGCGCGTGGCGCAACGCCGCCGCGGCGCCTCAACTGTTTCAGTCCTGTTTCAGCAGCGCCATGGCCCGTTGCGCGGGCGCCGTACCGGTGCAAATTCGCAAGAACTGCAACGTGTGGGAGAAGTCCGTTCCGTACCCTTTCAGCACCCGGCCACTGGCGCGGGACTCAGCCATTCATTCATCCAACATTGCCGCGATCGATCGGCGTACGGAGACAACATGTTTGACAAGACCAAGATCAGTTCAGGATTGATGCTCGCTTTCGGCGGCACGCTGGCCATGAGCACGACGCCCACGCACGCCCAGCAGCAGCTCGAGCGCGTCGAAATCACGGGGTCGTCGATCCGCCGCATCGAGGCTGATACCGCGCTTCCGGTTCAGATCGTGACCCGGGAAGAAATCGCCCGCAGCGGCGCGACGAGCACGGAGCAACTGCTTCAATCGATCTCCGCAATTTCGTCGCAAGGCGCAATCAGCGGTGCCGTCGGTGCCGGCAATTCGACTTATGGACAGTCGTCGATCTCGCTGCGTGGCCTTGGCGAAGACCGTACATTGGTCTTGGTGAATGGTCGTCGACTGGCACTCTTTTCAGGCGGCAACGGCGGCTCGGTGAACATCAATTCGATTCCCTTGGCGGCGATCGACAGAATCGAAATCCTCAAGGACGGTGCGTCAGGGGTGTACGGCTCGGACGCAATCGCCGGGGTTGTCAATTTCATCCTCACGAAGGACTTTCACGGCATCGAGCTCGGAGCCAGCGCTGGAACCCCAACGCGCAGCGGCGGTGGCAAAACACAGAAGGCGCATGTCGTCGCCGGATTTGGCGACGTCACGCAAAATCGCTTCAACGTGACCCTTTCCGCTTCGCTGGAAAAGGAATCGGCGCTGTTCGCGAAGGATCGCAAGTTCGCGAGGACGGGCAACATCCCGCCCTTCGTGTCAGCCGCGGCCACTGGGCAAGGCAACATCGAAGGCGCGTACAACCTCGGCAACGGTACCCCTTACAGCGCGACGGACGAGGATTCGACCCCGCCGCCGCCGGGGAACTCGCCCGGGCGCCGTGTCGGGCCCAACCCGAAATTCCCCTCGCCACCCGGAACTCCGCCGGCGGACCAGGAGCCCCCAACCATCGCACTGTTCGGCAACAGCCCGGGTGCGGGCTACGGAAACCCACTCGCTGCGTCGGACCAATGCGCGTCGGTCAGCATGTACCTGGACACGACCAGGACGACCAAGGGAGCACCCTTCTGCTCGTACGACAGCAACAAGGATGTGGGATTGATTCCAAAGCGTGAGTTGTCGACCTTGAGTGGCAACCTGACATTCAAGCTGACAGACAACCTCGAGGCTTTCGGCGACTTGCTCTACTCGCGCAGCAAAGTGACGCAGCAATTCCAGCCCAGCCCGATGCGCCGCAGTTTCTCCACGACCGACTCGGCGTTCGCTTTGCAGGGGGTCGAGCCGGCCCTGGTGATCCGGCCGACCAACCCCGTTTACAACACGATCGTCGTACCGTACCTCACCGCACAGCATGCGGCGCACCCGCTGGAGGGATTCGACCAGTTGATCGGTCAACCCATCGCCGTCACGGCGCGGGTATTCGATTTCGGGCCACGCACCCAGATCGATACCTCGACGCAGAGCCGGATCAACGGTGGGCTGCGCGGCACCTTGCTCAAGCAGGATTGGGAAGTCGCCGCGTCGCGCAATGAAAACAAGGTCGGCGGCACCGTGCCTGAGGGCTTCTTCTCTCAGGTCGCGTTCACGCGGGTCGTCAACGCTGCAGGCAGTGACTACAACCCATGGTCGCTGCAGCAGTCGGCCGCTTTCAACGCAGCGCTCGCGGCCGCAGGCGCCAAGTACACCGGCGCTTCGCTCGACGCGAACTCCAAGAGCACCGAGATCGACGGCAAGGTGACGGGCGAATTGGCCACCCTCCCCGCCGGCGCACTGCAATACGCTGCGGGCCTGCAGTACCGCGAGGAGTCGTTCGTCACCCAACCCAGCGCGGCGCTGCAGTCGGGCGACATTGCGGGCCTCGGGGGTGGCGTGCCGCCGGTGGACCGCGATCGGAAAATCGGCTCGGCGTTCGGCGAGTTGAACGTCCCCATCATCAAAGGCCTGGAGGGGAACCTGGCGATGCGCTACGACAAGTACAGCGGCGTCGGGAATTCGAACAACTACAAGGGCTCGCTGCGCTATCAGCCGGTTCGTGAGATTTCGTTGCGCGGGTCCACGGGCACCGGTTTTCGCGTTCCCACCTTGGTCGATCTGTGGCAGCCGCAGGCGCTTGGCTCGTCGGAGCAATTCAACGACACCGGCCCGGGCGGCACCGGCCAGACGGACCTGCAGGTGAACGCCCTGACGGGCGGGAACCCCTCGCTGAAACCCGAAAAGTCGCGCCAGAACACGTTGGGAATCGTGCTGCAGCCCTCCAAGGACGCCTCGCTATCGCTCGACTACTTCAATGTCAGCGTGAAGGACCTGGTGACCCTGCCGTCGGCGCAAGAAGTGGTGTCGCGCTTTCGCGCGGGAGATCCCGCCTACGCAGGCCTCGTCTCTTTGACCGGGAATGACATCAATTCGATCATTCAAACGCTGCAAAACGCCGGCGAGCTGAAAACCGAGGGCATTGACATCGAGGCGACCTACCGGATGAACCTCGAGTCCTCTCGGATTGACTGGTACCTCGCCGGCAGCTACGTGATGAAGTTTGACCAGACGGGCCCGGGCGGCAATGTGTCGCACAAAGTGGGCACGATGGTCGAGCCCAACGGCGACCCGGTGCTGAGCAGCCACAGCAGTCTGCAGGACGGTGTGGTGCTGCGCTGGAAGCATTATCTGAGCGCGACCTGGTCGCAAGGCCCTTGGGCGGTCACGTTCGCCCAAAACTACCGTCGCGGCTATCGCGACGGCAATGACCTCAACGGCAGCCCGCACCAGGTCCCCGACGAGGCGATCTACGACGTCAACGTCGCATTCACCGGAGTGAAGAATCTGAAATTGGCCATCGGGGTGAGGAATCTGTTCGACAAGGACCCGCCCATTTTCATCCCGACGAGCAACCAGTTCCAGGGCGGCTACGACGTCACGCAATACGATGCGCGAGCACGCTTCGTCTACGTCGCCGCTTCGTACAAGTTCTAGGGTCGCGCCGCCACCGCACGCCTCGATCGCGTTCTTCTCTGCCGCCGGCTGCAATGGCCGGCGGCGGGCGAATTTCGCAGCGCGTGGTCGGTCCCTAGAATGGCCGGATGCCGAGTCTTCCCGCCACCGAACCGCGCTACCGCATCGCGCCGAGTCATCCTGTCCGCCGACTTCGCGCGCCTGGGCGATGAAGTCCGCGACGTGATCCGCGCCGGCGCCGACTGGATCCACTTCGACGTGATGGACAACCATTACGTGCCGAACCTGACGTTCGGGCCGATGGTGTGCGCGGCGCTGCGTCCGCACGCCGTGCGTGACGACGGCACTCGTGTGCCGATCGACGTGCACCTGATGGTGCAACCGGTGGACGAGCTCGCGCTGGCATTCGCCAAGGCCGGCGCGGATCTGATTTCGTTCCACCCCGACGCTTCGACGCATGTCGACCGCAGCCTGCAGCTCATCCAGGCGGCGGGCTGCCGCACCGGCCTCGTCTTCAACCCGGCCGCGCCTCTGGATGTTCTGGAGTGGACGCTCGACAAGCTCGATCTGGTTCTCGTGATGAGCGTGAACCCGGGTTTTGGTGGGCAGAGTTTCATTCCCGGGGTGCTGAAGAAGATCGAACAAGTGCGACGCCTCATCGAGCGCAGCGGGCGCGACATCCGCCTCGAAGTCGATGGCGGCGTCAACGCCGGCAACATCCGCAGCATCGCCGACGCCGGCGCCGACACGTTTGTCGCCGGCAGCGCGGTCTTCGGCCAGCCCGACTACCGCAGCACGATCGCGGCGCTGCGCGAGCAGCTCGCCTGAAGATTCGAGCTCAGGCCGGTATCGCTTCGACGGGCATCGGCTTGCCCGTCAGGTAGCCCTGGATGAGCTGGAACCCCATGTCGCGGCAGACTTCGGCTTCTTCTTCGAACTCCACGCCCTCGGCGAGCGCAATCGAACCGAGGTCGAGCACGAGCCGCACCAGATCGCCGACGACGCGCCGCTTGCGCTCGCTCGCGACGTGAATGCCGCGGATCAGGCCCATGTCGAACTTGACGAAATGCGCCGGCACGTCGCCGAGTTCGTTCAACCGTGCCTGGCCGGCGCCGAAATCGTCATAGGCAAAACGCACGCCGATGTGGGCCAGTTTTGCCGCGAGTTCGCGCATTCGCGCGACTTCGGTCACCGCAGTTTCGTGAACTTCGATCACCAGGTTCGGCGCGCCCGGGGCTTCGCGCAACAGCGTCAACGCCGCCATGAAGCTGTCTTCAAAGGTTTCCTTGGGGTGCGTGTTGACGAACAGCGGCGTACCGTTCAGGCGCGCCCCGAGCGCGCGCAGGCCATGCTCGCGAAACGCCTGGCTGAGTTCGGCTTCGCAGTCGAGCAGCGTGGCCAGACTGAACAGGTGGACCGGCGACTTGGGCAGCTCGGGGTGCACGCTGCGCCCGAGCAATTCGTAGGCGAACAGCGCACCGCTGCGCGCGTCGACGATCGGCTGCACCGCCGCCGACAGGCCGACGCCGCCGAGCAGCTCGCGGAACTCGCGCTCGCGCGGCACGAAATGTTCGCTCAATGACTTTCCGGCAGGTACGAGCATCGTGCGCTCGCAGTCGAACGTCGTCTCGGCGGGCTTTCCGCTGTCCTTGGCGCCGAGACGGAATTCGGCGTTGCCGAAGTGGATCACGTCGTTCTCGCTGATCCGGCACGAACCGCTGATCCGCGTGCGGTTCACGAACGTGCCGTTCATGCTGTTCAGGTCGGTGACCTTGAGGCGCCCGGAGTCGTCGAGCGAAATCTCGGCGTGGCGCCGGCTCAAGCCCAGCGCGGCGACGGCGAGCTCGTTCGCGGCGTCGCGCCCCACCGCAAACGGCAGCACGCTCACGTCGTAAGTGATGCGCGAGCCGTCAGCGCTCACCGTCTCGAGATACCAGTTCTTCTGCACCGCACTCCCCCGAAATCCCGCCCTGCACTCTTCAGCGGAATCGTGGCAGAACTCGGTGCGGCTCCCGGCCCCTCAGATGCGGGATCGAGGCGCGCGGCGGGCCGGATGCGGGCGCTCATTTGCAGGGTCGGGGCAGCGGCGGCGGCAGCGCAGTGCGGCGTGGGATACTTTGTGCCGACCCACCCGCCTGCTCACCGCAGGCGCCGGCACGAGGCGTCGACACGGGCCATCGATTCACGGAGACAAGATGAGTTTTGACAGCCCGGAATTCTGGGTCGCGCTGCTGCAGATCATCGGCATCAACATCGTCCTGTCGGGCGACAACGCGGTCGTGATCGCGCTCGCCGCGCGCAGCCTGCCTGCGCACCAACAGCGGCGTGCCGTGGCGTGGGGCAGCGGCGCGGCGGTCGTGATGCGGATCGTTCTCACGATCGTCGCCGTCGAACTGTTGCGTCTGCCGTACCTGAAGCTGGTCGGCGCAGGCTTGCTGCTGTGGATCGCGGTTCAGTTGCTGTTGCCTGAACATGACTCCGGCGAAGGCGGCGCGAAGGCGACGTCGAACATGGCGGCGGCGATCCGCACCATCCTCCTGGCGGACCTGGTGATGAGCCTGGACAACGTGATCGCCGTTGCCGCGGCCGCCAAGGACAGCGTCACGCTGCTCGTGATCGGCCTGGCAATCTCGATACCGCTGGTGGTTTTTGCGAGCACCTTGCTGCTCACGCTGATGTCGCGCTATCCGATCATCATCACGATCGGTGCGGCGCTGCTCGGCTGGGTCGCCGGCGAAATGGCGATCAGCGACCCGGCGCTGAAAGACTGGGTCGACGCCAACGCAACTTACCTGCACTACCTGGCGCCCGCGCTCGGCGCGATCGGCGTCGTTCTGGTCGGCAAATGGATCGCGTCGCGTGCCGAAGCCGCGCACGAGGCGTTGCAACCGATGGTGGCGCCGCATGTCAGCAAAGGCCTGAAGAAGGTGCTGCTCGCGGTCGACGGTTCGGAAGGCGCGGCGCGCGCCGCACAGCAGCTGCTCGCGCTGCGCCGCGAACTGCGCGAGCCGACGGCGCTGCAAGTGCATGTGCTGAACGTGCAGCGCCCGGTGACGGGCGATGTGTCGACTTTTGTCGCCGACAAGACGCTGGAAGACTACTACCGCGACAACGCCGAGAAGGCGCTCGCTCCGGCGCGCGCGCTGCTCAGCGCCGCAGGCGTCGTGTTCCAGGCCGAACACCGCGTCGGCGATCCCGGCGAGACGATCGCGCAGGAAGCGCAACAGCACGCCTGCGACCTGATCGTGATGGGCTCGCGTGGCATGAGCGGCCACGCCGGCGCCTTGCTCGGGTCCGTGGCGCAGGCCGCACTGGCTGCGTCCAGCGTCCCGGTGTTGCTCACCAAATAGCGGCGGCGGGCGCGCGCGAGAACCGCATGATCATCGATTGCCACGGCCACTACACGACGGCGCCCAAGTCGCTCGAGGCCTGGCGCAATCGGCAAATCGCCGGCATCGGCGATCCTGCTGCGAAGCCGCGCGCCGCCGACCTGAACATCTCGGACGACGAGCTGCGCGAGTCGATCGAGATCGAACCAACTCCGACTGATGCGCGAGCGCGGCGCCGACCTGACGATCTTCAGCCCGCGCGCGAGTTTCATGGCGCACCATATCGGCGACTTCGAAGTCTCGGCGGCGTGGTCGGCGATCTGCAATGAACTTTGCTACCGCGTGTCGATGCTCTTTCCCGACCACTTCACGCCCGCGGCGATGCTGCCGCAGTCGCCCGGCGTGGATCCGGCGACGTGCATCCCCGAACTCGTGAAGTGCGTCGAAGAATACGGCAACGTCGGCGTCAACCTGAACCCGGACCCTTCGGGCGGGCACTGGACGAGCCCGCCGCTGCCCGACCGGCACTGGTACCCGGTCTACGAGAAGATGGTCGAGTACGACATCCCGGCGATGGTGCACGTGAGCACGAGCTGCAATCCGTGTTTCCACACCACCGGCGCACATTACCTGAACGCCGACACGACGGCGTTCATGCAGTGCCTCACGAGCGACCTGTTCAAGGATTTCCCGACGCTTCGCTTCATCATTCCGCATGGCGGCGGCGCGGTGCCGTACCACTGGGGGCGCTTTCGCGGCCTGGCGCAGGAACTGAAAAAGCCGCTCCTGCAAGAGCACCTGCTGAACAACATCTTCTTCGACACCTGCGTCTACCACCAGCCCGGAATCGATTTGCTGACCAAGGTGATCCCGCTGGCGAACATCCTGTTCGCCAGCGAGATGATCGGTGCGGTGCGCGGCATCGACCCCGAAACCGGGCATCACTACGACGACACGAAGCGCTACATCGAAGCGTCGAAACAGCTCTCGGCGCAAGACAGGCAGCAGCTGTTTGAGGGCAATGCGAGACGCGTCTTTCCGCGCCTGGACGCGGCGTTGAAGAAGAAGGGGAAGTGATCGCTATGAGCCTGAACCCACTGGGCATCGTGAAGCGCAACATCGATCGCGCCCACCCCGGCGCGACGGCGCAACTCGCACGCTTCGGCAGCGCGACCGTGCACGAGGCGATGGGGCGGATCGGCCTGATGCAACCTTATATGCGACCGATTTACGCCGGCGCGCACGCCTGCGGCACCGCGGTCACGGTGCTGCTGCAGCCGGGCGACAACTGGATGATGCACGTCGCCGCGGAGCAGATCCGCGAAGGCGACGTCGTCGTCGCCGCGTGCACGGCACCGAACAGCGACGGCTTTTTCGGCGACCTGCTGGCGACGAGCTTTCGCGCGCGCGGTGCCAAAGGTCTGGTGATCGATGGCGGTTGCCGCGACGTGAAAGACCTGACGGCGATGCAGTTCCCGGTGTGGAGCCGTGCCATCAGCGCCAAGGGAACCGTCAAGGCAACGCTTGGTTCGGTGAACGTTCCAATCGTCTGCGCCGGCGCGATCGTGAACCCGGGCGACGTGATCGTCGCCGACGACGACGGGGTCGTCATCGTCCCTGCGGCGCTCGCCCAGCAGGTGGCTGACGCCGCCGCAGCGCGCGAAGCGAATGAAACCGAAAAGCGCGCCAAGCTCGCCTCGGGCGTGCTCGGGCTGGACATGTACAACATGCGTCCAGCGCTCGAGAAGGCCGGACTCAAATACATCGATTGACCTTTCGTGGCGCTCGCAGTCGACCCCAAGCAATGGCGCATCGGCATCGTCGGTTACGGCGAGGTCGGCCGCATCCTTGCTGAAGACTTGCATGAACTTGGCGTTGCCAAACTTTCTGCGTACGACGTGAAACTCGCCGGCGCGGCCGCGCCCGAGATGCGCGCCCACGCGGCGAAGCATGGCGTCAAGTTGAGCGAATCGCACCGGCTGCTGGCGAACGACTGCGACTTGCTCATCAGCGCCGTCACGGCGAATCAGGCGGTTGCGGTGGCGCAGGCGTGCGCACCGGCGGTCAAGTTCGGCGCCTGGTTTCTCGACCTGAATTCAGCGTCGCCGCGCGCCAAGCAACGCGCCGCAGGCTTCATCGACGACGCGGGCGGCGTCTATGTCGAGGGCGCGGTGATGACATCGCTGCCGCCGTACCGCATCGGCGTGCCACTGCTGCTCGGCGGTGCGCGCGCGTCGGAGCTGCGCCCCAAGCTGACGATGCTCGGCTTTGACGCGAAAGTCGTGTCGCGCAAGCTCGGCGTCGCCTCGGCGACGAAGATGTGCCGCAGTGTCATGATCAAGGGCCTGGAGGCGATGGTCATCGAGAGCTTCACGGCGGCGCGCGCCTATGGCGTCGAAGACCAGGTGCTCGCGTCGCTGAAGGAGACGTTTCCGGGCAGTCGACTGGGAACAGCAGGGCGCCTACTTCTTCCAGCGCGCGATCCAGCATGGCCGGCGCCGCGCCGAGGAGATGCGTGAAGTCGCCGCGACGGTGCGGGACGTTGGCCTGGAGCCCTGGTCGGCGACCGGAACCGCGGAGCGCCAGGCGTGGGTCGCGGACCAGGCCGACGCGGGCCTGTTCGGGGCTCGCGGTTCGCGTGGTTTTGGCCAGAGCAAGGACTGGCGCACCGAGGCGGACCGCGTGCTGAACAAATTCAAGCCCAGGCCCTGAGTCGGAGCCGAGCCGAGCCGCATCCTCACAGAATTTTTGCCGTCCTCGGCGATCGGCCGCGGGCACGAACGCCGAGCCGAACCCGGCGCGTCAACACCAGGAGAGTTTCTTGCCACAGCGCCGCATCGGCCCCTTTGAAGTTTCCGCGATCGGCCTGGGCTGCATGAACCTGAGCCACGCCTACGGCGCGCCGCCGCCTGCCGAACACGCCGAACGCTTGCTGCTGCGCGCGCTCGACCTGGGCGTGACGCTGTTCGACACCGCAGCGCTGTATGGCTTCGGCGCGAACGAAACGCTCATCGGCAAGGTGCTGCGCCGGCATCGCTCCCGCTTCACGCTCGCGAGCAAGGGCGGCATGGCGGGAGTGCAGTTCGACGACGGCATGATGAAGCGCGTCATCGACGGCCGCCCGGAGGCGATCCGGCGCAATTGCGAAGACAGCCTGCGGCGCTTGCAGACGGACCACATCGACCTGTACTACCTGCACCGCTGGGACCCACGCGTGCCGATCGAAGATTCGGTGGGCGAGATGTCGCGCCTGCGCGAAGCCGGCAAGATCGGCGCGCTCGGCTTGTCGGAAGTTTCCGCGGCGACGCTGCGCCGCGCCCACGCCGTGCACCCGATCGCCGCGGTGCAGTCGGAGTATTCGCTGTGGAGCCGCAACGTCGAGATCGGCGTGCTCGGCGCGTGCCGCGAGATCGGCGCGGCGCTGGTCGCGTTCAGCCCGCTCGCGCGCGGATTCCTCACTGGCACCTTGCGCGACGTGAGCGGCTTCGATCCGAAAGACATCCGCCGCGGCATGCCGCGCTTCGAGGCCGCAGCCTACGCGGCAAACCTCGAGCTGCTGCGCGGCGCCGAGCTGCTCGCGCGCGACGCGCAGTGCACGCCGGCGCAACTCGCGCTCGCCTGGCTGCTCGCGCAAGGCGAACATGTGCTGCCGATTCCAGGGACGACGAACCTCGCGCACCTCGAAGAGAACGTCGGCGCTGCGAGCGTCGTCTTGTCCGAACCGGTGGTGGCGAAGCTCGGCGCCTTGATCAACCAGAAGACGGTGCGCGGCGCACGCTACAACGCGGCGACGCAAACCGAAATCGACACTGAAGAGTTTTGAGTTCGGTGTCGGAGTGCGCGAGATGCGAACGCCGATGCAGCTTCACACCGCGCCGTCGCGCCGCAATGCGCTGCTGGTGCTCAGCGCGTGCGCGATGTCCGGTGTGGCGCGAGCGCAGGCGCACTTCCCGAACCGACCGATCACGCTGCTCGTTCCGTTCGCGCCCGGGGGCATCGCCGACCTGACGGCGCGCGCCGTTGCCCGACCGATGGCGCAAGTGCTCGGCCAGCCCGTGGTGGTGGAAAACCGGCCGAGCGCGGGCGCGATCGTCGCGACCCAGGCGGTGGCGGGTTCGCGCCCCGACGGGCACACGCTGCTGCTGCTGAGCAACGCGAACGCGCTGGCAGTGACGCTGTTCAAGAAGCTGCCCTACGACACGCTGCGCGACCTGGCACCGATCAGCGTTTTCGGCCATTTCGACCTGGGCGTGTTTGCCAGCGCCTTGCCGGCTGGAGTTGCGCGCTTCGCCACCTTGAGCGAGGCGCTCGCCTTTGCCAAGGCGCAGCCGGGCCAGTTGATCATCGGCTGCATTGCAGTCGGAAGCACGCAGCACCTGGCGGCCGAGTTGTTCAGACGCGTCGCCGCGCATCGACGCGCTGATCGTTCCCTACAAGACTTCTCCGGCTGTCGTGGCAGCGCTGCGGTCGGGCGAGATTCAGCTCGGATTCGAGATCCTCGGGCCGATGCTCGGCCAGGTCGCAGGCGGTGCGCTGCGCGCGCTCGCGGTCGCGTCCGAGACGCGCCACCCGGCGCTGCCCGAGGTGCCGACGGTGCAGGAATCGACTGGCCTGCGCTACGCGGTGGCGTCGTGGAACGGCCTGGCCGCGCCGACGCAAACGCCGGCCGACGTGATCGCGACGCTGAACCGCGCCGTGCGCGACGCGCTCGCGGCGCCGGCGACGGCGGACGCTCTCGGCAAACTCGGCATGCGCGTGCGGCCCAGCACACCGGCTGAACTCGCCGCGCTGCTCGCGCGCGACGCTGAGCGCTGGGCTGGCGTGATCCGTGCGGCGAAGATCGAGCCGCAGTGAAGCGTCGGCGACCCGGTTCAGGACGCGGCGTCGCCCGGGGAACGCCACGCCGCCCGGAGTTGCGCCGCGACGTCGATCAACGGCGCGTCGGGTAACGCCATTCGGTCGGGTTCGGGCGCGGCGCTCGGGCCGATCGGTTCGAAACACCGAGCCACCGATTCCGGGATGAAGCGCGACAGCGTGCCGTACAAGTGCCGGTCGCCCTGCGCGCGCTGCTGCGTCACGTAGAAGCGCTGCGGCACCATCAGGTGCAGGTGGTGCCTGGCGCGTGTCATCGCCACATAGAGCAGGCGCCGCTCTTCTTCGATGTCGCTCGTGCTTCCGGTGGCCAGATCCGAAGGCATGCATCCGTCGACGACGTTGAGAACGAACACCGCCTTCCATTCCTGGCCTTTGGCCGAATGGATGGTCGACAGAATCAAATAGTCTTCGTCGCGGTGCGGTGCGCCTGCCTCGTCGCTGCACGCCTCAGGCGGGTCGAGCGTCAACTCGGTGAGAAAGCGCTCGCGCGACGCATAGCCCTTCGCGATCTGCGCGAGCTGATCCAGGTCGCGCCAGCGCAGCCCCGCGTCGTCGTGGAGCCGCTCCAGGTGCGGCCGGTACCAAGCGTGCACGGCGCCCAGGTCGTCGGGCCACGCCGCGCCGGGCGCGCCCAGTGTGCGCAGCAGTTCGAGCATGTCGCTCCACGCGGCGGCGGCAGCGGGCGGCGGCGTGAAGGCGCGAATCGCTTGTGCAGCGTCGGCACTCGCAGCGACGCTGTCAAGCAAGCGTCGCGCCGCCGCCGGCCCGACGCCGGGCAGGAGTTGCACGACACGAAAGCCCGCCAGGCGCAGCTTCGGGTTCTGTGCCCAACGCAGCACGCTGAGAACGTCCTTGACATGCGTCGCTTCGAGAAACTTCAGTCCGCCGAACTTGACGAAGGGGATGTTGCGGCGCGTCAGTTCGAGTTCGAGCGCGGCGCTGTGGTGCGACGTGCGAAAAAGCACCGCCTGGCTCTTCAGCGGCAGCGCGCATTCGCGGTAGTGCAACACCCGGTCGGCGACCCATGACGCTTGCTCTGCTTCATCCTGCACGCTCACCAGGCCGGGAAGCTCGCTCGACGACAGGTCGGTCCAGAGGTCCTTCGTGAAGCGTTCGGTGGCCTGCGCGATCACGGCGTTGCTCGCCGCGAGGATCGGTTGCGTCGAGCGGTAGTTGCGCTCCAGCGTGATCACCTTCGCCGCCGGTTGAAACGACTGCGGAAAGTCGAGGATGTTGCGCACATCCGCAGCGCGAAACGAGTAGATCGCCTGCGCGTCGTCGCCGACGACGGTGAGGCCGCGGCCGTCGGGTTTGAGCGCGAGCAGGATCGCCGCCTGGAGGCGGTTCGTGTCCTGGTACTCGTCGACCAGCACATGGTCAAAACGCGCGCCGACATGGCGCGCCAGTTCGGCGTGCTGCATCAGTTGCCACCAGCAGAGCAACAGGTCGTCGTAGTCGAGCGCCTGCTGCGCCTGTTTCGTGGCCACAAAAGCGCCGAACAAGGCCTCGAGTTCGGCTTGCCATTCGCTGCACCAGGGATAGTGGTCGAGCAGAATCTGGCGCAAGGCGAACTGCGAGTTGACGACGCGCGAGTAGATCGCCAGGCAGGTCGCCTTTTGCGGGAAGCGCTTGTGCGTTTTCGCCAGACCGAGCTCCTGGCGCGCCAGGTTCAGCATGTCCTCAGCGTCGCCGCGGTCGACGACCGAAAACGACTCGGCCAGGCCGATCTGGCGCGCGTAGTCGCGCAGCAACCGCGCGCCCACGCCGTGAAACGTTCCGGCCCAGGCGAGTTCGGGAGCGCGCTGCGTGCTGCGCCAGTCGAGCGCCTGGTGCAGCGCGCGCCCGACGCGGCGCTGCATTTCCTGCGCCGCGCGGCGCGAGAACGTGAGCAGCAGCAGGCGCTGCGGGTCGGCGCCGGCGAGCACCAGGGCGGCGGCGCGCGAGGCGAGCGTCAGCGTCTTGCCGCTGCCCGCTCCGGCAATCACAAGCAGCGGCGCGCCGGGGGCTGCTCCCGACTCGATGCCATGTTCGACGGCCTGGCGCTGCTGCGGATTCAGATGCGCGAAGACCTTCGCGTGTGGCGCGCCGGCGAGTTTGGAAACGGGGCTCGAAGTGGGGGTCGGAAACATGGGTGCGCAAGGCAAAGATGCGCTTGGCGCGGGGTATTTTCATCCGCTTTCCGGTCTCTGTCGTGGAAGGGCCTGCGGCGCAACGTTGTCGCGCGCTGCGCGTAAGGCAGGTCCAGCTGATGGCGACCGACGCATAACGAAACCGCGACGGAAGTCACTGCAGCGCAAGCCGCATCCCACGACCGTGGGATGGAAATGGCGCTTGCAAGGGCAGAAGATTGGCGCACAGAGGGTCGTGCATCGACAAGGAGTCTGAGATGCGTTTCTCGACGACGAATGAAGGCGACTACCGCATCTACGCGGGTGCGGTGGCCAGACAAGGCGGAAGGGGATTTGTCGCCACCGTCATCGTCAGTCGAGTCCGCGGCAACGTGGACAAGCCGCGCGAGGCGTATCGCGACGAGATGCTCGCCGGCGGCCGCGGCTGGCCGTCCCCCGAAGCGGCGCGCCTCTACGCCGTGGCCAAGGCGCGCGAAGTGATCCGCATGGAGCAGCACCGCCTGGCTTGCTGACTCGATTCAGTAACTCGGCGTTCGCCCCGCCGCAAGGCGCGCGGTCGCCGCGGTGGCCACTGCGGAGAGCAACAGGCAAGTCACGATCACCCCGGTGTAGCTGCCGCGCGCGTCGAACACCGCGCCGGCGAGCACGGGCCCGAACAGATTTCCCACGCCGGCGCCGGTGTAGAGCGCGCCGATGATGCTCGACACGGCGCGCGCGCCGAACAAGTCCATGCACAGCGCGGGCAGCAGCGAGACGATGCCGCCGTAGCTCAGGCCGAACCAGAGCGCAAACAGCGCCAGCGCGACATAACCCGGCGCGCCCCACCACAGCAGGTACGACAAGCCCATCGACGCCTGCAGCAGCGTCAGCGCACGCAGGCGCCCGATGCGATCCGCGAGCGCTCCGATCGCGAAGCGCCCGACGAGGCTGCCGATGCCGATCAGACCCACCAGGCCGACGGCGCGCGGATCGTCGATTCCCAGATCGCGCGCCGCCGCCGACGCGTGCGCGAACGGAATGAACATCGTCGGCGCGGCGCTCACGACACCGAAATAGAGCCACCAGAAGCGGCGGCTGCGCAGCGCCTCGCGCAGGCTCAGGCCACCCGCCGCCGTGTGCGCCATCGAAGAAGGGGGCGCACGCCGCAGCAGCCACGCGGCGCCAACGCCCACCAGCAGCACGCCCAGCGCCAGGATTCGGAGCGCGATGCGCCATTCGAACTGCGCGATGGCGAGCGCCACGAGCAGCGGTATCACCAGCGTGCCGGCGCCGATCCCGGCGCTCGCCAGGCCGGATGCGAGGCCACGGTTGCGCGTGAACCACGGCGGCACGCAGCCAATGGCCGGCGTGTAGACCAGTGCAATGCCCACCCCGACGCCCACGCCATGCGCGAGGTAGATCGTCGCCATCGACTCGGCGAAGCTGCTGAGCAGCAGGCCGAACCCAATCAAGGCCATGCCGGCGCTGCACACCGCGCGCGGGCCGAAACGATCGGCGAGCATGCCGCCGAACGCACCGAGTGCGAAATAGACCCCGCCGCACAGCGCAAAGACGAGCGACACGTCGGCGCGGCGTGCGCTGAAGGCGTGGCTGAACGATTCGAAGAACGCCGCGAACGAATACGCGACGCCGAAGATCACGGCCAGGCTCACGAACGTGGCCCACACGACAACCCAGGCGTAAGGCGGCTCATTCATGCGGGCCGCCGTAGAGGGTGAGGCTTCGCTCGAGCGGGTGGAAGGGGTGGTGGCCAGGGGCGGAATCGAACCACCGACACGCGGATTTTCAGTCCGCTGCTCTACCAACTGAGCTACCTGGCCGTGAGCGCGCGATTCTAGCCGAGGCCCGCGCGCGCGAGCCTGGCAAGCGCTGCGGCGCAAGCGATGCTGGTGGCCCGCGTCATCGAACCCGCCTCCAAGCTGGCCACGCATCGCCAATTGCACGATGACACGGCCAGCACTTCGCTGGGTCGCGTGCTGGGCGTGGGCCAGTGCAACGCCGACGATCTGTACCGGGCGTTGGACTGGCTGCACGAGGCGCAGCCCGCCATCGAGCGGCGCCTGGCGCGCCAACACCTGGTGGGGGCCACGCTGGTGCTGTACGACCTGACCTCCACCTGGCTGACCGGGCGCTGCTGCGAGCTGGCCGCTCGCGGGCACTCGCGCGACGGCAAGCGCGACGATCCGCAGATCGTCTTTGGCTTGATCTGCTCGGCCCAGGGCTGCCCGATTGCCGTGGAGGTATTCAAGGGCAACACGGCCGACCCGGCCACGGTGGCGGCTCAAGTGGCCAAGCTCAAGGAGCGTTACGGCCTCGAACATTTGGCCTGGGTGGGGGATCGCGGCATGCTGACCTCGGCGCGCATCGAGCAAGTGCTCAAGCCCCAGGGCATGGACTGGGTGAGCTCACTGCGCGCGCCGCAGATCGCGCAGCTGGCCGAAGAACACGGGCCGTTTCAGCCCTCGCTGTTCGATGAGCGCAATCTGCTGGAGCTCTCCAGCCAGCACTTCCCCGGCGAGCGGCTGGTGGTGTGTCGCAATCCGCTGCTGGCCGAAGAACGTGCGCGCAAGCGGCTGGAGTTGCTGGCGGCCACCGAACTCGATCTGGCCAAGGTCGTGGCGGCCACCCAGCGCGCGCGCCACCCGCTGCGCGGCCAGGACGTGATCGCCTTGCGCGTGGGGCGCGTGATCGGGCGCTTTCACATGGCCAAGCATTTCGAGTTGTCGATCACGGACTCGACGCTGGCCTACCAGCGCAAGACCGAAGCCATCGCGGCCGAGGCGGCGCTGGACGGGCTGTACGTGATCCGCACCAGCCTGGGCGCGAATGCGCTCGATGCCGGGGCGACGGTGGCCGCCTACAAGAGCTTGGCTCACGTGGAGCGCGCGTTTCGCTCGATCAAGACGGTGGACCTGCAGGTGCGCCCGGTGTTCCTCTACAGCGAGGCTCGGGTGCGCGCCCACGTCTTCCTGTGCATGCTGGCCTACTACGTGGAGTGGCACATGCGCGAGCGCTTGAAGCCGATGCTGTTCGATGACGAACATCTCGACGAGACCAGCGCGGCACGACCCTCCGCGGTGGCCAAGGCAGTTCGTTCAGAGCACGCCAAGGCCAAAGATGCGAGCAAGACGGCCGATGACGGGTTGCCGCTGCACAGCTTCAGAACCTTGCTCAAGGACCTGGGCACCCTGGCCTACAACATCACCCACACCTCGCTCAACCCCGAGGCAAAAATCATCCTCACCACGAGGCCCACGCCGCTTCAATCCAAAGCCTTCGAACTGCTCGCACTGAACCCGACTTGTACCCAGTAGCCGAATCCCGCCCGAACGAAATGTTCAAGCAGGACGGGGACTTATGTTTCGGGGCTCGCCAAAGTTCGGGCTAGACCGTGCTCGCGCGCTTGTTGCGCGTCAGGTCGACACCGAGCTGCTTCAGCTTGCGGTACAGGTGCGTGCGCTCGAGGCCGGTTTTTTCAGCGACGCGCGTCATGCTGCCGTTCTCCTGGGCGAGGTGGAATTCGAAGTAGCTCTTCTCGAAGGCGTCGCGCGCTTCGCGCAGCGGGCGGTCCAGGTCGAAGCTTTGTTCGGACTGCGGGCCGAGCAAGAGCGGCGCGAGCGGCAGCATCGCGCCCGCGGGCGCTGCAGTGCCACTGCCGCTGCTGCCTGCAGCGAGCACCGCTTGAACCGACCGGTCTGCTGCGGCGCTGTTCGCGCCGGGTTTGCTCAAGCCCTGCTCGACGGCGCGCAGCAGCTTTTGCAGTGTCACGGGCTTTTCGAGAAAGGCGAGGGCGCCGAACTTGATCGCCTCGACGGCGGTGTCGATCGTGCCGTGGCCGCTCATCATGATGACAGGCATGGTGAGCAGCGACGCGGCGCCCCATTCCTTGAGCAGCGTGATGCCGTCGACGTCGGGCATCCAGATGTCGAGCAGCACCAGGTCCGGACGCATGCGCTGGCGGCACATGCGTGCCTCGGCGGCGTTTTCCGCCACGTCGACGGTGTGGCCTTCGTCGGTCAGGATCTCCGAGAGCAGGGCGCGGATGCCGAGCTCGTCGTCAACTACAAGAATGTTGGCCATGGATTCTCAATGTGCCCGGTCGGTCGCCGCGCTGGGAGCGGCTTGCACGGGGCTGTCGCCAGGGGCGAGTTTGGAAAATGATAGCGAAACTTGCGCGCCTTGCGGCGCACCGCCCTCCGAAGTGCCCGCCGCGGTGGGACCGAGGTTGACGATGCGCACCCGGGCACCATGCTCGTCGGCAATTTTTTTCACCACCGCCAGTCCCAGGCCCGTGCCCTTGCTCTTCGTCGTGACATAAGGTTCAAAGGCGCGCTGCAAAACCATTTCCGGGAAACCTGGGCCATTGTCGATGACTTGCAGGCGCACTGCGCGTGGCTCGTCGCGTTCGTTACGCGACGTTTCGGTGTGCACCCGAACCCGCCCATCGCTGCGCTCGGCGACGGCGTCGAGCGCGTTTTGCACCAGGTTGTGGACGATCTGGCGCAGTTGCGTGCTGTCGCCGAGGATCGCGGGCAGGGTGTCGTCGAGCTCGGCGTGCAGGCGATCCGCGTCGAGCGCGGTCGCGTACAGGCCGAGCACTTCGCTCACCAAGGCGTTCAGATCGAGCGGCGCCATCACCGCGGCGGGCAGGCGCGCGTAGTCGCGGAACTCGTTCACGAGCGCCTTCATCGCCTGCACCTGATTCACGATCGTGCCCACCGAGCGGTTCAGCATCGCCTGATCGGCTCCGGTCAGTTTCGACTCGAGCTTGTGCTGCAGACGCTCGGCAGAGAGCTGGATCGGCGTGAGCGGGTTCTTGATCTCATGCGCCAGGCGGCGTGCAACTTCGCTCCACGCCAGGCTGCGCTGCGCCGAGACGACGTCGGTGATGTTGTCGAAGACGAGCAGGCGTGCGCCTTGAGGCATCGGCGCGCCGCGCACGAGCAGCGTCATGCGGTGCGCCGCTTCGGCGCCGCGCAGTGCCGGGGTGCCCGGCGTGGCGATTTCGAACGAATCCTGCCAGTGGCTCTGCTCGATGCTGTCGGCGCCGCCGGCGCCCGTCTCGAAGCGCAGCTCGATCGCCTTGCCGAATTCCGCCAGACCAGGGACTTCGTCCAGCCGGCGCCGCCGGTAGGCGGCGAGCGGCAAGTGCAAGATGCGGGTTGCACCCGGATTCACGGTGTCGATGCGGCCCTTGCTGTCGAACACGATGACCCCGGCGCTGAGGTTGTCGAGAATCGTCTGCAACTCGGCGCGCGCGCCTTCGACCTGGACGACGCTGCGCTGCACCAGGCTGCGCGCGTCGGCGAGCTGTTGTGTCATCTCGGCAAAAGAGCGCGTCAGGCCGCCGAGCTCGTCGCGCGACGCGAACACCGGTTTCACGCCGAGGTCGCCGCGCGCCACCTGGCGCACGCCTTCGGCGAGCAACAACAGCGGTCGCGCGAGCTGGTGCCCGAGCAGCGCGGCAAGCAGGACCGCTGCGAACACGGCAAGAACAAGCGCAAGCGTCAAGGTGCCGATGTACATGCGGCGCAGCCCGTCGCGCGCGAGCGCACGCTGCTGGTATTCGCGATAGGCCGACTGCACCGCCAAGGCGTTCGTCGCGAGCGTCGGCGGCAGCGTCTGCGTCACGAAGAGGAAGCGCTCCTGTTCGCCCAGGCCGAACTCGCGCGCGGGGATCAGCGCCAGCGCCCGCACCCTGGCGCTGTACGCGGCGGCCGGGTTGTCTTCGTCAAGACCCTCCAACTGGCTGACGACACGCGCCAGGCGCGCCTGGCGCAACATCGTCGGCGACGGACGGTCCGGCAGCAGCGTCGTCGCCGACCCTCCGGCGGCGACCAGCGTCTGCCCGGCCGAACCGGTGATCGCGACGTCTTGCGCCTCGAGGCGCTCACGCAACCGCTCCAGCGCCAACGGACGAGGGCTCGCCGCCGACTCGGCGAGCTGCTCGGCGGCGCCACGCGTGCGCTCGCCGAGTTCCTTCACCCGAGCGTCGAGCGTGGCGCGGCCCAGGTTCAGCCCGGCGTCGAGCGCGCCTTCGACGCGCACGTCGAACCAGCTCTCGATGCTGCGCGAGACGAACTGAAAGCTCACGGTGTAGATCAACACGCCCGGGATCACTCCCACGGTGGCGAAGATCGCGGCGAGCTTGAGCAGGAGTCGGCTGCCGAACTTGCCGCGGCGCAAGCGCAGGACCAGGCGCCCCGAAGCGATCACGATCACGAGCGCGAGCAGCGCAGCCACGGTGACGTTGAGCCAGAACAGCCACAGGTAGTGGCGTTCGTAGAGCGCCGGCGAATTGGTGGCGAACGAGAGCAGGAACGCGAGCACGAGCGCCGCCCCCGTCACCGCAATCAGCGAGACGATCCAGGCCCAACGTGTGGCTTTGATCTTCATCGGAACGCCTGGGTGCGTTCGATTTCGAGCGACCAGTCGGCCTGGCCGCTGATGCCGATTTGAATCGGCCGGGGCAACTGCGTCGTGTCGAGACGAAAACTGAATTCGAGGTAGTGGCGGCTGTCGACGTCGATCTGGCCCGGCTCGACGATGCGCCAGCCGACGCTGCGCCGCACCGCGGCGAGCGCCTCGGCGCGGTTCGCATAGGTGCGGCTCAAGCCGCCGAAGCTGACGCGGTAGTTCGCGGTCAGCGGTTGGTGCGCAATGCGCCAGGTGCGCGTCGCGCGAGCGATGCGCCGATCGCGCCAGTACCAGCGGCTGCGAAACACCTCGACTTCGGCAACGAAGTGCAGCGGCACGCCTTTGCTGAGCGCGTCTTCCGCGGCCGGCCCGAGTTCGAAGTCGACCGCGTAACTCAGGGCCACCGCATCGTCTTCGCGGCTGACTTCGAAAAACGTGAGCGCCGGCGTCGTGCTCGCCCCGGCGCGCCACGCCAAGCAAACCGCTGCCGCGCCGAGCAGCAGGTGGCGTCGCGACAAGGCGGCAGCCGAGCCAGTGCGCCCGGCCGGAATGCGGCGCGCAGCAGCAAGGAGCGTTGGCGCGGCGGGCGGTGGCGGGCGAGTCAAACCGGGAGTTTCTCGAGCAGGGCGTAGAAAAAACCGTCGCCGGGGGAAGCGCAGACGGGACGGTCGGACTGAGGGTCATTGTCGGACACGGGCAGCATGTGGCCAGGGGAAGCGATGTCTCTGGCGATCACGGCGTCCGCCCGGCGTTGCAGAAAAGCGTCGATCGGGTCCTGCCCTTCGCTGCGGAACACCGAGCAGGTGCAATAGAGCAGGCGCCCGCCCGGTTTCAGGGTGGGCCAGAGTGCGTCGAGCAGGCGCGACTGGATGAGCGCGAGTGCGTCGATGTCGGTTGAGCGGCGCAGCCAGCGCACGTCGGGATGGCGGCGCACGATTCCCGATGCGCTGCACGGCGCGTCGAGCAGGATCGCGTCAAAAGGCATACCGTCCCACCAGGCTTTCGGGTCGGCGGCGTCGGCGCAGAGCAGGCGCGCTTGCAGGCCGAGCCGGGCCAGCGTCTGCGTGACGCGCTGCAGGCGCGTCGCGTCGTGGTCCAGCGCCGTGACATCGACGTCAGCGAGTTCGAGCAGATGTGCCGTCTTGCCCCCGGGCGCTGCGCACGCGTCGAGCGCGCGCGCGCCAGCGGGCAACCCGCGGCCCAAGAGCAGGGGCGCAGCGAGTTGGGCCGCGGCGTCTTGCACCGAGACCTCGCCCTGCGCAAATCCGGGCAGGCGCGACACCGGGCACGGCACGGCGAGTGTCACGCACGCGCCAGCGCGGGCGACGGCGGACATTCCTTGCGCGGCCAAGCGCGCGACGTAGTCTTGCGCCGTGCCGCGCCGGGCGTTGATGCGCAGGTCCATCGGCGGGTGCAAGTTCGCGGCGCGCAGGATCGCTTCCGCGTGCTGCGGCCAGTCGGTGCGCAAACGCTCGATCCACCACGCCGGATGATTCAGCCGAGCGACCGGGTCGCGCAGCGCCGCGGCGCAGAGGTTTTCGCGCTCGCGCAGAAAACGCCGCAGCGCGGCGTTGACGAATCCGGCGCTGCGCGGCACGCGCCGGTGCGCGCACGCCACCGCCTGATCGACGACGGTATGTTCGGAGTAGCCCGTTGCCGCCCCCGGCCAGAGCAGCGCGATCGCGCTCAGCAGCAGTGCGTCGACCGCGGGAGGCGGTGTGCGCGGCGCAAGCAACGCGCGCACTGCGAGCGCGCCGCCAAGTCCGCGCAGCGCATGAAAGGCGAGCGACTGAGTGCCGGCCCGCGCCGGGGCCGGGCAGCGCTCGAGCGCCGTGTTCAACGATTCGCCAGCGCGCACTGCCTGGAGCGCGACACTGCAATGCTCGAGCAAGGTCGCCAGCGGCAGCGCCGGCTGGACCACGCGGCTCGAGGTGGCGCTGGGAGAGGTGGCTGCGGCGGGTTTCACCGTACGCAGTCTACGGGTGCTGCGCCTGCGGTACGCTTCGCATGCGCCGCTGAATTGCGGCGGAGGAAACCAGCCCATGTCGCGCGAAGTGCCCACGCGGATATTCCGCACCGAAGAAGAGTTGTCGCGCCTGCCGGCGTCGGACCGGATTCGCTATCGCCTCGTCGGCGCCGGCTCGAGCTACCACGCGAACGACAACATCGCGCCCTTCATCGTCGAAGGCGAGCTCGACGAACTGCGAACCGAAGTCGAAGCCAAGATGCAGGAGGTGCTGCACGCGCTCGTCATCGACACGCAGAGCGACCACAACACGCGCCAGACGGCGCGGCGCATCGCGAAGATGTTCATCAACGAGGTGTTCGCCGGGCGCTACCTGCCGATGCCGGCGGTGACCGAATTTCCGAACGCGTCGCACCTGAACGAGTTGATGATCATCGGCCCGATCAAGGTGCGCAGCGCGTGTTCGCACCACCTGTGCCCGATCATGGGCAGTGTCTGGATCGGCATCCTGCCCAATGAGCACTCGAACCTGATCGGCTTGTCCAAGTACGCGCGAATCTGCCACTGGGTCATGAGCCGGCCGCAGATCCAGGAAGAGGCGGTGAAGATGCTCGCCAGCGAACTGCAGGAGCGCGTCAAACCCGACGGCCTGGCGATCGTGATGGAGGCGGACCACTTCTGCATGCATTGGCGCGGCGTGAAGGACGACGGCGCGATGATGACGAACAGCGTCATGCAGGGCGCTTTCCTGCAGAACCCGGCGCTGCGGCGCGAGTTTCTTTCGCTGTTGAGCAAGAAGGACTGAACAGGCGCCGCCCGATGAACCGGCCGCCGATTCGGCGTCAGGCCAGGGCCCGGATCAGTATTTCAACCGTGCGTTCGGCTGCTTTGCCATCCCACAAGTGAGGCCGACGGCCCCGTTTTCCTTCGCCCCGCATTGCCTGGCTTACTGCGGCTTGGATAAGGGCAGCATCACGCCCAACCAAAACGTTCGTTCCCTCACTGACGGTGATCGGTCTCTCGGTGTTTTCACGAAGGGTCACGCAGGAAACGCCAAGAGCGGTGGTCTCTTCCTGAAGTCCGCCGCTGTCGGTGAGAACGACCACCGCGTCTTTCCACAGATTCAAAAACTCCATATAGGACAGCGGTGGCACCAAGGTGACGTTGGGTCCGAGATCGATGGCAAACTTTTCCAGGTTGCCGCGAGTGCGTGGGTGCACTGGGAAGACCAGAGGAAGGTCATGCGAAACCCGACGTAGCGCATGCGCGATTCGAGCAAGCGCCAGAGCATCGTCGACATTGGAGGGTCGATGCAGCGTCACGACCCCGTAGTGCGAGTAACTTGCTTTGATCGGCAGCGTGACACCCTCCTTGAGTGGAGCGTTCTCGAGCAAGGCCAATTGGTACAGTAGGTTGTCGACCATCACGTGTCCGACGTGGTGGACCGCCTCGCGGGCCTTGCCCTCGCGCAGAAGGTTGTGTTCGCCGCTGGGTTCGGTGACGAAAAACAGATCTGCAATCGCGTCTGTCACCCGTCGGTTGATCTCCTCCGGCATGGCCATGTCGCCGCTGCGCAGGCCGGCCTCCACATGGGCCAAATGGATGCCGAATTTCTTGGCGACAATCGAACAGGCCAGTGTTGAATTGACATCGCCCAGGACCACCACGTTGTCCGGTCGCGCCAGGGTACACAAGCCTTCGAATCCAAGCATGACCTTCGCGGTTTGTTCCGCGTGCGTGCCGCCGCCCGCACCAAGGTGGTAGTGCGGCTCAGGAATCCCCAGCTCGGCGAAGAACGCGCCGCTCATCTCGCGGCTGAAGTGTTGGCCGGTGTGCACAACGCGATAGGCGAGTTCGTCGCGTCTGCTTTCAAGCGCGCGAACCATCGGCGCCAACTTCATGAAGTTCGGGCGAGCGCCGGCCACCAGATAGACCGTTTTGATTCTCATGTTCGTGCACTGCTCCGATTCGATCTCGCGGCCCCATGAGCCGGCGCGTTTGGACGCTCTGACCGTCTTGACTTTGCAGGACCGCGTGATGTCGAGTTGCGCATGAGTGTAGGCGCCGACGCCGGGGTGGTGTAGGCGATCGGGGGCATTGCTTCACGCGAATTCGGGTGTCCACCCCCTCGGTGTGGGGGCGCATTTCCGGGTCGTTGGACCTATGCTGCGATCTAGGTTTTCATGGCTCACGGAATACGCTGACGCTGCTTCCGGACGGTCGGCGTGAACGCGAGACGGGGATTGCGAGTGAACAATGCGGCAACACCGGCCTACTCGATCAGTGCCCTCGTGGCGCAGGTCGGTGCCATCGTCCGCGGCACGTGGCGAAGGCGCTGGATCGGCTTGGCGGCGGCATGGATCGCTGCGTTGCTCGGCGCGGTCGCGTTGATGAGCGTCCCAGACCGCTATGAGGCCAACGCTCAGGTGTTCGTCGATACGAAAACGGTACTGAAGCCGTTGATGCGGGACTTGGCCGTCGAGCCGGAAGTCGGCCAGACCATCGCCATGCTCGCACGGACGTTGATTACACGGCCGAAGATCGAGAGTCTGTTGCAGAAGTCCGGGCTTGAAGGCGGCGTGACAGCCGAAAAGCGGGACTTGGCGATCGACAGAATGATGCGCGACATTCGCCTCGAGGGCGGCGGACGCGACAACGTGTACACCTTCACTTACCGCGACACCGACCCGCGACGGGCGCGGCTCGTTGTACAGAACTTGGTGTCGTTGTTCGCCGAAACCGACCGTGGCGCGAAGAATCGCGACACTGCCTCGGCGCGCGACTTTATCGACGAGCAAATCAAGGCCTACGAGGTTCGTCTGACCGAAGCTGAGAATCGCCTGAAAAACTTCAAGCTGAGCAATATGGAACTCAGCGACCCGTCCGGCAAGGACTATCTGTCACGTATTTCACTGCTCACCGATGAGCTTGCCAGGCAGACGGTGGAGCTTCGCGCTGCCGAACAGTCGCGCGATGCCCTCAGACGCGAACTCAAGGGAGAAGAGTTGCCGGTGCTGGTTCCGCAAACGCCGGGCGGGCTCGATGGGCCGATCGTATCCTCCCCCGAGCTGGATGCCCGGCTCGACACGCAACGCAAATTGCTCGACGATCTGTTGCGTCGTTTTACCGATCTGCACCCGGATGTTCTCACGACACGTCGATTGATCACCCGCCTGGAGGAGCAGAAGCGCCAAGAAGACGATCTGCGCCGCAAGGCTTTGGAGGCCGCACCCAAACGGGCGGGTGCTCCGCTCGACCAGGCTGCGCGTTCGATCAAACTCGCATTGGCCGAATCCGAGGCCAACGTTGCCGGTCTGCGCACCCGTGTCAGCGAAACACAAACACGACTCGGCCAGATGCGCGCTGCGGCGAACCGGGTGCCACAGGTCGAAGCCGAGCTGGCGCAGTTGAATCGCGACTACGACGTAGTGCGCCGCAATTACGAGGCCTTGGTCGGTCGGCGCGAAAAGGCCTCGATCTCCGAGGACATGGACGCGAGTTCCGGGGGGGCGCAGTTTCACGTGATCGAACCGCCGCGTGTCGCCGAAAGACCGGTATTTCCCAACCGCCTCGGCTTGGCACCTTGGGTTCTCGGGCTTGCGCTGGTGATGGGCGCCGCCGCAAGCTTTATCGCGTCGCAATTGATGCCGACATTCGACACTGCAGATTCACTGCGTGCGGTGCTGCGACGTCCGATCCTGGGCAGCGTTTCGATGATTGCCACGAGCCGAAGCGTCCGCCGGGCTCGGCGTGCAACGATGGCATTTTCAAGCGGCCTGTGTGGTCTGTTTCTTGTCAGCGGGACCTGGATTGCCTGGTTGGCGATGCAGGCCAGGGCCTGAGGCCGCGTCGATGCGCACCACGAAACCGGCCACGCCCTTGCTCGAGAAACTTCGGCGCAGCGGCATTGAGTTTCCGAATTGGCTGGCGGCCTTTGAAACACCGCGGCGCGACCTGGTACCGCTAGCGTCAGCGAGTGTGCGCGCCAAGTCCTCACGCCCCCTCGCCAAAGTCGTTGCACGCGAAATGACCCATGTGACGCGCGCTGGCGTGGCCTCTCAATCGAAGCGTATCGATATCGACCTGCGCAGGTTGGCGGCCATGGGCTACATCACGCCGGCCCAGCCGCGATCGCGCATCGGCGACGAGTTTCGCGTCATCAAGAGACCTTTGCTGACGGCGGTCGAGTTCGATCCCTCGAGCGTGCCGGCAAAGCGCAGCAACCTCTTGATGGTGACCAGTTCAATGCCCGGCGAGGGCAAGACCTTCGTCGCGGTCAACCTCGCGATCAGTATGGCGATGGAGCTCGACAAGACCGTGCTCCTGGTCGACGCCGACGTCTCGCGTCCGTCGGTTCTCAAACGCTTGCGCCTGCCCAAGTCGCCTGGACTGCTCGACCTTCTGACCGACGCTTCGTTGCGCATGTCCGACGTCCTGCTCAACACCAACATTGCGAAACTGTCCATCCTGCCCGCTGGCGAACCACGAGGGCACGCTACCGAATTGCTGGCGAGCGACAGCATGAATCGGCTGCTCGACGAGTTGTCGGTGCGCTATGCCGACCGAATCGTGGTTTTCGATACACCGCCACTGCTGCCGTCGACCGAGTCGCGGGTGCTTGCGACGCACATGGGTCAAGTGATTCTGGTCATCGAAGCCAGCCAGACCTCACACAAGACGGTGGCGCAAGCAATGGCCTCGATCGAGTCGTGCCCGGTCGTCCTGCCGTTGTTGAACAAGATCGACCAGTCCGAGGTCGGCTCCTACTCTGGCTACTATGCGCCGCGCTAAGTTACCGGCAGCGGCGGTTCCTGCGATCACGGGCCCCGCTGGGCCCAGCGGGACTGCGAAGGATCGACGCAAGCGTCGCATCCGGATCCCGCGGACAGCCATGCGGGAAGGTCTTGACCATGCTCACTGAGCGCACCCGGTTGCTCGTCAACGCCCTGACCGTCGATGTCGAAGACTACTTCCAGGTGTCCGCGATGGCGCCGCACATTTCGCGCGACACATGGCCGGGGCGGCCGTGCCGGGTCGAGACCAATGTCCAGCGCTTGTTGACCTTGTTCGCCGAGCGTGACGCCACTGCGACATTTTTCACCCTTGGTTGGATCGCCGAGCGTTACCCACAATTGGTGCGCGACATCGTCGCCGGGGGGCACGAACTCGCGAGCCACGGCTACGGCCATTTGCGCGCGACCGAGCAGAGCCGCGACGAGTTCCGCACTGACGTGCATCGCGCCAAGTCGCTGCTCGAGGACATTACCGGTCAGGCGGTACAAGGCTACCGCGCACCGAGTTTCTCGATCGACAACAGCAACTCTTGGGCATTCGACGTGCTGCGCGAAGCCGGCCACCGCTACAGCTCCAGCGTCTACCCGGTTCAGCACGATCACTACGGAATTCCGGATGCGCCACGCTTTCCCTACGAGGCATGCCCTGGGTTGACCGAGGTGCCGATTGCGACGACGCGTCTCCTTGGCCGCAACCTGCCCGCTGGCGGCGGCGGCTTCTTCCGCCTCGCACCGTATGGCTTGAGCCGCTGGGCACTCGACCGCGTCAACGCCATCGACCGGCGCCCGGCAACCTTCTACATTCATCCGTGGGAGATCGACCCCAGCCAACCGCGCGTTGCCGGCATCAGTCTGAAGACTCGGTTTCGACACTACATCAACCTCGACAAGACCGAGTCCCGTCTCGCCCAACTTCTGCGGGACTTTCGCTGGGGACGAGTCGACGAGGTCTTCGAACTGCGCGCGGCATGAACCTCGCCGACCTGCCATCTGCCGTGGTCGCGCCGCTGTCGGTACGGCCCTATCGCGACGCCGATCGTGAGCGCTGGGACCGCTTCGTGTTTGACTGCGTCGACGCGACGTTTTTCCATCGCATCGGCTGGCGCGAGATCTATGTGCAGGTGTTCCGGCATCGAACGCACTACCTGCTCGCGGAGCGTGGCGATCGAATCGTCGGCGTGCTGCCGCTGGTCGAAATGCGCAGTCTGCTGTTCGGTCACTCCTTGGTGTCGCTGCCGTTCGCAGTCTACGGCGGACCGGCCGCGGACGATCCGGCGGCAGCGGCTGCACTGCAGGCGGCGGCGGCCAAACTCGCGTGCGAGCTCGGCGTGGCGCACCTCGAACTTCGCAACCGCGTCGCGCTCGCTCCCGCTTGGCCACGCCAGGATCTGTACGTCACGTTCCGCAAGGACATATCGCGCGATGCCGATGCCAATTTTGCGGCGATTCCGCGCAAGCAGCGTGCGATGGTACGCAAGGCGATGCAACGCAGCTTGCGCAGTGAAATCGATGCGGACACCGAGCGTTTCTTCGACCTCTACACCACCAACCAGCACCGGCACGGCACACCTCCGCAATCGCGACACTACTTCACCGAACTCGAACGAGTATTTGGCGCCGACTGCGAAGTTCTCACGGTGCTCGCACCCGATGGGCGCGCGGTTTCGAGTGTTCTTTCGTTCTACTTCCGCAACGAGGTCTTGCCCTACTACGCCGGCGAATCTGCCGTCGCGCGCGAGCTCGCAGCGAACGACTTCAAGTATTGGGAGCTGATGCGCCATGCCTGCGAACGGGGCATCGAAGTGTTCGATTTCGGCCGCTCCAAACGAGACACTGGCGCGCTCGATTTCAAGAGGAACTGGGGTTTCGAGGCGACGCCGCTGCACTATGAGTACCAGCTCTACCGGCGCGAAGCGGTGCCGCAGAACCACCCGGCGAATCCGAAGTTTCACGTGGCAATGAATGTCTGGCGCCGCCTGCCGCGCGGGGTCGTCAACGCCTTCGGTCCGATGCTGGCGCGGCACCTGGGATGAAAGTTCCGGCCTCGAGCGCCAATGCCGATTCGCGGCCGTTGGTCGCGCATGTGCTTCACCGGTTTGACACCGGCGGCCTCGAAAACGGGGTCGTCAACCTGATCAACCGCCTGCCGGCGCAGCTCTATCGGCACGCCGTCATCTCGCTCACCGAGATCACATCGTTCAGCCGCCGCATCGAGCGCGACGACGTGCAGCTGTTCGCGCTCGACAAGCCACCGGGGCAAGGTCTTTGGCTGACTCCGCGAATGCATCGCCTGCTGCGGCAACTGCGCCCGTCGATCGTCCACACCCGCAACCTCGGCGCACTCGAGATGAACCTTCCGGCCGCCTGGGCGGGGGTTCCCGTGCGCGTGCACGGCGAACATGGCTGGGATGTGCACGATCCTGACGGCCGCAGCCTCAAGTACCGTCTCGTGCGGCGTCTCTACCGGCCTCTGGTACATCAACAGATCGCGCTTTCGCAACAGTTGCAGCGATACCTGGTCGGCCAGGTCGGGGTGCCCGCCGAGCGTGTGGAGCAGATCTACAACGGCGTCGATACGAATCGCTTTCATCCCTCCGCATGCGGCAGAGGGCCGATTTCCGGATCGCCGTTCGGCGCCCCCGGGCTGCGCCTGATCGGCACCGTCGGACGCCTGCAGACGATCAAGAACCAGGTCTTGCTCGCGCAAGCCTTTGTCCGTGCTTGCGAGTTGGCGCCCTCGGCACGCGCGCGGCTGCGCCTGGCCGTCGCCGGCGACGGCGCGCTGCGCTCCGAGGTGCAGCGGGTACTCGACGCGGGTGGTGTCGCCAACTTGGCGTGGCTGCCCGGCGAGCGCGACGATGTTCCGAACTTCCTGCGCGGGCTCGACGGCTTCGTACTGCCGTCGATTGCCGAAGGTGTGTCCAACACCCTTCTCGAGGCGATGGCCACGGCGCTGCCGGTCATTGCCACCGCAGTGGGTGGAAACGTCGAATTGTTGGAGGATTGGCGAACCGGGCGTCTGGTGCCCGCAAACAACGCCGATACGATGGCTCGGGCCTTGCTGGACGAGATGGAACAGCCCGAACTCGCGCGTGAGCGCGGTGCGGCCGCACGGCGCGAAGTTGAACAGCGCTTCAGTCTGGACGCAATGGTCATGGCCTACGCAGCGTTGTACGACCGGCTGCTCGCCGCGGCGAGCCAACGCGGCGCTTCGTGGCCCCGTTTCACGTAGGACCACAACATGTGCGGCATCGTCGGCATCTGGGACTCACGCGGCACGCGAGCGATTGCGCCCGCATCGCTCGCCCGAATGAACGAGTCCCAACACCACCGCGGCCCCGACGAAACCGGGACACACTTCGCGCCTGGCGTCGCGCTAGGCCACAAGCGACTCTCGATCATCGACCTGGCCACAGGCCAGCAGCCGTTGTTCAACGAAGACGGCTCGGTCGTCGTCGTTTTCAACGGCGAGATCTACAACTACCGCGAGTTGATCCCTGAACTGACGGCGCTGGGCCACGTGTTCCGCACCCGCAGTGACACGGAAGTCATCGTGCACGCCTGGGAAGCCTGGGGCGAGGCGTGCGTCGAGCGCTTTCGCGGCATGTTCGCCTTTGCACTTTGGGACGAGCCACAGCAGACCCTGTTTCTCGCGCGCGACCGGCTCGGCGTGAAGCCGCTGTTCTATGCGCCGCTGCCGGATGGCATGCTGCTGTTCGGCTCCGAGCTGAAGTCCTTGCTCGCCCATGGACAGCTTGAAGCGCGAACATCGATCCTCGCTCGGTCGAAGACTACTTCGCGCTCGGCTATGTGCCCGAGCCGCGCACGATCTTCAGCTCCGCGCTCAAGCTGGCGCCTGGCCACACGCTCACGCCTGCGGCGCGGCCAGCGCGTGCGCCGACCGCGTCGCTACTGGGATGTGCAGTTCAGCGGCAGCAACACGATCTCCGACGCCGATGCGCAAGCCGAGTTGATCGAGCGCCTGCGCGAGAGCGTGCGCCTGCGCATGATCTCCGAAGTGCCGCTGGGTGCGTTCCTCTCAGGCGGCGTGGACTCGAGCGCCGTGGTCGCGATGATGGCAGGCCAGTCGCCGGGCCGGTCAATACCTGCTCGATCTCGTTCGACGATCCGAAGTTCGACGAAACCCGGTTTGCCCAGCAGGTCGCCGCCCGCTACCGCACACAGTCACTTCGTCGAACGCGTCGCAGACCGACGACTTCGACCTGATCGACACGCTCGCGGCGCTTTACGACGAGCCGTATGCCGACAGTTCGGCGATTCCGACCTATCGCGTCTGCCAACTCGCGCGCAAACATGTCACCGTCGCGCTGTCGGGCGACGGCGGCGACGAAAGCTTCGGCGGCTATCGGCGCTACCGGCTGCACATGGCGAAGAGCGCATGCGTGCAGCGCTGCCGCTGGGGCTTCGGCGGCCCCTGTTTGGAACGCTGGGCCGCCTGTACCCCAAGGCTCGACTGGGCGCCGCGATTCGTTCGCGGCAAGTCGACGTTCCAATCGCTCGCGCGCAATTCCGTCGAAGCCTACTTGCACAGCGTCTCGATCTTCCGCGACGACATGCGTGCGATGTTGTTCACGCCCGAATTCAAACGCAAGCTCGCCGGCTACCGCGCTGCCGAGGTCTTCCACGGCCACGCGCAGCGCGCCGGCACCGACGATCCGTTGTCGCTGATCCAGTACATCGACATGCAGACCTACCTGGTCGGCGACATCAACACCAAGGTCGACCGCGCGAGCATGGCGCATTCGCTCGAAGTGCGCGAACCGCTGATGGACCATCCGCTGGTCGAATGGGTCGCGAGCCTGCCGTCGCACCTGAAACTGCGCCGCGGCGAAGGCAAATGGCTGCTGAAGAAGACGTTGGAGCCGCATTTGCCCGACAGCGTGCTGTACCGGCCGAAGATGGGATTTGCCGTGCCGCTCGCGCGCTGGTTCCGCGGTCCGCTGCGCGAGCGCGTGCGTTCGGCACTGCTTGACGGCGAACTCGGCCGCACCGGAATCTTCGAGCGCAGCTACCTCGAGCATCTGGTCGATGCCCACGCAGTCAGGGCGCCGCGAGTACAGCGCGCCGCTGTGGTCGCTGATGATGTTCGAGGCGTTCCTGCGCAACGGCGAGCGTCCCGCGGTGGCCGATGCGTCGCGCCCGTCGGCTGTGACCGAACCTGACACTGCTGCTGCCTGACTGAGCTGTCGCTGAACCTGCCATGCGTATTCTGCACATCCTCGACCACTCGTTGCCATTGCACAGCGGTTACAGCTTCCGCACGGCTGCTATCTTGATCGAGCAGCGCCGACTTGGCTGGGAGACGCATCAGCTAACCACGCCTAGACAGGGCCCGGCGGATGCCGACGTGGAAGTTGCAGATGACTGGATGTTTCACCGCACGCACTGTCCAAACGATGTGATCGGCGCACTGCCAGTCATCGGTCCTCTTGCCGCTGAGATGTGTGCAACGGCCTCGCGCTTGGATGAACTCATCACCCGACTGCGGCCCGATGTGCTGCATGCGCATTCGCCGGTACTCAACGCCCTGCCGGCGCTACGAGCGGGGCGGCGCAATGGCATCCCGGTTATCTACGAGATGCGAGCCTGCTGGGAGGATGCTGCAGTTGACCACGGTAGTACGCGCGAAGGCAGCCTGCGCTATCGGTTATCGCGTTCCCTGGAGAGCTACGCGCTTCGCCGCGCCGACGCGGTCGTCTCGATCTGCGAAGGCCTGCGCCAGGACATCGTTTCGCGCGGCATCCCGACTGGTCGCGTTACAGTTGATCCCCAACGCGGTCGATGTCGCCAATTTCAGCTTTGGCGTCCCAGCGGATCCCGATCTGCGCAATCGACTCGGCCTGAATGGCGCGACCGTGCTTGGCTTCGCCGGCTCCTTTTACGGCTATGAAGGTTTGGACTTGCTGCTCGACGCCGCGGCGCGCCTGGCGCCGCAGCGTCCCGAGCTGCGGGTACTCCTGGTTGGCGGCGGCCCTCAGGAAGACGCGCTCCGCCGCCAGGCCGCGAGCCTGGGCCTTACGGACCGGGTCATTTTTACCGGTCGTGTGCCCCATGCGCAGGTGCAGCACTACTACCAGCTGATTGACGTGCTGGTCTACCCCCGCCACTCGATGCGGCTGACCGAATTGGTCACTCCGCTCAAGCCGCTGGAAGCGATGGCGCAGGGCCGCATGTTCGTTGCCTCCGATGTCGGCGGACACAAGGAGCTGGTGCGTGACGGCGATACCGGCGTGCTGTTTCCCGCGGGCGACGCCGGGGCGCTGGCGCAAACCATCACGCGGGTTCTTGACACGCGGGCCGACTGGAGCGGAATGCTGAGGCGTGCGCGCCGTTTCGTTGAGACCGAGCGCACCTGGGCGCGCAGCGTCATAGGGTACGCGGACGTCTACGCGGCGGTGCTGGCGGCGAGGGGCCGAACCGAGTTGGTCGGCGCACCCGTCGGGCGGCCCTGACTGGGAATGCAATGAGGATCCTCTATCTCTGCCACCGCTTCCCGTATCCACCTACGAGCGGTGGGACGGTCCGACCGTTCAACATGATCAAGCACCTTCACCACGTGGGTCATGAAGTGGTGGTGTGTTCGCTGACGCGCTCAGCCGAGCAGACACGCGATGCGCAAGGCATCGCGCCGTACTGCACCGAGTTCCATATCGGCGAGGTCGACGATCGCATGCAGACGCTGCGCATGATCGCGACCGTGCCAACGCCGATCACCGCGTCGGCGTCGTTCTTCCACAGCAGCAAGCTTGCGCGAACGATTCGTCGCCTGCTCGCGCAGCGGCGCTTCGACCTCATCTTTGTCCATTGTTCATCGGTCGCGCACTACGTTGCCGACGTAGAAGGCGTCCCGAAGATCCTTGACTTCGCTGACATGGACTCACAGAAGTGGCTCGAATACGCGCAGCACAAACCCTTTCCGAAGTCTCTGGCCTATTTGTGGGAAGGCAAGCGCCTGCTCGCCGAAGAAAAGCGCCTCGCGAAGCGATTCGATTTCAACACTGCGATCACGCGCTCCGAACACAAGACGCTGCTCGACTTCGGCGTCGACACGCCGAGCGACTGGTTTCCGAACGGCGTCGACAGCGCGTTCTTCACGCCACCGCAAGAAGCCGGCTACGACCCCGGCACCATCGCCTTCATCGGGCGCATGGACTACTTCCCGAACCAGCAGTGCATGCAGGACTTCTGCGCCGATGTGCTGCCGCTTTTGAAAGCGCGCCGGCCGGCCATCAAGCTACTGATTGTCGGCGCCGATCCGTCAGCCGAAGTTCGCAAGCTCGGCGACATCGAGGGTGTCCACGTCACCGGATCGGTTCCCGACGTGCGGCCTTACGTGACGCGCGCCGCATTGACGGTGGCGCCCCTGCGCATTGCTCGCGGCACGCAAAACAAGATTCTCGAAGCGATGGCGATGGGCGTTCCGGTGGTTTGCAGCAGCGTGGCGGCGGGCGGCGTCGATGCGGTACCGGGTGAACACTTCCTGACTGCCGATACGCCGCAAGAGGTGTGCGACGCGATTTTGCGGATCCTGGACGACCGTGGCCACCGCGACCGTCTCGCGCGTGCCGGTCGCGCAAGGGTCTTGTCCAACCACGCATGGCCGACTTCGATGAAGCGTCTGGACGCCATCATCGAGCGCTGCATCAGGAACCATCTTCCCCGCCAGCAACTCCGGGCTCAGTCGTCGTGAGTGTCTGCATCTTCGGTCTCGGTCCTGTGGTCACGATCTCGCTCGTCTGTCCTGCGGGAGGGGACCACCTGGTGAATCGCGGGCGCGGCGACTTGAATCCCCGTTACGTCGGGCTGATCTGGCAGTAGCCGACTCGCCATGCCTATGTCGACGCCAAGTCGTGAGGTGCAGCGCCCACCACCTCGCATCCTGACAATGACCTCGTTGTTCCCGAGCACAGCGCGCCCGCGCCATGGCATCTTTGTCAAGACCCGGTTAGTCCAGCTGCTGCGCGATTTCCCGGTGGATGCCCGCGTCATCGCGCCAGTGCCATGGTTTCCGTTCGATTGGCCGGTTTTCGGACCGTACGCGAAGATCGCTGCGACTCCCCGTCGTGCGGTGCTCGACGGCGGCCTGCAGGTGAGCTATCCACGCTACCCGTTGATTCCGAAGATCGGCATGGCGTTGCAGCCCGCTGCGATGGCGCGCGCGGCGATGGTCGACATCGAGCGGCTGCGCGTGTCTGGCTGGCAGCCCGACCTGATCGATGCCCACTACTTCTACCCTGATGGCGTAGCCGCAGCGATCGTTGCCAAGAAGCTGAAACTGCCGCTAGTTATCACCGCACGCGGAACCGACATCAACGTGCTTGCCCGAATTCCGGGGCCCCGCAAGAGAATTCTTTGGGCCGCTGCGCGCGCCGCATCGGTGGTGGCCGTTTCCAACCGGCTGAATGAGGCCTTGGTCGCTATCGGTGTCGAAGCATCCAAGGTCTCCGTCTTGCGCAATGGTGTCGATGCCGAGCTATTCCGCCCGGTCGACACGGCGATGGCTCGCCAACGGACCGGCCTGCTCGGAGGCCCATGCGCCTTGTGTGTAGGAAACCTCGTCGAAGAAAAAGGCTTTGCTCTTGCGATTGAAGCGCTCGCGCACCTGTTGGCTTGGCGGCTCGTGATCGTCGGCGATGGACCGCAACGTCATGCGCTGGAGCGTCTGGCTCGCCGCCTGCATGTTTGCGAACGGGTCACGTTTCGTGCAACGATGCCACAGGAAACCTTGCCTGACCTTTACAGCGCTGCCGACGTATTGCTGTTGACGTCAACGCGCGAAGGTTGGCCGAATGTGGTGTTGGAATCGCTCGCCTGCGGCACGCCGGTCGTCGCGGTCGACGTTGGCGCGGTCGGCGAAATACTGACCCGCAGTGACGCTGGTCGAATTGTCGCAACCCGCGACCCGGTGCAACTGGCCGAAGCCGCCGAGGACTTGATGCGCTCGCGGCCCGCTCGTGATCGTGTCCGCGCGCACGCGCTCGGGTTCGACTGGGCGACGATTTCGAAGTCGCAGTTCGAACTATTCATGCGCCTGACCGATGGACGCGGCTTGCATGCCTCCGAGCGCGCACCGAGCCAGCCCCTGGCGGTCTGAGGAATCGGCGATCATGTTCTTCGCGGCCGCTTTCGTTATCTTCTGTGTGGTCTGTACGATCCTCGCGTTCACGCGCCACCCGATCTATGGGCTGTATTTCTACTTGGCAACGACCTTCGTATTCCCGCCCAGCAGATGGTGGGGTTACCTTTTCGGCGGGATGCGCTGGGCGTTGCTGGCTGCTGCTGTGACCGCGTTGGCGATTGTCTTGCACCGCAATAAGCTAGTCGCCAAGCCGGTCTGGATTGCCAATGTGCCGGCCATTGTTATTGCCCTCTACGCTGCGTGGATGTGGACCCAGACCCCCTGGGCACTGGACCTGACGCAACACCTGGAAGGCAGCTCGCGCTTCGCAAAGTACCTGCTCGCATTCTGGTTCGTGTATCGCGTCGCTGACAGCAAGGAACATATCCGCGACCTGTTGTTCGCTCACGTCCTGGGTTGCACGCTGCTCGGGATCATGGCGCATTCGATGGGTCGTCAAGACGGCCGGCTCGACGGAGTCGGCGGCCCTGGCATTGACGATTCAAACACGCTCGGCATGTACTTTGCCACCGGCGCGATGGTTGGTCTCGGGCTCATCCTGACACAGGTCGGGTGGCGGCGCTGGCTCAGTCTCGGTTGTGTGGCCATCATTCTGGAAGGCCTGGTTCTGACCAATACCCGGGGTGCGTTCCTGGGCCTCGTCGCTGGCGGGCTGACGCTGGCGCTGTTCAAGGCGAAGGCGCATCGGCGCCTGTTTTGGTTGCTGACCCTGCTTGGCCTGCTCGGCTTTTTCTCGATCATGGACAAAACGTTCATCGACCGAATGTGGACGAGCCGGGACGTGACGTCCAAGAGCGAAGAGGCCGATTCGAGTGCACGCTCGCGCGTTGTCATTGCCCAGGCGCAATTGTTCATGTTCCTCGACCATCCAATGGGCACCGGGCACCGCGGGACCGCCGCGCTGAGCGCGCGCTACATGGACGAGCGTTGGCTGACCAGGGATGCATCGGGCAATGCCGCGCGTTCGTCGCACAACACGTTTCTGACTTCGCTCGTGGAGCAGGGTGTTCCGGGCGCCGTGCTCTTCATCTGGCTGACCCTGTGGACAATAACCACAATGCTGCGTTCGCGGTGGCACGATAGTCGACGGGGTGACCCCAATCTCACGACCCTGGTCGCCTCCGTCGGCGGCGCGCTCGCAGCCATCTTCGTCGCCGGCAATACTGCGGACTTCCTGATGGCCGAGGTCCAGTTCTGGCTGTTCGCGACCATGGTGTCGATCCTGCAATTTGCCGCCGTCGGCATCGCCGATGGCCAGATCGCAGCGCCGAGCATTTCGGTGCACCGAAGCCTGGCCTGACCCATGCTGCGACTGCCACTCTCGATCGTTTCGCCTTCCGGCCCCCGCGGGCGGCTGAGCATTCTGGCCTACCACCGGGTAGTGAAGCAACCCGACCCGCTGTTCCCTGAGTTGCTCAGCGCCGCCGAGTTCGAGGAACGCATGCGCTGGGTTGCCGAGTGGTTCAACGTATTGCCTCTGATGCAAGGCGTCTCCCGGCTGTTCAATGGCACCCTTCCCGCACGCGCGCTCGCGATCACGTTCGACGATGGGTATGCCGACAATGAGGAACTGGCAGCGCCGATCCTGAAGCGTCTGGGGCTGACGGCAACCTTCTTCGTCGCCACCGGCTTCCTCGACGGTGGTTGGATGTTCAATGATCGTGTGATCGAAGCGATTCGCGGCTGCCGCGAATCGCAACTCGACTTGACGTCCATCGGGCTCAAGGTTTACCCGATGGGCTCAATGTCAGCGCGCCAACATGCCATTGCGTCGGTGCTATCGGGAATCAAATATCTCGAACCGGCCCGGCGCCAAGACGCGGCGGAGGCGATTGCGGCGGCCGCCGGCGCCAGCATGTTGCCGCGATTGATGATGCGCCAGGACCAGGTCAGGAGCCTGCGCGCGCAAGGCATGCATGTCGGCGCACACACGGTGAGTCATCCGATTCTGACCAGTCTCCCGCCACGGTTGGCGATGCAGGAGATGCTGCACAGCAAGAACGAGCTCGAGCGGATCCTGAACGCGCCAGTGGAACTGTTCGCCTATCCGAATGGCACTCCCGGGAGGGATTACACGGCCGAACATGCACGAATGGCACGCGAGTGCGGATTCAGCGCTGCGGTATCGGGCGCCTGCGGTGCCGCGACGAGCCAATCGGACCGTCACCAATTGCCGCGCTTTACGCCATGGGACCGTTCTCGTCTGAGCTTCGGTGTCCGGATGCTCGCGAACTATCGCCACCGCGCGATTGAAGCGACCTGAGTCTCGCGCTCTCACAGGCGGCGTGAATCGAGCCAGATTCCGAGCATCATCAGGAGCCAGACCATTGTGCCAAAGTAGCCCGGATGCTCGCGCAACCGGGCTGAAAACAACTCGTCGATGAACTGCTCTTTCACGATGCCGCGGTGGCGCAGCAGCGCAATACTGTCGGCGGCCAGATCGGTCAAGGGTTTGTGCCCTACCAGCCAAGCCCCGACCGGCAGCCCGAAGCCGTGTTTCTGCTTGGTTAGGACTGCCGGGGGCAGGAAATCGCGCAAGGCATGCTTGAAGAACCAGCGCAACTGCGTGCCGCGCAATTTCATTCGTGCAGGGAGACGGCCTGAGAACTCAATGAGTCGATCGTCCAGCAACGGGAACGTAACGTCGACGCCGGCCAGCTCGCACATGCGGGTCACTTTCGGCAAGTCGCCGTCGGCCAGGATGAAGCGCAGGTCGATCGCGAGCATCTGGTTAATTAGGTGGGCATCGGCGAAGGGTGCATGCGCATCGATCAGCAGCGCCAGCGGCTGGCTGAGGTCGACCGACGCCAGGAATTCGGGCGTGAACACATTGTGATTGCCCAGGTAGGCGAGCAGGTTGTAGGACTGATAGCGCTGCGGCATCGGCTGGCGTGCTTGTTCGACGTAGCTGCGTAGCTTGCGCAACGGCGCGATGAGCTGCACGCCCGGCATCACCCGCAAGAGCGGTTCGATCAGCGCAAATTTCAAAGCGTCGGGCACATTCCGATACAGACCGAGTAGATGCTGCCTGGCGTAACGCTCGTTGCCGCCGAACAGCTCGTCGCCACCGTCGCCGGCGAGCAGGCGCATCACGCCATGTTCGTGCGCAAATTTGGCGCAGTAATAGGTCGGGATCGCCGACGCGTTGCCGAACGGTTGGTCGTAGCTCGCGGCGATCTTCGGAATCGCATCGACGACGTCTTTGGGGGTCACGTAGTACTCATGGTGTTCGCAGTCGAAATGCTTGGCCGCGGTTCGGGCGTACTCCATCTCGTCGTAGCCGGCGACGTCGAATCCGATCGAGAACGTTCGCGCCCGGTGACCCGACAAGCGGCTGAGCATGCCACTCACGGTCGAGCTGTCGGTGCCGCCGGAAAGAAATGCCCCACTGCTGGCACCGTCAGCGGCTTCAGCGACGGCTGCACGCGTCAAGGCGATGAACTCTTCTTCGAGGAGGTCGAGTCGAGGATCGGCTTCTTCATCGAAGCGCATCGACCAGTAGGCGCAGGGTTCGGAGGCGATGCCATTGCCGAACTCGATGCAATGACCTGCGGCAAGCCTATGCATTCCCTCATAAATGGTCCCCGGACCCGGGCAGACGTGGAAGTAGAGGTAGTCGTACAGGCCCTGCATCGAGAGTCTCCGGGCTATGCCCGGACAGGCGGCGAGTATGTCCAGCGTTGATGCAAAGGCCAGCGTAGCGTGAGCATGGGCGTAGACGATCTGGTGCACACCGATCCGGTCGACCGCGAGCCAGCCGCGGTGTACCTCGATGTCCCAGGCAGCCAATGCAAAATCACCACCGAGATTGACCAGCGCATTCTTGCCTCGCGTGCGCAATGCGGTCGCCAATCCGCAGAGGTCGCTGCTGCGGCTTCTCCCGTCTGTCCAGCGGGGATGGCCGACGACGGCGAGTGCCATGCCATCCGCTTCAAACAACCTGGGCCGCGCAGTCGCGCCGAAGACCGCGAGTTCGCAACTACTATTCGCCAGCACCGAAGGTTCCTTCGCGGCTTGCCGCGCGGAATCCAGCATTCGCCGAGTCCTGACTGCTCCGGCATCGCCGGGCAGACCTCCGAACCAACCGCAAAGTCCCTTCATCGCTTCACCTTGTCGTGCTTGTCCGCCGGTGCAGGCGCTTGGCGGCGAGCGTCCGGGCCGTGACCCATCGCCAAGCGTAGTCTGCAATCGTGTCGCCGCACCGCCCCAAGGTCGCGAATCGATGACGATCTGCACATCCGGCGCGTCGGGCTCACCGCGCTGCGAATCTAGAGGATGCCTCGACTGCTAAGCTTTTGGTGTTCCGGAGCTACGCAATCTCTCAATGAACAAGGCGGTGTTCGACCTCATATTCCATCCGGTGGCGTTTCCTCTGCTGCTGTTGATTGCGAACGTTGCGCTTTTCGCGACGATCGAAAGTCAGTGGCGTGCCAGCCGCATCCACTGGCGCAAGGTGTTGCCCGGCGATGCGCTGGCGTTCCTGTTCTCGTCGTACGTGGTGGTTGAAGCGGCACGGATCCTGAATGGCCCGATTGGCATCCGCGGCCCTTGGCCCGCGCCAATCGACGAATTGGCGCTGCCAATACGAATTGCGCTTTACATCGTGGTGGCTGACTTTGGTGCTTACTGGACGCATCGCCTGGTCCACCTCCCTGTGCTCTGGCGAATCCATCGCTGGCACCACGCGCCCACCCACATGTACTGGTTTGCCGGCAGCCGCAGTTCGGTGCTGCAACAGACGCTTTTCAATCTGCCCTACATTTTCGCGAGCCCGTTGTTCGACGTCTCCCCGTGGTGGACGGCCACCGCGTTGTCAATGCTCTACACATTCACCAATTCGTGGATGCACATGGACGTGACTTGGCGCTTGCGTTGGCTCGACTGGATTTTTGTCACGCCGCGCACACACCACATTCACCACAGCGAGGATCCGAGGCACTACAACAGAAACTTCGGTGTGTTGCTATCGATTTGGGACAGGCTGTTCGGCACATTCACCAGCCCGGAGGAGGTGGTTCATTCTGAGTTGAAGTACGGCACGGGTGAAAAGGTTTCGATTGTCAGACTAGGGATTGGACTATGACGTGTTGTGGATGACTCCTGCCCGCGCGTTCGGCCCCTGCATTCAAGCGAGTAGTGCCCTTGCCAACATGAGTATGGGGCCTGGAAGTTGCGGCGGAATGGCGGAGACGATGCAGCTCGAAGCGCGGAGGACCTGATGGGCGCCTTCCTGCTGGTGAACGTGGTAGAGGCAGGAGGGGAACGCCTGGAGCGCGCGCGCGCAAGCTTGGCGGAGCAAGGCTTCGGTGCTCCGGTGGAGTTCGTTGCCGGCCCGTGGCGGGCCTGGGTGTACCCGAAGCTTTGCGGCACTCCGGCCACGATCTACCGTCACGGTCCGGACGAATTTGCCTTCGCCACCGGAACTTTCTTCTACCGAAGCCGCCTGGGCACCAGCGGACTGGCGGCAGCATGTACCGACTGGGCCGCTGGCCGATTCAACCACGAGGCGCTTAACGGTTCATTTGCATTGGCGATCGGGACTGGCAGCCGCATCAGCCTGCTCCTCGACCGTATGGGCGTCTACAAGGCCTTCTCTGCGACGGACAACGCCGTTGTTTCCAGCTCTTTCCTCGCCGTCGCGGCGTCGAGCACCTCGCTGTCCGCGGACGCCCAGGGCGTCTACGAGTACGTCTTCAACGGCGCGACGTTCGGCGAGACGACCCCGGTCCGCGAGGTGCGCCAGCTCGACCGGCGCGTGATGTTCGAGTTTGGTTGCGCCATCACCGCCCGACCTCTCGTCGATCCGCCCGTGGACGGCTACGACTCTCAACCCCTTGGCGAGCAGGTGGACTCCATGCTCGGCATTCTGTACCCGTGGTTTCGTGCTCTGGGTGAGAACTTCGGCGACAACATAGACAGCGCCTTGTCCGGCGGCTACGACTCGCGCCTGATGCTAGCCCTGCTGCGCAGGATGAGGTTGCGCCCGCGGCTGCACGTCTACGGGCGCCCGGGCGACGCCGACGTGAGACTGGCCCAGTGCATCGCTGCGGGCGAAGGCATCGTCCTTGAACACCAGGACAAGTCTCGCCGCCCGCTACCCGATCCGCGGGCTCTTGCCGAAGTGGTACGGCGAAATTTCCTCGCGTTTGACGGTACGCCCAGCGACGGCATCTTCGATTCTGGCGTCGATCTGGAGAGCCGCCAGCGACGGGCAGCGGGAGGCGCGTTGATGCTGAACGGAGGAGGTGGCGAGATATTTCGCAATTTTTTCCATTTGCCCGATTGCCGCTACAGCGTGCGTCAGTTGTTGTGGACCTTTTACAGCCAATTCGATCCGCGCGCGGCGACGGCGGCGTTCCGCGAGACCGACTATTACGAACTTCTGGCTACGGCCTTGCGGCATAGCATCGGCGCAGGCAAGGGCCCCCTCGCTCGCTGGCAGGTGGAGCGCGTCTACCCGTACTTTCGCTGCGGCTTCTGGATGGGCCGGAACAACAGCATCAACAACCGCTTGGGATACGCCCTGACTCCGTTCATCGAGCCGGCGCCGGCTGCTGCTGCCGCAAAAGTGCCGCTGCACTTCAAGAACCATGGCGCCTTCGAGGCCGCCCTGATCGCCGCCGCTGATCCGGCTCTGGCACGCTATCCCTCGACTTACGGGCACGACTTCGCCAGTCCGCCGTCATGGCGGCATCGGCTGGAGGATTGGGCGACCTTGGTCCGCCCAACCTGGTTGCGTCGCTACACTTTTCGCTACAAGACAAGGCCGCAACCTCGCCCGATCCAGTTATCGACATTCCATCTCGGCCAGGCGGTCGATCCTGCTCTGCCCATGATGCGAAAGTTTTTCCACCAGGAGCGCGTGCACGCGAACGACCAGTTCGCCCGCGTTTGCACCCTCGAGTACTTGTTCCAGCGGATGCGGGTGACGACCGGTTAAGTTTCCGTCATTCAAGCAAGCGGCACTTCATGCGACCCCTTCGCGAACAGGATGTGGATCCAGTTTGCGTGAGCCGGACTGGTCAATTGAGTCGGGTAACGCGCCCAGAAGGCGGTCTTGGTCAACCCCTTTTGAATGAGTGATCGGGGTGGCGGCGCGGTGGGCGATGCGCCGCAAGCGACGCAGACTTCCTGCTGCGCATAAGTGCCGTACGGGTTGCCTGCAAGATCCATCAGAAACGACGCTATGAAGTTGGTGCGTTCATTGTTCTGCCCAACGAGAGAAACCTCCTCAACTGAAAGACTGCGGAACAGCTCGCGCAGTCCGGGTTCGTCAAATGCATTGAGGTGCCCCCAAGGGGGATTACCAACCCCGCATGTCCCACAGGTCGTGCGACCGACGCGCAGATCCTGCTGATACGGCACGCCGATCAAAAGCCGCGAGCGCGTCACTCGGGTCAGTTCGGAGCAGGCGATGCCGAGCAGGTGTGGATGAATGTGTTCAAGCACTTCCGCGCAGACCACCAGGTCGAAGCTGTCGTCACCGAATGCGAGCTTCGTTACATCGCCCTTGACGCAGGTGATGCGCGGATGCGAGATCGCGGGCAAATTCAGGTCCAACGCGGTCACTGTGTCGCAGCTTTCGGTCAGGAGCAGTGAAAGGTGGCCGTCGCGCGCGCCGACGTCTAGTGCCGTCGCGTTTCCGTTGCCGACCAAGCGAAGAAGGTCGGCGGTCCTCAGCTGCTCGGAGGTGCGCTCGCGATTGGTTGTGAAGTGCATAAGTTCGGATGGAACGACGAGGCCCATTGTCGCCAAACACATCCAGACCGCCCGGCTGCGCGCTTGCTGACGGCCGACGTCGAAGCGGAAGCTGGGTCCGGTCCGGTGCACACGGTGCGCGGCACCCGCCAGCGTAACGTGCTGATTGCCGCAACCGGAATGCAACTGATGGTGGGGGCATAGCTTGCAGGGGGCACACGCTCGGTTTCATTTCGATCGGGGCTTCACTCCCCAAACGGGCTCGTCGTTGTACTTGATTGCTTGGATCGGAAAGTTCGACGCAGTGGAGACGCGGGTCCACGCGTCGGTGGCGCCAGCGGCGCCATGGTCCACCGCATACGAAAGTGCCGGCATAAGGTTGCCCCAGTAACCCGTGGCCAGGTCCGGATAGCCCGTTTCGAGTGGCTCGCCATAGTTGCCGACGGCCGGAATCGCCATCGCGCGAGCTACCGCTGCCCAGTTCGCGTACCAAGGCCCGGAGCCGGACGCCCAGTCAGAAGACGCAGCCGGAGCGTAATTCAGCGTGTACTGGGCGCCGTATCGATACGAGAACTGGTCCGTGCCGCTGCCACCGAGGCGGCCGACCACCGAGCGATACTTCCAAGCGAGGAAAGCGTCCAGATTGTTCTGCTGGTTCGTGCTGGTGACCTGCAGCTCCTTCATGTAACCGAACGCAGCGGTAAAGAAGTCGTCCATCCAGACTGACGAGGCCCAGGGATCACCCGAGTTGTAGTTGCTATAGGGCTGAACGAGTCCGAGTGGGTTGTTCGGTATTGCAATGTAGCGACCGTGGTAATGGGCGACGTTGGCATCGATGCTGGCGACGAACTGCGCGCGCAGCGGATCTCCGTCCGGCGTAATAGTTGCTGCTTGAGCCAGGGTGCGAATCGCCCAGGCCGCGCCACGCGTGGTGTTTGAACCGGTGGTGGTTTCAAGCACTCCCTGCGTCGCCTTGCGTGTCGAATCGTTCTGCCTCAAGAAGTTGGCTGTGGCCAGCAATTGAGTCTCTTCAAGGTAGTAGTTCCACCCGCTCAGCAGATACGCCATGTAGCCCATCGACGGATGATGCGAGTTGGCGTAGGTGGGAGGCGAGCCTCCGGTGGCTCCGGGTGTGTAGCTGCCGGCTGTCGACGCACCGATGTCCGAGACGCCAGAACCGGTCCCCATCACTAGGTTGGGGTAGCTGGAAAACGCCATCGGCCGGTCGGTAGTTTCATCGCGGTAATGGAAGCCGTAGCGGCCAGCAGCGTAACCACTGATCAACACACCGCGCAATGCTCGCGGGTCGCCGCCCGTTGTCAGGTACGCAGCATCCCATTCTGGGAGAAGGCCGATGCTCGGATCGTAGCCACCAGAACCCATCGCGGCCGGAAACGACGCTTGGGCTAGTGGCGTGAAGCTCGATGGAAGTCGCCCAAAAAGCGGGCTGCCAGCTGCCGTGACGCCGCGGTAGTTGGGAACCAGCTTCGACGACATCAGGTACGCGGTGTTATGCCGGGGAGTGACCTGGGGGTCGCTACCGGCCCAGTGGGTGAGTGTCGTGCCGCTGGCGAGCACTGCACGCTGGTGGTTCAGCAGCGCAAGCGCCTGCGAGAAGCGCTGCGCCCCGTTGAGCGTGAAGGTAGCCGTGCCGCTCTTGGCCGTGGGTGACGCGACGCGCAGATAGCCGTTTTCGATCCACGGCAGTACCTCTACCAGGCCACCCTTATAGGCACGCACCTCGAGCCATGCGGTGAGGTGCGGGTCGCTGCCGATCACCTTGCGGTAGACCCAGGACGACATCTGTGGACCCGAGATCCAGTTCTGGGTCGGTTTGTCCCAATCGCCGCCTGACCACGAGGCCGTTCCGAAGGAGCCGAACTGGACCGAAGCCGACGCGCCAGTCGCCTTGAGTTCAGCCAACGAAACGGACGTGGCAGCGGGTGCGGGCGCTCCGACGCTCATACCGATGGTTCGCCAAGCGTTCGCGGTCAGATCGACCTGCCCAGAAACAATTGCGAACTTCGCGCTCCCGTCAGGCCAACGGTTCTTGATCGCCACTTGCACGTTGGGCACATCGGCCACCACCGAGGAACCTGTCGGCACATGGCCCTCGCGCAGTACCTGTCCGATGGTGAACGGCATGCTAGAACCGCCGCTGGTGCTCACCAGCGCAAAATTCAAACTGGCAGGAGGAGGGGCAGGAGGGGTAGGAGGAGCAGGAGCAGGAGCAGGAGCAGGAGCAGGAGCAGGAGCAGGAGCAGGAGCAGGAGCAGGAGCAGGAGCAGGAGCAGGAGCAGGAGCAGGAGCAGGAGCAGGAGCAGGAGCAGGAGCAGGAGCAGGAGCAGGAGCAGGAGCAGGAGCAGGAGTGTTGCCCGCATTCGGCGCCTCAGCAGGTTCTGCACCGCCGCACGAGGCCAGCAGTGTCAGACCCATGAACATCGCAAACCAGCAGGCCAAGCGCCCCCCTGTAGCGTGCAAATCGTTGCGCTTCAACCCTCGTTGAGAATCCTTGGCGTCGCCAACTCTTGTCAGTTCGTTCTTCATCATTTCGCCAATCTAAACACCCATGCGTTCTGATCAATGTCATTGATCAGCGCAAACACTCTGTACTGAGGGATGTAGCGCCAGCGTCCGAAGGTTCCCTGCACCGGTGCCACTGCAGTCGGTCCGGCGGTGACCGCCACCTGGGTCCAGATGCCAGTGTCCATGTTCAGTGCATATACGCTCCCTCCGCCGTGCCAGGCGACGATGCGGTCGGCTACGGGGTCGTAGTCAATGCCAGGCGACTGTTGCGAAGTGACAAAAGCCGGCGGGTTGCTCGTTGTCATACGGATCATCGTATTCGTCGCCAGGTCGATGACCTGGACACCGTCGCCGATCATCACGAACTTGCGCCGCTTGGTGTCAATCGTCGCCGAAAGGTGGTAGTCGACGTTCTGTACTGCGCTGTTGAGCTTGGTATACCCGTTGCTTTCGAGCGAGTAGGCGAAGAAATTGATCTGATCCTTGACAAGGACCCGCATTGTCGTGGAGTCGTAGACGGCCATGGTGCCGTAGCGAGTGGACGTTGCCGAATTGGCGACCGCAATTTGCCACTTGCCGGTGACGAAGTCATGGGTCCAGGTCGCGGGATCGCCATTGCCGCAAGGCGAGAGGGCCCCGTCGACGGAGAACAGACGGTCGGCATGGGCGATGTACGCCAAGCCGTTGTAGGTGTGGCGCGAAGTCGGCGTTCCGTCCGGCAGCGCCGAGGTGCATGTCGCCTGAGATGTGATCGGACTCGGCTCGACGATCCGTTTAATCGACAGCGTCGGAAGATCCAAAGCGTATACCTCGTTGCCCCAATAGTCCGCGTGTCCCCCGCCCCATACGAGCAGGCGACTGCGGCGGCTGTCTACCGCTCCGCCGTTCCAGGCCTGAATGAGGTACGGCGGGTAGCCTTGCTGGGGCGGATTGGGCAGAACCGAGCGGATCTTGGTGTTCGCAAGCTCCAGCCACTGACCGGGCAACAGACTGTCTATGGATGACGGTACTGGAGCTGGAGCTGGAGCTGGAGCTGGAGCTGGAGCTGGAGCTGGAGCTGGAGCTGGAGCTGGAGCTGGAGCTGGAGCTGGAGCTGGAGCTGGAGCTGGAGCTGGAGCTGGAGCTGGAGCTGGAGCTGGAGCTGGAGCTGGAGCTGGAGCTGGAGAGCTGGAGCTGGAGCTGGAGCTGGAGCTGGAGCTGGAGTGTTGCTCTGCAGCCCTGGCTCGTCTGCGGCACCACCGCAAGCGGCCAATGCCGCGAAGGCAATGGCATATGCAACAGCTGCGGTCGTTTTGTTCAATCGATATCTCATGCCCAACGTTCCTTCTTATGCGCAATTGAATCCTGCGTCGCGGGTTCGGCCAACTGCCGAAGTCTGAGGTGACACGACGAGGCAAACGACGTTGACGCAAGGCTATCGACTGCGGACCTGTTGCTAGTAACGGACTCGCAACCCTGTAACAACGACCAAGCGAGCGAAATGGCCTTTTTCGAGCGGAGACGCTCACCTGTTCTGCCCCGCATCGGCGGGCGCAACTCAGGCGGTCTCGGGACACCTTACTACGGGGATCAATTCGCTCGCACCTAACGGCTGTAGGTGTGAACTGCGGGCCACACCGCTTACACGCTCGAACGATTGAAGCTGGTCGCTTCCGGGCTAAGCCGCGCTGCCTGCGCTTGCGCGACAGCTACCGGGTCGACGATCCTGCCATCCTCCAGTCGGATTACTCGATCACCCGTATGAAAGTAGCGGTCGTCGTGTGTGATGACCACGACGCCCTTGCCGCGATTGCGGAGGTCGGGCAGTAGCTTCGAGTAGAAGACGTTCTTGTATTCTGGATCCTGGTCGGCGGCCCATTCGTCGAAGATGTAGAACGGGCGATCTTCCAGGTAGGCGGTGACCAGCGCGAGGCGCTTACGCTGCCCCTGCGAGAGTTCGGTTGTCGAAAAGCTCTGCCCCTGCAGGCTCACTTTGCGATCGATCTCCAGCAGCTCGAGGTACTGGTGCGTCGCGGCCGACAGGTCCGGGGCGGATAGCCCCAGCAGCTTGCCGAAGAGGTGGAAGTCGGAGAACACTGCCGAGAAATTCTCGCGGTACTGCTCCTGGCCGTTGGCCGCAACGGGAACCCCGTCCACACAGATCACGCCCTGCTGGGGCTGGTACAGGCCGACGAGCAACTTGGCAAACGTGCTCTTCCCACTGCCGTTGCCCCCGACGACAAACACCAACTCACCCGCGCCCAGGCTGAAATTGATGGGCCCGACTGCGAACCCGTCCCGACCGTCAGCCGTGCGTTCGTAGTTGAAGCGCAACCCCAGCAACTCGATACGATGCGCTGGCACGACATTTTTGTCGTCGCTGGTGTCGCGAGTGTCCGGTGCCTCCGGTCCGAGTGATATCCCCAGATCCTCGATTCTTTGCAGCGCAACCTGGCCGCGCATCACCGACGGAACAGCGCCGATGATTGTCCACAGCGGAGTCATCATGTAGAGAATCGCGAACACATACGCAATCAGCGTTTCGGTCGGAGGAGCTGTGATTGCGGGGTAGGCGAACAACAGCACGCCGATCAGGCTATACAGGAGGGTCTGGACCCATGCACCCGCGAGTGCATGGCGCGCCGACGCTTCGAGGTTACTGCGCCGATACGCGTCGGCGGCCGGGCGCAGGTCGCCGCCGACGAAGTCATTGCGTCGTGCGCGATGCATCATCAATTCCTTGATGCCGGAGATCAGCGTCTCGAAATGATTCAGCAGTCTCGCCCGTGCGTCGCGGGCGGCAAAGATGTGACTGAACGACCTATCGTTGAGTATCTTGTAGATCAGCGAGCCCCCGGCCGTGATGAGTGCGGCCCACAGAAACATCTGCCAGGACAGCCATGCCAGGTAGACGCCGCAACCCATCACGACCGCAACGTTGGTCGCCAGCGTCGGGACGCACTGCACCGCCCACGTGACTGCGCTCACGTCGTCGGTGAGCACGGTCAGGATGCGGCCGGAGCCCTCGCGTTCGAGGCGCCGCAGGGGAGTCCGAAGGATGCGGTTACACAGCGACAGCGACAGATCGAGAATCGTTCCTTGCGAAAAGCGCGTCAGCAGGAGCTGCGACGCCACGCCTGTCGCGACCTTCGCTGCTACGAGAAGAACGAACGCGCCGATCAACGCGGCGGGGGAAAGACCATCGGGATGAAGCGCGCGACTGATCACGGCGATCACGCCGACGCTGGAAAAGCCCGACAGGACTCCAGCACAGATCATCAGCGCCATCGCGCCACGCGAGTCTCGCAACAAGAAGCTGACGAGTCTCAGCTTCTTCATGCGAGCTGCGACTCGACGTAAGACGTCACGAGACCGGCGAGTTGCTCGACGTGCGGTGGGGTGAACAGTTGGCCGGAGTCTTCAGCCTCCACGAACAGCATCTTGCCTTGCGCACCGGCGAGTTCCAGCCACATGGGTCGCGTGTCGACCGTTGAGGGTGCCAACCTGCGTCGCGAAGCAATGATGTGCAACAGGCCTCCGGACAGTGTTCTTGGCTTGTAGCCCGACACCGCGTGCCAGGTTGCATTGGCGAGGCGGTGCCGTTGGTAGCTGGAGACGCTCCGTGTGTCGCTGCCTTCGGCAGCGACGAGGTCGCGCGCGGAGCGGAGTTTCGAAGCGGCAAGCTGCGGCCAGCGCACGAGCGGAGCCTGCGCGAGAAGTCGGCCGTACTCAGCGATCTTCGAGGCCAAGAAGACTGCGGGCTGGAACATCTCGACGGTGAAGCGCGGCGCCTGCGCCGAAGCCGGGTGCCAGCTCTCCACCAGGATCAGGGCCACCTCTTCGCCCAGCGCCCTGAGCTGTTGCGTCATCTCGTACGCGACGACGCCACCCGTGCAGCTGCCGACCAGAACGTAGGGGCCATGGGCCTGCACCGAACGCACTTCCGCGATGTAGTGCTCGGCCATTCGTGCGATCGACCTGAAGGGGCGGTCTGAATCGTCAAGGCCGCGCGCCTGCAATCCGTAGAAGCGCCGGTCGGCACCCAGCAGCTTGGCAAACCGCGCGAACATCAACACGTTGCCACCGACCCCGGGGATCGCGAACACAGGTGGCAAGCTGCCAGTAGGCTGAATCGCCACCAGCGATCGCCAGGAGGGCGACCAGTCCGACGCTGCCAGCAGGCGGGCCATCGCCGTCACCGTGGGCGCCTGGAAAAGCATCGCGAGGGGCAATCGCCTCCCGGTGACGCGCTCCAGCTGTGACATCAACTGCACCGCTTTAAGCGAGTGTCCACCGAGGTCGAAGAAGTTCTCGTCTACACCGATGGTTTCGTCCGCGAGCACCTGTCGCCACAGCGCTGCGAGTTGCACCTCGAGCCTGCCGCGCGGCTCGGTTCGGATGCGGTCACTTCGATCGCGTACCGCCGCACGCGGTGGCGGAAGTGCTGCCACGTCGATCTTCATGTTGGCGGTGAACGGAAAGCGCTCCAGGAAGACGAAATGTGACGGCACCATGTACTTCGGCAAACTGGCGCGAAGCAACGCGCTCAGCGACGCAGTCGGCGGCGGCTCCCCGGTGGGAATGATGTACGCAGCGAGCTGCTTCATTCCTTGGGCGTCGTCTTTTGCTGCAACGACACACTGTCCAACCTGCGGATGGGTGGCAAGGGCGGCTTCGATTTCGCCGAGCTCGACCCGGAAGCCGCGAATCTTCACCTGGAAGTCACTGCGGCCGAGATGTTCGATGCGCCCGTCGGGCAACCACCGCGCCAGATCCCCGGTTCGATAGATGATCGGGTCCGTCTCGATTCCGAGCGGGTTCTGGATGAATCGCTCCGAGGTGAGGTCTGGCCGATTCCGATAGCCCCGAGCCAGGCCGTGGCCACCGATGTACAGGTCACCTCGCACTCCCACGGGTACTGGTTGCAGCAGTCGGTCGAGGATGTAGATGCTGGTGTTGGCGATCGGGCGGCCGATGCTGATCGGGTCGCCCCTATCGATGCGTTCGACCGTGGACCAGATCGTGGTCTCCGTGGGGCCGTAGAGATTCCACAGCGACGCGCTCCGGTCCAGGAGCCGATCCGCGAGATCCCTGGGCAGCGCCTCGCCCCCAGAAAGAATCTTCATCCCGTCGCTGCCCGCCCAACCCGCCTCGACGAGCATGCGCCAGGTTGCGGGTGTTGCCTGCATCACAGTCGGTCGTACTTCGCCGATCCGGCGGGCAAGCAACGCTGCATCACTGGCCTCGTGATGGCTGGCCAGCTCGACACGCGCTCCGCAGATCAGCGGAAGAAATATCTCCAACCCCGAGATGTCGAAGGACAGCGTGGTGACGGAGAACAAGGTATCAAGCGCGGTGCATCCCGGCGCGTCACGCATCGAGTGCAGGAAGTTGGTCAATGCACGGTGCGGAATCTCCACCCCCTTTGGCTTGCCGGTGGAACCTGACGTGTAGAGCACGTACGCAAGGTCATCTGGGGAACATGGCCGTGCAACTGCGGCATCGGGCAAGCCACTCAGCAGAGCATCCGCATCGTCGAGGAACAGCAGTCGATCCTGCATTTTCGGTAGGACCGCGCGCAGGCTTTCCTGGGTGAGAACAAGCGATACGCCGCTGTCTTGTGCCATGTACTCGAGGCGGTCGCGCGGGAAGGCGGGGTCCATCGGAACGTAGGCGCCACCTGTTTTCATGACTGCGAGCAGCGCAACGACCATGACCGGAGCACGCTCCAGGCAAATGCCGATAAGTGAGCCGGGTTGCACGCCGCGCTCACGCAGGAGTTGCGCCAACTGATTCGATCGCGCTTCCAGCTGGGAGTAGCTGAGGCTGAGCGGCCCCATGCTGACAGCCACCGCCCCAGGCGTGCAATGCGCCTGCTGTGAGACCAACTCATCAGTGCGGGTCGCAAAGGGGTAGTCACGCGCGGTGCGATTCCATTCGAAGACGGTCCGATGACGCTCGGGCGGTGTCAGCAGCGAGTAGGCGGACAGTGGTCTTGACGTATCCGCGATGACCTGCTCGACGAGTCCCATGTACTGGGCCAGCATTCGTTTCACGGTGGCGCGATCAAAAAGATCGGTGGCAAACGACATCTGCGCGCGCCCGAACAATTCGGTATCAATCGTCAGAGCGAGGTCAAACTGCGTCGAGCCGGTGTCGATATCAAATGGCTCGTATTTCAGTCCCCAATTTCAATGTCGATCAGCGGAACGTTGGGCACATTGAACAATACCTGCACCAGCGGCGAGTGGCTCGTGTCACGCATTGGCGCAAGCTCTTCAACAAGTTGTTCGAAGGGCAGATCCTGGTGGGCATGGGCGTCGAGTGTGGCGTCGCGTACGCGTGCGAGCAACTCGGCAAAGGTCTCGGTTTCCTCAATGGTGTTTCGCATCACCAGCGTGTTCACGAGCGTTCCGATGAGGTTTTCGGAGGCCACATGCGTGCGGTTGGCGATGGGCGAACCCACGACGATGTCGCTTTGCACGCAATAGCGAGACAGCAGCAGCTGAAAGCACGCGAGCAGCGTCATGTAAGGCGTAGCACGGTGCTGCGAGCTGACTCGCTTCAAGGTATCGAGCGCGCCGTCCGGCAGGTTGGCCGCTACAAACGAGCCGCGGAACGTCTGTCGTGCGGGGCGCTTGAAATCCACCGGCAGGCTCAACGTAGGCAGGTCGCGAAGTCGATCACGCCAGTACGCCATCTGGCGGTCGAGGGACTCTCCAACCAGCGTCTCGCGCTGCCAGGCGGCATAGTCCGCGAACTGAATCGTGAGCGGTGCCACAGCAGACGCCCGCCCCGCCTGCAACGCCCGGTAGTGCTCGGCAAACTCCCGGAACATGATTCCGAACGACCACTCGTCGCCGATGACGTGATGGACCTGCCAAGACATGATGTGATCTTCGTCGCCCAGCTGAACGAGATGGAAGCTGAACAGCGGCGCCCGGGACAGGTCGAACGGCTGGGATGCTGCGCTGCTCAGAAGGCGCCCTGCTTCTGCGTCGCGATTCGCTGCAGGAAGGTGCGTTAAGTCGTGATGAACAACATCCGCCAGTGCCTGCGGCGCAATCACCTGCACTGGCTCACCGTCGACGGAAACAATCGTGGTGCGAAAGGATTCATGGCGCTCAACCAAGCGCGCCATGGCAATGTCGAAATACTTGTGAATGAACGTGCCCCGCAGCCGGAGCGTGAACTGCAAGTTGTATGCGACTCCTTCCGGATTCAGCATCTGAATCAGCCACATGCGTCGCTGGGAGAATGACGCCGGAAGTTTCTCTTCGCGTGGTCGGCCATTGATGGGAGTCGAAACGATCCCACCAGCTTCAGCAACGGACAGTTCGATCGCGGCGACCAGTCCGGCGAGTGTCGGATGCTCGAATAGCGTGCGCACCGATACCTCTACTCCGAGCCTGGCGTGCACACGCGACATGACCTGTGTGGCGTGCAGGGAGTTACCGCCTAGCTCAAGAAAATTGTCGTGGCGATTGACGCGCGCAACGTGCAGCACTTCACGCCAGATCGAGCTCAGCGTCGACTCGACATTCATCCGTTCGCTGATGCGCTCTCGGCTCTTGCCGTGGCTGGCTTGATCGCAGACCCCGCTGGTACGCATGCCCGTGAGGATATGCATTGCATGACTTTGCCGGTCCAGGTGGGCCTTGCGCATGAGGACATCTGATGCACTTGTTCACGCAGAGCGTCCAAAGCAGTAAGGGCAATCTGGTCGAAACCATGGGGCAGGCGTCTCCTGCCAATGGCGCACGCCGCAGTCGCTGGTGGCGGTGGCGAAAGCAACTCGGCCGTGGCGCGAACTCTGACACGTTCACCAAAGCCATCGGTTCGCCGAGTCGCCGGCAGAATCTCCGCATTCCGCCGTATCTCTTCCTCGGGGCGGCTCTGTGGTGTTTAAGGGCTCGCACATGTGGCTGGCTTGCCTGTGTATCGGCGGAGCGCTGAATGCCTCGTTTGTTCAATACATTGGTCGGGTTGATAACCGCAGATTCGCTGCCGCGACAGGCCTACGACGAGCGGCAGCGCGACCTTGGTGGTCTGCCGGACATTGATCCCGGCGTCGCGGCCGTGATTCAGGCCAATCTGGAGTGGTTGTGCGCAGCCCAGGATCACTCGGTCTCGGCCGACGGCGGTGTGGCACGGGACTACAGTCTGATCAGGGGTTGGTCTACGTCTTATCCGGAGACGACCGGCTACATCGTTCCGACCTTGATCAAATTGGCGCAGCGCCGTAACGACAATGGGCTGCATAAGCGAGTGCGGCGTATGTTGGACTGGTTCCTTTCGATCCAGTACCCCGACGGCGGATTCGAGGGCGGCAAGGTCGATTCGATACCGCGCGTGCCAGTGACCTTCAACACCGGGCAGATCCTGCTCGGGCTTGCCGCCGGCGCCGCCGCCTATCAAGACGCGCGCTATCGCAATGCGGCGCTTCGCGCCGCCGCATGGCTGCGCGACAGCCTCGATGCCGACGGTTGCTGGCGCAGGCATCCAACGCCGTTCGCGGCGGCCGGAGAAAAGGCCTACGAAACCCACGTCGCCTGGGGCCTGTTCGAGGCGGATCGGGTGGTTCCCTGCGAGGGTTTCGGCGATGCCGGCATGCGACAGGTTGTCTGGGCCCTGACCAAGCAGCGCGCCAACGGCTGGTTCGCATCGAATTGCCTGACCGACCCCAGTAGGCCCCTGACCCACACGATTGGCTATGTGTTGCGTGGGGTGATCGAGGGTCACCGCTGGTCAGGCAGTGCCGACTTGCTGGCTGCCGCGCGTCGCACCGCTGACAGCCTTTGCAACGTCGTCGGGGCGGATGGCCGTATCGCCGGGCGACTGAACCAAGACTTCCAAGCCTGCGTCGACTGGGTTTGCTTGACCGGGTCGGTTCAACTTGCCCATTGCCTGCTCCTGCTATACCAGTCAACCGGCAATGAATCCTACTTGAGCACGGGCCGGCGCCTGAATCAGTTCGTACGCCGCAGCGTGTCGTTAGACGGGTCCATCGGACAGCGCGGCGGGGTCAAAGGTTCGTTCCCGGTGGACGGAGACTACGGACGCTGGGAATATTTGAACTGGGCCGCGAAATTCTGCATTGACTCTCAAATGCTTGAAGCCGACATTGACGATCACTCTCCTTAGTGAAGGCATGAAGCGTTGCGCGAAGATTGCGGCTTGCCGCTGATGCAGTGCGACTGCGGCGTTCGGCCCTCAGACACTCGCGGCGTACTCGGTAGAAATCGCCTTGCGGTCGATCTTGCCATTGGCGTTGCGTGGCAAGGGGCCCTCGCGAACGCTGATCGCCGATGGGACCATGTACGCGGGCATCTGGTTGCGGCAGTAGGTGTGCAAACTGTCCACTTCAAAGACAACGCCGGCAGCGGCAGTCAGAACCACAACAACCGATTCGCCCAAGGTGTTGTGCGGGACACCGAACGCGACACATTCCGCCGACGAGCGCGCTCGAGTAGATCACCTCCTCGACTTCGGTGGGGCTGATGCGGTAGCCCGAGGACTTGATCATCTCGTCGCGCCGGCCGATGAAGTAGAGGAACCCTTCGCTCGTCACGTCGCACCGTATCGCCGGAGAACACCGCCATCTCGGGCAGCACCAGGCCGCTCTCTCGTCCGGGCAGCGGCTTGAATCGCTCCGCGGTCTTTTCGGGGTCGTTCCAGTAGCCCTGCGCGACCAGAGCGCCGCGTTGCACGAGTTCGCCGGGTTCGTCGACATCGCATGGCGTGCCGTCAGGGCGCAGCACGAGAATTTCGCTGTTCGGGATGGCCTTGCCGATCGAGTCGGGCCGGCGCTCGACTTCGTCGGGTGGGAGGTAGGTCGCTCGAAAGGCCTCGGTCAACCCATACATCAGGAACGGCTCGGCATTCGGCAATGCGGCGCGCAAACGGTTCAGCGTCTCGAGCGGCATGTGTCCGCCGGTGTTGGCGATGTAGCGCAGGGTCGCGCCCGCGCCATCGGCCCAGGTCACCTGAGTAAGCTGAATCCACAAAGGCGGGACTGCGGTCAGACCGGTGATGCGATGCTTGAGCACGGCCTTGATCACATCCTTGGGCAGCAGGTAGTTCAGCAGCACCACTTGGGCGCCCACGTGGAAGCCGGTCGTGAGCTGGCTGAACCCGGCGTCGAACGACAGTGGCAGGGCGGCCAGCAGCACGTCTTCGCTGTGATTGCGCAGGTAAGAGGCGACGCTCTTCGCGCCGGCGACCATGTTCCTGTGCGACAGCACGACGCCTTTGGGCCGGCCCGTGCTGCCCGAGGTATAGAGGATGGCAACGATGTCGTTGTCGACGACCCGCCAACCGGCGCGCGCGGGCGCGTTCAGCAGGTCCTTCCACGCGTGGACCGCGGGAACGCAAGCGGCCGCTGTTGAAACACTGCCGGTGAGGACGACATGTGCCAGATCGGGGCAGAGTCGCAGGGTGTCGTTCAAAGTGGCCAAGCGCTGCGGTGACGTTACCAGCACACGCACGTTGCAGTCGCGCAGGATGTGTCCAACCTGTTCGGGCTTGAGCAGCGGATTGATCGGGACGAAAACGGCACCGTGTGCGGGTGCACCGAACGACGCGACCACCGCTTCGCGCTGCTTGTCGAGAAAGATGCCGACACGTTCACCGCGACCGATCCCCAGGGAGGCCAGCCCCGAGGCGAAGCGTCGAAGTTCGTCGCCGAGCTCGGCATAGGACGTCAAGGCGCGGCCATCGTGCAAGGCTGGGCCTGCAGGGGTGCGCTCGGCCGAGACGAGAACGAACTCGTGCAACAGCGTCGCTTCAGAGGTCATGGCTTCGCTCCAGGATGTCGATGTCCAACGGCGTCGGGTTGCGGGGGTTGCGTCGCCGCTGTCGTCAGCAGGTCCGCCAGGGCGTGGGCGCGCGCGCGGCGCGACATGGCGCGCAGCACCGGGGACATCGGCCGCCGAGCTGAGGCAAGCGGACTGTCGTCGAGGAAACGGCCAAGCGCCGAAGCAACCGCGTGCCCGTCCTCGAGTTTGGCAATGTGGGCGATTCCGGCATCGCGCATCACGTTCGCCGTGTCGCCGGCCGGGTCGGCGAGACCGAGCACCGGCCGCGACGCTCGCAGATACTCATAAAGCTTTGCCGGGACTTGTTCGTTGCAGTTGCTCCCCTGCATGATGAGCAGCCCATCGGCGCGCAGCATTTCGCGCAGTGCATCCAGGTACGGAATGGCGGGCAGCAACTCGATCAGGTCGGCGACGCCGCTCTCTGCCGCCAGGCGGCGGATCATCCCGTCATGCTCAGCGGCACGAAAACGCAGTCGCAAGCGCAGCAGGCCCTGATGATCGGCGCGTCGCAAGGCCGAGAGCGCAGCAAACAAGCCACGTGGATCGCGCTCACTCGGGTACACGATGCCGCTGTGCAGAAGCGTGAACTTCTCCGGACTCAGGGGTTCAGGTGCGAGCCCCCGTTCCGCTTCGGCGAAGGACTCCTCGTCGTAGCCGTTTTCGATCAGGGCAAAGCGATCTTCCGGCAGCGCCGCGAAACGCTCTCGGTACAAGCGGCGCGCGCTGGCCGTCACAAACACCAGACGCGAAGCGCAGCGCGCCGCAGCGTGTTCGATACGAGAAAAGGCGCGCCACTGGCGTGGTTCTTCGGGGTAGCCCTGCTGCGCCATCGGATCCCGAAAGTCCATCACGAGCGGGATACCCGTCAGTCGGTGCAAGGTCAGCGCGATGCGGTGCGCGGTGGCGATCGGGTAAGTGGACCAGATCACGGCAGGGCGATGGCGGCGAATCATGGCCAACCCGCGCGGAACGGCTCCGAGCCACCATGTCATCCAGCGATCAGGAACCGCGAGTACGCCCGGGTAGCGCCCAGCGATCGCCAAGTGGCGCCCGGCGTCGAGCGCGAACGCACGCTCGACCGGAACATGGGACGGTATCTCGGCCATAAGGTCGTTCGCAGTCGAGGGGTGGGCCCGCGGGTGGGCAGTCAACACAAGCGGCTCCCAGCCATGCCCTGGCAGGTGTTGCACAAATCGCAGCGTGCGCTGGATTCCACTGGACCCCACCGACGGCGGAAAGTGGAACGCCACCATCAGCACTCGGTGTGTCGGCCTGGTCGTGCTCACTTCGAGATGAAGTTTGCCCGGATCCATGCGCAAGTCTGTTGTTCGGCCTCGCTGCGCCACGAGCGCTGCGAGAAAGTATGGTCGGCGTTGGGAATGGCGACATGGCTGACCCGCGTCGCGTCAAGCAGACTTGCCCATGCGGGCGCCCTGGTGGTGTACTCGATGAACTCGCGCGCCGTCAGGTCGTCGCCGCTCAGAATCAGCAGGACAGGGCCGCTGAACGCCGCCAGGCCGTGCGCCATTCGGGTTTGGAAATCAAGCCGTGCGTTGCTGCTGCGCTGCCCGCGGCGCGATGTCGAGGCCTGCGCCACGTTGCTCCACAACGAGCGCAGCGATTCGCGAAAGTCGAAACGGCCGCTCAAGAGCTTGTACCAAAGGTCCCTCTGCAAGAGTCGCGAACCATAGTAGTGCTTCACCGTAACCGCCGCGAGGGTTGCATCGCTGCGAACCCACGGATTGGCCAGCGCGACACCGCGCACCGCGGGATGTGCCAGACCGTGCATGAGGGCGAGTGAAGCGGCATCGCAGAGTCCCCACAGGATGACACCCCGCACATGAGGTGCGTAGCACAGCAGCGCATCAATTGCCGCGTGCACGTCGAGGCCAGCGTCCTCGAAGGAGCGTATTGCACCGTCAGCGTCACCCATGCCACGGTAGTCGAATCGCAGAACCGTCAGCCCCACGCGAGCAACCGCGCGGGCCAGTTGCACGAACTGCCGATGGCTACCGACGCGATACTGAGGCCCACCGACGAGGACGAGCATGGCGACGTCCGTTCCGGCCGAGGGATTCGCACGCTCGGCCACGATTCCCGGCAGCAGGACCCCGTCGCAGGAGATCTCCAGAACGATCTCTCGGATGTCAATTTCACCGGCCGTTTCGGGGCGCACATCAAGCGTCATGGTGGTCGATGCGGGTTTCGACGGCGGGTGCGCTGCGCATCAGCTGTTGCGATCGCAACAGCAGGGCTTCGTTTTCAACGATTTCGGCGGTGCTCCAGAACGGAGCGCCGGACAACGTCTCGAACTGGACTTCGCGTCGTCCATCCGCACGCAACTCCTCGACCGCGCGGACCGTGCTCAGATTCGGGCCTGCGGCGCGGTTGGCGGCGATTTCGAGCCAAACGATCCGGCCGCCGTGCCCGGCGTCGATTTGCCAATGGGCGCCCGCCATACCTTGTGCAATCGCTGCCGGCAGTTCGTATCCGCCGACCTCGATGGTGTGCCCCGCCTCGAGTTGTTGCGCCAGCGTGCCTTCGACCGAAGTCGTCTTGGCGCGCCCCAGCAGGCGCGCCGCAGAGTGCAGGCGCAGGAATTGGTGCAGGTGGGTTGACCCTGACAGCACCGGTTGCCACAGCAGCAAGTGGGCAGAAGGCACAACCTGCAGCAAATCCGAGGCGAAAAGGGCCCCGGATCGCACGCACCAAATCCACGCCGGCGCTCCCGTTTGCTCGACCGACCGCCGAAATTCGATCCGCAAATCGTCGACCCAGCGCGCCCAGGTGGCGTCGCGGAACTCACCCGCGCTGTCGCCGCAGCCGTAGAGGTCGAGTCGCACCACCCGCCAACCATCGGCTGCGAGAAGCCGTGCCAGCCGGGAACACATTCGCCGTGTCTTGTTCATCTCTTCGGCAAAAGGCGGCGCAAGAAGGACTGTGCCGCGCGCGACGCCATGCACAGGCGCGCTCATGCAGCGGAGGCGTGGTCCGTTTGGAAACGGTTCGAAGGAGATTGACTCGACGATTGTGGTGGCAGGGGTCATGCGGCCACCTTGCGGCTGATGATCTCAATTTCGAACTGATTCATCTGGCAAGCGCTTCCCTTCAACAAAGCAATCACCGCGGCGCGTTTTGATCAAATGATGACAACGAATAGCGTTTATCTGACGCCGCGCCCATGTTGGCTGAGCTCGCTGCCGGAGAACGGCGTCAGATAAACCTTGAACGAATAGCGTTTATCTGACGCCGCGCCCATGTTGGCTGAGCTCGCTGCCGGAGAACGGCGTCAGATAAACCTTGTTGAACTGAACCGCGGAGATAGCGGTGCAATGGGCAGTGTAAGTTTCAGCTGGCCGTTTGGGTAGACAAGTCGTGCTGCGCGGCGGGGCGTGAGTTGCGTGCTGCGCATTGTGATCGCGCCCAAGGCGTCTCGCGCTGCACCGGGACTTGCTTGAGGAGCACGCTGGCTGGCCCTGCGGCGCGTCTGGCGCGCGCCGGTGTTGGCCTGCGTGCGCGACGAGGCCTTGCCTGGGACGTTGGGCTGCGTGTGTCGATCACGGTGGCCCTCGGCAGGCGGCGGTGGTGATGGGGGTGATGGCGGCCAGGGCCGCCCGGTTGGCCGCCAGGTGCTGCACAGCGAACCAGCGACCGCCCTTGCAATGCGGGCAGCACATGATGTCGATGGCGGCCACGCGCTGCATGAAGGCCTTGGCGTCCTCGCACGCCTGCGGGTTGGCTGCCGGCATCGCCAGCACTTGCCGGGCCAGCGCCAGGCGCGCGGTCTTGGCCGCCGGGGCCAGCAGCCCGTAGTGGCGAATGCGCTTGAAGCCCGCGGGAAGGACATGTTGCAAGAACCGGGCGATGAACTGCTGGCCATCCATGCCGATGGTGCGTTTGCCGCCGGTGTCGTCGGCGCGCACGCGCACGAGCACTTTGTCGCCCTGGATGGCCACGATGCGCTCGTTGCCGATCGCCGTGCGGTGCGTGTAGCGCGACAGGTAATCCAGCACTCCCGCCGGCCCAGCCAGTGGCGTCTTGGCGTAGACCACCCAGTCGTGGCGGCGCAGCGCGCTCACGCGCTGGCGGCGCGCGAGCTGCGTATGGGCCGGGTCGTGCGGCAGCGTGCCTGCGGCGAGACCGTCTTGCAGCGCCTGCAAGAACTTGGCCCGAAACACCCTTGACAGTGCGTGCACCGGGAACAAGAAGGTGGGCGAGCGCTTGGGCTGGATCCATTTGACGGCACCAGCACCAGCACCAGCACCAGCACCAGCGACATCGGCATCGGCATCGGCATCGGCATCGGCATCGGCATCGGCATCGGCATGGAGCTGCAACGCCCCGCAGGCCATCAACGCGTGCACATGCAGGTGGCGGCGCAGGTCCTGCGTCCAGGTGTGCAGCACCAGCGTGAATGACCCGATGCCGCCCAACCAGCGCGGGTTGGCGGCGAACTCGTTGAGCGTGGCGGCCGCGCATTGCATCAGCGTGGCGTAGACCCAGCGCGGGTGCACGCCGGCCAGTGCGTTGAGCTCGTGGGGCAGCGTGAACACCAGGTGGCAGTACGGCACGTTGAGCAACTCGCCCATGCGCGCCGCGCGCCAGGCCTCGCGATCTCGGCTTTGGCATTGCGGGCAGTGCCGGTTCCTGCACGAATGCCAACGCCACTGTTCAGCGCCGCAGCCATCGCAGCGCAGGTGCTGGCCGCCCAGCGCGGGCGTGCGGCAACTCACGATGGCGCGCCAGGCTCGCGCTTGGGGCGTGCTCAGCGTGTGCTCGCGCAGGTAGGCCGGCCCGAAGTGGCGCAGCACCTCGGCCAGGGTGGCGCGCATGGCGCGGGGGCTTCAGTGCTTCGGCTTCAGTGCTTGGCCGGCTTGGAGAGTTGCACAGGCTGGGGCAGTTGGGACAGCAGCGCCAGCGGGCCCACGCCCGCACTGTGGCCGGGGTTGGCCATGCGCAGGTAGCGCCCGGTGGTGCTCAGCTGGCCGTGGCCGAGCCATTTGCTGATGCTGTTCAGATCCACGCCGGACTCCAGCAAATGGGTGGCAAAGCAGTGGCGCAGGGTGTGAATGCCGCCCACCTTGGTGATGCCCGCGGCGTCGCGCGCCAGGTAGTAGTAGCGCTGTGCGCTGGAGGTGTCCAGCGCCCGCGAGCTGTCGTGCTGGCCCGCGAACAACCAATCGCTGGCGCGTGCGCCACTCCTGCAGCTGCGCCAGTACAGGCGCAGCTGTTCGAGCAGATCGGCCTCGAGCAGGCTGTAGCGGTCTCGGTTGCCCTTGCCCTGGACGACGCGAATGCACATGCGATCGGGTGCGGACTCGATGTCGCAGCCACGCAGCGCGCACAGCTCGCTCAGGCGCAGCCCACTGGCGTAGGCGGTCATCAACACGGTACGGGACTTCAGGGTGCGCGCCGCGCCAAGCAGCGCGGCCACCTCGGCGCGGGTGAGTAACTCGGGCAGGCGCTGTGGCGTTCGACCCATGGGAATCTGCAGGCGTCGCTCGCTCTGGCCCAGCACATCGCAGACCAGAAAGCGAACCGAGCACGAGGCCTGGTTGACGGTGGAGCGCGACAGGTGGCGTTTCTGCAGCAGGAACAACAGGTAGGCCTGTACCTGCTCGTCGCTGAGTTGGTCGGGGCTGCGCCGGTAGTGCCGGGCCAGTTGCTCAACGTTCCACAGGTAGGTCTCTTGGGTGCGCGCAGCCAGGCCACGCAACACCATCGCATCGAGCATGCGTTGACGCAGGGGTGTCATCGTCGTCTCCTCGGTCCGGGGAACATTCCCCAAGATCAAGGTACGCCACCCCCATCCGCTTCAACAATTCGTCCAGCCCTGCGCCACGCTTCATCACCGCGTTAGCGGTTTAGTTCAACGTTTGAGGTAAGCCGCGCGCGGAGGGCGAAGCCCGGAGCGCGTCGGCTTGACCGAAGGGTTAGGCCTACCCACTCCGCTCGACAGTAGCGAGCCATTCCAGCTAGATACTCACATCTCCTCGAACAGGAGGCACTTTGCAGTCCGTCACGCAGGGTATTGAGCTTCCGTCGGCTGCAGACCGAATCCGTCTGCAAGCCTTGTCAAGTAGTTATAGAAGCCGACGATGTGCGCAACTTCCAAGCAGGCACGATCGTCGAACCCAAGGTCGCGCAGAGGTCGCCAATCGTTCTGGGTCATTCGGGTGGGCGTACCACTCAGCTTTTCCGCTACTTCGCACAATGCATTCTGTCGTTTTGTAAGGCCTTCGAACTCCCGCCATCGATACTCCTTTATCGCAGCCGTCAGCGCCGGGTCGCCACCTTCAAGACGAAAGAATTCCGCGTGATGCTGCATCAGTACCTGCAGTCTTGGGCGGATGCTGCAACGGCAGCGATCATTTCGCTCTCTGCGCGAGACAGCGTTCCTTTTGAAAAGTTGACGACGCGAAACAGCGCGCCAAGAGCTTTGCCGATTTCGGGGTGAGTCAAGATCAGACGTGTCATGCGGGGAAATACGCCACCCATGAATACTTCATAGGGGTGCTTCGCCTGGCCAACAATGTTGCGGACCTCTTCCTGCGACGCAAGCCTTATCCAGGCCTCTGGCAGTTCACTGGAATTCATGTGGCACCTCCTATCTTGAGATTGGGGCCTAACCATTCATGATTCAGGCGCATCGCCCCCGAGCATGAAAGCCTGAGGTTGGTGCACGATGCGGGGCGGCACACTGGGCGATTGAGGTCGTTTTACGAGTGAAGGCCCGACCCCGCCGCCTAACCGGATCTCCACCGGGCTGGCTCGAACCCCCGACTGTCGCGCGGCGCGACCCACTGAACCGGGCCGCGTTGCAGCACGAACGGTAAAGAGGCCCGAATCGAGTTCGATTCGAGGAGTCTTCCAGCCCTCGGGCGATTGCGTTTTGCATTCGGCCGAAGAGGTGATCGCCCTGTGTGCCACATGGCACTTTAACCACAGGAGCATCAAGATGGAAGACCTTGGATTGCGAGCTTTGTACCGGTGCGTGGCCGGTATCGACGTGCACCGCATGCTGCACGTGGTCACCGTGCTGATCGAGCAAGCCGATGGCGCCATGCAGCGTCACACGCGCGAGTTCGGCGGCTTTCGGCGGGACTGCCGCGCGCTGGCCGCCTGGCTGCGTGAGTTGGGCGTGCAGCTGGTGGTCATGGAGAGCACCGGCATCTACTGGAAGAGCGTGCACGCCCACCTGGAAAACGCCGGCATCCCCGCGTGGGTGGTCAACGCCCACATGATCAAGCACGTGCCCGGACGCAAGACCGACATGGCCGACAGCGAATGGCTGGCTGTGCTGGCGCGCTTCGGCCTGGTTCGCGCGAGCTTCATTCCGCCGAAGGACCTGCGCGAGCTGCGCCTGGTCTCGCGCTACCGGCGCAAGCTCAGCGCGATGCGCGCCAGCGAGATCAACCGGCTGCACAAGATCCTGGACGATGGCGGCATCAAGCTCGGTGGCGTGGTCAGCGACATCAATGGCGTGTCGGCCCGGGCGATGGTCAGCGCGCTGATTGCGCAGCAACCCATCGAGCACATGCTCGGCCTGGCGCGCGGCAAGCTCAAGCAAAAGCGCGAAGACCTCAGCGCCAGTCTGGAAGGCGATCTCAGCGCACGGCATCTGTTCGTGCTCAGGCACATTCATGCCCACATCGAGACGCTGCAAACCGAGCTGGCTGAGATTGATGCCTACCTGCTCAACGCCATGGCCCCTTACGCCTGGGCGCACGGCCTGCTGCAAACCATTCCTGGCATCGACCAGATCGCAGCAGCCCTGATCCTGATCGAGATTGGCGAGGACATGGCGCGCTTCGGCTGCGCCGCGCGGCTGGCCTGCTGGGCCGCGCTGAGCCCGGGCAACAACGAGAGCGCGGGCAAGCGCAAGTCGGGCCGCACGCGCCACGGCAACTCGATCATCCGCTTCATCCTGTGCGAATGCGCCAACGCGGCTCGCCTGACCAAGAGCACGCTGGCGGCCAAGTACCGAAGCCTGATGGTGCGCAAGTCGCACAAGAAGGCGATCATCGCCGTGGCGCACAAGATGATCCGTTTGATATTCGTGCTGCTCAGCCGACGCCAGCCCTACATCGACCAAGGCACCGACTACGCGGCCATGAGCGCGAAGAAGAACGCGCCGCGCTGGATCAAGCAACTCAAGACCATCGGCCGCTGGCCGCCAACTCAGGCCGCTGCCGCCAGCCACTGAAGCGTCGCTGCTTTCGAGGGGTCGGGCCCAGCGGCTGTTCATATCCCCTACCGCTGCGGGAGGCTTACTCGTGTCCGCCTCGGTAGGGGCTTTCACGGTAACGTATGAGGTAAGCCGCGCGCGGAGGGCGAAGCCCGGAGCGCGTCGGCTTGACCGAAAGGTTAGACCGCGCACGCGGCACAGAAACCACGCTCACTTCCAGGCCAGATTCAGCTTCTTCTTCGATGCCGCACACTCCTTCAAGTACAGGTTGATGAGGCTTTGGTACGGAATGCCAGTGTCTTCGGCCATAGACTTGAAGTAGCCGATTGACTCTTGATCTAGCCGAATTGTCACCGGACGCTTGAGCTGGGTGGCGTATGGATTCTTCCTTGAAGCACTGAAGTCATATTCTTTGCGCATGGTTCACCTCTACGGATACTGGTGGTACTCGCCCGCTACCGCCTTACGAGCCGAAATGATGCGGATGGCATTCGCGGCCTCTCTGTAGCAATGAACTACAACCAGCAATCGCAAACTGCTGCTGAGGCCAAGCAGCACAAAGCGGTCTTCCTCTTCCGAATGGTCCGGATCGTTGATCAGTCGGGCGCGATCATCTGCGAAGACCGTCTTGGCATCTTCAAAGGACACGCCATGCTTTCTCAGATTGGCTGCCGCCTTCTTCTCGTCCCACTCAAATGTCAGATTGCTCACACCGATAGTGTACATACACGGCATGTACGCCGCAAGCGGCAGGGGCCCCGGCTGTTTTGGCGCGATCTAACGAATAGCGTTTATCTGACGCCGCGCCCATGTTGGCTGAGCTCGCTGCCGGAGAACGGCGTCAGATAAACCTTGTTGAACTGAACCGCGGAGATAGCGGTGCAATGGGCAGTGAACGAATAGCGTTTATCTGACGCCGCGCCCATGTTGGCTGAGCTCGCTGCCGGAGAACGGCGTCAGATAAACCTTGTTGATTCCCGGCCGCTCGCGCAGCTCCTCGTGGCCGACCGTGTAGCGCTCCAGCCAGTCCGCGGTCTCTCGAGCCTGTTGCGGAGGCGACGCGCACATCATCCCGAGGGCGAGCGCGGCGTCCGTCCCGGGGAAGAGGAGCGATGTGGAGGTCCGACTTCTCCGGCGGCGGTGCGCGAGCGGTAGGGGTCCACGCGCCACGAGCCTCGCCCCGCGCCGTCCGCGCCTCTTCGACGAACGGCCAGAGGTGGACGTTGGAGCTGACGATGTTCGCTCCCCAGGCCACGATGAGGCGGGCGTGGACCATGGCCTCCGGGTCGAAGCCCGTCTATTCTCCCACGCGTCGCCTTGTAGCCCGCGTCCCGGCGCGCGGAGCAGATCGTCCGCTCGAGGAGGCTCGCACCGAGGGCCAGGAAGAAGCGCCGGTCCATGCTGCCGAAGACAGGAGGCCCATGTTGCCGGCGTACGAGTAGGGCAGGATCGCCTGCGGGACCGAGGCGCTCGACGACCTCCTGGAGGCCTCGAGCGACCGGTCCAGCGCCTCGTCCCACGAGACCCGCTCGAGCGGCCCTCGCCCTTGTCGCCCGTCCGCTTCATCGGGTGTGGAGGATCCGCTCGGGCTCGTAGACGCGCTCGACGAGCGGTTGCACTTTCGCGCAAGGAACCCCTGCGTGAACGGTGGTCGGGTCGCTGCTGATCGCCGTCGCTCGGCCGTCCTCCACGTCGACCGTCATCATGCACGTGTCCGGACAGTCGTGGGGCAGGGTCACCCTTGAGACGGCGGCGGGTCGGGAGAGGGGACGGGCGCGCTCATCGCCGTGAGGGTGGCGACGTCATCGTCGAGCGGTCGGGCAGGATCGGCGTGGGACGTCCCGACTCGTCGACCGAGACGAGGACGACCTCGGCCTCGGTGACCTTCACGTGCTCGCCGCGGCCGCCGCCCCAGCGCTCGGCCTCCACCGAGACCTTCACCGTGATCGAGGTGCGG
>CAVZHI010000013.1:0-190921 GCA_963775015.1 uncultured beta proteobacterium | reverse complement strand
AGTCACGGGCTGCTATGAAATATAAGCTCTGAAAGGGTGGTGTCGCGGACGGCGGGGTCCGGAACGACGGGCTCGGTGGAGACCGAGAACCCGAGCGACTCCAGTTTGCGAATCAGGCGCTTGCGTTGGTCATCGACGTTGCGGCGCTCGAAGTAGTCGCCCCCGAGTTCACGATACGGCTCGCGTCGGTACAAGATGTGGTAGACCATGATTAGCATGCTGTGGGCTACCGCTACGAGCGCCTTCTTGGCGCCCATGCGCTTGACGAGGCGGTGGTACTGGGCGGCCAGGTAGGTCTTCTTGGTGTGCGTGGCCGCCCATGCGGCTTGGACGAGCACAGTCTCGAGGTAAGGGTTGCCCTTGGTGGTCTTGCCGCTTGAACGCTTGCCGGCGGACTCATGGTTGCCGGGACACAGCCCAGCCCAGCTCGCCAGATGCCCGGCTGTCGGGAAGCGGGTCATGTCCAGCCCGATCTCGGCGATGATCACCGTGGCCACTCGCTCGCCGATGCCGGGCACCGTCTGGAGCAGTCGCACCGCGTCAGGGGCAAAAGGGTCGGCGTTGTTCGCCACCTCCGACGTTGAGACGCTCCTCCACCCGAGCCATGCAGGCCTCGGCCTGGTCGTACTGGTCGAGCAGTTCCTTCAGGACCCAGCGCTGGGCTTCGGTGAGTTGCCCCTGCAGCGCGCGCACGAGCTCGGCCTCTTTCCGCTTGAGCCTGCGCTGCGCCAGACTGGCCAGCGCCTGTGGGTCTGTCTCGCCCTCCGCCAGGGCCCGAAGCATGGCCCGCCCGCTGGCGCCCAGAACATCGCTGGCGACCTGGCCCAGCTTGATGTTCCCGCTCTCGATCAGCTTCTGAATGCGGTTGGCGAGGCTCGTCCGCTGCCGGACCAGGCTCTCGCGATACCGAGTGAGCTCCCGCAGTTCCCGGATGTGGGCCGGGGGATGAAGCTCCCTTCCACCAGTCCATACTGCACCATCTCGGCGATCCACTCACTGTCGCGCATGTCCGTCTTGCGGCCCCGTCGGCCCTTGACGTCACGGGCATTGAGCAGCGACGACCTCGATGGGGTCCTCCAGGATGTTGAACACGGGCGCCAGTACACGCCGGTGCTCTCGATTCCGACCTTGAGACACCCCGAGGCGATCAACCACTCCTTCAGCCTGATCAGATCGTCCGTCATGGTCGAGAAAGTCCGGAACTCCTTCTCGCCCTCCTTGATCAGGCACGCCACCACCGTCTTGGCGTGGACGTCCAGCCCACAACAGATCGAATGGACCACCTTCACGGCTGTTCTCCTTGGCCACCGGTGTGAGAACCTCATGAAGATTAGAGTCTGCTATGCGTGCTCGCCCTATGGGCGGCGACAATTGGGGGTGCCTATGAGGTCCTGGGTCAGACTCATTAACGGGCTCGCTCGCACCAAGCACACCCGACCTCCCAGGCCGATGGACCGACTCCAATTATACCTCACTGGCCGCCACCCATTTTCATGCTCTGGCGGGTGAACCCCGGGTTCATGGCCGACTCATTAAGACGAAACCCACTAAAGGTGGGTGGGTGTTCAGGATCGTTGAGGGGCTGATCAGCGTGGATGGGCATCGATCTGCTGCTGCAGCGTGGTCCGCATCATGAAACCATCCACTGACCAAGACCCGTCCGACACCGCCTCATCAACCGCGATCAACATGCGCTGAAACCCATCGGTTCATCCCCACGCTGATACCCCATCGGAAACCCCTCGCTCCAACCCACCTTTAGTGGGTTTCGTCTTATGAGTCGGCCATGAACCCGGGGTTCACCCGCCAGAGCATGAAAATGGGTTGGCGGCTCAGTGACGTATAATCGGAGTCGGTCCATCGGCCGGGAGGTCGGCTGTGCTTGGTGCGAGCGAGCCCGGTAATGAGTCTGACCCAGGACCTCATAGCACCCCCAATTGTCGCCGCCCATAGGCGAGCACGCATAGCAGACTCCAATCTTCCTGAGGTTCTCACACCGGTGGCCAAGGAGATCAGCCGTGAAGGTGGTCCATTCGATCTGTGGTGGGCTGGATGTCCACGCCAAGACGGTGGTGGGATGCCTGATCGAGGAGGGCGAGAAGGAGTTCCGGACTTTCTTGACGATGACGGACGATCTGATCAGGCTGAAGGAGTGGTTGCTCTCTCGGGTGTCAGGGGTGGGAATCGAGAGCACTGGGGTGTACTGGCGTCCCGTGTTCAACATCCTGGACGGATCCATCGAGGTCGTCCTCCTCAATGCCCATGATGTAAAGGGCCGACGGGGTCGCAAGACGGACATGCACGACAGTGAGTGGATCGCGGAGATGGTGCAGTATGGACTGGTGGAGGAAGCTTCATCCCCCCGGCCCACATCCGGGAATTGCGGGAACTCACGCGGTATCGAGAGAGCCTGGTCCGGAACCAGACGAGCCTCGCCAACCGCATTCAGAAGCTGATCGAGAGTGGGAACATCAAGTTGGGCCAGGTCGCCAGCGATGTGTTCGGCGCTAGTGGCAGGGCCATGCTTCGGGCCCTGGCGGAGGGCGAGACAGATCCGAAGGCGCTGGCCGGTCTGGCGCGTCGAAGCCTAAGCGCAAAGAGCCTGAGCTCGTGCGCGCACTGCAGGGGCAACTCAGCGAAACCCAGCGCTGGGTCCTGAAGGAACTGCTCGACGACTACGATCAGGCTGAGGCCGGCATCGTTCGGGTGGAGGAGCGTCTCTTGTCGGAGGTGGCGAACAACGCCGACCCTTTTGCCCCTGACGCGATGGAACTGCTCCAAACGGTGCCCGGCATCGGCGTGCGAGTGGCCACAGTCATCATCGCCGAGATTGGGTTAGACATGACCCGCTTCCCGACAGCCGGGAACTTGGCGAGCTGGGCTGGACTGTGTCCCGGCAACCACGAGTCTGCCGGCAAGCGTTCAAGCGGGAAGACCACCAAGGGCAACCGTTACCTCAAGACTGTGCTCGTCCAGGCGGCATGGGCGGCCACGCACACCAAGAACACCTACCTGGCCGCCCAGTATCACCGCCTCGTCAAGCGCATGGGCGCCAAGAAGGCTCTCGTGGCGGTCGCCCACACGATGCTAACCATGGTCTACCACATCCTCAACCGACGCGAGCCGTTTCGTGAACTCGGGGGAGACTACTCGAGCGCCGCAACGTCGATGACCAACGCAAGCGCCTGGTTCGCAAACTGGAATCGCTCGGGTTCTCGGTCTCCACCGAGCCCGTCGTTCCGGACCCCGCCGTCCGCGACACCACCCCTTCAGAGCTTGTATTTTCATAGCAGCCCGTGACTTCAGTCACCGGGCGGCCGCCGGGCCCCCCGCCATCACCCGTTTGACCCTAAGCCCCGCTCCGGCGTATGCTCCGCGCCCGGGGCCTTTGTTGCCCCGCGCCATTGCCCCCGACGCCCCGCGCAGATGGGCGGGGGGCGGTGAGGACAGTCCGTGGTGGGATACGCCTGAGGAGGCAATGGCATGGCCGACAGGAGTGGTCCGATGACGCATTCCTGGACAGCCTCAAGGCACAAGGCGACGAGCGCGCCGATCTGACCGTGGCCGAGTTGGAGGCGCGGGGCGAGTTGCCGGCGGCCAACCGCATCTTCCGCGAGATCAACGTCAACGTGCCGGCGCTGCCCGCCGATGCCCAGCCGGCGCTGAGGCGCTTCTGGGAGGCCACCCAGACCCTTCCCGCCGGCACCGACCTGGCACGTGTCGCGGCGAGGCCGCGTTCATGCGCCATATCTTCGAGATCGGCAGCGTGCTGCTCACCCGCTCCCTGCCCGCGGGCTACGCCGCGCCGCGCCTTTCACGCCCTCACCCTGTCCAGCGATCTGGTCACGGCCAGTTGGCGGCGCGTGCTGGCCGTGGTCCAGCTGCTGGTGGAGATCGGCGGCGCCAGAGGCTTCCAGGACGGCGGCGCGGCCACCATGGCCGGCCAGAAAATGCGCCTGATGCACGCCGGCGTGCGCGGCATCGCGCGGCGCCGGCTGCCGGAGTTCGGTCCGGAGCATCCCGAGGCGGGTTCGCCGGTCAGCAAGGAAGACATGCTCGGCACCCTCATGGGCTTCTCCTATCTGCCCATCGACAGCCTGCGGCAGATCGCCCACGACCTGCCCGACCAGGATGCCGAAGACATCTACTACCTCTGGCAGGTCTTCGGGGTGATGATGGGCATCCACCCGCCGGTGACCGGGGACGAGGAGCCCACCTTCGACTACATCCCCGCTACCCTCGACGATGCCGCCGCCTTCTACCAGTCCTACGCCCGCCGCAACTACGTGAGCGCCGACCAGAACCCGGACGGCGTCGTCCTGGCTAGGGCGGACCTGAAGATGATGAAGCAACTGATCCCACGGCACCTGCGCCTGCTGGGCTGCGGCATCCTCCCCAAGCTGCTGATCCAGGAGGCTCTGAAGCCACCGGCCATGGCCCTCGTGGGGCTACGCGCCCTGCCCGCGCCGCTCTACCGCCTGCTCAAGCTGATCTACCTGGAGCTGCCCCTCTTCATCGACCGCGTCCTGCATGGTCTGACCCCCAACCGTCAGGGCTACTTCGCCGGCATCATCCTGAGGGACATGGTCAAGTTCGGTCGGGAGGGCGAGGCCAGCTTCTTCATCCCCGATTCGGTTGTCGCGCTGAAGCGCCTGGGCTGAGTCTGCCCTTCAAAGCGGTCGCCGCGGTAGCCTGCTCGGCGGCGGCATCGCGGCGCATCCGGTCGTAAAGCAGATAGAGGTAGTACAGGTCCATCACCAGCACCGCCGGCCCATGCTCTTGATGAACCAGTGGCCTTCCGGGAAGAACATGAAGGTGAAGACCGTGATCAGCCCGGTACCCACCATCTTCAGCCAGGCGACGGCCGTCGAGATGCCGTAGAGGCTGGGCTGGCGCAGCATCATGACCGGATAGAGGCCGGAGATGATCACGTTGGCCATCAGGCCCGAGGTCAGGCCCGTAGCGGTGTCATAGCCTTCCTTGCCGAAGTAGTAATAGCCGAAGCCGAAGGCCACCAGCATGAAGAGCATCAGCGGCACGAACTGCCGCCTCAGCCGCTCGATGCCCAGTTGCTTGACGCCCACATGCAGGACGGCCCAGAAGATGACGATGTCCAGCAGGAACCAGACGCGGTTCAGGGTCCCACGAATCTGCCCATGTCAGACGTGAAGACGTAGGCCCACAAGAACTCCCAGGCGAAGTTGCTGGCGGCTGCGGCCAGGGGCATCTCGATGAAGCGGTATCGGAAGTAGTTGCGGATGAGGATCAGGTAGAGCACGGCCCAGAGCGCGCAGCCGACGCCGAAGACGACGATCTGCGGGGCGGTGTAGGTGCTGGTATTGAACAACGGATCCATGGCGTCTCTCTCCTCTCATGGCTCGGCCTGTTGTTGGGTGGATGGCGACGATGATGTCCGGCCGGATCTACTTTCTCGGTCAGCACAGCCACCAGTTCGCCGTCCGGCGGCAGGCCGTGCTCGCGGATGAGTTCGCAGCGCCTTACGTACATCGCCGCCACCTTGTCCTCCGGGTCCAGGAGCATGACCAGACGGCATTGCGCCTCGCATTCCGCGAAGTCATGGGTCTGGTAGGCGGAGACGGCCTCGGCGATGCGCGCCTGGTTCTCGCGCTTGCGGGCCACCCGCTCATGCGGATCGGCCTCGAAGACCTCATACACCTCCACCGCCTGGCCGCGGCCCAGCACCTGCACCCGGTCGATCAAGCGCAGCAGGTAGTTGCTGGGAAAGGCCAGGGCATCGTGCGTGGCGTCCGAAAGGGCCAGTGAGATGCCGTAGCGTTTGGTCACCCCTTCCACCCGCGAGGCCAGGTTCACCGTGTCGCCGACGGCTGTGCCGTCCATGCGCCCCCGAGCCGATGGTGCCCAGCATCACCGTACCCGTGTGCAGCCCGATCCCCATGACCAGCGGCGGCTCGCGGCGCGCCGCCAGGCCCTCGTTGAGCTCCGTCAGCTGCGCCAGCATGCCCAGGGCCACCTGCAGGGCCACGTCCGCGCCGCCCGGCTCGGGGAACAAGGCCATGATGGCATCGCCCATGTACTTGTCCACCACCCCGCCGCTGGCCTCGATGAGCGGCACCATCCGGCCCAGGTAGTCGTTGAGCAGGTCGAAGGTGCGGCTGACGGCCAGCGACTCCGATCGGGCGGTGAAGCCGCGCACATCGGAGATGAGCACCGTCATCGGCAGCTCCACCTGGTCGCCCAAGGCCACCTCGGTGATGCTCCCCTTGCCCAGATGGCTCAGGAAGGTCTCGGGGACGAGCGGGCGTAAGCGCTGATGAGATCGCTGCGTTCCTGGTACAGCCGCGCGTTCTCCAGGGAGATGGCCACCTGCCCGCTGAGCAGGCTGAGAATCTCCAGACGGTCGGGGGTGAAGGCGCCGGCCACGGCGCGGTTCTCCAGGTACAAGAGGGCCGTGACGACCCCGTGGTGGCTGATGGGCGCGCAGAGCACGGAGCGGACGCCTTGCTGCTGCAGGTAGCGATCGCCACGGAACTGTCCGGCCACCTGGGCGTCGGCGATCAGCACCGTCTTGCCGCTGCGCAGGACATAGCGCGGCACGGCCGGCGCCAGATGGTCGCTGGCATCCAAGGGCAGACCGGCGAAGACCTGCACCGCTTCACCCGGCCGGCAAGCGGCCGCCACCAACGGCTGGCCGTCGCGCAGGACCAGGAAGGCGCCGGCATCGGCGCCGGCGGACTCGATGGTCACCGCCAGCAGCGTGGCCAGCAGCCGGTCCAGCTCGATCTCGCCGGAGATGGCCTGCCCGGCCTTGATCGCCGTCGCCAGGTCCAGACCCTGTCCGCTCCCGCGCAGGGATTCGTCCTTGACGCTGCGGAAGCGCGAGGTCGCGCGGGCATCCGCCTCGTCCCCACGGCCGCCGCCGCGCAGGAAGCTGTGGCGGTTCTGTAGCTGCTGCACCTTGGCCTTGGCCCCCCAGCCTGGTAGGCGCGGTACGCGGCCCCAAGGTAGGCCTCGGCGATCAGGCCATGGCCCAGCCCTTGGTAGAAGTGGCCGGCCAGTTCGGCCGCCAGGGCCTCGTCCTGCAGGTAGCCCTGCTCGCGCGCGCCCTCGATGGCCTGGTCGTACAGACCCATCGCCTCCGGAATGCGGTCCGCCAGCCGAGCCTCCTGGCCTGCACCAGGGCCAGCTTGTGGCCGTAGTTCATGGGTCCCGTGGCGGCCACGGCGGCGAGTCCGGCGAGGCAACGCTCCAGGGCCGGGGCCAGGCGCTCGCGCGCCGCGTCGTCGGCGGCCGGGGCATTCACGATGCCGAGGGCGCCGTGGAAGTACATCAGCTGCGGGTACATGGTGGAGCGCCAGCCGGTCTCGAAGACCGTGTCCAGCGCTGTCAGGGCATGGTCCCTAGCCCGGGCGAAGTCTCCGAAGGTGGTGGCCAGGATGGCCTTGACCATCTCCAATTGCACCAGGGCGGTCTCGTCCTGGGCCTCGCGTAGCCTGGGCAGCTCGCGCTGTTCGTCGAAGGCTGCGCTCGACAGGCGGACTTCGGGGCCCTCACGGCGGACAAGGGCGTCCACGGCGGCACGCTCGATCCGGATCGTATCGGATGCCCCGCCTGCTTGATCCGCTCCAAGCCGGCCAGGATCTCGATCATCGTCGCGAGCACCTGATCCAGGGGCCGGCCGGACTGGAGCATCTGCGTGCAATGATTCACGGCGCAGAGGGTGGCCGTGCCGAAGTCGCCTTGGCTGGTCCCCAGGCGGTAGCCTTCCAGGAGCGGCGCCAGCGAGTTCGACTGATGGTCCACCCAATGACGCACCGATGATTCGAAGCTGAGCGCGACTGGGGTACATGTCCGGCAGATCCAGCTTCTCGACCAGGTCCATCGCCAGCTTCCCGAAGCGGTAGCCCAATGGATGCTGCTTCATGGGGCCGCAAAGGATGTTCGAATACAGCACGAAGCCGAAGGCCGAGGCCGGCGCCAGACCATGATCCAGGGTCAGCCGCACCATGGTGGTGGTGACGGACACGAACTGGTTGCCGGAGACGGCGGAGCAGGGAATCACGGCCAGCGTGGCCAGCCTCATGGCCGCCAGGATCCGCTGGTCGGTCATCAGCGGCAGGTCGATCAAGGCCGCCACGTCGTAGGGCTGCAGCGCCACCGCCGTCGCCTGCAAGGCCGCACCGCTATCGGCGTCGGTGGGCTCCGCGGGCAGCGCGATGCCCAGCCGAGCCATGCCTCCAAACCCCAGCCGCATCGCATCCATGAGTGCGTGCTGGGCTACGAGGACCTCGATCATCCGCCGGTAGGCCGGCGAGGCCACCAGGGGATCTCCTGCCCGGTCGATGACGATCCGGCCATGGCGCATGGCTTCGGCGAACTGCAGGCTGGCAGCGGCCGCGTCGGTCACGTCCTGGTGCAGGGTGAGGCTGAGATCGGGCTCGCAGTCCCAGGCATCGGCGGGCAGCAGTTCGAGCGCCGACGTCAACAGGGCGTAGGCGGCGTCATAGCCCGCCGAGGCCATCGCTTGCTGCCCCGCGCCGCGGTTGAGCATGATCAGGGCCCGCCGCTCGGCCTCAGCAATGGCAAGCGCCGAATACCTGGCATGGGAAGCCACCCAGTTCGAACGCCATGAGTTTGTCAATGGTGAAGTGTTTGCAATGGCGGGGGCGGAAGACCGGCATGTCACCGTCGTCTTGAATGTGGCGATGGCGCTGCGCCAGCACCTCGGAGGCACACCCTGCCGAACGCTCATTGTCGACATGAAGCTTCATGTCGCCGCCACAAACAGCTATTTCTACCCGGACGTGATGGTGACTTGCAGCGCCGCTGACTTGGCCAGCCCGCTCACCAAGTCAGAGCCCACACTGCTGGTGGAAGTGCTGTCGCCGAGCACCGCAGCCTATGATCGCGGCGACAAGTTTGCGCAGTACCGCCGCATCCCCACGCTGCAGGAGTACCTGCTGATCGACGTGGACACACGGTGCGCCGACCTCTACCGCAAGGGAGCGGACGGCATGTGGGTGCTGCATCCCTTCGAAGCGGGCCAGACGGTCCAACTGGCGAGCGTGAAGCTCGACATCACCGCCGACGTCTTGTTTGCCGAAGTCGAATCCGCGCCCGCAGCGGCACGCCAAACGCCGGGCGGTTGATCGAATTCGCCGGCGCGCCCCGGTGCGGCTACGGCGACTTGCGCGGCGAACCGCCCCGCATCGCCCCCACGATGTAATCGGCAAACAAGCGGTCTTCGACGATGAAGCTCGCCCCCGGCTTGGCCAGAACGCCGGCGCGTTTCAATCTTTCAAGGGCAGAGCGAATCTTCGAGATCGTCGGTTCGAACGCCGGGTTCCTGGCGAGCGCGAGCAGCGTGTCCTTGCCCATCGGCGAATGCCCTTTCGCCACCAGCACCAGCAGCTCGCGCTCGAACGGCGTCATGCCTGCCAGCAACGCGCGCCAACCCGCCACGTGCCGGTCGTCCTGGGAGATTCGCTTCAAGGCGAGGTCAACGTCCGTCGAGCCTTCAGCCGACATCGCCTTGACGATGTCTTTCATGAGCGCCGGCTTGTGGCCAATGTGCTCGAAAACCCGGCGCAGGTCGGCGAGCACGAGGCGCTTGCCTTTGTGGACCTTCGCAAAGTGCTGCGCCAGGAGTTCGAGGTACTCGTCGCCCAGGGTCGGAAAGTTCACCAGCTGCGCAAACTGGTACATCGGCCCACCCGAGGCCGACATCATTCCCGCCAGTTCCTCTTGCGACGACCCCGTGAACACGGCGAGCACCTTGCGCTTGTGTTTTTGCAGCACGGCGCGCAGCGTCGCGACGATGGCCTGGCCCTGCGGGTGCTCGGCCACCGCCTGCACTTCGTCGAGCATCAACAGCACCGGCTTGCGCGCCGCAGCGCTCAGGCGAGCCACCAGGGCGTCGAACCTCAGTTCAGCCGGCACCGGCAACGCGCGGCGTGCAGGCGGATCGCCGAATTCCACGCTTGCACCCAGTCCGCCGAGCTTCTTGACGGGCGTCTTGGCCGTCTTGCCAACCGCGCCGGCGGGCACCGTCACGTCGTCCAAAGCCTCTTCGAGCGCGTGGTTGATCGCATCCAGCGGCGAAGCCCGCTGCAACCACACGTCGGCGTAGACCGGCACGTAGCCTGCGCTCTTGGCCGCAGGCGTCAGATCTTGATCGAGGAAAAAGGTCTTGCCGACGCGCCGTGGCGCAAACAACGCCAGTGGCCTGCCGGCCTGGGACCCAAGCAATTGCAGATAGGTCTGCGCCAGCGCCGGGCGGCGGATCTCGAGGTCATCGAACGATTTCACCGGCGGCATTGTCGTTCATTGTCATAAAAATCGCAATTGCGATTGCAACGACAACGCGCGACAACGCGGCGCCGGCCTGAGCGAACGCGCGGCGCCCGCCGGTCAGCGCAACCCCACCCCCGCGTACACCTCGTCCCAGCCCAGGCTCAGGCCCAGGCCATCGAGCCGCAGGTCGCTGCCGCGCGGCCAAGCTTCCAGAGGCGACCACGGCGCGTCGGCCGGCACGCGGTGGCACGCCCACGCGGCCTCTTCCAGGCTCGAAATCAAGATGATGTGTTGCAAGCCCACGAGCTGCCGGTAGGCCTGCAGCTTCTCGCCACGGTCGAAGTGCTGGGTGGTGGGCGACAGCACTTCGATCACCAGGCGCGCTTCGGTCAACTCCATCGTCGTGGCGGGGTTGCCGATGTGCTGGCAATGAACGAGCACGTCGGGGTAGAACACCGCGTCGACGGCTTCGATGCGCAGGCGCATTTCGGTCACGAGCGCTTCGCAGGGCGAGCCCTGCAACTTGCCGTGCAAGGCATAACCTGCGTTGCGGATGATTCGAGCGTGTGTCTGCGCTGCCCCCCCGCCATGCCCCGCACCGGTTCCCCCTGAATGGCGTAGATCACGCCATCGAGGTACTCGTGCTTGTAGCGGCTGGCGTTTTCCAGCACCAGGTAGTCTTCCAACTCGATGTAGGCCACGGCTTTCGAAGGTGCTCCCATGTCGGCTCCTCGGCAATGAAAGGATGGTAGCGCTTCGGCAGAGTGGATGCCGGCGTGCGCCGGCATGACGACACGCAGGGCTGGCGGGGCGGTGAGGCGCGTCACCCCGGCGAAAGCCGGGGTCCACCTTGCACCACAATCCCACTATTCGTTTGCAGCCACAAATCTCATGAGCAAAACCGCCCTCATCACCGGCGTCACCGGCCAAGACGGTGCCTACCTGTCCGAGCTGTTGCTGCAAAAGGGCTACACGGTGCACGGCCTGAAGCGCCGCTCCAGCCTGTTCAACACGGACCGCATCGACCACCTCTACGAAGACCCGCATGTCGAGCACCAGCGCTTCAAACTGCACTTCGGCGACCTCACCGATTCGACGAACCTGATCCGCATCGTCCAGCAAGTGCAGCCCGACGAGATCTACAACCTCGCCGCGATGAGCCACGTCGCGGTGTCGTTCGAGATGCCCGAATACACGGCGAATGCCGACGGCACCGGCACGCTGCGCCTGCTCGAAGCGATCCGCATCCTCGGCATGGAGAAAAAGACGCGCCTCTACCAGGCGAGCACGAGCGAGCTCTACGGCCTGGTGCGCGAAACGCCGCAGTCGGAGACGACGCCCTTCTACCCGCGCAGCCCGTACGCCGTGGCCAAGCTCTACGGCTACTGGATCACCGTCAACTACCGCGAGGCCTATGGCCTTTACGCGTGCAACGGCATCCTCTTCAACCACGAGAGCCCGCTGCGCGGCGAGACCTTCGTCACGCGCAAGATCACGCGCGCCGTGTCGCGCATTGCGCTCGGCCTGCAAGACTGCGTGTACCTCGGCAACCTGAGCGCGCTGCGCGACTGGGGCCACGCGCGCGACTACGTCGACGCGATGTGGCGCATGCTGCAGCTCGATGCGCCGGAAGACTTCGTCATCGCCACCGGCGTGCAGTACAGCGTGCGCCAGTTCGTCGAACTCGCCGCGGCAGAACTCGGCATCAGCCTGCGCTTCAGCGGCGAGGGCGAGCAAGAAATCGCCACCGTCACGAAAGTGAGCAACAAAGAAACCCGCTGCAAGGTGGGCGACGTGATCGTGCGCGTCGACCCGCGCTACTACCGCCCCACCGAAGTGGAAACGCTGCTCGGTGACCCGCGCAAGGCAAAGGCCAAACTCGGCTGGGCCGCCACGACCACCTTGCCCGAGATGGTGGAAGAAATGGTCCAGGCCGACTACACCGCAGCGCGCCGCGACAGCCTGGTGAAAATGGCCGGCTTCAAGGCCTACGACTACAACGAGTAGAGCCCGCGGTGGACAAACATGCGCGCATCTACGTTGCCGGCCATCGCGGCTTGGTCGGCTCGGCATTGGTGCGGCGCCTGCGCGAGAGCGGCTACAACAACCTGTTGCTGCGCACGCACACCGAACTCGACCTGACGATTGAGCCCGCCACGCGCGCCTTCTTCGATGCCGAGCGCCCGGAATATGTGTTCCTCGCGGCAGCGAAGGTCGGCGGCATCGTCGCGAACAACACCTACCCCGCGCAGTTCATCCGCGACAACCTGGCGATCCAGACGAACGTCATCCACGCGGCCCACCTCACCGGTGTGAAACGCCTGCTGTTCCTCGGCTCGAGCTGCATCTACCCCAAACTCGCCCCGCAGCCGATGCGGGAAAGCGCGCTGCTCACCGGGCCACTGGAGCCGACGAACCGGCCTTACGCGATCGCGAAGATTGCCGGCGTCGAGATGTGCTGGAGCTACAACCGCGAGTACGGCACACGCTACCTTGCAGCGATGCCGACGAACCTGTACGGCCCCGGAGACAACTACCACCCGGAAAACAGCCACGTCATCCCGGCGCTGCTGCGCAGGTTTCACGAAGCAAAGCAGCGCGGCGACAAGTCGGTGACTGTCTGGGGCAGCGGCACGCCGCGGCGCGAGTTTCTCTACTCCGACGACATGGCCGACGCCTGCGTGTTCCTCATGGAACTGGCCGATGCGAAGTTCGACACGCTGCTCGGCAGCGATGAAACGTCATCGGGACAGTTCGAGCCCCCGCTTGTCAACATCGGCACCGGCGTGGACGTGACGATCCGCGAACTTGCCGAGCTCGTGCAGCGCACCGTCGGGTTTGAGGGCGCACTCGCGTTTGACGCGAACAAGCCCGACGGAACCCCGCGCAAGCTGATGGACGTGAGCCGGCTCGCCGCGGCGGGGTGGGTGGCGCGCACACCGCTCACCCAGGGGCTGCAACGCGCGCATACCGACTTGCTGCGCGCGACGGCCCAGGGCCACACACACGACCCTTGAAGGGTAGGAGGCCCCCTACCCCCCGCAGATGCGGGGTTTCTGCCCTGAACTTGAAATGTTTCACTTGGCGTGCACTGATTCAGGGGAAGATGATGAAATTGATGTCAATAGCTCGCGGAACGGCCGCGGGGGGCGTCGCTTTGCTTTTGGCGGCGGCAATGCCGGCGATCGCCGTTCCAACCGTCACCAATCTCTCCGGCGCCACGGGCTTTGTCGACTACATCGATTCCGCGCAGATCGCACCGGTCGGAGCTGGAATGGTCGATCAACCATTCCTCTACTACATCAAGGAGCAAGAAGGGACCATCTCGCTTGCAGGCAAGGAAGAGAAGGTGCAGTCCTGGTACATCTTCTTTGACCCTGCGTGCAAGGGAGTTGTCGAGGCCGACATCAGCTTCACCAGCGTGATCAAGGGCGTGCTTACCAAGACTTCCGAATTGAAGGCAACCGACAGTACGTTCGGCCTGACGACCACCGTCGACTATCTGAGCAGGCGCCACACCGGCACTGAAAAGCGCGACGTCACCACTTGGGACGTTCATGACAACACCATCCACATCCGCTGGAATGCCAGCGACCCCGGCGACCACATTCGCGTCTATACCGTGGCTCATGCGCCCGAGCCCGAAACCTACGCGCTCATGCTCGCCGGCCTTGGCGTGCTCGGTGCAGTGGCACGGCGCCGGGCGAAGCGCGAAGCGGCCTGAGCCGCACGAAGCTTCACCCCCCTCTCGACCAAGTCATCCCGGCGAAAGCCGGGATCCAGCCGTCGCACGTCGAGCCACCCCGATGCGCACGATGTCCGCGATCGGTGGATCCCGGCTTTCGCCGTGATGACGAACTGGTAGCGTGCGACCCACGCGCACCCACCCTGCGTTCACGGGGCCAGCGCCGCACGGCCACAGCCTCGCCTCTATGATCCTCGCAGCCTCGCCCCGCCTGCTGCCAATGCCCTTCCCCCTGCGCGCCAAACTGCCTGAGCTGCTGCCTTGGGCGCTCGTCGCGGTGGGCTTCCTCGCCGTCTACGGCCCGAGCCTCGTCGACCTGATGAACGGACTCTGGGCCACCGAGCAGCACGGCCACGGCCCGATCGTTCTTGCCGTCTCCCTCTGGCTGATGCTGCGCCGCTGGCCCCAGGTGCGCGCCAGCGAGCCTGCTCCAGCCATCGGCGCCGGGTGGGCGGTGGTAGGCATCGGCCTGCTGCTCTACACCTTCGGCCGCTCCCAGGACATCCTCATCTTCGAAATGGGCTCGATGCTCTGGCTGGTAGCCGGCACATTGCTGCTGTTCCGAGGCCCCGCTGCGCTGAAGGCGATGTGGTTCGGCCTGTTCTTCATGCTCTTCATGGTGCCGCTTCCCGGCGCCGTGGTGGACGCGATGACGCAGCCGATGAAGATCGGCGTCTCTTACGTGGCCGAGCAATTGATGTACGCGCTCGGCTACCCGGTGTCGCGCAGCGGTGTCATCCTGCAGGTGGGCCAGTACCACCTGTTAGTGGCCGACGCGTGCGCCGGCCTGCAGACGCTGTTCGTGCTCGAGGCGATGGGCCTGCTCTACCTGAACCTGGTGCGGCACCAGTCGTGGGTGCGCAACATCACCGTGGCCGTCTTCATCGTTCCCGTCTCGTTTGCTGCGAATGTGATCCGCGTCGTCGTGCTCAGCCTCATCACGTATCACTGGGGCGACGACGCCGGCCAGGGCTTTCTGCACGGCTTTGCAGGCATGGTGCTGTTCGTTGCGGCGCTGCTGCTGATCATGGGGGTGGATTCGTTGAGCAGGTTGTTTGTTTCGGCGCGGCGCGCGCGGGCGGCGTGAACGGACAGCGGTGGAAACCGCTTATCACCGGAGTGTCAGGAAGCCGATCAAGAGATACAATGTATCGCAACTCGTCAACAAGGAATCGGCAATGGCCACGACCAGCATGGTCCACGTGCGGGTGGACGAACACATCAAGGCTCAGGCCACAGAGACGCTGGCAGGCATGGGCCTGTCGGTGTCGGACGCCGTGCGTGTTTTCCTCACCCGGGTAGTGGCCGAGCAGCAGCTTCCGTTTTCGCTGAAAGCGCCCAATGCGCAGACGCGGGCGGCAATGGAACAGGCGCGGACGGTCAGCAAAGCACGTTTCGCAGCAGCCAAAGACCTGATCCAAGATCTTGAAAAAAGCGCCAAGCGATAAGCGCGCCCTCCTGCCTCGGGCATCGGACCGAACCAAGACATTCGTCAAGGACTGGACGCGCCTCACTCATTCGGGCCGGTTCGACATGAAACGCCTGAAAGAGGCGATGCTGTTGCTGGTCGCAAACGATGCGCCACTCGAGCCCCAGTGGCTGGACCACGCACTTGTCGGCGAATGGGCTGACCACCGTGAGTGCCACATCGGCGGCGACTTCTTGCTGATCTACCGGCTGCAAGGCAGTGGCGCTAGTGAGCAAATCGTCTTCGTGCGCGCGGGCAGCCATGCCGACCTGTTCGAGTAGGGCCCAGCTTGGCGCCTGAGCCGCATGCTCCGAACCCGTAGCGCGGCATAGCCTGTCAGTCCGACGTAAGTGCGTATTTCGGCGAACGTGACCGTCGATTTCGGCATCGTTACCGGTTTGAAGATCGATGCTGGGTTGCGCGGATTTGATTGTAGGGATGGGTTGGTTTTGTAGGGTGAAGTGCCTCCGTGACGGGTGTGGATCGAGCGGTGATGCCAGGGGAAGCGAAGGGCTTTGCGTTTTTGCCTTGCTTTTTTCAACCCGTGGTGGTGGGGCTCTGTGGAGCTTGTGGGCAGCCGACGGCCTGCGGGTGGGCGCGTGGGCAACCCGCAGGGTTGTCCACCCGGCCATCCACAGGTGAGCGCCTTGGGCGCTCAGTCGGGAAGCCCGCGCCGGCGGGCCTGTCCACAAATCCACAGGGCGCATCAGGTCTACTGCACTTCACTGTTCGCGCCGTGCGATTCGATCGATGCTTCGTCTGCGCAGTCCGTGCCGGCGGTTTTGCGCGGGCGCATCGACTTGCCCTTGAGCGCAAGGCGATGACTGCGCGAGAGCAGTCGGTCCAGGATCGCGTCAGCGATCGTTGCATCGCCAATCCACGCATGCCAATGCTCCACAGGTAGCTGGCTGGTGATGATGGTGGCGCGCGTGCCCGCGGGATCGTCGATGACCTCCATCAGGTCCGAGCGCGTCGGTCCATCCAGCGCCGCCAGCCCCCAGTCATCCAGCAGCAGCACGTCGGTGCGCGCGAGGGCCGAGAGCCAGCGCGTGAAGGTGCCGTTGCCGCGCAGGATGCGCAGCTCCTCGGCCAAGTGTCACGAGTCGGCGTAATCCGGCCACCCGGAGTCGGCATATTCCGGCCAGCAGGCGCGGTGCCGAAGAGCGTCTCGAAGCACTCTGTTGAAGGCGCTATTTTGCAGCGTTGACGGGTAGTTTTGGGGACGTTTTTTTGGGTGTCGGCGGCACCTGCGGATCTCGGTATGACAGGCCGTCGAGTTCGAGGCAGTAGGCGTTGTGGCGCAGCCGGTCGATGGTGGCCGCGGCGAGTAGGCGGTTGACGGCAAAGGCCTCCGTCCACTCATCGAAGTCGAGGTTGCTGGTGACGATGGTGGCGGTGCGCTCGTAGCGCTCGGCGATCAGGTCGTGCAGGTCCTCGTCGGCCGGCGCGCGCAGCGGCTTGAGGCCGAAGTCGTCGATGATGAGCAGCGGCACGCGCGCCAGCGCGGCGAGTTTGCGGTCGTACACGCCGGTCGCACGCGCGGCGTTCAAGCTCTGCGTGAGGGCCGCGCAGCCGGTGAACACGACGTCCACGCCCTGGCGCACCGCGCAGTGACCCAAGGCCTGCGCCAGATGGCTCTTGCCGATACCGCTGGGCCCGACCATCAGCACCTGTTAGCGACGGTGTAGATCCGCTTGTAGATGCCGGTGAGGACGCGGTTTTGGGTTTGACATGACGAAGTGCAGATGGCCCCGCGAGGGGCCATCTGCTTGATGAGCGGCTCGGCTGCGGATTCAGAACGGCGCATCGGGGTCGTGTTCGCGTGGGGCGGAATCGACCACAAGCTGATTGCGCCAGGCGCGTTGGATGTCTGCTGCGTAGGCGAGCCAGAGTTGCTCGCGCATCAGCTCCAGGCATTCGAAGACAGCCAGGGCCTGCTCGGGCGACCAGTGCGAAGGCAGCGCCAATGCAGTGGTCGGGGGCGACGTGTGTTTGCGTGGCGGCGGTCTCATCGAGGCGGGCGTCACGCGTTCGGCTTGCGCGCTGAAGCTGGCTTGGTGCGCACCGCGGCCTTGCGCGCGGCGGCGCGTTGTGCGGCGCGTTCTTCGGCCTCCTTCTGGCGGTACGACTCTGCGTCGATGCGCACCACCTCCGCGCGGTGCATCAGGCGGTCGACGAGCGAGACCACGCAGGCGGCGTTGGGGAAGACCTCGCCCCAGTCGGCGAATCTCTTGTTCGTCGTCACGATCGTGCTCTTGTGCAGGTAGCGCCGGCTGATCAGCTCGAACAGCATGTCGGCATGACGATTCGAATACGACAGGTAGCCCACCTCGTCGATGAGCAACAGGTCCGGGGCGGCGTAGTGTTGCAGCCGCCGGCGCAGGGCCGAATCGCTGTCCAGCGCGGCCAGCTCGCTGAGCATCTGGCCGGCCGTGGTGAACAGCGCCGTATGGCCTTGGAGCACCGCCTGGTGGCCGATGTTGGCCGCCACCATCGACTTGCCCACGCCGTTGGGGCCGAACAGCACGACCGAGCTGGCATCGGTGAGGAACTTCAGACTCATCAATTCCTCGATCGCCTCTCGGTCACATTCCTTGGGCCAATCCCAGTCGAAGTCGGCCAGGGGTTTGAAGCGGCCGATGTGCGCATCGCGCAGACGCCGCTCCAGGCTGCGCTGAGCGCGCTCGGCGCTCTCCCAGCCCAGCCACTGGCGCACGCGCTGCTCGGTCTGGGGCTGCCCCATCGACTCCTCCCAGTGCGCCAGCAGGCCGTGCAGGCGCAGCTCGGTGGCCTGCGCGCGCAGCTCGGCGTGGAAGCCACGGGGTGCTCGGGTGGGTTCGACTTATTCATCGCTGGCGTCCTTGGTGTCATGGGGGTGGTCATAGCGGCGGTCGTAGGAGGCCAGCGAATGCGTGCGCATCGGCGCGTCACGGCATGCCACGTGCTCGGGCAACGCCAGGGCCAGCGCAGGAGCTCGGCCGGCGCGCTCGCGCTCATGCTCCAGCGCCAGACGCACGGCGTTGGGGTGCGGCACCTTGCGCTGGATGGCCTCGCGCAGCGCCGCCTGCAGCGCCGCCGCCCCGTACTGGTCGAGCAGGCGCAGCAGCGCGGCGGTGATGCTGCGCAGGTTGTGACCGTGCTGGGCCGCCATTTGCAGCAACTCGGTGCTGGCGGGTGCGACCTGGGCCAGCGCATCGCAGCCGCGGTGCGCGCGCGCATTGCGCTTGGACTGGACCAAGGCCTGCAGGTGGGCGGGATCCTCGATTTGTTGATGACGATCGAAACTGCGCGCATGGTTGGCCAGCTCGGTGAGGCCCTCCAAGATGCGCACGCGCTGTTCGTCGGCCAGCACCGACAGGGTGCGTTGCACGTGGGTGTGCGGCACTGTGTAGTCGTTCAGATCGAAGCGCACGTAAGGGGTCTTGGCCACCGCGACCTCCAGACGTTGGCCCAGGGCGTACCCGGTGGCGGGCAGCCCGAGCAGGCGCGGCTGCTCGGCAGGCGAAGGCCTCGCGCACGGTCAATGCGGCATCCTGCGGCCAGCGCCGGTCCGACGCCGCGCCCTCGCACCATTGCGCGCCTGCGCGTTCAGGTCGGCCACATCGGTGTACTCGCGGGCGGCGAAGAAGGATTTGCGAATGTAGTCGATCTGCGCGTTCGACCCGGCCCTTGGAGCGAGCAGTCAACTGCGCCTCATGGTGACGTTGAGCGTCGACCTTTTCGGGTGACGCACCCGCACCATCCGTTGTTCGGCCAGGAGTTCGATCTGGTCATGCGTGGTCAGAACTGGCGTGAGGACAGGGCCTGGTTCCATGACGGTGCAAGCCGTTTGCGCTCCGTGCCGGCGAACTGGACCGATCTCGTTGTCGACGATCCATTCAACGTCGTGGCCGCCGGGCGGGCCGCGTTTCGGACTCGGGAACTGCTCGAACTGGCGCATCTGATCGGGACGATTCAGCCATGATTCGACGGGTGCAGTGTAAAGAGAAATATGCGCACTATGTAAAGGCAATTGTGCCCTTGCCGCAGATTCCGAAGAGGCGTCTTCGCCTGTGTGTTTTACTAACCAATGATCTCCGTGGTGAACTTGTTGATTGCCTTGACATTGGCATCATATGTCACATAATCACACTTACACACATTGACCTGCTCGACCCTAGGAGCGTCCATGCCTGTAGATCGAGGCAAGCACGACAAGCAAGCGGTCCTGCGCCAACATGCCACGCTAAACCCGCGCCCGGGCGGCGTCACGCACGCGCTGTTCGAGCACAGCGAATTCTTCGATCCCGACGATGTGCTGCAGGTCAAGTACGAGATGCTGCGACTGGTCAACGTCGACAAGCGCCCGATCAGCGAGGCGGCCAAGGCCTGTGGTTTCTCACGCCCGTCGTTCTACCAGGCCCGGGCGGCCTTCGAGCACGGCGGCTTGGCCGCTCTGATCGCGCACAAGCCCGGACCGCATGGCGGCCACAAGCTCACCCCGGCGGTGCTGCAGTTCGTCGTCGATGCGCGCACCGCCGATCCCGGCATGCGCGCGGAACGCTTGGCCGAGCGGGTGCACCGCCGCTTCGGCGTGCAGGTGCACCCGCGCAGCATCGAGCGGCAGTTGCTGCGCAAAAAAAAACGGCGCTGAACCCCGCGTCGCCGGCGCCCGCGCCACGCAACGACGGTTTGATCGCTCGCTACGAGGAACTTCGACGCCAGGCTCTTGGGCGCTTCGGTCCTCAGCCGCAGGGCTTGGCGCTGTTCATGCGGCGTGGCATGAGCGCATGGATGCAGGCCTGGAGCCAGTGTGTCGCGTCGCCGCCGTCGCCTGCACAGCCGCAGCAACAGACCCAAGAGATTTGCCCGGTGCGGCTGCACGCGGATGTCGCGACTCTCTTGGCCAGCATGGTTCTGTTCGCCCGTCGTCAGGAGGCCATCGCATGATGAACGATCTCCATCAGAAGGTGCAGGCCAGCCACCTCAAGCGCAACGCCTACCTGTACGTGCGTCAGTCGACGCTGCGGCAGGTGTTCGAGAACACCGAGAGCACCAAGCGCCAGTACGGCCTGCGCCAGCGCGCGGTGGCGCTGGGCTGGGCCGAGGAACGCGTCATCGTGATCGACACCGACCTCGGCCAGTCGGGTGCCTCGACGGACCGCGAGGGCTTCCAGCGCTTGGTCGCCGAGGTCGGCATGGGGCATGCCGGCATCGTGCTCGGCCTGGAGGTTTCGCGCCTGGCTCGCAATTCGATGGACTGGCATCGGCTGCTGGAGATCTGCGCGCTCACCGCCACGCTGATCTGCGACGAGGACGGCGTGTACGACCCGGCGCACTTCAACGACCGCCTCCTTCTCGGACTCAAGGGCACGATGAGCGAAGCCGAACTGCACGTGCTGCGGGCGCGTTTGCAGGGCGGGATCTTGAACAAGGCGCGCCGTGGCGAGTTGGAGATGCGCCCGCCCGTGGGCTTGGTCTACAACGGCGATGGCGCGCTCGTGCTCGACCCAGATCGGCAGGTGCAGCATTGCCTGCGGTGGCTGTTTGCCACCTTCGAGCGCACCGGCTCGGCCTGCGCCACGGTCAAGGCCGCGCGCCAGGAACGTCTGGCATTCCCGCACCGCTGCGCCAAGGGCGCGCACAAGGGCGAACTGATGTGGGACGCACTGGATCACAGCCAGGTGCTGCGCGCGCTGCACAACCCCAGATATGCCGGCGCCTTCGTCTACGGGCGCTGCCATACGCTCAGGAGCGTCGATGGTGGCACGCGTTTGCGGCGCATGCCCCGGGATGAATGGGTCACGCTGATTCCCGGTGCGCACGCGGGCTACATCTCCTGGGACGACTACGAGCGCAACCAGCAACGCCTGCACGAGAGCGCGCAAGCGATGGGCGCCGATCGGCGCCGCGGACCGCCGCGCGAGGGACCCGCGTTGCTGCAAGGGCTGGTCCTGTGCGGGCGCTGCGGCAGGCGCATGACGGTTCGCTATCACAGCCGCCGTGGCCAGCTGTCCCCTGGGTACATCTGTCAGCGCGAGGGCATCGAGCATGGCGAAGCGGTGTGCCAGCACGTGCCCGGCGCCAGCGTGGACCAAGCCATCGGCGCGTTGCTCGTCGAAGCGGTCAATCCGGTCGCGCTCAAGGTGACGCTGGCCGTTCAATGCGAACTGCAGTCTCGCTTGGACGAGGCCGACCGCCTGCGCCACGCTCAAGTCGAACGCGCGCAGTACGAGTGCGAGCTGGCACAGCGGCGCTACATGCGCGTGGATCCCGACAACCGGCTGGTGGCCGATTCGCTGGAGGCGCAATGGAACGAGAAGCTGCGCGCGCTGGCCGAGGCGCACGAGGAGTACGCCCGACGCCGGGAGCAGGACGCACGCGTGTTGAGCGATGAGCAACGCGGCGCGATCCTTGCGCTGGCCTCGGACTTCCCGCGCCTGTGGAACGATCCCCGTACGCCCGACCGCGATCGCAAGCGCATGGTCCGCTTGCTGTTGGAGGATGTGACCTTGAATCGTGACGCGCAGATCTCCTTGCAGATCCGCTTCAAGGGCGGCGCGTGCAGGACGCTGCATCTGCCGCTGCCATTGTGCGGCTGGCAGCTGCGTGTCACGCCGCCGTCAGTGATCGGCGAGATCGACCGCCTGCTTGACGACCATACGGCTGCGCAGATCGCCGACATCCTCAATGCGCGTGGCATGACGCCAGGCGCCGGGGCATCGTTCCATCGCCCACTGGTGGCTCGTCTGGCGCGCACCTATCATCTCAAGCCGCGCTACGACCGACTGCGCGAGCGCGGGATGTTGACGCAGCAGGAGATGGCCGACGTCCTGCAGGTCACGCCGCACACGGTGAAGATCTGGCTGCGCCGCGGCCTATTGCGCGGTCACGCCTACAGCGACAAGAACGAGTCGCTGTACGAGCCGCCGGGCGACGAGGCGCCGCGCAAGACACAGGGCGCCAAGCTGTCGCGGCGGCGCCTCGATGCGAAGGTTCCATCTGACGGTGCGAAGGAGGTGCAGTATGAAGCGTAGTCCTTCTCATTGCCGCGCGCCACGGCCACCGGACGCGGCTCGTAGCGATAGTGCGCGGCGAACTCCAGCAGCACGGGGTTGAAGCGGATCGCGTCGCCGCGGCGCTCCAGCACGGCGCTCTTGAGGTTGTCGTAGAGAACGACTCTGGCACAACCGCCAAAGGCGGCGAAGGCCTCGGCGTGGCCGCGGATGAATGTTGCACCATGGGCGTCGAGGAAGAAGCGCAGGAAGATCCGGCGCGAGTAACTCAGCACCATGACGAAGGCCATCAAGGGGCGGCGGGCGCGGCCGATCTGTAGATGCCCGAAGTGACCCCAGTCGACCTGGGCCTGCTCGCCAGGCAGCGTGCGCAGGCGCAGGTAGGCCTCGGCCGCTGGGCGCGGGCGCATGCCGGCAACCAGGTAGCGCAGGTGCGAGGCGCTGCCGACGTAGCCGCGCTCGGCCAGCATGCCCAGCAGCCGCGCTGAGGTCAGCGTGGGGAACTTGGTGAGCGTCTCGAGCAGGAACGGCCGGTAGGGGTCGATGCGACTGGGTCGAAGCGGCGACAGGTGAACGGGGGCGCTGCTGCCGGCGATCACGCGTCGCACGACATCGCGGTGCACGCGAAGCTGCCTCGAGATCGTTCCCGCGCGCCACTTCTCGACCGCATGCAGGCGCAGGATCTGCGCGACCAGGTCATGGGCTATGGTCATGACGCCACCCCGTGGGCAGCGTCATGGCCTGTCTGCCGCGGCGCAGGAAGCCCTGGCGAAGCCAGTCGGGTTGAACGGCTGCGCAGCGGTAGCAGCGTCGCACCGTTGGGGATGCCGACGCGTCGGCGCTCGGGTTGGCGGTGGTGGCTGCGATGTCGGGTGTGCATGCTGCCAGTGGAGCAGCGGCCACCCACGGCGGGGAACCCTGGTGCGTCACTTTATGTGCGGCCTGCGCGTCGCCGTGGCCCGTGATGTCGGCGCCCTCGCCCTCAGCGACCCGCAGTGCAGTGCGCTGGCGCCAGCGCTGCGATCGTGCGGCGTGCCGGACGCTCCCACCGCGCGAGCGCTGGTAACGACAAGCTGCCTCGCGCCGGGCATGGTCGTGCGTCTGACGCCAGCAGGTGCGGCTGCAATACCGGTTGCCACGATCGCAGCGGCTGCACAGCACGACCTGGATGCGGCACCCGGTGCACAAGAACAATCGAGCTGGACGGTCCAACTGCACAACCAGACTGCGCCGGTAGTGCTGGACGGAATCGTCCCAGCGCGCCACACTGCTGTGGCACCGCCTTCATCGGCACGGTGTCGGGCGCGGCGCGGTCATCAAGCTGCCAGGCGAGAGAGGGCTGCCGCCGCGCCCACCTTCTTCGGCATCGGCCGGTTGTACCGCGCCTCGCGCCAGGTCGCTCCGTCTGGGGCAAGCACCGACGACCACAAGCCCCGTCCCCCGCAGACCTCCGATCCGTCACGACCCCGCTCGGCTGCTGCTGGCCTACCGGAATCGACTTCGCCCGCGTCTGCCTGGCCGCCCTGCAGGGCGGCCAGGCAGACGCCACTCCTCATCGATCAGTCGCTCGGCTCGCAATGCACCGCGATGCTCCCGCATGAAAACTCAAATCCGCGTCCTCGCCATCACATAGTGGCGGTTCCTGACCAGCGTTCACACACGATGCACCCGGCGGGCAATTGCGCGCACCAGGCCAGAAATTTGTCGCGCGCCAGTGCGCGGCTGACGAGCACCCGCCCCGCGGCGTCCACGGCATGAACCTGGATCACGCGCTTGGCCAGATCGGCCCCGACGCGAACGGCTCGACCTCGCGATTCACGTTGCGCTTCACGCTGCACCCCAACTCGTGCAATCTGCTCCACGGACTTCCCCTTTCATAGGCTTGAGATTGACGACTTCAATCACCACCAATCTTGGCGCATCGACGCCGTTGCCCGAAGGTGGGAAGTCCCTTCGCATTCCGGTCAAGCCGACGCGCTCCGGGCTACGCCCTCCGCGCGCGGCTTACCTCAACCGTTGGGCGTCACAAGAACCAGGCGCCACATCCCCACGGCATTGAGCTCTTGCGGAAAATACGGCGGTGCCGTATCATACGGCGGTGCGCACGGTTGCCGAAACCCCAATCTTCGTCCGCTATGCCGCCGAGGTATGGAGCGAAGTGGAACGCGAAGCCTTCATTACCTTCATCGCCACAGATCCAGAGGCTGGCTCGGTCATTCGCGGCAGCGGGGGTTGTCGGAAGGCTCGCTGGTCGACTTCGGGGCAGGGAAAGAGGGGTGGCGCCCGAGTGATTTACTTCAACGCGGAAGACGAGACTGTTTGGCTGCTCATCGTTTACAAGAAGGCCAAATTCGACAACCTTCCGACGTCGTTTCTCATGGAATTGAAGAAAGGGGTTGAAGATGCCCTCTGAAATGAAGAAGTTTCAAAGCGACTTGCTTGAGTCGGTGAAGCAAATGCGCCGAGGCAAGGCGGCGCGCGTCACAAAGGTCAAACTGCCGGCTGCGGCGGAAGCTCGGGCACGAATGGGCCTTTCGCAGCAGGCATTCGCTCTGCTCCTGGGTGTATCAGCGCGCACGCTCCAAGACTGGGAACAAGGGCGTCGGGAACCTACTGGAGCGGCGAAGACGCTGTTGCGCGTGGCAGTGGCGCATCCCGAGGTCCTTCGTGAACTCCACGCATGACGCCCAACCCTTCGTTTAACCTGACGCCCTCCGGCCGGCTACGCCAGCCTCCGGCGAAGGTTAACTCAAACGTAGCCCTCAATGCATTCACGCTGCGCGCTCAACGCTTGGGTTGCCCTGCTCGGTGGCGGGTATCCGCCACTTCAGCGCGGTTGCGGTTCATGCCCTATGCACCCTCGGCGCATACCGATGCCGAAACGCGGACGTGGGTACGCGAAAACCTACTGCCCAGCGGAGGTGTGACCGTCGCGGAAGAGAATGGAACTGTAGTGGGTGTCATGGCATGTTCTCAAGGCGAAGCGTATCGCTGGATCAATCAAATGTCGGTGAGCCCTGCGCTGGTCGGTCAAGGCATCGGAACACAGCTATTGCAGCATGCATTGCGTACACTACCCACACCCATTCGCTTGTACACGTTTCAGGCCAATCTTGGAGCGAGGCGTTTCTACGAGCGCCACAAGTTCCGCGCGTTGCAGCTCACGGATGGGCAAGCCAACGAGGAGCACACCCCGATGTTCTTTACGAGCGCCAGTAGCGCTAGCGAATTGAGGGCTAACCTTTCGGTCAAGCCGACGCGCTCCGGGCTGCGCCCTCCGCGCGCGGCTTACCTCATACGTTGGGCGTCATACACAATGCCTCACCACAACGCACGGAGCGCTTCGTGAAACATCTGCACTGCATGGTCGCTATTGGGCTCGTTTCATTGGCCTGCTCTGCCAGCTCGGCAGAAGGCCTCGTTGAAATTCGAAGTCCATACAGCGCCAAGGAAACGATGAACCGGCTTGAAGACACCGCCAAGCAACGCGGCCTCAGTGTGTTCGCGCGCATCGACCACGCCGCGGGAGCATCGAAGATCGGGAAGTCGTTGCGCCCCACGGAAGTTCTCATCTTCGGCAATCCACAAGGCGGAACGCCGTTCATGGAATGCGCCCAGTCTATAGGCATTGACCTACCGCTGAAGGCATTGGTATGGGAAGACGCATCCTCTCAAGTCTGGCTTGGCTACAACGACCCTGCCTTTCTTGCGCAGCGGCATGGTGTTGCACAGTGCCCCGTTGTTGAAACTCTCCGCAAAGCACTGCGTGGTCTTGCTGAGGCTACAGTCGCGCGTTGAAATACATGACGCCCAACCCTTCGGTCGAGCCGACGCACTCCGGCCTGCGGCCTCCGCGCGCGGCTCACCTCAAACGTTCGGCGTCTTTGTCACGCTCGCGCGCCTCGGTGTAATATCTACGCATGCAGCTCGCTACAGGCACCGTCGTAGGGGGAAAGGTCATCGTGGAGGGCGAACCTCTACCCGAGGGAGCCGTGGTCACTATTCTTGCCCGAGAAGCGGACGAAACCTTTGAGGTCCCCCCCGAGCTCGAAGCGGAACTCATGGAATCCATTGCCCAGGCAGACCGAGGCGAAACACTTTCTGCTGACGCCCTTCTCAAACGCCTGCGCAAGATCGTTTGAATGAAGTGTTCGAAGTCGAGGTAACGCTTCGCGCCGCCGCACAGATCGAACGTGCTGCAGCATGGTGGGAAGAAAACAGGCTCGCAGCTCCCAGCGCCATCGTCGATGACTTCGCAGAAGCAAAGCTCCTGCTTTCTCGCCAGCCCGGCATTGGCGCCAAGTCGAGCACTGCCAAGTTCCCAGACCTACGCCGCCTGTACCTATCGCGAGTCCGATACCACATCTACTACAGAATTCGGCCAGGCAAAGTGGTTGTCCTGGCGTTTTGGCATTCCAGTCGCGGGAAGGGGCCGTTGTCCTGAGCATGAAGACGCCGAACCCTTCGTTCCAGCCGACGCGCTCCGGCCTGCGGCCTCCGCACGCGGCTGAACTCAAACGTTCGGCCCCATCAAATCGGTGCGCCGCAGCCCTTGACTGAAGTAGCCGTTGGGCTACACTTGCCCTGTGCGAGTTGAAAAGACCGACGAATATCGCGAGTGGATCGACAACCTGAAGGATCGCGCGGGAAGAGCGCGTATCTTGGAGCGAGCAGTCAACTGCGCCTCATGGTGACGTTGAGCGTCGACCTTTTCGGGTGACGCACCCGCACCATCCGTTGTTCGGCCAGGAGTTCGATCTGGTCATGCGTGGTCAGAACTGGCGTGAGGACAGGGCCTGGTTCCATGACGGTGCAAGCCGTTTGCGCTCTGTCACGAGTCGGCGTAATCCGGCCACCCGGAGTCGGCATATTCCGGCCAGCAGGCGCGGTGCCGAAGAGCGTCTCGAAGCACTCTGTTGAAGGCGCTATTTTGCAGCGTTGACGGGTAGTTTTGGGGACGTTTTTTTGGGTGTCGGCGGCACCTGCGGATCTCGGTATGACAGGCCGTCGAGTTCGAGGCAGTAGGCGTTGTGGCGCAGCCGGTCGATGGTGGCCGCGGCGAGTAGGCGGTTGACGGCAAAGGCCTCCGTCCACTCATCGAAGTCGAGGTTGCTGGTGACGATGGTGGCGGTGCGCTCGTAGCGCTCGGCGATCAGGTCGTGCAGGTCCTCGTCGGCCGGCGCGCGCAGCGGCTTGAGGCCGAAGTCGTCGATGATGAGCAGCGGCACGCGCGCCAGCGCGGCGAGTTTGCGGTCGTACACGCCGGTCGCACGCGCGGCGTTCAAGCTCTGCGTGAGGGCCGCGCAGCCGGTGAACACGACGTCCACGCCCTGGCGCACCGCGCAGTGACCCAAGGCCTGCGCCAGATGGCTCTTGCCGATACCGCTGGGCCCGACCATCAGCACCGGTGCCTTCTCGTGCAAGTAACGCCCGGTGGCCAGGTCGTGCACCAGCGCGCGGTTGAGCTTGGGCAGGCGAGCGAAGTCGAACTGCTCGAGTGTCTTGGTGGTTCGGAACTGCGCCCGGCGCAGCCGCAAGTCGAACTTCTTGTTCTCGCGCCGCGCGACCTCGTCGCCGACGAGCATGGCCAGGAAGTCGGTGTAGGCGAGCTTGGCACTGATGGCCTGACGGTTGCGCGCGTCCAGCGAGTCGAGGATGCCCGAGAGGCGCAGCAGCTTGAGCTGGGGGGCGAGTTCGGGGATGGGGTTCATGGGGTTGGGTTTCAAGGGTTTTGATCTCATCAGTGGTGGTCGGTGGCGGTGGTCATGTGGGCGAAGGGTGCGGTCGGTGGGCAACGTGTACCCACGTTGTCCACGGGCCGCGCCCGGTGCGCGTGAGCGCATCGTCCACATGTCCACGGCCTGGCGGTGGGGTGCTGGCGGTGGGGTGCTGGCGGTGGTGGCTGTGCGGGTGGTGGGTCTCCTTGGGAATGTCAATGCAGGGTGCCCGGCTCGGCGGCGAACAGCTCGGCTGCGCTGCGCGCGAAGCGCGCCCGGCCATAGGCCGCCGGGGTCTGTGGCTCAACCAGCGGTTGCAGATCGGCGCCGGTGGCCAGGATCGACTTGACGGTGCGGTAGTGCGGCGAGTCGTGCCCGAGCGCGCGCTCGCAGGCCGCCTCCAGTCGGGCCGCGCCATAGGTCTTGGCACAGCCGATCACGCCTTGGGCAGCCCGCAGCCGCTCGGCGATGCGGTCGCCCAGCAGCAGGCTGACCAGCTCGGCGCAGCGCGGCCCGACGGTGATGGATTGGCGCACGCACCACTGGCGATCGCGCTCGAAGAACGCTCGCGCATCCGGCGGCAGATGATCCATCACCGTCACGCGCTGGCCCGGGCGCTGCGCGCGCAGGTGGGTGCACAGGTGTCGGTAGTCTTCGTACAGCGCCACCGTCATGTCGGTGGCGCGCAGCCACAGCGTCTTGCCCACCAGCGTGAACGGCGCCGAGTACAGCGACTTCTCACACTGGACGTGGCAGTCGCGGTGCAGCACCACGCGGTGCCAGGTGCCCAGGTCCGGCGCGATCGGCGGCAGCCGGCGCAGCAGCGCCCGCTCGGCCTCGAACAACACCAGCGGTTGCTCGCGCGTGGTGCCGTGCACCCGGACTCCGGCCTCGGTCATCACCCAGCTGCGGGCCTGAGCATTCAAGTCGGCCAGGTCGCGGAACGTGCGGGTGGGCAGGAAGTTGCCCTTGACGTACTTCACCCCCGACTCGACGATGCCCTTCTTCTGTGGATCCCGGGGCGGGCAGGCGTCGATCTTGAAGTTGTAGCCCTCGGCGCATTCGGCGTAGGCGCGCTGCACCAGTGGGTCATGGGCGCAGGCCTTGATGATGGCGCACTTGGCGTTGTCGATGATCACGCGCAGCGGCACGCCGTCGAACCACTCGAAGGCGCGGCGGTGGCAGCCCAGCCAGGTGGCGCTGCTCTGGTCCCAGACGAACTCGACGTACTGGTGGCGGCAGTGCGCCAAGGTCATCACAAAGGCCCAGGTCCGCCGAACGCGTCCATCGGGATGGGTGAGCATGGGGCCGGCGCCGAAGTCGACCTGCGCGGCCTCGGCCGGCGCGAAGCTCAGGCGCACGGTGGTGTCGGCCGGCAATTCGCCGCGCAACTGGTCGAGCATGCGCACCACGGCTGAGTAGCTGCCGGCAAACGCATGCTCGCGCTTGAGCGCGGCATGGATGGCGCGGCCCTGCACGCCGGCATCGAACCAGCGCTTGACCACCGCGCGGTGGGGCTCGACGGTGGACACGGTTGACCTCGCCACGCGCCGCCCCTGGCCGAGCGCGGCCACGATCGCAGCGTCGTCGGGCACGTCCGAGGTCGCGTCAAGCCAGCCGTGCTGCAGGGCCACCGAGCGCAGCTCGCCCAGCTTGTCGCGGCCCATCAGGCCAGAGCGTGCCACCTCGCGCACGGAGTCGCCCGCGCGCAACCGCACGAGCACTTGTCGGTACTGAAACATCTCGAATCTCCTGCGTCCCACTGGGCTGCCCTCCTGAGCAAAAAGCTCGGACGGTAGCCCTCGGTTGCAACAAGCTTCGAGACGCCTTCGGCGTCAGGCACTGGCCGGTCCACGCCGACTGCGCCGTGGCCGGTTTATGCCGACTCCGCGCTGGCCGGAATATGCCGGTTACGCGCTGGCCGGAATATGCCGGTTACGCCGCCGCCCGTGTGAGCCTGCAGGTGGCCGGTTTATGCCGACTCCGCCGTGGCCGGTTTATGCCGGTCGGTGACACGCTCCGTGCCGGCGAACTGGACCGATCTCGTTGTCGACGATCCATTCAACGTCGTGGCCGCCGGGCGGGCCGCGTTTCGGACTCGGGAACTGCTCGAACTGGCGCATCTGATCGGGACGATTCAGCCATGATTCGACGGGTGCAGTGTAAAGAGAAATATGCGCACTATGTAAAGGCAATTGTGCCCTTGCCGCAGATTCCGAAGAGGCGTCTTCGCCTGTGTGTTTTACTAACCAATGATCTCCGTGGTGAACTTGTTGATTGCCTTGACATTGGCATCATATGTCACATAATCACACTTACACACATTGACCTGCTCGACCCTAGGAGCGTCCATGCCTGTAGATCGAGGCAAGCACGACAAGCAAGCGGTCCTGCGCCAACATGCCACGCTAAACCCGCGCCCGGGCGGCGTCACGCACGCGCTGTTCGAGCACAGCGAATTCTTCGATCCCGACGATGTGCTGCAGGTCAAGTACGAGATGCTGCGACTGGTCAACGTCGACAAGCGCCCGATCAGCGAGGCGGCCAAGGCCTGTGGTTTCTCACGCCCGTCGTTCTACCAGGCCCGGGCGGCCTTCGAGCACGGCGGCTTGGCCGCTCTGATCGCGCACAAGCCCGGACCGCATGGCGGCCACAAGCTCACCCCGGCGGTGCTGCAGTTCGTCGTCGATGCGCGCACCGCCGATCCCGGCATGCGCGCGGAACGCTTGGCCGAGCGGGTGCACCGCCGCTTCGGCGTGCAGGTGCACCCGCGCAGCATCGAGCGGCAGTTGCTGCGCAAAAAAAAACGGCGCTGAACCCCGCGTCGCCGGCGCCCGCGCCACGCAACGACGGTTTGATCGCTCGCTACGAGGAACTTCGACGCCAGGCTCTTGGGCGCTTCGGTCCTCAGCCGCAGGGCTTGGCGCTGTTCATGCGGCGTGGCATGAGCGCATGGATGCAGGCCTGGAGCCAGTGTGTCGCGTCGCCGCCGTCGCCTGCACAGCCGCAGCAACAGACCCAAGAGATTTGCCCGGTGCGGCTGCACGCGGATGTCGCGACTCTCTTGGCCAGCATGGTTCTGTTCGCCCGTCGTCAGGAGGCCATCGCATGATGAACGATCTCCATCAGAAGGTGCAGGCCAGCCACCTCAAGCGCAACGCCTACCTGTACGTGCGTCAGTCGACGCTGCGGCAGGTGTTCGAGAACACCGAGAGCACCAAGCGCCAGTACGGCCTGCGCCAGCGCGCGGTGGCGCTGGGCTGGGCCGAGGAACGCGTCATCGTGATCGACACCGACCTCGGCCAGTCGGGTGCCTCGACGGACCGCGAGGGCTTCCAGCGCTTGGTCGCCGAGGTCGGCATGGGGCATGCCGGCATCGTGCTCGGCCTGGAGGTTTCGCGCCTGGCTCGCAATTCGATGGACTGGCATCGGCTGCTGGAGATCTGCGCGCTCACCGCCACGCTGATCTGCGACGAGGACGGCGTGTACGACCCGGCGCACTTCAACGACCGCCTCCTTCTCGGACTCAAGGGCACGATGAGCGAAGCCGAACTGCACGTGCTGCGGGCGCGTTTGCAGGGCGGGATCTTGAACAAGGCGCGCCGTGGCGAGTTGGAGATGCGCCCGCCCGTGGGCTTGGTCTACAACGGCGATGGCGCGCTCGTGCTCGACCCAGATCGGCAGGTGCAGCATTGCCTGCGGTGGCTGTTTGCCACCTTCGAGCGCACCGGCTCGGCCTGCGCCACGGTCAAGGCCGCGCGCCAGGAACGTCTGGCATTCCCGCACCGCTGCGCCAAGGGCGCGCACAAGGGCGAACTGATGTGGGACGCACTGGATCACAGCCAGGTGCTGCGCGCGCTGCACAACCCCAGATATGCCGGCGCCTTCGTCTACGGGCGCTGCCATACGCTCAGGAGCGTCGATGGTGGCACGCGTTTGCGGCGCATGCCCCGGGATGAATGGGTCACGCTGATTCCCGGTGCGCACGCGGGCTACATCTCCTGGGACGACTACGAGCGCAACCAGCAACGCCTGCACGAGAGCGCGCAAGCGATGGGCGCCGATCGGCGCCGCGGACCGCCGCGCGAGGGACCCGCGTTGCTGCAAGGGCTGGTCCTGTGCGGGCGCTGCGGCAGGCGCATGACGGTTCGCTATCACAGCCGCCGTGGCCAGCTGTCCCCTGGGTACATCTGTCAGCGCGAGGGCATCGAGCATGGCGAAGCGGTGTGCCAGCACGTGCCCGGCGCCAGCGTGGACCAAGCCATCGGCGCGTTGCTCGTCGAAGCGGTCAATCCGGTCGCGCTCAAGGTGACGCTGGCCGTTCAATGCGAACTGCAGTCTCGCTTGGACGAGGCCGACCGCCTGCGCCACGCTCAAGTCGAACGCGCGCAGTACGAGTGCGAGCTGGCACAGCGGCGCTACATGCGCGTGGATCCCGACAACCGGCTGGTGGCCGATTCGCTGGAGGCGCAATGGAACGAGAAGCTGCGCGCGCTGGCCGAGGCGCACGAGGAGTACGCCCGACGCCGGGAGCAGGACGCACGCGTGTTGAGCGATGAGCAACGCGGCGCGATCCTTGCGCTGGCCTCGGACTTCCCGCGCCTGTGGAACGATCCCCGTACGCCCGACCGCGATCGCAAGCGCATGGTCCGCTTGCTGTTGGAGGATGTGACCTTGAATCGTGACGCGCAGATCTCCTTGCAGATCCGCTTCAAGGGCGGCGCGTGCAGGACGCTGCATCTGCCGCTGCCATTGTGCGGCTGGCAGCTGCGTGTCACGCCGCCGTCAGTGATCGGCGAGATCGACCGCCTGCTTGACGACCATACGGCTGCGCAGATCGCCGACATCCTCAATGCGCGTGGCATGACGCCAGGCGCCGGGGCATCGTTCCATCGCCCACTGGTGGCTCGTCTGGCGCGCACCTATCATCTCAAGCCGCGCTACGACCGACTGCGCGAGCGCGGGATGTTGACGCAGCAGGAGATGGCCGACGTCCTGCAGGTCACGCCGCACACGGTGAAGATCTGGCTGCGCCGCGGCCTATTGCGCGGTCACGCCTACAGCGACAAGAACGAGTCGCTGTACGAGCCGCCGGGCGACGAGGCGCCGCGCAAGACACAGGGCGCCAAGCTGTCGCGGCGGCGCCTCGATGCGAAGGTTCCATCTGACGGTGCGAAGGAGGTGCAGTATGAAGCGTAGTCCTTGTCGTTGCTGTGCCTGGGGCGCGACTTGGTGAACTCCACGCGCAGCTTGTCCAGCAGCGCCGCCACCCGGGCGTTGATGTACTCGCTGCCGTTGTCGGAGTGAAAGCCGCGCAGCCGGAACGGGAAACTGCGCAAGAGCTGTTCGAGCACGGGCATCAGGTAGGCCTCGCTGATGCGCTCGCAGCACACCACGACTTGCCACTGAGTCACGCAGTCCACGGCGTTGATGTAGTACACGCCCTTGACGCCGTCGAGGTCCCCCTGGTGCACGCTGTCGATGCGGATGAAGCCCGCACGTCCCTCGGGAGCCGGCGCCTTGCGCGTGCCGATCGGGGTGGCGCTGGCGTGGGTCTTGGTGCGCAGCACCCGCTGGCGTTGGTAGGTGCTGCTGGCGCGCAGGTTGTACAAATGCGAGGGCGACAGCTCGGCCAGGCGTTCGAAGCGGGTGTCGGCATAAACGGCAAAGGCGCGGCGCAGCACGTGGGCCGTGGCCGGGCCCGACAGCGTGCCGAATTCGCGGTCCACCTGCGCCAGCAGCGCGATGTCCGCGCTGCTATAGCGCCGCGCAAAGGCCTGTGCCGGGGCCGCGTAGCGCTTGACCAGTGGCTGGCCCGACAACGCCCGCGCCACCAAGCGCTTGACCTGCGCGCTGGCGTAGCCGGTGGTCACGCCCAGGTAGCGCAGTACCTGGCCTCGGTCGCCGCGGCCCAGCTTCGCATACCCCCAGGCGGCGAACCACGACGGTCACGTGGCCGTAGCGTGCCTCGTCGTCGCCGTGGGGCAAGAACTCCACGTCGCGCGTGCCTTGCAAAAACTCCCGCACTTGCTGCACCGTGCGGACCTTGGACTCGTTCATGTCGATCACCATCGAAGGATGATCGACCCCCTCCCGCAGACCCCGAATCGGGCAGCCCATCCACCCGCTCAGGATCATTTCTCGTTGGAATCACGCCGTCTCGTTCAGGATCACACCTCGTTGGACAAGACTTTTGCTTGCCAGATTCGGCTATGGCGGGCATAATGTGTAGCATTCTACAAGGAGTGCATACGATGCGCACGAACATTGTGATTGATGACAAGCTGATGGCGGCCACGCTGAAGGCTACCGGGATAAAGACCAAGCGGGAGGCAGTGGAACAGGGGCTTCGCACGCTCTTGAGGTTGCGACAGCAGACTGACTTGCGGAAATTGCGCGGCAAGTACGAATGGGAGGGCGATCTTGACGCGATGAGGCGCGACAAGTGATTCTCGTTGACACCAGTGTCTGGGTTGACTTCTTTCGCAACCGCTCGACTGCTCAGTCCGACTGGCTGGATAGGAATATTGGAAGTGAAGGCCTGGTAGTTGGTGATTTGGTGCTTGCGGAGGTTTTGCGTGGCTTCAAGGATGACCGTGGTTTTGAGGAGGCGCGCAGGTTACTTGGAAGACTGGAGCAGGTGACACTGGGCGGCGAGGAGTTCGCGATCGAGGCCGCAAGGAACTACAGGTGGCTTCGTAAGGTCGGTGTGACAGTGCGAGGGACTGTTGACGTAATGATCGCTACAGGGTGCCTGGTCAATGGCTACCGCCTGCTGCATAGCGATAGAGACTTCGATGGATTCGTGGAGCACCTCGGATTGCGGGTGGTGAATTGCGCTGTCTATTAGGCGTCTTCCCGGCCTCAGAACTGATGTGCAACATCATGTCCGCACATGGAGTTGATCGTCTCTCGCCACCTCCCAGAATTCGCCCGCCCACAACCCTACGCCGCCCTGCGCCCCAGCGCCGCTGCCGGCTGACGCGCGGTCCCTGCGAGCTCGGGGCCGGCCAGATCTGCGGCGCTGAAGCCGCGGTTCACGTCCAGGCCGGTGAGGCGCCAGTCGCGCACCGGCAGCAACGTGGGGTGGACGCGCATCTCGGCAAAGCGCGTGGGCAGGTGCATTCCGTGCAACGCCTGGTGGTCGAACAGGTCGACCTGGTGTGCCGTGCCCTTGGTGGACTCCAGGCCCTCGAGCGAGAAGCGGATGCGGCGCACGAGGCGCTGCTTGCGGTCGATGAAGAGCGCGAGTTGGTCGAAGTGGGTGTGGCCCAGGCCGGGCGCGAGCTGGATTCGCAGCACGTCGCAGGAATGGGTGTTCACGGTCTCGATGTCACCCAACTCCAACACGAGATTCCGCTCGGCGAGCAGCATCGGGCCGAGCAGGGTGATGCGGTAGGCGTCGGCGACGAGCGCTGCGGCGGCGCGACGCTCGGTGTCGCGCGCTTCTTCGCCGTTGTACCAGACGCGCACTTCGCTGAACGCATGGCTGCTCGGCCGGCGCACGACGAACTTGCGCCCCGCGGGGCCGCTGTGTGCCTGCGCGATCACGCCTTCGCGCGGCAGCAATCGCTCTTCCGACTTGATCCGAAAGCCAGGGTCGGTGAGTACCGGCTGCAGCTTGTCGATCAAGAGCCGCCACGCACCTTCGTAAGCGACGCTGATGTCGTTCAACGCCTTGAACGCGGCCATGCCGTGCGCCGCGGCACTCTCGTTCAGCAACGCCTGGCCGGCGGGCGTCGGGCTCGCCGTGAGGGACACCGGCAGGGGTGCGGCGCAACCGTGCAGCATGCCCAGCAGGGGGCTGGCGACGGCCACGCCGAGCACGGTGCGGCGTGCGATGGGGGAGTCATCATGCATGGCTCGATCTCCGGGGAAAGTTTGAAGCGAATTACACACCGAGTCGAGTGTGGCGCGCGTCGCGACGCCCCTGCTCACGATCCGCTGAAAGGCGCTTGCCGCGTGAGCCGCCGGTAGAGCAGGCCGGGCAGGCGCAACACGAACTCGATCATGAGGCGAAAGTGCATCCAGCTCAGCAACAGGTTGTCACGCCCATAGCGGAAGTGCGACACCCCGCCCTCGCTCGGATTCAGATACTTGACGGGCGCGTCGACGTTGATCGGAACGACGCCGCGCCACGCCAGGCGCACCACGGCTTCGGGGTCGAAGTCGAAGCGGCGCATCCAGCGCTGGCCTTGCATCACGGCGACCAACTCGCGAATCGGGTAGACACGAAAACCGTACAGCGAATCGCCGATCCCCGCCCCCAGCGTCTCCAGGTTCGCCCAGGCGTTCGAAATCCGCCGGCCGCGCACGCGCAGCATCGGCGCCGAGGCGTCGAACACCGGGCGGCCGAGGATCATCGCATCCGGCCGTGCGGCGCTGGCTTGCATGAAGCTGCCGATCATTGGTGCCGGGTGCTGGCCATCGGCGTCCATCGTCAACGCGTGGCTGAAGCCTGCCGCTCGCGCTTCGAGCAAGGCGTGCAAGAGCGCGGCGCCCTTGCCCTGGTTGTGCGGCAAGTCGAGGACGCGTAATCCGGCGTCGCCGGCGGCGAGCTCGCGCAGGCGCGCCGTCGTGCCGTCGGTGCTGCCGTCACTCACCACCCAGACAGGGCACCACATCGCGCGCGACGCGCGCAGCGTCTCGAACACCACCTCGCCGGGGTTGTAGCTCGGAATGATCACGAGGTGCGTCGCGCTCGGGCTCACCGCTGCAGTTCCCGCGCGAAGTAGCCCTCGAGCTTGCGCAGCAACTCGGCGTGATCGGCTTGCGGCGCGAAGCGCTCGCCCAGGCGCAACTTGAAGGTCACCGTCGCGGGGGGCGTGCGCCAGATCGGCCAGCCTTTGCCGAGATAGGGCGAATCGGTTTCGATGATGACGGTCTGGATCGGCACCTGCGCGCGCTGCGCGATGAGCGTGACGCCGGGCAAGAACGGATTGATCGGTTGCTGCACGCTGCGCGTTCCTTCCGGGAACACGACCAGCTGCGCGCCCTCGCGCAGGCTCTGCACGGCGTCGCCGACCATGCCGTGCGGCGAATCGTTGCGGATGTAGCGCGCCAGGCGCGCGCCCGCGCCGACGAAGACGTTGCCCATCAGCGAGGCCTTCATGATGCACACGCCGCGCGGCAGGCAGGCGACGACGAGCACAGCGTCGAGCATGCTCGGGTGGTTCGCGGCGACGATCAGACCGCCGCGCTCCTCGCCCAGGCCGCGCAACTCGCGCGCGTCGATGCGCATCATTCCCACGCCTTGCGCGACCGACCAGAACAGGGCGTAGCCCCGGGAGATTGCAGCCCGGCCGAGCGCCTGGCCGGTGGCCGGCGTCAACAACGGCCAGAGCACCAGCGCGATCAGGTTCCAGCCCAGGGACGCCAGCCCCAAGCCGAGCAGCAAGAAACAGAGCAGCGCGCTGCGGGCGATCCCGCCCAGCGAAGCGAGCAAGGGATTCATTTCTCGGCGAAAACGAGCCGGTCCGAAGTGCTGAAGATCCACGAGACGGCGACCCCGAAGGTCACGTTGTGATCGGTTTTCACGAGTGGACTCGCCCGCACGACGGAACCACTCAGATTGTCGTAGCGCGCGAAGGCGCCGACCCACAGGGCGTCGAAGCGCCGCGACACACCCGCCAGTGCCAACCAACCCGCGTAGCCCGCGCGTGCATCGTAGGCGGGGCGCTGCGCAGTCGCCTCGCCGGGCGCCACGCCATACAGGAAGTTGTGGAAACGCCGGTCGCCTAACACCGCGCCCGACTGCACGCCCACATCCCAGCCGCCGCCGACGTCGCGCAGGTCCAGGTTCAGGTGCGGATTCAGCGTCCAGCCGACGTTGCGTGGCGAGCGCTGCACGGTGTACGCGGCCCGCAGCGGCATGCGCAATTCGAACTTCGCGCTGCGGTCCGCGGCGCGCCAGAACTGGACGTTGGTACTCGGCCCGAATTCAATCCGTGGTGGCAGCTCGGCCATGCCTTCGCGCGCCGCGTTGTTGCGCGCCGGTACTGCCGCCGCGAGACTCACGTCGACGTCGAAGCGCTTCGTGTCGAGCAAGACGGCGCGCGCACCTTCGCGGTCGGCGCGCAGCCACTCGCCTCGATAAACGAAAAAGGGCAGCGGCAGCGCATAGTTGGTGGACTGGTCGGAGCCACGGTAGTCGGGCACCCGCAACGTGGCGACGCCAAGCCCGAGTTCCCACAGCGGCAATTGCCGGGTGCCGGCCTCGGCCTGCGGCGGCGCTGTGGAGCCGGCCGGTTGGCAGAATGCGGCACCACAGGCCAGCGCACTCGAAAGCATGGCCACAAACAGGTGAAACGCAGGTGTCAGCGGCACGGGGACGCACTGTATCACCCGCTCCCGGCACGCCGGGCGAAGGGGCTGGTAACCTTCGTCGCGGCCCTTCTCCCCGGCCTGCGACCGAACCCCCGTGCCAACACCCAGCGTCTCGTCAATGCCAGTCACCCGCCCCCCATCGGCAGCTGCGGCGCCGGGCTGGAGCCGTCTGGCGTTTCTTCGCATGCGCCATTACCTGTGGCTGAAGGCGGTCGGCATCTCGCTGTTTTGCTGGATATTCTTCATCGCCTACTTCCACTTGCTGCGCCATCCGCAGTCAACGCCGCTCAAAATGCCGCTCACGGCGCTGGACGAAGCGATCGCCTTCAGCCCGTGGGCGCTCGGACCCTACTTGTCGCTCTGGTTCTACATCGGCATCCCGGTGTGCCTGCAAGCCAATCTGCGCCACGCGATCGCCTACGGCGGCTGGGCCGGCGCGCTGTGCATGGCCGGACTGGCGTGTTTCTATTTCGTGCCGACGGCGATTCCAGCCCTCGAAGTCGCGCCGGACCTGGCCGGCCACTGGGGTTTCTCGATGCTGCAAGGCATCGACGCCGCGGGCAACGCCTGCCCCTCGCTGCACGTGGCGACCGCGCTGTTCAGCGCCGTCTGGGTGGATCGGTTGCTGCGTGACGTCAACGCGCCAGCGTGGCCACGCGCGCTCAACGCCGGCTGGTTCCTGTTGATCGCGTATTCCACGCTCGCCATCAAGCAGCACGTCGTGCTCGACGTCGCCGCAGGGGTGCTGCTCGGCGCCGTGTTTGCTGCGGCTTCGAGGTCCTGGTGGCTGCGCGCCGCGCGGCGCGTGCCTGCGCCCGAGCGGATATGATTGGACGCAGCCATTGATGGCCGCAGCGAAACAGTTCGTACCGCATGGGCGCGCCAACTTGAAACCGGGGAGTTTGATTCGTGAGTTCGCTGCAGGAAATACAAGGCCTGATCCACAAGAAGTACGGCGTCGACCCGGCGGCACTCGACGCGAACGCGAGCCTGCGCGGCCACGGCATCGATTCGCTCACGCTCGTGGAGTTTCTGTTCGCCGTCGAAGACCACTACCACATCTCGATCCCCGAGAAGTATTCGGACGTGGATACGCTGGCTGCGCTGGCGGTTGCGGTCGACGAAATCCTCGCCGCCCAGACGGCATGAACCCGGGCACCTTCAGGTTCCATCGCACCACGCTCGGCGCGGCCGTCCCGGATGGGCTCACGGCGCAAGCTGCGCCGTTTTGACGTTTGCCATGAACCAGCCAGCCGTCGTCATCAGCGGCCTGGGCGTGGTGTCGCCGCACGGCGACGACCCGGCGGCGATGTTTGCGGCGCTGCTGCGCGGCGAGTCGGCGGTGCACGAAGTTTTCCCCGACCTCGCCAAACCGGCAGCAGCAGCGACGGTCGAATTCGACGAGGCGCGCTGGTTCACGAAACTGCAACTCGCCGGGGTCGACCGGGTGAGCCAGCTCGCGGTCGCGGCGGCAGACCTGGCGCTGAAGGATTCAGGCGCCGCAGGCAGCGTCGCGCCCGAGCGCATCGGCGTCTACGTCGGTTGCGGCATGGGCGGCGCCGCGGCGCTCGAGGCCGCTTACACCGCCGGCCAGCACGGCGGCCGCGTGCCGCCGCTGACCATCCCCGCGTTCATGCCCAACGCGCCGGCGGCGCATGTCGCGCTGCGCAACGGCGTGCAAGGTCCGGTGCTCACCTACGCCGTCGCGTGCGCATCCGCGTCGGTCGCGATCGCCGAGGCAGCGAAGGCGATCCGCAGCGGCGAGATCGACTTGGCGATCGCCGGCGGCAGCGAAGCACTCATCGTCCCGGGCGTGGTCGCCGCGTGGCAGGCGATGCAGACGCTCGCCAGCTTTGCCCCGGGAGAGGCCGCGAAAGCGTGCCGGCCCTTCGCCGCCGAGCGCAACGGATTCGTTCTCGGCGAAGGCGCGGCGTTCCTGATCCTGGAGCGCGACGCGCAAGCGCGTGGCCGCGGCGCGCGCCGCTACGCCGAGCTCGCCGGCTGGGGGTTGGGCTGCGACGCGACGCACCTGACCAAACCCGACGCGCCGGGCCAGCAACGCGCCGTGCGCGCGGCGTTGAGCATGGCCGACCTTCGCCCTGCCGACGTCGGCTATTGCAACGCCCACGGCACGGCGACGAAGGTCGGCGACGCGATCGAAGCGATGGCGCTGAACGAAGTCTGGGGCAGCGCCATCGACACCCTGCACGTGAGTTCGACAAAGGCCTTGCATGGCCACCTGCTGGGAGCGACCGGCGCGCTCGAGGCCGTGGTGACGGTGCTCGCGTTGCAGCAAGGGCAACTGCCGCCGAACGCGAATGGCGAGTCGGCCGACCCGGCGTGCCGGTTGAACCTGGTGCCGGCGTCGGGGCGTGCGGTGCCGGCCTTGCACGCCGCGATCAGCAATTCGTTCGCCTTCGGCGGAACGAACTCGGTGCTGCTGTTCAAGCGCGCTTGAACATCGCAAGGCCGCGCTGCGGCGTCTTGCCGGTCTAGACTTTGCGCAAGAAGCGCCACCATTCGGTGCAGCGGTCTTCCTCGACCCATCCGAACAAAAGCCCTGCCGCGCCGCACTCGCGCAGGCCCAGCTGCAACACCTGCTGCCGGTCGCGGCTCACGACGCAGCATGCGTCGCCCTGCCAGGCGAGCGCACGGCCCAGCGCTGCGAGCATTTGACTCGGTTGGATTTGCATGAAGGTGAACGGCATCGGCAAGCCGCTCGCTCCCTGCTGCACCGCCGCGCGCGCGGCACTCAGCGGGCCGCTCAGGCTCGCCACGCGAAGCGAGGCGTCTGCAGGCAGCACCGTCTCGCCCGATTCTTCGAGACACATGAGCGCACCGTAGAGCGCGAGCTCGGCCCACGCACCGATGCGCCGCGGGCGCTCGCCGCCGCGCGCCAGCAGGCGTTGCGCCAGGCGTTCGCGCCAATCAGGGGCAAGCGGATCCAGGCGCACGTGCGCCAGCGTGGTCCATGCACCCGAGGTCTCGAATGTGGCAGAGCCACCGGGCACGCCGGAGCCTTCGCTCATGCCGCGCCGTCCTCGAGCACGACCGCCGTGTGCCCGCCACCAAAACCCAGGATCGCGGCCAATACATGGCGGGCAGTCGGCGCACGCCCGGCGAGCGTGGCGTCCAACTTCGGATCCAGTGGGTAGTCGACGTGCGGCCAGGCGTCGCATTCCAAGCATTCGGTGAGCAGCGCGATCTCCGCGGCGCCCGACGCGCCGAGCGTGTGGCCGATGCTGCCCTTGAACGTCACCAGACTCGGCAGCGGATCGAAGACGCGGCGCAAGGCGTGCAATTCAGCGGCGTCGTTCGCCGGGCTGCCGGCGGCCTGCGGCTTGATCAGGCCGATGTCCTTGGCCGCGAGCCCTGCGGCGGCGAGCGCGCGCCGGCACATCGCGACCACGGCGTCGGGCGTGCAGGCTGCGGGGTCGCGCCCGTCGACGACGTTCGCGCCGCCCGCGATCCGCCAACGCGAAGGTGCAGCGGACACGTGCAGCGCCGCAACGGCCTCGCCGAGCACCAGACCGTCGCGCCGCGCGCCGAGCGGCAAGGCGCGGTTCGGGCTGAGCAGTTGCATGCCGCCGAAACCACCGACACTGGTCCGGTTCCGCAATTCGATTCCCAGCACGAGCGCAGAATCGGCGTGGCCCGCACGCACTTGCGCAGTGGCGCTGAGCAAGGCGCTCAGGCTCGACGTGCACGCGGTCGAGACGGTGAACACGGCGCCGCGCCAGTCGAGCCACTGCGCGATGCAATCCGCCAGGCTGTGCAGGTCGCCGAGCAGCGCGCCGCCATCGGCCGCGTTGTTGTCGTCACACAAGCCGATGTCGAGCGACGACGAAGCGACGAACAAGGGCCCGTCGCGCGGCCCGGCCAAGGCGCCACTGTCGCGCGCGATGCGTTCGACGATGCCGCGCGCCCGCGTCAGCCAGTCCGCGTCAGCACGATCTGCATCGTCGGCGGTCGCTTCGGCAATCGCGTGATAGGGCCACGCGAAACCCGGCGCGGCCTGAAACCGCCCCGGCGCGCACCCGCCTTGGCGCAGGCACGCGAGCGCGGCGCGCAGGTCGGGACCGAGCGAACTCGCCAGGCCGCGACCGCCCAGGTACACCGGCCTCATGCGCCACGCGCGCGCAAGTGCTCGGCGAGCTGCGCGATCGACGCGAGCGCACGCCTTGTCTCCTTGCTGTCCGTCATGCGCACGCCGTAGCGCTCCTGAATCGCCATCGAAATCTGCAGCGCGTCGAGTGAATCGAGGCCGAGGCGCGAATCGGCACCGAACAGCACCTCAGCGTCGGTGAGGCCGCCGGCAGGCGCTGCCTTCTCCACGGCCTCGAGGACCAGGGCTTTGAGTTCTTCGATCAACACGGCTCTCATCGTTGCCTCAACGGTGCGCGCGCCCGAACAGGAGCGCCGCGATACCGAACATGAACGCGGCAAAGACCCCCAGGCGCAACACATGCGGCAGCGCCGCGGCAGCGTCGCCACCGCGCAGCAAGACGCTGAGCAAGGCTTCGAGGCCCCAGTTCATCGGCGACCATTCGGCGATGCGCTGCATGAACGCCGGCATCACGAACTTGGGCACCATGATGCCGCCGATGGCCGCCATGAGCACGTTCACGATCGGCCCCACGGCCGTCGCCTGCGCATGCGTGCGGATCGCGCACGCGAGTGCGAGCGCCATGCCCACCGCCGCCAGGCTGATCGCGGCGACGCTGACGAGCAGCGCCAGCCAGTCGATTCCCGCCAGCGACAAGGCCTCGCCTCCGAGCAAGGGCATGAGCCACACGCCCACGCCAAGCATCAGCGCCGCCTGCACCGCGTTCACGCCGAGATAGGGCAAGGCTTTGGAGGCGAGCAGCGTGAGGCGCGGCACACCCAGGCTCTGCAGCCGCGCCAGAGCGCCGGTGCCGCGCTCGTGCACGAACAGGTTAGCCAGCGCGGCGATGACGAAGAACATGCCGAACACGAGCCACGCCGGAACGTTTTGCTGCACGGCGCTGGGCCGCGGGCCGCGCGTCGCAAAACGCTCCGCGTTCACCAGGGTCAACATCGACGCTTCCGGCGGCGCCGGCGCCTCGGCCGCTGCAAGCGCAGCGCGTGCCTTCAATTCGCCGGCGACGCCGCTCAACTCGGCACGCAACGAGTTGAACAGGTTCGCGTCGATGCCGGGGTCGGTGAGCAGCTGGATGCGCGGCTGAGTGGGCAAAGCGGGCAAATTCAATTCATCCGACAAACCGGCTTGCAGGACGAGCACGTACTTGAGTTGGCCGGTGCGCAGCAGCGTCTGCCAGTCCGGCGCCAAGTCGCGCGGCGCGCCATGCAGGCGCTGCCACTGCTCGAGCAGCGCCGCGGCGGGTGCGCCGCGATCCTGCGGATCAACGCCGTAGGGCAAGGTTTTTGTCGGTGGGCTGTACACGTCTTTCAGCGCGAGCGACATGATGACGATGAACATCACCGGCATCAGGAACAGCGCCGCCAGGCCATGCGCGTCACGGATCAGCGCGAGCAATTCTTTCCTGATGAGGGCGGCGAGCATCGGGGCGATTCAAGCGTCGCGCAACGAGCGCCGCGTCAGCGACAGGAACAGCTGTTCGAGGTTGGCGCGGCCGAACTCGGCGTGGCGCACGCGCACGCCGGCGGCATCGAGCGCAGCGAGCACGGTCGCCGGAGCGGTGCTGGAGCGAAGCTGGACGCGCTCGCCGACCGGCTGCGCCTCGCCGAAACGTGCCAGTTGCTGCGCGAGTTCGGCGACCGACACGCCGTGCGCCGAGAGCGTGAGCACACCGCTGTCATGCGCCAGCAGTTCGTCCAGCGCACCGGCGCGCAGGACGCGCCCGTGGTCGAGGATCACCACCTGCTCGGCCATCGCTTCGATCTCTTCCATGTAGTGCGAGGCGTAGATCACCGCCGTGCCTTGCCGAGCGAGCGCCTTGATCGCGTCGAGCACGAAGGCGCGCGATTGCGGATCGACACCGACGGTGGGTTCGTCGAGCAGCAGCAGCTCGGGCTCGGGCAGGATCGCGATCGCCAGGTTCAGGCGCCGCTTCAGGCCGCCGGAGAGTTTTTCGGCACGCGTATCGGCGAATCGTTCGAGCTGCGCGAATGCCAGGCACGCGGCGATGCGTTCGCCGCGCTTCGCGCCGCTGAGCCGCCCGGCCGCGGCAAAACACGCCAGGTTCTCGGTGACGCTGAGCATCGGGTAGAACGCATATTCCTGCGGCGCGACGGCGATGCGTGTCGGCGCCTTGGCGCGCACCGCGGCGAGCGGTTCGCCGTCGATGAGGATCTGCCCGCGTTGCACGGCGAGCAATCCCGCGAGGTGCGAAATCAGCGTCGTCTTGCCCGCGCCATTCGGCCCGAGCAATCCCAGCACCTGGCCACGCTGCGCTTGCAGCGATACGCCGTCGAGCGCGGCTGCGACAGCCTTCGGATAGCGGTAGCCGAGATTTTCAATCGTCAGCATGGGCACACGCGAGGCCTCAAGCAACCGCCGCCTTGAGGTCGCGAAAGAACGCCTCCTCCTGCGCCGCCTGCTCGCGCAGATGCTGCGCGATTCGCGCCGGCGCCATCGCCTCGCGGCCCTTCACCATGCGCGCCGCGTGCAGCGCCAGCGCGCGCCAGCCGTCGCCGATGCGCGTGAGCCGATCCGCCAACGAGGTCAACGCCGGAAGGTTCGCGATCAACGCTGCCTCTTGCAGAAATGCGGCGTAGATGAAGCGAAAGCCGGCACCGCCGGTGCCGATTTCCTCTTGCATGCGAACGATGTGGCCGATGAATCCGGCGCTGTCTTTCGCGTCGGCGGGCAGCCGCATCAGTTTGCGGGCGAGCAGGCGCATTCCCGCGACACCGGCGATCGGCACCGGAGCGAGCATGATGCGGCAGGTCTTGCGGATCGCGGATTGCAATGCCTGCGGCGTCACTTCCGTGCGCGAGATCGTCGTCGGGTAATAGAGCAGGCCCTTCGGCGCGAGCAGGCCCTTGGCAAAGCGAGCGCGCGCCAGGTCGGCGCTCGGGCAGCGCACCGGCGCTTCAAACACAGGGTCGCTGATCAGATAGTCGTCGCCCTCCTTGCCGTAGATGAGCAGGTTGTGCGCGTTGAAATGAAAACGCATGTCGGGTGGGAAATACGGCAGCCAGTACACCGACGTCTGCGCGCCGATCAGTTTGCCCTGCGCGAGCAAGGCGTCCAGGCGTTCCTGCCCGGCCTGCGGGGTGCGGAAGGTTTCGAAGGCAAAGCGCGCGGCGAACGGCGCAAGAAGTCCCTTGATGATGGAGCGCGGCGGCATCCGGTACGCAATCAACGGCAGACCCGAGAGTTTGATGAACGGCAGGTAGGCGAACGACAGCGCCGACGCCAGGCCGAACGCCATGCTCTCGGTCAGCACCACGCCGTGGTGACTCAGCAGGTTCGAGATCACGCCGCTTTCGCAATGCGCGGCGTGTCGGTGCTGGAAGTTCATGGCACCGATCGCAGCGCTTCGGTGCTCACGCCGAGCGCCTGCGCGTAGCGCTGCATTTGCGGCTCCGAGAGTTTCACGAAGCCGTCGGGGCGCAGATGCCGCTTCACGCGCCACAACCAGAAGCCGCTCGTCTGCGCGAGCAGCGCCGCATCCATGCGCCGCGCGTACATCCAATACTCGAGCGGTGACGCCTGGCCCGCGGCACAACGCTCGCGCGCCGCCTGCGCCTGCGCGTCCAGCGTTTCCACGGCGTGACGCGTGACGATTTCTTCGGCCTCCCAGCCGCGTGACGCCTCGATCACGACGCGGCCCGATGCATCGCGCGCGTACATCGCCTTGCGGTGCCCGCCGAGCGTCGTATTTCCTTCTTGGGGAACCGCTTTCACGTCCACGGGGTCACGCCTGGCCTCGCACCGCTTCCAGGTGGACGAAGCCACTGGAGAAGCGCCCGCTCTCGGGAATGAACATGAGCAACTTGTGCCCGGGTTGGATGCGCCCGGAGCGGAACAATTCATCGAGCATGATGAAGGGTGCCGCCGAGCCGGTATTGCCTGTGGTCGTGAGGTTGCTGAACCAGCGCTCGCGCGGGATCGGCAATCCGGCGTCGGCGAGCGCGTCGATCATGGGTTGCACGAAGAACTGCGACGACAGGTGCGGCAAGAACCAATCGATGTCCCGTACCTTGAGCTCGCGCTTGGCGACGAGTTCGATCAGCGGGTCGCGAAGCGTGGCGCGGCGCACGTTGTCGTTCAGCAAGCGCACGTCTTGCTTGACGGAGAAGATCGACTTGCTGCGCCACTCGTCGGCGGAAAAGTTGAGCCAGCCGCGCAGCGTGCCGTCGGCATTTTTCTCGGCGCCGGCGTACATGCAGGCGGGCAATTCATGCGCGGCGGACGAGAGATCGATCCAGTCGATGCGCAGCGACAGCGGCGCGCTCGGCGTCGTTTCCAGCAGCACCGCGCCGGCACCGTCAGACAGCATCCAGCGCAGAAAGTCTTTCTCGAAGGCGATTTCCGGGTGCGCCTCGAGCGCCTGCAGCTTCGCTTCGCTCTCCGCTTCGAAGTTGCGCGCCAGCAGAATCGGCGACGCCAGCTCCGATCCGGTGGCGACGGCGCGGCGCGCGTCGCCGGCGCGCAGCGTGAGCCACGCGTGTTTCAGCGCGGCGGTTCCGGCCAGGCAGATGCCGGCGCAGGACACGACCTCCAGGCGCGGCCATCCGAGTTCACCGTGCACCATCACGGCGTGATTCGGCATCAACTGGTCCGGCAGCGAGGTGCCGGTGGCCAGACAGTCGACCTTGCCGATGTCGCCCAGGCCCCGGATCGCCGTCGCGGTGAGCTGGGCGTTCGTCAGCGCCGGCTCGCCGGTGGCGCGGTCGATCGCGTAATGGCGCGACGTGATGCCATTGCTGCGCAATACGGCGCGACGCGCACGCGACGGCTTGCCGCCGATGCAACCCAGGACGTCTTCGATTTCTTCATTGCCGACCGGCGCGAACGGCAGATAGGCGGCGGTTCGGGTGAGAAAGACTTCAGACCTCATACAGGTGGCCGCGTTCCATGGACGAGCCCGAGGGCGCCTCGAACCGAGCCTCGATTCTAGTCAACCAGCCCCGCAGGAACGGCCGCAGCAAGGCCTGCAAGGCCAGACTCAGCGGCACCAGGGTGGCGATCATGAGGACCAGAAACGCCACGTACAGGAGCAGCAAGGGCTTGCGCTGCCAGCTCCCCGGCGCGCCCGCGGCCATCAGCAACTTGCCCCAGACGAAAAAACTGCGTGTCCCGGTGCGCTCGCTGAAGTACAGGCGCGGCTCGACGCGCACTGCGCCCAGGCCGCTGAGAAGGGGTTGGCCAGCCTTCTCCCGGTCGTTCAGCAGGGCCTCGCGCAGCGCCAGCCCGAAGCGGCGCGCGCTGTGAATCTGCGCTGCGTTCAGCCCCGCTGCGGGCAAACCCCAGAAACCCTCTTTTTTGCCTGTGAGCAACCAGCGCGGCGTGGTGATGAACGTGGCCAGCGTCGGCCCGGGGTCGGTGAGCACGACGTTGTCGATGAGGCGCGCTCCCGCCCGATCCAGCAGCGCCTGCATCTTTTCCTGCGCCGCGAGCCACATGTTGCGGCATGCAATCAGCGTCACGACGGGTTTGCCGCGCAAGACCTGGCGCGCCAGCGGGTGCTCGAGAAACGCCACGATCGGCTGCGACGGCGCGAGGAACCAGACCTGGTAGGGCAGCATGATCAGATCGAAGTCTTCGTCTCCCGTGAGTTGCAAAGGCGCGAGCGCAGGCGCCACCATGTGCGCCGACTCGGGGAATGCATCGAGAAACTCGAAAAACGACCAAGGAAAAGGGAAGGGCCGAAGCGGAACGAGGTCCAGGACCCGCACCGAAAAGCGCGCATCCTCCAGCAGCGGCGCGGCGATCCGCTGCGCCAGCGCAGTCAACTGCCCGGTCTGCGAATAGCGCAGCAGCAGGACTTTCTTGATCGGGCCGCTGGCCATCGGTGCGGGCCCGCGCATTCGCTCGCGCGCGCCCTACTCGCCCAGATACGCGGCGCGCACCTTCGGGTCGTCGAGCAGCGCCTTGGCGGCGCCGCTCATCGTGATCTCGCCCGAATCCATCACATAGCCGCGCGTCGCGAGCTGCAACGCGCGGCTCGCGTTCTGCTCGACGAGCAGGATCGTCGTTCCCTGGCGATGGAAGTCGCCGATGACTTCGAAGATCTTGTCGACCATGATCGGCGAGAGGCCCATCGACGGCTCGTCGAGCAGCAGCACCTTGGGCCGCGCCATCAGCGCGCGCCCCATCGCGAGCATTTGCTGCTCGCCGCCGCTCATCGTTCCGGCGAGCTGCGCGCGGCGCTCCTTGAGGCGCGGGAAGACGGCGAAGACCTTGTCGATGTCGGCGTCGATCTGCGTGTCGTTCCTGACGAACGCGCCCATCAGCAGGTTTTCCGTGATGGTCATGCGCGCGAACACGCCGCGCCCCTCGGGCACCATGACGAGGCCCTGCTTGACGAGGTCCCACGAGCCCTGGCCCTTCACGTTGCGCCCGAGGAAACGAATTTCGCCGTCCGCTGCAGGCTGGGTGCCGGTGATCGCCTTGAGCGTCGTCGTCTTGCCGGCGCCGTTGGCGCCGATCAGGCTCACGAGTTCGCCCTCAAAGACCTGGAACGAGATCCCCTTCACCGCCTGGATGCCGCCATAGGCGACTTTCAGGCCAGTGACTTCGAGCAGTGCTTGCGTCGCCATGTCGGTGCTTCAATGGGCTTGATGCCCGGCGCCGAGGTAAGCCTCGATCACCTTCGGATCGCGTTGCACGTCGTGCGGCGTGCCCTCGGCGATCTGTTTGCCGTAGTCGAGCACGGTGACGCGGTCGCACAGGCCCATCACGAGCTTCACGTCGTGCTCGATGAGCAGGATCGTTCGCCCGTCCTTGCGGATGCGATCGATGAGCTCGCGCAGCACGATCTTTTCCGTTGCGTTCATCCCCGCGGCGGGTTCGTCGAGCGCGATCAGCGTCGGGTCGGTGGCCAGGGCGCGCGCGATCTCCAGACGGCGCTGGTCGCCGTAGCTCAAGGTTCGCGACTTGTACTCGGCGAACTTGCCGATTCCCACATAGTCGAGCAGTTCCTGCGCACGCTTCGCAATCTGCGCTTCTTCGTGCTTGAACTTCGGCGTGCGGAACACCGCGCCGATCAGGCCCGAGTGGGTGCGGATGTGGCGCCCGACCATCACGTTTTCGAGCGCCGTCATCTCGGCGAAGAGGCGGATGTTCTGGAAAGTTCGCGCGATGCCGGCCTTCGCCACTTCGTGCACGGCGCTCGGCTTGTAGGTCTTGCCGCCGAGCTCGAATGTCCCCGAATCCGGCGTGTACAGGCCCGTGAGCACGTTGAAGAAGGTCGTTTTGCCCGCGCCGTTGGGACCGATCAAGCCGTAGATCTGGCCCTTCGTGATCGTGATGCCGACGTCGGACAAGGCCTGCAGGCCGCCGAAGCGCTTCGACACGTTCCCGACTTTGAGAATGGAGTCGCTCATGACGCTGGCTCAGCGCGCTGCGGGTGGGGTCGCCAGCGGCGTCGGCGCGGGCGCCGCCTTGCCGTGTTCCGGCGAGGGCCAGAGGCCGCGCGGCCGCGCCAGCATGATGCCGATCATCGCCAGCGCGATCAGCAGCTGGCGCAGGATCGACGCGTCCAGGCGTCCGTCGGTCATCGCCTGCAAGGGGCCGGCAACATAGCGCAGCACTTCGGGAAGCGCAGCGAGCAACAGCGCACCGACGATCACGCCGGGCAAATGGCCGATTCCGCCGAGGACGACCATGGCGACGATCATCACCGACTCGTTCAAGGCAAACGCTTCGGGCGTGATGAACGACTGGTAGGTCGAGAACATCACGCCGGCGACGCCGCCGAACGTTGCGCCCATGCCGAAGGCGAGCAACTTCATGTCGCGCGTATTGATTCCCATCGCCTTCGCCGCGACTTCGTCTTCGCGAATCGCCATCCAGGCGCGCCCGATGCGACTCGTTTCCAGCCGGTAGCAGATGAGGACGCTGATCAGCACGAGCCCGAGAAACAGGTAGTAGTAGTTGACGACGTTCGGGATCTCGATACCGAACAGCTCGTGCTTGATGCCCAGGTCGAAACCGAACAGGCGCATCGAATCGATCGGACCGATTCCTTTGGGCCCGTTGGTGATGTTCACCGGGTGATCCAAATTGTTCAGGAACACGCGAATGATTTCGCCAAAACCTAAAGTGACGATCGCCAGGTAGTCGCCGCGCAAGCGCAACGTCGGCGCGCCGAGCAAGACGCCCGCCAGTCCGGCGACGCCAGCGCCCAGCGGTATCGCCACCCACACGGGCGTATGCAGGCCCTCGGGAAACATCGCGGCGATGGCCGGAAAATTCTCCGTCAGGTGCCCGCTGGCGAGCAGGCCGAACATGTACGCGCCCACGGCGTAAAACGCGACATAACCCAGATCCAGCAAACCGGCGTAGCCGACGACGATGTTCAGCCCGAGCGCGAGCAGCACGTAGAGCAAGGCGACGTCGATGATCCGCACCCAGGCGCTGCCGAATTGCTGCGCGAACATGGGCAGGATCAGCAGACCGAGTGCGATCAACACATAGCTGATGCGCTTGTTGTCCTTGAACAGCTGGTTGATCATGCGTGCTCCTGTCAGGCGCGATCCGCGACGCGTTCGCCAAGTAACCCGGCGGGCCGCAACGTGAGCACCAGAATCAACACGATGAAGGCGAAGATGTCCTGGTAGTGGCTGCCGAGAATGCCGCCGGTGAGGGCGCCGATGTAGCCCGCCCCCAACGCCTCGATCAGCCCGAGCAGCACACCGCCCACCATCGCCCCCGCCAGGTTGCCGATGCCGCCGAACACCGCCGCGGTGAACGCTTTCAAGCCCGGCAGAAAGCCCATCGTGTGCGACGCCGTGCCGTAGTTCGCCGCCCACATCACGCCGGCGAGCGCCGCGAGCGCCGCGCCGATGATGAACGTGGCCGAGATCACCTGGTCCGGGCGCACCCCCATCAGGCCCGCGACGCGCGGGTTCTCGGCGGTGGCGCGCATCGCGCGGCCGAGTTTGGTGTAGTTGACGAGGTACATCAGGCCGGCGAGCGTGAGCGCGGTGAGCAACAGGATCAGCACCTGCACCGTGTTGATGACGGCGCCGAAGACGTGGAACGGTTCCTGGGGAAGCAGAATCGGGTACGACTTGATCGTCGGCTTCCAGACGATCATCGCCAGCGTCTGCAGCAGCAGGCTCATCCCCATCGCGGTGATGAGCGGCGCCAGGCGCGGCGCGCTGCGCAGCGGGCGGTAGGCGATTTTTTCGATCGCGAAGTTGAGCGTGGCGCAGATGACGATCGCGATGATGAGCGAGATCAGCATCACGAGCCAGCCTGGCATGCCGCTGCCTGCGAGCAGCGTGACGACGGTCCAGCTCACGAGCGCACCGACCATCAACACCTCGCCGTGCGCGAAATTGATCAGGTTGATGATGCCGTAGACCATCGTGTAGCCCAGAGCCACCAGGGCGTACATGCTGCCAAGCACCAGACCGTTGATGATCTGCTGGATGAAGGTGTCCATCGTCGCTTGTCTCCTCGCGGCTCGCCGATTCCACCTTCGTGCGCAGGAATTGCCGGCGCCAACGTCGAACCGCGGTCGATTCTAGGGTCGCGTTTGTGCTCTCGAACCGGGGACTTTCCAGGTGTTGCCGCGTTGCCAGGCACGCCGCGCACGTGCGGCAGCGCTCAGCCGCGCTTCTTCGCGGCGGCCTGGTTCTTGCGCCGAAGTTCGTCCAGCTTCTCGCCGATGCGGATTTCCAGACCGCGCCCGACCGGCTCGTAGAACCGGGCCGGCGCAACGTCGTCGGGCCAGTACGACACGCCCGCGGCAAAGGCGTCGGGTTCGTCGTGCGCGTAGCGGTATTCGCGCCCGTAACCCAGGCCCTTCATGAGCGAGGTCGGTGCGTTGCGCAAATGCAGCGGCACGGCGCGCGTGCCGTCGCCCTTGACGAACGCACGCGCCGCGTTGTAGGCCTTGTAGACGGCGTTGCTCTTCGGCGCGACGGCGAGGTAGAGCACGGCCTGCGCGAGCGTCAATTCGCCTTCGGGCGAGCCCAGCCGCTCGTAGGTGTGCGCGGCGTCCAGGGCGAGCTGCAGGGCGCGCGGATCGGCCAGGCCGATGTCTTCGCTCGCCATGCGAACGATGCGCCGCGCCGCGTAGCGCGGGTCGACGCCGCCGTCGAACATTCGCACCAGCCAGTACAGCGCCGCGTCCGGGTCGCTGCCGCGTACCGCTTTGTGCAACGCGGAGATCGTGTCGTAGAACTGCTCGCCGGAGTTGTCGTAGCGGCGCAGCTGGTCACCGAGCGACTGCTCGAGCATGGCTTCGTCGATCTGTGCGACGGCTGGCCCTTGCCCGAGCGTCGCGACCAGGTTCTCAAAGGCGTTGAGCAGGCGCCTCGCGTCGCCGTCGGCGTAGCCGATGAGGCGCAGCGCGGCGGCGTCGGTCAGCGGCGGCGCGTCGAGTTCGGCGCGGGCGCGCTGCAGCAACTCGCGCAGCTCCGCCTCATCGAGGCTCTGCAGCACGTGCACCGTGGCGCGCGACAGCAGCGCCGAATTGACTTCGAACGACGGGTTCTCCGTCGTCGCGCCGATGAACGTGAACAACCCCGATTCGACATGCGGCAGAAACGCGTCTTGCTGCGCCTTGTTGAAGCGGTGCACCTCGTCGACGAAGACGACCGTGCCGCGCCCGCTGGCCCGCAGCACTTGGGCGCGCTCGACGGCGTCGCGAATGTCTTTCACGCCACCGAGCACGGCCGAAATGGGGATGAATTGCGCGTCGAAACCCTCGGCCATGAGGCGTGCCAGCGTCGTTTTGCCCACGCCCGGCGGGCCCCACAGAATCATCGAGTGCAAGCGACCGCGCTCGAATGCCGAGCGCAGCGGCTTGCCGGGGCCGAGCAGCTGGCGCTGGCCGATCACCTCGTCCAGAGTCTTGGGGCGCAGCCGCTCGGCAAGCGGCGCGCTCCCCTCACCCCAGCCCTCTCCCGCGAGCGGGAGAGGGAGCGATCCTGGCACCACGGCGGGCGTCACTGCTCGATCACGTCGGCACCCGGCGGCACCTTGAAGACGAAGTTGTCCGCCTTGAGCGCCGGGTTCGCTTCGAACTGCGAGAACTGCAACGCCGAGCGCTGGCCGAAACTGTCGACGATTTCGATCACCGCAAGCACCTTGCCGCGAAAGCCGACGCGTACCGACTGGAACGCAGTCTCGGTCGCACGCGGCGTCGCGAGAACCCAGGCGAGACCGTCCTTGTCGGGCTGCTGTGCGAGTGCGAAGTCTTTCGACAGAGACCCGCCGGCGAGCAGCGCCGCTGGCGTTCCGCCCAGCGCCTTCTCCAGCTTGCGCGAACTCACCTGGTTCAGGTCGGCGTCGTAGATCCAGACCTTGTTGCCGTCGGCGACGATCGCCTGCTCGAACGGTTTGCTGTACGCAAAACGAAACCGGTTCGGCCGCGAGAACTCGAAGCGCCCGCTCGACGTCTTGGTGCGCGCGCCGTCGGGCGACGTCACGGTCTGCGTGAACGCAGCTTGCCCGGTCTTCACGTCGCGAACGAATTCCTCGAGCTGCTCTACCGCGCCGGCGCGTGCCGCGGTCGCAGTCGCTGCGAGGACGACGAGGAGGAGGAGAAAGCGCTGCATCATTCCTGGTGCGCCGGAACCATGATGTCGCGATTGCCGTTGCTCGACATCGTCGACACCAGGCCGGACTTCTCCATCTGTTCGAGCAGCCGCGCGGCCCGGTTGTAGCCGATTCGCAAATGGCGCTGCACGAGCGAGATCGAGGCACGTCGGTGCTGCAGCACGACCGCCACCGCCTGGTCGTAAAGCGCATCGCTCTCGCCGCCGGACGCCATGTCGGCCGAGACGAGGTCGCCGCTCTCGCCGTCGAGCACGCCGCCTTCGAGAATGCCGTCGATGTAGTTCGGCTCGCCTTGGCTCTTCAGGTAGGCGACGACACGGTGCACTTCGTCGTCGCTGACAAAAGCGCCGTGGACGCGAATCGGCAGGCCCGTGCCTGAGGGCATGTAGAGCATGTCGCCCATGCCGAGCAGCGCTTCGGCGCCCATCTGATCGAGGATGGTGCGGCTGTCGATCTTGCTGCTGACCTGGAAGCTCAGGCGCGTCGGGATGTTCGCCTTGATGAGGCCGGTGATCACGTCCACACTCGGGCGCTGTGTCGCGAGGATCAGGTGGATCCCCGAGGCGCGCGCCTTTTGCGCGAGGCGCGCGATCAGCTCTTCGATCTTCTTGCCCACGACCATCATCAGATCGGCGAGTTCGTCGATCACGATCACGACGAAGGGCAGGCGCTCGAGCGGCTCGGGCGCTTCGGGAGTGAGGCTGAACGGGTTGCCGAGAATCTCGCCGCGCTCAGCTGCCTCGGCGATCTTCTTGTTGTAGCCACCCAGGTTGCGCACGCCGAGCTTGCTCATCAGCTTGTAGCGGCGCTCCATTTCGCCCACGCCCCAATTGAGCGCGTTCGCCGCCTGCTTCATGTCCGTCACGACCGGGCACAGCAAGTGTGGGATGCCTTCGTAGACGCTCATCTCGAGCATCTTCGGGTCGATCAGGATCATGCGCACGTCGCGCGCTTCGGCCTTGTAGAGCAGGCTCAGGATCATCGCGTTGATGCCGACCGACTTGCCCGAGCCGGTGGTTCCCGCGACCAGGCAATGCGGCATCTTGCCCAGATCGGCGACAACCGGCGCGCCGACGATGTCCTTGCCCAGGCCCATTGTCAGCAAAGAGGCCGCGTCGTTGTAGACCTGCGAGCCGAGAATCTCCGACAGGCGAATCACCTGGCGCTTGGCGTTCGGCAGTTCGAGCGCCATCGTCGTCTTGCCCGGAACGATTTCGACGACGCGGATGCTCACCAGGCTCAGCGCCCGCGCCAGGTCTTTCGCCAAGTTCACGACCTGCGCGCCTTTCACGCCGGTCGCCGGCTCGATTTCGTAGCGTGTGATCACCGGCCCGGGTGACGCGGCGACGACACGCACCTCGACGCCGAAGTCGCGCAGTTTCTTCTCGATCAAACGCGACGTCATTTCGAGCGTATCGCTGGAGATGGCCTCGAACCGCGCCGTCGACGCGTCGAGCAGATCCACTTGCGGCAGCTTCGTGTCGGCAAGCTCGACGAAGAGCGGCTGCTGACGCTCCTTTTCGACGCGCGCCGATTTGGCGACGTCCAGCACCGCGGGCTGGATCAGGATCGGGTCATGGTCTTCAAGCAAGGCTTGTTCGGCCTCGACGACATGTTCGCGCTCGCGCAGTGCCGCGGCACCGAGGCGCTGGTCTTCGATGCGCTCGATGCGCTGGGCACGCCGCTCGCGCAGGCCTTCAAGCCATGCGCCGATTCGCTCGGCGACGTGCAGCCAGGAAAAACCGAACGCCAGCGCGGCACCGACCACGCCGACGGCGATCCAGAACACACCCGAGCCGGAGAACCCGAGCAGCTTGAGGCTCGTCGTCCCCAGGGTGTAGCCGAGCGCCCCGCCGGCGCGACCGCCAGCGACCAGACCCTCCCATTGGTAGAGGCGCGTCCATTCGAGCGCCGTGCTCGCGCAGAGCAGAAGGGCGAGGCCCGGCCAAAGCGCCCAGCGCGCCGGTACCGGCTCGTCTTGCCTTGCTGCTGACCCGCCGCGCATGCGCCGCGCGAGTGCCGCAAGCCACGCGCGCGCCGCCACCGCGATCACCCACCACACCGAATAGCCGAAGCTGAAATACGCCAGATCGGAGAACCAGGCGCCCGATGTGCCGACCCAATTGCCGGTGGCCGCGCCGCTGCCCGACGTCGTGAACGCAGCGTCGCCGCCGTGATGGCTGGCGAGCGCGAGCACGGCGAGCAGCCACAGCACCGCGCTGAGCCCAATCCACGCGCCGGCGGCGAGCCACATCCGATGCCGCTTCGGGCGTTGCCCGGCGGATTCTGGGCGCGTCGACGCGGCAGCCGAGATGCCTTGCGGCACCCCAGCCTCGGTGCGGAGCGATCCCAACGGAAAAGTCATTCGCAGATTGTCGGCGATCAGCCGGGCTACCGCCGCCCGGCGCCGGCCACTGCAACAAGGTTCAGCGGTTTGCCAGTTCCTTGATGATGACGGAGCCGTTTTCCTGCGTCTGCACCATGCCGCGCTCTTCGAGGTCTTTCATGACGCGGCTGACCATTTCGCGCGACGCGCCGACGATCTTCGCCAGGTCCTGGCGCGACACCTTGTTGCGGATGATCTTCATGTCGCCGTCGACTTCGGCCATCTCGAGCAGCGTGCGCGCAACGCGCCCGTAGACGTCGAGCAGCGCGAGCGATTCGATTTGCCGGTCCGCGCTGCGCAGGCGGTGCACGAGGCCGCGCATGATGGCGTACGACAGGCTCGAATTTTCCGGCAGGCAACGCGCGAATTCGGCGCGGCCCAGGATCAGCATGTCGGTCTGGACTTCGGCGCGAACCGTCGCCGAGTGCGGCTCGTTGTCGATCAGGCTCATCTCGCCGACATAGTCGCCCGGCTGAAGCACCGCGAGAATGACTTCGCGGCCGCGCGAATCGGCTGTCAGCACGCGCGCGCGCCCGGTGAGCAGGATGAACAGCGCGTTCGACTTCTTGCCGAACTCGACGACGATTTCGCTGCGCCGATAGCGGCGCTTGACGACGGCGTCGGCAATTCCTTGCGCCTGGTCGTTGGTGAGCAACGAGAACAGCGGGACACGCCGGATCAGGTCGAGATTGGAGAGCATCGCCATACGGAATCGCCTTTCGTTATTGGGGTATTGATTTCAGTCGACAGGCCATGGCGGCACGGTTGTTAACATCGAAAGCCATCCTGTTCCCGTGCAACCCCCATGGCAGCACAAACCCATCGCCGGCCCCTCGGCTGCCAGGGTGCGCAATCTTAAGGCGCCTTGGCGCACTCACCAAGAACTTCCGTTGCCACCTTCGGGCGCGCAACACTCAACCCAGAATCTCTGTCCATGAGCCACCCTCAGCAACATGCCAAAGTCCTCATCCTCGGCTCCGGCCCGGCCGGCTACAGCGCCGCCGTCTACGCCGCGCGCGCCAACCTCTCGCCGGTGCTGATCACGGGAATCGCCCAGGGCGGGCAACTCATGACGACGACCGACGTCGACAACTGGCCCGCCGACGCCGACGGCGTGCAGGGCCCGGAGCTGATGGAGCGTTTTCAGAAGCACGCCGAGCGCTTCAACACCCAGATCGTCTTCGACCACATCAACAGCGTCGACCTCGGCAAACGGCCCTTTGCCCTCAAGGGCGACTCGGGCGGGTACAGCTGTGACGCCTTGATCATCGCCACCGGCGCGTCGGCGAAATACCTCGGCCTGCCCTCCGAGACCGCGTTCATGGGGCGCGGCGTGAGCGGTTGTGCCACTTGCGACGGGTTCTTCTACCGCGACCAGGACGTGTGCGTCGTCGGCGGCGGCAACACGGCGGTCGAGGAGGCGCTCTACCTGTCGAACATCGCGCGCAAGGTGCACCTGATCCATCGCCGCGACAAGTTTCGCGCCGAAGCGATCCTCATCGACAAGCTGATGGACAAGGTGGCGAGCGGCAAGATGGAGCTGCACCTGTGGCATACGCTGGACGAGGTGCTCGGCGACCAGAGCGGCGTCACCGGCGTGCGCTTGAACAGCACGCGCGGCGGCGAAACAAAACAACTCGCCGTGCAGGGCTGTTTCATCGCCATCGGCCACCAGCCGAACACCGACATCTTCAAGGGCCAGCTCGAGATGAAAGACGGCTACATCGTGACGCGAAGCGGCTTGGCCGGCATGGCAACGATGACGAGCATCCCCGGCGTATTTGCCGCCGGCGACGTTCAGGATCACGTGTACCGGCAGGCGATCACGAGCGCGGGAACCGGCTGCATGGCGGCGCTGGACGCGCAGCGCTTCCTCGAGCAGAACGCGCTCTGAAGCGCCACCGCGCTGCGGCCGCTTCGCTTCCTGGCGTCAAACCCCGCTATACTGCGCGGCTTCGCTGGCCGAGCCCGGTCACGCGCCTATTTTCGCAATCGCACTCGAACCCATCACGGAACAGTCATGGCACGCGTCTGTCAAGTCACGGGCAAGCGCCCAATGGTCGGGAACAACGTCTCCCACGCCAACAACCGAACCAAGCGGCGCTTTCTGCCGAACCTGCACTACCGCAGGTTCTGGTTGGAGACGGAAAACCGCTGGGTGCGCCTGCGCATCTCGAACGCCGGCCTGCGCATGATCGACAAGGTCGGCATCGATCAGGTCGTCGCCGACCTGCGCGCGCGCGGCGAGATCTAACGTCTAGACAAGAGGAGTCGATCAAATGGCCAAAGGCGGACGCGAAAAGATCAAACTGCAATCGTCAGCAGGTACGGGGCACTTCTACACCACCGACAAGAACAAGAAGACGACGCCGGAGAAGCTCGAGATCATGAAATTCGATCCGAAGGCGCGCAAGCATGTGCTGTACAAGGAAGCGAAGATCAAGTAGGTCGTCGCTTCGCGGGACGGAAAAAAGGGTCGCCAAAGCGACCCTTTTTGTTTGGAGGAGCGCTTGCGACTACGCGTGTGCGGCGCGCAGTTTCAAGGCGAACTCCTGCAGCGCCGCGATGCCGCTCTCTTCGGCCTTGCGACACCAAGCCTGGAGGTCGGCAACGAGTTGCTCGACCGACACGTTGGTGCGCGTCCAGAGCTGGCGCAATTCCTCGCGCATCGCGACCAGCTTGGCCAAGCCCGGGCTGTTCGCCATCGCTTGCGCGAGTTGCAATTTCACGCCTTTGGGGATTTTGTCTTCGTCGCGGTGCAGCCAGCGCCGCGCCAGCTCCATGTTCGCCAGCTTGGCGTGGCCGGCAGCGCCTTCCGCCTTCAGGCGCTCGACCTCGGCGCGGCAGGCGCGGCGCAGGTTGCCAGCGTACTTGGCCATCACTTCATAACGGTTCGAAATGATGGCTTCGAGCGTCTTCGAGTCGGCGACGGCCTTGATCTCGCCCAATTTGAGCAGCGGCGGGGTCTTGCGCACCGTCGCCAGGCCGAGGGTCTCGAGAATTCGGATGTAGAGCCAGCCGATGTCGAATTCATACGCCTTCACCGACAGCTTGGCCGACGTCGGATAGGTGTGATGGTTGTTGTGCAGTTCTTCGCCGCCGATGATGATGCCCCACGGCGAAATATTCGTCGACGCATCGGGCGCCTCGAAATTGCGGTAACCCCACCAGTGGCCCAGGCCATTGATGATCCCCGCGGCCGTGACCGGGATCCACACCATCTGGATCGCCCAGACCGTCGCGCCGATCGCGCCGAAGAGCATCAGGTCGATCGCGAGCATCACGCCCACACCTTGCCAGCTGTAGCGCGCATACAGGTTGCGCTCTAACCAGTCGTCGGGCGTGCCGCGCCCGTACTTTTCCTGCGTCTCGAGGTTCTTCGCCTCGACCCGGTACAGCTCGGTTCCGGTGAGCAGCACCGTCTTGATGCCGCGTGTCTGCGGGCTGTGCGGGTCTTCTTCGGTCTCGCACTTGGCGTGGTGCTTGCGGTGCACCGCGACCCATTCCTTGGTTTCCTGGCCGGTTCCGAGCCAGAGCCAGAAGCGGAAAAAATGCGACGGGATCGGGTGCAGGTCCAGCGCCCGATGCGCCTGCGCCCGGTGCAGGAAGATCGTCACCCCGGCAATTGTGATGTGAGTGGTGGCTATCGTGAAAAGGACGACCTGCCACCAGCTGGCATCGACCAGGCCATTGGCCAACCAGACCAACAGGCCGTCACCGAGAGAGGCGAGCAGATTCATTGCGTACGATTCCTTGGAGCCAACCGGCTTTGAGCGGTGATTGTAGGGTCGGTTCCTCGCCGCAAATCCTAAGACAAACGCGCGGTTCCGGCGCCCGCAGGTGTGCAAATCGACCTGGAATCGACTTTCCGATGGTCCGGCAGCGAGCGTCTCAAGCGCGAATCCACGCCGCGGCAAAGAACCCGTCGGTCCTGTGGCGATGTGGCCACAGCCTCAGGAAATCGCCGTCGACGAGGGTCTGCGCCTTCGCGACATGCGCGCCGGACAATGCCTCCAGAGCAGACAGCACGGTGAACTCGCCCGCGTGCGCGGCGCTGAAGTGGCCGGCGACGTCCTGGTTTTCAGCGCTGAGAAGGCTGCACGTCGCGTAGACCAGCCGCCCGCCCGGTTTGAGCAGGCGCGCGGCGCCGTTCAGGATCAGCGCCTGTTGCCCCTGCAAGGATTGCACGGTCTGCGGCGACTGGCGCCATTTCAGGTCCGGGTTGCGCCGCAGCGTGCCCAGTCCCGAACACGGCGCGTCAACGAGCACGCGGTCGATCTTGCCCGCCAGGCGCTTGATGCGCTCGTCGCGCTCGTGCGCGATCTGCACCGGGTGCACGTTGGACAAGCCGCTGCGCGCCAGGCGCGGTTTCAGCGCCGCCAGGCGATGCCCCGAGATGTCAAAGGCGTAGAGGCGCCCGGTGTTGCGCATCGCCGCGCCCAGCGCAAGCGTCTTGCCCCCCGCACCGGCGCAAAAGTCGACGACCATTTCGCCGCGCCGCGGATCGAGCAGGAGCGCGAGCAGCTGGCTGCCCTCATCCTGCACCTCGACTTCGCCGGACTGAAAAATCTCGAGCTTTTGCAGCGCGGGCTTGCCGGCAATTCGCAGGCCCATCGGCGAATAAGGAGTCGGTACGGCCTCGATGCCACTTTCACCAAGCTTCGCCGCCGCAGCCTCGCGTTTGATCTTGAACGTGTTGACGCGCAAGTCCAGTGGCGCGGGTTGATCGATCGCTTCCACCAGGGGCCAAAACTCTTCGCCCAACTCAGTCTGCAAGGCTTGCGCCATCCACGGCGGAAGGTTGTGGCGCAAAGCCTCGGGCAACGCCGATCGGTCGACCGCGGCGAGCTGCGCCTGCCAGCGCTGTTCGGTGTCGCTGAGCGCTGCGTGCAATCCGCCCGCGACACCTTGCCAGCCGATGATCGCCAGGCGCCGCTCCAGCGGCCCACTTCCCGACTGCGCCAAATGCCGATAGCTCGGCAAGCGGCGCACCACGTCGTATGCCGTTTCGGCCAGCGTGTGGCGTTCGCGCGGGCCCAGGCCGCGATGCCCGCGAAAAAAATTCGACACCAGTACGTCGGCAGGCTGCTGGAACTTCAGCACCTCGGTCAGCAGCTCGGTGCAAAGCTCCAACAGGTTGTTCGAGCGCATCGTCGTTGCTTCAGCGCGTATCGATGGGCGTATCGATGAGCAGCTGCGGCTCATGCGTCGCCACGCTGACACGTGCGTCATCGATGCGCAGCTGATCGCGAACCATCCAGCCCACGGCAAGCGGGTACAGCACATGCTCGCGCGCCAGCACACGCATCGCGAGCAGCTCCTCCGTATCGCCCGGAAGCACGGGAACGACGGCCTGCGCAATGATGGGCCCATGGTCGAGCTCCGCGGTCACGAAGTGCACCGTCGCGCCGGCGAGTTTGCAGCCGGCTTCGAGCGCACGCCGGTGCGTGTGCAGGCCGGTGAACGCGGGCAGCAGCGACGGATGGATGTTGATCAGGCGCCCGGCGAAACGCTGCACGAATTCGGGCCCCAGGATGCGCATGAAGCCGGCGAGCGCGACGATGTCCGGCGCGTAGCCTGCAATCGCGTCGCCGAGCGCGGCATCGAACGCCGCGCGCGTCGCAAACGCGCGGTGGTTCACGACGCGGGTCGGGATGCCTTGCTCGCGTGCGAAGTCGAGTCCCGCGGCGTCGGGCCGGTTGCTGATCACTGCGGCGATCTTCGCGTTCCACGCCTGCACTGCGCACGCCTGAACCAGCGAGCGCATGTTGCTGCCGCGTCCGGAGATCAGGATGACGATGCTCTTCATGGGCTGCGCAGTGTATCGACCACCTCATCGGCGCGGTCCACGCGCGCAGTGCACCCCTACAATTCGCGCCTGTCATGAATGCCACAACGATGAAGCCACGCGTCCTCTCCGGAATGCGCCCGACGGGCGCCATGCACCTCGGCCACTACCACGGTGCGCTGAAGAACTGGGTGCGCATGCAAGACGAGCACGACTGCTTTTTCTTCGTCGCCGACTGGCACGCGCTGACGACGCACTACGAAGAACGCCACGTCATGGCGCGTTTCGTCTACGAGATGGTGACCGACTGGCTCGCCGCGGGTCTGGACCCCGACAAGTGCACGATCTTCGTCCAAAGCCGCCTGCCTGAGCATGCCGAGCTGTTCACGCTGCTCGCGATGGGAACGCCGCTCGGCTGGCTGGAGCGCGTGCCGACGTACAAGGACCAGATGGAAAAGCTCAAGGACCGGGATCTCGCGACCTACGGCTTCCTCGGTTATCCGCTGCTCCAGGCGGCCGACATCCTGATGTACAAGGCGGCCTTCGTTCCGGTGGGCGAAGACCAGTCGTCGCACGTCGAGATGACGCGCGAAGTGGCGCGACGCTTCAACAACCTGTACGGCCGCGCCGCGAACTTCGACGCGATGGTCGCGATTGGCGCTGGCCAAGCTCTCGAAAGACGATTCGCGCTATTTCGAGAAGCAGCGCAAGGCGTACGGCGAGACCGGCAGCGCCGAGGCGCTGGCCAAGGGCGAAGGCGTTCTCGCCCGCGCCAACGCGAACGTGGCCGGCTGGACGAGCGACGACGCCGAAGTCCTCGCCGGCCACCTCAAGGGCAGCGGCAAGACGATCCTCGTCGAGCCCGCAGCGCTGCACACCGAAGTGAAAAAATTGCCGGGCCTGGACGGCGCGAAGATGAGCAAGAGCTACGGCAACGCGATCGAAATGCGCGAAGCGCCCGACGCCGTGCAACGCAAGATCCAGACGATGATCACCGACCCGGCGCGCGTGCGCCGCAGCGACCCGGGGAACCCGGACCGCTGCCCGGTGTGGCAGTTGCACCTCGTCTACAGCGACGCGGCTACGCAAGCGTGGGCGCGCGCCGGTTGCACGAGCGCGGGAATCGGCTGCCTGGAATGCAAGCAGCCCGTGATCGATTCCGTGCTGCGTGAGCAGCAGCCTTGGCGCGAACGCGCCGAACCGTATTTGCGCGACCCGACGCGGGTGCACCGCATCGTCGACGCCGGCACCGAGCGGGCGCGCAGCGTGGCGCGCGACACGATGCGAGATGTGCGCGGCGCGATGGGGTTGAACTACTGACGCCGTACGCCACAACCGGAATCGGAACAGGGAGATTCGGCGCCGCGGACTGGCACGCCGCGACAGGTTCACAATGCGCCGGGCATGCCAGGCGTGCGTGCAGTCCGTCGCGTTCCGATCGCCAAGGAGGCCGTCATGAGAACCCCGTGCCGTGCATTGTTTGTCTCGTGTCTCTTGGCCCTCGCTGGGCCCGCTTCAGCAGCCGGCAGCGTCAACGTTGCTTTCGTCGACGCCACCCGTTATGCCGACGCCGGAACGACGCGCTGGGAAGAAGCGGCGAACCTGAAAGCCCTCGCCGATCACCTCCAGTCCCTGGGGGCACGCTTCCTGCGAGATGGCGAGGTGCTCAAGGTCGAGGTGCTCGATGTCGACCTCGCGGGGTCGACAAGGCCTGCGCGCAGGAGCGGCACCGAGATCCGCGTCCTCAAAGGCGGCGCCGACTGGCCGCGCATTGCCCTGCGCTACTCGCTGGAGGCGAACGGCGCGCCGGTGCGAAGTGCACAAGAGTCGCTGACGGACCTGGACTACCTGCGCAGTCTTGCGGGGTCGAATCGTTCCGAGTCGCTGCACTACGAAAAGAACATGCTCGAGAAGTGGTTCAAGGCGAATTTCGGCCCGGGCCGCGCTGCGACTGATTGAGACTCGGCGCCCGTTTGGCGCGCCTTGGGTCCACCCCGCGCAGACGCCGAGATCGGTGCGGTTGACGCTTCAGGTCGCAGCCCAAAGCTCGGCCATCGTGGCCTTGAAGCGCGCAGCGATGTCATCTGCGGCGTGATGCCGGCCACTTCGGAGCACCGCGCGCCCGGCCACAAAAACCGTGCCGATGGCGCTTGTGTCTGCGGCAAAGACCAGCGCATCCAGCACTTGTTCGGGTGGAACGCCGAGAAGGCCTGCGGCGTCAGTGTCGAGGACGAGCGCGTCGGCGCGCGCACCGACTTCGAGGCCCCAGTGCCGCTGCCCGGCAGCGCGCGCGCCGGCGCGCTGCGCCAGATTGAACAGGCGTGCCGCACTCGAAGGCTCGCCGACACCGGGTGCGGCGCTCACGTTGCGCCGGCGCTGCCACAGGCGTTGCCCGTATTCGAGCCAGCGCAATTCTTCCGGCCAGTGGCGCGACACCTGACTGTCCGAACCGACCGCGATCGGCACGCCCGCGGCCAACCAAGCCGGCAGGTCCGGGACGCCGTCGCCGAGGTTCGCTTCGGTGCTCGGGCAGATGACGATTGCAGCGCCGCTTCGCGCCACGGCGTCGATCTCCTCTTCGCTCGCGTGCGTCGCGTGAACCAGCTGCCAGCGCGAGTCGATTCCGGCATGGCGAGCGAGCCATTGAATCGGCCGCAAGCCCGTCGCCGCGACGCACTCGTCGACTTCGAGGGTTTGCTCGGCAACGTGGACGTGCAGCGCCACGTCGTCGTCGCCGATCCGCCGCAGCAGGTCTTGAATCGACTCCGGTGAGGCCGCGCGCAGCGAATGGATCGCGACACCGGCGTTGACGCGCGGGCGCTGCGCGGCGTTGAGCGACTTGCACAGCGCATGCACCGACTCGGGCGTCGTCGCAAAGCGGCGCTGTTCGGCGCGCAGCAGCGGCGCGCTGAACCCCGCGCGCTCGTAGAGCACGGGCAAGACGGTCAGGCCGATGCCCGCGTCAGCCGCTGCGTCGGCGAGCGCGAGACTCAACGTGGCGGGCTCGGCGTAGGCGCTTCCGTCGCTCTGATGCTGCAGGTAGTGGAACTCGCAGACTTGGGTGTAGCCCCCTTGCAACAGTTCGACGAACAACTGCGCAGCGATCGCGCGCAGCTGAAGCGGCGTGATGCGCAGCGCCACGCCGTACATGCGGTCGCGCCAGGACCAGAAGTCGTCGGACTCTGCCTCGCGCCGCTCCGCCAACCCGGCGAAAGCGCGCTGGAACGCGTGGCTGTGCGCGTTCACGAGACCGGGCAGCACCGGCCCGGCAAGCACGGTCGCGCCTTCTGGCGCTTCGTGCGCACCCGTGGTGACCTCGGCCCAGCAGCCGTCGGCACCGACGTGCAGCAGCACGCCGCTCTGCCAACGGCCATTCAGCCAAGCACGAGCAGCCCAAAGCAGAGGCGCGATTCGAGGCATCTCAGTGGCCCTTCCGCGCTTCGCGCGACCCGCGACGCCTAAGACGCCGATGCGGTGCGAAGGACTGTCTTCGGCCCGTTGCTGACGTTCGATTTGGCCTGGAGGCTTGCCCAACAACCCTCGTCATCCCGGCGAAAGCCGGGATCCACCGGTTGCACGCGATGAACGTTTCGCTGGACGCGCGACTTCCACGGGTGGATCCCGGCTTTCGCCGGGATGACGAATATCTTGCGTCCTGCCCTTCGCTCTGCACCTTGCCATGCTGAGCTTTGATCGGTGGCACGCGTGAGCGCACCCAAAGCGGACGTTCGAACGTCAGCCAGGGGCCGAAGAGAGACGATGCATCTCCGTGGGTATGAAGCAAGTCGAGGTGGGCGAGTTTCACTTCAGTCATGCGGCCTCCACTCGAGCATCGCACTCACGAGCGACTTCAATACCGGTTGCACGCGTGCAGCGCGCTCGGCGTCGAACGGCCAGGGTGGTTCTTCGCGCATGTAGCACGACCAGCACATCTCCAACTGCACCGCGTGAATCCCCTGGAACGGGCGGCCATAGTGGCGTGTGATGTGCCCGCCCTTGAAGCGCCCATCGACGATCTGGGTGAACAGGGGTTGCAATTGAAGCACCGCGACGAGCGCTTCGCGCAGTTCCGGCGCGCAGCTCGTCCCGCCCACCGTTCCCAGGTTCAGATCGTTCAACCGCCCTTCGAACAGCCAGGGCAGTTCGGACTTGATGCTGTGCGCGTCGAACAGCACGGCGTGGCCATGCCACTCCTTGAGGCGCGCGAGCTCGAGCGTCAGCGCCGCGTGGTAGGGACGCCAGTAGCGCTCGACGCGCCGCGCGACCTCCGCCGCGTCGGGCGCAGCGCCTTCGCGGTAGAGTGCCTCGCCGCTGAAAAAGCGCGTCGGGCAGAGTTCCGTGTTGTTCGCGTTGGCATACATCGGCTTGTTGTCGGGAGGCCGGTTCAAGTCGATCACGTAGCGCGAGAACCGCGGCACGATCAGGCTCGCGCCGAGTTTCTTCACGAAGGCGTAGAGCCTCTCGAGGTGCCAGTCGGTGTCTTCGGCGGCGAGCGCGCGCGGCACGAGCGCGGCGTGCTGTTCGGCGGGGATTTCCGTGCCCGCGTGCGGCACGCTGATGAGCAGCGGCGTCGTGCCGCGGTGCAACGTGAAGGTGGCCCGGTTCATGTTCCGCGTGGCTCCAGTCCTGCGGGCGACCAGCCGAGCCACCAAGCGACCGGGCCTGCTTCGGCACCGGCCGGCTCCGAGTCCGGCTCGAAGCGGCACGCGCCGGCGCCGCAAAACCAGAGCAGCGTGTGCCCGGCGAGCGGCACGGGTGCTTGACCTTGGCGCTGCAGCGTTCCCGCGGCGCGGGTGAATACGCCGCGCTCGGCGAATGGTTCGCCCCACGCGCGACCGGCCTGCACTTGACGCATCGATCCGCTGCCGCTTCGCAGCATCAGGTTCAGGTCGCGCGTCGGCCCGGCGAGAAGCGAACACTCGGGCGCCGCCGCGCCGTCGAATTGCAAAGCCGGTGCGGTGCAGTTGAGCGTGTAGACGACGTTCGCGAAGCCCAGCACAACGCCTGCGCCTTGCACGACGGCGAACCAGCGCTGCACGCCGGGAAACGCCGAGAATCCGCCGTCCCGCGTGATGTCGGCGAGGCTGATGCGAAGTTGCCAATCGCCGTCGCCGGGGCGCGTCAGCAGTTCACGCGTCTGACCGCCGCCATTGCGCCACGCCGAGGGCGGCACGCTGTCGGCGTGCACTTGCCAGATCTGCTCTGCGACACTCATCGCTGCAAGTTTGCTGCGCCCTGCTCCCACAACAGCGGGAACAGAGCGTGCTCCATCGGTGCGCCGGCGCCAAGCTGCTCGGCCAAGCCGGGGAATTCGGGCGACGTGACCCAGCGCCGCGGCGCGTGGCGCATGTCGTCGCCGAGAAATCGCAGCGAAAAGACGCGTCTCCTGCGGCCCACCTCGACGCCCGCCGCGGCGTGCAGCGCGAGCATGTGAAAGCACAGCACATCGCCGGGAGCGAGTTCCCAGCCGAGGATGTGGTGCGCGTCGCGCTGCGCGTCGACGTCGGGCAGGTCGGCCAGGCTGCCTTCCGGGAACCACTTCGCCTGTTTGTCCATGAACGTGCGCGGCATCAACCACGGTCCGCGGTGCGACTGCGCGACGAATTCGAGCGTCGACTCGCGCGACACCGGGTCGACCGGTATCCACATGCTGCAATTCTGCCAACCCTCGACGTTGTAGTACGGCTGATCCTGGTGCCAGGGAGTTCGCTGGCGGGTTCCCGGTTCCTTCGTCAGCATGTGGTCGTGGTACAGGCGAGCGGTCGCGCTGCGCATCAACAAGGCCGCGGTCTCGGCGAGTGGCGTCTCGAAAATCGCGCGCTGGTAGTGCGGGTTGTCCTGCCAGCAGCAGAAGTCTTCGATGAATCGACCCGGGTCATCGGCGCGGCTCGCGACCTTGGCGCGCGGACTCGGCTGCGCGAGGTTGGCGTCGATGCCGGCGCGCAGCACATCCACCTCCTCGGCATTCAGCAGGCCGCGGATGCACACGGCGCCGTCGCGCTGGTAGGCGTCGACGATCGAGGCATCGACGCGCTCACGCGCGCGCAGCGACGCGGCACGGCGCAAAGCCAGCGTCTGGTTGGCGAGTTCCTGGCTGTCGATCACGGCTTGAATTCTCCCTGCAAAGCGTAGCGTTTGCCCGGGTGCACCAGACGCGCCAGCGTGATCGGCACGCCGCGGCTCATGGTGCGGCGCACGATCACCAGGCACGGCTCGCCGCCGCCGACATTGAGCAGTTTCGCCTCCTGGTCGGTCGGCGCGCTCGCTTCGATCGAATATTGCGCTTCCCAGAGCGGCGCAACCTGCAGCAGGTAGAGCGTCGGCGTGATGCGCGTGAAATCGTTCTTCAGGTAGTCGGGGGCCCACGCCGGATTCACGAAACGGTCTTCGCATTGCAGCGGCACGCCGTCTTCGAGGTGCACGATCAGCGTGTGGAACACCCGCGCCCCAGCGCTGAGGCCGAGTTGCAGCGCCAGCGCGGGTGCCGCGCTTTCCTCGCGTGCGAGGTGCACTTGCGCGTCATGGCGGTGACCGCGCGCGCCGATTTCTTCGTGCAGGTCGCGAATCGTCAAGGTCGACGAGACGCGGTGCAGCGGCGCAGCGAACGTACCCACGCCCTGAACCCGCTCGATCAGGCCCTCGCCTTGCAACTCGCGCAGGGCACGGTTCACCGTCATGCGACTCACGCCGAACTGGGCGACGAGTTCGGCCTCGGAAGGCATCAGCGCGTCGGGCGGCCAGCGGCCGCTTGCCAACTGCTGCTTCAGGTACTGCTTGACCTGGGCATAGGGCGCAACGCGAGCCGCGAGCGGCGCGCCCGGCGCTTCGCGAATCGGTTCGGCAGGTGCGCCATGGGGCCTGGGACTGGGGAAAACCATGAGCAGAAGCTTACTTGACTAGTCTTGTCTAGACAAGTAAAGTTTACCCGAATCGAACGCTCAACCCACCGCACTTGCAGCGCAGGCATTGCGTTGCACCACCCCGGGAGACTGCCATGACCGATTTGTCCAGCGCCGCCCACCTCGCCAAGCCGCACCCGGTGCGCGCCCCGCGCGGCAGCGCCTTGAGCTGCAAGAACTGGTTGATCGAAGCGGCGTACCGCATGATCCAGAACAACCTCGATCCCGAGGTGGCCGAGAACCCGGACGCGCTCGTCGTCTACGGCGGCATCGGCAAGGCCGCGCGCAATTGGGAATGCTACGAGGCGATCCTGACCGCACTGAAGCAGCTGGGCGAAGACGAATCGCTGCTCATCCAGTCGGGCAAGCCGGTGGGCGTGTTCCGCACCCACGCCGACGCGCCACGCGTGCTCATCGCGAACTCGAATCTGGTTCCCAAGTGGTCGACGTGGGAGCACTTCCACGAGCTGGACCGCAAGGGCCTGATGATGTACGGCCAGATGACCGCCGGCTCGTGGATCTACATCGGCAGCCAGGGCATCGTGCAGGGCACGTACGAGACCTTCGTCGAAGCCGGTCGCCAGCACTATGGGGGAAGCCTTGCAGGGCGTTGGATCCTGACCGCGGGCCTCGGCGGCATGGGTGGCGCACAACCGCTCGCGGCGACGTTTGCCGGCGCGTGTTCGCTGAACATCGAATGCCAGCAGTCGCGTATCGATTTCAGGTTGCGCTCGCGCTACCTCGACGAACAAGCCGACAACCTCGACGACGCGCTCGCGAGAATCGCGAAATACACCGGGGCGAAACAAGCCGTCTCGATCGGCCTGCTCGGCAACGCCGCCGAATTGCTGCCCGAACTCCTGAAGCGCGCCAAGTCCGGGGCCTTGAAGCCCGATCTCGTGACCGACCAGACCTCGGCGCACGACCTCGTGCACGGCTACCTGCCCGCGGGCTGGTCGGTCGAGGGCTGGCGCGCCGCGCAGGCCGATTCGAGCCAGCACGCCGCGCTGCGCAACGCCGCTGCGCGCAGCTGTGCGGTGCACGTGCAGGCGATGCTCGACTTTCAGGCGCTTGGCGTTCCGACAGTCGACTACGGCAACAACATCCGCCAGGTCGCTTTCGACGAAGGCGTGAAGAACGCGTTCGACTTCCCCGGCTTCGTTCCGGCCTACATCCGGCCGCTTGTTCTGCCGCGGCAAGGGGCCGTTTCGCTGGGTCGCGCTGTCGGGCGACCCGGAAGACATCCACAAGACGGATCGCAAGATGAAGGAGCTGTTCCCGGCTGACGCCCACCTGCACCGCTGGCTCGACATGGCGAGCGAACGCATCGCGTTCCAGGGCCTGCCGGCGCGAATCTGCTGGATTGGCCTGGGCGAGCGGCACCGTGCGGGATTGGCATTCAATGACATGGTGAAGTCGGGCGAGCTCAAGGCGCCGATCGTGATCGGCCGCGACCACCTCGACTCGGGATCGGTCGCGTCACCGAACCGCGAAACCGAGGCGATGCGCGACGGCAGCGACGCCGTTTCCGACTGGCCGCTGCTGAACGCGCTGCTGAACACAGCGAGCGGCGCGACCTGGGTGAGTTTTCACCATGGCGGTGGTGTCGGCATGGGTTACTCGCAACACGCCGGCGTCGTGATCGTCTGCGACGGCAGCGATGCCGCGGCAAAACGCATCGAGCGCGTGTTGTGGAACGACCCCGCGACGGGCGTGATGCGCCACGCCGACGCCGGCTACGACGTCGCGGTGGCGTGCGCGCGCGAGCAGCGCCTGAAGCTGCCGATGGTATGACGCCGATGTTGCTGCGCCCCGGCGCGCTGAGCCTCGAAGGCCTGCTGGCGATTCACGCCGGCGCGGCAAGCCTCAGCCTGGATCCCTCAGCCCACGCCGGAATCGCCGCGTCGGCGGCGATCGTGCAGCGCGCTGCCGCAGGCGACGCGCCGGTGTACGGCGTCAACACCGGCTTCGGCAAGCTCGCGTCCACCCGAATCAGCGAGGGCGACCTGGCGACGCTGCAAGTGAACCTGATCCGCTCTCATTCGGTGGGTGTCGGCGAGCCGCTCGCGCCCGCCGTCGTGCGCCTGATGCTGGCGTTGAAGGCGGCGAGTCTGGCGCGCGGCGCATCCGGCGTGCGCCAAGTCGTGATCGACACGCTGCTCGCGGCGCACAACGCGGGTCTGGTTCCCTACGTGCCGAGCCAGGGGTCGGTGGGCGCGTCGGGCGATCTCGCGCCGCTCTCGCACATGACGCTCGCGCTCATCGGCGAGGGCGAGTTCCTCGTCGACGGCGCGCGCCGCCCCGCCGCGCCGGTGTTGCGCGCCGCAGGCATCGCGCCGCTCGTTCTCGCGGCCAAGGAAGGCCTCGCGCTCATCAACGGCACACAGGTCTCGACGGCGCTCGCGCTGCACGCGCTGTTCAGTTTCGAGCCGGTGCTCGAATCGGCGCTCGTGATCGGCGCGCTGACGGTGGACGCGGCGCGTGGCAGCGACGGCCCGTTCGACCCGCGCATCCACGCCCTGCGCGGCCAGCCCGGGCAGATCGACGTCGCCCAGTACTACCGCGCGCTGCTCGCGGGAAGCGCGATTCGCCTGTCGCACTTGGAAGGTGATGACCGTGTGCAGGACCCGTATTGCCTGCGCTGCCAGCCGCAAGTCGTCGGCGCGTGCCTGGACCAGTTGCGCCATGTCGCGCGCGTCCTGCTGATCGAAGCGAACGCCGTCACCGACAACCCGCTCGTGCTGACAGACACCGGTGAAATGGTCTCGGGCGGCAACTTCCACGCCGAACCGGTGGCGCTCGCCGCCGACGGCTGCGCCCTGGCGATCTCGGAAGTCGGCGCGATCGCCGAGCGCCGCATCGCGATGCTGATCGACTCGAGCGTCTCGCGCCTGCCGCCTTTCCTGACGCGCGACGCGGGTTTGAACAGCGGCCTGATGATCGCCCATGTCACGGCTGCGGCGCTCGCCTCGGAGAACAAGTCGCTCGCGCACCCGGCGAGCGTCGACTCGTTGCCGACTTCGGCGAACCAGGAAGACCATGTGTCGATGGCCACCTTCGCGGCGCGGCGCCTGCAGCCGATGATCGGAAACACGGCGCACATTCTGGGAATCGAGCTGCTCGCCGCGGCGCAGGGAATCGATTTCCTGCGGCCGCTGCGCAGCAGCGCGCCGCTGGAGCAGGCGCACGCGCTGCTGCGCCAGCAGAGCCCCATGATCGAACGCGACCGTTACCTCGCGCCCGACATCGAACACGCCACCGCGCTCGTCACGCAAGGCGCGCTGTCGCGCGTGTTCCGGTCGTTGCCGGGTTTGCCCGCGTTGTGGTTCGCGTCTTGACGCAGCGACCATTGCGCCCCCTCCCGTCACCCCGGCGAAAGCCGGGGTCCACTGTGCCCCCACCCTCCACTGAAGGAACTAGCATGAAAACCGTCGCAACAACAATCGCCATCGCCGCCGGCGCCTTGCTGGCCGGCACCGCGATGGCCCAGGAAACCAAGGTCACGCTCGCGATGTCGGGCTGGACCGGCTTTGCCCCGCTCACGCTCGCGCGTGACGCGGGCCTGTTCAAGAAACACGGCCTGGACGTGACGATCAAGAAGATCCCGCAGAAAGACCGACACTTGGCAATCGCCTCGGGCGACGTGCAGTGCGCGGCGACGACGGTCGAGACCTGGATCGTCTGGAACGCGAACGGTGTCGCGACAACGCAGATCTTCCAGCTCGACAAGAGCTACGGCGCCGACGGCATGGTCGTGAAACCCGGCATCACGAAGATCAGCGAGCTGAAAGGCAAGACGGTGGCCGCGAGCGCACCCGGCACGGCGCCCTACTTCACGCTCGCCTGGATGCTGAAGAAAAACGGCATGTCGGTGAAAGACGTGAAAGTCGTGAACCTCGAGCCGCAGGCCGCGGCGAACGCGATGATCGCCGGCACCGATGGCGTGGACGCAGCGATGACGTACGAGCCCTATCTCGGCGCGGTGCGCGCCAAACCCGAAGCGGGCAAGATCATCGCGACGACGCTCGACTATCCGATGATCATGGACACCGTGGGCTGCACGCCGAAGTTTCTGGCAGACAACCCCAAAGCGGCGAAGGGCCTGGCCGAAGCGTACTTCGATGCGGTGGCGATGATCAAGGCCGACCCGAAGAAGAGCTTCGAGATCATGGGCGCCGACGTGAAACAAAGCGCCGAGCAGTTCGAGAAGAGCCAGGCCTACTTGCGCTGGCAGGACCGCGACGCGAACCAGAAGTTCTTCGCTGCCGAACACGGCGCGTTCAACAAGGAAGCGGCGGACCTCCTGCTCGAGGCCGGAATCATTCGCCAGATTCCCGACCTGTCCAAGCTCGCCGACACGCGCTTTCTGAAGTAGGCGTTCAGTGAAGCCTCTCAAGCCCGTCGACCCGGCCACTCGCGTCGCCTTGGGCGTGAGCTTCTTTGTCGTCTTCGTCGGCGTCTGGTCGATCGCCACCTTCGGCGGCTTCGTGCAGAAGACCTTTCTCGCCGACCCGCTGATGATGCTGCGCTCCGGCGTGACGCTGCTCACGCAGTATGGTTTTGCCTCCGACATCGGCATGACGGTCTGGCGCGTGCTCGGCGGCTTCATCATTGCCGCAGCTCTCGCCTTGCCGCTGGGTGTGGCGATGGGCGCGTACAAACCGGTCGAGGCGTTCTTCGAGCCCTTCGTCTCGTTCGCGCGCTACCTGCCGGCCTCAGCGTTCATTCCGCTGCTCATCCTCTGGGCCGGCATCGGCGAAGCGCAGAAGCTCGCGGTGATTTTCATCGGCAGCTTTTTCTCGCTCGTACTCATGATCTCGGTGAGCGTGGGCAATACGCGGCGCGACCTCGTCGAGGCGGCGTATACGCTCGGCGTGACCGACCGCGGCCTGATCCGGCGTGTCCTCATCCCCGGCGCGGCGCCCGAGATCGCGGAGATCCTGCGCATGGTGCTCGGCTGGGCGTGGACGTATGTGATCGTCGCCGAGCTGATCGGCGCCTCGCAGCGGCATCGGCCACATGATCACCGACAGCCAGGCGCTGCTCGCCACCGATCAGATCATCTTCGGCATCATCGTCATCGGCCTGATCGGCCTGGTGAGCGACTTTGCATTCAAGTGGGCGAACCTGCGCCTCTTCCCGTGGGCGCAACTCGGCCGCTGAGGAGACAACTCGATGGGAAACATCCTCACCGTTCGTGGCGTGTCGAAGCGCTTCAAGTCGGGAAGTCGTGAAACGCTCGCGCTGCAAGCGACGGATCTGGACGTCGCGGAGAACGACTTCATCACCATCCTCGGCCCCAGCGGCTGCGGCAAGAGCACGCTGCTGCGAATCGTCGCGGGACTCGAGACGCAGACCACGGGCGAGGTGCTGCTCGACGGCAAGCGCATCGACGGGCCCGGCGCGGACCGCGGCATGGTGTTCCAGAGCTATACGCTGTTCCCTTGGTTGACGGTTCTCGACAACGTCTGCTTCGGCCTGCGCGAGCGCGGCCTGCCGCGCGACGCGCAACTGCACCAGGCGAACGGCTTTCTCGCCAAGGTCGGATTGACCGGCTTCGAGACTCACTTCCCCAAACAGCTCTCAGGCGGAATGCAGCAACGCACCGCGATCGCGCGGGCGCTGGCGAACAACCCGCGCATGCTGCTCATGGACGAGCCGTTCGGCGCCCTGGACCACCAGACGCGCGAGCTGATGCAGGAGTTGCTGCTCGGCATCTGGGAAGGCGAGCGCAAGACCGTCCTGTTCGTCACGCACGACATCGACGAAGCCGTGTTCATGGCGAGCCGCGTCGTCGTGATGAGCGCGCGCCCGGGGCGAATCAAGCTGGATCGCGCCGTCGGCTTGGCGCATCCACGCAACTATTCGATCAAGACGAGCCCGGAGTTCACCGCGCTCAAGGCCGAGCTGACCGAGCAGGTCCGCGTCGAGGTGAAGGCGGCGCAGGCCGCAGCCGCAACGATCGAGGCATAAACTGCGGCGCATGGAGCCCATCACCGACTACTTCGGCGCCGAGCGCCTTGGCTGCTGACAAAGCGCTGATTGCCTGGGCTGCGTTCGACACGTCGATCGGACGCTGCGCCGTCGCCTGGGGCGACTGCGGAATCGTCGGCGCGCAGTTGCCGTTGCTCGAATCGACGAAGCTTGCGGCGTGCATGCAGCGGCGCTTTCCAGGTGCCGCACCAGGCTCACCCGGCGCTTCCGTGTCCCAGGTGATCGAGTCGATTCAGGCCTTGCTGCGCGGCGAGCCGGCGGATCTGTCCAGTGTTGTTCTTGACTGGCGCGGCGTTCCGGAATTTCACCGCCGCGTCTACGAACTTGCACTCGCCATCCCGCCCGGCCGAACCCTCACCTACGGCGAAGTTGCGCAGCAGCTGGGCGAGCCCGGTGCGGCGCGCGCCGTCGGCCAGGCGCTCGGCAAGAACCCGTATGCGCCGATCGTTCCGTGCCACCGCGTCCTCGCAGCGGGTGGTCGCGCAGGTGGCTTCTCGGCGCCCGGCGGCACGCTCACCAAGCTCAGGATGCTCGAGATCGAAGGCGCGCGCGTCGGCGATCAGCCTTCGCTCTTCTGACCGGGCCGGGCTGCACCCCACCGGAGCTGCCATGGAAATCACATCACGCCTCGACCCGCTGCCACGTTTCGGCACGCGCTTCATTCTCAGGCGGCTCTCGATCGATGACTTGGGCGCGTTCCAGGCGTACCGCGGCGATGCCGATCTCGCCAGGTATCAAGGTTGGTCGCCGATGTCCGACGCGCAGGCGAGCGAATTTCTTGCCGAGATGCACAGCACCCCCTTCCTCCAGCCAGGTGCGTGGACGCAGATCGGCATCGCGGACCCGAACAGTCAAGGCCTGATCGGCGACATCGGCTTGTTTCTCGACCCCGAGGGCCGCGGCGCAGAGATCGGCTTCACTCTTGCGCGCCAGGCTCAAGGGCACGGCGTGGCCACGGCGGCAGTGCGCGAGGCGCTCGATATGATCTTCGAATCGAGCGCGGCGCAGCGCGTGGTGGGAATCACGGATGCCCGAAACTTGGCGTCGATGCGGCTGTTGGAGCGTGTGGGAATGCAAATCACGGAAACAAGGAACACGGTTTTTCGCGGCGAGCCTTGTGTCGAGCACGTCTTTACGGTTGCACGTGGTGAGCGTTGGTTAGCGCCGCCATCGAGATCGAGGGCGAGCATCATTTGTTGACCGAACGGAGATTTTTCTCATGACCCGACGCTTGATCGATTCCGGATCGACCTTTGAACAGGAGATCGGTTACTCGCGCGCCGTCGTCGACGGCGAGTGGGTCTTCGTCTCCGGCACCACCGGCTTCGACTACGCGACGATGAGCATCGCCGCCAGCCTGCTCGAACAGACCGAACAATGTCTGAAGAACATCGAGGCCGCGCTGCGGCGCGCTGACGCCTCGCTCGCCGACGTCGTGCGCGTCATGTATGTGCTGCCCAACGCGGCCGAATTCCCGCAGTGCTGGCCGGTGCTGCGCCGGTATTTCGGCGGCATCCGCCCCGCGGCGACGATGATCAGCGCGGGTCTGGCCGATCCGCGAATCAAGATCGAGATCGAAGTCACGGCGCGCAAGCGCGCCGCTTAGAACTCCATCCGAACCAGAGCCCGAGCGGCTCTTACGCGTCGCTGTCCTTGCCGTGACACGACTTGTAGCCCGTCGCGTCAGCAGGCGCGGCGCGGCTCACTTCAGGTGTGCTCGGCTTGGCGCTGCCGGGCTCCGCCGGCGTCGTTGCGAGCGTGCTCTTCAATTGCGTCGATCCTTGCCAGGTCGGCTTCACGGCCTTCTTCTGCGCGGTGGCACTGCTGCTGCCGGGCTTGCCGGCTGCGGACTGAGTGGCCTTGTCTTGGGCCACGCTCGAAGCACATGCCAGGGTCAGCGCGAGAGCGGCTGGGACAGCGAGTACGGAAAAGAGTTTCATGAACGGACTCCTTGGGTACGAGTGGGCCACTCTACTCCGATTTTTCTCGGTGTTGTGATTGCACGATGTGCTGAAGGAGAAGCGCGAACGGCGCGATCACAGGTCAAGGAGCAGCGCGCCACTGTTCGAACCCGTGTTCCCACGCTTCCGACAAAGAAAAACGGGCTGCGGCATTACTGCTGCAACCCGTTGATTGTGTTGGCGGAGTGGACGGGGCTCGAACCCGCGACCCCCGGCGTGACAGGCCGGTATTCTAACCAACTGAACTACCACTCCTTGTTCTTGCTGTCTGCCTCTGGCATCGCGCGACGCGGGTTGAATCGCGCCCGCCTGATTGGCGTCCCCTAGGGGATTCGAACCCCTGTAATCACCGTGAAAGGGTGGTGTCCTAGGCCTCTAGACGAAGGGGACAGGAAAACTTCTCGACCTTCATTGCGCGGCATCGATCAAGCTTGTTGGTGGAGGTAAGCGGGATCGAACCGCTGACCTCTTGCATGCCATGCAAGCGCTCTCCCAGCTGAGCTATACCCCCGACAGACTCAAAACAAAGCCAGCGCAATTCGGGAAAGAGCGGAATTATAGCCAGCGTTTTCAGGCGCGCCGCAAACGCAGCAGCACCGCTTCGCGGGTGAAGAGTTCGAGCACCGCGTCGATCGCCGGCGTCTGCGCGCGCCCGCACACGAGAACTCGAACCGCGTGCGCGAGCTGCGGCATTTTCAGGCCATGTGCCGCCAAGGTGATCTTGATCGTCTGCGCGATCGACGCCTTGTCCCACGGCACGTTCGCCAATGCGTCGGCGAGGGCGCGCAGTGCGGGTTCGACGAGCGGCGTGACGTGCACTGCGCGATCTTCGGCGCTCGGCGCGGCGTCGGCGAAGTACATGGCGAGCCAGTCGGCGAGCTCCGAGGTCGTCGCGCAGCGATCGCGGAACAGGGCGCACATGCCGGGCAGCGGCGCGCCGGCCGGCACGTTCAGCCCGCGACGTGCGAGTTGTTCGGCGACCAGCGGAACGAGCGTCGCAACGTCGACCTTCTTCAGCAGCTGCGCGTTCACCCAGTTCAGCTTCGCCGCGTCCCACTGCGCCGGGCTGCGCGCGAGGTGTTTGCCGTCGAACCAACGCACGAGTTGCTCGCGGTCGAAGAGTTCGTCGTCGCCATGGCTCCAGCCCAGGCGCGCGAGGTAGTTGACCATCGCGTCGGGAAGGTAGCCCGCGTCTTCATACTGCGTCACGCTGACGGCGCCGTGGCGCTTCGAAAGCTTGTCGCCGTCGGGTCCCAGGATCATCGGCACATGGCCATACTCGGGCAACTCGGCGCCCAGGGCACGCAAGATGTTGATCTGGCGCGGCGTGTTGTTCACATGGTCGTCGCCGCGGATGACGTGGCTGATTCTCATGTCCAGATCGTCGACGACGACGCAGAAGTTGTAGGTCGGCGTTCCCACCGCGGCCGGATCGGCCGCGCCGTTGGCGGCGGGGCGCGCGATGATGAGGTCGTCGAGTTCGTCGTTGCTGATGCTGATCGGTCCCTTCACCATGTCGTTCCACGTCACGACGCCGGACCGCGGATTCCTGAAGCGCACCACCGGCGCGACCGAGTCGGGCCGGGTGGGCAACGTCTTTCCCGATTCGGGGCGCCAGCGCCCGTCGTAGCGCGGCTTTTCGCCGCGCGCGCGCTGCGCCTCGCGCATCGCGTCCAGCTCCTGTGGCGAACAGTAACAACGGTAGGCGGTTCCTTCAGCGACCATCTTGGCAATGACTTCGCGGTAGCGCGGGAGGCGCTGCATCTGGAAGAACGGGCCTTCGTCGTAGTCCAGGCGCAGCCATTTCATCGCCGCGACGATCTGGTCCACCGCCGCTTGCGTCGAGCGCGCTTCATCGGTGTCTTCGATGCGCAGGACGAAGTCGCCGCCGTGATGGCGCGCAAAAGCCCAACAGAAGAGCGCCGTGCGCGCCGTTCCCAGATGCAGGAAACCGGTCGGCGAAGGCGCAATCCGGGTGCGCACGCGCCGCGTCACGACCCGTGCTCCGTCGCGCCCTGCAGCGCGAGGCGCGTCCGGTTCGCGCCTTCTTCCTCTTCGCCTTGCGCGCCGCGCTGCGCGGCCAGGGTCGCAAAGTCCTCGGCACTGACGTCGCCGGTGATGTAGACGCCGTCGAAACACGACGCCTCGAAGCCGCGGATCGCCGGGTTCAGCGCGGCGACGATTTTTTTCATCGCCGCAACGTCCTGGTAGATCAGCGCGTCGGCGCCGATGAACTGGCGAATCTCTTCGACGCTGCGGTTGTGCGCGATCAGCTCCGAATGCGTCGGCATGTCGATGCCGTACACATTGGGGTAGCGCACCGGCGGCGCTGCAGACGCCATGTAGACCTTGCGCGCACCGGCGTCGCGCGCCATCTGGATGATTTCCTTGGATGTCGTGCCGCGCACGATGGAATCATCGACGAGCAGCACGTTGCGCCCCTTGAATTCGACGCCGATCGCGTTCAATTTTTGCCGCACCGACCTCGCGCGCACGCCCTGGCCCGGCATGATGAAGGTGCGCCCGACGTAGCGGTTCTTCACGAAGCCTTCGCGGTACGGCTTGCCGATGCGCTGCGCGAGCTGCATCGCCGAGGGCCGGCTCGACTCGGGGATCGGCACGACGATGTCGATGTCGCTCGGCGGCATCGTCGAGATGACGCGCTGCGCGAGCGTCTCGCCCAGGTTCAGGCGCGCCTGGTACACCGACACGCCGTCCATCACGGAATCGGGCCGCGCGAGGTAGACGAACTCGAACATGCACGGGTTCAGGGTCGGCTTGTCCGCGCACTGGCGCGTGTGCAGCGTGCCCTGCAGGTCGACATAAATCGCTTCGCCGGGAGCGACGTCGCGGCTCACGCGGTGGCCCGTGCCTTCGATCGCGACCGACTCGCTCGCGACGATCAGCGCCGGGCCGCTCGGGCCGTCGCCCTGGCCGAAACAGAGCGGCCGGATCCCGAACGGGTCGCGAAACGCGAGCAGGCCGTGCCCGGCGATCAGCGCGACGACGGCGTACGAGCCTTTGAGGCGCTTGTGCACCGCGGCCACGGCGGCGAACACGGCGTCGGGCGTGAGGGCGATGCCTTGCGCAGCGCTCTGCAGTTCATGCGCGAGCACGTTGATCAGGACTTCGGTGTCGCTTTCGGTGTTGATGTGGCGCCGATCCACGCTGATGAGTTCGCGCTTCAGCGCCGCAGCGTTCGTCAGATTCCCGTTGTGCACGAGCACGATGCCAAACGGCGCGTTCACGTAAAAGGGTTGCGCCTCTTCTTCGCTGTAGGCGTTGCCTGCCGTCGGGTAACGAACCTGCCCCAGGCCCACTGTGCCAAGCAGGCCACGCATGTTGCGCGTGCGGAACACGTCGCGAACCATGCCGCGCGCCTTGTGCATGAAGCACTTCGTTCCCTGCATGGTGACGATTCCGGCCGCATCCTGGCCGCGGTGCTGGAGCAACAACAGCGCGTCATAGATGAGCTGGTTCACCGGGTCTTTGGCGATCACGCCGACGATGCCGCACATGGTTGACCTTCGGTGATGAATTACGTGGGCAGATGGCGCGAGATTTCACTCGGCAGAACGGGCTTGAGGCCACGCAGGGCGGCCTCCAGCCAGGCCGCGCCGGTCGACTGGCGCCACGTCGCCGATTCGGACATTGGCGTGAGCCGCACCAGCGTCGCGATCACGAGCAAGAGCACGACGCCGCGCGCCAGCCCGAAACCCGCGCCGAGCATGCGATCGGTCGCGCTCAGCGGCGAACCGCGGACCCACATGCGCAGCAAACGCGACACCAGGCTCCACAGCAGCAGGACGACGATGAAGGTGAGGGCAAACGCCCCGCCCTGGCGCAGGCCAGGGTTCGACAGCGCGGCCGGAATGTAGGGCACGAGGCTCGGCGCAAGCCATTGCGCAACGAAGTAGGCGGCAAACCAGCCGATCGCCGAGAGCATCTCGAACACGAGACCGCGAATGACGCCGATCACGAGCGAGATCAGCACGATCACGATCAGCGACACGTCGAGCCACGCCGTCAACGGGTTCACGCGCTGACCTTCATCGGGTTCTTGTTCACAACGTCAAGACGACGGCGCTGAGGCCGCCCGACTTGGCTTTGGCGGCGGCGAGCTCGGCGGCGTCGCGGCTCGCGAAGGGGCCGATTCGCACCCGGATCCGGCTCCCGGCCACCGTCTCGACCGCCTGGGTGTAGGTTTTGAGCCCGAGTCTCTCGGCCCGGGCGCGAATCAACTGGACCGCGGCAGCGTCGGCAAACGCGCCGACTTGAACGACAAATCGGCCGGGCGCTTCGACGAGCGCGGCAGCCGCTGCGGGCTTGGGTGGCGCAGCCGCTGCGGCGGGTGGTGCGGCAGGTGGTGCCACAGGGGCAGCAGCCGGTGGAGCAGGCGGTGGCGTCACCGCGGCCGGCCGCGAGGGTGGGGCTGGATTCGGTGCCACCGCCGCCTCCTCGCGACGCACGACGCCGGACCCCGCAGCTGCAGGCGCGGCGGCGCTCGCCGGGAGCGCGCTGCGCGCCGCGGGCGCCTGCACGGCGGGGGCGCTGTCCTTGCGCGGGATCTCGATCGTCACGTCCACGGGAATCGGCCGCGGCTGGGTTTCGAAGACGAGCGGAAAGCCGATGATTCCCACGAGAAGCAGCACGACCGCGCCGATCAGGCGCTGCCTGGCCTTGGTGCGCGCCTGCTGCACGGTGTCGACCGAAGCCGGGTTCGATTGGGGCATCGAGTGGGTGCCGTGTCGTTGGTGAAAGAAGCGCTGGCGAATTCAGTGCGGCGGCGGCACCCGCGAGGAGGCAGGGACAACGGATCCGGGTCGCGCCGATCGGCCGGTCAATTCAAGTGATTGCTGCTGCGCCGAGGCAAACCGTTCTTCAGCACGCCACCCACGGTGTAGAACGATCCAAAGACGACGATTCTATCAGCGGGGTCTGCCGCCTGAAGCGCAGCGCCGAGCGCGCGCGCAGGGTCGGCGTGGCACGAGCTGGCCACGGAACGCAGAGCCTGCAGCGCAGGCGCGGCGGCGCGGCGAAACGCATGTTCGAGTTCGCTCGCGCGCGCCGCGCGTGGCGTCGCGAGGTCAGTGAAATACCACGCGTCGACGAGCGGCGACATGCGTTGCAGAATCGTCGCGATGTCTTTGTCGCGCATCGCGCCGAACACGGCGTGGGTGCGCGGGTGAAAGCCCATGCGATCCAGGTTGTGTGCGAGTGCGGCGACGGCGTGCGGGTTGTGCGCGACGTCGAGCACGAGCGTCGGTCGGCCGGCGACGATTTGAAAGCGCCCGGGCAGCTCGACCTGCGCAAATCCGCTTCGCACCGCTTGCGCCGACACCGGCAACACGTCGCGCAGCGCCTCGAACGCCGCCAGCGCCCCGGCCGCGTTGAGCAGCTGGTTTGCGCCGCGCAAGGCCGGATACGCGAGGCCAGGGTAGCGCTGCGTGCGGCCGGTCCAGTTCCACTGCTGTTCGGTGCCGTGGCAGTGGAAGTCGCGGCCGTTGCGGCGCAGGTCGGCGCCGAGCGCCGCGGCGTGTTCGATCACGCTGTTGGGCGGTGCGGGGTCGCTGACGATCGCCGGTTTGCCGGCGCGCATGACGCCGGCCTTCTCGAAGCCGATCGCTTCGCGCGTGTGGCCGAGGAATTCGGTGTGGTCGATGTCGATGCTCGTGATGATGACGCAATCCGCGTCGATCGCGTTCACCGCGTCGAAGCGCCCGCCGAGACCCACTTCGAGAATCACCAGATCGAGTGGCGTGCGCGACAGCAGGCGCAGAATCGCCAGCGTCGTGAATTCGAACGACGTCAACGCCAACTCGCCACGCGCCAGTTCCACCGCCTCGAAGTGTTCCAGAAGCGCCTGCGCCGCGACGCTCTGCCCGCCGACCCGGCAACGTTCTTCGAAGTGCACGAGGTGCGGTTTGATGTAGGCGCCGACACGGTAACCCGCGGCCAGCGCGATCGCCTCGAGCATGGCGCAGGTCGAGCCCTTGCCGTTCGTGCCGGCCACTGTGATCACCGGCGCGCTGAAGCGCAACTTCAGGCGCTGCACGACCTCGCGCACGCGTTCGAGCGACAGGTCGATGTCTTTCGCGTGCAGACGCTCGCAGCGCGCCAGCCAGGCGTCGAGCGTCGTGGGCAGCGGCGAGGACTGAAGCGTAACGCGGTCCAATCAGGCCATCGCGTCGGAACTGAGGCGCTGCAGCATCGCGATCGCACGCGCCACGGTGGCGCGCATTTCGCGGCGATCGACGATCATGTCGATCGCGCCCGTCTTGAGCAGGAACTCGGCGCGCTGAAAGCCTTCCGGGAGTTTTTCGCGAACCGTGCTCTCGATCACGCGCGGCCCGGCAAAACCGATCAGCGCCTTCGGCTCGGCCATGACCACATCGCCGACGAACGCAAAACTCGCCGACACGCCGCCCATCGTGGGATCGGTGAGCACGCTGATGTAAGGCAGCTTGGCGCGTGCCAGGCGCGTCAGCGACGCGTTCGTCTTGGCCATCTGCATCAGGCTGAGCAAGCCCTCTTGCATGCGCGCCCCGCCGGTCGAGGCAAAACTGATGAAAGGCGTTTTCTGTTCGCAAGCGGTCTCGACGCCGCGCACGAAGCGCTCGCCGACGACCGAGCCCATCGATCCGCCCATGAAGTCGAACTCGAAACACGCGGCGACGATCGGAATGCTCAGCACCGCGCCACCCATCACGACCAGGGCGTCGGTCTCGCCGGTCTGCTCGAGCGCGTCGCGCAGGCGCTCCGGGTACTTGCGGCTGTCCTTGAACTTCAGCGGATCCACGGGCAGGACTTCCTGGCCGATTTCGTAGCGCCCTTCGGCGTCGAGAAACGCATCCAGGCGGGACCGCGCGGCGATGCGGTGGTGCTGGCCGCACTTCGGGCAGACGTTGACGTTCTGCTCGAGGTCGGTCTTGTAGAGCACCGTTTCGCACGCCGGGCATTTGATCCACAGCCCTTCCGGAACCGTGCGCCGCTCGCTCGGGTCGGTGGGCTGGATCTTGGACGGCAGCAGTTTTTCCAACCAACTCATGTGCTGAGTCCTTTCAATGTCACGAATCCAGGGCGGTCCGGATCGAAGCGACGAACTGCGCCGCACCCGCCGCCACATTGTCGCGCGTTCGAGTTTCCAGCCATTGCACCAGCGCCGCACCGATCACGACCGCGTCGCACAGGTCGGCCACGGCGCGGGCGGTTCGCCCGTCGCGAATGCCGAAGCCTACACCGACGGGCAACTTGACATGCGCCTTGACGCGCGGAATCGCCTCGGCGACGCCGGCCACGTCGAGATGCCCCGCCCCCGTCACGCCTTTCAGCGACACGTAGTAGACAAAGCCGCTCGCGGCGCGCGCCACGCTCGCGATGCGCGCGTCGGTCGAGGTCGGCGCCAAGAGGAAGATCGGGTCCATTCCGGCGCGCTTCAACTGGCCGGCAAACGCCTCGCACTCCTCGGGCGGATAGTCGACGACGAGCACACCGTCGACGCCCGCGGCCTGCGCGTCGGCGATGAAGCGCTCACTTCCGTAGCGTTCGATCGGGTTCGCGTAACCCATGAGCACGACGGGCGTGAGGTTGTCATGCGCGCGAAACTCGCGCACGTAGCCGAGCACCTGCGTCATGCCGACGCCATGCGCCAAGGCGCGCTCGGAGGCCTTCTGGATCACCGGGCCGTCGGCCATCGGGTCGGAAAATGGAACGCCGAGTTCGATCAGGTCCGCGCCGGCTTGCGCCATCGCACGCATGATGTCGACCGTGGCGTCGGGAAACGGATCGCCCGCGGCGATGTAGGGGATGAGCGCCTTGCGCCCGCGTTTCTTCAACTGTTCGAAGGTCGCGGCGATTCGGCTCATCGCGGGCTCCGCAGCGTGGCGTCACCACCCTTGACGGTCTGGCCGCGGCACGATGGCCTGCAGAAGAATTCGGCTCCCGACAGATCGGCCACGGTGCCGATGTCTTTGTCGCCGCGCCCGGACAGGTTCACGAGCAGGTGCTTGTCCTTGCCCAGCGTCGCCGCCAGCTTCATGGCATACGCGACGGCATGGCTCGACTCGAGCGCGGGGATGATGCCTTCGGTGCGGCACAGGCGGTGAAACGCTTCGAGCGCTTCGGCGTCGGTGATGCTCACGTACTCGGCGCGGCCGATGTCTTTCAGGTACGCGTGCTCCGGGCCGACGCCGGGATAGTCCAGCCCCGCCGAGACCGAGTGCGTCTCCATGATCTGGCCGTTTGCGTCTTGCAGCAAGTAAGTTCGGTTGCCGTGCAGCACACCCGGCGAGCCGGCGCTGAGCGACGCCGCGTGTTTGCCGCTCGCCAACCCCTGCCCCGCCGCTTCGACGCCGATGAGGCGCGTCTGCGGATGTTCAATGTAGGGGTAGAACAAACCCATCGCGTTGCTGCCGCCGCCCACGCACGCGAGCACCGCGTCGGGCTGGCGGCCGATCATCTCGGGCATCTGCTCGATGCACTCGTCGCCGATCACGCGCTGAAAATCGCGCACCATCATCGGGTACGGATGCGGGCCGGCGACGGTGCCGATGATGTAGAACGTGTTCTCGACGTTCGTCACCCAATCGCGCAATGCCTCGTTGAGCGCGTCTTTCAGCGTCTTCGAACCGCTTTCGACCGGCACCACCTTGGCGCCGAGCAAATGCATGCGGTAGACGTTCGGCGACTGGCGCTTGATGTCTTCGCTGCCCATGTAGACGACGCACTCCAGGCCGTAGCGCGCGCAAATCGTCGCCGTCGCCACGCCATGCTGACCGGCGCCGGTTTCAGCGATGACGCGCGGTTTGCCCATGCGCCGCGCGAGCATCGCCTGGCCGATCGTGTTGTTCACCTTGTGCGCACCGGTGTGGTTCAGGTCTTCGCGCTTCAGGTGGATTTGCGCGCCGCCGACCTCGCGGCTCAGGCGCGCCGCGTGGTAGACGGGGCTCGGCCGGCCGACGAAGTGGCGCAGCTCGGAACGGAACTCGGCGATGAATGCCGGGTCTTCACGCACCTCGGCGTAAACGCGTTTCAGTTCGTCGATCGCGTGGATCAGGGTTTCGGCGACGAAGGTGCCGCCATAGGGGCCGAAGTGGCCCGTTGCATCGGGTTGCTGGTAGTTCACGGGGGTTCCAGGGGGTCTCAAAGTGGCGTGGCGCCCAAGCGAGCATCCGCCTCGCGCACCGCCTCACAAAATCGCCGGATCGCTGCGGCATCCTTGATGCCTTTGCCGAGTGCAGCGGATTCGACGCCGGAGCTGACGTCAACGGCCCAAGGCCGCACCCGGGCGATGCCCTCGGCGACATTTGCGGCATGCAACCCACCAGACAAAACGACTGGAAGGGGCACGCTTTGCGGAATCAGAGACCAATCGAAAACCTTTCCACTGCCGCCGAAGCCTTCGACAAAGGTGTCGAGCAGAATCGCCTCGGCGCCGGCGTGAGACGCGCAGAAGTCTAACAAATCGAATCCCGGGCGCATGCGTGCGACGCGAAGGTAGCGCCGGCCCCAGCGCCGGCACTCATCCGGCGTCTCGTCGCCGTGGAACTGCAGCGTCAGCTGCGGCAAGGCGCGCAAAGCAGCTTCGACCTCGCTCGCCGGCGCGTTCACGAACAGGCCGACCGGCGTCACGAAAGGCGGCAGGCGCTGCGCCAGCAGGGCGGCGCGCGCCAGGCTCACGTGCCTTGCGCTCTTCGCATAGAAGTTGAATCCCAGTGCATCCGCGCCGCACTGCACCGCGCAGTCGACATCCTCCTCACGCGTCAGGCCGCAAATCTTGATCCGGGTTCGCTGCGTCATGGGGTGATGCGGAGCCACCCACCAGCCAGTCCATGGCGGGGGTACGGTCGGGTAAGTTCAATGCCGCATCGTAGTACGGCCCCAGAAAGTAGAGCCCCTGCGCGCCAAACGTCGGCGCTGCCAGCGCTCGGTCGCGCGACGCCAGGATCTGCGCCAGCCAATCGGCGCCGCGAGTCCCAGTTCCCACGGCGACCAAGCACCCCATGACGTTGCGCACCATGTGGTGCAGGAACGCGCTTGCGTCGAAATCGAAGCGCCAATACGCGCCGTGGCGCGCGATGCGGATCGACCTCAAGGTCTTCACCGGCGACAGCGCCTGGCACTGCGACGAGCGAAACGCGCTGAAGTCGTGCTCGCCGATCAGGTGCTGCGCGGCGGCGCGCATCGCCGCGCCGTCCAGGGCGCGAAAACACCAGCCCGCGTTTCCCCACTCCAGGGCGGGGCGCACGGGCGACTCGAGCAGGACGTAGGCGTAGCGCCTGCCGCGCGCGCTGGCGCGCGAATGGAACTGGGGACCGACCATGCGGCACCACTGGACCGCGATGTCACGCGGCAGGTAGCGGTTCGTGCCACGGACCCACGAGACAGGATCGCGCTCGATCTCGGTATCGAAGTGCACGACCTGGTTCAGCGCGTGCACGCCGGTGTCGGTGCGGCCGGCGCAAATCGTCTTCAGCGCAGAACCGGCAAACTGCGCCAGCGCCGCCTCGAGCCGGTCTTGCACCGTCATGCCGCCGGGCTGGCTTTGCCAGCCGGTGTAAGCGGAGCCGCGGTAGCTCACCCCCAGGGCGATGCGCACGCGCTGGCCCCCACGATGCGTGCCGGCGCTCAGCCGGACATCAGTTCAAGCCGCCGAGAATGCTCTCTGCCTTGGCGCGAACCGACCCTTCGGCGTTGGCGATCACTTCCTGGAGCAATTCGCGCGCGCCTTCGATGTCGCCGATCTGGCTGAACGCCTCGGCGAGCTCGAGCTTGCGCGCGATCGGGTCGCCGTCGCCATCGTCGCTGTCCAAGCGAAGCTCGAGGTCGGAGAAACCCGAGTCGCGAGGTTTGGCAGGCTCGGCCTTGACGGCACTTCCCGCGCGCGGCGGCGGAACGTCCAGATCGAGTGTGATGCTCGACAGGTCGAATTCCATCGGTCGGGAAATCGTTCCGGTCGGCGGCGGCGGCGCGCCGGGAGGATCGGCCCTCGGTGGGGGATCGAGCTTGAAGGTGTCTTCGGGTCGGCCCGGTCGCGTGCCGCCTCCCGCTGCCGGCTGATGACCCGCGGCGCCGGCCTGAGCCTTGCCGCCGATGTCCAGGTCCAGATCGAGACTCGAACTGTCGACGAATGGCGAACCGGCGCTGACGCGTCCAAATTCGGGCGCCGAGGGCAAGACCGACTGCGGCATCGTGCTCGCACCGAGCGGCTCGTCCATCGGACCCGTGGCGCCAGCCGCGCGCAGCGGCGCACCACCCGGCTGGTAGAGCTTGTTCTCGGGGTCGATCTCAGCCCCCATCTCTTGCGCCTTCGCCCAATCTTCGCCCGCGCCATGCGTCAGCGAATAGAGTTGCGTCGCGAGCAACTCGAAGCCCTTCGTGTCGCGGCGCTTGGCGTAGACCTCGAGCATCTTGGTGCGGATCGCCAAGCGGTCCGGGTTGCTGCGCATCGCCTCCTTGAGGATTTCTTCAGCCTGGAGGTCGCGGCCGTAGGCGAGGTAGACGTCGGCTTCGGCGACCGGATCGACGTCGCCGATCGCGTCGAGCTGGCTCAGCGAATAACTCATCGACGATGAAGCCGCGCCGGCTTCGCGCGTGTCGATGCGCTGTCCGCCGCTCGCGCCGAAGAACGAGTCGGGCTGGAGCCGGCTCTCCAAGAACGACGTCTCGCGGTTGTCCTTGCGGCCGCGCTTGGCGAGGCGATAAATGCCAAACCCGGCGAGCAGCGCGACAAGACCCGCCCCCCCGGCAAGGGCCCAGGGGTTGTCGTCCATCAACGATTCGAGCATGCCGCCCGCGTCGCTGCCCGGTGCAGCCGCTGCAGGCGCAGACGCTTTGGCGGTTGCGACGGCCGGTGCCGGCGCCGGCGCAGGCGCTTCCACCTTCGGCGGCGGCGGTGGTGCTGCCGGCGGAGGTGGCGGAACTGGCGCCGGTGCGGGCGGGGTGGTGGCGGTGGCGGCGGCGGGGCGGCGGAGGTGGCGGTGGCGGTGGCGGGGCGGAGGTGGCGGAGGTGGCGGAGGTGGTGGTGGCGGAGGAGGCGGCGGCGAGGCAGCAGCAGGTTTTGCCGCCGGCGCCGCGGCGATCGTCACGCCGGGTCCGCTGGCGCCCTTTGTCGCAGGCGAAGCCCCTGCGGCGCCGGAGAGCTTTTTCAGGTCCTCGACGTTCTTGGTGAGCTCGGCAACGCGTGTCTCAGCGTCGCGCTTTTCGCGCTCTTTGGAAATCTTGTCTTCGATCGCAGGCGCCTTCGCAGCAACCGCTCCCTTGCTCAAGGTCAGCTTGTCGGGCGCCGGCGCGCCGCTGGGCGTGCGATCTTCAACCGCGGCTTGAACCTGTCCACTCGCCTGGCGCGACGGTGCTTCTGTTTTCGCCATCGGTGCAGCCGCTGCCAGGCGTTGCCGGTAAGCGGCAAAGTCGGCGCTTTGCATCTGCACCAATTGGCGTGCCTGCGCGCGCGAAACGTCCTTCACCGCCTCCACAGCGGGAACCGTCAAGACCACTCCGGCCTTCAAGCGGTTCATGTTCTCGCCGCTGAAGGCGCGCGGATTCGCGCTGAACAGCGCGACGAGCATCTGATCCAGCGAAAGCCCCGCGCGTTGATTACGCGCCGCGATCGCCGACAGCGTATCGCCGGGTTTGACCGAATAGTCCTGCGCATCCTCGGCCGACGTGGAACGCGGCTCCACCGGCTGCGAGGCGATTGCCCGCTCAGGCGACGCGACGCGCTGCGGTTCGCTCGAGACGAGTCCGGGCGTCGGCGAAGTCCCGCTCGACATGACGGGCGAGGGCGTTGCCGTGGTCGGGTCTGCGGCGAGTGCGGTGGGGCTCGCCGGCGGCTCCACCGCCGCCACCGGTGCGGGCGCGGTCATCGGGGGCGGCGGGGGCGCCGCCGTCACGACGGGCGCCGCGGTCGCCGCGACGGGAGGCGGCGGCGCGGCGCGGGCGCTCGTCGGCGGGTCGAGCAGCAAGGTGTACTCGCGCACCAGGCGCCCGGTGGACCAGGTCATTTCCAGGATCACGTCGACGAACGGTTCCTGAACCGGCCGGTCGCTCGTCAGACGCAAATACGGCCGGCCATCGGGCCGGCGTTGCAGCACGGCCGTCGTCCCGGGAAGAACATTGTTGTAGTCGACTCCGGCCGCGCGATACGCGTCAGGCGGGGCGATGCGAACCCGCAGGTTCGATGCTTCTTCCGGGCTCAGGCTTGTGACGTCGATCTCTGCCACCAAGGTTTCGCCGAGCGCCGACTGCACTGCCAAGCGCCCCAGGCCCAGGGCCCAAGCCTGCGAAACGGACAGCCACATCGCAGCGGCCGCCACATGCGTCAGGACGAAGCGCCCGGCAAATTTCGTTCGACTTTTCAAGGCGTCTCCCAAAAATGATCAAGCAGGTTTTTCTGGCAAACCTGCACGTGTCAACGCGCCAGCGCGATGCGAATCGCGCGATTATCCTGGGCAGCAACAGAAATCACAATAACATCAAGAAGATACGCTGCCAAGCTCAAGCGATGGCTGATATTCGAACAGTTTCACCTTTGTCACACTTTCGCCCGCGTTTGGCGTGACTTTGCAGCCGGTTCACTCCTGCACGAGCAGGCGCAACATGCGCCGCAGCGGCTCGGCGGCACCCCACAACAACTGGTCGCCGATCGTGAATGCGCCGAGGTATTGCGGCCCCATCGCCATTTTGCGCAGGCGTCCCACCGGAATGTTCATGGTGCCGCTCACGGCGACCGGCGTGAGTTCTTTCATGCTCGCCTCACGATTGTTCGGAATCACCTTCACCCAGGCGTTGTCGTTTCGAATCGCGTCTTCAATATCGGCCAGCGGCACGTCTTTCTTGAGTTTGAACAGCAGCGCCTGGCTGTGGCAACGCATCGCGCCCACCCGCACGCAGAAGCCATCGACCGGAACACCGGGCCTGGCGAACCCTTCGCCCTGGCCGAGGATCTTGTTCGCTTCGGCCGAACCCTTCCATTCTTCGCGGCTGACGCCGCCGCCGAGGTCTTTGTCGATCCACGGAATCAGGCTGCCCGCGAGCGGCACGCCGAAATTTTCGGTCGCCTCGGCGCTGAGCCCGCGCTGCGTCTGAACCGTGCGGCGGTCGATCTCCAAGATGGCACTCTTCGGGTCGTCGAGCAGCGCCTGCACCGGCGCGTGCAGCGCGCCGAACTGGCTCAGCATTTCGCGCATGTGCGCTGCGCCGCCGCCGGACGCCGCCTGGTACGTCATGGTGTTCAGCCATTCGACCCAGCCGGCTTTGAACAACGCCCCGACGCCCATCAGCATGCAGCTCACGGTGCAGTTGCCGCCGATCCAGTTGCGCCCGCCCTTGGCCAGCGCATCGCGAATCACCGGCATGTTGACGGGGTCGAGGATGATCACGGCGTCCGACTTCATGCGCAGCGTCGACGCGGCGTCGATCCAGTGGCCGGTCCACCCTGCCGCGCGCAGGCGCGGGAACACGTCGCTCGTGTAGTCGCCGCCCTGCGCAGTGACGATGATGTCGCAGCGCTTCAGCGCCTCGATGTCGAAGGCGTCGCGCAGCCGCGGTTCGTTCTTCGCAAACGGCGGCGCTTCGCCGCCGGCGTTGCTGGTGCTGAAGAACAGCGGTTCGATGTGGCCGAAGTCGCCCTCCGCCTGCATGCGCTCGAGCAGTACGGAACCGACCATCCCGCGCCACCCGACCAAGCCCGTCAATTTCATGTCAATCGCCCCTTCCGAATCATTTCAATTCCCTGTTTCCCCGGCTCGAATCGCCGTGCGGGAGGGGCGAAACGAAACCGAGCCGACTAGCCAGTGATGGTTCCTTTGGCAGTGGTCTTGCGGCCGGCCCCGCTCAGGGCGGCGACCACGGCGTCGCCCATGGCGCGCGTTCCCACTTTGTTCGTGCCCGCAGACCAGATGTCCGCCGTGCGCAAGCCCGATCCGAGCACGCTGCGCACTGCCGACTCGATGCGCTCGGCAGCCGACGGTTGGTTGAGTGTGAATCTGAGCATCATGGCGACGGACAGGATTGTAGCCAGCGGATTCGCCACATCCTTGCCCGCGATGTCGGGTGCGCTGCCGTGACTCGGCTCGTACAGACCTTTGCCGTTGGCGTCGAGCGACGCCGAGGGCAACATGCCAATCGACCCGGCGAGCATCGCCGCTTCGTCGGACAAGATGTCGCCGAACATGTTGCCGGTGACGATCACGTCGAACGCCTTCGGTGCGCGAACAAGTTGCATCGCCGCGTTGTCGACGTACATGTGTTCGAGTTCGACGTCGGGGTATTGCGCGTGCACTTGCGTGACGACGTCTTTCCAGAACTGGAAAGTCTCGAGCACGTTCGCCTTGTCGACGCTGGTGAGCTTCTTGCTCCGCTTGCGCGCTGCCTGAAACCCAACGTGCGCGATGCGCTCGATTTCCGGGCGCGTGTAGCGCATCGTGTCGAACGCTTCTTCGGCACCTACAAATGGGCCGTCCGGGGCTTGGCGCCGGCCGCGCGGCTGGCCGAAGTAGATGTCGCCCGTGAGCTCGCGGATGATGAGGATGTCCAGGCCGGCGACGAGCTCGGGTTTCAGGCTCGACGCATGCGTGAGCTGCTCGTAGCAGATCGCGGGCCGGAAGTTGGCGAACAATCCAAGGTGCTTGCGCAGGCCCAGAATCGCTTGCTCGGGGCGCAGCGCGCGCTCCAGCTTGTCGTACTTCCAATCGCCGACGGCGCCGAACAACACGGCGTCGGCTTGTTGCGCCAGCGCGAGGGTGCTCGGTGGCAGCGGATGGCCATGCGCTTCATATGCCGCACCGCCCACGAGCGCCTGTTCGGTCTCGAACTTCAGGTCCAGGCACTGCATGACGCGCAGCGCCTGGGCGACGATCTCGGTCCCGATGCCGTCGCCCGGCAGCACGGCGATCTTCATGCCGCGCCTCCGACACGGCGCGTCAACCAGGGTCGTTGCAACAGGCGCTGCGCTTCAAAGGCGCGAATCTTGTCGGCGTGGCGCAGCGTCAGGCCGATGTCATCAAAACCGCCGAGCAAGCAGAACTTGCGAAACGGCTCGACGTCGAAGGCGACGCTGTTGCCGTCGGGCTTGATGACGATTTGCTGCTCCAGATCGACCGTCAATGAGTAGCCGACAAACGCCGCGACTTCGTCGAACAATTTCGCGACCGTCAGCTCAGGGAGTTGAATCGGCAGGAGCCCGTTCTTGAAGCAATTGTTGAAGAAAATGTCGGCAAAGCTCGGTGCGATGAGGGCGCGAAATCCGTATTGATCCAAGGCCCACGGCGCGTGTTCGCGCGACGACCCGCAGCCGAAGTTGCGCCGCGCGAGCAGCACCGACGCGCCCTTGTAGCGCGGCTGGTTCAGCACGAAGTCGGGGTTGGGTTTGCGCGTGGCCGGATCTTGGCCGGGCTCGCCCGGATCGAGAAAGCGCCAGGCGTCGAACAGGTTCTGGCCGAAGCCCGATTTCTTGATCGACTTGAGAAATTGCTTGGGGATGATCGCGTCGGTATCGACGTTCTCGCGGTCGATCGGTGCGACCAGACCCTTGTGAATGCGAAACGGCTGCATGCGGATTCCTTGGGGCGCGTTTCAGGCGATGCGGCGCACATCGACGAAGTGCCCTTCGATCGCCGCCGCCGCCGCCATCGAAGGGCTCACCAGATGCGTGCGCCCGCCCGCACCTTGCCGGCCCTCGAAATTGCGGTTCGACGTCGACGCGCAGCGCTCGCCGGGCTCGAGGCGATCGGCGTTCATCGCCAGGCACATCGAACAGCCTGGCTCGCGCCATTCGAAACCCGCGGCGATGAAGAGCTTGTCCAGGCCTTCTGCCTCGGCCTGCTTTTTCACCAGGCCAGACCCGGGCACGACCATCGCCAGTTTGACGTTCGCCGCGACCTTGCCGCCCAGGCGCCGCACCACCGCGGCGGCTTCGCGCAGGTCTTCGATGCGCGAGTTCGTGCAACTGCCGATGAACACCTTGTCGATGCGGATGTCGGTGATCGCCTTGTTCGGCGCGAGCGCCATGTAGGTCAGCGCGCGCTCGATCGCGTCGCGCTTGCTGGGGTCTTTTTCGCGCTCGGGGTCGGGCACCCGGCCGTCGACAGCGACGACCATTTCAGGCGACGTGCCCCAGGTGACTTGCGGCGCAACTTGCGACGCGTCGAGTTCGACCAGAGCGTCCCACTTCGCGTCGGCATCGGACTGCAAGGTGCGCCAGTACGCCACCGCCACGTCCCACTCGACGCCGCTCGGCGAAAAAGGCCGGCCCTTCACGTAGCCGAGCGTCGTTTCGTCCACCGCCACCAGGCCGGCGCGCGCACCCGCTTCGATCGCCATGTTGCACACCGTCATTCGCCCTTCCATGCTCAGCTTGCGAATCGCCGGGCCGGAGAACTCGATCGTGTAGCCGGTACCGCCCGCGGTGCCGATCTTGCCGATGATGGCGAGCACCAGGTCTTTTGCGGTGCAGCCCTTGGGCAATGCACCCGCGACGCGAATCTGCATGTTCTTCGCCTTGCGCGCGAGCAGCGTCTGCGTCGCCAGCACATGCTCGACTTCGCTCGTGCCGATGCCATGCGCCAGCGCGCCGAACGCGCCATGCGTCGACGTGTGCGAGTCGCCGCAGACGACGGTCATCCCAGGAAGCGTCGCACCCTGCTCGGGCCCGATCACGTGCACGATGCCCTGGCGCAAGTCGTTCATCTTGAACTGCGTCACGCCGTGGCGGTCGCAGTTCGCGTCGAGCGTGTCGACCTGCAGTTTCGAGACTGGATCCGTGATGCCGGCCGAGCGATCCGTCGTCGGCACGTTGTGGTCGCTCACCGCCAGGTTCGCCGCGAGCCGCCACACTTTGCGCCCCGCCAGATCGAGGCCATCGAACGCCTGCGGGCTCGTCACTTCGTGAACGAGATGGCGGTCGATGTAGAGCACCGACGTGCCATCGTCTTCGACGTGGACGACGTGCTCGTCCCAGAGTTTGTCGTACAGCGTGCGGGGCATGGGGATCGGGATGGCAAACGCCAGCGAATGCGGGAGCCGCATTCTACGGCGCAGCCCGCGCTGCGCCGCGCAGGGTGCAAGGGCGTCAGGCGCGCTGCGCGAGCGCCTTCACCTGGCGCCGCACCGAGCCGTTGAACAACTGGCGCGGCCTGCCGATTTTGTACTCCGGGTCGCCGATCATCTCGTTCAACTGCGCGATCCAGCCGACCGTGCGCGCGAGCGCAAAAATCGCCGTGAACAGGCTCACCGGAATGCCGATCGCACGCTGCACGATGCCGGAGTAGAAATCGACGTTCGGGTACAGCTTGCGCGACACGAAGTAGTCGTCTTCGAGCGCGATTTTTTCCAGCGCCATCGCGAGTTTCAGGATCGGGTCGTTGCCCGCCCCCAAGGCACCGAGCACCTCGTGACACGTCTCGCGCATCAGCTTGGCGCGCGGGTCGTAGTTCTTGTAGACGCGGTGCCCGAAGCCCATCAGCTTGACGTTCGAGTTCTTGTCCTTCACCTGTTTGATGAACTCGCCGATGCGCTCGACGCCGCCCATGCGATGCACGTCTTCCAGCATGTTCAGCGCCGCCTCGTTCGCGCCACCGTGCGCCGGGCCCCACAGGCACGCGACGCCGGCGGCGATTGCAGCGAACGGGTTCGTTCCGGACGAGCCGCACAGGCGCACCGTCGACGTCGACGCGTTCTGCTCGTGATCCGCGTGCAAGGTGAAGATGCGGTCCATCGCGCGCACGAGCACGTCGTTCGGCACGTACTCCTCGCACGGCGTGGCGAACATCATGCGCATGAAGTTGCCGGCGTAGGACAGGTCGTTCTTCGGGTAGATGTAGGGCTGGCCGCAGGAATACTTGTACGCCATCGCCACCAGCGTGGGCATCTTCGCGATCAGCCGGATCGCCGAAATCTCGCGGTGCTGCGGGTTGTTGATGTCGGTGCTGTCGTGATAGAACGCCGACATCCCGCCCACGAGTCCGGTCAGGATCGCCATCGGGTGCGCGTCGCGGCGAAAACCGCGCAGGAAGAACTGCATCTGCTCGTTGACCATCGTGTGGTTCGTCACGCGCTTCGTGAAGTCGCTGCGCTGCGCCGCGTTCGGCAGGTCGCCGTAGAGCAGCAGGTGGCAGGTCTCCAGAAAGTCGCAGTTCACCGCGAGTTCTTCGATCGGGTAGCCGCGGTACAGCAGCTCGCCCTTGTCGCCGTCGATGAAGGTGATCGCCGAGCTGCACGACGCCGTCGACAGAAAACCCGGGTCGTAAGTGAACTTGCCGGTCTGGCCATACAGCTTGCGGATGTCGATGACCTGCGGCCCGATGCTGCCCTTGTAGATCGGCAGGTCGATTCCGGGGCTGCCGTCGGAGAACGTCAGCGTGGCTTTCACGTCGGAGGGGGTCATGCTCGTGTCCTTATGAACAGGCCTGAGCCTGGGGTGCAGAGCTGCGAATTCGCTGCAGCACGTCGAGAACTTCGGGGTCGGCTTGCGGCCCGGGTTCGCAGCGGCGCAGAAAGAGGTCCAGCAAATCGTTGTCGGCCAATTCCATCAAGGTCTGCAGGCCGCGCGCCTGCGCCGGCGTGATGAAAGCCTCGTGGCGCGCAAAGAAGCGCTGCAGGAACAGATCGTTCTCGAGCAGGCCACGCCGGCAGCGCCACTTCAGGCGGCTCAGGGTGGTGGCGTCGACTCGCGGTTCCATGGTCATGCCATTTTCATACGGCGCGGCGCACCATCATTTCCTTGATCTTGCCGATCGCGCGCGTCGGGTTCAGGCCTTTCGGGCAGACATCGACGCAGTTCATGATGGTATGGCAGCGGAACAAGCGATACGGGTCTTCGAGATTGTCCAGGCGCGCCTGCGTGTCCTGATCGCGGCTGTCGGCGATGAACCGGTACGCCTGCAGCAAGCCCGCCGGGCCGACGAACTTGTCCGGGTTCCACCAGAAGCTCGGGCAGCTCGTTGAACAGCTCGCGCACAAGATGCATTCGTAGAGGCCATTCAGTTCGTCTCGCTCCTGCGGCGATTGCAGGCGCTCTTTCTCCGGCGGGCGCTCGTCGTTCACAAGATAGGGCTTGATCGAGTGGTACTGCTTGAAGAACTGCGTCATGTCGACGATCAGATCCCGGATCACCGGCAGCCCGGGCAAGGGCTTGAGAACGATCGGGTCCTTCAGCGTCAGCATGTTCGTCAGGCACGCCAGGCCGTTCTTGCCGTTGATGTTCATCGCGTCGGAGCCACACACGCCTTCGCGGCAGGATCTGCGAAAACTCAAGGTGGGGTCGACCGCTTTCAGCTTGCCCAACGCGTCGAGCAACATGCGCTCGCTGCCGTCGAGTTCGACCTCGAGGCGCTGCATGTAAGGCTTGGCGTCGGCGTCGGGGTTGTAGCGGTAGACCTGGAAGGTGCGCTGCGTCATGGTGGCTTTCTTCGGGCTCGCGTCAGAACGAACGGATCTTCGGCGGAATCGACTCGGTCGTGAGCGGTTGCATGCGCACCGGCTTGTAGTCGAGGCGATCGCCTTCCCGGTACCAGAGCGTGTGCTTCATCCACTGCACGTCGTTGCGCCCGTTCGGAAACTCCGGGCTGTCGGCGTAGTCGTTCACGGTGTGCGCGCCGCGGCTCTCGTGCCGCGCCGCGGCCGAGACCATCGTCGCGCGCGCCGCTTCGATCAGGTTCTCGACTTCGAGCGCTTCGATCCGCGCCGTGTTGAAGACCTTGGACTTGTCGGCGAGGTGAATGCCCTTCACGCGCTGAGAAAGCGCGACGATCTTCGCCACGCCCTCGTTCATCGCCGCCTGGGTGCGGAACACGCTGGCGTGGCTCTGCATCGCGGCGCGAATGTCGTTCGCCACGTCCTGCGCGTACTCGCCGCTCGCGCTCGCGTCCAGGCGCGCGAGGCGCTCGCGGGTTCGGTCGGCGGCATCAGCGGGAAGCGCCTTGTGCTGCCTTGCCGCCAACCCTGAGTCGACCAGGTGATTCCCCGCCGCGCGCCCGAACACGAGCAGATCGAGCAGCGAGTTGGTGCCCAGGCGGTTCGCCCCGTGCACGCTGACGCACGCGCATTCGCCGACCGCGTAGAGCCCATTCACGACTGAATTCGGATTGCCAGCCTTCGGCTCGGCGACCTGGCCGTGGATCGTCGTCGGGATCCCGCCCATCTGGTAGTGGATCGTCGGCACGACCGGAATCGGCTCTTTCGTGATGTCGACGTTGGCGAAGTTGTGGCCGATTTCGTAGACGCTCGGCAGGCGCTTCAGAATGTCTTCTGAACCGATGTGCGTCATGTCGAGGTGGATGTAGTCCTTGTTCGGACCGCAGCCGCGCCCTTCCTTGATCTCCTGGTCCATGCAGCGCGAGACGAAGTCGCGCGGCGCCAGGTCCTTGAGTGTGGGCGCATAACGCTCCATGAAGCGTTCGCCGTCGCTGTTGCGCAGGATCGCACCTTCGCCGCGGCAGCCCTCGGTCAGCAGCACGCCCGCGCCGGCGACACCCGTCGGGTGGAACTGCCAGAACTCCATGTCCTGCAGCGGCAACCCGGCGCGTGCCGCGAGGCCGAGGCCGTCGCCGGTGTTGATGAAGGCGTTCGTCGACGCGGCAAAGATGCGCCCTGCGCCGCCGGTGGCGAGCAGCGTGACCTTGGCTTCGAGAATGTGCAGCTCGCCGGTCTCCATCTCGAGCGCCGTGACGCCGAGCACGTCGCCGTCGGCGTCGCGGATCAGGTCCAGCGCCATCCACTCGACAAAGAAGTTGGCGCGCGCCTTGATGTTCTGCTGATAGAGCGTGTGCAGCATCGCGTGGCCAGTGCGGTCCGCCGCGGCGCACGCGCGTTGCACCGGCTTTTCGCCGTAGTTCGCGGTGTGGCCGCCGAACGGGCGCTGGTAGATCGTGCCGTCCGGATTCCGGTCGAAAGGCATGCCGAAATGCTCGAGCTCGTAAACGACTTTCGGCGCCTCGCGGCACATGAACTCGATCGCGTCCTGATCGCCGAGCCAGTCCGAGCCCTTCACCGTATCGTAGAAGTGGTAGTGCCAGTTGTCTTCGCTCATGTTGCCTAAAGCCGCGCCGATGCCGCCCTGCGCCGCGACGGTGTGCGAGCGTGTCGGGAAGACCTTGGACAGCACGGCCACATTGAGCCCGGCTTGTGCGAGCTGCAGCGAAGCGCGCATTCCCGAGCCGCCGGCGCCGACGATCACGACGTCGAACCTGCGCCGCGGGACGGTGGAACCGATCGGCATCAAAGTCTCCACAACACCTGGATCGCCCACCCGGCGCAACCCACCAACCAGACCAGCACGGCCACTTGCAGGCACAGGCGCAACACGACGCCGTGCACGTAGTCCATCAGGATGTCGCGCATCCCGACCCAGGCGTGAATCGCCAGCGCGACGATCACGCTGAAGGTCAGCACGCGCATCCACTGCCGGGAAAAAATCGTCGCCCAGCGGTCGTAGTCGAGCTCGCCGCCGAACAACACCTGTGCGATGAGCACGACGGTGAACAGCGCCATCAAGACGGCAGTGACGCGCTGCGCCAGCCAGTCGCGCAGGCCGTAATGGGCGCCGACGACGATCCGTTTCGAGCCGAAGTTGTGTGCCGGGGGAGTTGTCATCGTGGCACCTAGAAGAACAACTTCACGCCGAGCACGAGCGTCAACGCCGCACTCAGCGCGAGTGTGGCGACCGCCGAGTTGCGCCCAAATGGCAGATCGACGCGGTGTGTCACGTCCATCCAGAGATGGCGCAGCCCGGCAATGAAATGGTGCAGATAGGCCCAGATCAGCGACAACGTCGTCAACTTGACGAACCACGCCGGAATGAAACCGATGCCACCGATGAACAGGGCGACGAGTTGGCTGTGGCTGATCTCGGAGCCGAGGCTGATGTCAAACATCCAGACGATGAACGGCAGCAGCACGAACATCAATCCGCCGCTCGCGCGGTGCAGGATCGACACCCAGCCTGCGAGCGGCAACCGGTATTGAAGCGCGTCGACGAGGCGCATGGTGCCGGGCCGCTGCGCCTTCTGCGCCATCTGATTCGTCGTCTGCGTCATGCCCGGGCCTGTTCTCTTGTTGGAATGCACTCGTTGGGGTTCGCGCCGTGCTTGAGTTTATTGCACCGCCAGCGTCGGCGTGTCCGGGCAGCGTCAGCTCAGCTCATTGCGGTAGTGGTGCGCCGTCGTGTCGTACAGGCCACGCCGCAGTTCCACCGCGGCATCGGCGTAGGTCAGCGACAGGCGCTCGACGCTGAGCAGCGGCGCGCCAGGGGTCACGCCCAGGTGCAGCGCCGCCTCGGCGTCGGCAGCGACGGCACGGATGCGCTCTTCGGCGCGAATCATGCGGACGCCGAACTCACTTTCAAACAGGCCGTAAAGCGGACCGCGGTAGTTCGCGAGCTGCTGCGCCGACAGCCCCTGGAAGAGCTTGCCTGGCAGCCAGATGTCGTCGAACACGACGGGCTGGCCGCGAAACGACAGCACACGCCGCACTTCGACGACGGCGTCGCCGCTCTTCAACCCGAGCGCGCTCGCGACTTCCGGGCTCGCCGGCAGGTGCCGACAGTCGATGAAGCGGCGCTGCATGCGGTTCGCGTCGCCGTCGTCGGGTTGCAGGCGCAGGAAGCGGAACTGCACCCGCTCCTCGCTGTGCGTGGCGACGAACGTGCCTTTGCCCTGGCGCCGCACGAGCAGGTTGTCGGCAGCGAGTTCGTCGATCGCCTTGCGCACCGTGCCCTGGCTGACACGAAAACGCAGCGCCAGATCCTTCTCGCTCGGGATTCCCTCGCCCGGGCGCCACACGCCGGCCTGCAGGTCGCGCGTCATCAGCGCCTTGATTTGCCGGTACAACGGAGCGAACGCCGGGGTCGCGCCGGCAAGGACTGGGCGCGGCGCAGATTCAGGGTCGGGAACAGCCATGGGCCGCGATTGCAGCACAGGCTCGCGGACGCGTCCACGGAATTCGGCCGAAGTGCTCGAAGGCCCGGGCGCGCCGCGATGCGCGTCGGCGCGGACCGCAAAAGGCGCGTGCTCCTCACCTACACTTTGACCCCTCAGCCTGGAGGACCACCCATGAGCAAGACCCCCGTTCGCATCACCGTCACCGGCGCCGCCGGTCAAATCGGCTACGCGCTGCTGTTTCGAATCGCTGCCGGCGAAATGCTCGGCAAGGACCAGCCCGTCGTGCTGCAACTGCTCGAGATCGCCGACGAGAAGGCGCAAAAGGCGCTGAAGGGCGTGATGATGGAACTGGAAGACTGCGCTTTCCCGCTGCTCGCGGGCATGCAGGCGCACAGCGACGCGCCCGCAGCGTTCAAGGACGCCGACTACGCCCTTCTCGTCGGCGCGCGGCCGCGCGGCCCCGGCATGGAACGCAAGGACCTGCTCGCGGCAAACGCGCAAATCTTCACCGCGCAGGGGCGCGCGCTGAACGCCGCGGCGTCGCGAAATGTGCGCGTGCTCGTCGTCGGCAACCCGGCGAACACGAACGCCTACATCGCGATGAAGAGCGCGCCCGATCTGCCGCGCAAGAACTTCACCGCGATGCTGCGCCTGGACCACAACCGCGCCGCGAGCCAAATCGCGGCCAAGACCGGCCGGCCGGTGGCGCAGATCGAAAAGCTCTGCGTCTGGGGCAATCACTCGCCGACGATGTACGCCGACTACCGCTTCGCGACGATCGGCGGCAAACCGGTGAAGGACATGATCAACGACCAGGTCTGGAACAAGGACGTGTTCCTGCCCACGGTGGGCAAGCGCGGCGCGGCGATCATCGAGGCGCGCGGCCTGTCGTCAGCAGCGTCGGCAGCGAACGCGGCAATCGACCACATGCGCGACTGGGCGACGGGAACGAACGGCAAATGGGTGACGATGGGCGTGGCGAGCAACGGCGAGTACGGGATTCCGAAGGACCTGATGTTCGGCTACCCGGTGACGACCGCCGGCGGCGAGTACCGGATCGTCGAGGGCTTGGCGATCGATCCGTTCAGCCAGGAACGCATCAACTTGACGCTCAAAGAGTTGCTCGAGGAGCAAGAAGGCGTCAAGCACTTGCTCTGACTTCGCTGCGCACGCCGTTGCGGTGCAGGCATTGGTAACCGCGTGCGACGCCGGCGCGTCTTGCGTTGCGGTGCGGCCGCACCGAGGTGATCCAAAACTTGAGCCCGTGCGAACTTCGTGAGCGTGAATTTGAAGCGCAAAGTCCGGGTGGTTCGGGCGCTCTCCATGGCCGGCAGTGCACAACACCCGAACCGCGCGCAGAAATTCCGGCCTGCGGCCAAGAGGGTGCGCGCGTGCAGGAATGCTCAGCGGTCGGAATGTCGTTGCACCTTGCTACCGCGCGTTCGCCCCGCGACTCGCAGAATCCTCCGGTCACCCACCCCAGGAGTATTCGGATGAAATTTTCGTTGTCGTGCAATGTGCTGGCTGCATGCCTCGCGCTCGGCGGCCTGGCCACGGCAGCCGTCGCTGCCACGGACCCACCGGCCAAGCCTGCTGCCGTGAAGAAGGCTGCAGCAGCCCCAGCGCAAACCTTGAGCGCGGGTCAGATCTCGGCAGCCGACCGCGTGTTGACGGGCAGCGTCAAATGCGAGTTCGATCAGTCGATCAATGTGTCGCCGGTGAGCGGCAAGAAGGGCTTCTTCAACGTCGCGTACAAGGGCAAGACCTACACCATGGTCCCAGAGGCCACGACGACGGGCGCGGTGCGCCTCGAAGACAAGAAGGCCGGCATGATGTGGCTGCAGATCGCCAACAAGTCGATGCTGATGAACACGAAGGCCGGCCAGCGCATGGTCGACAACTGCCAGCATCCGTCGCAGAGTTCCTGAAGCAGAGTCTTCGCGTCGCGGCGGCCCGACCGTCGCGACCGATGAAGGCCCGAAGACGCCGCCTGTGCAAACAGCGGCGTCTTTTTCTTGGGCCTTGCGCGGCCGGTGCCGGCAGGCGCCGCGGCGCCCTGCCCCAAGTCGGTGAGAATGCGCGTCGGCCGGGGCGGGCGTCCTGACTCGGCGGCCTGTGATCAACGCTTGGAATGCCGTCGATGAAAATCATGCTTGTGGGACAGAAGTGGCTCGGCGCCCAGGCGTTGGCGAGCTTGCGCAAGGCCAACCACGAGATCCTTGCAGTGGCGGCGCCGAGCGCTGAAGATCGCCTCTGGATGGCGGCGTTGCAAGCCTCGATCCCCGCGGCGCAGGTCGGCAAGCGCCTGGAAGCGGAACATGTGCCCGCGGGCACTGAGCTGATCGTCTGCGCCCACGCGCACTGCTTCATCAGCGACGCGGCGCGCCAAACGGCGCGCCTGGGCGCGATCGGCTACCACCCGAGCCTGTTGCCGCTGCACCGCGGGCGCGATGCGATCGAATGGGCGATCCGCTTTCGCGAGCGCATCACCGGCGGCACCGTGTACTGGATGGACGACCGCGCCGACGCCGGCCCCGTGATCTGCCAGGACTGGTGTTTCATCCGCCCCGAAGACAGCGCCGAGGACCTGTGGCGGCGCGACCTGGGGCCGATGGGCGTGCGCCTGCTCGATCAAGCCGTGGCGCTGATCGCGATGGGCGGCGGCCAAGGCGTGGCGCAAGACGAATCGCTGCACACCTGGGAGCCCTCGCTGCATATGCGCAAGGCGCTGAGCGCCAGCCCGGGCGGCGCACTGAGCGGCAACTGAGGTGCCGCTCAGTGCGGCGGCGCGATGCGCTCGGCGTAGTCGAGCAGCGCGCCGAGGATCGCCTGGCCGCGCTCATCCGCCGCGTCACCCAGCGCGTCGATGCGGTCCTGGAACTGCGCCAGCGTCATCGCGCCGCCCGCGCCCTGGTGCAAGCGCTGCGCGCAGTGCGCGAGCCAGCGCCGGCGATCGTTCGCATCGAGCAAGGCCGGGAAATTGCGCGCGCGAAACCGGAACACCAGTTCTTCCAGTCGTTCGTCCGAGAACGCCACGCGTTTGGCGACCAGTTTGTCCGGCGCCAACGCGCGCAAGCGCTGCAGGCCGCGCCGGTCCTCGTCGCCGATGAAGCCTCCATACAAGTCTTCGTCGACGTCGACCTCACCGCTCTGCGACTCGCGCTTGAACACGTCAGGCCAGATGCCTGCCATCGTCGCCGCGCGGCGCGCCGCAATTTCAGCGTGACGCAGCGCCAAGTCGACGTCGATGCGCCACTTCGCGGCCATCGGCGCCGCGAGCGTTTTCAGATTCCCGATGACGATCGGCGACTTGTTGAGGTGGATCGTCTTGATCGGCAAGCGCTGCAGACCCTCGGGCAGCGCGTCCGCCTTGCTGAACACGCGCTCGCGGATCGCCGCCGCGTTCAGCGTGAACAGCTCGCTCGGGTCGGCAGACAAGTCCCACACGATCACCTCGTTCTTGTTCGTCGGGTGGGGGCTAAGCGGCCAGACGATGGCGATGCAGCCGCGCTCGACGCCGTAGCGCCCCGACACGTGCAGGAACGGCAGGCCCTGGCGCTGCGCGAGCGCCATCTGCTCGACCACTTCGCCCTTCTTGCGCAGCTTGAGGCAGAAGTCCCACAACTTGGGCTGGCAAGCCTTGATCCGCCGCGCGAGCGCGAGCGTGGCGCGAACGTCGGACAGCGCGTCGTGCGCAGCGTCGTGCACCAAGCCGTTCGCGCTCGTGAGGTCACCCAATCGGAACGACACCTTGGCGTCGCCGTTCACCGGCCATTCGATCCCCTGCGGCCGCAGCGCGTAGGCGCAGCGCATCACGTCGAGCAGGTCCCAGCGGCCACAGTCGTTCTGCCACTCGCGCGCGTAGGGTTCGAGCAGATTGCGCCAGAGCAGATGGCGCGTCACTTCGTCGTCGAAGCGGATCGAGTTGTAGCCCACGCCCACCGTGCCGGGCTCGGCCAATTGCGCGAGCACGGCGTCGGCGAACTCGGCCTCGCCCAAGCCTTGCTCCAAACAGGCCTGCGGCAGGATTCCGGTGAGCAGGCACGCCTCGGGCTCGGGCAGGAAATCGGGCGCGGGTTTGCAGAATTGCATCACCGGTGCGCCGACTTCGTTCAAATCCATGTCGGTGCGAACGCCGGCAAACTGCGCCGGCCGATCCCGGCGCGGGTTCACGCCAAAGGTTTCGTAGTCGTGCCAGAAGAAGGTGGGTGGGGTCATGGGGATGCGTGCGAGAGGCGATGTGCGGTTTTATTCCGTCCGGGCCCTTGTGGCTTTCCCTGATTGGCCCCGGGGCGCCGCAGCCCGACAGTCTGACGCGCAAACGATTACCGCAACGCCAGCTTACCGCGCGCCCGGCGCCCCGCCCGATACTGCAACTTTTGGAGAAGCACCATGACCCGTCGATTCGCATTCACATGCATCGCCGCCAGCCTGCTCGGATTGTCCGCGTGCAGCAGCATTGCGCCCACCGACGCCGCCGCGACACTGCGCCAGGCGGAGCAGGCGATGGGCGGCAGCGGCCTGAACTCGATTCGCTTTTCCGCGCAAGGCGGCGGCAGCCTGTTCGGCCAGGCTTTCATCCCCGGCATGGCGTGGCCGCGCATGACGTACACGTCGTTCTCGCGCGTTGCGGACTATCAGAACGGCGCGTTTCGCGAAGAATTCGGCCGCGCCCGGGCCGAGCCGAATGGCGGGGGCGGCGTGCCGCACATGGGCCTGGGCGAACAGCGCGCCGTCGGCTTGATGCGCGCCAATCTCGCCTGGAACCAGGCTGGGCCGACTTCGACTGCGGCACCGGTGGCGCTCGACGAGCGCATCCACGACTTGTGGACCACACCGCATGGCGCGCTGAAGGCGGCGCTGCGCAACGGCGCGACGGCGAGCACGCGCGGCGAAGGCGGCAAGACCTTGACGGCGGTGTCGTTCACTGAGCCGGGCCGCTTCACCGCCACGGTGCTCATCGGCGCGAACAACCTGGTCGAGCGCATCGAGTCGCGCCGGCCGCACCCGGTGACCGGCGACACCAACGTGATCACGACGTTTCTCGACTACAAGGACTTCAGCGGCGTGATGTTCCCGACCCGAATCCGCCAGAGCCAAGGCGGCTACGAAGTCCTCGACGTCGCGGTGCGCGAGGTGCAGGCCAACGTCGCCTCCGACATCGTGGTTCCCGACGCGGTGCGAGGATTCTCAGAGCGCGTCGTGTCGGAAAAGGTCGCAGACGGCGTGTGGTACCTCGCCGGCGGGTCGCACCACAGCGTGCTGATCGAAATGAGCGATCACCTCGTGATCGTCGAGAGCCCGCTCTACGACGGCCGCGCCGCAGCGGTGTTCGCCGAAGCGCGCAAGCTTGCGCCGGCCAAGCCGATCCGCCATGTCATCAACTCGCACCACCACTTCGACCACGCCGGCGGGCTGCGCGCCGCGGCGGCCGAAGGCGCGACACTGATCACGAGCGGATTGGCCAAAGCGTCGTTCGAGCAGGCGCTGGGGAATCCGAACCGCATCAACCCGGACCTGCTCGCGCGCTCGGGGCGCAGCGCGAACCTGCTCGGCGTGCGCGGCACCCACGAACTCGCCGACGACAAGCGGCGCGTCGAAATCCACGAGATGGACGCGAGCATCCACGCGCAGGGCTTCCTCATGGTCTACCTGCCCAAGGAGCGTCTGCTCATCCAAGCCGACGCGTACACGCCGCAGGCCGCCGGAATGCCACCACCCACCGTGGCGAACGTGAACAACGTGAACCTGGTGCAAAACATCGAGCGCCTCAGGTTGAACGTCGATCGCATCCTGCCGCTGCACGGGCGGATCGTTCCGCTCAGCGAATTGCATGCGGCGATCGGGCGCAAGTAAGTTCTCAACGACTCGCAGTGCGGGCGCGCGCCGACGTCGGCGCGCAACTCCGAAGGTGGCGCCGGGGCGCAACGGTTATGCTTCGCTCCCCCAGTGAAACCCACCCCGGAGTCGAGCCCCATGCCCCGTGTATTCAACTTCAGCGCCGGCCCCGCGGCGCTGCCCGAGGCCGTGTTGAAGCAGGCCGCCGCCGAGATGCTCGACTGGCAGGGTTCCGGCATGTCGGTGATGGAAATGAGCCATCGCGGCAAGGAGTTCATGGGGATTCACGCCGAGGCGCAGGCGTTGTTGCGCAAACTGCTTGCGGTCCCCGCGAACTACAAGATTCTCTTCATGCAAGGCGGCGCGATTGCCGAGAACGCGATCGTGCCGATGAACCTGCTGCGCGGCAAAACCGGCGCCGACTACATCGACACCGGCGAGTGGTCGAAGAAGTCGATCCAGGAGGCGGCGCGCTACTGCAAGGTCAATGTCGCGGCGAGTTCCAAGGCGAGCGGCTACACGAACATTCCGCCGCGCGACACCTGGAAGCTCGACGCAGACGCGGCCTACGTCCACATCTGCTCGAATGAGACGATAGGTGGCGTCGAGTATGGCTTCACGCCCGACGTGGGGAACGTTCCACTGGTCGCCGACATGTCGTCGAACCTGCTCTCGCAGCCGATCGACGTCTCGAAGTACGGGCTGATCTACGGCGGTGCACAGAAGAACATCGGCCCGGCCGGGCTCACGATCGTCATCGTGCGTGACGACCTGCTTGGGCACGCAGCGCCCTTCACGCCGTCCGCGTTCAACTACAAGGAACAGGCCGAAAACGACTCGATGTTGAACACGCCGCCAACCTACGGCATCTACATCGCCGGGCTCGTCTTCAAATGGCTCGAGGCGCGTGGTGGTTTGGCCGCGATGGAAAAGCACAACCGCGCCAAGGCGGCGCTGCTCTACGACCACCTCGACAAGACGTCGTTCTACTCGAGCCCGGTCGCGAAAGACTGCCGCTCTCTGATGAACGTGCCGTTCAAGTTGCGTGATCCGGCACTGGACGACGCCTTCCTCAAGGGCGCGCAGGCGCGCGGCATGGTGCAGTTGAAGGGGCACCGCTCCGTGGGCGGGATGCGCGCGTCGATCTACAACGCGATGCCGATCGAAGGCGTGCAGGCGCTCGTGGCCTACATGAAGGAATTCGAGGCGAAAAATGCCTGAGGCCGATGCGCACCGCTTCGAGGTGCTGGTGCTGAACCAGATTTCGTCGAACGGCCTGGCGCGCTTGCCCGCGGAGCGTTACCGCACCGTGAAGGAGGCGACGCAGCCCGACGCGATTCTGCTGCGCTCCGCCGACCTGCACGCCGTCGCGATTGCGCCGAGCGTCGTTGCGGTCGCGCGCGCCGGCGCCGGGACGAACAACATTCCGATTCCGGCGCTCAGCCAACGCGGCGTTCCGGTGTTCAATACGCCGGGTGCGAACGCGAACGCGGTGAAGGAACTCGTTCTTGCCGGCATGCTGATGGCGGCGCGCAAACTGCCGGCGGCGCTGCGTTTCACCGCGGGCCTGGACGCCGCCGCACCCGACATGGACCGAGTCGTCGAAGCGGGAAAGAAGTCTTTCGCCGGCTTCGAACTCGCCGGGCACACGCTCGGGATCATCGGCCTGGGCAAGATCGGTTGCCTCGTCGCCGACGCCGCAATCAAGCTCGGCATGGACGTTCTCGGCCACGACCCCGACATCACGGTCGACGCCGCGTGGAGCCTGCCGGCGCAGGTGAAACGCGCCGCGAGCGTCGCCGACGTGCTGCGCAGCGCCGACTTCGTGACGCTGCACGTGCCGCTCATCGACGCGACGCGCGATCTGGTGAACGCTGCGAATCTGGGCCTGATGCGCGCCAAGGCGGTGCTGCTCAATTTTTCGCGCGACGCCGTCGTGAATGAACAAGCGGTGCTCGCTGCGCTGAACGAGAAGCGCCTCGCCGCTTACGTGTGCGACTTTCCGAGCGCGGCGATCAACGCGCATGAACGCGCGATTGCCCTGCCGCACTTGGGCGCATCGACGGCGGAGGCCGAAGAGAATTGCGCGCTGATGGCGGTGAACCAGCTGCGCGGGTTTCTCGAGCAAGGCGAGGTCGTGAACGCGGTGAACTTCCCCGCCGTCGCGATGGCGCGCGAATCGGCGTTCCGCGTCGCGATCGCGAACGCCAATGTGCCGAACATGCTGGGCCAAATTTCGACCTCGATGGCGCGCGCCGGTCTGAACATCCACAACATGGTGAACAAGTCACGCGGCGAGATGGCGTACACCCTGGTCGACGTGGAAAGCCCGGTTGGGGAAGGCGTGTTGGCGGCACTGCGAGGCATCCAAGGCGTGTTGTCAGTACGCTATTTACCGTATCGGGAGTAGTGCGCCGAATGCCATAAATGCGCCGCGTTCGGCGTGCACAATAGCCGCGTCCTGACCCCGGAGAAACCACCGATGTCCACTTCAGACAAGATCAGCGCAACGCACGCATTCGGCAAGACACTCAAGTCGTTCACGACGGCGTCAGGCGTCGAGGGCAAGCTCTTCTCGCTGCCCGAACTCGCGCGCACCTACCCGAACGTGAGCAAGCTGCCGATCTCGATCCGGATCGTTTTGGAGTCGGTCTTGCGCAATTGCGACGGCAAACGCGTCACCGCCGGCCATGTGGCGCAGCTTGCGAACTGGCAGGCGCGCGCCGAGCGCAGTGAAGAAATCCCCTTCGTCGTCGCGCGCGTCGTGTTGCAAGACTTCACCGGCGTGCCGCTGCTCGCCGACCTGGCGGCGATGCGCAACGTGGCGGCCGCGATGGGCAAGGACCCGAAGGCGATCGAGCCCATGGTTCCGGTGGACCTGGTCGTCGACCACTCCGTGATGATCGATCACTTCGGCACGCCGGGTGCGCTCGATCTGAACATGAAGCTCGAGTTCGCGCGGAATCAGGAGCGCTACCAGTTCATGAAGTGGGGCATGGGCGCGTTCGACACCTTCGGCGTCGTCCCGCCGGGCTTTGGCATCGTGCACCAGGTGAATCTCGAGTACCTGGCGCGCGGCGTGCACCAGACGTCGGAGCGCGTCTACTACCCCGACTCGTTGGTCGGCACCGACAGCCACACGACGATGATCAACGGCATCGGCGTCGTCGCCTGGGGTGTGGGCGGCATCGAGGCCGAGGCCGGGATGCTCGGCCAGCCGGTGTACTTTCTGACGCCTGACGTGGTGGGCATGGAACTGACGGGCAAGCTGCGCGAAGGCGTGACGGCGACGGATCTCGTTCTCACCGTCACCGAAATCCTGCGCAAGCAAAAAGTCGTCGGCAAGTTCGTCGAATTCTTCGGCGAAGGCACGCGCACGCTCGCGCTGCCGGACCGCGCGACGATCGGCAACATGGCGCCCGAGTACGGCGCGACGATGGGCTTTTTCCCGGTCGACGAAAAGACGATCGAATACTTCCAGGGCACCGGCCGCACTCAGGAGGAAATCGAGGCTTTCGAGGCCTACTTCAAGGCGCAGAACATGTTCGGCGTGCCGCTTGCCGGCGACATCAATTACAGCCAGGTCGTGACGCTCGATCTCGGAACGGTCACGCCGAGCCTGTCCGGCCCGAAGCGGCCGCAGGACCGGATCGAACTCGGCAAGGTGAAAAAACAGTTTGCCTCGCTGTACAGCAAGGGCGCTGCGGACAACGGTTTCAACCAGCCCGCCGAAAAGCTGAACCAGGCGTTCGCGACGAGCGAAGGACTGGAATTGCGCAACGGTGACGTGCTGATTGCGGCGATCACTTCCTGCACGAACACGTCGAACCCGGGCGTGCTGCTTGCCGCGGGCTTGGTCGCGAAGAAGGCCGTCGAAGCCGGCCTCACGGTGCAGAAGCACATCAAGACGTCGCTCGCGCCGGGCTCGCGAATCGTCACCGAATACCTGACCAAGGCCGGCCTCCTGCCCTACCTCGAAAAACTCGGCTTCAGCGTCGCCGCCTACGGCTGCACGACGTGCATCGGCAACGCGGGCGACCTCACCGCCCCGATCAACGAAGCGATCACGAAGAACGACCTCGTCTGCGCCGCAGTGCTGTCGGGGAATCGCAATTTCGAAGCGCGCATCCACCCGAACCTGAAGGCCAACTTTCTCGCCTCGCCACCGCTCGTCGTCGCCTACGCGATCGCCGGCACGGTGAGCCGGGACCTGATGACCGAGCCGGTGGGCAAAGGCACGGGCGGGCGCGACATATTCTTGGGCGACATCTGGCCGAGCAGCGACGAGATCCACAAGCTGATGAAGTTCGCGATGGACGGCAAGGCGTTCAAGGCGAACTACGACAAGGTGAAGAGCGAGCCCGGCGAACTCTGGGAACGCATCGCCGGAGAAAAGGGCAACGTCTACACCTGGCCGAAGAGCACCTACATCGCCGAGCCGCCGTTCTTCAAGGGCTTCACGATGCAGCCGCCCGCGGTCGACCCCGGGGTGCGCGGGGCGCGCATCATGGGCCTGTTCGGCGACTCGATCACGACCGACCACATCTCGCCCGCCGGTTCGTTCAAGGACACGACGCCCGCCGGCAAATACCTTCTCGCCAACGGCGTGCAGAAGGCCGACTTCAACTCCTACGGCGCGCGCCGCGGCAACCATGACGTGATGATGCGCGGCACGTTTGCCAACGTGCGCATCAAGAACCTGATGCTGCCCGCGCTGCCCGACGGCTCGCGCGAGGAAGGTGGCTACACGCTCTACCAATTGCCCGGGCCGGACCAGAACTCGAAGCTGCCGATCTATGACGCGGCGATGAAGTACATGCAGGCCGGCGTGCCCAGCGTCGTCTTCGCCGGCGAGGAATACGGCACCGGCTCGTCGCGCGACTGGGCCGCGAAGGGAACGCAGTTGCTCGGCATCAAGGCGGTGATTGCGAAGAGCTTCGAGCGCATCCACCGCAGCAACCTGATCGGCATGGGCGTACTGCCGCTGCAATTCAAGGCCGGCACGACGTGGGAGAGCCTCGCGCTGAAAGGCGACGAGACGATCGACGTGAAACTCGACGCCGAGATCAAGCCGCAAAGCGACGCCATGCTGATCATCACCTCGGCGTACGGCGCGCGCCGCGAAGTGCCGGTCGTGCTGCGCATCGACACCGCGATCGAAGTCGACTACTACGCGCACGGCGGCATCTTGCCGTACGTGCTGCGCCAGTTGCTCGCCGCGTAGGCGACCGCCCATGCCGTCATCCCGGCGCGAGCCGGGATCCACTCCCCCAACGCCACGGGTCGGCATGCAATGGATCCCGGCTTGCGCCACTTGCGCCGGGATGACAGCCATGCAGACACGGACAGGCGCGATTCGGTGGAACCGTTCAAGAACTTCATCAACGCCCAGACGGTGCGCGACGCGGCGCGCACCTGGTGCGCGTCTGGCCGGCGTTCCCGCGCCAGCGATTCGAGGCGCTCGCGCTCGCCGGACTGGACGAACTCGAACTGAAGGCGCGCGTCCTGCATTTGAGCGCTGCGCTCGAAGCGTGCCTGCCGCGCGCCTTCGAGCACGCTGCCGAAGTGCTCGAAGCGAGCCTTGCGCCGCCCGCAGACGACGCTGCGCTTGATACGGTTCGCACTGGCGACGCGGGCCTGGCTGGATGGGTGGTCTGGCCGATGGGCGAGTTCGTCGCGCGCCGTGGCCTGGGCCAGCCCGAGCGCGCGCTGCGCACGCTGCACGCGCTGACGCAGCGCTCGACGGCGGAATTCGCGATCCGGCCTTTCATCGTGCAGCACCCGGCGCTCACGTTCGCCATCCTCGAGCGCTGGACGCGCGACCCGAGCGCGCACGTGCGCCGCTTGGTGAGCGAAGGCAGTCGGCCGCGCCTGCCCTGGGGCATGCAGCTCAAGGGCCTGATCGCCGACCCGACGCCGACGCTGCCGCTGCTGCGTGCGCTGCAAGACGACCCGAGCGAGTACGTGCGGCGCAGCGTCGCGAATCACCTGAACGACATCGCCAAAGACCACCCGGAGCTGATCGCTGCGTGGCTGGAGGAATTCTTGCCAGGCGCCACGCCGCAGCGCAAGGCGCTTCTGAAGCACGCCGGCCGCACGCTCATCAAGGCGGGCGATCCGCGCGTGCTGAAGGTCTGGGGCCTCGCGCAAGGGCTGCGCGGCAGCGCGCAGTTGAAGTTGTCGAAACGCCGCGTCGTGCTCGGCGACTCCGTGGAGCTGGTCGTCACGCTGGAGTCGACGTCGGCGCGACGGCAGAAGCTCGCCATCGACTACGCGGTGCACCACGTCAAGGCGAGCGGCAAGACGACGCCGAAAGTCTTCAAGGGCTGGACGCTCGAGCTGGGACCGCATGAACAGCGCGAGCTGCGCAAGACGCATTCGCTGCGCCGCGTGACGACGCGCACCTATCACGCCGGCCGGCACCAGATCGAGCTGCGCATCAACGGCCGCAACGCAGCCGAGGCAGAATTCAGCTTGAAATTGTGAGCGGGTTGCGGGCCGGCGGCGTGTCAGGCGCGCGCCTGCCACGCAGCGCGATCGAAACCCACCGTCGCGCTGCCGTCCGCCCACTCGACCACCGGCCGTTTGATGCTGCTCGGATGCGCCAGCATCACGGCGCGCGCGCTCTGCGCGTCGCTGACTGCCGCTTGCGCGGCCGCATCGAGCTCGCGCCAGGTGCGTCCCTTGCGATTGAGCAAGTTCTCCCAACCCAGCCGCGCGAGCCAGGCGTCGAGGTGGTCGACGGGAACGCCGTCGCGCTTGAAGTCGTGAAATCCGTAGCCGACGCCGCGCTCGGCAAGCCAGCCGCGTGCGCTGCGAACCGTATCGCAATTGGCGATGCCGTAGACCCTGACCATGGTGGGAGTGATCACAGTTCAGCTTCGGTCGCCCTTGTCACCCGCCTCGCACCGCGGGTCGGGGCCGTACGCTGTGCTCGACACCTGACCTTCGGGGTTGATTCCAACCATGAACCAGAGGCACTGCGGTGAGTCGAACCGATACGCCCAAACGGTTTGCTGACCGGACCAGACACGAAATGTGTTGTCCGTGTGGCCGAGCCGCAGCAGCACATCGTCGCGGCTCATGCCGGTCTTGATCGTCGCGAAGTTCTCCTCAAAAAGCACCTGGGCCCACGAGACCATCGCGCCCGCGGCGTCGAAGTCGACCATGTAGGTGTGCAGCCCGGCGGGGCCACGCATGAATTCGAGCCTTCTGGCGCCGCCGGAAAGCGCGTAGTCGCCGCTCGGCGCGCCGAGCCGGGCGCGCGCGTCGGCGAGCGAGCTGCCTTTGGGCAATGCCGCCGGGCTGTAGCTCGCGCAGCCCTGCATCAGGCCGCAAGCCAGGAGCCCGCCCATCCAGACGAATCGTTCCAGCCACATGGTGAATCCTCCGTGCCAGAGTCCGCGCAAGAAACCCACGCCGGCGCGTTGGCGGCGTATTTTGATCCCTGGCATCGGGCCCGCGTCGCCGACAGGGGCATGCCTAGAATCGCCGAGCTGTGTACGCCTGCCGTTGATGCAAAAGTCCCTCCTCTGCTTTGTCGAGCCACTCGGGCACGGCATCCACGTCGTCGACACCGGTTTCGTGCGGCCGCGCTTTGACGCGAGCCACTTGATCGTGCACGAAGGCCGAGCCGCGTTCGTCGACACCGGAACGAACCACGCCGTGCCGCGACTGCTCGAGGCGCTGGAGGCGTTGGGTTTGGCACGGGAGGCAGTCGACTTCGTGATCGCGACCCACGTGCACCTGGATCACGCCGGCGGCGCCGGCGCGTTGCTCGCGCAATTGCCGCACGCCGGAATCGTCGTGCACCCGTCCGGCGCGCGCCATCTGATCGACCCGAGCCGGCTCATGGCGAGCGCGCGTGCCGTCTACGGTGCGGAGGAAGTGGCGCGCTCCTACGGCGAACTGATCGCGGTGGCGCCGGAGCGCATCATCGAGACCGACGACGGCATGCGCCTCGAACTGGCAGGCCGACCCCTGCAGTTCATTCACACCCCGGGCCACGCGCGCCACCATCATTGCATCTGGGACGAACAAAGCCGCGGCATGTTCACCGGCGACACGTTCGGCGTCGCCTACCCGGAGTTCACGAACGCCACCCGGCCCTGGCTGATCCCGGCCACGCCGCCGACGCAGTTCGATCCGCCGGCGCTGCGCGCGTCGGTGTTGCGCCTGCTTTCGTTCAAACCCGAGCGCGCCTACCTCACGCATTACGGTGCGGTGACGGCGCTGCCGCAGCTCGGCGCGGAATTCCTGGCGCGGCTCGACGCGATCGTGAAACTCGGCGAGACGCTGCGCACGCACCCGCAACGCGCGGCCGCGCTGCGCCAAGGCCTGGCGCGGCTTTACAGCGCCTGGCTGCGCGAACACGCGAGCGCGGTCAACGAAGCGACCGCGCTCGAGTTGCTGAGGACCGACATCGAACTCAACGCGCAGGGCATGGACCATTGGCTCGCCGGAACCGAGCGCGCAACAACCAAGGCAACCCCGACATGACCGCTCCAGTCCAGTTTCACCTCGAAGGCAAAGTCATCGTCATCACTGGCGCTGCGCAGGGCATCGGTGCGGCGTGCGCCGAGCGGTTTGCGCAGGACGGTGCGACGGTCGCGCTCTGGGACGTGAACGACACCGCCGCGGCGGCGCTGGCGCAGAGCCTCGGCTCGCGCGGCCAGCGTGCGGCCGCGTTTCACTGCGACGTCGCGCGCAAGTCGGACGTCGACGCGGCGCTCGCCGCGACGCTCGCCGCCTTCGGCCAGGTCGACGCGCTCATCAACAACGCCGGCATCTTCAAGGCGGCAGAGTTCCTCGACATCACGGAAGCCGACTGGGACGCCGTGCTCGGCGTGAATCTGAAAGGCGCGTTTCTCGTCGCGCAGGCGGTGGCGCGCGAGATGGTGCGCGCCGGCCAAGGCGGCGCCATCGTCCACATGAGTTCGGTGAACAGCGTCATGGCGATTCCGAACATCGCCAGCTACAACGTCAGCAAGGGCGGAATCAACCAGCTCACGCGCGTGATGGCGATCGCGCTCGCCGCGCACGGCATCCGCGTCAACGCGGTCGGGCCGGGGACGATTGCGACCGAACTCGCGCGCCAGGCGGTGCTCGGCAGCGACGCGGCACGCGCGCGCATCATGAGCCGCACGCCGTTGCAACGCCTTGGCGAACCGGGCGAAGTTGCCGACGTCTGCGCGTTTCTCATCAGCAGCGCATCGAGCTACATGACGGGCGAGATCGTCTACGTCGACGGTGGGCGCATGGCGCTGAATTACACGGTGCCCGCGTGACCTTGAATCTGGACTTCACGCAGCCGCTGCGGCATCGATGCTCGAGACGCTGAGCGTCTGCATCGGCGTCGTCTTTCTCGGCGAGATGGGCGACAAGACGCAGTTGCTCGCGCTCCTGCTCGCGGCTCGCTATCGCCGACCCTGGCCGATTTCGCTCGGAATTCTGTTCGCGACGCTCGCCAACCACGCCGGCGCGAGCTTGCTCGGCGCATGGCTCACGGCCTGGCTCGACCCGGCGTGGCTGCGCTGGATACTCGGTGTGTCGTTCCTCGGCGTCGCCGCGTGGATGCTGGTGCCGGACAAGGTGGACGAGGGGCAGGCGCAGCTTCCCGGCCGCTGGGGCGTGTTCGGCGTGACGCTCGTCGCTTTTTTTCTCGCCGAAATGGGCGACAAGACGCAAATTGCCACCGTGATGCTCGCCGCGCGTTACGACTCGGTGTGGCTCGTCACCGCGGGCACGACGCTCGGCATGCTGCTCGCCAACGTGCCGCTCGTGCTGTTCGGCGACAAGCTCGTGCGGCACATTCCGATGCGCTGGGTGCACCGGATCGCTGCATTCGTGTTCGCCGCGATAGGCGTGCTGGTGCTCGTTCGCGGCCTGGGGTAGGCGTCAACGGGCGCCCCCGCTCGCGGCGCGCTTGCGCAGCGCCATCCGCCGCGCTACCGTAGCCAGTGCAGCATCACCAACGACATCGGAGAGCGCGATGAGCACGCAAACCCCAAACCCCACCCACCCCGGCGGCTGCCTGTGCGGTGCCGTGCGCTACGAGGCGCAGCCCGACAAGCCCGAAGGCTATTACTGCCACTGCCGCATGTGCCAGCTCGCGTTCGGCAATACGCGCGCAGCGTTTCTCAACCTGCGCAAAGACCAGGTGCGCTGGCTCGGTGAGCCGCCGACGTATTACGCGTCGTCGAAGTTCGCGCGGCGCGGTTTCTGCAACCGCTGCGGCACGCCGCTCACATTCGAGTACCTCGATTCGCAGCGCATGGATCTGTCGATCGGCAGCCTCGACGACCCGGGGGCGTTCAAACCGACGATGCATTTCGGCGTCGAGTCGCGCATTGCCGCCTGGCACGCCGAGGACGGATTGCGCGGCGAGCGCATCGACGAACAGGCGAAGATCATGGGGTTCTGGAAGGCGAGCTACGGCGAGGCGGTGGTTCCTGGCGTCGCCGCAACGCGCGAAGCGTAACGCCCCGCGCGCGCTTCGCTCGAGCGCGGCGGATTCCGTTTCAGGCCGGTGCCACTTTGGCTCGCGCCAACGGCGCCTCGCCGATCGGCAAGTGGATCAGCGCCGCCCCGACCGCGAGCACGATGTCGGCGTACCACATCCAGTCGTAGCTGCCCGTCCACTCGAACGCCTTGCCGCCCATGTACGCGCCTAGAAAACCGCCGACCTGGTGCGACACCATGACGATGCCGAACAGCGTCGCCATGCGCGACGGGCCGAAGAACTTCACGACCAGGCCGGCGGTGGGCGGCACGGTGGAGAGGAACGTCAGGCCCATCACGGCGGCGAACACGAGCATCACGGTTTCCGTTTTCGGCGCGAGCAGGAAGACCAGCACCGCGAGGCCACGCGCCGCGTAGAGCAGCGACAGCAGCGACTTCATGCGCCAGCGGCCCATCGCCCAGCCGATGGCGAAACTGCCGACGATGTTGAACAGGCCCAGCATCGCGAGCGCCCACGCGCCGACTTCGGGCGGCAGATTGCACGACGCGACGACGCCCGGCAGGTGCGTGCCGATGAACGCGACGTGAAAGCCGCAGACGAAAAACCCGGCAGAGAGCAGGCGAAAACCGGGGTGGCGCATTGCGGCGCCGATCGCTTCGCGCGTCGACTGCACCGCCGCAGGTGCAGCCCCCGGCGCGCCCGCGGACCCGCCCGCCGCGCCGGCCATCATCTGCTTCGAGTTGCCACGCAACACCCAAGCCGCGGGCAGCGCGAGCAGTGTGAACAGCGCCAGGCTCTGAATCGACGCGACCCAGCCCGCCGCCGCGGTGATGGCTTGCGCGATCGGCGCGAACACGAACTGGCCGAACGAGCCGCCGGCATTGACGATGCCGGTGGCCATGCCGCGTTTTTCCGGCGGCACGAGGCGCGTCGTCGCCGACATCAGCACCGACGGCCCGGCCATTCCGGCGCCGCCCGCCGAGAGAACGCCGATCGCGAAGATCAGCCCAGCGGTCGTCGTCATGAACGGAATCAGCGCCGTGCCGATCGCGACGAGCAAGACTCCCACCAACAACACGCGCCCGGCGCCGTAGCGGTCCGCGACGATGCCGGCAAACGGCTGCGTCAGCCCCCACCAGAGTTGGCCGAAGCCGAACGCGAGGCTGATGCTCGCCAGGCCCAGGCCCGTCGACGTGTTCAACGTGTTCAGGAACAGGCCCATCGACTGGCGCGCGCCCATCGTCAGCGCGAAGGTGCCGCCCGCGGCGAGCAGCACCAGCATCCAGCCTACGCGGCGCGGAGTGGCTGCTGCGGCAATGTTCATTCGGGTCTCCTTCAGCCGAGCGTGGGGCGATTAATTCGAGCGCCCGGTCGACCGAGCGATTGTGGCGACAATCCACGCCCTTGCCTTTCAGGAGCACGAATGTCCATGCCCAACGACCTCCGCCGCCGTGCTCGCCCAGTGGCGCGCCGACGCGCAGCGCCTGCTCGCGTGCGCCGCGCCCGTCGGCGTGGCGCGCGCCGATCAGGTGGCGGGCAAGACCGGTGTCGAAGTCTTCACCGCGATGCTCGCCGGCAAGCTGCCACGCGCACCGATCGGCGACACACTCGATTTCATCCTCGTCGAAGCCGAACCGGGCCGCGCCGTGTTCCAGGGCAGCCCTGGCCCACGCCACTACAACCCGCTCGGCACGGTGCACGGCGGCTGGTTCGCGACGCTGCTCGACTCCGCCGTCGGCTGCGCCGTTCACGCGTCATTGCCCGCAGGCAAGAGCTACACGACGGCGGAACTGAAAATCAACATCGTGCGCCCGCTCACCGACAAAGTGCCGCTGATCCGTGCCGAGGGCAAGGTGATCCACATGGGAGGCAGAATGGCCACCGCCGAGGGCCGGATGACGGGCCCGGACGGCAAGCTGTACGCTCACGCTTCCACAACCTGTTTTATCTTCGACACCCCATGAGACTCTTACACACCATGCTGCGCGTTGGCGACATGCAACGCTCGATCGACTTCTACACCCGAATCATGGGCATGAAGCTGCTGCGCGAAAACGACAGGCCGGACCAGAAATACAAGCTCGCATTTGTCGGCTACGGCAACAACCCCGAGCATGCCGAGATCGAGTTGACCTACAACTACGGCGTCGACAAGTACGAACTCGGCACGGCCTATGGCCACATCGCGATCGAAGTTCCCGACGCGTATGCCGCGTGCGAGAAGATCCGCTCAGGCGGTGGCGCCGTGACGCGCGAGGCCGGGCCGGTGAAGGGCGGAACGACGGTGATCGCGTTCATCACCGACCCCGATGGCTACAAGGTGGAACTGATCGAGCGCAAGGCGCATTGACCGCGCGACAGGTTCGCAAGTGCGTGCCATGAAGCTCTCTGACCAGCGGCAGGGTGCAGCTACCCCTCGTCATACCGGCGAAAGCCGGTATCCACTCGTTGAACTCGCGCGTTCGGCGAATTGTTGATCGTGTCCTTCCAGTGGATCCCGGCGTACGCCGGGATGACGGGTTCAGTGGCCGTTTCTGGCTGAAGCTGCATGCGCGCAAGTTCAAGAAGAATCCATCGGGCCGCATCTGGCAAACCCGCATTGCCTCCGAAGGACCGCTGAAGTACCTTGCCCGGATTCAACCGGTAGCGGAACAAGGAGCGATTGATGACGATGTTGAAGCAGGCCCTGCGCTGGGTGACCCTCGCGACCCTCACCCTCGCGGCGGGCGCGGCCTTCGCGCAAGCCAAGGAGATCAAGATCGGCGTCATCTACGACCTCACCGGGCCGTTCGCCGCCGGTGGCTCCAACGCCGCGAACCTGGGCACCAAATACGCGATCGACATGATCAACGAACGCGGCGGTGTCGAGGGCTGGCGCATCAAGCCTTTCTACGCCGATGCGCAGAGCAAGGCCGACGTCGCGATCAATGAGACCGAACGCCTGTTGAACCAGGAGAACGTCGACATGATCATGGGCGTGTTCTCCAGCGCCCATTGCGTGCCGATGGCGCAGAAGGTCGACGCGGTGAAGAAGTTCATGTGGGCGAACGTCTGCGTCGCCTCCGCGGTGCTGAAGGACAAGAAGCTGCAGTACGTGTTCCGCGCGCAGGTGCACTCGGATCAGTTCGGCGAGGCCTCGTGCACCTTTCTCAACGAGCAGGCCAAGGCGCGGCTGGGCAAGGACCCGAAGGATCTGAAGGTCGCGATCATCTATGAAGACGGCCCCTACGGCAGCGGCGTCGCGTCGGGGAACGACAGCGCCTGCAAGGGCTATGGCATACAGGTGGTGCTGAAGGAGGGCTACGCCGCCACCTCGCCCGACCTGTCGCCGCTCGTCACCAAGCTCAAGCGCGCGCGGCCCGACGTGATCCTGCACACCGGCTACAACCCGGACATCACGCTGTTCCTGCGCCAGTCGAAGGAGCAGGCGCTGAAATGGTCGGCACTCATCGGCCATGGCGCCGGCTACGGCCAGTTCGACAAGCTGTTCGCGACCTTCAAGGACGACGCGAATTTCATCTACAACGTCGACCCGGTGGCCGCGCAGCTGTTGAATCCGGCATCGCTGGCGCCGGGGCTGGGCGATGTGACGAAGGAGATGATCCGCCGCTACAAGGCCGACGTGAAGGGCGACGAAGTGCCGCCGCATCTGTCGATGGGTTTCAATCAATCGTGGATCTTCTTCACCGACGTGTTGCCGCGCGCGATCAAGAAGTTCGGCGGCATCGACCCCGAGGCGCTGCGCAAGTCGGCGCTCGAGACCGACATCGCGGTGGGCGGAACGATCCAGGGCTACGGCGTCAAGTTCAACCCGCCGGGCCATGCGATGGCCGGGCAGAACGCGCGCTCGTCGCCGGTGGTGATGCAGTACAACGGCAACGACACCTACATCGTGTGGCCGACGCCGATCAAGACCAAGGACCCGGTGCTGCCACTGCCCAAGGGCCATGGCTACGCGCCCTGAGAACGATCAAGCGCCGCATCCGAGCCGCTGAAAGCCGCGCCACCGCGTGCCCCGCGTGCTCGAGGTCGACCAGCTCATCAAACGCTTCGACGGCTTCACCGCCGTCGACCGCGTGTCGTTTCGCGTCGAGCGCGGCGAGATCCTCGGGCTGATCGGCCCGAACGGCTCGGGCAAGAGCACGACGTTCAACGTCATCGCCGGGCTCTATCCGCCCACCGCGGGATCGATTCGCCTGGACGGGCAGGAGATCGGCGGTTTAGGCCCGGACCGCATCTGCCAGCGCGGCATCGCGCGCACCTTCCAGATTCCGCGGCCGTTTCGCAGGTTGTCGATCCTGGAGAACGCGACGCTCGCTGCGTTCTACGGCTCGGCGCAGCGCATCGGCCGCGCCAAGGCGCAGCAGCTTGCGCACGAAGCGCTGGAGCTGATCGGCCTGCCCACCAGCCCCACGGCGCAGGTCGACGGCCTGGGCGCCGCCGGCCTGAAGAAGCTCGAGATGGCGCGCGCGCTCGCGACGCAGCCGCGCCTGCTGCTCGCCGACGAGAGCCTGGGCGGCCTGGACGAAGGCGAGATGAACCAGGCCGCCGACATGCTGAAACGCATCCGCGACGAGCGCGGCATCACGATCGTCTGGGTCGAGCACATCATGGGCGTGCTGATGCGCGTCATCGACCGCTGCATCGTTCTCGACCACGGCGAGGTCATCGCCAGCGGGCTGCCTGCCGAAGTGACGCACAACCCGAAGGTGGTGGAGGTGTATCTCGGCACCGATGCCGCTGCGGTGCAGCAGCAGACGGACCAGCAGAGCAAGGCGCGAGCGACATGAGCGCCCCCGCCCGGCCGTTCCGAAGGGGGCGCTGCGTCCCGCTCGGCGGGACCGCGCGCAGCGCGAGGGTGCACCATTGAGCGCCATGCTGCGGCTGAATGACGTCTGCGCCGGCTACAGTGGCTTCCAGGCGTTGTTCGGCGTCTCGCTGGAGGTGAACGCCGGCGAGGCGGTGGCGGTGATCGGCCCGAACGGCGCGGGCAAGACGACGCTGTTGCGCGCAATTTCCAAGCTCATCGGCACGACCGCAGGCGAGCTCACGATGCAAGGCCGGCGCTACAACGACGTGCCGGCGCACGAGGTGATATCGCTCGGCATCGCGCACGTGCCCGAGGGGCGACGCCTGTTCCCGCGGCTGACTGCGGAAGACAACCTGCGCATGGGCGCTTATTCGCCCGCGGCGCGTGCGCACCTTCCGCGGCGGCTGGAAATGGTGTACGCGCTGTTCCCGCGGCTCAAGGAGCGCCGGCTGCAGCTCGCCGGAACGATGTCCGGCGGCGAGCAGCAGATGTGCGCCATCGCCCGCGCATTGATGAGCGGCCCGAAGCTGTTGCTGCTCGACGAGCCTTCGGCGGGCCTCGCGCCACTGGTCGTGCAGTCGATCTTCGAGGTCGTGCGGCGCATGCGGGCCGAGGGCTACACGGTGCTGATCGTCGAGCAGAACATCCAGCAGGTGCTGCGTGTCGTGGACCGCGCCTACCTGCTGGAAACCGGCCGCATCCACGCCAGCGGTCCGGCGGCCGAGCTGCTGGCCAACGACGAAGTGCGGCGCGCCTACCTCGGCGTCTGAAGGGTCACGATGGCACAGGTCTTCGACATCTTCTTCCTCGAGGCGCTGGTGAACGGCCTGCTGCTGGGAGGCCTGTTCGCGCTCCTGTCGCTCGGCCTGAACCTGATCTTCGGCGTGATCGACGTAGTGTGGATCTGTTATGCCGAGCTGATCATGATCGGCATGTATGCGATCTGGTGGCTGCACGTGCAGCAGGGCGTGCCGCTGTGGATCGCCTTCCCGGCGTGCATCGCGCTGATGGGGGTGCTCGGCGCGGCGCTGCATCACTTCGTGATCCGGCCGGTGCTCGCGGCCGAGCCGATCAACCAGTTGCTTGTCACCGGCGGCATGCTGTTTCTGTTGCAGGCGGTGGCGACGGTGCTGTTCGGCGTCGAGTTTCGCAACCTCGGCGTGCGCCTGCCGGGAATCGCCATCGGCGAGATGAGCGTCTCGGGCTCGCGCATCGTCGCCTTCGCGGTGGCGATGGTGGCGATTGCCGGCACGTATCTGTTCCTGAACCGCAGCTTCATGGGCACCGCGATTCGCGCGATCAGCCAGGACCGCGCGATCATGCCGCTGATGGGCGTGGACCCCGGGCGCGTTTACCTGCTGACCTCGGCGCTCGGCGGCGCGCTTGCCGGGCTGGCGGCATGCCTGCTGGTGCTGCAGTACGACGTGCACCCGGCGATCGGCCTCTCGTTCGGCCCGCTCACGTTCCTCATCTGCGTGCTCGGCGGCCTGGGGAACCTGATCGGCGGCTTCGTCGCCGCCTTCGTCTTCGCCCAGTTCATCTCGCTCGGCGGCTTCTTCTTCGACCTCGAATGGGGCTACGTGATCGCGTTCGTGTTCTTCATCGCGACCATGTTCTGGAAACCCGAGGGGCTGCTGTCGAAGCGGCGACGTGCATGAACCGCCGCTGGGTTGTGGGCCTCGTGCTGCTCGCCGCGCTCGCGGTCACACCCTTGTTCGGCCCCGGCAAATATGCGCTGCACCTGATGGTGATGGCGCTGCTGTGGTCGTACATCTACACCAGCTGGTCGATCATGGGGCGCCTCGGCCTGGTGAGCTTCGGCCATGGCGCGTTCCTCGGCATCGGCGCCTACACCGTCGTGCTGTTGTGGAACCTCGCCGGCATCTCGCCGTGGATCGGCGCGCCGGTGGCGGTGCTCATCTCGTTGGCGCTGGCGTTGCTGATCGGGCTGCCGTGCTTTCGCTTCAAGATCGTCGGCCACTACTTTGCGCTCGTGACGCTCGCGCTGTCGGAAGTGACGCGCCTCGTCATCGTCGGCCTGCGCGACCACACCGGCGGCTCGCTCGGCGTCACACCCAAGCCGGATCTGGTGGACGGCGCCACGGCGTCGCTGAAGGCGCTGCAGTTCGCCGACAAGACGGTCTGGTTCTACGCCGTGCTGGTGTTCTGGCTGCTCTCGCTGTGGGTCTGGCGCGCGGTTGACCGCAGCATGAACCGGCTCGCGCTGCAGGCGATCAGCGAGGAGGAAGACGCCGCGGCGTCGATCGGCATCGACGTCACGCGGGCCAAGCTTCGGGTGACGCTGCTGTCGGCGGCGATGACGTGCCTGGGCGGCGTGCTCGTCGCGCAGTACCAGCTCTACATCAACCCGGAGACGGTGTCGGGAATCGGCGTCTCGCTGCAGATGGTGTTCGGCGTCATCGCCGGCGGCATGTTCGTGATGCTCGGCCCGACGGTGGGCGCGGTGTTCCTGCTGCTGCTGTCGGAATCGCTGCGCGTGCTGATCGGCAACCGCGTGCTCGGCGTCGACCTCACGATCTACGGGCTGCTGCTCGTGCTGTTCATCATCTACATGCCCAAGGGGATTCTCGGCACGGTGTTGCAGCGCGGGTGGACGCGGCGCGAGTAGGCGACAACGATCTCGGCCTAGACATCATGGTCGCCGGAGCTCCCCCGGCAGGTGGCCGGTCTCCGGCGACGTAGGTTGCACGCAAGCGTGCCGTGCTACATGCTGAGAACTGGTGTCGTCAGCAACTTCAGGAGACCGGCCATGGACGAGATTAGCAAGATTCACGTGGGTATGGACGTTCACAAGGACACGATCGCGGTGGGAACAGCTGAGGCGGGCCGCGCAGCGGGGACAGTCGTGGGCACGATCGCGCACGATGTGCCCAGGCTGCTCAAGCTGCTGGCCAAGCTCGGCGGGCCGGCGCGATTGCACCTGGTCTACGAAGCCGGCCCCACCGGCTACGGCCTGCAGCGTGCACTGGCGGCCAAGGGCTACGTGTGCGAGGTCATTGCGCCATCGCAGATGCCGCGCCGCCCGGGCACGCGCATCAAGACCGATCAGCGCGATTGCGTACAACTGGCCGAGTGCTCGCGTGCGGGCCAGTTGCGCGCGGTGTGGATCCCCGACCCGGCGGACGAGGCGATCCGCGATCTGGCCCGCGCCCGAGAAGATGCGGTGCACCTGCGCACCCAGCAACGCCAGCAACTCAAGAGTTTCCTGCTGCGCCACGGCGTGCGCTACCCCGGCAAGACGGCCTGGACCAAGACATTCGGGCGCTGGCTCGCGACGTTGAACTTCGGTGATGGGGCGGCGCAAACTGCCTTCACCGAGTACACCTTGGCGGCGCACACGGCTGACGAACGGGTGCAGCGCGTGAGCCAGGCGCTCCAAGCATCGGTGGTGGGTTGGCGCTTCGAGCCGGTCGTGCAGGCCTTGCAGGCGCTGCGTGGCATCGACGTGACCAGTGCCATTGCGCTGGTGGCCGAGATCGGCGACTTCCAGCGCTTCGAGCACCCGCGCAAGCTCATGGGCTACCTCGGTCTGGTGCCCTCGGAGCACTCCAGCGGCGAGAAGGTCTCGCGCGGCAGCATCACCAAGACGGGCAACGCCCACGCCCGAAGGCTGCTCACCGAAGCGGCTTGGAACTACCGCTTCAAGGCCCGCATCGGGCGCGATGCGCAGCGCCGCCAGGAGGACCTGAGCGAGCCGGTGCGAGCGATGGCCTGGAAGGCGCAGCTGCGGCTGACGCGGCGCTTTGCCGGGCTGGTGGAGCGCGGGGTGCAGAAGAACAAGGTCTGCGTGGCCGTGGCGCGCGAGCTGGCCGGATTCGTCTGGGCGATTGCCGCCACGGTGGGCGCCACGCAGCCCAATACAAGCAGTTAACAAAAAGGGGAAAACACCATGAGCGAGATCGACCCGGTGATGCGATTCGAACCCGATAGGGCAATCCTCGAGGCTCCTACACAGGCAACCCGCAAGGGTTGATCCACGACTCTAGAGCGAGGCAGGCCCGCGACGAATCGATGTAGTGCTGGTAACCAATCCGCGGATATGAGTCTGATTCATCGTCGCTGCAACGCTCGGGTCGCATCACCGGATCGATCTCGTATGAACGAGCTGAACAAAGTTTGATTGACAAGGGCGACCATATGAGGAGCCTGGGCGGCAGAAGGCGGGGCCCGCGCCGGGGCGAGTCGCCGGGCCAGTCTAGGCGTCGGCGAGGCGTGTGGCGGGCCCACACAACGAGCCGGCAACGACGAATGGCCCGGCAAATCGCCCCGGCCCGAAGGGTTGGGCCTGAAAAGGGGCGCATGCGTCGTTGCAAATGCTCGCCGTGCCACGCGGCACGGCTGCGCTTTGCGCCTAGCCTGCGCCCCTTTTCAGGCCCAACGCGGACCCCGCCTTCTGCCGCCCAGGCTCCCAGGCAAGCACCCGCTCGGTCGCCACGCGCCGCACGTCCATCTCGAACTCCAGCTCCAGAATCGGCGGCGCGCACACGTGCCAGGTGAGACCGATGGCGGTGAGCCCAGCGGCGGCGAAATGCGAAGCCAGGAGCGGGTGGATGTCGTGCGCCGTGTAGACCTGCGCCGCGGTCAACGCCGCCCAGTCGCCGCCGAGCTCCGCCGTGCGCGCACGCATGGTGCGCAGCACGTAGGCCGCCTTGGCCGCGATACCGGCTGGTGTGACGTCGCCGTGCGCGACGATGCCCTCGGGGAAGGGCTGGCCCTCCGGCCACTCGCCGCTGCCGGCGACGACAAAATCGGCGCCGGCCGCGAGTTCGCCTGCCGCCGCGGTCGGCACGGTGTAGCTGAAGGCGAAGAACGACGGCTCGCCCGGCGCGTCGAACACCGGGCAGACGTTGCTGCGCGCCACCGGATTCAGCGCGTCGCGAACGATTCCCCAGCGCTCGAGCACGTCGACGTAACCCCGGTTGAAACCCTGGAAGCCCTGCATCGTGAACGGCCGCGGCGAACGCAGCTCGACGGCGCAAAGCGCCTGCAGCGGGCGCCCGGCGGAAGCCAGGTGCGCGGCGATAGCGGCGAATCCCGGCGCCACGGCCGGCAGCCGGGCGAAGCGCGCGCGCACGATTCGAAAGCCAGGCGCTGCGATCACGCCCTGCGAGTACGGAAATCCGCCGCGAAGGAAGCAGTAGCCGCCGGGTTGAAAGGTAATCAGTTCGGTCATGTCCGGTTCGTTCTGCAGCGTCGCGGGCCACGGCCCGCCTCCGCCTGGGATGCGCAGCGCCCTACGCGCTCGGAATCGGCTTGAGCTTGCCGCGAAACACCTCTTTCAGCGGCTTGGTCGGCAGCGGTGGGAATACGATTTTTTCGTCGGGGACGTTCGTGTCAGGCAGATGGTCGAGCAGGTGCCGGATCATGGTCAGCCGGCCGCGCCGCTGGTCGTTGAAATCGACCAGCGCCCACGGTGCGTGCTTCGTGTGCGTCGCCTCCAGCATCACCTCGCGCGCCTTCGTGTAGTCGGCGTACTTCTCGCGCGCCTTCAGGTCGATCGGTGAGAGCTTCCAGCGTTTCATCGGGTCTTCGAGTCGCTCGGCGAAGCGTTTTTCCTGCACGGCCTGGTCCACCGTGAGCCAGTACTTGAAGAGCAGAACGCCGTCTTGAACGAGCTGTTTCTCGAACTGCGGTGCTTGTTCGAGAAACAGCGCCGTCTGCTGCGGCGTGCAAAAACCCATCACCGGCTCGACGCCGGCGCGGTTGTACCAGCTGCGGTCGAAGAGAACGATCTCGCCCGCTGCCGGCAAGTGCGGCACGTAGCGCTGGAAGTACCACTGCGTGCGCTCGCGATCGCTCGGCCTGGCCAGCGCCACCACATGGCATTGGCGCGGGTTCAGCGTGTCGGCGATCGCGGCGATCACGCCGCCTTTGCCGGCGGTGTCCCGGCCTTCGATCACGACGACGAGCCGCTTGTTCGCCGCCTGCAGCCAGCGCGCCATGCGGTTCAATTCGAGCTGGAGCGGCGCAAGCTTCTCCAGGTACTCGCCTTTGCCGATCGAGCCGCCTTCGTCAGCGCGCGATTTCTTCTTCTTTTCGCCCATGCGTCACTCCTGCGTTTTGCTTGGGGCCCATGATCGCCGCCCGAGCGCCGCGCCGCAACCCGGGGAATTACGCGCCGCGCAAGGCGCCGGCGGCACGCGCCAGCGCCGTGATGCGCGCCCAGTCGCCTTTCGCGACGGCGTCCGCCGGCGTGAGCCACGAGCCACCGCACACCTTGACGTTGGGCAAAGCCAGGTACTGCGGCGCGGTCTCGACACTGATACCTCCCGTGGGGCAGAACACCACGTCGGGGAACGGGCCGGCGAGTGCCTTCAGCAGCGGGATTCCGCCGGCGGCACTCGCCGGAAAGAATTTGAGGAATGTGTAGCCGTCGAGGTTGGCTTGCATCACTTCACTCGCCGTCGCCACACCCGGCAGCAGCGGCAGGCCGAGGTCGCGGCACGCGTTCCCGACCGCGCTCGCGTAGCCCGGGCTCACGGCGAATCGGCAGCCGACGTCGACTGCCGCGCGCGCATCGGCGGCACTGCGAACCGTGCCGGCGCCGACGATCGCCTCCGGAACCGCGCGCGCGATCGCCTCCATGCAGCGCAGCGCGGCTGCCGTGCGCAGCGTCACTTCCAGCACCCGCACGCCTCCGGCAACCAGGGCGCGAGCGAGCGGTACGGCGGCGGCGACATCGTCGATCACGATGACGGGGATGACCGGGCCGTAAGCGGCGAGTTCGAGTGTGTCCATTCGATTCCTTGGTTAGCGAAGGCCGTGGCGGGTCAGAGCCAGGAGCACGCGCCTTCTTCGGCGCTGCCCACGTTGCGCCGCATTCCGGCGAACAGGTCGCGCCCCAGGCCCCGGCCGTTCGCCTGGGCTTGCGCCGGCGCCATCTCGGCGACGTCGCGCGCCGCCCAGACGGCAGGGTCGACGAGCGCTTCGAGAGTCCCGGCGACGGCGTCCAGGCGAATCAGGTCGCCGCTGCGCACCTTCGCCAACGCGCCTCCAGCGAGCGCTTCCGGGCTGACGTGGATCGCCGCCGGCACCTTGCCCGACGCGCCGCTCATGCGCCCGTCCGTCACGAGCGCGACCTTGAAGCCCTGGCCTTGCAGCACCGCCAGCGGCGGCGTGAGCTTGTGCAGCTCGGGCATGCCGTTCGCGCGCGGGCCCTGGAAGCGCACCACGGCGACGAAATCACGTTGCAACTGGCCGGCCTTGAACGCGGCCAGCAGTTCCTCTTGTGCGCTGAAGACGATCGCCGGCGCTTCGATGACGTGCCGGTCGTCGGGAATCGCAGACACCTTGATCACGGCGCGCCCCAGATTGCCACGCAGCAGTTTCAGTCCGCCTTCGGCGCTGAACGGGTCGGCGGCAAGGCGCAGCACGGTCGAGTCGCCGCTTTGTTGCGGCAAGTCGCTCCAGCGCAGTCGTTCCGCACCCTCTTGCGGCAGCTTCGCGAACTCGCGCAACCCGCCGGCCGAAACGCTCGCCACATCGGCGTGCATGCAGCCCGAGTCGAGCAACTCGCGGATCACGAAGCCCGGCCCGCCCGCCGCCTGGAACTGGTTCACGTCGGCTGCACCGTTCGGGTAGACGCGCGCGAGCAGCGGCGTCGCGCGCGACAGATCCGCGAAGTCGGTCCAGTCGATCTGGATTCCCGCGGCGCGTGCGACGGCGACCCAATGGATCAGGTGGTTCGTCGAGCCGCCGGTGGCGAGCAGCGCAACCATCGCGTTGACGATGACGCGCTCGTCGACCAACCTGCCGATCGGCGTGAAGCGCGGGCCTGGGGCGCCCCCTTGCGATGCGTTTTGGGACGCGTTTTGCAAGATCGCGAGAACATGGCGTACCGCCTCACGCGTCAGTGCTTCGCGCAACTGCGCGTGCGGGTGCACGAACGCCGCGCCGGGAACGTGCAGGCCCATCGCCTCGAGCAGCATCTGGTTGCTGTTCGCCGTGCCGTAGAAGGTGCACGTCCCGGCGCCGTGGTACGCCGCCGACTCGGCCTCGAGCAATTCCGCGCGGCCGACCTTGCCCTGCGCGTACTCCTCGCGCACCTTGGACTTCGCCGTGTTGCTGAGGCCACTGCTCATCGGCCCGGCGGGAACGAAAACGCACGGCAAGTGGCCGAAATGCAGCGCGCCAATGAGCAGGCCGGGAACGATCTTGTCGCACACGCCGAGCAGCAGCGCGCCATCGAACACGTCGTGCGTGAGCGCGATCGCGGTCGCCATCGCGATGGTGTCGCGCGAGAACAGGCTCAGCTCCATGCCGGGCAGGCCTTGCGTGACGCCGTCGCACATCGCGGGAACGCCGCCCGCCACCTGAACCGTCGCGCCGAATTTTCGCGCTTCGTCGCGGATCAGCGCCGGAAAGCCTTCGTACGGCTGGTGCGCCGAGAGCATGTCGTTGTACGCCGTCACCACCGCGATGTGCGGCGCCTTCTGCGCGACGACGCGCAACTTGTCGTGGCCCGGCAGCGCCGCAAAGGCGTGCGCGACGTTGGCGCAGCCCATGCGGTCCGCGCCGCGCGGGCGCGCGATATCGCCGCGTCGACGCCGAGCAGGTAATCGCGTCGCGTGGCGCTGCTTCGCTCGCGGATCCGTGCGGTGACTTCGAGAATGGCAGGCTTCATGGCAGGACCTTCAAGCTGCGGACAGGCGCGGAGCGACCGCGAAGCTTCACGCAGCGAAGGCGTTCGCGATCAGTTCGTAGGATCGTAGCCTGTCGGCGTGACCGTGGATGTTCGAGACGATCATCACTTCGTCGGCCTGGCACGCCGCGGCGCGCGCCGCGATCTGATCCCGCACGGCCTGCGTCGAGCCGACCACGGCCAGTTCGCGAAACTGCTTCACGATCTCGCGTTCGGCGTCGGAATACACGTACGCCGCCGCCTCTTCAGGGCTCGGCAGCACGGTGAACAGACCTTGGCGAATCCGAACCATCGCCAAATCCAAGGTTCCGGCGACGAACTGCGCTTGCGCATCAGTCTCCGCGCACACGGCCGAGACGGCCAGGATCGCGTGCGGCCGGGGAAACTGCGGCGACGCGACGAACGCCTCGCGGTACGCCGCAAACGCCGGCGCTGCCGGGGCCGGGCTGAAGTGACTCGCGAACGCGTAGCCCATTCCCGAGGCGCCGGCCATGCGCGCGCTCGAACCGCTCGCACCCAAGACCCAGATCGGCGGCAGCGGCGCGTCGCCGGGCATGGCGTGCAGCGTCGCCATCGGGTGACCCGCCGGCAACGCGCGAAGGCCGCCCCACACCTGAAGCTCGCCCAGCATCGCCGGAAAATTCTCGCCGCTGAACGCGCGCAGCGCCCTCGCCGCGTTGTCGTCGGAGCCGGGCGCGCGCCCCAGGCCAAGGTCGATGCGACCCGGGTGCAACGCCGCGAGCGTGCGGAATGCCTCGGCGACACGCAGTGGTGCGTGATTGGGCAACATCACGCCGCCCGAGCCGACGTGGATCGTCTGCGTATGTGCCGCCACATGCGCGATCAGCACTTCGGGCGAGCTGCTCGCGACGCTGGGCATGCCGTGGTGCTCGGCGAACCAGTGGCGCACGTAGCCCAGGCGCTCGCCGAGTTGCGCGAGCTCGACGGTGCGCCGCGCCGATTCGGCGGCGCTGCCGCCGCTTCCCACCGGCGCCAGGTCAAGGATGGACAGTGCCAGCGTCATCGGTGTTGCCTTCTTGTGCATGGAAGAACCCTCTGGCGGCGTTGCCGTCGCCAGGGGGCTGAGCCGAGTCGCAATGCCACATCGACCCAGGAGTGCGCAGCGTAGCGGCGCAGGCGCGCGAGTCGCGCGCTGGCGCTGACCCGAGTTTGCGCCGAACGCGCGTTTTTCCCGATTTCGCGCGCCGCGGCGCCTGTGATCCGAGCGCACCTAAAGTACGGGCATGAGCATCAGCCACGGCGTCCCACCGCTGCGCGACCCGCAGGCACTGCTGGAGCGCACCATGAAGGCCTGGGGCGGCCGGCGTGACCTGTGGGTCTTCGGCTACGCCTCGCTGATTTGGCGCCCCGAGTTCGACGCCACCGAACGCCGCGCCGCGCGGGTGCATGGCTGGCACCGCGCGCTGCAGATGCGCTCGCGGGTGAACCGCGGCACGCCGGAATGTCCGGGCCTGGTATTCGCTTTGATCTCCGGCGGATCGTGCCGCGGCTTCGTCTACCGCGTGCCGCGAGCGAATGCGCACGCCGAGCTGGAACGGCTTTGGTTCCGCGAAATGCCCACCGGCGTCTACGACCCCGAGTGGGTGCGCTGCCGCACCCCGAAAGGCCCGGTGCTCGCGCTGGCGTTCACGCTCAGCCGCGACAGCCCGAACCACACCGGCAAGATCAGCGACCCGCACATGCTGCAAATCCTGCGCAGCGCGAGCGGGCGCTACGGCAGCACGCTCGACTACCTGATGGAGACCGCCACGGCGCTGCGCGAGGAAGGCATCCGCGACCGCGAAATCGAACGCCTCGCGGCGCTCGCGCTGCGCAGCGGCCTGACCGCTTAGCCGCGTCTCAGAAGACGAACACTACGAGTCCGTCAGCGGCATCGGCGCCGTATCGAGAAAGCCGCGCAATTGCTCGAGGTCGTCTTCGGTGTCGATGTCCACCAGCACCCCAGGGTCGTCGAGCTCCAGGCCCAGCGCCGGGTAGCGCGACACGACGCGGCGCGCGCCGTCGTCGCCCGACAGCACGGCGAGCTCCGAATACAACTCGGCGCCAAAACCCACCGGGTGCCCGCGCCGCCCTTTGTACTGGGCGCAAACCACCGGGTGTTGCGTCAGTTCGCGCGCCACGGCAATCAGGCTCGACGGCCGCACGAGCGGCATGTCGCCGGGCAGGATGAGCCAGCCGCCGGCGTCGGCACGCGCCATCACGCCCATCGCGATCGAATAGCCCATGCCGAGCGCCTCGTGCCCCGGCGTTCCGACCTCGGGCAGAACGATCACGTCGCGCGACGCGATGCTGCGCCGTGCCAGCTCGGCCAGCGGCGCGCTCGCGACCACGATCACCGGCAACTGGCTCGCGATGGCGCGGCGCAGCGTCGTTCCGAGCACGCTGTACGGGCCCAGGCCTTGCGCCAATTTGTGGCCGTCAGGGCTCGGCTCGGAACGCTTGAAACGCGTCCCCTTGCCAGCCGCCAAGACGATCACTGCCGGTCGAACCGTCATTCACCCTCCACTTGCAAACCCCGAACGCCCGCACCCGCGTCTGCCACGAGCGGCACAGCGCAAGCATGGAAGACTCGCGCGGTTTCAGGAACCGGGTCGTGTACCTAAGGCCTTCCCCTACGCAAGAAGTGCGCCGGATGTGCATTGCCGCGCCGGGTTGCGAAATGTCAATGCGCCGTCGATGTCAAACCAGGCTGCCTATACTGGTCTGGCCATGGCACCCGACAAACAACGCCTCGCCGAGCTTCGCAAGAGCTACGAGCTCGCCGAACTCGACGAATCCGCCGCGGCGGCCGAGCCGCGCCTGCAGTTCGAGTCGTGGTTGCAGCAGGCGCTGGACGCCGGGCTTCCCGAACCGACCGCGATGGCCTTGGCGACAGTGGGCGCCGACGCGCGACCGTCGACGCGGATCGTATTGCTCAAGGGCAACGATTCGCGCGGCCTGGTCTGGTTCAGCAACTACCGCAGCCGCAAAGGGCGCGAACTCGACGCCAACCCCTTTGCCGCGCTGCAGTTTCACTGGGTCGAACTGGAGCGTGTCGTGCGCATCGAGGGTCGCGTCGAGCACACCGACGCCGCAGAATCCGACGCCTACTTCAAGACCCGCCCACTCGATTCGCGCATCGGCGCCTGGGCTTCGCCGCAAAGCGAAGTCATCTCGTCACGCGCGGTGCTCGTCGCGAACGCGGCGAAAGTGAGCGCGCAATACCTTCTGAACCCCCCAAGGCCACCCCATTGGGGCGGTTTCAGGCTCGTCCCCGAGCGCTGGGAGTTCTGGCAAGGGCGCAAGTCGCGCCTGCACGATCGGATCGTGTATCGGCAGGTGGCAGGCGCCTGGGTTCGCGAGCGGCTTGCGCCGTAATACGGATGACCTTGTCATCCCGGCGAAAGCCGGGATCCACTCTGGGTGGCACTGGAGGCAGTGGATCCCGGCGTCCGCCGGGATGACACAGGGAAGCCCTACTCCGCCAGCGCCAAGCTCTTGAACGTCTGCCGGAACTTCTCGACCTTGGGAAACACGACGAACATGCAGTAGCCCTGATTCGGGTGATTCGCGAAATAGTGCTGGTGCTCGTCTTCGGCGCGCGAGTAGTTCGCCTCGGCGACGATTTCGGTCACCACCTTGCCTCGGTGGTGCTGATTTGCCTCTGCGGTCACTTCACGCGCGATGCGCTCCTGCTCGGCATTGCGGAAGTAGATCCCGGAGCGGTATTGCGGCCCCTTGTCGTTGCCCTGGCGGTTCAGCGTCGTCGGGTCGTGCACGACGTAGAAGATTTCGAGCACCTGACGCAAGTTGATCTGCGTGGAATCGAAACTCACGCGAACCACTTCGGCGTGGCCGGTTCGGCCGCCGCATACGTCTTCATACGATGGGTTTTTCACATGCCCGTTCGAATACCCCGACTCCACCGCGGTGACGCCGCGCACCTGCTCGTAAACCGCTTCCAGACACCAGAAACAGCCGCCACCCAAGGTGATGGTTTCAATCGTCGTCGAATTCATTCAAAGCTCCAGCGTTCCCCGACCTGGGGATTGTCCAACTTATCATCTGTCGCATCACGGGCAACGGGCTTACAACCATGGCAGCAGGATCGAGCAGCTTTGAATGGGACGATGCGTTCCGCTTCGACGAACAACTCAGCGACGATGAACGTGCGGTGCGCGACGCGGCGCGCGAGTACTGCCAGGGCAAGCTGCAGCCACGGGTGCTGATGGCAGCGCGCCATGAGACCTTCGACCGCAGCATCATGAACGAGATGGGTGCGCTCGGCCTGCTCGGCTCGACGATCGACGGCTACGGCTGCCCGGGCGTGAACCACGTCAGCTACGGCCTCGTCGCGCGCGAAGTCGAGCGCGTCGACAGCGGCTACCGCAGCGCGATGAGCGTGCAGAGCTCGCTCGTCATGCACCCGATCCACGCTTACGGCAGCGAAGCGCAGCGCGAAAAATACCTGCCCAAGCTCGCGAGCGGCGAATGGATCGGCTGCTTCGGCCTCACCGAACCGAACCACGGCTCGGACCCGGGCAGCATGTTGACGCGTGCCAAACCGGTCGATGGCGGCTACCTGCTCACCGGCAGCAAGATGTGGATCACGAATTCACCCGTCTCGGATGTGTTCGTCGTCTGGGCCAAGCGCGAAGACCCCGATGGCAAGGTCGGCGGCCAGGAAGCGATCCACGGCTTCATCCTGGAGCGCGGCATGAAAGGCCTTTCCGCGCCGAAGATCGAGGGCAAGATGAGCCTGCGCGCGAGCATCACCGGCGAAATCGTCATGGACGGTGTGTTCGTTCCCGAAGCGAACCTGCTGCCCGGCGTGAACGGGCTTGAAAGGCCCGTTCGGCTGCCTGAACAAGGCGCGCTACGGCATCGCCTGGGGCGCTCTGGGCGCGGCCGAATTCTGCTGGCACGCGGCGCGCCAGTACACGCTCGATCGCAAGCAGTTCGGCCGGCCGCTCGCGGCGAACCAGTTGATCCAGAAAAAGCTCGCCGACATGCAGACCGAAATCACGCTCGGGCTGCAGGCGTGCCTGCGCGTCGGCCGGCTGCTCGACGAAGGCCGCGCCGCGCCGGAGATGATTTCGCTCATCAAGCGCAACAACTGCGGCAAGGCGCTGGACATCGCGCGCGTCGCGCGCGACATGCACGGCGGGAACGGCATCCACGACGAATTCCACGTCATCCGCCACATGATCAACCTGGAGACGGTGAACACCTACGAAGGCACGCACGACGTGCATGCGCTGATCCTGGGCCGGGCGATGACGGGGATTCAGGCGTTTTTCTGAAGCGTCCGCCGCGCCACCCCGTCATCCCGGCGAAAGCCCACCCGAAGGTCATCCCGGCGAAAGCCGGGAACCACTGTCAACAGAGACGCGACTGCGCGACGCAGTGGATCCCGGCTTTCGCCGGGATGACACGCCGAGCTTGGCTTCCGCGCCGCGGCCGGGATGACGCTGAGTCGAGGCCGATGCCTCAGCGAAACTCGTACTTCGCCTTCAGCGCCACCAGCCAATTGCGCGGCAGCGCCGGCTCGAAGAAGCGGGTGTTCGCTTCATTGACGATCACCGAACCCGCGTAGTTTCGGTCTGCCGCGTTGTCCACGCGCAGCAGCTGGCTGAACTGCCATTCGCCGAGCGTCTGTTGGAAACCCGCGCGCAGGTTCAGCACCGTGGCGGCCGGCGCGGCGTCGGTGTTCACGTCGTTGACGTAGAGCTTGTCGGTTCGCACGACTTCGACTCCGGCGTTGAACCCACCCCACGCGCCGCGCGGTGCCCAGGCGAGTTCAGCAAAGAGGTTGCGCTCGGGCGTTCCCGGCAAGTGGTACCCGGAAAACACGTTCGGCGTGGTGCCGGCGCCGCTGACGAAGTCTTGATTGAAGCGCGCGCGCATGAGCGTCAGGCTCAGCGTGCTGCGCAGCGCCTCGTCCCATTGGCCGACATGCGAGAGTTCGACGCCGCGGCGAAGCGTCTTGCCGGCGTTCTTGAACGTCGAGCGCCCGCCGACGTTCGTGTCGACGACGATCTCGTCGCGCGTCGCGATATCGAACAGCGCGGCGTCGATGCGTTGGCCCTCGGTCACTTTCCACTTCGCGCCGATTTCGGCGTGGCGGCTCCTTGACGCCTTCAGGTCGGTGTTCAACCCGGTCAGCGGCGCGGGCCGGTACGACAGCTCGGTGAACGTGGGCGTCTCGAAGCCCTGGCCCGCGTTCGCGTAGACGTTGAGTGCCGGCGTTGCGCGCCAGCTCACGCCCAGCACCGGGTTGATCGCGCTGTAGCTGAGGCTGCCGCTGTCGTCCGGGTTCGGCGGTACGGTTGCGAGCGTGATGAAGCGGTCGCTCGACCTGAAACGCACATGGCTCGAGCGCACGCCTGCCGTCGCCGTCCATTGCGAGTCGATGTCGAAACTCGCCTGGACGAACGCATCGCGGTTGTCGGCGCGATTCCGTTCGTCGCGCTTCGGCGCGCCCTGGACGCCGGCGTTGTTGATGTAGCCCTGGCGGTCTTCGTCGCTCGAATCGAGGTCGACGCCGCCGACCAGCCGGAGCAGCTGGCCGGAGGCGAACTTGAACGCGTGGCTCAACTGCACGCCCAGGCCCTGGTAGCTGCGCGAAAACACGACGATGCCGCCGCTGTGCGTCGAGGGCTGCTGCACCGCGAGCGGGATCGAGAGCGCGTTGTCCAGATCGCGCTGGCCGAAGTAGATTCGCGCCGTCAACTGCGTGGCGTCGCCCAGGCGCTGCTCGAACACGCTGCCGATCTGCTGCTGCAGCACCGTCTTGCGCGGGTCCTGGCTCACGTTCGCCTGCAGGCCCTGCTCCCACTGCGCGCGCGTCAAGCCGAGCGGGTCCAGCGCGGTGGGCTGGTCCAGCGAATTGACGATCAGGCTGAAGCGCGTGTCCGGGCTCACGTCGTGCTGCCACTTGCCGTTGATCTGGTTGCGGTTCGCCTTGCTGTGCGGGCGATATCCGTCGGTATGGAACGTCGATGCGTCGAGCACGACGGCGTCGCTGGGCCCGGCGGCGCCGAACTTCACGCCGAACTTGTTCTGGCCGTAAGGGCCGACCGAGCCGCTGACGGTGGTCGTCGGGCTGCTCGGCGTCCATGTCGGTGAACACCTGAACCACGCCACCGGCCGCGTTGCCGTAGAGCTGTGCGAGCGGGCCGCGCAACACCTCGATGCGCCCGGCGGAGGTCAGCGCGATGTTCGACGCCTGGCCCTGGCCGTCGGGCATCGTCGCGGGAATGCCGTCGACGATCAGGCGCACGCCGCGGATGCCGAAGGTCGAGCGCGAGCCGAAGCCGCGGATCGAGAGCTGCAGGTCCTGCGAATAGTTCTGCCGGTTCAGCACCGAGATGCCGGGGACACGGTTCAGCACTTCAGACAGGTTCACTTGCGGGCCGGCGGATTCGATGGTTTCCCGGGTGACGGCGCTGATCGCTGCCGGCGCGTCGAAGGTCGCCTGGCGCGAGCGTTCGGCGCTAATGACGACTGGGTCGAGTTCGGTAGCGGGCGCTGCAGTTTGCGCAGCCGCGCCGAAGCCGGCCAGCGCGCATGCGCCGCCGAGGGCGAAAGCGAATCTCATGTCTCCACACCGATCGAGTTGTTTGCGGCGGAGTCTAGGGGCCGAGAAACCCTTGTCCGCTCATGATTTTCTGGTTTCGGCTTCGATGGGCGACGCGAGTTGCTGAGCGTGAGGAGCGCAATCTGCAAGAACGGCAACGCGCCCAGCTTAGTGTTTTCCCTTCCCTAGAACTAGGGGGTTGCCACGATTCCTGCGACGGTTCACATTCCGCGTTGCCGGGCGCGCGTGGCCTGAGGCGCGTTCGCGAGTTGATCCCATGTTCAAGGGGAAATCGTGTCGGTTTGGTCGAGGACTTTTCAGCAGGCCACCATACACAACCGAGGAAATACCCATGCGAATGATGCATCCCGTGCAGTTGTTGGCCGCCGTGTCAGTGAGGTCACGCGTAAAGGTCGTCGCGTTATCAGCCCTTCTGGCTTGCATGGGTATTCCTGTAGGCGCTACGGTGGACCCACCCTTCGTTCCCGTTGTCGGCGATGCGGACATCCTCACCACAATCGAGAGATTGCCGCCCAGTGTCACCCGAAGTACGGCTACCCTCTCGTCTTATGCGTCGTATCGAATCACGCTGAAAAACGACGACCCATTCGAAAGCGACGAACTCCTGCAGCCGGTCAATTTCGTCGCGACGACGACCGTGGTCGACTCAGAGGGCGGGCCGGTGGAGGGTCAGACTGCCGTCTTCGATTTCGAGGGATTCACGCTACCCGCCGGCTGCACCGCAGTCGCAACCACGCTCACCTGCAGCTTCACCACCGGGCTCTATCCACGGGGTGCATTCATGACGTTTACGGTGGCGATCAAGGCACCAATAACTGGCGCACAAGTGAAGCTCACGTCGCAAGCCAGCTGGAGGGAGCCCTCGGAAAACAGTGGGGCGCTCCTCGAGGCCACGGCGCCGATCTACACCTTCACAGACCTCACGGCCCCGGACCCCAACACTTTCGCTACCTTCCTGCCCCTGGCCACAGGCGGCACAGTGTCCACGGGCACCACGGGCTGCACCACCGCGAATGGCTGCAAAGCCACAGCACCCGAGCCGTTCATCACCGTGGCCAAAGTACCGATAGCCGGTCTGGTGAGCATCGACCAGATCAAACCGCTGGGGGAAGAGGGTGGCCGGATCATCGGCCCGCGAGATTTCTTCACCCACCTCGACATTCCGCTCTTGAGATATCCCCCCGACCCGATCGTTCCCGAGATGCTGGTCACGGCGCGCATTCACAGGTCGCAAATCGGCAGTGGCCTGGGCACACCGCTGGACGCGCTAAAAGCACTTTTAACCCAAACTTTCTACTGGGGCGAAACGACCGATGGCGTGCTTTCCGCAGCGGGCTACGCACGCGTGCACTTGTGCCTCATCACCGGCGGCCCGGTCCAGGCGACGGACACCCAACCGGGCCGGCCATGCATCTCCCAAATCAAGTACTACACAAAGTTCAATGCGCCGCTGAATCCGGAGTTGTGGGGCACGCTCGAGAAGAAGATTCGCATGAGGAGCAATGGCAGGTTGACGCTGCCAAGCCAGTGATTCCTGTGGGTCCGGCGGGAGAGGGGCGTTTGCGGCAACCCGCAGCCCCCTGATGGTGAGGCCGGGGACACCCGAGCTACGGAGCTAAAGGCGGAGAGCCCAGGCCGTCGCACGGGCGCACGAGGCCAGGTCGCCCTTGGCCCGATACATCCCGATCGCCGTGTCGATGGTTTGGCGAGCGTCGTCGAAGCGCCCGGCGAGCTTGAGAACGCTCGCAAGTTCGGACAGGGTATCGGCCTGCAGCTGTGGTGAGTCACCTCGACGCGCAAGCTCAACCGCCGATCGCGCCATTGCCTCGGCTTCGGCCAGACGGCCGGCGCGCGCGATGATCGGCGCGCGAATCGACTGCCACAGTGCCAGCGAGTCGACGTCATCGGCCACCGTGGCCGCTTCGGCGCTTCGCGAGAACACCATCGCTTCTTCGTCCTGACCCAGATCGCGCTCGACCCGCGACAGCAGTGCGGCCATCGTTGAGGTGAGGTAGGTCTCGCCTGCCTTGACGAGGAATTCATAGTCCGGCATCACCTCACGCTTGGCACCGGCCAAGTCTCCCGCAAGCAGCTCAACCAGCAGCAGGTCGACCCCGGTCGACGCCGCGTTCAAACCCTGACCCAGCTCACGCAACACGGATCGGCCGCGCCGATAAAGCATCCGTGCCTCATCGAACCCACCATCCATGGCCTGCAATTGCGCCAGCGTGCAAAGCAGCTTGCCCTCCGCCTGCCGGTCGCTCAGCCCGTCGGCGATCAATCGCTCGCACAGTTCGATGGCTTGCCTCACGGGCGTGGGGCCGAGCAACGTGCTGCTGGAAATCACCATGGCGTTGCTCGCGATCAGGCGCTCGTCTGCAGCCAACCGAGCGTGCGTCATGGAGCGGCTGACCGCGTCGGTGCACTCTCCGTAGCGCGCTGCGATGCCGTGCACAACTCCGACGAGACTCCAGGCGCGTGCAAGTTCGGCATGCGCCGCTTCGCTCTCGAAAAGCGGAATCGCTTCGTTCGCAAGGCGCAATGTCTCGTCGCTCCAGTCGCCCGGTTCGGCGCTGGACAGGCGCACCCTCATTCTCAGCAACTGAGCCACCGCGACGATGCGCCGATTGCCGACGTGCTGCGCTTCGGCCTGCGCCTCAGCCAGCACGGTGCGAGATTGCGCGAAGTCGCCCAGCTGCAGCAGCACCGCAGCCAGATCGGGCAGCAAGGTCAGTCGGCTCGGGTCATGCTTGTCCAGCACGGCCACGGCCCGCCGCAGCAAATTCGCCGCCGCCGCGATGTCGCCGCGCGAAGTCGCCCGGCGCCCCGCCTCGCTCAGCCGTTTCGCCGCATCGACCCCCACCGCCACGCCTTGCTCATCCAGCGGCCCCAGCTCGGCCAGATACCGATGCGCCTGCTCGAGGTGATAGCCCAGAATTTCCTGGAACTCCATCGCCCGCCCGCGCTCGGCGTTGATGCGGTCCGCCCACCTCACGAAGTTGATGTGCAGCGTGGCGCGGGTCCGCTTGAGCAAGCCGTTATAGACGGTGTCGCGGACCAAGTGGTGGTGAAAACGGTAGATGGTCTCCGAATCGCGGCTCGCCGCCGGGTCGATGAAGTGCTTGCGCGCCAGGGCGCCCAGGTGCTGCGTCAACTGGGGGCGGATCGCCTCGGGCGACAGCGATTCGACCGCCACCTGCGCGAACTCGACACCGATCACCGACGCCGGCTCGATCGAGATACGCTCGTCGCGGCCCAGCTTGTCCAGCCTGGCTTCGAGCAGCGCGTGGATCGTCGGCGGCACGGCGATGTTTGTATCGCCCGAGCCGCGCACCCACGTGTCGCCTTCTTTACGCAGCACGTCGGCGTCGAGCAGCATCGACAACATCTGCTCGATGAACAACGGGTTGCCTTCCGCCGCGGTGACGATTTTCCCGACCACGTCTTGCGGCAGGCCGGCCGAACCGAGCAGGTTCTCCACGACCTGCGCCGAGGCCGCGTCGGTCAGCGGCCCGAGCATCAGGCGGCTCGCGCGCTCGCGTTCGCTCCACCGCGGGCGCTCCTCCAGCAAGTCGTGCCGCGCCGTGGCCATCAGGACGATCGGCGCGCCGCTCGCCGTGTCGAGCACGTGTTCGATCAAGTCCAGGAACGCCGCCTCGGCCCAGTGGATGTCGTCGATGAAGGCGACGACGGGAGCCCGGCCGGCCAGGCGCTCAAGGAACTTGCGCGTCGCCCAATTCGTTTCGTGCAGCGGGAACGCCGCCGTGCTCAGCCCCACTGCGGCCGCCAGGCGCTCGGTGACACCTGCGTCACCCGCGATCGCGAGCAGCTTCTCGCGCGCGGCTTCGGGCGCGTCGTCTTCACGGATCCCCGCCGCTTCGCCGACGATGCCGCGCAGCGGCCAGAACGTGATGCCGTCGCCATAGGGCAGGCAGCGCCCGCGCAGCACGCGCGCCTGGCCGGCGCGCCGATCGACGAACTCGGCCGTCAGGCGCGTCTTGCCGGCGCCGGCGTCGCCGATCACGGTAACGAGGCGCGGTGCGGTTTGCTCGCACGCTTCCCGGTACACGGCTTCCAGCGCTTCGAGTTCGGCGTCGCGCCCGACGAGCGGCGTGTCGTGGCGCCGCACGTGGCCGTCCAGACCGATCGCTGCGACGAGCCGATACGCCGCCAAGCGCTGCGCCTTGCCTTTGACTTCGAGCGGCTCGACGCGCTCCACATCCACCGCGTCGCGCACCAGCCGGTAGGTGAGTTCACCCAGGTAAATCTGCCCCACCGGCGCAGCTTGCTCGAGCCGCGCCGCGACGTTCACGGCGTCGCCGGTGGCCAGGTTCTGCACCGCACCCGAGTCTCCGGTGGCAACGACCTCGCCGGTGTTGATGCCGGTGCGATTCGCCAGCGCGACCCCATAGCGCGCCAGAAGATCCGTGTTGACGCGCGCCAGCGCGGCGCGCATGCCGCTCGCCGCGCGCACCGCGCGCAACGCGTCGTCTTCATGGGCGCGCGGCAGGCCGAAGACGGTCATGATCGCGTCGCCGATGTATTTCTCGACCTTGCCGCCGTGGCGCGTCAGCTCGGCGGCCATGGCGCTGAAGTAGCGCTGCTTGATCTCGTGCAGCGCTTCGGCGTCGACGCGCTCGCCCAGGGCGGTGGAGTCTTTCAGGTCGCAGAAGACGATCGTCACCGTCTTGCGCACCTCCTGCGTTGGCAACGCCGCCGCTGCCGCCAGAGGCGTCCCGCAATAGCCGCACAGGCGGAACTTCGGAGGATTCTCTTCGCCGCAACTCGGGCAGTTGATCATGGCGCGCAAGTCTACTGCCGGCACCCAGGCGGTCCCGGAATCCCCGGTGCGGCTGCGCCGCCCAGCAGCTGGACCTGACGGCCCATGCCCTCGGGTTAGGGGGGCCCAGGTATGTCTTTTCCGTCGCATTGGGTCTAACATGAGCGACGCGGATTGGGTCGGCTGGTGCGCTGCGGGCGGTGAAACCATGAATTGGCGGACGGGTCGACGCGGCACTATGAATTGGCAATCTTTATAGCGAAATTGGGAGAGACGCATGCGAAATTCCAAGTCTTCGAAGTCCGCCGTTACCGCCGCATTTGCGGCTTTGGTACTGGCCACCTCGGCGCACGCCGGCGAGCTTGATGGAACTGTTGAAGCGGTACAACCCTCCGTATCGCTGAGCATCGGTGGTTCCGAGCCTGCGGCGTCGTACAACGTGACGCTCACAAACGTGTCCACTTCGGGCGCAATGAACGTCGCGCGCCTGGTCGGCACAACCAGTGTCGTCGGTGGGGCAGTGGGCGCCAAGGCTGTGTTCAAGTCCGCGACAAACGATTTCTGCACGGTCACCAACGCCGAGCGCACGTCGATCGACTGCAACGTCGGCGCCTTGGCCCTGGGCGCATCAAAGACGTTCACCGTGACCTTCACCGCGCCGACCTCCGGCACGAACATTTCATTCGCATGGACAGCGGTTTTCGACAATGGAACCTCTCCCGGAAACTCAAATGGAGATGCCGGCACAGCGCCCATGGGCCTGGACCCGATTGATCCCGCCAAGGTCACCTCGGTCGTCCCCGCGGATGTCGCGGTGACGTTCTTCACCGGCGGCGGCGTTGCGACCGGCCCGCTTTGCCTGAGCCTGCCATGTGCCGGCGACAACTGGGTGACCCGGATCAAGGTGCCGAGTTCTTCGCTGGCCACGACAGGAATCGTTGAGGAATTCCTCAACGCTACGTTCTGCGCCCAAGCAGGTAACCTGCTTACCTGCAACACATCGGATCTGTCGATTCCCGGTGCCACATTCGGCGTTCCTGGTGCTCGCCCACTTCGCGATCCGTTGACTGGCGCTTCACAGTTCCTCGAGATCACGCTTCTTCGCGACGCGTCGACAATTGCGAGAGGGGCGAAGATCGACTCGGCTGTTGTCTATTACCGGAAACTCGATACCGATACGTTCCAGCCCGTCGCAGACTGCGCCGACACGACCAACGGAGTGCTTCCTCAGCCGGGCAGACCTTGCGAAGATCGCGCCCAACGCAAGGCGTATCCGAGCAAGAGCCGGCCGAAGGATCCGCCGGTACCGGCCGGGTTCGAGGGTGATTGGCAGTTTGTCATTTACGCCCACGACAACGGCAAGTACATCAATTGAGCCTCAGACCGGCGCGGCGCTGAGGTCGCGCCGTCAAGCGAGCTTCGCAGCCCAGCTTTGGGCGCGAGCCGTCGAGACGACGTCGCCTTTGGTGCGGTAAATCGCGATCGCTTGCGCAACGGCGTCGCGCGCCCGATCGACCTGGCCGGCGAGCGCCAGCACCGACGCGAGTTCGGACAACGCATCGGCCTGCATTTGCGGCGCGTCGCACTTCTCTGACATGCTCGACCGCGGATCTGGGCGAGGGACTCGGCTTCGGCCAAATTACCTTGGCGGGCGATGATCGGAGCGCGGATCGAGCGCCACAGCGCGATCGATTCGACGTCGTCGTCGGCTGCCGCGTCCTGCGCGACCTGCGAGTAACGCAGTGCCTCGTCGTCACGACCCTGGTCGCGCACCACGCGCGACAGCAGCGCTGCCATCGCCGACAGGATCGAGGCCTCGCCCGCGCTGCTTGAGAAAGTCATAGTCGGGCGTGACTTCGCGCTCGGCGCGTCGCGAGGTCACCTGCCAGCAGTTCGACGGAGAGCAGGTCGATTCCCGTCGACGCGGCATTCACACCCTGGCCCAGGTCACGCAACAGGCTGCGGCCGCGCCGATACAGGGCGCGCGCCGCATCGAACTCGCCGTTCATGGCGCGCAGTTGCGCCAGCGTGCAGAGGATCTTGCTCTGGGCCTGTCGGTCGTTGAGCCCTGCGGCCAGCATCGCCTCGCAGTCGACGATCGCTTGCGGCACCGGCGTCGAGCCGAGCAGGGTGCTGATCGAAATGCCCATGGCGTTGCGCGCAATAAGGCGCTCGTCGCCGGCCAGCCGCGCATGCTGCATCGAACGGCTGACGGCTTCGGTGGATTGCCCATAGCTCGCCGCCATGCCGTGAACGAGCCCGATCAGGCGCCAGGCTCTGGCCAGCTCGGGATGCGCCACATGGCTCTCGAAGAGCGGAATCGCCTCGTTCGCGACTCGCAACGTCCGTCCGCCAATCGTCGCCGGGTCGCCGCTGTAAGATTTGCACGCGCAAGATGAGCAGTTGGGCCGACGCTCGATGCGCCGTTCGCCGCGCTGTCGGCCGACCCCTGCGCCTGCGCCAGCACGCTGCTGCGCCCGAGTGAAGTCGCCGAGCTCCAACAAGACCTCGCCCAGTTCAGGAGCAGCTCGAGCGCGCTTGGGTTCGGCCTCGCCGAGCAACGCCGTCCGCGCGCCGAAGAGGTTCGCCGCAGCGTGCATGTCGCCGCGCGCGAAGCCGCGCCGCGCGGCGTCAGCCAGGCGGCCCGCCGCGTCGACACCGATCGCCACCCCCTGCTCATCCAGCGGCCCGAGCTCCGCCAGATACCGATGCGCCTGCTCGAGGTGGTAACCGAGAATCTCCTGGAACTCCATCGCCCGGCCGCGCTCGGCGTTGATGCGGTCCGCCCACTTCACGAAGTTGATGTGCAGCGTCGCGCGGGTCCGCTTGAGCAAGCCGTTGTAGACCGTGTCGCGCACCAGGTGGTGGTGGAAGCGGTAGATCGTCTCCGAATCGCGGCTCGCCGCCGGGTCGATGAAATGTTTGCGCGCCAGGCACCCAGGTGCTCGGTCAGTTTCGGTCGGATCGCCTCGGGCGAGAGCGACTCGACCGCGGGCTGCGCGAACTCGACGCCGATCACCGACGCGGGCTCGACCGCGATGCGTTCCTCGCGGCCGAGGTTGTCCAGCCGCGCTTCGAGCAGCGCGTGGATCGTCGGCGGCACGTCGATGTTGGCATCGCCCGCGCCGCGCACCCACTGCCCGCCCTCCTGGCGCAGCACGTCGGCGTCTAACAGCATCGACAGCATCTGCTCGATGAACAAGGGGTTGCCTTCGGCCGCGGCGACGATTCGCGCCGACCACGTCTTGCGGCAGGCCTGCCGAGCCGAGCAGGTTCTGGACGACTTGCGCCGACGCGCTGTCGCTCAAGCGGCCCGAGCACGAGGCGGCTCGCGCCCGCACGCTCCGACCACTGCGGGCGCTCCTCGAGCAGGTCGTGGCGCGCGGTGGCAAGCAGCACGATCGGCGCGCCGCTGGCGGTGTCGAGCACATGTTCGAGCAGGTCGAGGAACGCCGTCTCGGCCCAGTGGATGTCGTCGATGAACGCGACCACCGGCGACTTGGCCGCGAGGCGCTCGAGGAATTTGCGCGCCGCCCAGTTCATCTCGTGCAACGGGAACGCCGCCGTGCTCAGGCCCACCGCGGCGGCCAGGCGATCGGCGACGCCTGCGTCGCCGGCGACAGCGAGCAGCTTGGCGCGCGCCGCGTCGGGCGCGTCGTCTTCGCGGATTCCGGCCGCCTCGCCGACGATGCCGCGCAGCGGCCAGAACGTGATGCCGTCGCCGTACGGCAGGCAGCGCCCGCGCAGGACACGCGCCTTGCCGCGCGCGCCGGTCGACGAATTCCGCGGTCAGGCGCGACTTGCCGGCGCCGGCGTCGCCGATCACCGTGACGAGGCGCGGCGCGGACGTCTCGCAGGCTTCGCGGTAAGCGGCTTCGAGCAGCGCGAGTTCGGCGTCGCGGCCGACGAGCGGCGTGTCGTGGCGCCGCACATGGCCGTCCAGCCCGAGCGCAGCGACGAGGCGGTACGCGGTCAGGCGCTGCGCCTTGCCTTTCACTTCGAGCGGCTCGACCGCTTCGACGTCGACCGCGTCGCGCACCAGCCGGTAGGTCAGCTCGCCGAGGTAAATCTGCCCCACCGGCGCGGCCTGTTCGAGGCGCGCCGCGACGTTCACCGCGTCGCCGGTGGCGAGTTTCTGGTCCGCGCCCGCGTCGGCGTTGGCGACGACTTCGCCGGTGTTGACGCCGGTCCGGTTCGCCAGCGCGACGCCGTAGCGCGCGAGCAATTCTTCGTTGACTTTGGCCAGCGCGCTGCGCATCCCGGCCGCCGCGCGCACCGCGCGCAACGCGTCGTCTTCATGCGCGCGCGGCAGGCCGAAGACGGCCATGATCGCGTCGCCGATGTACTTCTCGATCTTGCCGCCGTGGCGCGTGATCTCGGCGGCCATCGCGCCGAAATAGCGCTCCTTGATCTCGTGCAGCGCTTCGGCGTCGACGCGCTCGCCCAGCGCGGTCGAGTCCTTCAGGTCGCAGAAGACGATCGTCACCGTCTTGCGCACCTCGTGCGCCGGCAGCGCCGGCGCCGCCGCGGCGAGCGGCGTTCCGCAATAGCCGCAGAGGCGAAACTTGGGGGGGTTCTCTTCGCCGCAGCTCGGGCAGTTGATCATGGCGCGCAAGTCTACTGCCGGCATGCGCGTCATCCCGGCGCAAGCCGGGCACCCCATCCTTGAGCACGGCCGGGATCCATGCCGTCGTGGTCAGCACTGGATCCCGGCTTTCGCCGGGATGACAGACTCTGTGCGGCGTTTCAGGTCGCGACGAGCGCCGCCACCACCGCCTGCATCGCCTCTTCGAGCTTCTTGCGCGCCAGCTCGCGGCACTGCTCGCGCGTCGCGCCCGGCAGGGCATCGAACGCGTTCGCCGATCTTTTCCGGCTGCAAGACCAGCGCCTTGCCGCGCAACGGCAGCAGCATTGCGCGTGGCCGTCACGACGCAGGTGTTGCCCGCGCTGAAGCCGCCCTGCACGTCGCTCGCGAAACCCCATTTCTTGGGCGGGTAGAGCTTCGCCAGGCGCGCCACCGGGAGCTGCTTCTTCCACATCGCCTTGGCGGTGGCTTGCGTCCATCAGCATGTCGGCCGAGTGGTCGACGCGTCACGTACTGCGGCTGCGCCGCCCAGACGCCGAACGCCGTCATGCGTGAGAGCAGCAAGCAGACCGGCAATCCAGAACTTCATGGCAGACCTCGACGAATTTGGCGGCGTGGCGCCGCCAAATCGGGTTGTAACGTCAAACGGGGTGAACCACGCGTCGGGCTTACCCGGGGGCGGGACGGCGCGTGACTTCCTTGCGCTTCATCTCGAGGTATTCGCTCTCGCTCATTTCGCGCAGCTGCAGCGCGTAGCGTTCGGTCGCGGCAAACCAGTCGCGCAAACGCTTTTCCACCTGCTGCGCGGGAGGCGCGGCCATCGCGCCGAGGTAGGCGTCGATCGCGAGGTAGTAGCGCATCGTGTTGCGCTCGACAACGCCGCGCACGTTGCCCACGTACACCGGCTTGCCGTCAGGCGACTTGTCGACGACCGAAAAACCCACCTTGCCGCTGCCCAGCGTCGACAGGTAGGCGCTGAGCGCGAGCCGCGCCGCCATGCCGTAGCCGTAGGAGTACGACATGTGCATGAAGCTGCGCCCGCCTTCCAGGGGCACGGCCTGCAGCGATATCCGGTAGTCGCGCGTTCCCATCGGCCCGCTGTCGGCGCGCAGCGTCGCGTGCAGGTACTCCGGCGTCGCCGCGACTTGACGGAAGGCAAAGTCGACGCGGTACGTCTCTTCGATCGGCTGGTCGAACTTGCGGCCGACGTTCACGCTGACCGTCGTCCCGCCCGCGCCAGGGGCCACGCTGCAGTGCTTGACGTTCAGGTGCAGGATCAGGATGTCGCACCAGGTCTCGGCCTTGCCCAGGCTCGCGCCGAGCGCGGCGAACGGGTGCTCGACGACGGCGTGGATGTCGCCGCGCAGGTCGCCCGAGTTTTGCACCGAGTCCAGGTGCAGGGCGCGGCCGAACGGGTTGTTGCGCAAGGGCTCCTGCAGCGCGGTGTAGCGCTCGCGCAGCGCGGCGGCGCTGTCCGCGCCGGGCGCCTGGGCCACCACCGGTGCCGCGCCCACGCAAAGCGCCAACGCCATGGCCCAGCGCCGGAACCGAAGACCGACCGATGAACATGAACCTCGCTCACCCCGCATCGCCTCTCTCCTCGCGCCCCGGACCGGGCTCAGCGCCAAGGATTGTGGCGCGGCGCGGCCGTGCGCGCCAGGGTGGGCTGCCGATGCCCGCTTCGGGTGGCGCATCCTTTACACTTCCGGAGTCTGACTCCGAATCTGTAAACAATGATCCCGCGCGCCGCCGCACCGCGGATCCTGCGCCTGCTGCAGGGCTTCCCGATCGTCACCGTCACCGGGCCGCGCCAGTCGGGCAAGACGACGCTGGTGCGCACGCTCCTGCCTGCAAAACCATACGTGTCGCTGGAAGCTCCCGCGGCACGCGAATTCGCGCGGTCCAGTCCGGCCGAATTCTTACGCCAGTATCCCGGGGGCTGCGTGATCGACGAGGCCCAGCACGCGCCCGAGCTGTTCTCCGAGCTGCAGGGCGTGGCCGACGCCTCGGGCCGCATGGGGCAGTTCGTCTTGACGGGTTCACAGAACCTGTCCCTGCTGTCCGCCGTGACGCAGAGCCTGGCCGGGCGCACTGCGCTGGTGGAACTCATGCCCTTGTCGATCGCCGAACTGCGCCAATCCGGGCGTCTGGACGCCGGGTACGCGCACCATCTGGTGAGAGGTTTTTTCCCCGCCCTCTATGCCTCGGACCGCTCGCTCGATGCGCACGAATGGCTGCAAGGCTACGTCGTCACCTATGCCGAACGCGACGTGCGCCAACTTGCAGCGATCCAGGACCTGGGTGCCTTCCAGCGCTTTCTGAAGCTCACCGCGGCGCGCACTGGTCAGTTGCTCAACCTGCAGTCGCTCGCCGGCGACACCGGCGTGTCGGACAAGACGGTCAAACATTGGCTGACTATCCTCGAGACCTGCTACCTCATCCATTTCGTGCGGCCGCACCTCGCCAACTTCGGCAAACGCCTGATCAAGATGCCCAAGCTGTACATGACGGACGTGGGTCTGGCAGCGTCGTTGCTCGGCATCCGCAGTGATGCGCAGGTCGACGCCCATCCGCTGCGCGGCGCGCTGTTCGAAACCCTGGTCGTGAACGAATTCCTGAAGAACCGTCGCAACACCGGCGAGCGCGAACCGCTCTGGTTCTGGCGCGACAACATCGGCACCGAGGTCGACTTGATTCTGGAGCACGGGAATCAGATCGCCGCGGTGGAGATCAAGTCAGGCCCGAACGTCGCCTCGGATGCCTTTCGCAACCTGCACAAATGGCGCAAGTACGCGGGTGAGCGTGGCAACTTTTCGGCCGTCTTCCCCGGCCTCGTCTATGGCGGAGAATCCCGGTTCACGCGCGAAGGCGTCGACGTCATGCCCTGGTCGATGCTGTGATTCATGCCTCTTGTCGATGCCCGTCGCTGAACTCAGGGTTTCCCGGGTCTGCGTCGCCGTCGGCGCGTGCTGGAATGCGTGAATGACGACCCCCACGCCCACTTCGTTCGCTGCCCCCCAAGGGGGCCTCATTACGCTTGGGGCGGCCCGGCGCGCACTGGCATGATTTCCGCCGGGAACCGCCTCGCGCAGGGCTACACGTCGATGCTCGTGCACGCCTTCGCGCACCGCGAACTGCTGCGCAGCCGCGCCGTGCGCGATGCGCTGTGGCGGCAGATCCACTTCACCGGCGTGCGCGCCCTGCCCTACTCGGCGCTCGTCGCGCTGCTGTTCGGCGCCGTCGTCGTGACGCGCGTGCTCGGGCTCATCGGCGACGACAACGAAGCGGTGCTGAAAACCATCGTCGGCGGCGGCTTGCGCGAACTCGGGCCGCTCGTGACGGCGTTCATCGTCATCGTGCGCAGCAGCGTCGCGATCGCCGCCGAAGTGGCGCTGATGCAATTGCGCGGCGAACTCAGCGAAGCGCTGAAGTCGGGCGCGACGCATGAAGACGAAGTCGTGCTGCCGCGCGTGCTCGGCGTCGCGGTCGGCTCCATGCTGCTCGTGTCGTGCTTCGAGTTCGTCTCCATCGCTTCGGCGATGACAACGACCGTGTTCACGCTCGACTCGACCTTCGCCGCCGAACTCGACGACTTCCTCATCGCCGCCGTCTGGTGGCAGGTGCCGCTCGCGCTCGCCAAGGGCGCGATGTTCGGCGCCGGCATCGCGGCGATTTCGTGCTACCACGGGCTGCAGGTCGGGCGCGACGTCGGCGACATTCCGAAGGCTGTTGCCGCTGCGTGCGCCGGCAGCCTGACGTTCGTGATCTGCGTCGACGCCGTCGCGTTCGCGCTGAAGCTCGCCTGACTTGCCTCCCGATCCTGTACCCTGCGCCCCATGGCTGAACCCACCGCACCCACGCTGAAGCGCGAATCGATCCGGCGCCAGGTGCTCGCCGTGCTCGGCCTGGGCGCACTGCTCGCGCTGCTGCTCGCCGGCGCGATCGCGCAGCGCCACGGCGCGTTCGCGCGCACCGCCGAGGTCTATTTCCTCGCCGACAGCGCGGCCGGAATCGCGCCCGGGATCAGCGTGCGCCTCAGCGGCTTTCGCATCGGTTCGGTCGCCGACGTCGTGCTGCAATCGGATCTGAAAGTGAAAGTGACGATGAGAATCGACGAAGACCGCGCCGGCGCGCTGCGCCGCGACGCGCACGCCGAATGGTTCAAGGAACAGCTGCAGGCGGCAGTGATCGATTTGCAGCCCGGCAGCGCCGCCGAGCCGCTGCCCCGCGGCGACCCGCGCGTCACGCACAGCCGGCGCCGCACGCTGACCGAAGTCGCGAACGACTTGCGTTCGCGCCTGGCGCCGATCCTGGACGACGTGAAACAACTCTCGGGCAGCGCAGCGAGCCGCAAAGACGACATCGCCGCGATCCTGGCGAACGCCCACGCCGCGTCGCAGGAGCTCGCGGGAACGGCGCAGCAGTTGCGCGCCTTGAGCGAAAACGCCAAGTCGCGCGTCGCCACACTCGGCGGCCAGGCACATACCGCGTTCGGCCAGGTGCAAGGGGCGCTCGGGCAGGCGCAAGGCGCGCTCGGCCAGATGCAGGGCGCGTTGACGCAAGTGAACCAGACGCTGTTCGAGTCGACACCCTCGTCGGCCAGGCCGACAAGAGCCTCGTCAACATCAACGACAAATTGCCGGCGCTGCTCAACCGCGCTGGCGACACGCTCGAGCAACTGAACGGCGTCGCGCGCGACGTGCGCGCCGTCTCCAGCGCGGCGTCGGCGTCGCTGCCGAACACGCTGCGCAGCGTCGGCCCGCTCGTCGACGACGCGCGCGACATGGTGAGCGGCGTCAAGACCTCCTGGCCGGTGCGCAGCATGCTCGCGCCGCCGCCCTCGGCGCTGCAGCCGATCGACAGCCACGATGCGGCGGCGCTGCGTGAACCGGCGAAGCGCTGAGCGCGTCACCCTGCCCCCGCCGCATGGCGTTCGCGCCGTGCGTGGCGTGGTCTTGGCGGCGAGCCGATCAACGCTGCTGCGCCGGGCGTGGCGGGGCGCGATCGCTGCTGGCACGACCTGTCTGACGCTGGCGCTGCTTGGCGCATGCTCGAGCCCATCGCCACGGCCACCCAGCGCAGCCCAGGCGAGTGCGCAGGCGCACAACCTCACTGGCGCGCGCGCGCTGCGCCGCGGCGACCTGAACGCCGCGCTCGCTGCCTATGGCGACGCGCTCGCCGCATCGGACTCGGTGGAAGACTTCGACGCGAGCGCGACCGCCTTGCTGAATCTCGCCCTCGTGCACGCGCGGCTCGCGCAGTCGGACACAGCGAACGCCCGAGCGCATCTGGACGCTGCGCACGCGCGAATCGACCGCATCCTCACCGCACCGCAACGCTACAGCGAAGCGCAGCGCGGCCAGGCCGCGACGCGCAAAGCGCTGCTCTACGTCGACAGCAAGGCTTACGGCCTGGCGATGCACTGGGCGGACCAGGCACGCGCCGTGTGCGGCGACCCCTGTCCACTCGCGCCGACGCTGGCGAACCTGCGCGCCTTCGTCGCGCTCGACCGCGGCGAATCCGAGCGCGCCGCGGATCAGGCGTCACGCGCCGCCGACCTGGCCTCGGCGATGGGCCAACCGGCAGAGCACGCGAACGCGCTGCGCTTGCTCGGCCGCGCGCAGACGCAAATTGGCAAGACCGACCAGGCCGCCGACGCTCTGGCAAGGGCACTGATCATTGACCGCGAACTCGGCCTGCCCGAGCGCATTGCGCTGGACCTGATGCACGCCGGCGAAAACGAAGAACGCCGCGCACAGCCGGCAGCAGCGCGCGACTTCTACGAACGCGCGCTGAACGTGGCACAGGCTGCGGGGTTGGCGCCGTTGGCGAAAGCGATAAGGGTTCGGGTCGGCAAGCGCGACTGAAGTGCGTCGCGCAGCGACGGTTCGCTTTCGGCCCTCACAGCACCACGAGTTGTGGCTTCTTCTTGACCGCCCATGGTAGTTTGAAAACGCCGAAGCCTCGCTCGCGTCCTGGAGAACGACGCCAAGCGTCGATAGAAGCGCTCGACGTTCGGCTCCTCCCAGTTGGCATCGAGATTCGAGACGAACCCGGGCACGACGACCAGATCCAGCGGCCCCTCGCCCAGCACCTGGTAGGCGATGCTGACACCCCCGCTGTCTGCGTAGCGTGTCTCGGGCGGAATCATGAAGACCTGCTACGAAGGCGACACCGGGCAAACCGCCACGCGGCCGGCATCGAGAGCCATGAGCGCCTGCGACAGCGCCGCGCCGAGCTGCAGCAGCGACTGGCGGTGCCCGCCAGCGAGTGCCGGGATGCCTGCGCCGACGCTTTGTTCGAGCACACTGCGGCAACGCAGCACGGGCGCATCGCCTCCCGTGAGCAAGACCCACTGCGCGACGAGCGTGCTGCGCCCGGGAGTCGAATCGAAACGCTGCACGTCGACCGCAGCGCGCCAGTCCTTGCGCCCGGTGGCTGGCGCGGCGCCGGGTGCGCCGAGGATGGCCGCCATGTGTTCGGCGAGCGCAGCGCGGATCTCGTCGGCGAGGGGCGCGATCCAGCGCTCCTGTTCGAGCATCGCCAGCGTGTCGTCGGCGCGGCGCACGACAAATTGCGGCTGGTCGACTTGCGCCGGGATCGCGACCGGCAGCAGTTGCCACGCCGTCGCTGCCGGGGCCGCGGCGACGCGCACGCTCGCCGCCGGCGGCAGCAGGCTGTGAAAGCGCGGCGGCGCTTGCGAGCTGCACGCGGCGAGCAGCAGCAGCGCGGCGCGCCGCCACGCATGGCGCGGCGCTGACGTCCGGAGCCTCTTCATCGGCGTCGTCTCCAGGGTCTGGCGGGTTTCGCGCTCATGGTCGCGATCCTTGTCCGACGTCGGCGTCGGCCGGTTTGCCGCGCAGCAGCGACTCCGGGTGCAGTTGCAGGTAGTCGCCGAGCACGCGCAAGGCGCGCGCGGCGCGCTGGATTTCGGCGAGCGTCTGGTTCGCGTTGCGCAACAGCGGCGCGTCGGGCTGGGTGATGCCGCGGTCCACGCCGTCGAGCGTGCCTTGCAACGACTTGAGCGAGCGCTGCACTTCGGCGAGCATCTCCTGCGCCTGCGGCGAGAGCTGCTTGATCGCGGCGTCGGCACTCGCCAGCGTCTTTTCCAGTTGCGGCGACAGCTGCTGGATCGCCGCGTTGGCACTCGCCAGGGTCTGCTGCAATGAAGTGGTAGCGCCGCCCGCGCCGCGCAGCGTTTCTTGCAGGGTGCCACTGGCCACGCTCGTGTTCTTCAGCGTCTCTTCCAGGTTCGCGCCGATCTGCTCGAAGCGGATGCGCGCGATGCGCTCGAGGATTTCCGAGACCTGCGGCTGCAGGTCGCCCGTGCCACCGGGCAGCGACGGAATCGTCGGCGTCGGCTGGGACGCGTCGAGCGTCGCTTTCGGCGCCTTCGCGACGATCTCCAGCGCCACGTAAGGCTGGCCGGTGAGCAGATTCCCGCTCTTCAGCTGTGCGCGCAGGCCACGTTCGACGAGGTGTTTGAGGAACACCGTGTCGGATTGCGCCGCGCCGCCGCGCGCGTCGAGAAAATCCCGTCGGGCATCGCCCAGCCGCGCCGGGAAAATCTCCGCGATCACCTCGACCGGGAAGCGCTGCGTGCGCGGGTCGTATTGCATCGCAACCGACTGCACCTGGCCGATTTCGCTGCCGAGCAGTTCCACCGGCGCGCCCACCGCCAGGCCGCGCATCGCCGGCGCGAACACCATGCGCACACGCTGACCCACGCCGTCGGGCGGCGCGAGCGCTGCCTTGCGATCCGCAAACAGCACGAAGCGTTGCCCATCCTGCGCCGGCGCGGCTTTCGCCGCACCCGGCGGCGGAGCAAAGGCGATGCCGCCGGCAATGAGCGACGCGATCGACTCGGTATTGACCGTCAGCCCGGCCGCGCTGACCGACATGTCGATGCCGCTCGCGTTCCAGAAGCGCGAGCTCTGCGTCACGAGCGGCTCGTTCGGCGATTCGACGAACACCTGCACGTCGACACCGTCGCGCTGCGCATCAAGCGTGTAGCCGACGACGCGCCCGACGCGCATGCGCCGGTAGTAGAGCGGCGAGCCGACTTCGAGCGAACCGAGGTCCGCGGCGTTCAGAACGAAGCTGCGCCCGGGCTCGCCGCGTTGCACGAGCGGCGGCACCTCGAGGCCGGTGAAATGCGTTTCCTCTTTGCCCGTCTCGCCGGCGTCGGCGCCGATGTAGACACCCGAGAACAGCGTTCCCAGGCCGCTGATTCCGGCGGTGCCGATGCGCGGGCGCACGACCCAGAACAACGTGTCGGCCACCGCCAGGCTGGAGGCGCTCTTGTCCAGGCGCACCGTGGCGAGCACGCGGCCGCGGTCCGGGCTCAGGCCGACCTTGGTCACGCGCCCGACCACCACTTCCTTGTAGCGCACCTCGGTGCGGCCGGGCTCGAGGCCGTCGGCGTTGCGAAACGTGATCGTGATCAGCGGCCCGGTCGTCAGCAGCGTGCGCACGACGAGCACGATGCCGGCGAGCAGCGCCACGAGCGGCACGATCCAGACGAGCGAGAAGCGCAGCCGGTTCGCGCGCACGATCACCGGCGCCGGGAGGCCGGCCGGCGCCCGCGCACGCGGCGCCGCAGGTTCGGGAGGTGCTGGAGGATCGACGGGCTCAGCCATGGCGAAGGGGATTTTGTTTTGCAAGACGGCGGGGTGGGCGGCGCGGCGCCGCCTCATCGGGCTCGGGCCAGATCAGGCGCGGGTCGAAACTCGCCGCGGCGAGCATGGTCGCGATCACGACGCCGCCGAATGCGAGCAGGCCGGGCTCGGGCCGCACGCTGGCAAACGCGCCGAAGCGCACCATGCCGACCAGGATCACGACGACGAACACGTCGAGCATCGACCAATGCCCCACCGTCTCCAAGAGCCGGTACAAGCGCGCGCGCTCGAGCTGGCGCCAGCGCGAGCGGAAGTGCGCCGTCGCGACGAGCAGGATGAGCGCGGCGATTTTCAGGATCGGCACGCCGATGCTCGCGATGAAAACGATCGCCGCGAGCTCCCACGAATCGCTGTGCCAGAGCTCGACGATGCCGCCGAGGATCGTGTGTTCGTACTTGCCGAGCACGCTCGCCGTGCCCATCACCGGAAGCACGTTCGCCGGAATGTAGAGCAGCACCGCCGCCGCCAGGTAGGCGAGCGTGCGCTGCAGGCTGTAGGGCTTGCGCTCGTGCAACGCGAAGAGGCAGCGCGGGCAGCGCGGCGTGGTCTCGCCGGCGGGCGGCGCATGCGACACCATGCCGCAGCATTCGCAGCCCCACAGGCCGAGCGAGCGTGCGGTGGCGGTGCCTGCGCTCACGCCAACTCCCGGACGCGCGCACTGTGCCGGCTTCGATACGGGGCCGTCATCCCGGCGCAAGCCGGGATCCACCGGTGACCGACCCGCGTGGATCCCGGCTTGCGCCGGGATGACAACGGCTTTGTGGTCATGTTCTCAACCGGTCCGCGCGCCACCACAAGCCGTGCAGCCCGGCCACGTGTTCGGCCGTGAGCAGGACGGTCAGCGCCGCGTAGCAAAAGATTCCCACGCCCGGAACGACGCTCGCCATGGCGGCGCTGCGCACGATCGCGACCAATGTGCCGAGCAGGAACACCTCGACCATGCTCCAGCGCGTCACCCAGTGCAAGGCGCGCATCGCCGGCAGGAACGCCGCCGAGCGCCGGCCGAGCACGAGCGGCACCAGAACGTACAGGCGCAGCAGAATCACGAGCAGCGGAAAACCGAACGCCGTCGCCCCGGCAAGCACGGCCACCGCCTGCTGCCCGGTTTCCCAGGTCTGCGCGATCGCCTGCGGCAGCGTTGCCTCGACGCTGATGCCGCCCAGATCGAGCGTCACGATGTCGCTGATGTTGCCCATCACAAAAACGATGAGCGCAGCGACCGCCAGCGCGAGCAGGCCTTCGGGCCCCAGCACATGGCCACGCCCGAGCGTCGAGCCGCAGCGCTCGCAATGCGCCACGTCGCCTTCGGCCAGTGGGGTGCGCGAGTACAGCGCATCGCACCCTTCGCAAGCCACGAGCGCGGGGTAGATGGCGACGCGCTCGCCGCGCTGCTCGGGGTGGTCGACCCACCCCAGGCGCCAGAACAAGCGGTGCAAGATCAGAACCATGGCTGCGGCAGGGCGGGCGGTGGAAGGGTCGGCACGGGTCGATTCTGCCTTGCCGATCGCCCCGGGCTCAAGCGCGCAGTGCCTGAGCCTGCCGCCCAGCTCACCCGCGGCGTGTCAAGCCGGGGCACCCGCGGTGGATCAAGGCGAGGGCGCCTGCGGCGCCTTGGCTTGCACCACTTGCTGCTCGAGGCGCCGGATGTCGGCAATCAGGCGCCCGGCGATCAGGCCCACGACTTCAAAGCCGAACGCCGGATTCTGGAAATAGAGCTGGTTCAGGTCGTCCTCGCCGATCGTCAGCACGCTGCAGCGCTCGGCGCAGCGCGCCGTCAGGGTGCGGCGCCGGTCCGGCGAGAAAAACGCGATCTCGCCGAAGATCGACCCCGGCGTCTGGAACACGCCGATCTCGACCAGCTCGATGCGGCCCTCGGCGAGGAAATACAGTTCCTTCGCCAGGTCGCCCTTCCTGAACAGCACCGTGCCGGCCTTCAGTTCGCGCTTCTTCATGTACGGCTTGAGCCACACGCCCGACGTGTCGCCGCGCGCCGATGCGCGCTGCACGCGGCGCGTCAGTCGGATCATTTCGATCGCGCGGTAAATGTTGATCGGCAGCAGCATGCCGTGCAGGATCATCATCGGCAGCGACGGGTAGAGCAGCCCGTAGACGAAGAAGCCGACGTTGCTGCCCACCGCGAGCCAGCGCAGCGGCACCATGATGCGCAGGAACGAACTGATGACCTGCAGCGCGCCGGCCACGACCACCGACGCCACCGCGAGCTTGCCGGTGGGCGTGGACAGCGCGGCTTCGGCAGTGGCCACTGCCACGGCGAGGATTTCTGACGCGGAGATTTGCATGGCTTCTCGAGACTGCTGATCGACGCCGGGTGCCGCGCCGGCTGCTGCGCCGGCCGGCCCGCAGCGGGCGAGCGATGCGGCGATTATCCGGTGCCCGCCGAACCGTGCGCCGCCACTTGACCAAATCGCACCCGTGACGTAGCGTGGCCGGCGATGGAACAGACTCGGTGTACACTTTCGGTCGCGAAAGGCGGGCGCATGATTGCGCAGGCCGGCGGGATGTGCGGCACTGGGTCTGCAGGCTCGCCACGACTGTGAACCGCAGACGCGCGCTCAAACGAAGCTCGCCCTGCTGGCTGGCGCGGCATGCAGCGTTAGCCTGCTCGCGCCTGCGGTTCGCGCCCAGGCGCCGGCACGCGTCGGCTGGCTCGAGTTCAACTCCCAGGGGCGCTACGCCGAAGTCACGTCGCGCGGCTTCATCAAGGGCTTGCGCGAAGGCCGGCTTCGAGGAAGGGCGCAACCTGGTGTTCGAGAAGCGCTCGGCGCAAGGCGATCTGCGGCGCCTGCGCGCGGCTCGCGCGCGAGCTCGTCGCGGCCAAGGTCGACGTGATCTTCGCCCCCGCCAAGCCGATGGCCGACGCCGCGTGGTACGCGAGCCGGCGCATCCCGACCGTGATCGCGACGGTCACGGACCCGGTGATCGTCGACTACGCGGTCTCGCTCGGCCGGCCCGGCAAGCACATCACCGGCGTGACCACCGCGAACGCCGAACTGATCGGCAAGCGCATGCAGCTCCTGCAAGGAGATGGTGCCGGGGCTGAAGCGCTTGGGAACGATCATCGACCCGGAAATGAATCGAGGCGTGCAGCGAAGAGATCCGGCTGATGCAGCAGGCCGCCGACGTGCTCGGCCTCGAGCTGGTCCGCATTCCCACCCGCGCCGGCGCAGCGTTTCGACGACGTGATCCGCCGCATCCTTGCCGCCAAGGTGCAAGCCATGGTCACCGCGCCGATGACGAGTAACCTGGACCTCACCGATCGCCTCGCCACCGAGATGCTCAAGGCGCGCCTGCCCTTCATGCACGACGTGCCGCAACTGGCAGACGACGGACTGGCGGTCTACGGCCCGGACTTCGAGGACATCTTCCGCCGTGCCGGGCACTACGTGGCGCGCATCCTGAAGGGCGAAAAGCCGGCCGAGATGGCGATCGAAGAACCGCGCGAATTCAGGTTCATCGTGAATCAGAAGACCGCCAAGGCGCTCGGCCTGACGCTGCCGCGCAGCGTGCTGATTCGGGCGGACGAATGATCATCGAGTGAGGTGTCAATATGAAATCTGTTGTCTTCCATTCGCCAGCTCTCTTCGGCCTGCTGCGGTTGTTTGTCGCGCTCGTGTTCGCCGCAACCGTCGCCGCGCAGCCGAATAGCCTGCCGCGCATCGGCTGGGTTCGTCGGTACCGGCCGCGGACGGCGGCCGCCACCTGTCGCCGCGATGCGCGCCGGCCTGGCCGACGAAGGCCTTGTCGACGGACGCGACGTGGTGCTCGACGTGCGCTACGTCGCCGGCCGGCCTGAACGCTACCCCGAGTTGTTTGCCGACTTGTGCGCAACTCCCGTGCGCGTGCTCGCCGCCGCCAGGTTTCGCCGAGGATTTCGGCGGCCCGCGACGCGAGCGGTGGTCGGATTCCCGTGGCCGCATTCTTCTGCGGCAATGAAATCAAGGCGATGGTCGACAGCTTCGCCCGGCCGGGCGGGAACATTACCGGCGTCTCGTGCCTGAGCGCCGAATTGGCTGTGAAACGCGTGCAACTGCTGAAAGAAACGCTGCCAGACCTGCGGCGCCTCGGCTTCTTCTACGACCCGAGGAGCCCGAAGGAAAAGGAGCTTGGCCGAAGTTCGCGAAGCCGCCAGCAGCCTGGGAATGAGCGGTTCCGTGGCACGGCCGTAGCGCGCCCGAGGCGATCAAGGAGCGCGATGGACTCGCCGCGACGCGACGGGGCCGAGGCCTGTCATGATTTCCGAGGACCCGTTCACCTTCGGCAATCGTGCGGCCATCGTCGCGCTCGCGGCCGAACAGCGACATGGTCGACATTGCCGCCTTTCGTCAATTCGCCGACGCCGGCGGAGTCTTGTCCTACGGTGCCAGCATCACCGAGCGCATGCGCCAGCAGGCGCGCTAGCCGCCAAGATGGTTCGTGGCGCCAAGCCTGCGGACCTGCCCATCGATCAACCGATGCGCTTCGAGTTCGTCGTGAACCAGAAGGCCGCGAGGGCGATCGGCGTGACGATCCCGCGCGAAATTCTGCCTGCGCGCGGACGACGTGATCCGCTAGGCGCAGCGCGCCGATTCCCGCAGAAGCGCCTTGGATGCGGCCTGCGCGGCGAGAAAATATCTTCAAGTATCCAGCCTGGGTATACTTTCAACTGGTTCAATACTTAGAGATACCCCGGTGCGCGACCTCTGGCACTTTCCGCGCCCCGACGACGCGGCGCGCATCATCGGCACGCTCCAGGTGGGCCTGGTGTCGGCGCTGGCGATCATCGAGCCGCGGCGCCGCGGCAAGACGACGTTCCTGCTCGAAGACCTGATGCCCGCGGCGGCGGCGGGCGGCATGCTGCCGATCTACATCAACCTCGCCGCCACCTCGGGCGAACTCGAGCCTTTCCTCGCGGCAACGATCAAGTCGGCGACTCGGCCAAGCGAGCGGAACGATGGGCTCGCTCAAGGCGCTGGGCAAATCGCGCGTGAAGAAGATCTCGGGCAAGGCGAGCCTCACTTCGGTTGAACTCGGCGGCGAATTCGAGCTCGACATCGGCCGCCGCGCCGGGCGCATTGGCCAGCGTGTTCGCCGAGCTGGCGGCGACGAAGCGCGATGTCGTGTTCCTGCTCGACGAAGTGCATCGCCTGGGCGAGAGCGCCGCGCACACGGTGGCGTGGAGCCTGCGCTCGCTGCTCGATACGCACCGCAAGAGCATGAAAGTGGTGGCGACCAGCTCGTCGGCAGCGTCGTACGAATTGTTCGTGACGGGCGAGAAGCGCGCCTTCAACCGCTGGTTCACGCGCACGACGCTCGACGCCGCTGGGCGACGCGTTCGTCGTCGCACCTGGCCGACGTGACGCGCAGGCACTTCCCCAAGCACGCCGTGGGAAAAAGCGATCTCGCTGCGGCATTCGCGGCGCTCGGGCAAAGCCCGAAATTCCTGCGCGACTACCTGAACCAGCGCATCCTGAACCCGACGCTCGGCCACGCCGCTTGCGCTGCAACTCGCCGCCGCCGAAGCGGCGCGCGAGAGCGGCCATGAAGACGCGTTTCTGCGCCTCGTACCGCTGCACAAGATCGTTCTCGTCGCAATTGCCGCCGGGCAGAAAGAATTGTTCGGCGAAGCCACGTTGAAAGCCGCGGGCAGCGTGCTGACGGGCGAACCGTGACCAAGACCGTGATGCAAAAAGCGCTGCGATCGCTCGCCATGAACGGCTGGATCATCCGCGCGGCACGCGGCGAATATGTGCTCGCCGACAGCCTGTTCGAACAATGGCTCGGCGAGCAGATCAAGACGGGCTTGTTGCCGGCGCCGGTGCCGGGCAAAGCCTGAAGCTGTGCCTGCCCGCCGCCAAGGCGCTCGGCTCGAAGGTGCCGCAAGCGCTGCGCCTGCGCGCTGACCGGTTCGTCGAGTAGCCAGCCGTGCGTGGCCGCACGGCGCGCAGCGCTTCGATGACAATGCGCCCTGCCTTTCAGTTCGGACCCGATGCATGACCTCACGCCGCCAATTCGCCGTCTGCGCCGCAGCCTGCTCGGCCCTGCCGGCAGCGCTGGCGCAGCAGCCCGGCCGGACCTACCGGCTCGGCTGGCTCGGCACGAGCGGCCCGACGCAGGAAAGCTACAACATGGCCTTCGTGCAGCGCCTGGCTGAACGCGGTTTTGTCGAGGGCCGCAACCTGGTGATCGAATTCCGCTCCACGCGCGGGCAGGCCGAGCAAGCGCCGCAGATGGCTGCCGAACTGGCGAAACTGAACTGCGACGCTTATTTCGCGCCGGGAAGCGAACTCAACCTCACGGCGGTCAAACAGGCGACGCGCGACAAGCCGATCGTGATCGTGAGCAACGACTACGACCCGGTCGCCACCGGCCACATCGCGAACATGGCGCGCCCGGGCGGGCGCATCACCGGCGTGTCGCAGCTGCAGACCGAACTGCCGGCGAAGCGCCTGAGCATCCTCAAGGAGCTGCTGCCGACGTTGAAACGCGTCGCGGTCCTGGCCGACAGGTCCACCGCCGGCCAACTCGAAGTCTCCAAGGCAGCGGCTGCGCAGCTCGGGCTCGAACTGATCGTGCACCAGTTCGCCCAGTCGCCCTACGACTATCCGCAGGCGTTCGCCACCTTCACGCGCGGCAAGGCGCAGGCGTTGGTCGGGCTGACGTCGGGTTTCTTCGTTCCCGCCCGTCAACACATCACCGACCTCGCGCTGGCGCGGCGCCTGCCGTCGATCTTCAACAATGCGCTGTGGGCGCAGACTGGCGGGTTGATCTCGTACGGGCCGAATTTCTCGGCGTCATACCAGCGCGCGGCGGAACAGGTGGTGCAGATTCTGGGCGGCGCGAATCCGGGCGATCTGCCGCTCGAACAGCCCAACGTCGTCGAGATGGTGCTGAACCTGAAAACGGCGCAGGCGCTCGGCCTGACCGTGCCACAGGCACTTCGTCTGCGCGCCGACGAGGTGATCCGATGACGCAATGCCGTCATTTCGCCACGCGCTGATTCTCATTCAAGCCATCTGCCGCGCTGGAACGCCTCGATGCCCGCCCCGTCGCCACCGGCTGCACCATCCGCGGCCCCGCACAACCCGCACCGCGGCCGGCTGTTCCGCAAATACCTGCTGCTCATCATCGCGCTGGTGAGCGTGGCGCTGCTCGCTTCGGGCGGCATCGGCCTGTACTTTTCATACCAGGAGAACCGCCTGGCGCTCGGCAGCCTGCAGCACGAAAAAGCCGTCGCCGCGGCGGCCCGCATCGAGCAGTATGTGCGCCAGATCTCGCAACAGCTCAGGTACGCCGCTCTCCCGCAACTCGACGCGTCGGACATCGAGACGCGTCGCCTCGAGTTTCTCAAGCTGTTGAATCAGGCCCCCGAAGTCACCGACATCTCGCAGCTCGACACGACAGGGCGCGAAGTGATCGCCGTGTCGCGCCTGGGAATGGACATCGCCGCGTCGTCGCGCGACCGCTCGGCAGACATTGCGTTTCGCGAAGCGCGGCGTGGCCAGCCCTGGTACGGGCCGGTGTACTTTCGCAAGGAGACCGAGCCCTACATGACGGTCGCGATCCGCACCGGCGGCGAGAAAGGCCCGGTGACGGTGGCCGAAGTGAACCTCAAGTTCATCTGGGACGTCGTCTCGCGAATCCGCATCGGCGACAAGGGCAAGGCCTACGTGCTCGACGGCAGCGGTCTGCTGATTGCCGACCCCGACATCGGCCTCGTGCTGCGGAAGACAAATCTCACGGCGCTGCCGCACGTCATCGCTGCGTCGGCGGCGCACGACCCGGACGCGCCGGCCAGCGTGTCGCGCGACTTGCGCGGCACGCCGGTGCTCGCGTCTTCCGCCGGCATCGAACCGCTGGCGTGGAAAGTGTTCGTCGAGCAGCCGATTTCCGAGGTCTACGCCAAGCTCAACGCGTCGATCGTTCGCACCGGCGTGCTGCTGCTCGCCGGCCTGGCGATCTCGGCGCTCGCCGCGTCGGCGCTCGCACGCGGCATGGTGCGTCCGATCCGCACGCTCGACGAAGGCGCGCGGCGCATCGGCGCGGGCGAGCTCGGGCAGACGATCGTCGTCAAGACCGGCGACGAACTGGAAGGCCTGGCGGATCAGTTCAATCGCATGACGCTGCAGCTGGCGGAATCGTACGCGGGGTTGGAGCGCAAGGTCGACGAGCGCACGTCGCAGCTCACCGAGGCCCTTGCGCAGCAGACGGCCACCGGGGAAATCCTGCGTGTCATCAGCGGCTCGGTGACCGACACCCAGCCCGTGTTCGACGCGATCGTGAGCAGTTGCCAGCGCCTCTTCGGCGGCATGTCGGTGAACCTGCTGCTGACTGTTGACTCGACATTGGAACGCGCGGCCATCGCCACCGACGGTACGACGACGGGTGAGTCGGCCGTGCAACGCTGGCCCCTGGATCACGAAAGCGTGTCGGGCGAGTGCGTTCTTTCCGCCAAGGTCATGGTCGTGCCGGACCGCGACGCGGTCTTCGAGAAGTTCCCGCGAACGCGCGAACTCGCCACCACCTTCGGCTGGCGCTCGGGTTTGTTCGTTCCTCTGCTGCGCGACCAGCACGCGATCGGCTGCATCGGCGTGTTGCGCGCCATCCCGGGGGAGTTCGGCGCGAAAGACGTCGCGCTTGCGAAGACCTTCGCCGATCAGGCGGTGATTGCCATCGAGAACGCGCGGCTGTTCAACGAAACCAAGGAAGCGCTCGAACAGCAGACCGCCACCGCCGAGGTGCTGCAAGTCATCAGCAGTTCGGTGGCCGACACCCAGCCCGTGTTCGAGAAGATTCTGCTCAGCTGCAAGAACTTGTTTGACAGTTCAGAGCAAGGCGTGTTGCTGATCGGTGAAGACGGCAAGGTGCGCTTGGGCGCGCACCACGGCGCGACACGTGCGCAAATCGAGGCCTACTTTGCCGAACCGCAGGCTGCCGGCGAATTCGAGCGCAGCATTCGCGAGCGCCGGCTTCTGTACTACCCCGACGTGCTCGGGAGCGCCGATGTTCCGAGTGGCGTGCGGGGCGCGGCACAGCAGATGGGCCGGGGCACCTATTCGCAGGCGTTTGCACCGATGGCGTGGGAAGACCGCGCCGTCGGCTCGCTGTACGTCACTCGCAGTTCGGCCGCGGGCTTCACCGACAAGGAACTCGGCCTGCTCAAGACCTTTGCCGACCAGGCCGTGATCGCGATCCAGAACGCGCGCCTGTTCCACGAGATCCAGGACAAGAGCCGCCAGCTCGAAGTGGCGAACAAGCACAAGAGCGAGTTCCTCGCCAACATGAGCCACGAGCTGCGCACGCCGCTGAACGCCATCATCGGATTCTCCGAAGTGCTGACGGAGAAGATGTTCGGCGACCTGAACGAGAAGCAGATCGAGTACCTGCATGGACATCCACTCCTCGGGCCACCACCTGCTGACGCTCATCAACGACATCCTGGATCTGTCCAAGATCGAGGCCGGGCGCATGGAGCTCGAGCTGTCGAGCTTCGACCTGCGGATGCTGCTCGACAACGCGATGACGCTGGTGCGCGAGCGCGCCGCGCGGCACGGCCTGGCGCTGGCGCTCGACGTGGCGCCGGGCATCGACGAGTGGGTTGCCGACCAGCGCAAGGTCAAGCAGGTCGTGATCAACCTGCTCAGCAACGCCGTCAAGTTCACGCCCGCGGGCGGCAGCGGTGACGCTGCGCGCGCGGCGCGTCGGCAGCGCGGGCGAGGCGATCGAGATCGCCGTCATCGACACCGGCGTCGGCATCGCCGCCGACCAGCAGGCGCTGGTGTTCGAGGAGTTCCGCCAGGCGAGCGGCGACTACCTGCGCAAAGCCGAGGGCACGGGCCTGGGTCTGGCGCTGGCGAAGCGCTTCGTCGAGCTGCACGGCGGGACGATCCGGCTCGAGAGCGCACCCGGGCAGGGGCTCGACGTTTGCGTTTACGCTTCCGCGGCACACCTTGGAGGCTGCATAGTGAGCACGATCCTGATCGTCGAAGACAACGAGAAGAACATGAAGCTCGTGCGCGACATCCTGCAGCACAAGGGGCACCGCACGCTCGAAGCGGTGAACGGGCTGGGACGGCGTGCGCCTGGCCGTCGAGCACAAGCCCGACCTGGTGCTGATGGACATCCAGCTGCCCGACATCGACGGCATCGACCGCGCTGCGCCGGATCCGCGAAGACCACGCCTTGGACGCGATCCCCGTGCTCGCCGTGTCAGCGCTCGGTGATGCCCGACGAGCAGCAGAAAATCGTGACGTCGGGCTTTGACGCCTACATCACGAAGCCGATCAGCCTGAAGGCGTTTCTCGAAACGGTGCAGCGTTTCCTCACCGACGGGCGCAAACGTCCATGAGCGCGTGAGCACATGACAGCTCGGCTGCATGACTGCATGACTGAATGACCGCAAAAATCCTTGTCGTCGACGACGTCGCGAAAAACGTCAAGCTGCTCGCCGACCTGTTGTCGGTGAAAGGCTATACCGCGCTCACCGCCGCGTCGGGCGACGAAGCGTTGGCGAGCATCGAGGCGAACGCGCCGGATCTGATCCTGCTCGACGTGATGATGCCCGGCATGTGCGGCTACGAAGTGTGCCAGGCGGTGCGCGCCGAACCCGGCGCACGCGCATGCTGCCGATCGTGCTCGTCACCGCGCTCGATCCGGCGCAGGAGCGCGTCAAGGGCTTGGAGGCGGGCGCCGACGACTTCCTGAGCAAGCCGATCAACCAGGCCGAGCTGCTCGCGCGCGTGAAGTCGCTGCTGCGCATCAAGCAGCTCTACGACGAAGTGAACCGTCAGCGCGATCGAACTCGCGGCGTGGAACCGCGATGCTCGAGCAGCGCGTCGCGGACGGCGTGGAGCAGCTGCGAAAGTCGGGCCGCCTGAAGCGCTTTTTCTCGCCGCAACTCGCGCAAGCCGATCGTCGCCGGCGGCGCCGACGATCCGCTGAAGAGCCATCGGCGCGAGATCACCGTCGTGTTCCTCGACCTGCGCGGCTTCACCGCGTTCACCGAAACCGCCGACCCGGAAGAAGTGATGGGCGTGCTCGGCGAATACCACGCCGCGATGGGTCGCCTCATCCTCGAGCACGAGGGCACGCTGGAGCGCTTCACGGGCGACGGCATCATGGTGTTCTTCAACGACCCGGTGCCGATCCCCGACGCCGCGGCGCGCGCGGCACGCATGGTGCTCGCGATGCAGGGCGAAGTGAGCAAGCTCGCGGCGGGCTGGCGCAAACGCGGCTACGACTTGCAGATGGGCGTCGGCATCGCACAGGGTTTCGCGACGATCGGCGGAATCGGCTTCGAAGGCCGCATCGACTACGGCGCGATTGGCACCGTGACGAACCTTGCGGCGCGCCTGTGCGGCGAGGCACGCGGCGGCGAGACCTTGCTCGCGCAGCGCGTTGTCGCCGCGCTGGACGGCGCGTTCAAGGTCGAGCCGCTGGCGGCGGAACTCGCGCTGAAGGGGTTTCAGCGTCCGGTCTCGGCTTATCGACTGCTCGACGCCTGAGTGGCGCCGAGGCGCGTGTTGAGGAGCGCGACGATCACGACGACGAGTGCGATCATGATGCCCATGCCTTCACGCGCCGTCTCTTCGACGATCCAGACTTCCTTGCGCCAGAAGTTGGGCATGGTCGGCCAGAGGAAGATCACCGCGACGATGTAATAGACGACGGTGGCCCAGAGCAGCCGCACGAGGTCGGCCGAGGCTTTCACGCTCGCAAGGCGGAACGTCACGGCGTACATCCAGATCGCCGGAACGATGTACATCAACACCCACTGCGGCATGTCGGGGTCGTTGTACTGGACCCCGGTGAACCCCAGCATCATCAAGCCGAGAACGATGTTCAGGATACGCAGCGCGCTCATGCAAGCTCCGGTTGTTGGCCAAGGCCCATCAGGGCGAAAAACTGCTGCTCTTGATATAGGCCACGACGGCCTTGCGCTGGTCGATCGTGAACACGTCTTTCCACGGCGGCATCTTGCGAAAGCCGTAGGTGACGCGGTCAAAAATGAAATCGGGTTCGTAGCCGCCGGGGTTGAGCTTGGGCGCCTTGCCCGGGTACGCCGCGTTGCCATGGCAATGGCGGCATTGTGTATCCCACACTTCCTTGCCGGCCGCGATTGCCGCGGTGCTTGTCATGTAGGCCTTGTCGAATTTGGGCACGGGCTCGGTGGGCGCGGCCGCAGTGGCTTGCGCGTGCACCGCGGCGGCGGGAATCAGGCTGGCGGCCAGCACCAGCAGAAAGCGCCGAAGCGTTGGCACCAGGTTCTTGCTCGTCATTGGTGAATTCCAGTCTCACATCTGCACAAAAAAAACCACCGCAGCGCCTTGCGCGCCGCGGTGGCCATTTTATCAATCTAGATCAAGGAACGATCTTGTAGATCGTGTCGAGCGAGCCGTTCGGGCCGGTGGTGATCGAAGTCAGCACATAGACCTCGCCAGCGCTGTCCTGGGCGAATGCCAGCACGTAAGGCTTCTTGCCCGACATGTTGGTGACTTCGGCAGTGTCCATCGTCCACTTGCCGTCGCTGCCCTTGGTGCCGATGAAGATCTGGCCGTCCATCTCGCCGAAGGACTTGCTCCAGTCGCCGAAGAAGTACTTGCCCTTCCAGGCGGCGTGCGTGCCCTGGTAGACATAGCCACCGGTGATCGAGATGCCCTTGCAGCCGTTCGGCTTGGCGGTGCAGTTGTTGTACTCGATGATCGCCGGCGTGATGCCCGACTTGTCGCACGACGCCGGGTGATCGTCGGGCTTCTGGTAGTCGAAGCAACGCATGATGCCCTCGACGCGCCTCCAGCCCATGTTCTGGCCCTTGCCGACGATCTTGATCGCTTCGTAGCTGTTTTGCTGCACGTCGCCGCAGAACAGGTCGCCGCTGGCGGTGTCGAACGAGCAGCGCCATGGGTTGCGCAGGCCCGACGCCCAGATTTCGGGAAGCACGTCGCGGCGACCGACGAAGGGGTTGTCCGACGGAATGCCGTAGGGCTTGCCGTCGGTGCGCGTGTCGACGTCGATGCGGATGATCTTGCCCAGCATCGTCGTCATGTCCTGGCCGTTGCCGATCGTCACGTTGTGGCCGATGCCCCAGTCGTTGGCGTAGCCGCCGTCGCCCAGCGAGACGTACAGCTTGCCGTCCTTGCCGAAGCCGATCCAGTGCCCGTTGTGGTTGAACTGCGGCCAGGGTGTGGACAGGATGCGCCGTGCGGTGCTCGGGTCGAGAACGTTCTTGTCTTTCGACGAGATCGTGTACTCCTCGACCACGTTGTTATGGCTGTACCAGAGCATCTGGCCCAGGTCCGAACCGTAATCGAGGTGGGCGCTGAACGAGACGTAGACCTTGCCGTTGGAGCGGAAGTTCGGGTGCAGGGCGATGCCCAGCAGGCCGCGCTCGTCGAAGTCGTGGTGCAGCTTGGGAATCTTGTGGCGCACGTCGAGCATCGGCGCAGCGCCGAGCTTGCCGTTTTCCAGCACCTGGACGCGACCGTTCTGCTCGACGATGAGCATGCGGTTCTCGCCGGGCACTTGAACCATGGCCAGCGGCGTATTGATCGCCGAGACCACCTTTTCGAGCTTGATTTTTGCTTGCGCCATCGCCGAAGCACCAAACAACGCGAGCAGCGTTGCGGTGCCAAGGGTTGCCGCCAATTTCAGGACTTTCATCGGTCTCCTCCAGGTTAAATACAGGGATCAGATCTGAATGCAATCGCCAGCGCGCGCGCACGAACCGTTTCGCCAAAACTGGAGACAGTACGCATGCATACGAGAAGCCGGGCGATGTTAGTCATGCCTGTGCACGCCGCCCTAGGTAGTTACGCTAGCTGTGGTTGCCGTGCTGCACGCCTGTAATTAGCGGGATACCTACAGGGCAAAACCAAGCCAAGGTCAAGGCTCGCCGTCCCAGTAGTCGAGGTCGTCGCTGTCGCGGTGCATGCGGGCAAATCCGTAGGGGTCGCCGTCGCGGGTCGCGCTCACCAGGTATTTGCCGGAGTCTGGGTACTCGACGAGCTCCGGGCTTTCCTTGGTGCTCACCGACAGGTACTTCAGCGGCGCTTCAGAGTCGTTGATGATCTGGTGCGGATACTCGGGCCCCGGAGGAATGAAAACGACGTCTCCGGTCACAAGTGGCAACAATTCATCCGCGACGCGCAGCGTCGCGCGGCCTTCGAGAATGATGAAGACTTCTTCCTGCGCGTAATGAAAGTGATACGGGCAGGCGCGTTTTCCCGGCGGAACGATGTCGATGCTCAGACCCAGCTTGGACGCCGCCGTACCGCGCGCAAGCCGCGTGCACAGCGTCTCGTAGAGCGGGTCGCGGCGCTCGAGCGTTTTTTCCGCACTGTCGAAGTTGCGGATCAGGCGTGCGCGAAGTTTCTGGGCGGTCGTGATGGCCATGGGTCCGGCTCCGGGATTCGGTTGACCTGCATCATGCCTGCCGCCCATGCACCGGCCGATCGGGGACGACCCTGTGCCGCGGCGCTCGCGCGCGCACAATCGCCGCGCCCGACCCGGGCCCGCATCCGGCGCACCTTCTCATGAACAGCCTGTTCGTTCTCTTGGGCATCGAAAGCTGGAAACCCGCGCTCACCGCCCTGCTCTTGCCGCCGGTGCCGCTGCTGCTCATGGTCTTGCTCGGCGCCTGGCTGATGGCACGGCGGCGCCGGTTCGGTGCAACGACGCTCTGTCTGGGCGTCGCGGCGTTGTGGTTCAGCCATTGCGCGGTGAGCGGGCATTGGCTGTCGCGCTGGCTGCTCGACCCGCCTGCCGCGCTGAGCCGCGAGCGACTCGACGCGCTGCGCGGCGATCCGAACTCGCGCAAGACGACCGCGATCGTCGTTCTCGGTGGTGGCGCCGAGGCGCTGGCGCCCGAGTACGGCTCGGGCAATCTTTCGGCGAGTTCTGTGGAACGCTTGCGCTACGGCCTGTGGCTGGGGCGCGCGACGAACCTTGGTGTCGCTTTCAGCGGCGGCATCGGCTGGGGCCAATCGGGCGATGCGAGCGAAGCGCAGGCGGCAGAGCGCATCGCACGCAGCGAGTTCGGCTGGCCGCTGCGCTGGGTCGAAAGCGAATCGCGCGATACGCGCGAAAACGCGGCGCGCAGCGTCGCGCTGCTCGGCCGCGCCGGGGTCAAACATGTTGTGCTCGTCACGCACGATTGGCACATGCCGCGCGCGCTGCGCGACTTTCGGCGCAGCGCGCCGGAGGGCTTCACGGTCGAAGCGGCTCCGCTTGGGCTGGCGCATGAAGCGCAGCTGTCGTCGCTGCCATGGATGCCTTCACCCGAAGGCATGCGGCAAGTGCGCAGCGTGCTGCGCGAGGCGCTCGGGCTGCTGATGGGCGCGTGAGGTCGGTGCTGGGTCACGGCTCGGCCCCTTCCGTCTGGCGCGGCACAGATCGTGCTTTTGTGGAGTTCATGCAGACGTTCATCCAACGGCTGCTCAGCATGCAGCGCAGCCACGGACCACTGGGCACAACCCTGATGCGCCGCGCACCGCAGTGGTGCCACACTTGAGTTCGGGTCTTTGACGGCGAAATTGGAATAGCAATGCTTGTCCTCGCTTGGTTGTTCGGCATCGTCGTCGCGATCGTCCTGATCGCGGTGATCGTCATCTTTCTGAGCCGCTTCTATCGCAAGTCGACACGCGACGTCGCGATCATCCGCACCGGCTTCGGCGGCCAGCGCACCGTGATCTCCGGCGGCGTTCTTGCGCTGCCGTTCCTGCACAAGGTCGACGAGATCAACATGCGCACCATCCGCGTCGAGGTCAAGCGCGCGGGCGAAAAGTCGCTCATCACCGAAGACCGGATGCGCGTGGACGCCGAGTTCGAGTTCTACGTTCGCGTCCAGCCCACCCTCGACGGCGTGGCCACCGCAGCGCAGGCGCTGGGCTCGAAAGCGTTCACGCCCGAGGGCATTCGCAACCTGATGGAAGGCCGCTTCATCGACGCGGTGCAGGCGATCGCCGCGGCGGAGAAGATGGACACGCTGCACGAAAAGCGCGCCGAATTCGTCGCCAAGGTGAGCAGCCTGCTGCGCGACAACCTGGCGCAAAACGGCATCCTGCTCGACTCGGTGTCGCTCACGCGGCTGGACCAGGCAGCGTTCGCCTCGCTCGACGAAAACAACGCGTTCAACGCGGTGGGCATGCGGCGCCTCGCCGAAATCATCGCCGTGAACAAGAAGAAGCGCGCCGAAGTCGAGGCCGACGCCGACATCTCGGTGCGCCAGACGCAGCTCGACGCGACGAAGCAGCGCCTCATCATCGGCCAGCAGGAAGAGCAGGCGCAGATCAATCAGCGCATGGAGATCGAGAAGATCAAGGCGTCGAGCGACGCGGAAACAGCGCGCGCCAGAGAGCAGGCGATGGTCGACTCGGAAGACGCGCGAATCGGCCGCGAACAGACGACGCGCACACGCGAAATCCAGAAGTCGCGCGAGCTGCGCAAGATGGAAATCGAGGCGCAGCTCAACTCCGAAATCCGCAAGGTCGAGAGTTCGATCCAGCTCGCCGGCAAACACGCCGAGGAGGCGCATGCGCAGGCGCTGGCCGAGACGGCGCGCAGCGAAGTGATCCTTGCGCAAGAGCAGGTGCAGACGGATCGCGAGCGCGCCGTCGCGGACCGCTCGCGCGAAATCGCGCTGAAGCGCGTCACCGAAGCCGGCGAAGTCGCCGAGGCGAACGCGGCGAGCGACGCGAACGTGCTGCTGCGCCGCGCGCGCGCCGAAAGCGAAGCGACGCGCACCAAGGCCGACGCGGACCGCCTGCGCATGCTCGCCGAGAGCGAAGGTTCGCGCGCGCTCATCGCCTCGGAAAATTCGCTCAGCGAATCGCTGATGAGCATGAAGCTCGAGAAATATCGCCTGGACCGCATCCCCGAGATCCTGCAGCAGATGATGAAGCCGGTGGAGAAGATCGACAGCATCCGCATCCACCAGGTCACGGGTTTTGGCTCGAGCAACGGCGGCGCCGGCACTTCGCCAGGTGGCGCAGGCGACGGCAATGCCAACAAGCCGCCCGTGACGCAGGTCATGGACAGCATCATGGGCATGGCCCTGCAGCTGCCCGCACTGAAGAGCATCGGCGATCAGATCGGCGTTGATTTTTCGTCCGCCGTGAACGTGGCGCCAACCAAGACCCCGCCCGCGGAGCCGCCCAAGTGATGCGCCCGGGCAAACCCTTTCGTCATGCCGGCGCACGCCGGCATCCACTGCCGGCGAACCGCGCCGCCCGCAGAGGTGGATCCCGGCTTGCGCCGGGATGACGGGCTGTCATACCCATCCGTTTCACCCTGTCCATGACGTTACATTGAAGGAGACAATCACATGAGCAATTCCCGCCGCCGCTTCCTGGCTTCCACCGGCTCCGCCGCAGGCCTGACGGCCCTGGGCGCGACGATTCCCTTCGAGCTCGTGCTCGCGCAAGGCGCGCCGATCAAGCTTGGCTCGGTGCTCGACAACTCGGGCAACCTCGACGCCTACGGCAAGCCGATGGTCCAGGCGACGCTGCTCGCCGCCGAAGAGATCAACGCCGCGGGCGGCCTGCTCGGGCGCAAGATCGAAGTCAAGCAGTACGACACGCAGTCCGACATCGCGCTCTACACCAAGTTCGCGCAACAGCTCAGTCGCGACGACAAGGTCGACGTCGTGCACGGCGGCATCACGAGCGCGTCGCGCGAAGCGATCCGCCAGACCTTCAAGCGCGCGAACACGCTTTACTTCTACAACGTGCTTTACGAGGGCGGCGTCTGCGACCGCAACGTCGTTTGCACCGGCACGACGCCGGCGCAGGCGGTCGAGCCGATCGTCGGCATCGCGCTCAAACAATGGGGCAAGACGGCGTACATCCTCGCCGCCGACTACAACTACGGCCAGATCACGGCGAAGTGGCTCGCGCATTACATCGAAAAGGGCGGCGGCAAGACGCTCAAGACCGACTTCTTCCCGCTCGACGTCGCCGACTTCGGCTCGACGATCGCGAAGATCCAGCAGGAAAAGCCCACCTTCGTCGTCTCGGCACTGGTGGGCGGCGCGCACATGTCGTTCTACCGGCAGTGGGCGGCCTCGGGAATGAACAAGAAGATTCCGCTCTGCTCCACCACGTTCGGCGTCGGCAACGAGCACCTCGCGCTGTCGCCGGCCGAAGGCGACGGGATCCTGATCGCGGGCAACTACAGCCAGGAATCGACCGAGCCGGCGAACAAGGAGTTCCTCGCCAAGTGGGCGAAGCGTTTCGGCGACACCAAGGTCGTGCACGAAATCGCCGTCTCGCAGTACCAGGGCATCATGCTCTGGGCGGCGTGCGTGAAGAAGGCCGGCTCGCTGGACCGCGAGAAGATGCTCGCCGCGATCGAATCGGGCGTCAGCATCCAGGGCCCGGGCGGCAAGATCACGCTCGAGCCGAAGACGCACCACGCCACGCTGGACATCAAGGTCATGGAAGTGAAGGGCCAGAAGCTCACGATCAAGCAGGAATTCAAGGCGCGCCCGCCGTCCGACACGCTGCAGTTCTGCGACCTGCAGAAGAACCCGGCCGAGAACAAGCAGTTCGAGGTCAAGATCTGACGCGCGCCTGACGTTTCGATTCCGGCACCCCCCGGCGCATGGACTACGCAGCCGTCGTCGCGCTCGAGATCCTCTACATGATCGCCTTCCTCGCGCTCACCAGCGCGGGTCTGGCGGTCGTGTTCGGGATGACGCGCGTCATCAACCTCGCGCATGGCGAGTTCGTGATGATCGGCGGCTACACCACGATCGCCTGCGCGAAGGCCGGGAATCAACATCTACTTCTCGATGATCGTCCTGGCGCCGCTCGTCGTCGGGCCTCTTCGGCCTGATCGTCGAGCGCATCGTCGTGCGGCATCTTTACGGCCGCATGATCGACACGATGCTCGCGACCTGGGGCCTGGCGCTGCTCATGATCGGCCTGGTGACGCTGATCTTCGGCAACACCGCGGTGAGCGTTCCGGCGCCGATCCCGGGCTACGCCCTGGGCGATTACCAGATGGGCGGCTACAACCTGTTCATCATCCTGATCGCGGTGCTGATGGTGCTCGGCATGTGGCTGCTGTTTCGCTATACGCGAGTCGGCCTGGTCGCACGCGGCGCGATGCAGAGCGCCGATGTGGCGTCGACACTCGGCTACAACCCAAGCCGCGTTTACATGTGGACCTTCACCGCAGGCGCCGCGCTGTCGGGCCTGGCGGGCGGCGTGCTCGCGCCGCTCACCGGGCTTCTGCCGTCTTCGGGCGGCGCGTACATCGCCAAGGCGTTCATCACCGTCATCACCGGCGGCGCGGCGGTGATCGCCGGAACGCTGTCGAGTTCGGTGGTCTTCGGCGCGATCAACCAGCTCGTCTCGTTCGGGTCGACGCCGATGATGGGCGAGATCGCGATGCTGGCGCTGGCGATCGTGCTGCTGCGCCTCATGCCGCAGGGCATCACCGGGCGTTTCTTCCGCAATTCGGCATGACCGACAAGTTCGGCGCCGCCGGCCGGATGCGCTGGGGCTGGTTCATCACGTTCGCACTCGTCCTGGTGCTGTTGCCGCTCGTGAGCGAAACGAATACGCCGACGCTGCTCTGCATCTGGGCGCTGTTCGCGCTCTCGCTCGGCCTGATGTGGGGTTACGCCGGAATCCTCAGCTTCGGCCACGCGGCGTACTTTGGCCTGGGCGCGTACACGTATGCGATCACGTCGATGAACGCCGGCGAGAGCACGGCGGCCTTGCTGCTTGCGATGCTGCTGCCGGCGCTCGTGGCGGCGGTGATCGGCGCGATGATGTTCTACGGCCGAATCAGCGATGTCTACATGGGCGTGATCACGCTCGTCGTGTCGCTCATCATGTTCAAGTTCATGAACCAGACCGCGGGCGACGCGTACCGCATCGGCGCGGCGCGCCTGGGCGGCTTCAACGGCATACCGGCCTTCCCGATCCTGAACGTTCCCGGCGACCCGAGCCTCACCATCTTCGGCACGCCGTTCTATTACTTCGCCATCTTCTGCCTGCTCGGCTGCTACTTGCTGTCGCGCTGGATCCTGCACAGCTCGTTCGGCCGGGTGCTGATCGGGATCCGCGAGAACGAAGCGCGCGCCGAGCTGCTCGGCTACAACGCACCGGCGTACAAGACCGCGATCTTCACGATCAGCGCGGCGATGGCCGGGCTGTCGGGCTGCCTGTTCGCGAACTGGGCCGAGATCGTCACGCCCACCGTGTTCAGCCTGAACCAGTCTGCGGAAGTCATCATCTGGGTCGTCGCCGGCGGCATGGGAACGTTCGTGGGGCCCATGCTCGGCGCCGCGGTCCTGGGGATGCTGAAACTGCTGCTCGGCACGCAGACGCTGATCGACAACTCGCTCGTTCTCGGCATCATCCTGATCCTCGTCGTGCTGCTCGTTCCGCGCGGCATCACGCCGGCGTTCACGGCGTGGCGCGAGCGCCGCAGTCAGGCGGGCGCGAGCCGGCAGGCGATGGGTGGGACGCGACGGCGGCGCCGCGGCGCCAAGGCAGATTCGCTGATGCGCAGTGCCCGCATGTCTGAGCCGGTGGTCGAAACGCGCGACTTGAGCATGCGCTTCGGCGGCGTGCTCGCCGTGAACAACGTGAATCTCAGCTTGCGCGACCGCGAGCTGCGCTGCCTGATCGGCCCCAACGGCGCGGGCAAGAGCACGCTCTTCAAATGCCTCACCGGCCAGTTGCCGCTGAACCCGGCGAACGGCCGGGTTTTCATCCGCGGCCAGGACGTGACGGGCTGGCGCCCGCATGAAATCGTTCGCCTGGGCGTCGGCATCAAGACCCAGGTGCCCTCCGTGATGAACGGTCTGACGCTGTGGGAAAACGTTTGGCTCGCAGCGCGGCGCATCCACGGCCGCGGCCGCGCCGGAAGCGAAACCGAGCGTGTGATCCAGGAGATGGAACTCGGCGCAATCGCAAGGCGCGTCGTCGGCGAACTCGCGCATGGCCAGCGCCAGATCGTCGAACTCGCACTCGTGCTCGTGCAGAAGCCCTGGCTCGTTCTGCTCGACGAGCCTGCTGCGGGGATCACCGGCGCCGAGACCGAAAAGCTCGTCGCGCTGATCCGGCGCATCAACGAGAGCGCGACCGTGATCGTCGTCGACCATGACATGCACTTCGTGAAAATGCTCGGTGGCAGCGTCACCGTGCTGCACCAGGGCGCCGTGCTCATGGAAGGCCAGATCGACGCCGTGCTGCGCGATGCGCGTGTGCGCGAGGTCTACGTGGGGAACCGAGCCAAGTGAAACATCACAGCGCTGCCACCCACGACGCATCAAGCGCCGGCGCCGCCGCCGCGCCGGGCGCGAACGGCGCGGACCCGGCGCGCCGCGACCTCGTGCTCGAAGTCTCCGAGCTGCGCGCCGGCTACGGCCATGTGCCCGTCCTGCACGGCGTGTCGCTGCAAGTTCATGAAGCCGAGGCGATCGGCATCGTCGGCCACAACGGCATGGGCAAGACGACACTGCTCAAAGCATTGACGGGTCTGCTGCCGAGCACCGGCGGGCGCATCAGCATGGACGGTGTCGACGTGACGCGCCTGCCGGCGCACGCGCGCGCGCGAATGGGAATCGGCTACGTTCCGCAAGGCCGCGGCATCCTGCCGGCGCTCAGTGCGCTGGAGAACCTGCGCCTCGCGTGGCGCGGCGACTCGGGCGAGACCGAAGCGCAGGCAGTGCAGCGCGTCGTCGATACCTTCCCGCGCCTGGAGGCGCTGCTCGATCGGCGCGGTGGCGCGCTCTCGGGCGGCGAGCAGCAAATCCTCGCGCTCGCGCGCGCCCTCGTCCCCGACCCGTGGTTGCTGCTGCTCGACGAGCCGAGCGAAGGCATCCAGCCCTCCATCGTGCAGGAGATCGGCGCGACGCTCGCCAAGTTGCGCAGCTCGCACGGCCTGGCGATGTTGATCGTCGAGCAGAACCTGGACCTCGTTCTCGACGTCGCGGACCGCGTCGTCGTTCTCGAACGCGGCCGCATCGTCCGCGAAATGCGCGTCGACGGGCTGCTCGGTGGCGACTTCGCCGACATGCTGGGCATGGGGCCGACGCGCGGCGGTGGTGGTGGCAGCGCGGCAGTGCCGCCGGCCGGGGCGCGCAGCGACGTCTACCGAGCCACCAGCGCGCACCCCGCCGACCCGTCATCCCGGCGCAAGCCGGGATCCACCGCACCGAATGAAGCCTGGATCCCGGCTTCCGCCGGGATGACAGCGGTGCGCTCAGAACCACCTGGCGCGCGGCCTGCAAGCCCCGCGCCCGTCGCCACCCATCATCCATCGCAGGGGCACAGCACATCGCACCCCGCATCCGCCGCATCACCAGGGGGCACCATGTCCACCGTCAAGAGACCCACCGTCGAGCAGTTGCAAGAGATCGTGTCTTCGCTGCACATGAGCATGTCGAGCCGCGAGGTCGCCGAATACCTCGACGTCATGGAAGGCACGTTCCAGTCCTACGACCGCCTGACGCAACTGCCCGACAACCTGCCTCCGGTGCGCTACCCGCGCACGCCCGGTTTTCGGCCGAGTGCGGAGCAGAACACGCTCAACGCCTGGGCCGTGAAAGCCGAAGTGCGCGGCGCTGCGCATGGGCCTCTCTCGGGAAAACGCATCGTGCTGAAGGACAACGTGTGCCTGGCCGGCGTGCCGATGATGAACGGCGCGTCAAGCCTCGAAGGATACGTTCCCGACATCGACGCGACGCTCGTCACCCGCATCCTGGACGCCGGCGGCACGATCGCCGGCAAGGCGCATTGCGAATACTTCTGCCTCTCGGGAGGCAGCCACACGTCGGCGCACGGGCCGGTGCACAACCCGTACCGCTACGGCTACGCGGCAGGCGGTTCGTCGTCGGGCTCGGCAGCGCTGGTGGGCGCGGGCGAGATCGAGATGGCGATCGGCGGCGACCAGGGTGGCTCGATCCGCATGCCCGCCGGCTGGTGCGGCGTCTACGGAATGAAGGCGACGCACGGCCTCGTTCCGTACACGGGCGTGATGCCGATCGAAGCGACGATCGACCATGCCGGCCCGATGACGGCGAGCGTCGCCGACAACGCGCTGCTGCTGGAAGTGATCGCCGGCGCCGACGGACTGGATCCGCGTCAATACAACGTCCGGGTCGACAAGTACACGGCGGCACTGGGCCGCGGCGTGGCGGGGATGCGCATCGGCGTCGTCAGCGAAGGCTTCAACCATGAGAACAGCGAGGCCGATGTCGACCGATCTGTGCGCGAAGCGGCGAAGCGCTTGCAGAGCCTGGGCGCAACCATCGAAGAGGTGTCGATCCCGATGCACCGCGACGGGCCCGCGATCTGGACGCCGATCGCGCTGGAAGGCCTGCAGGCGCAGATGATGCACGGCAACGGCATGGGCTTCAACTGGAAAGGCCTGTACACGACGAGCCTGCTCGATGCCCACGCGAACTGGCGCGCGCGCGCGAACGAACTGTCGCGCACGCTGAAGATCTCGATGTTCGCCGGCGAGTACTTCATGCGCAACTACCGCGGTCACTTTTATGCCAAGGCGCAGAACCTGAGCCGCGTTCTCGCGAAGAGTTATGACGACGCACTCGCGCGCTTCGACCTGCTGCTCATGCCTACCCTGCCGATGAAGGCGACACCGATTCCGCCATCGAACGCGCCGCTCGCGCTGTGGTGCCAGCGCGGCTTCGAGATGCTCGCCAACACCTGCCCCTTCGACGTGACCGGCCACCCCGCGATGAGCGTGCCGTGCGGCTTGAGCAACGGCTTGCCGATCGGCATGCAGTTGATCGGCAAACACTACGCCGAGTCGACGATTTACCGCGCCGCGCATGCCTTCGAGCAGACGGGTGACTGGCGCAAGTATTGAGCGTTGGCGAGGATGTCAGCCCCCTCCCCGTCATCCCGGCGCAAGCCGGGATCCACTGCGTCGAGCTGCGCAGCTGCGTTGAAGGACCGCGGCACATCCGCGCAGTGGATCCCGGCGTTCGCCGGGATGACGGGGCATGGGTGACTCGATTGGCGACGATGTACGACCACGCTTGCACGTCAAACGTCATACCGGCGAAAGCCGGTATCCACTCGTTCGTGACGCCTCAACACGGCGAACCGCGCGTGCAGTGGATCCCGGCGTTCGCCGGGATGACGGGTGCGGGGAGGTGCGCGTGAGCCTCGCCACGCGCAACCCCTTCAGCTCGGGTTGGGTGCGTGGCGGCGCGGACGAGCGCCTGCGCCCGCAGGGGACGCTGTCTTACGTTTCCGGCGCGACGGATGATCCGCTGCGCTTTCGCACCATCTCGCAGGCGCTCGACAAATGCGTCGCCGCACACGGCTCGAAAGACGCTGCGATCTTTGCCGCCGACGGCGTCACGTTGTCGTGGTACGACTTGCAGCGCCGCTCCGACGAAGTCGCCGCGGCGCTGCTCGCGCTCGGTATCCGCAGAGGCAACCGCGTCGGCATCTGGGCGCCGAACCGCGTCGAATGGCTGCTCGCGCAATTCGGCACGGCGCGCATCGGCGCCATCCTCGTCAACATCAACCCGGCGTACCGCAGCTCGGAATTGGAGTACGCGCTGAACAAGGTGCGCTGCCGGGCGCTCATCATGGCGCGCTCCTTGAAGAGCAGCGACTATGTCGGCATTCTCAAGGGCCTGGCACCGGAACTGGACCGCCCGGGCACCGAGCCGATTCTCGAATCGCGCCGCCTGCCGCACCTCAAACACGTGATCGTGCTCGGCGACGCACCCGTTCCCGCGCGCGCACAGAAGTTCAGCGACTTCATCCGCCACGCCGGCCCGGCGCACAAGCTGCGCTTGGCAGGCCTCGCCGCCGAACTCGACCCGGACGATCCGATCAACATCCAGTTCACGAGCGGCACCACCGGCGCACCCAAAGGCGCGACGCTGTCGCACTTCAACGTCGTGAACAACGCGCGCTACTGCGCCGACGCGATGGCGCTCACGACAAAAGATCGCCTGTGCATCCCGGTACCGCTCTACCACTGCTTCGGCATGGTGCTCGGCGTGCTCGTCTGCGTGGCGAGCGGCGCGACGATGGTCTTCCCCGGTGAGAGTTTTGATGCCGCGCAGACGATCGCCGCAGTGTCGCGTTACCGTTGCACCGCGCTGCACGGCGTGCCAACGATGTTCGTCGCCATGCTCGCCCACCCCTCCCTGCCGCAGCACGACGTGAGCACGCTGCGCACCGGCATCATGGCCGGCGCGCCGTGCCCGATCGAAACCATGCGTCAAGTCGTGAGCCGAATGCACATGAGCCAAGTGACGATCGCGTACGGCATGACGGAAACGTCGCCGATCTCGTTCCAGTCGGGCGTCGACGATCCGCTCGAACGTCGCGTTTCGACGGTCGGGCGAATCCACCCGCATGTCGAGGTGAAGATCGTCGATACCGACGGCCGCATCGTTCCGGTCGGCCAATCGGGCGAACTCTGCACGCGCGGCTACTGCGTGATGCGCGGCTACTGGGAAGACGAGCCGCGCACCCGCGAAGCGATCGACGCGTCGGGCTGGATGCACACCGGCGACCTCGCGACGATCGACGCCGAGGGCTATTGCAACATCGTCGGCCGCGTCAAGGACATGCTGATCCGCGGCGGCGAGAACGTCTACCCGCGCGAGATCGAAGAATTCCTGCACCGCCACGCCGCAGTGCAAGAGGCGCAGGTGTTCGGCATTCCCGACCCACGCTACGGCGAAGAAATCTGCGCCTGGATCGTCCTCAAGGCGGGGCACAGCGCGAGCGCCGAAGAGATCGCCGCGTTCTGCCAAGGGCAGATTGCGCACTACAAGGTGCCGCGCCACATCCGCTTCGTGAATGAGTTTCCGCTCACCGCGACGGGCAAACCGCAGAAGTTCGTGATGCGCGAGGCGATGGTGCGCGAGCTCGGTCTCGTCGAGGCGAAAACCGCGTGACCGCGGCCCGGCCCGCGCCGCGTTTCTACGCATGACCGACGATCAACTCTTTTTTCTCGACTGCAGCGAGATCGCACGCCTGCTGCACACGCGCAAGGTCTCGCCGGTCGAGCTGACGCGCAGCATGCTGGAGCGCATCGCGCGCGTCGACCCGCACCTCGCAGCGTTTGCCCGCGTCACGCCCGAACTCGCACTGCAGCAGGCGCGCGACGCCGAGAAACTGCTCATGCAGCACCGCATTCTCGGCCCGCTGCACGGCGTGCCGATCGCCATCAAAGACCTGTGCTACACGAAAGGCATCGCCACCGCAGCGGGAATGCCGATCCACGCCAACTTCGTCCCCACCTTCAACGCGACGGCCGTCTCGCGCCTGCGCGACGCGGGTGCCGTGCTGCTCGGGAAGCTGCAGCTCACCGAAGGCGCGCTCGTCGATCACCACCCCGACGTTCGCGTTCCGGTGAACCCGTGGAATGACCAAGGGTGGTCGGGCGCGTCGTCGAGCGGCTCCGGCGTGGCCACGGCGGCCGGCCTGTGTTACGCGTCGCTCGGCAGCGACACGGGAGGCTCGATCCGTTTTCCGAGCGCAGCGAATGGCGTCACCGGCCTCAAGCCGACCTGGGGCCGGGTCTCGGTGAACGGCTGTTTCGAGCTCGCCGCGTCGCTCGACCACCTCGGCCCGATGTGCCGCAGCGCCGCCGATTGCGGCGCCGTGCTCGGCATCATCGCCGGCGCGGATCCGCACGACCCGACCGCGTTGCAAGCGCCCGTTCCTGACTACCTGGCCGGAACGGATCGTGATCTGCATGGCGTGTGCATCGGGTTCGACCCCGCGTACGCGTCGCGCGACGTCGACCCGGCGACAAGCGCTGCGCTCGCGCGTGTGCGCGACACGCTCGCGGGTCTCGGCGCCGAGTTCCACACGTTGACCTTCCCCGACCCAACCGACGTGATCGCCGACTGGGCAGCGCAATGTTCGGTCGAAACTGCCGTCGCCCACGCTGCCACGTTTCCGGCGCAGCGCAGCGCCTACGGCCCAGGGCTGGCCGAGTTCATCGACGGCGGCCGCACGGTGAAGGCGTTAGACCTGCAGCAGGTCTGGCTGCGCCGCAGGCGCTACTGCGGCCGTGTTGCCGCCATGTTCGAGGGCGTCGACCTGCTGCTGATTCCGGCGCAGCCGATGGCGCCGCTCACGATCCGCCAGATGAAGGAACTCGGCGCCGACCCGCTGGGCTTCAGCCGCCTGGTCCACTTCACCGCTCCGTTCAACAGCACCGGCAGCCCGACGATCACCTTCCCCGCCGGCTTCACCGCCGATCGGCTGCCGATCGGCGTGCAACTGATCGCGCGCCATCTCGACGAGGCACTGCTCGTTCGCGCCGGCAGGGCGTTCCAGCGTGTGACCGATTGGCACCGCAAGCGCCCAACCGTGCGCGGCTGAGGGGCGCGGTTTCTGCAATCTTCGAGAGGACATGGGCGCACGCCTCCTGCGCAGCGCGAGTTGATCGACCGCGCCGCCCGTGTTCAGGGCAAGGGCCGCGAAGAGCCTCGCACCCGCAGGGAAAGGCTACTCGATCGCCGCGGCAACTCGCGCAGCGGAAGTGCTGGCCACCGAACATCACCGGAATCGTGATGCGGGTGGCCGGCCTGCGCTCCTGCGCAAGGCTGCGTCGGCAGAGCGTGAATTCCTGCGCTTTGCGCGTCGTCCCGCGAAGGCGTGAAGCGCCTAAGCTGAACGCCATGTCGGATGTGTCGCTTTCCCCTTTCCTCGCGGCAGATGGGGCGCTTTTCGAAGGCGCCCTGGAATGAGCTTCGCACTCGCCGCATTCACGGCCGCGCTCCTGTTCGCGATCGATGATGCTGCACCGCCGGGTCGCACGGCATGAAGTGCTGCGCGTGCACCAGCGGGTTTTGCTGAGCTGCGAATTGCGCCGCTGCGCACGCCTGGCCACCCACCGCGGCCTCGACGGTGCGCTGACCCTGCCCACACCGCTGGAAACTCGCTATCTGGTCTGGCGCTGCGCCGGCCTGGCGTGGCGCGTCGACGTGCAAAGCGTGGGCTTGCCCAACGAGGTGGCAAACCGCGTCGCCGGCGTTGACGCGGCGCAGTTCGACGCCTTGTTTTCGGCGCCGTTCCGCTGTTCCGCTGCCATGCCGCCCCTGGCCGGTCTCGGCCCGGCGAACCCGCTGATTCGCCGCTAGGAACCTGGGCGGCAGAAGGCGGGTCCGCGTTGGGCCTGAAAAGGGGCGCGGGCTCCTGGCCGGATTCGATTCGCTCAGGGCACCAATGGCGGCGGATTCGCGCTCAGCGCCTACCCCGCATCGGTCGCGCTCGCCCAGGAACCTGGGGCCGACACCTACCCGCAGGCTGCACAGAAGGGCGAGCGGACCGGTAGCATCGAACCATTGCGCATTCGTCCTGTTCGGCCCGGACGCCGGGCCTCGGGATGACAGGCCCGGGCCGAAGTGAAGAGCCAGACCGAAATCGAACTCAAGTTTCTCGTTCCGGCGGCGGTGCGTGCGCAGCTTGCTGCCGAGGTGGCGCGCGGTTTGGCGACGCGGCGCACGTCGCTCGCGGCGCTGTACCTCGATACCGAGGACCGCCGGCTGGCCCGCGCCGGCCTGGCCTGGCGGCTGCGACGCGAAGGCCGGCGCTGGGTGCAAACCTTGAAAGCCGGCAGCGCCCATGCGCTGGAGCGCTTCGAGCACGAGGTCATGCGGCCCGGTGCGCACCACGACGCATCGGTACACGCCGGGTCGCCCGCGGGCGACAAGCTGATCGCGCTGCTGCAGCGCGCGCACGCCGACCACGTTGAACTGGGGGTACGCTTCCAGACCGAAGTCCGGCGCACGAGTCGCAGGGTTCGCACCCGCGGCGCCGTGGTCGAAGTGGCGTTCGACGAAGGGCGGATCGTGGCGACGCCGTTGACGCAGCGGATTCGCGAAATCGAATTCGAGCTGATCTCGGGCTCGCCCGCGGCGATGCTCGACATGGTGGAGCGCTGGCGCGCGCGCTTCGGCCTCCTCTACGACCCGCACAGCAAGGCCGAGCGTGGCGATGGGCTCGCCCAGGGTTCGCGCTTCCCGCTGCTGCGCAAGGCGAGTCGGCCGGACTACTCGCGCCGCGCCACAGCGACGCAGGCGCTCGGCACGGTGCTCGATGAATGCCTGGCGCAAATCTCACGCAACGCGGTCGGCGTCGCAGAAGGCGACCCTGCGCAACGCATCGAGCATGTGCACCAGCTGCGCGTGGGCATCCGACGGCTGCGCAGCGCGCTGCGCAGTTTCAGCGGTTGGGCGCCCGCGCCGCCGAGCCACCTCGTGGAGGGCCTGCAGGCGCTGTTTGCGACGCTCGGCGAATCGCGCGACAGCGATGTGCTGGACAGCGGCGTGGTCGCCGAGCTCGCCAAGGTGGGCGCGCCGCCGTTGGCGCTGCCGGCCGGCGCTGTGGGTACGAGCCCCGTGCAGGCCATTCGCGCCGGCGAGACGCAGCAAATGCTGCTCGGCTGGATCGCCTGGCGGGTGACCTTGGACGACTTGCCCGATGCGCCCGAACCCGCCGGCAAGGAAGCGCAATCCGACCCGGCACAAAGCGAGCCCGATCCCACGCACGCCGAAGCCCTGGCCCGCAGCGACGCGCGCACGTTCCACCGCAAGGCGCAGCGCCGCTTGCGCCGCTGGCATGTACGAATCGTTGCCGACTGGAACGCCTTCGACGAGCTCGACGAAACCGCCCTGCACGCGCTGCGCAAGCGCATCAAGCGCCAGCGCTACGCGGTCGAGTTCTTCGCCCCCGTTCTGCGCCGCCGGCACGTGCAGCGCTACCTGGGAGCGTTGACAACGATTCAGGAGCGCATGGGCGAGCTCAACGACCTGTTCGTCGCACGCGCCCGCTACGAGGCACTCGTCGCTGCCGACCCCGCAGCGTGGTTCGCACTTGGCTGGCTCACGGCCCGAATTGCGGCGCTGCGCGTCCTCGCGAAGCCCGAGCTCGAACGGCTTGCGGGCGAGGCAACGCCGACCGGTTGAACTACTCCTGCTTGCAAGTGCAAGGCGTCGTGATCATGATCGTGCGGTCCACGCCACTGCTGGGGTGCTGCACGTTGATGTAGGCCACATTCGGCTTGAACTTGTCGAAGTACAGGCCCGTGCCTTCAGCGCCGACGGTGGACAGGCTGGCCCAGCGGCCCACGGCCTCGGCGACGCCGTCGTCGTCTTCGTCGTAGGCGAACCACGTGTCCTGCACGCCGCCCGGCTGGTCCTCGACGATGTAGATGTTGCCGTCGGCGTCGATCGCCAGGTTATCCGGGTTCGTGAACGCGTCGCCGACCGGCAGGCCGGTGCCCTTGTCGGTCGTGTCGCGGCTGACGAACAGCTTCACCGTGTCGGTGTGCAGGTCGATCGAGAACACCTTGTGGTTCGCCGTCGTCGCGACGAAGATCGTTTCGCGACCGTTCTTGCGCGTCTTGATTTCCATGTCTTCCGGGCGGTCGTAGTTGCTGCCCAGAAAGGCAGGCAGGTTCACCGTGCCGCGGCCGTCGAGCGAGGTCACGCCGTTCGCATCGGTCACGACCACCGCGCCCGGCAGCGGCACGCCGTTCGCATCCGTCAGCGGGATCCAGGTGAAGGCGCCGGTGGCCTCGATGACCGTGCCGTCGCCCACGCGCAGCACGAAGCTCTGGCCGGCGGCGAAGAAGTCGTCGCCGTTCTTCGCGTTCGGCTTGCGCGACGTGTACTTGTAGATCGCGCCGCCGTTGCGTTCGTCGATGAAATAGAGGTTGTTCTTCTTGTCGAACACCAGGCCTTCGTGCGAGACGCGCGGCAGGATGTTGCGGTGCTTGATGACGATGTCGGCCGGCGCGGCGAGCGGGTTCGTCACTTCGAACAGCCGGCCGTAGATGCTCACGGGCTGACCCACGTCGTTCCACGATTCCTCGGCAGTCAGGAAGGCGCCCCAGGGTGCCCAGCGCGAAGCGTCGAACGCGACGTGACTGGTCAGCGCCGGTGCAGGCTGCGGGCTCTGCCAGATCGTCGTCGTGATCATCGTGCGCAGGTCGGTGCGCTGGATTCCGGCCTGGGCGGTTTCGAACACCGTGAACAGGTAGCGCCCGGCGTCGGGGCCGGTCTCGTTCGCGGTGTGCATGTCGTAGTTGCCGCTGTCGAAGCGCGCCGCCTGCGACGGGTCGCGCGCGACGATCGTCATCTGGCTGAAGTGCGGCGCAGAGAGTCGCAGCGGCGCGGCTTCGGGCAGCGTGCCCGCGCCGACGTCGCCGACCATCGGCGTGAAGTCCTTGAACGTCTTGCCACCCGCAAGCGCGGCAGTGGCCGCCAGCGCCAGGGCGATGGCCACCGAGGTCTTCTTGAGCGTCATGAGGGGTTCGTTTACCGAATTCGCAAGCACCACATCAACCTGTTCGTCTGGCGCGTCGAGGCACCCGGCTCCGAGCCGATGGTGGTTTCTACGCTGCATGGCTATTCAGTGGCCACAGGGGCCGCCGACGGCGTGGGCTTCGCGGCGGTGTCCGACGTCGACCCGCAGGACTTGCAGCGCTTCGCCGAACTGGTGCGCAGCCCACCACCTCGGTGAAACCCGCCGCAGCGGGCGTCTTCAGCTGAGATCGCCCCAGCCCGTCGGCACGCGCTGGTATCTGCCGAGATTGTCCAGCTCAGCAGGGCTGACGACCTGCTCGGTTCCGTCGGCGACTCTTCCGTGCCAGACCTTCGCGATCGACTCGCGCGTCGCCTTGAAAGGTGCCAACGGTGGCAACTCCACTCCCCGCTCGTAGGTCCAAAAGTTGTAGACCTTGACCGTCGCGTACTCGCTCATGACGTCTTGCCTCCTTGCCTGGCCGGCCATCTTACTGGACACACCAGCCCTGATTCAGCAGCTGCGTTCGGTGCCCATGAACACTTCCTTCGATGGCGCCTGTCCATTTACCTCGTCCTGCTTGCTGGCATTCTGGCACCGCTGCAAACCTAGCGCGCCAGGGCGCGAATCTACTCGGCGCTTCTTTTCGCACACGCCAAGAAAAAAGCACTTGGCAGGTTCACCGCCATCTGATCAAGGCGGCGAGGAAGGCGCTGGCCGAGTGTCACCCCACCGGCAAGTTCGCACTGTCGACCGACGGTGGGAAGACCCACGTCTGCGCGACAACCCTGAGCGATTGGGCAATCGAAGCTGCGCAACAAGACATAGAGGACTTCCAGGCCAAGCGGATCCGCTCAGGCGTCGAAACGCTGCTGGCCAGTGCCGGCGTGTCGCAGGACATCCGCGGCCGCCTGCAGTCTCACGGGATCGGCGGCGTGCCGTGCAGACCCGACATTACGACGGTTATGACTACCTGTCCGAGAAACGAACGGCCTTGGAAATGCTGTTCAGGCTGGTCGACCAGCGCACCGCCGCGACGGCCGACGGCCGTAAGTCACCCGCGCGAAGGCATCTTGCATCTGGGGCAAGAAAATGAACCGGTCGCTATGGAACAACGCAAAGTACAACCTTTGCGTATCTGAAATACGAAAAAGTTGAACTTCTCTTGCCTGGTGGCTGGCCGAGTGCTAACTTTCCCGTATCTGAAACACGGGAAGGTTAGAGACGGTGCCCCTACATCTCGTCGGCGAGACCATAGCCAAGACCCGCAGCCACTATCTGGCTGAGACCGGCAAGCTCGTTCAGTTGATGCGGGGCATCTATGTCGACACCGCCGACAACATCGATCAGACAGTGCTCGCCCATGCCGTCCGGATTGGCCGTTACCTCTATCCCAAGGCCTACCTCTCGGCGGCCAGCGCCGTTCTGCTCGGGCCGACCCGCGACGGTCGCCTCTATCTGACCGGGCCGCGCGTACAGCGCACCCGCATCCGGGCGCTTGAAATCGTACAGAACAAGGCTCCGGTGAAGCCCTCTCTCGCTTCTGCCGCGGTTGCCGACAGCCTGGGCGAGTTCTCCATCAATGTGTCCTCGATCCGCCAGAGGTTTCTGGAAGCCTTTCGCCTGCGCAGCGAACATGCCGCGTCCATCGATGCAGCGACGCGCGAGGCCATCGCCGCCCGCCTCGTCGAGGAGTACGGCGGCGCGAAGGCCGCAAGCGATGCCGTATGGGCGCTGGCCCGTGAAATCGACTGGTATCGCGAGGGCGAGGGGGCCGAACGGTTCTTGCTGCGCGGCCCTGGAAAAGCACCCGCGCGCAACGCGGCTGCGTTCGCCTTGACCGTGGCATGGCACGGCCTGCCCATCGGCACCCTCGTTCACGATGGCTTCGAATGGCGGTGGTCGCAGACCGACAGCGGCACGCCTGTGCCACCAGTCATTCGCCAGACGATGCCGGGCAGGCTGCCGCCGTTCGTGGTCTCTCTGCTGCCGGAAGGCTGGTTGGAGAGTGTCCTGCATGACCGCGACGAACGGGCCATGCTTCGCTCGGGCAGGCGCTACATGTCCAACATCACGATGGCCGAGAACGCAGATGAGCTTGCCGCCCTGCCGCTCGATGTCCTCGCGACGCCTCTCGCCGCCCACACAGCGGCGGGCGTGTTCACAGGCACGTACGCCGGGCCAGGTCGCAGCGCGATGCAGCACGACTTCGAGCGCAATCTCGCCACGATCTACGACAGCGCCGATACGCCGCGCCTGTCTGGTGTGCAGATCAAGGCGCCGATGACGCTCGACCCGGACGGTCGGCTCTCGCCGAGCATCGGTACGCCGTTCACGCACATCCTGAAGCCCGCAGGGATCGGCGGCTTCGAGGCCTTGCCGCTGGTCGAATGGATCGGCCTTGCCCTCGCACGGGAGACCGGGTTCACGGTCCCGGCAACCGCACTGATCGCGATGCCTGACGGCATGCCTGCGGCGCTTCTGGTCGAGCGCTTCGACATTCGCTCGGATGCGAATGACCAGCGCCTGCTGGCGATGGAAGACCTTTGCTCGGTGCTCGACCTGACGCCCGCGGCTAAATACGACGGCACCATCGAACGCGTGGCGCGTGCCCTGAGAGGTTTGTCCACATCGCCCGACGAAGACCTGCTGATCCTCATGAAGCGCGTCGTCTTCGCCTGGCTCATCGCCGACGGCGACATGCACCTCAAGAACATGGCCGTCCTGAAGATCGCCGAACCCGGCAATCCGGCCTTCCGCAGCGTTCGCCTTGCGCCCGTCTACGACACGCTGACGACGCGCGTCTTTCCTCGCCTCGAGCATGACCGCATGGCGCTCAAGCTCAATGGTAAGGATGAACGGCTCAAGCGTGCCGACTTCCTCGCCGTCTCTGCAATCGCCGGGCTTCGCGCGTCGGACACCCATGCTGCGATCGATGAAGTGCTGGATCGGATGCGGGCCGCTGTTGCCGCGATCGCGTTGCCCAAGCTCCCCGGCTACAGCCCGTCGGGGCAGGCGGCCGTGGCTCGAACGCTCGAGATATGCAGGGAGCGGGTGGCCTCGTTCGCGTGAGCGGGTGCGCCCGTGTCGTCTGAACCTTCATGCAGGGCGCCGACGGTGAAT
>CAVZHI010000012.1:0-133744 GCA_963775015.1 uncultured beta proteobacterium | reverse complement strand
AACCTACTTTCCGAACCTCGAAGTCATTGCGCCGTGAGCTCCGCGGCTGATGCGCCACCCAATCGCTTGACCAATCGCGCACGGTCAAGCGTTCGTTTCTGATCCAGCGGGAAATTCGGGGAAATTCGAGCCTGGCCCCTTTGACCACGCGTACTGCAGCACCTTGCCGTGGTGCTTCTCGACGACGGCGGTGCAATCCGCGAGCAAACCGTCGATGGCGGCGTGCACGTCTTCGGCGTCGAGGCGTTGGGCGAGTGCCGTGGAGCCGACGACGTCGAGGAACAGGATCGTCACCTGCCGAAGCGTCTGGTCGGTTGCCGGAGCGTCCGCAAGGGCAGCGAGCTGGGCGCGCAGCGGTGCGAGCGCGGTCTCGGTCACGTCATTGCCGAGCCGTTCGCGCTGCGCCTGCAGTGCGGTCATCGCGAATTCGAGCTGTTGCCGCTGCGAAGACATGCCCGTACGGTAACGCAACACGGCGCAACTTGCCTCCTCGCAGCCAGTGTGGGCGGCGCCTCCCTCTGCGCCAGGCGAACTGCCCGAGGTCCGATTTCGGATCGAGCGCCGAACGCCCGGTGCGTCGCGACTTCGCCGATCGTTGGCATAATCTGCCAATCCCAATTCAGCGACGCTGGATGTGCACTTTCGGAGCCCGCAACATGCCCACACGCAATGTCGTTCTGAGTGAGCAACAGCACGAGCTGGTACAGACTCTGGTGCAGTCGGGACGCTACCAGAATGCCAGCGAGGTGCTGCGCGAAGGGCTGCGCCTCATCGAGGAGCGCGAGCGCATGGAGCAAGCCAAGCTCAAGGCCCTCAAGCAAGCGGCCCGCCGGGGCTGGGCCGATGTCTCAGCGGGGCGGTACGCCGATGTTGCAGACGATCAGCTGGAGGACTTCGTCGGGCAGTTGGGTCGCCGCGCCGCCCGACGGGCCAAGACGGCGAGCTGATGCTTCGCTATCGCCTGTCGGACGCCGCGCAGGCAGATGTCATCGACATCCTTGCCTGGACGCAGGCGCAGTTCGGCGAGGCGGCGCGGCTGCGCTATGAGAGTCTGATCGTCGCGGCGCTGCGCGACGTGGCGACACAGCCGGGCCGGGCGGGCAGTATCGAGCGCCCGGAGTTCGGCGCGGGTGTTCGGTCGTGGCACCTGCGGCTGAGTCGGGATCACGTCGCGACAGGCGCAGGGGTCGTCCGCCGGCCGCGCCACTTCCTGATTTACCGCGTTGAGCCTCCCCTACTCGTGGTCGGCCGGGTACTGCACGACGCCATGGAGTTGGCGCGGCACCTGGACCCCGAAGCGTCCTGGGAATAGCGCCGTGGCACCGTCAATGGAACAGCGGGCGGTCGAGCATGGAATCCAATGCCACGTTGCTGGCGCGCCAATCTTCTGTATCAGCGGTCGCTCCCGACCCTTACCAGCCTGTAGACGCTGCGGATTCATCGCCGACAGGCGGTCGTAGGGTGAAGCCGCGCGCAGCGGTGCACGCGGCCGACAGCGCTGGGCACAATCGCGCAATGCGCTCATACTTCGTCCTAAAGGCGTCAATGCCTTCGGCATAGCTGTGCATGCCGGTGACGGCAACATGCTCCTGACCGAACTACACACTGCCGAGATCCCGGACCTCTATGCGAGGTTTGCGTCTGTTGTGGACGACAAGCACTGGAAGCAGCGGGTCGCGTCCATCAAGCAGGAGATCAAGGGCAACGCGTTTCTTCGCGAACACTTGATGCGCGAGAACGCCGTCGCGTTCCAGCTTGACCGACTTCGCGAGATGGCCAACAAGTTCGGCACAGTCCCATTCTGGGAGGTGAATAACCAGGAGCTGTATCCAGCTGCGAGCTTCTGCGCGCAGGTGCTATCGTTCATGGACGCCTCTCCCAAGGCGTTGGCTGAGCAGTTTCGTCGTCGGGTCCATGGTGCGCTCAAGAACCCCGATGACATGAGAGGTCTGCGGTTGGAGTTCGCGGCTGCAACTCACTTTCTCCGACGTGGGCGAGTGGTGTCGTGGGCCGAGATGACCGGCGAAGGGACCTTCGACTTGCTGGTCTCGGACCTCGGCCCAAACGGCCTCGAGGTGGAGTGCAAGTCGATCTCTGGAGACAAAGGGCGCAAGATCCACACGCGCGAATCCCTCGACTTCTTCAGCCTTCTACATCCGCACCTGAAATCCACGACAGCAGGCCTGTCAACCGGTCTATCGGCGGTAATCACGGTCCCCGGACGCCTACCCACCAGCTTTCGTGAACGCCAAGCACTGGCGAAGGAAGCTGCGGCGGCGATATTCCGCGGCCAAAGCACCGCGCTCTTGAACGGCTGCGCAGTTCGGCTCAGTGACTTCGACGTTTCCGAGTTGGGTGACATCCCGAATGCCAAGAACAGCCAAGATGTTCGCGCAGCTGTGGACTCCGTGACTGGGACCAACAATCGGCACAGCCTCATCGTCGGCACCGGTTCAGGCGGCGCGCTCGCCCTTGCGGTCCAAAGCGCCGCAGACGATACCTTCCTGGACACAATTTTCGGCACGATCAAGGACTCCGCAGCGCGCCAGCTGTCCGGAAGGCGCGGCGGCATGTTCTTCGTTGGAATACAAGGGATCAACGGCAGTCAGCTTCAGTCCATCGCTGGCCAGGACGACGACGCGACACAACCTGCTACTGCGTTGCGCCTCGGCGTCAGCAAGTTTCTCGGTGGCGCCGGCCGCGATCAGGTGATTGGCGTTGGTTTCCTTAGCGAGGGCGGGCTGACACCTCTCCAGCATGGGCTTGTCGACTCAGGCGGGGTTGCTTATTACTTCCCCAAGCGGGAGAGCCCGTTCTGGTCCGAAAGCTTCAGCGGCCTGTTCACCTGGCAGGCACAGTCAGGAACGGGAATCGCTTGAGGTGCGCGGCAGAAGCTTTTAACTTGCGATATCTACGCCAACTCCACAGCAGCCGCGCGGGCGCTATGGCAACGACTGTGCGCTGCGCTCGATTCGGCGTGTTGACGATCACGTCTTCGCGCTGCCGATTAAATTCGCGGTGCAGTATTCTAGGAAGATCAATCACAACTGGGCGCCGACATGGCTGCTGAGTACGACGACCTTGACATAGAAGAAGAGGCCGATGATGGCGAGATCTCCATCGTCTACGACATCGCCTCGTACCCGTCAGACTTCACGTTGGCGGGAATCGCGCAGATGTTCAAAGATGGGGACATCGAAATCCCTGACTTCCAGCGAGAGTTCGTTTGGACTATCAAGCAGTCGAGCCTTCTCATTGATTCGTTCCTCTGTGGGCTGCCCGTCCCGTCCGTTTTCTTTTACGTCAACGAGAAGAACAAGAACCTCGTCATCGATGGACAGCAGCGCATCCTCAGCGTCGTGTATTTCATGGAGGGCTACTTCGGGGACGAGAGCACGCAAGGGAAGCGACAAGTCTTTCGGTTGACGGGGCTCAACGAGAAGAGCCCGTACTTCAACAAGCGATTCGTTGATCTTGAGGAGAGCGATCAGCGCAAGCTAAAACAGTCCGTGCTGCGGGCCGTAAACATTCGACAAGTAAACCCGGCCGGCGAGGGTACCAGCGCCTACCATATTTTTGAGCGCCTCAATACCGGTGGCACGCCGCTTAAGTCGCAAGAGATTCGCAATACGGTCTTTCGGGGACCGTTAAGCCTGAAACTCAAAGAGGCGAACAAGGATGCGAACTGGCGGAGGATTCTTGGCAAGAAGCCACTAGACAAGCATCAGAGAGACGTGGAGGTGTTGCTTCGGTTGTTCGCGCTCACGGGCGCGACGGACAAGTACGAGAAGCCGATGAAGGAGTTTCTCAACAGCACTATGAAGCGTCATGTGAAGGCCGATACCAAACGAGCGGCGGCGTTCTTCGAAGATTTTCCGAAAGTGACGGAGCTGGTCGCTTCTGCGCTGGGAGAGAAGCCGTTTCATCTGCGAGGCCCCCTCAACGCTTCCGCCCTTGATGCCGTTATGTGTGTGCTGCTCGAGAGGCACAGCACGTTGAGCAGAAAGTCCTCGCTGACCGGTATGCCACGTTGAGGGGCAGACGAGGAGTTTCGGAAGCTCACGTTGCTCGCTACAACCGATACCAAAACCGTGCAGATGCGATACGAACTGGCGAAAGAGACGTTGCTCGATTGAGCGATGCCGTACGCCGATCACTTTCAGCATGCGGATGATGTCGTAGCGCATCTGAATACGTTCGTTCCGGGACTCGGCGATCCGCTCCTTCGGGTGAAGTACACCGGTTTTGTGACCGTCGCAGCAGTCACGGTATACGAGTTGGCAATCAAGGAGATCTTCTGCGAGTTTGGACGCCGCAAGCACAAGGTGCTGGGAAAGTTTACTGAGAGGTACTTTGAGCGCATCAATGGCCGGGTGGCGGTCAAGTCCATTCGAGAAGACTACTGTGCTCGCTTCGGCGACGTTTATGTTGATCGCTTCAAGAAGAAACTCGATGCCAGGGCGAAGGCCTATCTGACAATGCACAAGCGCGACGTAAGAAGCGCGTACGGCAATATGATCGTGTGGCGAAACGACTTCGCACACGAGGGCCAGATTCCGAACCTGCCGACGTACGGCGAAGCGGTTCAGTCTTACGAGGACGGAAAGGAAGTAATTCACGCGCTCGCGGCTGCGATGGTTCGATAGTTCTTGCCGTGCCCTCACCGCGAGTCTGCGCGCCGGTCAGTTGCTTTCCAGAATGCGGCCGTAGACGAAGGACAGGTGGTGGCCAAATCGAGCATCCCCACCTCGTCAGTCCTATGCCACTGAACGCGAAGCCGTATCAGTTCCCAGCCCAGTTCAACCGCACCCGCCCCAGCGCCATCGTCACCGCAGCCTGCGTCGGCTCGACGACCGGGATGCCGATCTCGTCCTGCAGCGGCTTGCGGTAGCGCGCCATGCCGGCGCAGCCCATGACGACCACGTCGGCGCCATGCTGGTCGCGGAGCATCCTGCCCACCTCGACCATGCGGGGGAAGGTCTTGCTGGCGTCAGACAGTTCGGCGACGCCCAGGCCGATCGGCAGCTCGCCGGCGAGCCGCTCGCTCACCCCCATCGCGCCGACGTAGCGCAGGTGGCGCGGAATCGATTGTTTGAGGATCGCGATGACGCCGAACTTCTGCCCCAGCGTGAGCGCGGTGAAGATGCCGCACTCCGAGATGCCGAGCACGGGCTTGTCGCGTCGCCTCGCGCAGCGAGTGCAGGCCGGGATCGCTGTAGCAGGCGATGACGAACGCGGAGCAGTCGCCTTCGCGTTGCCTGACCAGTTGCAGCATCGGCGCGACCACGCCGTCGACGTGCTGCTGGGTCTGGATTCCCGGTGGGCCTTCTTTCAGCGTCACGCACTCGATCAACGGGCCGCCCGGGATGCGCAGCGGCTCGCAGGCTTCGTCGATGCCTTGCGTCACGGCCTCGGTGGAGTTGGGGTTGATGACGAGGATTTTTTCGGCCATGCGCGGATGCTACCGACTCGCCATTTTTTTGTCGCACAATTCCTTGCGCTCGAACGTGCGCCACGCTCACTCAGTCCACTCTTGGGGTTCCCGCCATGATGATGTTCCGCCGCCTGATCTTGCTTGCCACTGCCGTGTTCCTGGCGGGCCCAGCGCTTGCGCAAACCAAACTGCCGCCGCTGCGCACGGGTGTCGACGGAACCTTCGCGCCGCACGCGATGCCCAAACTTGGCGGCGGCATCGAGGGCTTCCAGATCGACATGTTCACCGAGGCGGCGCGGCGCATGAAGCGCGAAATCACGATCGACAGCGTGAGCTTTTCCACCCTGATTCCGGGCATGCTCTCGGGCCGCTACGACTTCATCGCCGCGCCCACCACGGTGACCAAGGAGCGCGCCGAGAGCATGCTCTTCACGGCGGGCTATCTGTGGACCGCCTACCGCTTCGGCATCAAAAAGGGCTCCGCGCCGATCAAGGACTGGTCCGACCTCAAGGGCAAGGTGGTCGCCGTCAACAAGGGCACGCCGTACGAAACGCTGAGCAAGGCCGAGGGCGAGAAGCACGGCTTCACCGTGCAGGCCTACGACACCCAGCCCGACGCGACGCAGGCCGTGCTCTCGGGCCGCGCCTACGCGACGCTCGGCGGCAATACGACGATCGTCTACGCCGCCAGCAAGAACCCGCAGTTCGTCGCCGACCTGGAGCTCAGCAGTACGCGCGCGCATTGGGCGGCGCCGTTCCCCAAGGGCAGCGAGGCGTTGCGGAACCAGATGCAGGACGTGCTCGATTGCATGAAGATGGACGGCACGATCGCCAAGCTGTCGGAGAAATGGTTTGGCCGCGTGCCCGAAGCCGATGCACTGGAGCGTGTCGTCACGCCGGGCTATGGCGTTCCCGGCATGCCGGGCTACGACCCGACGCCGCATGCGTTGAAGTGCGGTTGATGATTGCCGGAGATGCCGGATCAGCCCGATAAGCCCATCGTCGAGGCGCGCGGCATCCACAAGCACTTCGGCGCGCATCATGTTCTGAAGGGCGTCGATCTGGTCCTGGCCGAGCGCGAGCTTGCGTTCGTGATCGGCCCCTCGGGGTCGGGCAAGTCGACGCTGCTGCGCTGCCTCAACCGGCTCGAGGAGCCGTCCTCGGGCAGCGTGCTTGTCGACGGCGTCGACCTGCTGAGCCCGCGCACCGACATCAACCATGCACGCCAGCGCATCGGCATGGTGTTCCAGTCGTTCAACCTCTATCCGCACATGACGGCGCTCGGCAACGTGACGCTGGCGCTGCGCAAGGTGGCGGGCAAGTCGCGCGCCGAGGCCGACGCGCTCGGCCACGCGGCGCTGGCGCGCGTGGGCCTGGCCGACCGCGCCGGCCACACGCCCGGCCAGCTCTCCGGCGGGCAGCAGCAGCGCGTCGCCATCGCCCGCGCGATCGCGCTGGAGCCGCGCGTCATGCTGTTCGACGAGCCGACCAGCGCGCTCGACCCCGAACTGGTGGGCTCGGTGCTCGGCGTGATGCGCGACCTGCGCGAGAGCGGCATGGCGATGATCGTGGTCAGCCACGAAATGGGCTTCGCGCGCAACGCCGCGGACCGCGTGGTGTTCATGGACGAGGGTCTCATCGTCGAGCAGGGCACGCCGGCGCAGATCTTCGAGGCGCCGAGCCACGAGCGAACGCGCGCCTTCATCGGCCAGATCCAGCGCCACTGATTTCAGCGCCAATGAATTCGTCTGCGCCATGTCGAACTGGGACCGCTTCCTCGACACCTTCTTCAATGCGAAGGTGATGGCGAAGTACCTGCCGGACATCGCCCACGGCATGGTCGTCACGATTGAGCTGGCGCTGCTCGTCATCGTCAGCGGCATCGTCCTGGGCCTGGCGCTCGCGCTGCTGCGCAGCCTGGGCGTCCGGCCGGTGAACCTGCTGATCATCTTCATCGTCGACCTGTTCCGCGCGCTGCCGCCGCTGGTGATCATCGTCCTCATCTACTTCGGCCTGCCCGCGGTCGAGATCTCGCCCTCGGGGTTCGTCTCGACGTGGCTGTCGCTGACGCTGGTGCTGATGGCGTTCTCGGAGGAAATCTTCTGGGCCGGCATCACCTCGATTGCCAAAGGGCAGTGGGAGGCCGCGCGCTCGACCGGCCTGTCCTACGGCCAGACCTTGATGCACGTCGTCTTGCCGCAGGCGCTGCGGCTGACGATTCCGCCGCTCACGAACCGGACCATCGCCATCACCAAAGGCACGGCGCTGGGCACCGTGGTGGCGGTGAGCGAGATCCTCGGCATGGCGTCCTCGGCGGTGTCGAACAGCTACAACCCCTCGCCGCTGACGCTGGGCGCCATCGCCTACCTGATCCTGTTCCTGCCCATGGTCGTGTTCGGCCGCTGGCTGGAGACGCGAATGGCGTGGAAGCGTTAGGTTCGGTCGGACGAATTGACGGCAATGCTGCAGACCTTCTTCAACGTCGAGATCATTCGCGCCGCCTGGCCGATCCTGCTGGCGGGCCTGGGCAACACCGTGATGCTGTCGCTCGTCGTCGTGCCGCTCGGCCTGCTCGGCGGCACAGGTCTGGCGCTGCTTGCCGGTGTGCGCAATCCCTGGGTCCGCTGGCCGCTGATGGCCTGGGTCGATTTCTTCCGCGCCTTTCCGCCGCTGGTGCTGCTGATCCTCCTGTTTGCCGGCCTGCCGTTTGCCGGTCTCGAGCTGAGCGGCTTTGCCTGCGTCTGCATCGCCTTCTTCCTCAACACCGGCGCCTACTACGGCGAGATCCTGCGCGCCGGCATCGAATCGATTCCGGCGGGCCAGGCCGAGGCCGCGCGCAGCACCGGGCTCGGCCGCCTGCAGACCATGCGTTACGTCGTCCTGCCCCAGGCGGTGCGCAACGTGCTGCCCGACCTGCTCTCCAACACGCTCGAGGTGGTCAAGCTCACCTCGCTCGGGCAGCGTGGTCGCGATGCCGGAGCTGCTGTTCCAGGCGCGGCAGGCGCAGAGCCTGACCTACAACCCCACGCCGATCGTGCTGGCGGCGATCATCTACTTCGTGCTGCTCTGGCCGCTGGTGCGCTTGTTGAGCCGGCTCGAGAACCGGGCGCTGGGCGCGGCGCAAGGCTCCCGGGCCATGCGCTGATGGAAGAATCGGCAGGGCTGCGGCCCAACTCAAAGATTTGCGACTCTGCTCACGCCAAAGCTCGGATCAGGCGACAGATGAGCAGGCTCTCTCGGGGTTGCCCGAGGGTCGAAGCCGCGCAAGGCTTGCAGATTCAATACTTCAATCGCGCCGTACTTCACACGCACCACGCCCGCCTCCTGCAATCTGTGCAAGGCGCGGTTCGCGATCTGACGGGACAGTCCGCACAGGCGTGCCACCTCTTCCTGGCGCCTGGGACTTCTGGACGACAGGCACGCCGGCACTCGGCGGTTTTTCGCTGCAGTTCCTGTTCCAGGACACGACGGTGAAGAACTATCTTGCACGCAATCCGGCGGCGAACTCGTTGACCTATGACTTCGACAGCAACGTCGGCGCGCTGTCCGCCATGTCGGCGCTGAACGACGCGACAAATGCGAACCTGCATCCCTTCCTGGCGGGCGGCGGCAAGCTGATCCTCTGGCACGGCGGCAACGACTCGGCGCTGTCGATCAAGTCCACGACGGCGTACTACGAGCGCGTGGTGCAGGCGATGGGCGGTCAATCGAACACCGACCAATTCGTGCGTTACTACACCGCACCAGGCGTCAACCACTGCGCCGGCGGCCCGGGCGCCGATTCGGCCGACCTGCTGGGTGCGCTGGATCGCTGGGTCTCGCGTGGCCGCGAGCCGGAAACGCTCAAGGCGAGAAAGATCGATCCTGCGACGGGCGCCACGGTGTTGTCACGTCCGCTGTGCGTGTATCCGGGGTACGCGCGCTACAAGGGTCACGGCGACCCGAATGCTGCCTCCAGCTTCAAATGCAGCGAACACTGATGCGCAAGCACGGCGCGCCCGCGTTGGAACGGAGCGCCTGACTTCGGCGCGAGGCGGGGAGTCATCAGCGCCATCCCTCCGCCCGCGCCGCCTGCCCCTTCATCTCAGGCAACAAGGCGCGTTTCAGCCCGAAGCCAGCGCCATCGTCGACGGCCCGTAAATGAGCTTGAACGCGGCGTCGTCCGGAATGCCGGGCATCGTCGCCGCCCACTCGGCATAGCGCTGCTTCAGCACTGCCAACTGCTGCGGTTCGCGCAAACTGCCGGCGATGCAGTCGCGCACCTGGTCGGGGCTGGTTGCCCGCGCCGACACGCCCAAAGGAATTGTCGAGTTGCTCGCGGGTGAGCTTGCCCGGGTCACGGCCACACCCGAGGTGCGCGAGCAGCTCGCCAAGCTGCAAGGCGAAGCGCCTACCGAGTCAGTCGCCCAGTTCCGGGAGCTCATCCGCCGTGACGTCGAGCAAGGTGGGAAGTTCGTACGCGACAACGCGATCAAGGTGGACTGAGTCCGCACGCGGCGCGCACTGCGCGCGCGACACGGCTGCTGGAGAGCCGGCGCTCAGGCCCGGGGCATGCGGTACAGCCCGCAGAGCTTGTTCCCGTCGGGGTCGCGCAGGTAGGCCAGGTACAGGCGCGTGGTGCCACCTTCACGCACGCCCGGAGGGTCTTCGCACGTGGTTCCGCCGTGGGCCAGCCCGGCGGCATGCCAGGCGTTCGCCTGCTCGGCCGACGTGCAGGCGAAGCCGACAGTGCTGCCGTTGCCGACCACGGCGGGCTGCCCATTGATCGGCAGCGACGCCGCGAACACGCCCGCGGGCGTGCGCCAGAAGATGCGGTGCCGGTCGACCACGCCGGGCGGGACGCCCAGCGTACCGAGCAGGGCGTCGTAGAACGCCTTGGCTTTGTCCAGGTTGTTGGTGCCGACCATGATGTGCGAAAACATGCTGAGAGTGTCTCCAGTCAGACGCCCGTGCGGCGTCGGGTTGCGGGGAGGGCGGTGCGGCTGCGCGCGCCTGCCCGCACCGATTGTGACCAGTCGCACGAAGGTATTCCTAGGGTAAACCTGGGGCGCCGCGCACCCTGCAGGCCGTTAAGTTCCTGCTCGTCAACGTTTCCCAAGGAGAGTCTTCAATGCAACGTCGTTCCCTGCTGCAAGGCGCCGCCGCATCCGCGCTCGGAGTCCCGCATCTCATCGGCCTGGCGCAGCAAAGCGTCACGCTCAAGTTCCACACCTTCATGGCGCCGATGTCCAACGTCTGGCTGTCGATGCACAAGCCGTGGATGGAGAAGGTGGAAAAGGACTCCGGCGGGCGCATCAAGTTCGAGGCCTACCCTGCCATGCAACTTGGCGGCACGCCGGTGCAGCTCTACGATCAGGCGCGCGACGGCGTCGTCGACGTGTCCTGGACGCTGCCCGGCAACACTGCGGGGCGCTTCCCGCGCATCGAGGTGTTCGAGTTGCCCTTCGTCATGAACAACGCCGAGGCGACGTCCAAGGCGTATTGGGAGTACTTCCAGACGAACTGCCCCGACGAGTTCAAGGAGACGCAGGTGCTCGCGCTGCACGTGCACGGGCCCGGCATGTTCCATTCGGCGACGAAGCAGATCAAGAGCGCTGCCGATCTGAAGGGAATGAAAGTTCGCGGCCCGACGCGCCAGATCACGAAGATGCTCGGCTCGCTCGGCGCCACGCCGGTGGGAATGCCGCTGCCGCAGATCCCCGACGCGCTGTCCAAAGGAACGATCGAAGCGTGTGCGATTCCGTGGGAAGTCGTGCCTTCGGTGAAGGTGCACGAACTGACCAAGTTCCACAGCGAATTCCCCGCCGGCGGCGCCGCGCTGTACACAACGACGTTCGTCATGGCGATGAACAAGGCGAAGTACGACTCGCTCGCGCCGGACCTGAAAAAAGTCATCGACGCGAATTCGGGCATGGCGACGTCCGCCTGGCTGGGCAAGACGCAACAAGGCAACGACCCGAACGGCCGCAAGTCGGCTTCGGACCGCGGCAACACGATCTACACCTTCTCCGCGGCCGAGACGGCGGAGTTCATGAAATTGTCGAGCCACGTCGACAACGAATGGGTCGCCGACATGGACAAACGCGGCTTCAAGGGCGCGGCGCTGCTCGAATCGGCGAAGGCGCTGATCGCCAAACACGGCAAGGGCTAAAGAGCGCGTCATCCCGGCGCAAGCCGGGATCCACCCTTTGAGGGCCGCAATCGCGGCCTTTTTCGCATTCGCCGCGTTTAACCGCTCGGCGCGCTAAAGAACAGCGGCCAATCTGCCGCTAAGCACGGTGTCGCTCTGGCCGGGCCGACTCTCCCGGCCCACGGGAGGTGCGCCATGCTCCGTCGCCTGAGACTCGTCGTCGCCGCATTCATGCTCTGCTTCAGCGCGGGCAGTTCGATCGCGCAAGCCAGCATGGAAGAAATCTGCGCCCAAGGCCCGCGCCTCTACGCCGCGGGGCAGTCGAAAGCGGCATTCCGCATCTTCCTCGCGTGCGCGATCGGCGGCGACTCGGCGTCGCAGTACAGCGCGTCGATGATGATGCGCTCCGGCGAGTCCACCGAAGACGGCACGCCGAACCCCTTTGGCGCGCGGATCTTCCTCGAACAGGCGGCGTACCAGGGCTATCCGCACGCGCTTTACGCGCTCGGCAAGGAATACGACATCGGCAGCGCCGCATTCCCGCGCGACGTGGCCCAGGCCACCGAACTGTTCCGCGCCGCGGCGATGCTCGGCCACGTCGACGCGCAGGTCGACCTGGCCACGCAATACCTGCTCGGCCGCGGCGGCGTGCCGCAGGACGACCATGTCGCTGCCCAGTGGTACAAGCTCGCCGCCGAAGCCGGCCATTGGGGCGCGCAGTACCTGATCGCGTCCATGTACGAACACGGCAATGGTGTGCGCCGCGACGAGGCCGAAGCACTGCAATGGTACGAGCGCGCCGGCCAGGGCGGCGACGAAGTCGCGCCGCTGAAGGCGGAGCAGCTCAGGTTGCGCCTGGCGTCGAAGTTGCGGCAGCTGCGCCTGGACTGACGGCGCCTGGACCGGCGCAGCGCGGCGATCCCGGGTTTTATACTCGGCCAAACGTTTTGCGGGGCCGCCATGGGACAGATCACATCGCACGAAGCGCTGGCCTTGCGCTGGGCCGAGTTGTGCAACGACCCGGGCTTGAACGATCTGCCCTACAAGATCGAACTCAACGCGTACGGGACGATCGAGATGAGCCCGACCAGCACCAAACATGCCCGGTTTCAGTTCGCGGTCGGGCATGCGCTCGCGCGCCAATTGCCTGCGGGTACGGTGATGACGGAATGCCCCATCGCCACCATTGAGGGCGTTCGTGTGCCCGACGTCGCCTGGGCGTCGCCCGAATTCGTCGCCCGCCACGGCGACGCCACGCCTCTTCCGCAGGCGCCCGAGATTTGCGTTGAGGTGCGCTCGCCGTCCAATTCGGACGCGGAAATGGAAATGAAAACTCGCGCCTATCTGGCAGCCGGCGCACTCGAGGTCTGGGTGATTTCGGACGCTGGCGCTTGCCAGGTGTTCGACGCCGATGGCGCACGGGCGGCGAGCCGCTTCGCCGTCTCGCTGGCGCTGCAGAGCTGAGCGAAACGGGTTCGTGGTTGCGTTCGGCGGCCGCTTGGCTCGCGGCGCGTCGCCGGCGGCTTAGAGTTCAGCCTCTCAGGCCAAGTGCCGCCGACCCGGTGGCTTCGATTCAAACAACCACCCGGAAGGTGACATGTCAGACATCGACAACGGCGCGATCGTCATCGTCGGCGGCGGCCACGCGGCAGCGGCGCTGTGTTCCGGCCTCGCCGCGGCGGGGCTCGGCGCGCGCGTGCACTTGGTGTGCGACGAGGCCGAGTTGCCGTACCAGCGCCCGCCCTTGTCGAAATCGTTCCTGAAAAGCGTTCAGGAGACGCTGCAATGGCACCGCAGCGAAGAGTGGTACCTGCAGGCGGGGATCACGCTGCACCGTGCCGACGCGGCGCTCGCCATCGATCGCGATCGCCGCGTGCTGCGCCTGCGCTCGGGCCGCGAGCTCGGCTTCGCGCGGCTCGTTCTCGCCACCGGCGCGCGCGCGCGGCGAATTCCCGAATGGCCCGAAACGTTGCACAACGTCGCCGCGCTGCGCAGCGCCGCCGACGCGCTGCGCCTGCGCGGTCTGCTGGATGCAGCGTCGCACGTGACGGTGCTCGGCGGCGGCTTCATCGGTCTCGAGATCGCCGCGACGGCGCGCGCCCTGGGCAAACAGGTCACGGTTCTGGAAGCCGCGCCGCGCCTCTTGATGCGCTCGGTGTCGAGCGAACTCGCCGAGCATGTGCTGCAAACCCATCGTTCCAGCGGGATCGACCTGCGCCTGGGTGTGACGCTGAGCGGCATTGGCGTCGAGGGCGGGCGGCTTGTGACGCTCAGCGTCGACGGCCGGGCCGAGAACGTCGAGCTGCTGGTGCTTGGCATCGGCGCCGCGCCGCAGCAGGAGCTCGCGGCCAGTGCCGGCCTGCCTTGCGACAACGGCGTGCGCGTCGATTCATGCATGCGAACCTCGGACCCGCACATCCTCGCGATCGGCGACTGCGCGAATTTCCCGCAGCACGGCAGCGCGCAGCGAGTCCGCCTCGAATCGGTGCAGAACGCGGGCGACCAGGCGCGCACGGCGCTCGCCACGCTGCTCGGCCGCGACGAGCCGTACCGCGCGCTGCCTTGGTTCTGGTCGGACCAGGGCAGCTTGCGCTTGCAGATGGCCGGCTTGATGCCCGCCGAGTCGGCGCGGCACCGGCGTCCGGGCGCGACGCCGGCGAGCTTTTCGCTGCTGCACTACGTGGATTCGCAATTGACCTGCGTCGAAAGCGCGAACGCGCCGCTCGACCACATGGCGGCGCGCAAACTGCTCGAAGCCGGGCGCAGCCCTGAACCCGGCGTCGCGTGCGACCCGGCGGTCGCGCTCAAGACGCATCTTTGAGGCCGGGGCGATGAGCGAACGCGAGTGGTGGCACCCCGTCGCGGATGCGGCGACGCTCGCTGCTGCGCCGCTCGCCGTGACCTTGCTCGGCGTTGACATCGTCCTGTGGCGTGACGCGCAAGGCACGGCGCGCGCCTTTGCGGATCGCTGCCCGCACCGCGGCACGCGCCTGTCGCTCGGGCGCGTTTGCGAGGGCCGCCTGGAGTGCGCCTACCACGGTTGGCAGTTCGCAGCCGACGGAGCGTGCGTTCGCATTCCCGCCACGCCGGAGTTCGTGCCGCCGGCGTCGCACGCCGCGGGCGTGCATTCGATTGGCGAGGCTTATGGATTGCTCTGGGTGCGGCTCGCGGCGACGGGCCAGGCCGCCCCGCCGGCTTTCGAAGCCGAGGCGATTGCGGGTTTGCGCAAGTTGCTCGTCGGCCCGTACGACGTGGCGACGAGCGCGCCGCGCATCGTCGAGAACTTTCTCGACATGGCGCACTTCGGCTTCGTCCATGACGGCGTGCTCGGCGATCTGGCCCACACCGAGCTGCCCGCCCATGATGTGCACGCCGAAGCCGCGGGCCTGCGCGCGACTCGCTGCATGGCGTGGCAGCCACGAAGCCACAGCGCCGCAACGGAAGGCGCGTGGGTCGAGTACGAGTACGCCGTCCCGGCGCCGTACACCGCGGTGCTGAGCAAGGCGGCTGCGTTGCCCGGCGCGCAACGCGACACGATCGCGCTGTTCGTCTGCCCCAGCGAACCGGAGCGCAGTCGCGTCTGGTTTCGCCTGGCGCTCGGCGACTTCGCATCGAGCGATGCAGAGCTTCGCGCCTTTCAGGACCTGATCTTCAATCAAGACCGGCCGGTGCTCGAGTCGCAGACGCCGAAACGGCTGCCGATCTCGGGCGGTGAGGTGCACAGCGCAGCCGACCGAACTTCGGCGGCGTACCGCCGCTGGTTGCTTGAATTGAAGATAGGCTTCGGGGTTTGTTGACGGAGCCACCGGAGGAGACCCCCTTGCTTGCCCCTGCCGACGTTGACGCCCTCGTCCATGCATGCCACGGCGACCCGTTTGCCGCACTCGGCCTGCACGCCGACGCTTCCGGTGCACTGTGGATTCGCGCGATGCTGCCGCAGGCCGCCGCCGTGGAGCTGGTCGCTGCGGACGGCGAGAGCGAGACGCCGCCGCAGCGTGCAGTCGTCGCGCTGAAGAAGCGCCACGCCGCGGGCCTTTGGGAAGCGAAGGTGCCGCGGCGCAAGCACCGCTTCGACTATCGCCTGCACGTTCGCTGGGACAACGGCTCGGCCGGAACCTACGCCGACGCGTACGCCTTCGGCACGCTGATCGGCGACGCCGACCTCTACTACTTCGGCGAAGGTTCGCACCTGCGCCCCTTCACCTTCCTCGGCGCGCACCCGATGCGCGTGGGGGATGTCAATGGGGTGGACGGCGTGCGCTTCGCCGTCTGGGCGCCGAACGCTCGACGAGTGAGCGTCGTCGGCGACTTCAATGCGTGGGACGGTCGCCGGCATCCGATGCGCGTGCGCCACGGCGGCGGGGTGTGGGAAATCTTCATTCCGCATGTGCAGGAGGGCGATCGCTACAAGTACGAGATCGATTTCGGCCGCTGGCGCGTTGCTGCCGCTGAAGGCCGACCCGTACGCACGCGCGTCGCAGATGCGCCCGGAGACGGCGAGCGTCGTCGCCACGCTGCCGCCTGCCGCGCCCTTGCCGGCAGGGCGCGCCGAGGCGAACCGGCGCGACGCGCCGATCTCGATCTACGAAGTGCACCTCGGCTCCTGGCGGCGCCACCCCGACGGCCGCTGGCACAGCTGGGACGAACTCGCCGCTGCGCTGCCGGGCTATTGCGCGGACCTCGGCTTCACGCACATCGAACTCATGCCGATCACCGAACACCCGTTCGACGGTTCGTGGGGTTACCAGACGCTCGGCCTGTATGCGCCGACCGCGCGCTTCGGCACGCCCGAGGGTTTTGCGCGCTTTGTCGCGGCGTGCCGTGCGTTCGGACTCGGCGTGATCCTCGACTGGGTGCCGGCGCATTTTCCGAGCGACGCGTTCGGCCTCGCGCAATTCGACGGCACGGCGCTCTACGAATACCAGGACCCGCGCGAAGGTTTCCATCACGACTGGAATACGCTGATCTACAACTTCGCGCGCCACGAGGTGCGCAACTTCCTCGTCGGCAGCGCGCTCTACTGGATCGAGCGCCAGGGCATCGACGGTTTGCGCGTCGACGCAGTCGCGTCGATGCTCTACCGCGACTATTCGCGCGAAGCGGGTGCGTGGCTGCCGAACCAATACGGCGGGCGCGAGAACCTCGAGGCGATCCAGTTCCTGCGCCGCACCAACGAAGTGATCGGCATCGAATGCCCGGGCGCGATGACGCTCGCCGAAGAATCGACCGCGTTCGCCGGCGTGAGTGCGCCCACTTATCACGGTGGCCTGGGGTTTCATTTCAAGTGGAACATGGGCTGGATGCACGACACGCTCAAGTACATGCAGGAAGACCCGGTGCACCGGCGCTGGCACCACGACAAGATGACGTTCGGCCTGATCTACGCCTTCACCGAGAACTTCGTCCTGCCGCTGTCGCACGACGAAGTCGTGCACGGCAAGGGCTCGATCCTCGGGCGCATGCCGGGCGACGAGTGGCAGCGCTTCGCGAACCTGCGCGCCTACTACGGCTTCATGTGGGGGCACCCGGGAAAAAAGCTGCTCTTCATGGGCCAGGAGTGGGGCCAGTCGAACGAGTGGAACGACGCCGGCGAGCTGCCCTGGGGCCAGCTCACGCACCCGCTTCACGCTGGCGTGCAGCGCTTGGTGCGCGACCTGAACCGCCGCTTGCACGAGCACCCCGCGCTGCACCGCATCGACGGCGAGAGTGCGGGCTTCGAGTGGATCGCGTCGCACGACGCCGAGACGTCGCTCTACGCCTGGCTGCGCCGCGACGGCGCGGGCAGCGTGGTGCTCGTCGTCTGCAACTTCACGCCCGTGCCGCGGCTGCAGATGCGCCTGGGTGTTCCCGAGGGCGCGAGCGCGTGGCGCGAAGTGCTGAACACCGACTCGGCGTTCTACGGCGGCTCCAACGTCGGCAACGGCGTTGGGCTGCTCGGCGTCGAACGCGTCGGCAGCCATGGCCGCAGCGCATCGATCCGCGTGAACGTGCCGCCGCTCGCGACGGTCTACCTGGTTCCCGATTCGCAATAGAGGCACGGACGATGCAAGTTCACTCCGTCATACCGGCGAAAGCCGGTATCCACCGCTGCGGCGAGCCGTTTCGTTTGCGGCGCAAGTGGGTGTGCGTCGGGTGGATCCCGGCTTGCGCCGGGATGACGGGCTTGCCTGCGGCTCGACATCCATGAACCTGAACCAACGCGCGAGCGGCGTGCTGCTGCACATCACGTCCTTGCCCGGGCCGCACGGTATCGGCGATTTCGGGCCCGGCGCGTACCACTTCGTCGATTGGCTCGTGTCGGCAGGCCAGACGCTGTGGCAGGTCTTGCCGCTGACGCCGATCGGCCCGGGCGACTCGCCCTACCAGAGCGTCTCGGCGTTTGCCGGCAGCCCGCTGATGGTGGCGCTCGAGCCGCTCGTTGAGCTCGGCTGGCTCAGCCTCGGCGAGGTGCCGCCCTTCGATGCGCAACGTGTCGACTTCGCGCGCACCAGCGCGTGGCGCATGCAGCGCCTGCGCGACGCCGCGGCGGGCTTCGAGGCGCACGCCGGCAAGACTGAGCGTGCCGAATTCGCTGCGTGGTGCGGCCGCGAATCGAACTGGCTCGACGACTATGCCCTGTTCATGGCGCTGGAGGCGGCGCACGCCGGCCGACCCTGGTGGTTGTGGACGCCGCCGCTCGCGCGCCGCGAGCCGGCGGCGCTGCGTGCGGCGCGGCAAGTGCACCGCGCCGAAATCGGCTTCTGGCAGTTCGTGCAATGGTGTTTCGACGTGCAATGGCAGCTGCTGCGGCGCTACGCGAATTCTCGCGGCGTGTCTGTGATGGGCGACTTGCCGATCTTCATCGCCCACCATTCGGCCGATTGCTGGGCGCGGCCGGACCTGTATTTCCTCGACGCGCAGTTCCAGCCCACGGTGGTGGCCGGCGTTCCGCCCGATTACTTCAGCGCCACCGGCCAGCGCTGGGGCAACCCCTTGTACCGCTGGGACCGCATGGTGCAAGACGGTTGGCGCTGGTGGACGGCACGCCTGCGCCGCGCGCTCACACAGACCGACGTCTTCCGCATCGACCACTTTCGTGGCTTCGCCGCGTATTGGGAAGTGCCGGCGAGCTGCCCGACGGCAATCGACGGGCGCTGGGTGCGCGGCCCGGGCAAGGCGCTGTTCAACGCAATGGCGCGCGAGCTCGGCGCCTTGCCCATCGTCGCCGAGGACCTGGGCGTCATCACCGACGACGTGGAGCAGCTTCGCGACGCCTGCGGCTTTCCCGGCATGCGCGTCTTGCAGTTCGCGTTCGGCGACGACGCGAAAAACACCTACCTGCCGCACAACTGCGTTCGCAACTGCGCGATCTACACCGGCACGCACGACAACGACACGACACGCGGCTGGTGGGACGCAGCGAGCGAACGCGAACGCGCCTACGCCGGCAGCTACCTCGCGGCGAACGCCAGCGACATCCACTGGGCGATGATCCGCGCCGCAGCAGAATCGGTCGCGAACCTCGCGATCTTCCCGATGCAGGACGTGCTCGGGCTCGATGGCCGCCACCGCATGAACGTTCCCGGCGTCATGGGGCAGGGCAACTGGACCTGGCGTTTCGAGTGGAGCATGGTGGGCAGCGAACCGGCGCGTGTGCTCGGGCTCATTGCCGCGGCGAGTGGGCGTGGGCCGTTCGAACTGCTGCACCTGCCTGAACCCCCCGAGGTCCCCGTGTGAGCCAGAGCCGCTGGTCCCGGCGCCGGTTCTGCAGTGCGGTAGGACTCGTGCCATTCTTCGGCGCGGTGGTTGCGCAAGCGTCGGGGCTCGACGCGCCGAACGTGGTTCCGATCTCGCCGCTGCTCGTGACTTCAGGCCAGCCGACAGCGGCTGTGCTGAACAAGTTGGCGTCGCAAGGATTCGACGCGGTGATCGACCTGGCCCCGCCGACCGTTCCCGATGCGGTGCGTGATGAAGCGCAGATTCTCGAGCGCCAGGGTGTGGCCTACATCAACATCCCGATTCGCTTCGACCGCCCGACCGAAGAAGACTTCGATTCATTCGTCGCCGCACGAGCGAGGTTCGCGGGCCGCAAAGTGCTGGTGCACTGCCAGGTCAACATGCGTGCGTCGAGCCTCGTCTTCCTGCACCGCGTCGTGGTGGACAAGGAACAACCCGAAGCAGCGTACGAGGCGGTGGCCAAGGTGTGGTCACCGCGGGGTCCGTGGAAAGCGCTGCTGGTCGGCGTGCTGCGCAAGCATCGAATCGAATTCGAGCCCTATTGAGCGCCTCCAGCGTCGGGCCAGCCCGGCCCGCCCCAGGCGCTCCCGAACGCGACTGGAATCAGAACGCCCAACGTGAGGTAGCGCTCAGCGCGAAATGATGAGCCGGAATCGCGCAGACCGCCACGCCGTCGCGAGGACGAAGAAGAACAGCGTGATGATCAGGCCGCCCCACCATTCGGTGACGTTTTGCAGCGCGTCGCGCAGCCCGGCAGCGCCGAACATCAAGGGGCCGAGCGAATTCACCAGGCCCAGCAGCGGCAGCGCGACGCACAAGCCGAGCAGAACCCGCACCGACGTCTGCGCTCGCCAAGGGCTCTTCAGCAAGGCCCGGGTGCTGAGCAGCATCGCCAAGCACGTGCCGCCGAAGTAGCCGACGATTCCGTAGCGCCGCATCCATCGATAGGCGTCGCCCTCGGTACCGAGGAAGGTTCCATAGAGCACGAGAAAGGACGTCGCGATCAGGCCGATCCACGGCAGCAGGCGTGGCGTGCGCGCCCGCTGCGATGCCTCGGTGGCGGCACCGTGCAGCCAGGCGCCGCACAAGAGCCAGACCAGCGCCTGCAACGCCGCGGCGGGCAACAGCAGCGCGCGGAACAAGTGATTCGGCAGGCCATGGCGCGCGGCGCGGCTGATCGACGTGCAGCCGTCGATGAACGGGTTGCACGCTTCGACGTATCCGAGTTGCACCGACAGCGGGTAAGCGATCAGCGTGCCCAGCAGCGGCAGCAGACCGGCAAGCAGTGCCAATGGCCAGGTCGGCAAGGTGCGGGGCGAGTCTGCGGGCATCGGCGGTGCGCGAACTCAGCGCGCGTAGCGGCGGTTCGCGACGCTCCAGGCGCAGGCGTCCGTGTGCAATTCCCGAGTGCGGGCGCAAAGTCGCGACACGTGGTTCTCCGCGGCACGGAGCCGGCGGCGCTGTACTCAGCCCGGTTTGCCAGGTTCCGGCAGGGCGACCATCACCGCCTGCCCCGGCTGTGTGCACCCCATGTCGCAGCAGCGACCGGGCTGGCGGTTGCGCGTGATCGTGCGCGTCTCGTCACGCTCGTTTTGCTTCAACACGCCGCGCTCCAGCAGGCGCTCAACGAGGTCGACCTTGTTCCCGAGCGGGTAGTGGCGCCAGATCTCCTGCTTCATCGCCGCCGGCGAGCCACCGCCGTGCAGGCTGATCACCGACATCCACCCGCCCTGGTACGACGCGGTGATGTCTTCGATGAAACGCGCGACTTCGATGCGCTTGTCGTACGGCACGTTCGGATTCGCGCGCAGGACTTCGGCGAGTGTTGCCGCGGTGGCGGGGTTGTGGTCTTCGTCGGGGCCGGGCAGCGCGACGATCAATCCACCTGAGACTTCGTGCGCGAGGCGGTGCATGTCGTAGATCTGGGTCGCGAGCAGCAGCTTGCCGATGTTTGCGAACACGGGTTCGGGCATGAACGTGCCGCTGAATCGGTCGCGCGTTCCGTACACGCTCGCCGCAACGCCGCAGGCGAAAAAACCTTCCGTGATCTTGATGAGTTCGACCATCGGTTCGCGCAGGTTCGGCTCGGCGCCGGGGTCGAAGCCGTTCGCCTCGCACATCAACGCGCCCGCGCCGATCAGCAGGTCGCCAAAACCTGCACGCGCCGCGATACACGTGTGGCGGTGGTGCGTCGCGTAGTGGTAGGTGAGCGCGCCGGTGTGCTCCCATTCGCCGGCGTAGAAAACGCGCTCCCAGGGAACAAACACCTTGTCGAAGATGACCACGCCGGTCGATTGGCCGTAGCGCCGCGAAAACAGTGCCGCGCCATGTTCGAGCTTCTCGCCGGGCCGGCCCGCAGGGCGCGCGACGATGGTGATGCCGGGCGCGTCGACCGGCACCGCGCAGCACACGGCGAAGTCAGCGTCTTCCTGCGTCATGTTGCGGCACGGCATGACGAGGAACTCGTGCATGTAGGGCGCGCCGGTGACGATCGCCTTCGTTCCCGAGATCACGATGCCTTTCGCGCTGCGCTCGACGACGTGCACGTAGGTGTCGGCATTCGCCTGCTGGTGTGGGCGCTTCGAGCGGTCGCCTTTCGCGTCCGTCATCGCGATGCCGAGCGACAGGTCTTGATCGTGCACATGCTTCAGGTACGCGGCAAAGCGCGCGCGGTGTTCGGTGCTGCCATGTGCGTCGTCGATGCGCGCGCTGACCTGCGCGAGCGCGTTCAGCGCGTCATGCGCGAGGTAGCGCTGCGCGCAGCCGGTTTCCTGGCACATGATGCGCACCGCTTCGAGCTTGTTCAGCAGGTCGCCTGCCGACTCGTTGACGTGCAGCATGCGGTTCACGACCCGGCCGTCGCTGCTCTGCGTCGCCGTCATGAGCGGCGCGAGCTTCGGATCGCGCGCGATGTCGTAGGTGTAGCCGAGCGCGTTCACTCCCGGCGCGAGGCAGGGCGCGTCCGCCACCGAAGCAATCAACTGACCATCGACGTAGACGACGGGCTTGAGCCGGCGCAGCGACTCGCGGTAGTCGGCCGAGCTCATTGCCGGTGCCGGGGTGCTTGTGGGTGAGGGCAAGGCTGCATTCATCGGCGTGGTCTCGGAGTGCGTCGCGCCGATATTTGAACACCACCGAACGTATGATGCTGGCCACCATGAACCTCATCGCCGCGCGCGACGTCGCGCTCGTCCTCGTCGACTACCAGCAGCGCCTGATGCCGGCGATCCACGGCGGCGCGCAGGCGGTTGCGCAGGCAGTGTGCCTGGCCGACATCGCCAAGGTGCTGGGCATTCCCGTCGTCGGCACCGAGCAGAACCCGCGCGGCCTGGGGCCGAACGAGCCTGCGATTCGCGAGCGCTGCGAGAGCACGCTGGCGAAGATGCACTTCGACGCGTGTGCCGACGGCCTGCTCGACGTGTTGCACACGTTGCGCGAATCGCCGCTGCGCGAAGTCGTGATCGCCGGCTGCGAAGCGCATGTGTGCCTGATGCAGACGGCGCTCGGCCTGTTGCATGCGGGGATCAAAGTGTGGGTCGTGGCGCCGGCTTGCGCTTCACGCTCGGCGCAGAACCACGAGCTCGCGATGCAGCGCTTGCGCCAGGCGGGGGCGGGAATCGTCAGCCTGGAGATGGTCGCGTTCGAGTGGCTGCGCGGTTGCGAGCATGAGCGCTTCAAGGCAGTGCTGAAGTTGCTGAAAGAGCAACCCGTTGGTCATGCGGGAACCATGACGGGTGACTCGAAACGAGGCTGACTTCGAGGCCAGCGGCGCGTCGCGGCGGGTCGCGACCTGGTCACGGAGTTGCGATCGGCCTCATCAGCCACCTTACCCCGGCGGCGCGACGAAGCCGCCGTACTCGCGCTCGAGCATCGCTGCGAACGCCAGGACGGTGCGGTCTTCGAGGCAGGGGCCGACGATCTGCACGCCGATGGGGAGCAGGCTCTCGCCGCGGTCGATCGGCACCACCGCGGCGGGCAGTCCGGCGCTCGTCGCCGGCCCGGCCCAGACGAGGCCGGCATCAAGGTATGAGTGCGGCTTGCCGTCGATGTCCAGGCGGCGCAGCTCCTGCCGCGGCGAGTGGTCGTGCGCGAACGCCGTCACTGGCATCGGCGGGCAGAGAACGACGTCGACTTCGTTGAACAGCGCGCGCCACTGCTGCTGCAGGCGGGCGCGCGCGCCGTCGGCGAGGACCCAGTCGCGGTGGCTGAGCGAAATGCCGCGCGCGCGTTCGGCCCCGAGGCTGCGGTCATCGGGCGCGAGCCCCGCCGCGAGACCTTTGAGCTCGTCGTAGAGCGCCGCCGGCCAGGTCGCGGCAGAGAATGACAGCAGCAGCCGCATGTAGAGCCGCGCCGACTCGGCGAGGTCGGGCAGCAATCGGTGGCTGCGCTCGACTTTGACGCCACTGCGCAAAAGCCGGTCCGCCAGCCGCTCGAGTGCCAGGCGCACCGGCGCTGCCGTCGGCACCAGCGGGTGGCTGTCGATCATCAGCACTCGGTGGTGAGCGAGTTGCTCGTGGCGCGGGGGTTTGAGCGCGAGCCGGTAGCCCACGCCGGTGGTCAGCTCGTCGGGCCCGGCGATGACGTCGAACAGCAATCCGAGGTCGCCGGCGGTGCGCGCCATGGGTCCGACGACGGCGAGATCGACTTCGCGCGGCAGTGGCCCGGTCCCCGGCGGCGTGTGGCCGCGGCTCGGCACCAGGCCGTGCGACGGCTTCAACGCGGTGACCCCGGTGAAGTGTGCCGGCACGCGCAGCGACCCGCCGATGTCCGAGCCGAGCGACAGCGCCCCGAACCCCGCTGCCAACGCCGCCGAAGACCCGCCCGACGAACCGCCGGGTGTGCGTTCGAGGTCCCACGGGTTGCGCGTGACGCCATGGATCGCGTTGTAGCTCTGCCAGTCGGCGAGCACGATCGGCACGTTGGTCTTGCCGAGGATCACGGCACCGGCGCTCTTCACGCGCGCGACGATGAGCGCGTCTTCGCTGGCCTTGAAGTCCTTCGCCTGCGGAATACCCCAAGTCGTCGGGAGCCCGGCGACGTTGAACGACTCCTTCACCGTCATCGGCACGCCGAGCAAGGCACGCTGCTGCCCGCGCGCCAGCGCTGCGTCGGCGGCTTTGGCGGCGTCGCGCGCCCGGTCGAAGTCACGTGCGATCACGGCGTTGAGTGCGGCATCACGGCGCTCGATGCGGGCAATCAGGTGATCCGTGAGTTCAAGCGATGAGAATTTGCGCGACCGCAGCGCCTCCACGGTCTGGATGGCCGACAGGTATTCGAGGGCTTCGGCGGATCGGCCGGTTTGCCCCACGGCCGTGCCGCCCATGCCCGCAGCGGCGAGCGCTGCAGCGCGGGCCAGAATCTCGCGGCGGGTGCGGTCAGTCATCGCGGCTCCTGAGCTGCGCAGTCTAGCGGGGTTGAGGGTGCGCTGACACGATCGGGGAGGGACGGCGTCAAACGCGCTCGAGCGGCAGCGCAAGTGCTATCATTTCTGCATTCAGCATGACGACAAGGGTGATGGCATGCCGACCATGAGCATTCGCGGACTCGACGAGCGCGCGCTGGCGCGGCTCAAGCGCCAGGCCGAACGCGAAGGCAGCAGCGTCAACGGCCTGGTGGTGCGCTTGCTGGAGGAGGGCGGCAACGTCACCAAGCCGGCCCGCAAGCGCCGGACCTTCGACGACCTCGACGCGCTGGCGGGCACCTGGAGCGCCCCCCAGGCCAAGGCGTTCGAGCGCAGCACCGCGCCGTTTTCGGAAGTCGACCCCACGCTCTGGGCGTAGCGCCGGCATGCGCCCGATTGCGATCGATACGAATGCCTACGTCGCATTCAAGCGCGGCGATTCGGCGGTGCTCGAGGTGCTGCGCCACGCCGAAGAGATCTTGCTGGGCGGCACAGTGCTGGGCGAATTGTTGGCCGGGTTCGAGGCCGGCTCGCAGGCGCGCGTGAACCGCGCCGAGTTGACGCGCTTTCTCGATTCGCCGCGGGTCCGGCAGGTGGCCTGCGGATCGGCCACTGCTGACCGCTACGCCATGATCTATGCCGCGCTGCGCAAGGCCGGCACGCCCATCCCGACGAACGACATGTGGATATCGGCCACGTGTCTCGAACACGGCGCCGGTTTGCTGACGCTCGATGCCCATTTTGCGTGCGTCGGTGGCTTGCGCGCCGGCATGCAGCTCGCTGACTTTTTGCCCTGAGGGCGCGTCACAGCCGTGACGGAGCATCTCTTGCAAGTAGCCACGTTGCTACAGCCGCGCGACGAGGTGAGCCATGACGATGACGACGCTGTCCAGCCGGGAATTCAATCAGGACACGAGCAAAGCCAAGGGGCGTCGGTCTTGAATTCATGGATCGGGTGAATCCCCCTTCCCATCACGCCCTCAAGGCCTCTCCCGCCGCCACACCGCCCCGAGCGACTTGGCCTTCGCCCACACCGAGAGCCGCTCGTCGGACAGCGCGTCCAGGAAATCCGACAGGCGCTTCGATTTCGCCATCGTGTAAATCGTGAGCGCGGTTGTCGCGCCAAACACGACACTGAAGTAGGCGACGCGGCGCGGCATCGATGCGTCGGCCTCGGCGAGCAGGTTCATGCCGAGAAAACCCGTCGTCACGGTGCCGATCAGGCCGAAGATCGTGACGACCGTCAAGCGCACGACGGTGTTCGCCTGGCGCCGCAGGCTGTCGGCGTCGAGGTAGGCGTTCATGTCGCCGATGCGCTCTTTGACCTCGGCATACAGCGGGTCCAGGCCGAGGTGGTTCGAGCACAGGTGGTACAGGGCGCGCACCTGCGCCTGCTCCGAAATCTCGTGGAACCAGTAGCGGTGCGTGAAGCGCAGGAAACCCTCGAAGCTGTGCCGGATCGCGCGCTTGAAGCGGCGCACGCTCGCCGGGTCGGCGACGTCCAGGCCCTTCAGCGCTTCGACGAGGCGGTCCGAGAACATCAACAGCGACGCCTTCTGGAAGTGCGCGATGAGGAACAGCAGGAAATGCTGGTGCCGAAACTGCGCGAGCACGCCGCGGTCGCGGCAGGCGTAGAAATCGCTTCCCGCTGCGCCGACGACGATCAGCGACTGCCCGCTGCACAAGTAGCGCGTGTTCGGCGCGGCGCCGCTGTCGGCCCAGAAGCGGTCGTAGCAGAAGCGCGACTCGAAGTCGCTCAGGTGCTGTTCGGCGTAGGGCAGGCCTTGAGCCGGCGCGTCCACGGAATGCCCTGAGGCAGGCGCGTCGTGCGCATCAGGCTCGCGTCGTTCCGCGGCGCCGGTCACGAGGCCCAGGCGAATGAACTGACTGCGGGTCAGCGCACGCGGGTTGTCGAGTGCCAGGTACGCCATCAGCGGCATGCGGTAGTACTCGATCTGGCGGTAGCGCAGCATGCCGTCGCTTCCGGAATGGTCGCTCACGAGTGGCTCGAGCAGAAACGCCCAATGCGCGGCAAAACGCGGCGCGCGGTGTTCCGCGACATGCGCGAGGAAGGCGTCGCGCTGTTGCGCGTCGGACTGCGCGAGCACGGCACCGGTGCCGTCGAGCCATTCGACGTTGCTCATGCAGTGCAGGGCGCGGCCGTTCGGATCCCAGCCCGCGGGGTAAGCGCGGCCGAAGCGGTACAGCAGATCCTGCGCGTCGTCCAGCGCCAGGTCGGCGCCGGCGACTTCGACGTTGAGCAACACCAGATCGACGTCGTAGAAGAAGTAGAGATCGATGTGCACGATGTCGAGCAGCACCGGCGCGGCCTGCGCCGGCGACGTGAGGCGCACGCGCGCGATGTCGCGGCGCCGGAACACGCGCATCGGCGAGCCGGCGCTTGCCTCATCCGCCTCGCGCCGGGCCCGCCCTTCGCCGTAGAGGAACTGCTGCACGTAAGGCAGGAAGGTGACGAACTCGTTGTAGTGGCGTTCGTGGAAGCTGCCGCTGTCGCCGTTGTATTCGTCGACCACTTCGCGCCATGGCGACGCGTTGTTGCCCATTTCGCGGAGCAGCTTCCAGGGCTTGCGACGATGGTCGGTGTCGCCTGCCACCGGCATGAGGCGCAGTGGCCAGAGCAGCACCTGGCGCAGTTGGCGTACCCGGCCGGCGGCGCAGGAGGGTGTTCCGGTGTCTGCCGTCGATGCGGGCGTGGCTTGCAGCATGGCGCAAGTGTATGCACCACATGACATCCCCGGCCTGCGCGATTCAGCGCCGCGCTCGCCGGGCGCCAAGGCAGATCAGCGCGTCAGCGCGCCACCTGCATCCGCAAGCGCCGCGCCGCCTCTTCGGCGCGCGCGTCGTCGATCTCGCGCAGCACGCCGCCCAGGTTCGTCGGCGCATCGTCACGCTTGAAGCGGCCGGTCAGCTGCACAGTCGGGTGCAGCACGCCACGGCGAAACAGATCCCAAATCTCGTCGCCATGCTGGCCGTGCAGGAGCTCCGGTGCAAAGTTGCCGAAGAAATTGTTCAGGTTCTGCACGTCGCGCAGCAGCATGCGCTGCGCGTGGTTGTTGCCCGCCGCGTCCACCGCTTGCGGCAGGTCGATGATCACCGGGCCGTCGTGGCTGAGCAGGATGTTGAATTCCAATCGCACCCGCGCCGCCGCTGGGAAAATCGACTCGAAAGACGTTCCGCTCGGCCTCGTCCTCCAGCATCAGCAACGCCTGATGAACCACCAACTTCGCCAGCCGGTCTTCTACGAGCACTCGAATTTCGTTGCCACCTGATGCCCCGAGGCGCGAAACGCTGCGTACTGGTGTGTCGAAGGAATCACCGCAAAGCGTCCGTCAGCCAACTGATGGAAGGTCTTGATCGCGTCATCCGGCAGCGCCGCAACGAAGTGCGGCGAATGAGTCGAGAAGACGACCTGAAGTTGCCGCTTGCGAGTCATCTGCGCAAGAAACGCGAGCAAGCGCTCCTGCGCGCCCGGATGTAGTGACACCTCCGGTTCGTCCAAAAGCACCAGTGTCCCCCTGTCCGCGCGAGTACCTGCACAACACAACTCGTGACTGCGACCTCGCCGCTGCCTGCAAAAGCTTCGCTGTACCTGCCGTACTTCGTCTTGAACACAATGCTGAGGCCGCCGTCGCCCTTGAAGAGACTGTGCCTGATCCACCGGCCTCGGTGTACTCGCGGCCAAGTACTAAGCTGACTATGTCGATCTCCTCCTGCGTCAGCAGGCGATTTTCCGTCGCCAGCTTGCGATTTCGATAGATGACTGAGGTGTCGCTGGCTTCGATAACACGCGCGAGCAAACCAGCGTCGTATCGCACCTGATCCATCTTTGTCGCAATGCGTCTATTCGTTGCCGGCTTCTTCGCGCCGACAACGTATTTGAAGAGCGCTGGTCCTTGCCGAAGTAGAAGTACTTGTCGAAGGCGCTGAGTTCCTTGCGGAAGTTGATATACAGAACCTTGCGATTTACCTAGTTCCACCTGTCCTTGCTTCTGCCGACTAGCTTCTTGTTTGCGCGCAAGTCTAGCTCTACCATCTGATCGCCCGTCGTCTCTTTCGTTGGTTCCCAATAGTTCGTATCCTGCCGGCCGTTTCGTACCTTGCGCACTCGCGCCTTGCGAGTCTCTACGGGACAAGTCGCCGTGCACGATGCCGGCGCAGAGCATGCGTACGACTTCGAGCAGCAGCGTCGCGTGGTGCGCGCGCGCTTCTTCCGGCGTGAACTGCACGTCGTTCAAGCGCGGCGCAGCGTCGCCGTTCGCGTCGACAACCAGCTCCATCAACAACACGCCGTCGTGAAAGTTGTACGGCTTGGGAACGCGCACGCCCGCGCCTGCGAGGCGGTAGAGCGCGTCGACTTCGGCGCTTTGCCACGCAGCTTCTTGCGACTTCACGGCCGAACTTGGTGCCTTTGGCCATCGCGCGCGCCTGGCGCGTGTTCTTCACCTTGCGGTTTTCGGTGTAGTCGACCGCCTGGCGGAAGCTGCGCTGGTCGGCTTCCTTGTAGACCTTGGCGCAGCGCGATTCGGCGCCGCAGCGCACGACGAACACCATCGCCTCCTTGCCGCTCATGAGCTGGCGCGACACGCTGTCGATCAGGCCCTCTTCGAGAAGGGACCGCAGGCGGGGCGGGGCTTTCAAGCGACCGCCCTCAAGCGCGCGCTTTCGAGCGTTGCCGGTGCATTTGCGCGAGCGGGCGCTTGCCCTTCAACTGGCGCTCGATTCCGTCGTTCAGCTGGCCGCGCAGAGCGTGCACCGCTTCGACATGGCCGTACGCGCCGGGGAAGCGCAAGTCAAGCCACAACCAGAGCGTGCACGCGCGCAGCGCCTGCTCCATGCGCTCCAGGCGGCTGTGGCCGTCCACCTGATCGAGGAACCACGGCGTTCCGGCCCGGCCGGTGAGCGCGTGGCTGCTGCTCCACTCGAGGAACTCGAGGCGCTGCGATTCGGTTCTCGTGTCCACGGGAGCCTGCGCGTAGATGAAGCGCTCCTTCAGTGTCAGCCTCGCTGCGCTCTTGTCCAGCGCTTCGGCGAGCTCGAGCATCTGCTCGAGTTCGGCGACGGCGAAGTGTGCGTTGTCGAGCTTGAGCTGCGCCATGAAGACGTCGAGCACGTCGCGCAGATTCGTCTTGTGCAGGCGCGCCGAAATCGTCTCGATGTGCCAGCCGTTCGGCGCCACCGGCGCCTTGAACGGGCTCGGCGCGCGCGGCGTCTTGGCGAGCAACTCGCGCAAGACGCGCTGCGCCGAAGACTCGGCTTCGTCGAGCACGCCGACAAAGCCCTCTTCATGGATGCCGAAGCGCCCGGCGCGCCCTGCAATCTGGTGCACTTCCGATTCGGTCAATTCGCGGTCGTCCTGGCCGTCGAACTTGGTCATGGTGCTGAACAGCACGCGTTGGATCGGCAGGTTCAGTCCCATGCCGATCGCGTCGGTGGCCACCAGAATGTGCGACTCGCCGCTCGCAAAACGCTCGGCCTCGCGCTTGCGCACTTCGGGCGGCAATGCGCCGTAAATCACGGAGACCGGATGGCCGCTCGCGGCGATTCGGTCGCGAAGCATCAGCACGTCGCGCCGGCTGAACGCGACGACGGCGTCGCCGAGCTTGAGGCTCGAGACAGGCACCGGTGCGGGCAGCATGTCCACATGCTGCTTGCGCTCGAAGTGACGCACCTCGCAGCGCTCGCCGCAAAGCCCCAGCAGGTTCTCGATCGCCGGCACCGCGTAAGCCGAGCAGATGATGATGACTTCGTTCGCCGGTACGGCGACGATCGCCTGCGTCCACGCCCAGCCGCGCGAAGAGTCGAAAATCATCTGCGCTTCGTCAATCACGGCCACGTCGATGGCGCGGTTTGTCGCGACCATCTCGATCGTGCTGGAAACGACACGCGCTTCAGGCGCCGGAATGTTCTCTTCGCCGGTGAGCAACGAACACGCGACGCCGCGCGCCGCGAGGCGATCCCGCCCTTCGAGCGCGAGCAAGCGCAGCGGCGCGAGGTAAGCGCCGTCGAACGCTTGCGCGAGGCGCTCGAACGCGGCGTGCGTCTTGCCGCTGTTCGGCGGGCCCACATAAAGCGTCACGCTGCGCTGCAGGCGCCGCGCTTTTTCGAACGTGTCCGGATAACCCTGGAACGCAAGTTCGCTGTTCAGGCCGTCCAGGGCCTCGATCTCGGCGACGCGGTGTTCCCAGCGGTCTTGCGCGCGCGAGCACGCTTGTTTGAGTTCGGCCAGAGTTTGCGGCGTCGCGCACTCCGACTGCAGGCGCGGCAACAGCGCTTCGACGTGGCGCGGCTTGTCGGCGCGGCTGCGCGCGATCAGGCTTTCCAGGTGCAGCGTCAACTCGGCGGCGCCGGGGTAGGCGGGAGGCGGCCCGAGCGCGTCGAGCAATGAAGCCTTGTCTCCGGTGCGGTAGAAGGCCCAGATCGCTGCGCCGTCGACGTCGATCCGAAACGCCACCGGCACACGCCAACCGGGTTCCGACAATTTCATGTCGTGGCTCACGAGGCGCGACCACTGCCCTTGCTGGCGTGTCACGCCAAGCAACTCGAGCGCCGCGCTGCGCTCCAGCATCAAGGGGCGCGCATTCTGCGCATTGCCCAGGGCATCGAGGTGCGCGATCGCGCTGTCCATCAATTCGGGCGCGATCCAGCGGCTCGGGCGCTGCCCGGCGACCGGTTTTTGCAGCAGCACGAGGCCGAGTTTGTCGAGGTGCAGTTCGAAGCCCTTCGTGTGCTCGGCGATGAAGTCGGCCGGCTTGACGATTTGCGGCAGCGTGTACGCGGCTTGGCGGATGCGTGCGAGCTGTTCTTTGCCGATGTGCGCCGGTACGCGTTTCGCGTGGCGCGGATTCGGCAGGTTCAGGGGTTCGGGCGCGGTGTGCGGGGGCAGGGTGGGGTTGGCAGTGACGTTCATTCAGTCTTTTGTGGAGGCACGTCCGCTGACCTGCCTGGGCGAGATTATCGCGCCTCCTGTAGCGACAGGGTTCAGCGACCCCTCGTCATACCGGCGAACGCCGGTATCCACTCGATAATCGCGCATGAATTCTTCCCTCAGCGCCGCCGCCGTCGGCGAGTCAAAGGTGGGTGCGGCGCCGGTCGCACCCATCGGGCCATCGTTCAGCAGCCTGCCGCTGCCCCCGGCCGCGCTGGCAAACCTCGAGAGCCTCGGCTACCTGGGAATGACGCCGATCCAAGCCGCGACCTTGCCGCTCGCGCTCGCCGGGCATGACCTGATCGCCCAGGCCAAAACCGGCAGCGGCAAGACGGCGGCGTTTGCGCTTGCGCTGTTGGCGAATCTGAATCCGCGCCGCTTCGCGGTCCAGGCGCTCGTGCTCTGCCCGACGCGAGAACTCGCCGAGCAGGTGACCCAAGAGGTGCGGCGCCTGGCGCGTGCCGAATGGCGCCCCCAGGCCGACGCCATACGTCGGCCGCCCCTCGAGGGGGATGAGCAAAGTGGCAGAGCCACATTTGCTCATGACCACATCAAGGTGCTCACGCTCTGTGGCGGCGCGACGATGCGCCCGCAGCTCGCGAGCCTGGAGCACGGTGCGCACATCGTGATCGGCACACCCGGGCGGCTCATGGACCATCTGGAGCGCGGCTCGTTGAACCTGGAAGCGCTGAACACGCTTGTGCTCGACGAAGCGGATCGCATGCTCGACATGGGCTTCTTCGACGACATCGCGACGATCATCAAGCAATGCCCGAAACCGAGGCAAACGCTGTTGTTCTCGGCGACCTACCCGGAAGGCATCGCCAAACTCGCCGCCGCGTTCATGCGCGAGCCCAAAGAGGTGAAGCTGGCTGAGGCGCACGCCGCGGGCAAGATCCGCCAGCTCTTCATCGAAGTGCGTGAAGAGCAGCGCCTGCACGCCGTGTCGCTGTTGCTGAACCACTACCGGCCGGTGAGCACGCTCGCGTTCTGCAATACCAAGCAGCAGTGCCGCGACCTCGTGCAAGTACTGCGTGCTTCAGGCTTCGAGGCGCTCGAACTGCACGGCGACCTGGAGCAGCGCGATCGCGATCAGGTGCTGGTGCGTTTCGCGAACCGCAGCTGCAGCGTGCTTGTCGCGACCGACATCGCGGCGCGCGGACTGGACATCGATCAACTTGAGGCCGTGATCAATGTCGACGTGACGCTGGAGCCCGCCACGCACACGCACCGCATCGGCCGCACCGGACGCGTCGACGCCGCAGGATGGGCATTCAGCCTGGCGAGCCTGGACGAGATGGCCCGGGTCGGCCAGATCGAGAAGGCGCATGGATTCACGACGCAGTGGCAGCCGCTGGCCGACTTGACGAGCACGAGCACGCAAATGCTGCGCCCGCCGATGGCGACGCTGCAGATCATGGGCGGGCGCAAGGAAAAGATCCGCCCGGGCGACGTGCTGGGCGCGCTCACCAAAGACCTCGGCTTCGCCGGGTCGCAGATCGGCAAGATCAACGTCAACGACTTTTCGACCTATGTCGCGGTGCAGCGCGACATCGGGCCCCAAGTCGCGCAGCGCCTCGGCGCCGGAAAAATCAAGGGGCGCAGCGTGAAGGTGCGACTCCTGGTGGATTGACGCGGCTTCTCGGCGCGCCGTCCCACGCACGGCGCGAGATACGATGCGGTCCGAACCGGCGTGGCCGATTCCGTGCGCTCGCTTCAAATCCTCATGGACACCACCAACCGCCGTCTCCTGCAATTGCGTCGCCTGGCCGGCGTGTGCGCTGCGCTGCTGCTTGTCGTCACGACGCTGAGCGCTTATCTGCGCCTGTCCCACGCGGGACTGGGCTGCGCCGATTGGCCACGCTGTTATGGCCAGGGCCTGCGCCAGCAGCAGCAAGGCATCGCGCCGAGCGTCGACGCCGAGGCAGAGCACACGAGTGCCTCGGTGCGAGTCCTGCACCGGGTGCTCGCCAGCGTCGCGCTGCTGCTGATCGTCATGATGGTCATGGTGTGCCTGGGTCCGCGCCCCGTGCTGCGCAGCGAAGCCGCGCTGGCGCTCGCGCTGCTCGGTCTGGCGCTGTTCCTCGCCGTGCTCGGGCGCTGGAGCAGCGGCGCGCGCGTGCCGGCGGTTGCGCTGGGCAACCTGCTCGGCGGTTTTGCGATGCTCGCGCTCTGCACCCGGCTCGCCGTGGCCGGCGTGCCGAGCGAAGCGCTGCGGCTGCGGGTCTGGGTCGGCGCGGCGGTGCTGTTGTTGCTCGCGCAAATTTCGCTCGGCGGTCTCGTCAGCGCGTCGTACGCGGCGCTCAGCTGCGACGGCTGGGCGCAATGCCTGGCTGCAGTGCAAGACGCCGACTGGGATACGCTGAACCCGTGGCGCGAGCCGCGCTTGAATGCCTTGCCGCCGATGAACCCGGACGGCGCGCTCGTCAACGCCTTGCATCGCAGCCTCGGCGTCGCGCTCGCCGCAGTCGTCTTGCCGCTCGCGGTGTTTGCGCTGCGGCGCGGCTGGCCGAGCAGCGCCGCGGCGTTGCTGATTCTGTTCGTCGCGCAAGTGATGGTCGGCCAGATGATGAGCACGGCGGCGCTGCACCTGCAGTTCGCCCTGATGCACAACGTGCTCGCCGCGGCGCTGCTCGCGACCCTCGTGCTCCTGTTCTGATGCCCGCTTTCCCTGCCGGGTTGCCCGAGCGCATCGACACGCCGAGCGCCTGGCGCGGCGCCGACATGGTGCGTCGCAGCGACTGGATCGAGCCCTTGAGCGCAGCCGAGCTGGGCGAACTCGCCGCAGCCAGCGACAGCTGGATCGACGTTGCAGCGGACCTGACGCTTCTCACGCGCGAGCAGTTCGCGCTGCCCCTGCTGGCGCCGCGGCTGGCGCGCCTGCGCACCGAACTCGTCGACGGCCGCGGCTTTGCGTTGTTGCGTGGCTTGCCGGTCGTGCGATGGGGGAGGCGGCGCGCTGCCGTCGCCTTCTATGGCCTGGGCGCGCACCTCGGCCGGGCGTTGTCGCAGAACGCGCAGGGCCACGTGCTCGGTCATGTGCGCGACCTGGGCTTGGCGTCGAACGACCCGAACGTGCGCATCTACCAGACCCACGAGCGCCAGACCTTTCACACCGATTCGGCGGATCTGGTGGGCCTGCTCTGCCTGCACCCGGCCTGCAGCGGCGGCCTGTCGGCGCTCGTCTCCTCCAACACGCTCTACAACGAAATGCGCGCCCTGCGCCCGGACCTCGCCGCGTGCCTGTTCGAACCCCTGGCGACAGACCGGCGCGGCGAGGTTCCGGCAGGCGCCAAGCCTTATTTCGAGATTCCGCTGTTCAACTGGTTTGCCGGGCAGCTGTCGGCGATCTACCAGCGCCAGTACATCGATTCGGCGCAGCGCTTTGCCGACGCGCCGCGCCTGAGCGCGGCGCAGGTGCAGGCGCTGGACCTGCTGGACCGGCTTGCGAACGACCCGGAGCTGCACTTCACCATGGCGTTAGAGCCGGGTGACATGCAGTTCGTGCACAACCACGCCTTGCTGCACGACCGCACTGCGTTCAGCGACTGGCCCGAGCCGCAGCGCCGGCGCCATCTGCTGCGCCTGTGGCTCGCGCCGAACGACGTGCGGCCGCTTCCCGCCGTGTATGCGCAGCGCTACGGCAGCGTCACGCCGGGCGATCGCGGTGGCGTTCCGAGCGCCGACGGGCGCTTGCGCGCGCCGCTCGACCTGGGCGAGTGACAACCGCCGCCACTGACCGGGCGCGCCTGCCGCCGCTCATTCGCTCAGGCTCAGCATCAACCCTTCGTGCGGGTCGGCGCGGCCGTCGAGCAGGGCGCGGTACGCGGCTTCGGTCGCGCTGGCGCCGCTCGCGTTCACGATCTTGACCCATGGGTCGTCGTTGCGCTGGACGCGCGAGACGAAACCGTTCCACGCAGCGGCGATCCGCTGCTCGAGCCCGGCCCGGCCCCAGCCTTCGGGCGGCGCTGCGCTGCGTTTTTTCGCTTGCGCCGGGGCAAAGAAGAGTGTCGGCCGCGGGCCCGGCAAACTGCCGCCCGAGCCGAGCGCCTCCCAATGCGTTCCGCCGATCGAGCTGCTGTACTTCAAGGTGTCGCCAAAGTGCTCGTGCACACTGCGCCGCAACGCTGCGTTGCCGGCAAAGTCGACGTAGACGCTGGGCAGCCTGGCGTCCAGCGTCGCGACGTCGGCGTAAGGCAGAACCTCGTCATAGCAGCCGATGCCGCGTGCGAACGCCAGGTTCGCGGGCGAGGTCAGGCCGACGACCCGCGGCGCATCCGACGTACCCCGGCGCTGCGCGAGGCAGAACGCGGTGCCGTAAGCGGTCTTGCTCGACGCGCTCGACAACAGCAGTTGCCGCGCGCCGTAGAACTGCGTCTCGGCGAGCGCGTCGTCGAGCAGGAACGACGTCGTGAAGAGCGGCTTGAGCACCGCTTGCAGCCCTTCCAGGCGCGCCTGCCAGGAGGGATCGTGCTCGCAGAACACGTACGCCTGATAGGCGGCGGTGAGCTCGGCGCGGTGCGCGGCGCTGTCGACAAAGCCCGCCGGACTCACCCGCGCCGGCGTGACGACGAGGTGGGTTCCCGCCGGAAAGTAGCCGTAGACGCGCTGCCCTGCACGAACGCCGTCGGCGCGCGATTCGCTGACGAGCGCAAAACCCCACACCGGCAGGCAGCCCCAGTCCGGATCCGGCGCGGGAAAGAATCGCCAGTACTTCATCGCTTCGCCGAAAGCCGCGTAGGTGATGTTGTTCGCGGTGAGTGCAAAGTGCTGCAGCGCCAGGCGTGCCTCGCCGGGCGCCAGCAGCCGCGCGGCGTCCGGGTCGGGACCCCACTGGATGCGATGCAAGTCCTTGCGGTCGATGAACAGGCGGGTTCCAGCTTCGTCGTTCATGGGGGATCCTCGGGGGCGAAAGTGTGCTCAGCGTAGCGCAACTGGGTGCACCATCACCTATCCTCGGCGAATCGCGACTCAAGGAAACGGAGCCGGGTCATGTTGAAACGCCTTCTGCTGGGTTTGCTGGCGCTGCTGGTGCTGCTCGCTGCCGTGCTGCTGCTGAACACTTTGCGCCAAGGTTCGCGCCAGGTTCAGGTGCCGCCGCTCGCGCCGCTGGCGGTCGACAACGCAGCGCTCGCCGAGGCTATGGCGGTCGCGGTGCGCGCCAAGACCGTCACCGGCCTGCCAGGACCCGACGGGCGTCGCCGCCGAATACGACGCGCTGCACGCGCACCTGAAAGCGCGCTACCCGCTCGTGCACGCGACGCTGCGCCGCGAAGTGATCGGCGGGCACAGCCTGCTCTTCACCTGGCCCGGCAGCGACGCGAAAGGCGAAGCCGATCGCGCTGCTCGCGCACCAGGACGTGGTTCCGGTCGCCCCGGGCACCGAAGCGCTGTGGAAGAAACCGCCGTTCAGCGGCGCCATCGAAGGCGGCTTCGTCTGGGGACGTGGCACGCTCGATGACAAGAGCAACGTCATCACGCAGCTCGAAGCGGTGGAGATGCTGCATCAAGGCAGGCTTCAAGCCGCAGCGCAGCATCTACCTTGCCTTCGGCCACGACGAAGAGGTGGGCGGCGGTGATGGCGCGGTTCGAATCGTCGCGCTGCTGAAAGAGCGCGGCGTGCAGCTCGACTTCGTTCTCGACGAGGGACTTGCAGTCACCGAGGGCATCCTGCCGGGCGTGAAGGCGCCGCTCGCGCTGATTGGCCTGGCGGAAAAAGGCGGCATGTCGCTGCGCCTCATCGGCGAGCGCAGCGCCGGGCCATTCGTCGATGCCGCCGGCGAGCCCCGGCGCGAGCGCGATCGGCATGCTCGCCGCGGCCTTGGCACGGCTGGACCAGAACCCGGTGCCGGGCGGGATTCGCGGCGTCGCGGGCGAAATGTTCGCCGCGGTCGCGCCCGAGCTGCCGTTCGCGCAGCGCCTTCCCATGTCCAATCTGTGGCTGTTGCGCCCGGTGGTGGAAGGCATGTTGGGGAAGAGCGCGGCGACGAACGCGATGATGCGTTCGACGACGGCGATGACGATCCTCGCCGCCGGCAACAAGGCCAACGTACTGCCCGGGCAGGCCGAAGCGGTGGTGAACTTTCGCCTCCTGCCGGGCGACACGTCAGCGTCGGTGATCGAGCATGTGCGGCGCGTGATTGCCGACGAGCGCATCGAGATCAAGCCGATCGGCGCTGCGGCGGAAGCGTCGCGAATTTCGTCCGCGGCTGCTCCTGCATACCAACTGATCGAGCGCACCGTGCGCGAAGTATTTCCCGACGCGATCGTCGCTCCCGGACTCGTGATCGCGGGAACCGACTCGCGCCACTTCGAGGGGGTCGCCGACCAGGTGTACCGCTTCATGCCGATCCGCTTCGGCAGCGAAGACCTGCCGCGCCTGCACGGCACCGACGAGCGCATCGCGATCACGCAGCTCGCCGACATGGTGCGCTTCTACCACCGGCTGCTGACGCAGGCGGCGCGCTGAGCTTCGCAAGCGCTCGGTTCGTGGCGGTCCGCAGGATTCAATTGGCGCGGCACCCCGCGAGGCGCCGCTCGAGGTAGAGGCGCTCGGCCGGATTGCGCACCAGCGCGAGCGCCTCGCCATACGCGAGCGCCGCTTCGGCGTGGCGGTGCAGGCGGCGCAGCAGGTCGGCGCGCGCCGCGGGCAGCAGGTGATAGCCGTTCAACTCCGGCGACTCGCGCAGCCGCTCGATCCACGCCAGGCCCAACTCTGCGCCTTCGGCCATCGCCAGCGCGACAGCGGCGTTGAGTTCGATCACGGCGCCGGGTTGCTCGCGCAGCAGCCCGCCGTAGAGCGCGGCGATCTGCTTCCAGTCCGTGTCTTCGGCGCGGATTGCGCGCGCGTGCAGCGCGGCGATCGCGGCTTGCAACTGGTACGCGCCGCGACGCCGCTGCGCGAGGGCGGCGTCGAGCACCGCCAGGCCTTGCGCGATCGACTCGGCGTGCCAGCGGCTGCGCTCCTGCTCTTCGAGTGGAATCAGTGCGCCGTCGGCGGCGACTCGCGCCGGGCGCCGCGCGTCGCTCAGCAACAGCAGCGCGAGCAGGCCGCCAGCCTCGGGTTCTCCCGGCATGAGCTCGACGACGAGCCGCGCCAGGCGAATCGCCTCGGCGCACAGGTCGGGGCGCACCAGCGCGTCGTTCTCCGTCGTCGAATAGCCTTCATTGAAGACGAGGTAGATGACGCCGAGCACGGTGGCCAGGCGCTGCGGCAACGCGTCCAATGCCGGCACTTCGTAAGGGATACGTGCCTCGAGAATCTTTTTCTTGACGCGCACGAGGCGCTGCGCGGTCGTCGCTTCGGGTTCGAGGAAAGCACGCGCGATTTCGCGCGTCGACAGGCCGCACAGCGTGCGCAGTGCGAGCGCCATCTGCGCGCCCTGCGCGATCGCCGGGTGGCAACACGTGAAGAGCAGGCGCAGGCGGTGGTCGGCGACACCCGAGTGGTCGGCAGGGTCGAGCGCATCCGCGTCGTCGCCGTCATCGCTCGAAGGTCCGGCGACGTCGGGTGGCTCGTCGGTGTAAATGGGGCCGCTCTTGCGGCGCCGCAGGAGGTCGAGCGCGCGGCGCCGCGCCACCGTCGTCAGCCACGCCGCAGGCGCCTCGGGCAGGCCTTGTATCGGCCAGACTTCGATCGCCTTCGTGAACGCGTCTTGCATCGCGTCTTCGGCGAGGTCGAAGTCGCCGAAGCGCCGGATCAGCCCGGCGAGCACACGCGCACCCTCGGCGCGGCAGATGCTGTCGATGACGAGGGTGAGCATGCGCGGCAGCGCCGGAGGTGCGCGCTTCGCTCAGGCCGGCGCGACGAGGCGGTACAGAATCAGCAGCGCCGCGAGCGAAGTGACGAGCACGGTGAGCCCGGCGCCGGCCTGGCGCGGCGGGCTTTGCGCGAGCGTGCGGCTCAAGGCCCACGCACTCGCGAGGCGCGCGATCAGGAACACGCCCCCCAGGCCCGCGATGAGCCAGCGCTGCGCGCCGCTGGATTCGGCGAGGGCGAGCAGGAGCAGCGCGATCGGCGCGTGTTCGGCCAGGTTCGCGTGGGCGCGAATCGCCTGCGCGAGCGGCGGATTGCCGCCGTCGCTCACGTCGACGCGAAAGCGCACGCGATTGCGGATCACCTGCACCGTGAGCAGCGCGGCAAGCAGGCCCAGGCCAGCGGCGACGCCGGCAGTGACGATCGGGAACACCGGCGTCATGGCGCGCTCACTTCGCCGCAGCGGTCACGCCGAGCGGCCGCACTTCGATCGACCCGCCCGCCGCTGCAGGGCAGCGCGCCGCCCAGTGCACCGCCTGATCCAGGTCGGGAACGTCGATCAGGTAGTAGCCGCCGAGCTGCTCCTTGGTTTCGGCGAACGGGCCGTCGGTGGTGAGCGTCTTGCCGTTGCGGACGCGCACCGTCGTCGCGGTCGACGTCGCTTTCAACTCGGCGCCGCCGCGCAGCACGCCGGCTTCGCGCATGTCGGCGCCGTAGCGCGTGAACGCGGCGTACATCTGCGCTTGCGCCTGCGGGTTGTTCGCCATCATGGCGAAGTTCGATTCGTCGCCGTAGATCAGGATCATGTATTGCATGGCTCTTCCTTGGTTGGGGTTGGCCCCGGGGCGGGGTCGCTGCCATGACGCAGCGTTGGCGCCAAATCGACAGGGTGGCGGAGAAATATTCTGTGCCCGGCGTCGGGGTCGGGGGGCGCCACCCGCCTACCCTTGCCGCGGCGGCACGGCCCGCTTGCAGGATTCGAAGGTGGATCGGAGTTCGAGCATGGTTGAGCAGCGGGCGAGTGACCCGCAGACTCTACCGGCAACGGGCGCAACCCGCGGCGCGCCGACGCGTCCCTCAGCGGCGCACGCGCACCAGCAGCACCGGCAGCGTCGCGGCGCGCAGCAGGTCTTCGGCGACGCTGCCGATCGACGGCGCGGCCCAGTCCGCGCCGCCCGTGCGTTCCCATCACGACCAGGTCGGCGCGCCAGTTCGCAGCTTCGCCGAGCAGCGTCGCCGCGATCGGCTCGCGCGCCGCAGCGACGAGCGCCGTCGACGCGGTGACGCCTGCGGCCAGCGCCTGCGCGGCGGCGTTCTCGAGGATCGTCCGCCCTTCGCTTTGCAGCGCCTCTTCGACGGCGGCGAGGTTCACCATCGGGTGCCCGAACGTGCGCGGGTGGAAGACGATGAAGACGATGTGCAGCTCGGCGCCTTCGCTTTGCGCCAGGCCGATCGCCTCATGCAGCGCCGCGGCGCCGGGTTCGCTTCCGTCGTGGGCGACAAAGAGTCTCTTGTACATGGCGGCCTCCTGCAGTGACCGGCGCGCAGCGGCGCCATTCGCACTTTAGGGCGGATCGTCCCTGCACGCCTTGACACGCATCAAGCGCTCCGCTTCGCTGCCGAAGCAGCGTCCAGACATTCGCGCAGGTTGCGATAGCGCGGGTCGGGTTCCGCGCCGAACAGCGGGTCCGGACCGAGTTCGATCACGTTGGCGATGGTCTGCCAGTCTTGCGGCGTCAGCATCTGCGCCGCGCGCGGCAGCAGGTTGCGCTCCTGCACGTCGAGGTGGTGCCGGTAGTAGGTGAGGTAGACGGCGGCTGCCGCCTCCAGGTGAGCCCGCGGCACGGTCCTGCCGCCGATCACTTCTTCGAGACAGGTTCGCAGTTCTTCGCCGGCGACGGCGATCACGCGGTGCTCTTGCAGCAGGCGGTTGATGGGGATCTGCGCGCCGGGGTCGCGGATCGCGAGTTGCGCCAGCATCACGTCTTCGCGCGGGTGGTGATAGCGATCCGGCGCCTCGCGCAGATAGGCGACGATGTCGTGCATGAGGTGGTAGTTCGGCTGCTCGCCGCGGTGAAACGCCGCAACCTGCTCCTCCAGCAAGTCGAGCAGGCGCGAGAAGTTGGCGTGTTCAGTGCGCCAAAGCGCAGTCAGGTCGGTCACGATGGGGCCCTGTTGTGCTGGGGCGATGGTGGACGAGACGGGCCGCGCGTGTTTTGACGCCGCTCAATGCGCGGCGCGCACAAAGCAGGATCATGTGCACTCCTATGCAGATCGTGACCGAGAGCGCCCCCGTGACCGAAGCGCGCAAGCCGTCAGCGGCGCGGCGCAGCGCGGCGCCGCGCGCGCAGGCGGGCAGTGGCGCGATGGCGCAAGTGCGCAGCGCCTGGCAAACGCTGCTCGGCCCGGCGCCGCTGCCTGCAAGTCTGCTCGAGCAACTCCTGCAGCTGTCAAACCTGCGCAAGGGCTCGCCCGGTCAGCAGGTGCTGTCGCGCCTCGAGGTGATGGGCAGTCTGGTCCTGCTCGTGCAAGGCGATGTCGGCTTGGGCCTGCTCGCCCCGCCCGCGTTGCTGCGCATCGAGCGCAGCTTGCGCGGCCCGGCGTGGCTTGACTTGAGCAGCGCCTGGTTGAGTTGCCGCCCCCTGCTTGACGCAGTCGCACTGACCGAGGCCTGGCTCGTCGACATCCCGCGCAGTGCCTACGAGGCGCTCTTGCAGCGCCAGCCGGAGCTGGCGCGGCGCACCCTCATGAGCCTGGCGCAGCAAGTGCACACGAGCCTGGCATTGACGCACGACCTGATGCACAAGGACGCACAGGCGCGGTTCGCGGCCTGGCTGCTGCAGCGTTGCGACCCACGCTCCGCGGCGCCTCGGGTGATGTTGCGCGAGCGCAAACGCGACATCGCGTCGCAACTCGGCGTCACGCCCGAAACATTGTCGCGGCTGCTGAAGCAATTCAGCGGCGCCGCCTGGCTCGCGGTGCATGGCTATCAGATCACGCTGCTCGATGTGCCCGGTCTGCAAGCTTGCGCCGAGGGCGGCGGCGCGCGGCACTCCACTTGATCCCGGTCAACCCCGCGGCAGCGCATCCGGCGAAGATGCAGCATCACAGACCGGAGATTCGCATGGGCCACGCGACGTCGAAAATCATCCGCGACGAGCATTCGGCGCTCTCGGCGATGCTGCGCTCGGTGCTGCTGTTGCTCGCCCAATACCGGCGTCGCAGTGAAACGCCGGACTTCGGGTTGCTGCGCGCGATGCTGTTCTACATCGACGAATTCCCGGAGCGCCTGCACCACCCGAAAGAGTCGACGCTGCTCTTTCCCAGGCTCAAGCTGCGCAGCAACGCGGCGATCGCGGTGCTCGACAAACTCGATCGCGAGCACGAACAAGGCGAGTGGCAGATTCGCTTCGTCGAACGTGCCTTGCTCGCCTACGAGGTCCTCGGCGAGCCGCGCCGCGCCGCCTTCGAAGACGCGTTTCAGCGCTACGTCGACTTCTACCTCGATCACATGCGCACCGAAGAGATCGAGGTGTTGCCTCTGGCGGAGCGGATTCTCACCGAGCAGGACTGGGCCGAGCTCGACGCCGAGTTCGCGCAGAATCGCGACCCGCTCACCGGCCACGCGCCGACGCAGGAATACAGCGCGCTGTTCAGCCGCATCGTGTGCCTGACACCGGCACCCATCGGTTTGGGCTGATCCTCACCGGAGTGACGGACTGCTGAAGCGGCCCCTGAGCGGTCGGTCCGCTGGCGGGGCCAGCGTTCATCGGCGCGATCAAGCCACTGCGTCGCGAACGATCGGATTCCCGAGCGACCGGATACCGCCGCCGAGGCGCGCGAGTTCGCTGCCCGGGACTTCGATGACTTCGATGCCGGCGTGGCGCAGGCGCCGGTTCGTCTGCGCATTGCGCTCGAAAGCGAGCACGACGCCGGGGGCGAGCGCGAGCGCGCCGTTGCCGTCGTCCCAGGCTGCGTCGGCGTCGTCGTGCGAATCGGCGCCGCTCGGAATCGCGTTCAGCGTCGGCGCGTGCAGCGCTTCGCTGAGCACGTCGAGCAGGTGCACACCGGCGCGCGGCTGCACCGCGACTCCGGCGCCGGTTGCGCTGCGGCGCAGTTCCTGGCAGGTGATGCGGTCCACGACGTCGGGCCGGTACGTCACGACGTCGGGCGAACAGGGCGTGAAGTAGCGCTCCAGCGGCGCGTCGTTGTCGGATCGCGGCAGCTGCGCGGCGATCACGGTCCGGGCGGCGCCGCCTTCGAACAAGGCGCGCGCGATTTCAAGCGCAGCCTGCGGCTGGGTTCGTGCGCTCACGCCGATCAAGACGACGCCGTTGCCGAACAGCATGATGTCGCCGCCCTCGGCGCTGGCGCGCCGCGCCGAAGCGCCCGCGCCACCCCACCAGACCGGTGGAGGTGTTGCCTCGAAGCGCGGGTGGAAGCGGCAGATCGCCGCGACGATCGACGCTTCATGGCGTGGGCCGCGCCAGCTGGCATGGTTCAGCGTCATGCCGGACTGGATCCAGCTGTGGCTCTCGCGCGCGAAGAGGGAATGCGGCAGCGGTGGCAACACGAACGGGTGCAGCGTCAGCGCCAGGCCCATGACGCCGCTCGCGGGCAAGCCCAGATCGGCCAAGGTGGCGCCGCCGATGAGCAGCTCGGCAAGGCGCTCGGCGTCCAGGTTCTCGCACGCGGCGTGCAATTCCACGCTCAACACGTCGGCGACGTTCAAGTGGTCGAGCAGCCGCGCCAGCAACCATTCGCGTGCCGGTGGCTGCGCCAGCGTTTGCGCGAGCAATTCGTGCAGTTCGAGCACCTCGACGCCAGCCTGCGTCAGCGTGGCGACGAATTGGGAGAATTCCTGCTCGGCGCGTTCGACCCACAGCGGCGCAGGGAAATTCAGCTCGCGGCAGATGCGCGGGCTGAGGCGTTCATGCGCCAAGCCGGGCCGGCAGACGAGCACGCTGCGCAGCTTGCCGACCTCGGAGTACACGCCGCTGCCCGGCGCGTGCTGCGCGCTGCTGGTGGGCCCTGGGTTCAGACCGATCACGTTGTCTTTCACTGGATCGCCGCTCCTGACCTGGGTGTTGCGGCGCCTTGCGCACGCAATCGCTGCCCAGTTTGGCACCGATCGTGCAACGGTTTGCGCCGTCTGGCCTTGCGCTAGCACAAAGGCTTGCTTCAGCGTGGCGCGGGGCCACTGCCGCCGCGCATTGACGAATGATTCACCGACCGTTTACAGAGCGTTCACGCTACCGTTACCGACGCACCGCTTGTCATTGCTCAAGCATTTGCACGCGCGCACTACGCTGACCTGCATCAACCACAGCCAGGAGAAGCGCGATGAATGCCCCCGCCAGCCACGTCGAAACTCAAGCTTTGCGCAGCGCTTTGCAGGCAGGTCTTGGGCGCGCGAGGGCGCCGGTGTTTGAGTCGCGGCACGCCGCGGCGCAGCGCCCTGCAGCGTGCGCCCGCCAGCCTTGGCGCGAGGCGCTCGAGCTGCTCGAGCAGCATGTGCCCTTCACGCGCCGCATGGTTCACGCCGGCGACCTGATTCACGGTGGCGGCGAGCCGTGCACGGCACTGCACATCGTCAACTCCGGAATGGTGCGCAGCGTCAATTTCTCGGCCGACGGGCGCGAGCAGGTCGTGGGCCTGCACTTCAAGGGCGACTGGCTCGGCTTTGACGGCATCGCCAGCGGCCACTACGGCTGCGACGCGATCGCCATGGACACGGGCGAGATCTGGACCTTCCGCTACGACACGCTGCTGCGCGCCTGCGCCACGGTGCCGGCGCTGATGGTGGTGATGCACGCCGCGATGAGCGGGCAAATCGTTCGCGATCGAGACTCGCTGCTCGCGCTGGGCACGCTGCCGGCGGACGCGCGAGTTGCCGACTTCCTGAAGAACTGGGCCGAGTGTCTGCGCGAGCGCGGCCTGCGCACGGACCAGATCACGCTGCGCATGACGCGCGCCGAAATCGGCAATACGCTGGGAATGACGCTCGAGACCGTGAGCCGAGCGCTGTGCCGCATGGCGCGCGCCGGGGTCATCCGCTTCGACGAAAAAGGCCGGCGCGACATCGGCATCCCCAGCGTCGAGGCGCTCGCGGATTTCATCCAGGAGGCGCTGGCTCCGACGGCGCGGACCCTGCAGTAGCAGTTGCGGGCGCCGCGGCGCCCAGCGCGTGGCGCGCCGCCGCGGCGAGCTGCTCGCGTGTGTAGGGCTTTTGCAGCACCGGCCAGGGCGGCGCCTGTGCGCCGCTCTCGGCGGCGAGGTATTCCGAATACCCCGACGTGAGCAACACGGCCACGCCGGGCGCGAGTGCGTGAATCGAAGCCGCGAGATCGATGCCGTTCATGCCGCTGCCCAGCGTGATATCGCTGAACAACAAGTCGAACGCGTGGCCCTGCGCAACTTCGGCCAACGCCTCCTCGGCGCTGGGGCACGCGTGCACGCTCGCGCCCAGGGCGCGGCAAAAGCCGAGCGCGACGGCGCGCACGCCGGGATCGTCCTCGACGACCAGAATCCGCACGCCTCGCAGCGCCGCGCCCGCGAACGCCGCTGCCGACGGCGGCGCGCTGCGTGGCGCCTCGTGCGGTGCCTGCACCGCGGGCAGATAGAGCACGACGCTCGTGCCCTGGCCGGGCTTGCTTTGAATGTGCAAATGGCCGCCGGACTGCTTGACAAAGCCGTACACCGTGCTCAGGCCCAGACCGGTTCCCTTGCCGGCTTCCTTGGTCGTGAAAAACGGCTCGACGGCGCGGTCGAGCACCTCCGCGCTCATGCCCTGGCCGGTGTCGCTGATCGTGATCGCGATCGCCGCGCTCGCCTGAGCGGCGAGGCTCATCTCGGCGGGCAGCTGCGACACCGGCGCGTAAGCGAAGGTCAAGGTCCCGCCGCCCGGCATCGCGTCGCGCGAATTGATCGCGATGTTGAGCAGCGCCGATTCGAGCTGCCCCGGGTCGACCAGGCAAGGCGGGCACGTGGCATGCATCTGCACCACGACCTGGATCGATTCTCCGAGCGTTCGGCGCAGCATCTCGGCGAGCGAATGCAACAGTGCGCCCACGTCCACCGGCGCCGCGGCGAGCGCCTGGCGGCGCGAGAACGCGAGCAACTTGCGCGTCAGCTCGGCACCGCGCTGGCCGGCGCGCGCGGCGCCGCTGACCATCTGGCTCAGCAGCGGGTTGTCGGCGACCTCGGGCATGTCGCCGAGCATCTGCAGGTTGCCCTGGATGATCGTGAGCAAATTGTTGAAGTCGTGCGCGATGCCGCCGGTGAGCTGCCCGACCGCTTCGAGGCGCTGCGCGTGGCCGAGCTGCGCTTCGGTGTGGGCGCGCTGCAGGCTCGTGACGATCAGATTCGCGAGCGCCTCGGCGAAGTTTTTCTCGTCTTCGCCGAAGCGCCCCGCCTTGGCCGACGCTGCGACGAAAACGCCGAGCGTCCGACCTGCGTCGAACATCGGCACGGCCAGCGCGCATTGCAGGGCGCCCTGGCGCAGCGCCGGCGCGACGTTGAAACGGTTCTCGCGCGCAAAGCTTGAAACGATCAGCGCGCTGCCCGATGCGACGCTGAAACCGAGCAGCGTATCGGGGCGGTTCGGCACCGGGCCTGCGGCCACCGCTTGCGCCATCGGGTCGGCGCCGAACGTGGCTGCGGCGCGGAATTCGAGGCGGTTCGCCTCCAACATCCACACCGTTACCGCTTCGACTTCGAGCGCTTGCGCCGCGAGTTCCGCGACGCGGGCAATCAGTTGCTGCGGATCGCGCACGTCGACCGCCGCACGCCCGGCGTGCGCCATGTGTTCGTTGTAGCGCGCGCGTTGCAGCGCGCGCTGGACGCGCGGGTAGGCGCCGATGCCGCGCAGCGCCGCAATCACGAAGTTCGCGCCGCCGCATTGCACCGGGCTCAGGCTGATCTCGACCATCACTTCGCGGCCGTCGGCGCAGCGCGCCGTGAGTTCGAGGTCGGTGCCCATCGGGCGCGCACGCGGCGCGTGCGCATAACCCTCACGCAATCCCTGATGCCGAGCCGCCGCGCCGGGCGGCACCAGGGCGTCGACAGTCAGCCCCGCGAGCTGCGCGACGCTGTAGCCGAGCAGCTGCGCCGCGCCGGCATTGCCGAGCACGATGATGCCGCGCGCGTCGACGAGCAGTACGGCGTCCGGGTAGGCGTCGAAGACGCTGCGGAACAACGTGGCGTCGAGTGTCGGAAGGGGGGCGGCGCTGGGTTCCATCGCAACGGCCACTGCGCGGCGCGCGAACTCACGCGCCCTGCACGGGCGCGACGAGCATGTAGCCGACGCTGCGCACCGACTTCAGGAGTTGCGGATCCTGCGGATTGCTCTCGAGCTTCTTGCGCAGGCGTCCGATCTGCACGTCCACCGTGCGGTCGAACGGCGCCGCCTCGCGGCCGCGTGTGTTCTCGAGCAGGAAGTCGCGCGACAGCACGCGCCCGGGGTGTTGTACGAAGACGCAGAGCAGATCGAATTCGCCGCTCGTCAACGCGATTTCGGCGCCTTCGGAGTTCAGCAGGCGCCGCGCCTGCCGGTCGAGCAGCCAGCCGGAAAAACGGAAACGCTCGCCATGGCCCGGTGCAGCAGGGGCGGGGTTCGGCGCTGCGGCGTTTGCCCTGGTCTGCGCAGTTGCCGTGACCGTCGTTTCAGTGTGAGTGCGCCGCAGCACCGCTTTGATCCGCGCGAGCAGTTCGCGCAGGTCGAACGGCTTCGTCACGTAATCGTCGGCGCCGATTTCCAGGCCGACGACCTTGTCCACGGCGTCGCCGCGGCCGGTGACGATCACCAGGCCGCAGTTCCAGTGTTCGCGCAGGCGCCGCGCGATCGCAAAACCGTCTTCGCCGGGCAGGCCCAGGTCGAGCAACACCAGGTCCGGTGCGTCTTCGAGCATCAATTCCATCAGCGCGGCTCCGCTGTGGCGCTGCGTCACGCGAAAGCCGTTCGCCCCGAGGTAGGTGCCGAGCAGTTGCGTGATGTCGACTTCGTCGTCGACGATGGCGATGTGCTGTGGGGTCACTGTGCTGAGGTTCCGAAGCCGTTTATACCGCGAACCGCTGCTGTGCCACGCAATGCCCCACCTGCGCCGCGCGAGGGTGCACGGAGGGCAGGTGCGCGTTCCCGTTTGACACGCGTCAAACGGGTGTCGGAATCGTCCGAGCGGTGGCTTCGAAACGCGAAGGGTGGCGGGTCGAATTCCCAGCCAACGCAGCGCAGGGTGCCGATGGTGCGCGGGGCACGCCGGGTCCATCCTTCGCCAGCGTTGCCGCTGAGGCGCGCCATGCAGAAAAGAGAGAGATCGCGAGGAGCATCATGAACCGAGCCGACGCGTCCAGTGACCGAGGAATGCGGGTGCCGCACCGGCACCCGATCGAGAACCGCAACCTGTCGGCGTTGCTGTGCCTGATGGGTGCGCAAGACGGCGTCACCGCGCAAACCGATTCGCACCCGGTGGTGCTGCGCCAGGTGGGCGCCGGTGCGACGCTGTTTCACGAAGGCGGCAACGCCGAGAGCGTCGGCTTCGTGCAGGCCGGCTCGTTCAAGCTGTTCACGACCGCTGAAGACGGCTACCAGCAGGTCGTCGGCTTCGCCGAGCGCGGCGAGGTGCTCGGCTTCGACGCGCTCTACGCCGGGCGGCATCCGTCGGCGACGCAGGCGCTGGAGGACGCGTGGGTCTACAGCGTGCCCGTACCCGACTTGCTCTGCTGGTGCCACGAGGTTCCGGCGCTCGACCGCGCCCTGCACTGGGCGACGAGCCGGCAGCTCGCCAGGCGCAGCGAACTCGCCGACGTGATGGCCGCCGTGGCGGCCGAGGTGCGGCTGGCGCGCTTCCTGGTCCACCTGGCGGGGCAGATGCAGGCGCTGGGCCGATCGCCGAGGCGCTTCGTGCTGCGCATGACGCGGCGCGACCTGGCGAGCCACCTCGGCGTGGCGCATGAAACCGTGAGCCGCTCCTTCACCGCACTCGCCCAGTGGGGCTGCGTGCGCGTCGACGTGCGCGAAGTCGAGATCCTCGACTTCGACAGCCTGAAGGCGTTCTCGCGCTGCACGCGTGGCTTGCTCGCCGACCCCGACGCGGCGCGCGGCGCCCTGCGGCGCGCCGAGCGGCATGGTTTTCGCGCCGCGCCGGGCGCCGGCGCGGCGGTGCTGGGCGCGGCCGGCCTCTGATCTGAGGCGCGGATCGCAGCGCGGCGCAGCCTCAGGCGCCGCTTGTTGGCCGCGCCGGGTCGGTGGCCTCGAGCGTCGCCACGCCGAGCAACTCGACCCCGGCGGCGCGAAGCGCGACGTTCAGTTGCGCCATCTCGCCCGCCAGCAGCGCGTCGAGCCGGGCCATTTCAGCATCGACCTTCGCCATGATCTCTTCGGAAACCTGGCGCGCCGCGACGGTGGGTGCTTCGTCGGCAATCGCGACGACGCCGATCAGATCCACGAGCGTGTCGTTCAGGCCGGCGGGGTGGCGCAGGATGTCGCGCGGCGACTCGCGCTTCACGTCGACGAGCAGGCCTTCGATGCCTTCGGTTTGACCCACGAGAGCCTTGCAGCGCTCACCGAGTGCGGCGTCGCCGAGCCGCGTTTGCACCTCGAGCAGCTGGCGCTTGATGCGCCGGATCTTGTTCACCGCTTCGTTGAGTGACGAGAGCTTCGCGTAGAGCGACCGCAGCAGCGCGCCCTGTTCGTCGAAGGCGAGTGGCGTCGTCTGCACGCGCGGGTCTTTCAACACCTCAAATCCGGCGTCGAGGCGCGCCTCGCCGGCCTCGAGCAGCACGCGGTAGCGCCCGGGAACCACGGCGGGGCCCGGCGTGTCGTCGTTTTCCTCGGCGAAGGGTTTGTTTTTGCGCACTTGAAGCGTCGCATCGATCTTGCTCGGCCCGCGGTGCCGCAAGTCCCAGACGAAGCGGTTCAGGCCCGGCTTGACGCCCGGGCGCTTGGGCAGCGGCGTGTCCGCGCCATCGCTCGCAAAGCGGTGCACCGGCTGCCCGCTCGCGTCGCTGAACAACAGCGTGACCGTGCCGGTGAATCCTTCGGGAAGCCAGTAGTAGACGATCGCGCCGTTCGGCGGGTTTTCGCCGACGTCGAGGTGTCTGCGTTCGCTGCGGCCGTCGGTCTGCGGGATCGCCTCGGTGCCCGCGCCGATGCCGAACGCCGTGCTGTAGCTGACGCCGCGCTTGCTGTAGCCCGAGCCGGCGCTCCAGGAGAGTCTGGTGCGGATCGTGTCGCGCGGCGGCACGAGTTGCACCGCGTCGCGCGCGTTGCTCAGCGTGCGCAGCGGCGACACATCGTCAAGGATCCAGAACGAACGCCCATGCGTCGCGGCGACGAGGTCGCTGCCCTTGAGCTTGAGGTCGTACACCGGCACGACCGGCAAGCCGCCCGCCAAACGCTGCCAATGCTCGCCGTCGTCCAGCGTGTAGAAAACGCCGGTCTCGGTGCCGACGAAGAGCAACCCGGCGCGCACCGGGTCCGCGCGCAGCACGCGTGTGATCTGGTCCTGCGGCAGGTCGCCGTTGATCGACTCCCAGCTTCCCCCGCCGTCGCGGGTGCGAAAGAGGTGCGGCCGGTAATCGGCGAGCTTGAAGCGCGTCGCGGCCAGGTAGACGGTGTCGGCGGCGTGTGCCGAGATTTCGACGCAGCCCACGTAGGCGAGCTCGGGCATGGCCGCCGGCGTGACCTTGCTCCACGATGCTCCGGCGTCGCGCGTCACGTGCACGAGGCCGTCGTCGGTAGACGCCCAGATCTCGCCTTCGCGGTGCGGCGACGGCGCGACGCAGGCGCAGGTGGCGTGCACTTCGGCGCCGGCGGTGTCGCGCGTCAGCGCACCGCCCGAGTAGCCCTGGCGGCTTGCGTCGTTCAGGCTCAGGTCGGGTGAGATCGCGGCCCAGCTCGCGCCTTCGTCGGTGCTGCGGAACACCCGATTCCCGCCGGCATAAATCGTCTTCGGGTCGCCAGGCGCGAAGACGAGCGGGAAGGTCCAGGCGAAGCGGTACTTCATGTCTCTCGGTGCGATGCCGGTGGACTCTTCGGGCCAGACGTTGACGAGGCGGATCTGCCGCGTGCGGTGGTCGTAGCGCTGCAGCGCGCCCGCGCCGCCCGGGCTCGAGCCGATGGCGCCGCAGTAGACGATGTTCGGGTCTTCGGGGTGGACGACGATGAAGCCGCTTTCGCCGGTGCCGGGGTAGCTGCAGTCGCCGAGCGTGATCGCACCCCACTCCGAGGCACTCGGCACACAGATCGACGTGTTGTCCTGCTGCGTTCCGTAGACGCGGTAGGGGTGTTGGTTGTCGACGTCGAGGCGATAGAACTGCGCCGTCTTCTGGTTGTAGATGCTCGACCAGCTTGCCCCGCCGTTGAACGAGACGCACGCGCCGCCGTCGTTGCCTTCGATCATGCGGCGCGGGTTCCGCGGGTCGATCCACAGGTCGTGGTTGTCGCCGTGCGGTGTCGTCACTTCGCTGAAGCTCACGCCGCCGTCAGTGGATTTCCACATCTGCAAGTTGGTGACGTACACCGTGTCCGCATGGCCCGGGTCGGCGAAGACATGCGTGTAGTACCAGGGGCGGTGCATCAGATCCCGGTTCGAGCAGACCTGCGTCCACGAGTCGCCATGGTCGTCGCTGCGGTACAGGCCTGTCTTCTCGTCTTCGGCCTCGACCAACGCCCAGACGCGGCCGGCGCGCGCGCTAGAGGCCGACACGCCGAGTTTGCCAAGCGGCGCGCTCGGCAATCCATTGGGCGCGGCTGTGCGGTTGGTCAGTTCCTCCCAGGTATCGCCGCCGTCCTTCGAGCGGAACAACCCGCTTCCCGGGCCGCCGCTGTTCAAGTGCCAGAAGCTGCGCCGCGTCTCCCAGAACGCGCAATAGAGGATGCGCGGGTTCAGCGGGTCGATCGCCACATCGACCGCGCCTGCGTCGGCGCTGCGATGCAGGACCTTGATCCAGTTCTTGCCGCCGTCGCGCGAGCGGTACACGCCGCGCTCCTCGTTCGCGCCGAACGCATCGCCAAGCGCCGCCACGTAGACGAGGTCGGGGTCGTGCGGATGCACGCAGATGCGGCCGATGTGGTGCGTCGGCGCGAGGCCGAGGCAGACCCAGGATCGGCCCGCGTCCGACGAGCGATAGACGCCGTCGCCGTAGGACACGTCGACGCGGATCGTCGTCTCGCCGGTTCCGGCGTAGACCACGTTCGGGTCCGACGGCGCGACCGCAAGCGCGCCGATCGTCGCACTCGTGAAGAAGCCGTCGGAGACGTTGCGCCAGTAGACGCCGCCGTCGACCGTCTTCCACACGCCGCCGGCGCAGGCGCCGAAGTAGAACGTCATCGGGTCCACCGGATCGCCCGCGACGGCGACGACACGCCCACCGCGCGGCGGGCCGATGCAGCGCCACTTCAGCGCGTCAAACGGTGGGGCGGCATCTAGCGGCGCGGCTGCGGCCATGGAGTCTCCTCGGATGTGCGGGTTTCACCTGCCCTGGGTGGGCTGTGACCGGACACGCATTGGAGCTGCTTCGTCGCGTCCGCTGCAACACCGGGCTTGCACCCGTTGACAAGCGCGGCGCCAGGAGTTGTCATCGACCTAGATCGGCCGCCTTCTGGCGCGCTGCTCGGGCACGCCCGAAAAACTCCCAACCTCTGAGGGGACCCATGTACGCCTTGATCTCACGCCTTCCCGCCCGCCAACTGTGGCTCCGCCACGCGCCCACGCTCGTGGGAGCGCTGGCGATCGCCGAGACCTTCTACAAGTGGCACAGTTTTTTGCTCGAGGCCGGCGGATTCCTCGCCACCTGGTACGCGCTCGACGCGCTGGTGAGTCTTGTGCAGCGCAGGTGGGGGCAGGGCGGCGAGCGTGGTCCGCTGCGAGAACCGCTCCCTCCCGCGTGATCCGAAGAAAAAAGGGCCCGCTGAACAGCGAGCCCTCTGGAGTTTGGTGCCGGCGAGAAGAGTCGAACTCCCGACCTTCGCATTACGAATGCGCTGCTCTACCAACTGAGCTACGCCGGCTTTCTGCCAAGCGGCGCATTATAGACAGCCGCCCTACTTCACCTCGAATGCAGGCAGCTTCTTCGCCACGGCGACGTTCTTCAATGTCGTGTAGACCGGCAGGCCGCCCTTGTATTTGGGTGGGTCCTCGCCCTGGATCAGCGGCGTGAGATAGCGCTTGCACTTGGCGGTGATGCCAAAGCCGTCCGCAGTGATGAAGTCGCGCGGCATGAACTTCTCGACGTTCGCTACTTTGGAAAGCTCGGCGACGCCGATGCGGTATTTGTACGGCGCGTCGCTGATGCGTTCGATCGTCGGCATCACCGCGTTGTGCCCTTTCAACGCGAGTTCGACGGCGCGTTTTCCCAGCTCGTAGGCCTGCTTCACGTCGGTCTTCGATGCGACATGGCGCGCTGCGCGTTGCAGGTAGTCGGCGACGGCCCAGTGGAACTTCACGCCGAGCGCGTCCTTGACGATGCCTGCCACCACCGGGGCCGCGCCGCCGAGCTGGGCGTGGCCGAACGCGTCGCGCGTGCCCTGTTCGGCGAGGAAGGTTCCGTCGGCGTGGTGGCAGCCTTCCGAAACGACGACGGTGCAGTAGCCGTGCTTCTTGACGAGTGCATCGACACGCGCGACGAACTTCTTCTGATCGAACTCGATCTCGGGGAACAGGATCACGACCGGAATGCCGTGGTCTTCGACGAGCCCGCCCGCAGCAGCGATCCAGCCCGCGTGGCGCCCCATGACTTCGACGACGAACACTTTCGTCGACGTCTTGCACATCGAGCGCACGTCGAACGACGCCTCCAAGGTCGAGACGGCAACGTACTTCGCGACCGAGCCGAAGCCGGGGCAGCAGTCGGTGATCGGCAAATCGTTGTCGACGGTCTTGGGCACGTGGATCGCTTGCAGGGCATAGCCCATGCTGCTCGAGAGCTGGCTGATCTTGAAGCAGGTGTCGGCCGAGTCGCCGCCGCCGTTGTAGAAAAAATAGCCGATGCCATGCGCCTTGAAGACTTCGATCAGGCGCTCGTATTCGCGCCGGTTCGCTTCGAGCGACTTGAGTTTGTAGCGGCACGAGCCGAACGCGCCCGAAGGCGTGCTGCGCAGGCCTTCGATCGCGCTCGCGCTCTCTTTGCTCGTGTCGATCAGGTCTTCGGTGAGCGCGCCGATGATGCCGTTGCGCCCGGCGAAGACTTTGCCGATCCGGCTTTTGTTCGCGCGCGCGGTCTGGATCACGCCGCACGCCGACGCGTTGATGACGGCGGTGACGCCGCCGCTTTGGGCGTAGAAGGCGTTGGTGGTCTGGGTCGCCATGTCGGTCTCCTCTTCGCTTTTTCGGCCTCAGTTCTGCAAGGCGTGGTTGACGATTTCGCGCACGTCGCTGGACAGATCGGCGCGAGCCTGGACGCGGTTGATCGCCTCGCGCGCGGCGCTGCGGTAGGGTTCGGCGAGGCGTTTCCAGCGGTCCATCGCGCGCGCCAGGCGCGCCGCGAGTTTCGGGTTGATCGCGTCCAGCGCGAGCACCTGCTCGCTCCAGAACACATAGCCCGCGGCGTCGCTGCGGTGAAACGCCGCCGGGTTGAGGTTGCAGAACGCCGCCACCAGGCTGCGCACCCGGTTCGGGTTGAGCAGCGAAAAATCCGGGTGCTGCAACAGCGCGCGAACGCGGCTGAACACCTGGCCGCTCTGCTCCGGCGCGAGCGCCTGCAGCTTGAACCATTTGTCGAGCACGAGCGGCTCGTGCCGGAAGCGCTCGAAAAAGCTTTGCAGCCCGGGTGCCGCAAGCTCGCTGTGGCTGTGGATGAGTGCGTCGAGCGCGCCTTGGCAGTCGGTCATGTGGCCCGCTGCGACGCAGCGTGCCAGGGCGCGCTGCGGCCAAGCGGCGTTGCTGCTCGCCTGCCCGTCCAGGCACAACATCGCCAAGGAGAGATTGGCCAGCGCGCGCCGGCCCGCGCTCTGTGCGTCGGGAGAGTAGCCGCCGGCCACCTGGTGCGAGTCGAACGCCCAGGCCCAGTCGTCGCGCAGCGCTTGCGCGAGTTGCACGCGATATCGTTCGCGCACCGCGTGCACGCGCTGCGGGTCGAGCGACTCGAGTTGCTCCGCCACATACGCTTCAGACGGTGGCGTGAGCACACGTTCCTTGAACGCAGCGTCGAGCAGCGCGTGGCGCAGCACGCTGCGCATCGCGCCGACATGGCGTTCGTCGAGCAGCGGTTCGCTGCTGCTGCGGATCGCGCCGAGCATGCAGCGCAGCGCGAGGCGCTGGCCGGCTTCCCAGCGGTTGAACGGGTCGCTGTCGTGTTCGAGCAGCACCAGCAGGTCGGCGTCGTCGAGTCCGTCGTCGAGAACGACGGGCGCCGAGAAGCCGCGCAGCAGCGAGGGAACCGGCTCGCTGTCGACGCCCGTGAAGGTGAGGCTCGCGCGCGCCTGATCGAAGACGAACAGGTGTTGTTGCAGCGGCGCCGCGCCGGAGTCGCTGCCCGCCACGTGCAGCGGCAAGGGTTGGCCGTCGCGCGCGAGCAGGCCCAGCGCGAGCGGAATCACTTGCGGCAGCGCACTGGCTGCGCCGCGTTGTTCGAAGTCCAGCGTATAGCTTCGCGCCGCGGCGTCATAACGGCCACGTGCGCTGATCCGCGGCGTCCCGGCCTGTGCGTACCAGCGCTTGAAGGGCTCGAGCCGGGTCGCGAGTTCGCTGCCCGGGTTCGCGTCGGCGATCGCCTGCGCGAAGTCGTCGCACGTCACGGCCTGGCCGTCGAAGCGTTCGAAATAGAGTTTCATTCCCGCGGCAAAGCCGTCGCGCCCGACGAGCGTGTGCATCATGCGCACGACTTCGGCGCCTTTCTCATACACCGTCATGGTGTAGAAATTGTCGATCGACAGATACGCATCCGGCCGCACCGGGTGCGCCATCGGTCCCGCGTCTTCGGCGAACTGGCTCTCGCGCAGCGCGCTCACGTCGTCGATTCGCTTCACGGCGCGCGCGCTGCTCGAGGCCGCCATGTCCATCGAAAATTCCTGATCGCGAAACACGGTCAAGCCTTCTTTCAGACTCAGCTGAAACCAGTCGCGGCAGGTGACGCGGTTCCCGGTCCAATTGTGAAAGTACTCGTGGCCGATCACCGATTCGATCGCCGCGAAGTCGGCGTCGTCGGCGGTTGCGGGGCTGGCGAGAACGTAGCGCGTATTGAAGATGTTCAGGCCCTTGTTCTCCATCGCGCCGCCGTTGAAGTCGCTCACCGCGACGACCATGAAGCGCTCCAGATCCAGGCTCAGGTTGAAGCGCGCTTCGTCCCAGGCGAGTGCGGCGACGAGCGAGTTCATCGCGTGTTCGGTCTTCTCCAGGTCGCCGCGGCGCACGTAGATCTGCAGCACATGCTCGGTGCCGGCGCGGCTGCGCACGCGCTGCTCGCGCGCCACCAGATCCGCGGCGACGAGGGCAAACAGGTAGCTCGGCTTGGGGTGCGGGTCGTGCCATTTCGCGAAGTGGCGCCCGCCGTCCAAGTCGCCGCCTTCAATCAGGTTGCCGTTGCTGAGCAACACCGGGTACTTCGCCTTGTCGGCGCGCAGCAGAACGGTGTAGACCGCCATCACGTCCGGCCGGTCCAGAAAATACGTGATGCGGCGAAAGCCCTCCGCCTCGTTCTGCGTGAAGAACCCGCCGCCCGAGGTGTAGAGGCCACTCAGCTGCGTGTTCTTCTCCGGCGCGCAGGTGTTGCGGATCTCGAGCAGGAACTCACCCGGCGGCGGGTTGTCGATCACGAGGTCGCCGTTGTCATGGCGGAACGACACCGACTCGCCGTTTGCGAGCACGCGCGACAAGTTCAGTTCTTCGCCGTGCAGGCGCAGCGCCTGCGGCTCGCCCGCCAGCGCCGGGTTGCGCTCGATGCGCATGCGGTTGATGACGAGCGTTTTCGCCGGGTCCAGGTCGAAGCTCAGCTCCACCGAGCGGATCCAGTACGCCGGCGCGCGGTACTCCTCGCGGCGCACGAGCGTTGCATTGCCTTCACGCAGCATGATGTAGTTCTTTCTTCAGTTCGGTTGGGGTGACGGCACAGGCCAGGCACAGGCCACGTCAAACCCCCTGCTTCAAACTTGCCTCGATCAGCTGATCCAGATCGCCGTCGAGCACTTTCTGCGTGTTGCTGATCTCCACGTTCGTGCGCAAGTCCTTGATGCGGCTCTGGTCGAGAACGTAGGAGCGGATCTGGTGACCCCAACCCACATCCGTCTTGCTGTCTTCCAGCTTTTGCTGCGCCGCTTTCTGGATTCGCATTTCGTGTTCGTAGAGGCGCGAGCGCAGCATCTGCCACGCCTCGTCGCGATTGCGGTGCTGGCTGCGGTCGTTCTGGCATTGCACGACGATGTTCGTCGGGATGTGCGTGAGCCGCACCGCGGAATCGGTCTTGTTGATGTGCTGGCCGCCGGCGCCGCTGGCGCGGAACGTGTCGGTGCGAACGTCGGCCGGGTTGATGTCGATCTCGATCGAGTCGTCGACTTCGGGGTAGACAAAGACGCTCGCAAAACTCGTGTGGCGCCCGCCGGCCGAGTCGAACGGGCTCTTGCGCACCAAGCGGTGCACGCCGGTTTCGGTGCGCAGCAGGCCGAACGCGTATTCGCCTTCGATCTTGATCGTCGCGCTGCGGATCCCGGCGACATCGCCTTCGCTCATCTCCATCACTTCGGCCTTGAAGCCCTTGCGCTCGCAGTAGCGCAGGTATTGGCGGAGCAACATCTGCGCCCAGTCGCACGCCTCGGTGCCGCCGGCGCCGGCCTGCAGATCGAGAAAACAATTGCTCGGGTCGGCAGGGTTGTTGAACATGCGCCGAAACTCCATCTCGGCCACGCTCGCCTCCAACTTGGCGGCCTCGAGCTCGATCGACTTGATGCCGGCGAAGTCGTCTTCGGCTTTCGACATCTCGAACAGTTCGGTGTTGTCGGCGAGGTTGCTCGTCAGGTGGTCGATCGTCTGGACGACGGTTTCCAGGATGCGCTTCTCGCGCCCGAGCTCCTGCGCGCGCTTCGGTTCGTCCCAGACCTTCGGGTTCTCGAGCGCGGCGTTGACTTCGTTCAGGCGCAGCGCTTTGCGGTCGTAGTCAAAGATACCCCCGGAGGGCGAGCGTGCGTTGTGTCAGATCGGCCAGTGAGTTGGCGATCGCGTTGACATGTTCGATGTCCATGGGGAAGCCCGCTTCGGTGAAAGAGAAAGAAGGCGGCGATTTTGACATGGGGGCGAGTCGCGCCGCGAGGCCGTGCGTCGCTCAGGCGTCGAGGAAGGCGCTGATGCAGCGTGCCAGCGCTTCGGGCTGGTCGTGGTGCAGCATGTGGCCGGCGTCCATCAGGCGCTGCTTCTGCACGCTCGCCACATGCGCCAGGCGCGCTTCGAACTCGTCGCGTGTGTAGCGGCCGCTCCACGACTTGCCGATGTCGGTGCGGTCGCCCTCGACCCAGAGCAGTGGCGCGGTGATGCGCTTCCAGCACGCGAGCGATTCTTCGACCTGGTGCTGCACCGGATTCACGCGCTTGTGCGCTGGGTCGCCGAGCAGTTCCCACTGCCCGTCTTGCTGCTGGCGCGACCAATGTGGCGCGAGCCACGCCGCGCGTTCTTCGGGCAGGCGCGGGTTTGTCTTGCGCAGGCGCTCGGCAACGGCTTGCACGCTCTCGTAACTGCGCAGCCGCGCCGGCTCGCGAAGTTCGTCGAGCCACTTTGCGTAGCGGTCCGGCGCGGTGCTCGGCGTCGTGCGCGGCATGCCGAAGCCCTCGAGGTTGATCAGCTTGCGCACGCGCTGCGGGCGCACGCCGGCGTACGTCATGGCGACGTTGCCGCCCATGCTGTGGCCGAGCAGGTCCACCGGCGCATCCGGCGACACGAGGTGAAGCAGCGCGTCGAGGTCGCCCAGGTAATCGGGGAACCAATAACAATCGGCAGCGGGCGTTTGCGTCAGGCCGAAGCCGCGCCAGTCCAGGGCAATCACATAGCGCACCGGCCCTTCGAGCGCCGCAAGTGCGTCGACGACAAACTGGAACGACGCGCCCACGTCCATCCAGCCATGCGCCATGATGAGCGGCGGGCGCGATGCGCTCGCCAGGCTCGGATTCCCCCAGTGCAGCGTGTGATAGCGCAGCCCGCGCAGCGTGTCGTGGTGGTGCGCCGGTTCGCGCAGCACGGTATAGGGCTTGTTCATCCCCGCACTGTAGGGCAGGCGGCGTGGCGCGCGTGCCTGCTGCCACAATCTGAACCATGCCCACCTCCGCCCCCCCCACTGCCAACCCGATCGCAGCGCGATTGCTGCTCCGCCCGGCGCAATTGCGCGACGTTGAAGCGATCGTCGAACTGATCCGCGAGCTCGCCGATTTCGAAAAACTCACGCACCTGCTGCAAGTCACGCCGGAGAAGTTGCGACCGCACCTGTTCGGCGAAAAGCCCGCCGCCGAATGCATCGTCGCCGAGCTTGCCGCAGTGGGCGACGCCCCGGGGCAGCGCGGCAGCGTCGTCGGCTTCGCCCTGTTCTTCACCAACTTCTCGACCTTCCTCGCCCAGCCCGGTCTGTACCTGGAAGACCTGTACGTGAAGACCACGCAGCGCGGCCAGGGCATCGGCGAGGCGCTGCTGACGCGCCTGGCGCGCCTGGCGGTGGAGCGCAACTATGGCCGCTTCGAATGGAGCGTTCTGGATTGGAACGCGAACGCGATCCGCTTCTACGAGCGCATGGGCGCGACCGTCATGCCCGATTGGCGGATTTGCCGCATCACCGGAGCTGCGCTGCAGGCGTTCGGCCCGCCCGGAGTGCCCGGCACACCACTCAACGACGGCGCGCCCAAACCACTACGCACTTGACCCGATGGGCACGCGCTGAACCTGCGGCTAGGCTGCGGCCATGCCCCACGCTGCCTACACCACATTGCACGCCGGCTTTCGCTGGCAGGTTCCGAAAACGTTCAACATCGCCGAAGTCTGTTGCGCACGCTGGGCGCGCGACACGCCGCACGCGGTGGCGATCCACTACGAACATGAAGACGGCCGCGCCGGGCGCTTCACTTACGCTGACCTCGACCAGAACGCCAATCGCCTCGCGAACGCGCTCTTGAGGCTGGGCGTGCAACGCGGCGATCGGGTCGCGATCATCATGCCGCAGCGCTTCGAGACCGCGGTCTCGCACATGGCGCTGTACAAGATCGGCGCGGTCGCGATGCCGCTCACGATGCTGTTCGGCCCCGATCCGCTGCAATACCGCCTCCAGCACAGCGAAGCGGTGATCGCAATCGCTGACGAAACGTCGATCGCAAACCTGCTTGCCGTGCGCGCCTCGTGCCCGCTGCTGCGCCACGTCATCGCCGCAGGCGACGCGGCGCGTCAGGGCGATACCGACTGGCGCGAACTGCTGCTGCGCGAATCGTCCCCATTCGCTGCGGTGCAGACGAATGCCGACGATCCGGCGATGCTCATCTACACGAGCGGAACCACCGGCCCTCCGAAAGGCGCACTCGTTCCGCATCGCGCGCTGATCGGCAACCTGAGCGGCTTCGTCTGCAGCCAGAACTGGTTTCCGCACGGCGCGAACACGTTCTGGTCACCGGCCGATTGGGCGTGGACCGGTGGGCTCATGGACGCGCTCCTGCCGACGCTCTATTTCGGGCGCGCCATCGTCGGCTACCAGGGCCGCTTCGCGCCGCAACAGGCGTTCGAGCTGATGCAACGCCACGGCGTGACGCACACGTTTCTGTTCCCGACTGCGCTCAAAGCGATGCTGAAGGCCGAGCCGCAGCCGAAGAAGAAGTACCGGCTGCGCCTGCGCGCCATCATGAGCGCGGGCGAGGCGGTCGGCGACACCGTGTTCGACTATTGCCGCAACGAACTCGGCGTGAGCGTGAACGAGATGTTCGGCCAGACCGAGATCAACTACCTCGTCGGCAATTGCGGTTCCTACGTCGACGCCAAGGGCCGCCGCCACCCCGCTTGGCCGGCGCGCCCCGGCAGCATGGGCCGGCCCTACCCCGGGCACCGCATCGCCGTGATCGACGACGCGGGGCGCGAGTGCCCGAGCGGCGTCGCCGGCGACGTGGCAGTGCACCGGCGCGACGTGCACGGCGCGCCGGACCCGGTGTTCTTCCTCGGCTACTGGAAGAACGAGGAGGCGACTCGCGCCAAGTTCACCGGCAACGTCGACGACAGCTGGTGCCGCACCGGCGACATGGCCGTGATGGACGCGCAGGGCTACTTCTGGTACCAGGGCCGCAGCGACGACATGTTCAAGGCCGCGGGTTACCGCATCGGGCCGAGCGAAGTCGAGAACTGCCTCGTCAAACATCCGGCGGTGGCGAACGCGGCAGTGGTTCCCAAGCCTGACCCGGAGCGCGGCGCCATCGTCAAGGCCTACGTCGTACTCGCCGCCGGCCATCGTGGCGTCGGATGCGCTCATCGCGGAACTCCAAGACCACGTGCGCGGCAAGCTCGCGCCGTACGAATACCCGAAAGAGATCGAGTTCATCGACGCCTTGCCGATGACGACGACGGGCAAGGTGCAGCGGCGGGTGTTGCGATTGCAGGAGGAGAGTCGGGCGGCGGCGGGATCGATGCACGCGCTCGGCGGCATGAGCAGGCCTGCGAACTAGGGGTGGCGTCCACTTCAGTTTGAATTTAGGATGGATCCTCGCACCCATGGGTGCGGGCGGTCTGGCGACTCTTGGGTGAGCCACGCTGGCCGATTCGTCGAGAAGCGCCTGCTCGGGAGTGGATGGCCATGGACTCGCACTTGAATCGAACGGCCCGTGCGAGTGCTCGGCGGTGGCGCCCGGTGCTGCTGTTCACAGTTGCTGCTTTGTGCTCGACGTCGGGGTGGACCCAATACACCGAGATCGCGACCGAATTCAAGCGCCTCTCGCCGCGTGAGGAGCGCAACTTGCGCGAGGTGCTGGCCGAGCCGGTGCCGAGCAACTCGACCTTCCTGTCGTTGCGCAACCACTTCGCCGACAAGAACACTGCCGCCATTCGCCTGGGGGACGAGCGAGCGCGCGAGGTGATGTTGCGCCAAGCGACGCAACACTTGCCGGATGCGACTTGGATGGTGGAACTGGGTGCGGTCCTGCTCGCCCGCGGCGAGATCGCCGAGGGAACCGCTATCGCGGTTATGCCGAGGCGAACGCGCCGAACTCGGAAACGCGAGCGCTCTATATGGCCTTCATCGCCTTGGACTACGCGCAGCAGCTTGATGACGACGCGGCCAGGCGCAAGCTGCGCCAGATGCGCGCACGCGTGGCGAGCAACAAGATCGGCAGCAGCCGATGGATGCCTTTTCGCCTGCTGGACGACCGCGCGCTGAGCCACGGCGCGATGGCCGATTCGATTCTGGAGCAACATGCGGGCCGGCACGATGCCGGGATTCGGCTCGCGCTGGAAGCCGAAGACCATGCACGCAGCGCCTGGCGGCTGCTGGCCAGTTTCACCGACCCGAGCCGAAATGCCGTGGCCAATGAGATCGGCCAGACCGTGTCACGCCGGCTCGACGCGCAACGCGCGGGGCGCCGCTATGAAGACGCCGAGCGCACGCTGAACGACTACGTGCGCGTCTCGCGCGAATTCGAGCTCTCGCCGCTGCAGCAAGCCGACCTGTACTTGAGGGCCTCCGAAATCCGCTTCGACAAACGCGATTTCAGCGACGCCGCCGATCTGGCGCGCAAGTCCGATGCGGTGCTCGCGCAGCGCGGCCTTGACGAAACCCACCCGGCGCGGCTCGATCGCGCTCGTGCGTTGCTGTTGGCCTTGGTCGGCCAGCGTTCCAGCATCGAAGCGTCGAAGCTGCTCGCCGACATCGACGCCCATTCGGCTGCCGACGAAACGCTGAAACAACGCACGGTGTTGCCGCTCGAGCGAGGCCTGGTCTATCTGGCCACTGCGCGCGAAGCCGAGGCGGCGGCGCTGTTCGAGCAGTTCGCCGCTGAAACGGCGCGCCTGCACGGACCCGAACATTTTTTCACCGCGCAGGCGCTGGGGCTGCAAGGGGTTGCCCTTTGGCGCTCCGCTGCGAAGCCGCAGCGCGAAGCCGCCCTGCCGTTGCTGCAAACTGCGATGCAACACATGATGGCGGCGGTCAACGCCGACCATGTCGAACGCATCGGGATGCGGTTGGACTTGCGCGATCTGATCGCCGAGGCCTACCTGGAAGCGGCGGGCGCCAGCGCCACCGATGCGAGCCTGGTGCCGCTGCAGATGGCCGACTGGATGGCCACCGGCGTCGTGCGCGAAGCGCTCGAGGATGCGGCAGCCCGGTCGGCCGCTGCAACGCCGGAACTCGTCGCCTTGGTGCGGCGCGATCAGCAATTGCGCAACGAGATGCGTGCGCTGCGCAAATACCTGGATGGCACCGGCGGTGCCATCGACACCTTGCTGCCGGCCCTGGCCGAGAAGACGCGCCATCGCATCGGCGAGATCGATGCGCAGCGGCGCCAGCTTCAGGCGCGAATCAAGGACCGCTTTCCCGACTATGAGCAGAGGCTGCGGCCGCGGCCCGCGGAGTCGGGCGACGTGGCGATTCGCCTGCGCGACGACGAAGCGCTCGTCGCCCTGTTGCAGCTGGAGCGCGCGGTCTACGTGTGGGCCGTGGACAGCGAGGGAACCACCACCTTTCATCGGGCCGCCTTGGACCGTGGGCAACTCGGCCTGCTGGTACGACGCCTGCGCCGGACGCTCGATTTCAACGAGATGGAGGGCGTGCTGCGGCCATTTGACCGTGCTGCGGCCGCCGAACTGCACGCGCGGCTGCTGGCACCACTGGACGCGGTGCTGGGCGAGAAGAAGCACCTGATCATCGTCAACCCGGGCATTCTTGGAGAGATCCCGTTTGGCGTGCTCGTCACGACGCAGGCCTCGGGGGCCGCTGGCCAGGCCACGCCCTGGCTGATCCGCAAAGCCGCGATCTCCCACGAACCGAGCATTTCCGCCTGGTTGGCGCTGCGAAGCGCGCCCCCTGTCGCATCGGACCAGGAGGCCTTGATGGCCTGGGGCGACCCGAAGTTCAACCGCGCCAGCCGCTCGCCTGCGCCGGGCGCGACCGCGACCCTCGCCGACGCCGGGGCCCTGGGGCAACGCCGCAGCGTGTTTGCCAGGCGCGCCGTGGCGCTCGGTGTGGACCTGGACGATTCGGCCGCTGTTGCACGCTACGCCGAAATTCCGCCGCTGCCGGAAACCGGCGACGAACTGCGCGCCATCGCCGGCGTGCTGCGCGCCAACCCGGCATCGGACCTCAAGCTCGGCGCTGCGGCGACCCGCGAGAGCGTGCTCGCCGCCAGCGAAGCAGGGCTGCTCGCGCGCAAGCGTGTCGTCGCCTTTGCAACGCATGGTCTGATGGCCGGCGACCTGCCCTTGCTCACGCAGCCCGCCTTGGCACTGGCCGCGACCGGCGAAGAAGGCAAGCGGCCACTCGCCGCGCTACTGACGCTCGAGGATGTCATGTCGCTCAAGCTCAATGCAGACTGGGTGATTCTCTCGGCGTGCAACACCGCGGCATCGGACGGCAGCGCCGCAGAGGCGTTGAGCGGCCTCGCACGCGGGTTCTTCTACGCCGGCGCGCGCAGCGTCTTGGCCACCCATTGGGCGGTGGAGTCGGACAGCGCGCGCCTCCTGACGACGGCCACCTTTGCGCACTACACCCAACACCCGACCGCCCGCAAGTCAGAGAGCTTGCGCCAGGCCATGTTGGGCGTGATGGCAATGCCGGCCTACGAACACCCGGCATTCTGGGCGCCTTACGCCCTCGTGGGTGACGGCGGGCGTTGATGCCACCGCATCACCGGCCGCCGTTGGGATGCGGCAATCGGCGTCGTCGGGGCACGCGCGCGCGCTGCGCCAAACCATCGAAAGAACGATCTCAAAACGCCCGCCCCAAACTCAAATACCCCATCGATTCACGCGGTTCGTCCAGCCCCTTCGCAACGCCTCCCCGGAGTTGCAGGCCCAGGGCGTAGAGCAGCTTGACTTCGCCGATCAGCTCGACGCCCGCGCCGCGTTTGTACTGCGTGGGCCGGTTACCGGCGGTCCAAGCGCCGCCGATGTCGAAGAACACGGTGGCAGAGAGGCGGTTCAGGCCGAACGGCGGTGCCATGCCGTGGCGGTCCACGTCGACCAGCGGCGCGCGCCATTCGATGCTCGTGACGCGTGCGTCGGTTCCCACCAACGTCGGCTCGTCGCTGTCGTAGCCGCGCAGGGCGATGCGCCGGCTGTTCAGCACCGTGCCGAACTGCAATTGCGGGTCCAGGGCACCGCCGAGCTGGTACGGCTCGGTGAAGCCGCGCGCGCGAACTTCGGTGTGGCGCACGCCGAGCACGTGGCGGCCGATTCCCAGGTAGCCGCGCAAGTCCAGGCGCACCAGGTCGCCGTCGTAGTTGTTGCTGTTGCCGCTGCGGGCGAAGGGCTTGTAGGTCTCGTAGAGCAGTGTGCTGCGCTGACCGCGGTTCTCGCCTTCGCTCCACCAGTTGCCGCCGCTCGTATCGAACTCGGCGAGCAGCGCGGCGATGCGCTCGTCGCGGGGCCGGGTGGTGCCTGCCGTGATCAGATCGATGCGGTCGTTGCGGTCCAGCGCCGCGCCGACGCCGACCGTGAAGCGCCGCTCGAGGCGCCAGAACGGCTGCACGCTGAGCCACTGGACCTGCGTGCCGCGCTCGTAGATCGTCACGTCTTCCTTGCCGCTGCTGCCCGTCCAGGCGCGTGCGCTGAGGTTGCGGCTCAGCGCGAGGTGATGCCGCCCGAGGAACAGGTACTCGAGGCTGCCGATGCCTTCGCGCTGGCTCGTTTCCCATTGCGCAAGCGCAGCGTAGCGGTGCCAGCCGAGTGCGTCGCCGCCGAGCGTGCTCGCGCCATAGGCGCTGAGGCCGTGGTCCACGCTGACGGCGGGAAACCAGGAGCGTGGATAGAGCGAGCGCCACGCTGCGTAGCGCTTCGGTTCGCCGAGATCGGCGGAATCGCCGCCCGGGGCTGTGGCACCCGCGGTGGTGCCGAGCGCGGCGATGCTCTGTTGCACCGCGCCTTCGCCCATGCGGCGCAGCTCCAAACCGTTGTTCGCCACCGCGACGAGCCACGACGCGCCGTCGGCCTGGGTGCCGCTGTGCGCAACGATGCTCGTGTGGCTGTGCGTGAGGCGTTGCAGCGTCTGCCCGTTCAGCCGCCACACGTTGTAGACGCCGTCCTGCGTCGCGATGAGTTCGAGCCCGGCGGCGCCGTGGCGCAGGCCGTGAATCGGCGCGCTCAAGCGCACCAGGGTCCGCGCCGGCGCGTCCGGCGCGGCGAGGTCGATCTCGAGAATCCGCCAGTCGCCCTCGCGCTTGACGATGAACTGCACGCGCCGGCCGTCCGGGCTCGCCGTGACGTCGATCAGGTCGGTGTCGGCGACGGGCGGAATCAGCACGCGGGTTTCGCGGCCCGCGGCGTCGAGCTGCAGCAGCCGCGTCAAGCCGCCGTCGTGCTGGATCGCGACGATCGAATCGCCGGCGTCCACGGCGCGGCGCAGGCGCGCGCAGTGCGTGAGCTGGCGCAGTTGCTGGTCCGCGTCGAAGCGGTACACGTCATAGACGAGGTAGTAGCCGTCGCAGATGTCGGGCTGGACCACGAGCACGCGCCCGTCGGCCGTGGCGGACAGGCGTGCGCCGCGGTTCACGCGGCGCAGCTTCTGCTGCGTGCCGTCGCTCGCGATGCGCACCAGGTGCGGCGCGCGCACGCCGTCGTCGAGCACGGCGAGCGCCGCGCCGCTGGGCAGCGCGGCAACTGCAGCGATGTCGAACATCGACCCGGTGAGCGCCTGGCCTGCCGCTTGCGGCTGGCGCCGCAGGGTCGAGGCGCGCTGGTCGACTTGGGCGCCGAGGTCGACGAGGAACTCGTCCCACAGCGTGTCCATCATCTTGCCAGTCGCATCGAACGGGCCGCTGTGCAGGCGCGGTACGAACGGGAAATTGCCGCTGTAGCGTTCGACGTATTTTTGAATCGCGTCGGCGCCGTAGCGGCGCGCCAGGAAATCGTAAAAGTAGACGCCGTAGAGGTAGTTTTTGGTGAGCGGCAGGGTGCGGCCGTCGGCGTTGATTTCGCCGAGCGACACGAAGCCGCTCGCCGCCTGGGCGCGCAGTTGCGCTTCGAAGAGCGGGCTGCGCAGGCGCCCGCGGCCGGTGGCGGGGTCGCTCTCGGTGTAGGTCGCCAGGCCTTCGAGTGCCCACAGCGGTTGGAACGCGTTCGGGAAGAACCACGGCACGCGGCCGAAGATCGCTTGCAGGAATTTAGGCGCGCCGCGCACCTTGTCCAGGTGCACGACGTGGGTGAACTCGTGCGTCAGCAGCAGGTCGAGCCAGGTCGAGTTGTCGAGCAACTGGCCGTCGTCGTCGGGCGCGAGGAAGACGCCGATCATGTTGAACGGCAGCGGTGTGGCAAAGCCGTTCGGCTGGTCGAACTCGTTGAAGAGAACGATCTCGGTGCGGCTGCGTGGCTCCCATTGCAGCATCGACGTGATCTTCGGGTAAGCACGCTCAGCGGCGCGGATCGCGCGCTCGGCCTGCGGCCGGTGTTCGGCGCGGTAGTGGACGCGGAAATGCGCGCTGTCGGCGCTCAGCCAATCCTTCCAGGGGTCGGCGAGCTGGGCGCGTGCGGGCGTGCCGGCCAGCGCGCTGAGCGCGAGGGCGAGAACGGCGAGGGCGGCGCGAATCGGTGCCATGCGGTCTCCGGCAGGGGCGGGAAGCGTGAGGCGCAAGGGTACACGAGCCACGCCGGGGGCGGAATCGCCACTCGCCCCAGCGCGCCGGCGCGGCGATGGGCAACACTACACTGGCACGATGATCGAACCCCTTCCCCTCGTCACGCTCGGCCGCAGCGAACTTCGCGTGACGCCGATTTGCCTCGGCACCATGACGTTCGGCGAGCAGGTCGACGAGGCGGCAGCGCACGCCATCCTCGACCGCGCGCTCGTGCGGGGTGTCAACTTCATCGACACGGCCGAGGTGTATTCGGTGCCGACACGGCGCGAGACCTGCGGCGCGACGGAACGCATCATCGGCCACTGGCTGCAAAAGCGCCCCGGCGTGCGCGGCAGGATCGTGCTCGCGACGAAAGTCGCCGGGCCGGCGCGCGGCATGGACTGGGTGCGCGGCGGCAAGGCGAACGTGACGCCGGCCGACATCGTGCAGGCGTGCGACGACTCGCTCGCGCGCCTGCACACCGACGTCATCGACCTGTACCAGATCCACTGGCCGATCCGCAATACGCCGCTCTTCGGCAGCGTCTATTTCGACCCGGCGAAGGACGCCGAATTCACGGGCATTCGCGTGCAGCTCGAAGCGTTGGCGGGGCTGATCAAGGCGGGCAAGGTGCGCCACGTGGGCGTGTCCAACGAAACGCCGTGGGGCCTGATGGAGTTCTTGCGCATCGCCGAGCAGCACGGCCTGCCGCGAATCGTCAGCGTGCAGAACCCCTATGCGCTCGTGAACCGGGTCGTCGACAACGGCATCGACGAAATCCTGCACCGCAGCAGCGTCTCGCTGCTCGGCTATTCGCCGCTCGGCTTCGGCATGCTGAGCGGCAAGTACGACGTTTCAGGCTTTGCGCCCGATCCGACCGGCGGGCGCATCGCTCGCTTCGAGTCGGTGCGCAAACAGCGCTGGGGCCGCGCCGAAGCCTTGGCCGCGGCGCGCCAGTACAACGCTCTGGCACGCCAACACGGCCTGACGCCAGCCCAGATGGCGCTCGCGTTTTGCTACACGAACTGGCGCGTCGCGAGCACGATCATCGGCGTGACGACGCTGGCGCAGCTCGACGAGAACATCGCCGCCTGGGGCACGGTGCTGGCGCCCGAACTGCGGGGTGCGATCGACGCGGTTCGCTGGGCGCACCGCGACCCGGCGCAATAGCGGGTCGGTGCTGCGCCGCTTCAGAGGCGGGCCTTTGTGGCGAAGAAGAGCGTGCATGTCAGCGAAACGCCGGCCACCGCGTGGCTGCGCAGCCGCGCTGTCGAGTTCACTGAGCATGTCTACGCCTACGTCGAGCATGGCGGCACGGCGGAATCGGCACGCCAACTCGGCGTGGCAGAACACATCGTGATCAAGACGCTCGTGATGCACGACGAGCACGCCGAGCCGCTGCTCGTGCTCATGCACGGCGACCGACTCGTCAGCACGAAGAACCTGGCGCGCGCGATTCGCGCGAAGAGCATCGAACCTTGCACGGCGGAGCTTGCGCAACGCCACAGCGGCTACCAACTCGGTGGCACGTCGCCGTTCGGCACGCGCAAGGCTCTGCGCGTGTTTGTCGAGCAAAGCGTGCTCGAACTGCCGCGAATCCTCATCAACGGCGGCCGGCGGGGTTACCTGGTCGGCATCGAGCCGAAGGTTCTTGTCGACATCCTTCACGCAGAACCTGTGAACTGCGCAATTTGATTCGCGCATCGTCCGGCGCCGCTTCGATGAAGGCAGAATAGACGGGCGCATCGGCACCCCCGCACGCGCCTGCCGAACCCCATGCCCTACCTCAACCCCGCCCTTGCCACGCTCGCGGCCTATCTGATCGGGTCGCTGTCGTTCGCGATCATCGTCAGTCGCGTGTTGGGACTCGGCGACCCACGCACCTACGGCTCGGGCAATCCCGGCGCGACAAACGTGCTGCGCTCGGGGAACAAGGGCGCTGCGCTGCTGACGCTGCTGCTCGACGCGCTGAAGGGTTACGTACCGGTTTTGCTGGTGCAACTCTACGGGCAGCGCTTCGGTCTCGGCCCGGGCACTGCCGCCGCGGTGGCGCTTGCCGCATTCCTCGGCCACCTGTGGCCGGTGTTCTTCAAGTTTCGCGGCGGCAAGGGCGTGGCCACCGCCGCAGGCGCGATCTTCGGCCTGAACCCCTTGCTCGGCGTGGCGACGCTCGCGACGTGGATCATCATCGCCGGATTCTTTCGCTATTCATCGCTCGCCGCGATCGTCTGCGCCGTCTTCGTGCCGTTCTACCAGCTGCTGATCTGGGGCGGCGGCGCGACCGCGTTTGCCGTCACGCTGATGGGCCTGTTGCTGGTCTGGCGCCACAGCGCCAACATTCAGAAGTTGTTCAAAGGCACGGAGAGCAAGATCGGGCAGGGCAAGGTCGTCCCCGCCGCGCAGCCCATATCCGCCCCCACCGCGCGCCACGCCCACAAGGGCGACCACAAAAAAGGAACCAAACGATGACCCATGCCGTAAGGCGCTACCACGTCGGCGACCGAATGTCGGAGATGGCGATCCACAACGGCACCGTGTACCTTGCGGGCCAGATCGCGGACGACGCCACGCAAGACGCTCGCGGCCAGGTCGGCCAAGTGCTCGCTGCGATCGACAAGCTGCTCGCCGAGGCGGGGACGGACCGCGCGCACATTCTGCGCTGCGAGATCTTCCTCGCCGACATGGCCGACTTCGACGCGATGAATTCGGTCTGGGACGACTGGGTCGAGCCCGGCGACGCGCCGCCGCGCGCGACGGTGCAGGCGCGTCTTGCGCGGCCGCAGTGGAAAGTGGAGATGGTCGTGACGGCCGCGCTGCCGTCGTGATGGACATCGGCCTGTTCGTCAAGGCGATGCTGATGGGCATCGTCGAGGGATTGACCGAGTTCCTGCCGATCTCGAGCACCGGGCACCTCATCCTCGCCGCCTCTCTGCTCGGGTTTCACGGCGACAAGATCAAGGTGTTCGAGATCGCGATCCAGACCGGCGCGATCGTCGCCGTGATGATCGTCTATTGGCAAAAGCTGCGCGCGACGCTGCTCGGCCTGGGCAACGACGCCAAGCGCGGCGCTTTGCGCTCAACGTGGCGATCGCTTTCGTCCCGGCGGTGCTGCTCGGCCTGCTCTTCGGCAAGGCGATCAAGGCACACCTGTTCACGCCCGTCGTCGTGGCGAGCACGTTCATCATCGGCGGCTTCATCATCCTCTGGGCCGAAGGGCGATCGAGCAAAGTGCGAGTCGAGTCGGTCGACGACATGACGCCGTGGGACGCTCTCAAGGTCGGCCTCGTGCAGTGCCTGGCGATGATTCCCGGAACGAGCCGCAGCGGCGCGACGATCATCGGCGGCATGTTGCTCGGCCTGTCGCGGCGCTGCGCGACCGACTTCAGTTTCTACCTCGCGATTCCGACGCTCATCGGCGCCGGCGCCTACAGCCTGGTCAAGGAGCGCGCGCTGCTGTCGGTGGCCGACATCCCCTTGTTCGGTGTCGGCCTCGTGTTCAGTTTTCTGTCAGCGTGGGTTTGCGTGCGCTGGCTGCTGCGCTACATCTCGAGCCACGACTTCAAGCCCTTCGCCTGGTACCGCATCGGATTTGGCATCGTCGTTCTGGTCACCGCGTACACCGGCGTCGTGGACTGGAGCGATTGAGGCGCTCCGTTGCTACGCCTTCTCGAACACCAGGTCCCACACGCCGTGGCCGAGTTTCAGGCCACGGTTCTCGAACTTGGTGAGCGGCCGGTAGCTCGGGCGCTCTGCGTAGCCCGGTGCCGTGTTGCGCAGCAGTGGCTGCGCCGCGAGCACGTCGAGCATCTGCTCGGCGTAGGGTTGCCAATCGGTCGCGCAGTGGAGTCGTCCTCCCGTGGCCAACCGGCTCGCGAGCAAGGCGACGAATTCGGGCTGGATGAGGCGCCGCTTGTTGTGCTTCTTCTTGTGCCACGGGTCGGGGAAAAACACGTGAACACCGGCCAGCGATTCGGGCGCGACCATCTGGCGCAGCACGTCGACGGCGTCGTGCTGCACGATTCGCAGGTTCGTCAGGCCCAGCTCGTGCATGCGCTTGAGCAGTGCCCCGACTCCGGGTGGATGGACTTCGACGCCGATGAAATCGGTATCGGGCAAGGCCTGAGCGATCGCCGCGGTCGCGTCGCCCATGCCGAAGCCGATCTCGAGAATTCGCGGCGCGCTGCGGCCGAAAGCCGCGTCGAAGTCGCAGGGCTGAATCGCGTACGGCAGGATGAAGCGCGGCCCGAGCGCGTGCAGCGCACGCGCCTGGCCCGGCCCCATGCGGCCGGCGCGCATGACAAAACTGCGAATCGGCGCACGGCGCGGGTGGGGTAAGGTGTCGACGCTGTCGGTCATGCGCTGTAAACTGATTGCCGCGGCGCGGGTGTAGTTCAATGGTAGAACGGCAGCTTCCCAAGCTTCATACAGGGGTTCGATTCCCCTCACCCGCTCCACTCGATGGTCACCGCGCGATCCGTATCTTGCGCGGCCTCAACCGCGCCGCCACCACCACCAGAACGCGCCGCACAGAAGCGCCAGGATCGCGAGCAGCATTCCCGGCCAGACGATGTCGTCCAGGGTGATCGGCGCCGCGCTCGTTCCCGTTGCGCCCGGTTCGTTGAAAGGGTTCACCGCGGCGTGACCCGCGGCTGAAGGGGTCTCGCCACGCGCCGCGGTGGCGCCGGCAGCGTTGCTCGCCGGGGTCCACACCGACTCGCCCGCAGCGGCCGCGAGTTGCAGCGGCGGCGTCATCGGTTGCGATGAGTCGACCCAGATCAATGTCTCGCCGCGCTGCGTCAAGACCGGCGGCCCGACCCAATCTTCGGGAAGCTCCTGGCGCGCCACGCGCACCGGGCGCGCCGCGCCCGTTTTCCACTCGTGCACCTCGAGCCAGATCTTGTCGCCGCGCCCGGCTTGCAGCGCGATGCGCAGCGTGCCGTCGGCGCCTTGCTGCAGCGACACGCCTTGCGAATACGGCAACCCGGAGGCAAGCAGCAGGCCGGCATTGCCGAAGCCGGCGTCAAGCTGTCCGCTTGGCGTGAGGCGCCAGAGCGCGGCGTACTCGTTCTGTTCGTCGTCGATGGTGCCGAGCACCAGCACCTGCCCGTCGGCGAGCGCCAAGGTGTCGGCCGCGCTGGCATGGCCCAGCGGCGCGCCGATCAGGCTGCGGCCCTGCTGGCCCCAGGCGGGATCGACCTGGCCATCGGCGAGGAAGCGCAACACGACGGCGGCGTTGCGGTTGTTGCCGGTCTCGGCGCTGCCGGCCACCAGAATGCGCCCGGCGGCGTCGACCTGCAGCGCCGTCGGTGGGCCGTTGTCGCCGCCCAGGGTGAAAAACGTGCGCCCGCCGCTGCCGAACTGCGGATCGCGGATGCCCGCACCGAAGCGGCGCTCGAGGAAGTAGCCGCTCGCCGTGGCGGTGGCGCCTTCGACGATGTTCAGCGCCTGGCCGTTGGGCAGCGTCGCCGTCCAGCCCGCGGCGTGAACCGCCGCGCTCAGGCACCACCCCAACAGCGCGGCGCAGCCGCTTCGACGAATCCGCGCAGACGTCACTTCAGCACGTCGCCGATGCAGAGGTATTTGATCTCCACATAGTCGTCGATTCCCTGGTGCGCGCCCTCGCGCCCGAGGCCCGATTGTTTGACCCCGCCGAAGGGCACCTCGGCGGTCGAGATCATCCCCGTGTTGACGCCGACCATGCCGTATTCGAGCGCCTCGCCGACGCGGAAGATGCGCCCGACGTCGCGGCTGTAGAAGTAGCTCGCCAAGCCGAATTCGGTGGCGTTGGCGAGAGCCACGACTTCGGCCTCGGTCTTGAACTTGAACACCCACTCGCCTCGTCTTGAACTTGAACACCGGCGCCACCGGGCCGAAAGTTTCTTCGCGCGCGCACAGCATCTCAGCTGTCGCGCCGGAGAGCACGGTCGGCTCAAAGAAACGCGCGCCCTGGCGTTTGCCGCCGGTGAACACCTTCGCGCCCTTGGCGATCGCGTCGGCGACATGGCGCTCGATTTTTGCGACCGCCTGGTCGTCGATCATCGGCCCCTGGTTCACGCCGGATTCGAAGCCGTTGCCGAGTTTGATCGTCTTCGCTTTGGCGCTCAGCTTTGTGACGAAAGCGTCGTAAACGCCTTCCTGCACGTAGAGGCGGTTCGCGCAAACGCAGGTCTGGCCGGCGTTGCGGTACTTGCTGACCATCGCGCCCTCGACGGCGCTGTCGACGTCGGCGTCGTCAAAGACGATGAAGGGCGCGTTGCCGCCGAGTTCCAGGCTCAGCTTCTTGATCGTCGGCGCGCATTGCGCCGCGAGAATTCGCCCGACTTCGGTCGAGCCGGTGAACGACAGATGGCGCACGATGTCGCTCGCGCAAAGCACCTTGCCCACCTCGATCGAGTTCGCTGTGTCTGCGGTGATGACGTTCAGCACGCCGGCAGGCATGCCGGCGCGCATCGCGAGTTCGGCCACTGCGAGTGCGGAGAGCGGCGTTTGCTCGGCGGGTTTGATCACCACCGTGCATCCCGCGGCGAGCGCCGGAGCGACCTTGCGCGTGATCATCGCGATCGGAAAATTCCACGGCGTGATCGCCGCGCACACGCCCATCGCTTGCTTGATGACGAGGTAGCGCTTGTTGTTGTCGGTGGTGGGAATCGTTTCGCCGTAGATGCGTTTCGCTTCTTCGGCGAACCACTCGATGAAACTCGCGCCGTAGCTGACTTCGCCTTTTGCCTCGGCGAGCGGCTTGCCCTGTTCGGCCGTCATGATGCGCGCCAGGTCGTCGGCGTGCTGGTGCAGCAAGTGGTACCACTTCATCATGATCGCCGCGCGCTCTTTCGCCGTCTTGCTGCGCCATGCCGGCCAGGCCTGGTTCGCTGCGTTGAGCGCAGCCTGCGTCTGCGCAGCGCCGAGATTCGCCACGTCGGCGAGATGCATTCCGGTGGCCGGGTCGTTGACGGCGAAGCGCAATATGGCCGAGACCCATTCACCGTTGATCAGTGAATTGTTCTTCAGGAGCGTGGCGTCGTTGAGTGTGGCGAGCGGTGAGGTTTTCATGTCCATGGGGTCAGCTCCGGCAGGGCAGGCATTGAGGCAGGCGTTGAGTACGCGCGCCGAATCATAGTGCGCGCGCGACGTGCGGACTGCGCCACAGGGCGCTGCCGCGCGGTGCAGAACGCCGCGCTGAAGCCGATGCAAGAGGCCCCCCACCTATAATCGGCACCCTCGAAAGTCACGATCACAGCAGGCATTCGCGCGCACTTGCAGCGGTGCCGATGCTATGTGAGCGAACCCAAGCGCAGCGCATGAAAGCCTCCGAGATCCGCAGCCAGTTCCTGAAATTCTTCGAAGCCAAAGGGCACACGATCGTCGGATCGAGCCCGGTGATCCCGGGCGACGACCCGACGCTGCTGTTCACGAATGCGGGAATGAACCAATTCAAGGACGTGTTCCTCGGCTTCGACAAGCGCCCTTACAACCGTGCGGCGACGTCGCAAAAATGCATTCGTGCCGGCGGCAAGCACAACGACCTGGAGAACGTGGGCTACACAGCGCGGCACCACACGTTCTTCGAGATGCTCGGCAACTTCTCGTTCGGCGACTACTTCAAGTTGGAGGCGATCCAGTACGCGTGGGAACTGCTGACGAAGGCCTACAAACTGCCCGCCGACAAGCTCTGGGTCACGGTCTACGCCGAAGACGACGAGGCGTATGAGATCTGGAACAAGACGATCGGCGTGCCGGAGCAGCGCATCGTTCGCATCGGCGACAACAAGGGCGCGCGCTACGCCTCCGACAACTTCTGGATGATGGGCGACACGGGGCCTTGCGGACCGTGCACCGAAATCTTCTACGACCACGGGCCGGAGGTTGCGGGCGGCCCGCCGGGCTCTGCGACGGAAGACGGCGACCGCTACATCGAGATCTGGAACAACGTGTTCATGCAGTTCAACCGCGATGAGAGCGGCGTGATGCACAAATTGCCCAAACCGAGCGTGGACACGGGCATGGGGCTGGAGCGCCTGACGGCGGTGCTGCAGCATGTGCACTCGAACTACGAGATCGACACCTTCGTCACGCTGCTCGCCGCGGCGAAAGCAGCGGTCGACGCGGCTGGCGGCGCAGCCACTCGGCCACCGGTTGCGACAAAGACGCACCGTCGCTGAAAGTCATCGCGGACCACATCCGCGCGTGCACGTTCACGATCGCCGACGGCGTGATCCCGGGCAACGAAGGGCGCGGCTACGTGCTGCGCCGCATCGCGCGCCGCGCGATCCGCCATGGCTACAAACTCGGTGCGCGGAAGCCGTTCTTCTACACGCTCGTCGCGCCGCTCGCGGCTGAAATGGGCGAAGCCTACCCCGAGCTGCGCCGCGAACGCGCACGCATCACCGAAGTGCTGAAGCAGGAAGAAGAGCGCTTCTTCCAGACCATCGCGAACGGCATGGAAATCCTCGAAGCAGCGCTCTTGGGTGGAACGAAGACGATTGCCGGCGACCTCGCGTTCAAGCTGCACGACACCTATGGCTTTCCGCTCGACCTCACGGCAGACGTGTGCCGCGAGCGCGGCGTGAGCGTCGACTCGGCGGGGTTCGACGTCGCGATGAACCGGCAACGCGAACAGGCGCGCGCCGCGGGCAAGTTCAAGATGGCGCAGGGCTTGGAGTACGACGGCGCGCCGACCGTGTTCCACGGCTACGAGCACCTCGTGTGCGAGCACAGCAAGGTGACCGGCTTGTACATCGACGGCACGCCGGTCTTGCGTGCACGCGCCGGCGACGATGTCGTGGTGATTCTCGACCACACGCCGTTCTACGCCGAGAGCGGCGGCCAGGTCGGCGACACCGGCGAGCTGCGCAATTCGCGCTCGCGCGTGCTGATCGAGGACACGGTGAAAGTGCAGGCGAACGTGGCCGGGCACACGGGCCGCATCGTCGAAGGCGAAGTCGAGGTCGGCGACGTTTTCACGGCGCGCGTCGACGCCGAGCAGCGCATCAAGACGATGCGCAACCACAGCGTCACGCACCTGATGCACCAGGCGCTGCGCGAAGTGCTCGGCGCGCATGTGCAGCAGAAGGGTTCGCTCGTCAACGCACAGCGCACGCGCTTCGACTTCGCGCACAACGCGCCGGTGAGCCCGGAGCAGATCGCGAAGATCGAGCGCCTCGTGAACGCACAAATCCTCGCCAACGCAGCCACCCAGGCGCGCGTGATGGGCATCGATGACGCGCAGAAGACGGGCGCGGTGATGCTGTTCGGCGAGAAGTACGGCGACGAGGTGCGCGTGCTCGACATCGGCAGCAGCCGCGAACTGTGCGGCGGCACGCATGTGGCCCGATGCGGCGACATCGGCTTGTTCAAGATCGTCGCCGAGAGCGGCGTCGCCGCCGGCGTGCGGCGAGTCGAGGCGGTGAGCGGGGACAACGCGCTCATCTATCTGCAATCGCTGGAAGACATGGTGGTCAACATCGCCGCGAGCCTGCGCGCCGCACCTGCCGAAGTGCCGGCGCGCCTCACCCAAGTGCTGGAGCAGGTGCGGTCGCTGGAGAAGGAACTCGCCGCGGCGAAAGGCAAGCTCGCCTCAGCGCATGGCGACGAGCTGCTCGGCGCCGCGGTCGACGTGAACGGTGTCCAGGTGCTCGCCGCCCAGCTCGACGGCGCCGATGCGAAGGCGCTGCGCGAAACGCTCGACAAGCTGAAGGACAAGCTGAAGACGGCGGTGATCGTTCTCGCGACGGTCGAGGGCGGACGCGTGCAACTTGCCGCGGGCGTCACTGCCGACTGCACCGCGAAGGTGAAGGCCGGCGAGCTCGTCAACTTCGTCGCGCAGCAGGTCGGCGGCAAAGGCGGCGGCAAGGCCGACATGGCGATGGCTGGGGGCAGCGAGCCGGCGCAGCTCGGCGCCGCGCTCGCTTCGGTTCGCGCCTGGGTTGCACAGCGCGTCTGACGCTTGACCCCGCATCAGGAACAGCGCCGATGTCGATCACGATTCGCCGCGCGGTGCCGAATGACGCCGCAGCGTTCGCCCGCATCATGGGCGACCCTGCCGTCTACCCCGGGCTGATGCAGTTGCCTTACGCGGATGAGGAAACCTGGCGCTTGCGCCTGGCGGAGAACTTCGCACCCGGCAAGACCGACCTCGCTCTGGTGGCAGAGCTGAACGGTGAAGTCGTCGGCAGCGCCGGGCTGCACCCGGTCGGGCCGCAGCTGCGCCGCCGCCATGCACTGATGCTGGGTATTTCGGTCGCGCCGAAGGCGCAGCGCCAAGGCGTGGGCACGGCGCTGATGGCAGCGCTGTGCGACTACGCCGATCGCTGGGCCGGCGCGCTGCGCATCGAGCTCAACGTCTACACCGATAACCATGGCGCGATTGCGCTCTACCGCAAGTTCGGTTTCGAGATCGAAGGCACGCACCGCGGTTTTGCGCTTCGCGACGGCGCCTATGTCGACTCGCTCAGCATGGCGCGGTTGCACCCGAATCCGCCGCGGATCGGAAACCATTGACCAATCTCCGGTGCTGGGGCTGGGCCGCGCTCGTGTGGTGCGGCACGGGCGCCGCGTTCGCGCAAGGTCAGGTTTTCCCCGACGACCCGAAGACCCTGCTCACGCCGCAGGGCGTGGCGAACATTTTTCTGCAGGCCTGCCTGCGCGGCGCGGCGCAAGGCGAGGCGGCGGTCGATTGGGCGTTGACGCAGGGCTTCGAGCCCGTCGATTCGCTCGGCGGCACGGGCTACGAGTTGCTCGAAGGCCAACCCGGCAACGTGTTGCGAGCGCCGGGTTCGGAAGACCGCCTGCTGCTCGTCGTGACGCACGACCAGCGCTGCACGCTCTGGGCGCAGCGCATCAGCGGCCCGCAGTTGCGCCTCGCGGTCGCCGAAGTGATGGACCGCCTGGGCAACAGCGGAGCGCGCGTGACCCGCGACTTCGAGCGCAACATCGAACGCTCCGGCGCGTGGCGCAACCAGACGCAATGGCGCTACCGGCTGCCGCGCGGCAGCAACGCCGAATTCGGCGTGAGCGCGGTCACCACGCTTGGCACAGCGCCCGCGACGCAGGCGCTGAACATGGCGCCGTGGCAGGCGAGCGCGCCGGACCCGATCACGGGGCGCTGATATGTCGGCGGCGCTGCGCGCTCAGGCGCCCAGCCAGCGCGACGCTGCCGCTTGCACCACCGCGGCGAGCGGCACACCCCCTGTTCGGTGCGCGCGCAGCCACTGCGCGTCGTTGCCGGTGGACAGGCTTGCGCGGATCAGCTCGCACGCCGCTTCCGCATTCAGGTCGCGCGCGTGCCCGTCGACGCGCTGCAGCGTCTGCAGAATGTCGTCGCGCAGGCGGCGCCGCTGTTTCGTTTGCGGGTCGACGATCTCGCCGTCCAGGCCGAAGCGGCACGCCTGGAAGCGGTTGAAGGTGTAGACGAGGTAGTCGTCCTCCAATGGCTCGAAAGGCCGCTCCTCGCGCAGGTGCCGACAAATGCATTGCAGATAGCATGCCAGTGCAGCGGCCTTCTCCACCGTGAGCGGCGTGTCGCAGACGCGCAGTTCGATCGTTCCGAACTCGGGCTTGGGGCGGATGTCCCAGTAGAAGTCTTTCATCGACTTGACGACGCCGGTGCTCGTCATCTTGTCGAAGTACTTGCCGAAGTCGTCCCACGTCAGGCAGAAGGGCGCGCGGCCCGACAGCGGGAACGCGAACACCGAGTTCAGGCGCGCCGAATCGAAACCCGTGTCCACACCCTGGACAAACGGCGACGACGCCGACAGCGCGATGAAATGCGGCACGTAGCGCGACAGCGCGTGCAACAGCCAGAGTGCCCGGTCGCCGTCTTCGCAGCCCACGTGCACATGCTGGCCGAACACGGTGAATTGTTTGGCGAGGTAACCGTAGAGCTCGCTGATGTAGTGGAAGCGCTCGGTCGGGTAGATCTGCTGCTCGCTCCATTGCTGGTAAGCGTGCGTTCCGCCACCGGCGATCGCCATGTTCAGGCGCCGCGCGCCGGCAGCGAGCTGGTCGCGAAGGTCGAGCAGCTCGGCTTGCAGCGCTCCATGCTCTTTCTGGATCGAGGTGCCGATCTCGATCATGCTGCGCGTGATCTCGGGCTTCACGTCCCACGCGCCGGTGTGGCTGCGAAGCACGCGCAGCAAGTCTTCGGCCTGCGGCGTGAGGTCGAAGTCGTGCGTGCTGAGCAATTGCAGCTCGAGCTCGACGCCGAGCGTGAGCGGCTTGGAAACGCTGAAGGCCTGGAGCGCCATGGCGGTCTCAGCCCGGTTTCGCCGTGGCGGCGCATTCGCCGGCGATTCGGCGCAGGCCGAGCTGCGCCCAGAGCGGGCCGCTCAACTGCATCAGCATTGTCGCGACGAGCAGCCCCTGCAAGGTGCGTGGGTCGATCCCGCCGAGCTGGTTCGACCAGCCGTAGCTGTCGGCCGCCATCAGCACCGCCAGGCTGCTCATCGGCTGCAGCGCGACCGTCAGTCCTGCGGCCTGGCGCCACCCGAGGCCACTGTGGCGCGCCAACGCGCCCACCGCGACGGCGCTGGCCGCGAAGCGCGCCGCGACGATCGCCAGCGCCCAGGGCCAGACGCTGAAAAATCCTTCGAGCGAAAACAGCAACCCGAGGCTGACGAAGAGCAGCACGTTCAGCGCCGCGCCGGCAGATCCGAACAGCGGCTCGACGGTCAGGTGATGCGCAAGGCGGGCACGCGCCGTCATTCCAGCGACCAGCAACGTGAGCAGCGGCGACAGCGTCCAGTGCGCGGCGAGCTGGCTCGCGAGGATGACGATCGCGATCTGCACCACGGGCATCGCCGGCGTGCCGCGCATCCACGGACTCAGGCGCTCGAGCAGCAGCCCGCACGCGCCGCCGAGCAACAACGAGCCGCCGACGACGACAAGCGAGCGCAACAGCGCGCCGAACACGCCCACGTCGGACGGTGGAGCGTCGATGGCCAGGCCGACCCGCAGCACTTTCAGCACGAGCACGGCGAGCACCGAGTTCACGACCGTCATGAGCAGCAGGCGTTCCGTGACCTGGCCACGCGCGCCGGTTTCGTGGACGCTGGCGAGCGTGATGACGGGCGACGTCGACGCCGCCACCGCGCCGGCGACCGCGGCCGACAGCGGCGGTGCGCCGAGCGCAATGAGAACGAACATCGCGAGCAGCGCGCAGAGCGCCGCCTGGGTGATGCAGCTCAGCGCCAGAGCCCGGTTGTCGAGCAGCCAGCGCGGCCGGATCCGGCTTCCGAGTTCGAACACGACCGCGCCGATCGCCAGGTCGACGAGCGGTTTCCACGCGTCGAGTTCGTTGCGCTCGAGCAAGCGCAGCAGCAGCGGGCCGGCGAGGGCGCCGATCAGCATGTGGCCACACGAGCGCGGCAGGCGCCAGGTTCGGTACAGGCCTTCGGCGAACACCACCGCGACCAGAATCAGCAGCGCCAGGCCAAGCAGCGGGTCTGCCGCGCGCAGCCCTTCGAGCGTGAACAGGGGTGACATGGGTCGGCGAGTCTACGCGCCAGGGCGCGGCTTCGGGCGTCGCACGGCGTATCCAAACGTTTGCCGCGCCGCGGCGAATGGGTCCGACGCGGGCTGCGACCGCCGACGCTTCAGCGGCTCGCCCAGAAGACCGCGAACCATTGGTTCGGGTCGGTCCAGTGCCGCGTCGAACCGAAGCCCGCGCGGCGCAGCAGGGCGTCGAAGGCGGCGACGCTGTACTTGTACGAGTTTTCGGTGTGCAGGCGCTGCCCCGGCGCGAAGGGGCGCTCGCCGCCGTCCCAGCGCAGCGTCAGGGCGCGCCGCGCCTCGAGGTGCATCTCGATGCGCGAGTGCTCGGTGTTGAAGAGTGCCACATGGCGCCAGTCGCGCACCGCGAAATCGGAGGCGAGCAAGCGGTTCAGGTGCAGCAGCAGGTTCAGGTTGAACGCCGCGGTGACGCCGAGCGCGTCGTCGTAGGCCGGTACGAGGAGCTCGTTGCCCTTGATCAGGTCGACGCCGATCAACAAGCCGCCGCCCTGCGCCTGGTGTCGCACGCCGCGCAGAAAATCCTCGGCCTGCGCCGGCGTGAAGTTGCCGATGCTGGAGCCGGCGTAGAAGAAAACGGGGCCGCCCGGCGGCAGGCTGCCGCTGGGCAATTCCAGCTGGGCGGAAAAGTCGAGCCCGACGCCGGTGACGTCCAGTGCCGGGTGTTGGCGCTGCACCTGGGTCAGGGCAGCGCGCAGGAAGTCCACCGAAATGTCGACTGCGACGTAACTCGCCGGGCGCAACAGCTCGATCCAGCGCAGTCCCTTTGCGCAACTTCCCGCGCCCAGATCGATCAGGCGGCCCACGGCGCCGATCTCGGCGCCGATCGCCGCAGCAATCGCCGCACCGTGGGTGCCGAAAATGGCGGCTTCGGTGCGTGTCGGGTAGTACTCGGGCAGTTCCGTGATCGCCTCGAACAGGCGCGAGCCGAGCGCGTCGTAGAGGAATTTCGGCGCGATGAAGGGCTCTGGCGCCGTCAGGCCACGCCGCAGCTCGTCGCGGATCGCGCCCTGGTCTTCGCGGTAGGTCTGGATGAATCGCGGCGTGCGTTCGCTGGGCGCGGCGCCGAAAGCGCTGGCGTGATCGTTCAAGAAAGCTCCTCATCGGGCCGCTGTCGCGCATGGGCATTGAAGCCTGGCCGGCGCAACAGTACACAGTTGTCTAAGATGCGCATCTTGTCACGCTCAGGGTCTGCGGCAATCGGGAGCTCCGAGCGGCAGCAGATTTCCCCACCGCGCCGCGATGCGGCACTCATTCAAAGGAACCCACCATGATCAGCTTTTCATCGTCTCGTACCCTGCGTGCGCTGATGACTTGCGCGTTGCTCGCGTTCGGCGTTGGCGTGCAGGCCCAGCAGGTGCTGCGCGTGAGTGCCATTCCCGACGAATCGCCGACGGAACTGGCGCGCAAGTTCGAGCCGCTGGGCAGATACCTGGAAAGCCGGCTCGGAATGAAAGTGGAGTGGACTCCGGTGACCGACTACGCGGCCGCCGTCGAGACCCTGGTGAACCGCAAGATCGACCTCGCCTGGTTCGGCGGATTCACCTTCGTGCAAAGCTCGGTGCGCTCAGGCGGCAAGACGATACCGCTCGTGCAGCGCGAAGAAGACACGGCGTTCAAGTCGGTCTTCATTGCGTCCAAGGACAGCGGCATCGACAAGCTCGAAGACCTGAAGGGCAAGACGCTGAGCTTCGGTTCGCAATCGAGCACCTCGGGCCATCTCATGCCGCGCAGCTTCCTGCTCGCGGCGAAGATCGACCCCGACAAGGACCTGAAGCGCGTCAGTTTCTCCGGTGCGCACGACGCGACGATCGCCGCCGTCGCCAGCGGCAAGGTCGACGCGGGCGCACTCAACATTTCGGTGTGGAACAAGTTCGTCGAAGAGAAGAAGGTCGATCCCGCCGCGGTCAAGGTGTTCTACACGACGCCGGGTTACTTCGACTACAACTGGACCGTGCACGCCGACATGCCGGCCGCCTTGCGCGAGAAGATCGCGCAAGCGTTTCTCGACCTGAAGCCCGGCACCGCGCAGGGCGCGGAAATTCTCAAACTGCAACGCGCCGCGAAGTTCGTTCCGACGAAAGTCGAAAACTACAACGGCATCCGAAGCGCCGCCGAAAACGCCGGTCTGCTGCGCGGTTTGTCGCAGTAGGCGCGGGAGCCGCGCTTGCCTGCTGTTCTCGCGCTCCAGGGCGTCAGCGCGCGCCATCCCGCGGCTCGCGCCGGCGCTTTGGCGATCGACGCGGTCGACCTGAGCGTGACGCGCGGCGAGCGGGTCGCGATCATCGGACCGTCGGGCGCGGGCAAGACGACCTTGCTCCAGGCGATCGCGTGCGCGTTGCGCCCGACGCAGGGGCGCGTGCAACTGTTCGGCAACGCGCCCTGGGCGCTGTCGCGGCGGCGCCTGCACCGGTTGCGTTCGCGCCTGTTCCTCGCGCCACAAGTGCCGCCGTTGCCGCCACGCCAGCGTGTTGTGACGTCGGTGCTCGCCGGCCAGCTCGCCCACCGCGGTTTCTGGACGAGCCTGCGCTCGCTGTTCTATCCCGTGGGCAGCGACGCCGCGCAGGCCGCATTGGCGCATTTCGACATGGCGGAAAAGCTCTTCGATCGCGTCGACCGGCTCTCCGGCGGCGAGCGCCAACGCGTCGGGCTGGCGCGCGCCCTGGTGTCGGGAGCCGAGTTGTTGTTGATCGATGAGCCGCTGTCGGCGCTCGACCCGACTCGCGCCGCGCAGGCGATCGCCGCGATCGTCGGCGCCGCGCGCGACAGCGGCGCGACCCTGGTGACGACGCTGCACCAGGTGGAAGTGGCGCGCGCGAGCTTCGAGCGCATCGTCGCGCTGCGCGACGGCAGCGTCATGTTCGACCTGCCGAGCACGAAGGTCAGCGATGCGATGTTGCGCGAGTTGTACGCCGACCACGAAGACGAACTGACTTCTCAGCTTGAAGGCGCAGCGCCGTATCCGTACACGCTGCCGGGCGAGCCCGAGATCGAGCGGCCGATGACCTGCCGCTAGTGCGATGACGGCCTCGATTCCGGCGGCGCTGCGCGTCCCCTTGCGCAAGCGTCGCATCAACGACCCGGCCGCGCGCGGGCGGCTCGGCCTGGTGCTGCTGGTCGCGGTGTTGCTCTGGCCGATGCTGGTCTGGACCGAATTCCGCCCCTGGGACTTGTTCGACGCGCGCAGCCTGAAGTTCACGGCCAAGTTTCTGGCCGACTTCGTGCCGCCGCGCCACGACGCCGAGTTCCTCGCCTTGCTGCTGCGCGAAACCTGGCGCACCGTCGCGATCGCCACGGCCGGCTTGAGCCTCGCGTTCTGCCTTGCCGTGCCGTTGGCACTGTTGGCAACGGCGCGCCTGTCGATCAGCGCCTTGACGGGCCGCATGGCGGCGCTGCCCTACGCGGTGCGGCAGGCGACACGCTGGGTTGCGATCGTGCTGCGCAGCATTCCCGAGCTCGTGTGGGCACTCATCTTCGTTCGTGTCGTCGGCCTCGGGCCGACCTCGGGTGTGATCGCGATCGCCATCGCCTATGGCGGCATGCTCGGCAAGGTCTACGCCGAGATCCTGGAAAGCGGCGACGCTGCGGCGACGCAGGCCCTGCTGCGCAACGGCGCGAGCCGGCTCCAGGCGTTTTTCTACGGCACGCTGCCGCAGTGCTCGACCGAACTTGTGAGCTACACCGTGTACCGCTGGGAATGTGCGATCCGCTCCTCGGTCGTGCTCGGCTTCGTCGGCGCAGGTGGTCTGGGCCAGGAACTCGACAACGCGTCGAAGATGTTCGCCGGCGCCGAGGTCAGCTCGATCCTGCTCGTGTTCATCCTGCTCGTCGCGATCGCCGATCGTTTCAGCGCATGGCTGCGCAAGGAACTGGGGTGACGCAGTGAACGTCGTCGCGCGTGCGCGCTGCAAGGCTTGCTGGGTCACGGCAGGCGTGCTCCTGCTCGTCGTCGCGAGCTTTGCCTCGTTGAATCTGAAGTGGGGCGATTTCCTCGCCCCCGACGCGCTGGCGAAGATGGGCAAGTTCCTCGCCGGATTCTTCCCGCCCGAAACGTCGCCCGCTTTCCTGAACAAGGCCGGGTACGCGCTGCTCGAAACGCTGGCGATGTCGGCACTTGGCACGCTGCTCGCCGCGCTGCTCGGGCTGGCGCTGGCCTTGCCCGCGGCAAAGGTGCATGCGGAAGATGTGGCGTGGGCCAAACCCCCCGCGAGGTTGCTGCTCAACGCGCTGCGCAGCATTCCCGAACTCGTGTGGGCGTCGTTGCTGCTCATTTGCGCCGGCCTGGGGCCGTTTCCCGGTACGCTGGCGCTGGCGTTGCACACGGCGGGAGTTCTCGGGCGCCTTTTTGCCGAGAGCATCGAAAACGCCACGCCTGGGCCCGCGTTTGCGCTGCGCGTGCGCGGTGTGTCCGAGTTGCGAATCTTTCTCTACGCGACGCTGCCGCAGATCTGGCCGCAGGTCATCAGCTATACGCTGTACCGCTGGGAGAACAACATTCGTGCCGCCGCGGTGCTCGGTGTCGTCGGCGCGGGTGGCCTGGGTCAGATGTTGAGCTACCACCTGGGGTTGTTCCAGATGCGCGAAACGTCGACGGTGCTGATCGGCATGATCGCGCTCGTCGCGCTCGTCGACGCGCTGAGCTTCCTGTCGCGGCGCTGGTTGAATCGATAAGCCACAATGGCGCCCGCGATGAACCTGGCAATCACGATGAGCGATCAACTGGACCTCGCCGGCAAGCACATCGTGCTCGGCCTGACCGGCGGCGTCGCCTGCTTCAAGAGCGCCGAGTTGGCGCGCGGGCTGGTGAAGGCCGGCGCCAGCGTGCAAGTCGTGATGACGCAGGCGGCCGAGCAGTTCATGACATCGGTGACGATGCAGGCGCTCTCCGGCCGGACGGTGTACACGAGCCAGTGGGACGCGCGCGAAGCGAACAACATGGCGCACATCAACCTGACGCGCGACGCCGACGCGGTGCTCGTCGCCCCGGCGAGCGCCGACTTCATCGCCAAGCTCGCGCACGGGCTCGCCGACGATCTGTTGAGCCTGCTCTGTCTGGCGCGGCCGATCTCGAGCTGCGCGCTGCTCGTGGCCCCGGCGATGAACCGCGAAATGTGGGCGCACCCGGCGACGCAGCGCAACGTCGCGCAACTGCGCGCCGACGGCGCGAGCGTGCTCGGCCCAGCGAGTGGCGACCAGGCGTGCGGTGAAGTCGGCGATGGGCGCATGCTCGAGGCGGAAGAGTTGCTCGAAGAACTGATCTCGCACTTTCAGCCCAAGGCGCTGCTCGGCAAATCCGTCCTGCTCACGGCGGGCCCGACGTTCGAGGCGATCGACCCGGTGCGCGGCCTGACGAATCTGTCGAGCGGCAAGATGGGCTTCGCGATCGCGCGCGCTGCGGCCGAGGCGGGTGCGCAGGTGACGCTGATCGCCGGGCCGGTGCACCTGGAGACGCCGCGCGGCGTGCGCCGCATCGACGTCGTGAGCGCGCAGCAGATGTTCGACGCCGTGCTGCCGCTCGCCGCGGCGCATGATGTGTTTGTCGCCACCGCGGCGGTGGCCGACTGGCGCGTGGTGCGTGCCGCGCCGCAAAAGATCAAGAAGAAAGCGGGCAGTGCGGCGCCTGCGCTCGAGCTCGCGGAGAACCCTGACATCCTCGCCTCGGTCGCGAGTTTGAGGCCAGGGCCGTACTGCGTGGGGTTCGCCGCGGAAAGCGAAGACATGGTCCAGCACGCGCGCGAAAAGTTGCTGCGCAAGAAGCTGCCGCTCATCGTCGCGAACATCGGCGCAGCGACTTTCGGCTCTGATCACAACGCCTTGACGCTCGTCGATGCGAACGGCACCCGCGAACTGGCACGTGCCGACAAACTGAGCCTGGCGCGCGAACTGGTGCGCGAGATCGCCGCCCGAATTGCGAAGACCACGACATGACGACGATTGACCTGAAAGTGCTCGACGCACGCATCGCTGAGCACCTGCCGGCGTACGCGACGCCGGGCAGCGCGGGGCTCGACTTGAGGGCATGCCTGGACGCCGCGATGGTCCTCGAGCCGGGGCAGTGCAAACTCATCCCGACGGGCCTGGCGATCCACATCGGCGACCCCGGTTTGGCCGCGATGATCCTGCCGCGTTCGGGCCTGGGCCACAAACACGGCATCGTGCTCGGCAACCTGGTGGGCCTGATCGATTCCGACTACCAGGGCGCGTTGATGGTGAGCTGCTGGAACCGCGGCAGCAGCGTCTTCACGGTGCAACCGATGGAGCGGATCGCGCAGCTCGTGATCGTTCCCGTCGTGCAAGCGACGTTTCGGCGCGTCGCCGAGTTTGAGGCGTCGGACCGTGGTGCGGGCGGATTCGGCTCGACCGGGAAGCACTGAAGGCTGCAGACGTCTGCCTCAGTGCAGGGCTGAACCCGGCCGCGCGCCGCTCAGCACGCTGAACAATGGCTCACTGACGCTGCCGGACTCGATCTCGCTCTCGGTCGCTTCGCGCACGCCGTGCACGGTCAATTGCAGGCGCAGCGCCATTCCGGCGAGCGGGTGATTGCCGTCAATCACGACGTGCTGCGGGTAGACCTCGGTGACGGTGTAGACCAGATCGGGCGGCATGTCGGCGGTCGCAGCGCCCGGGGGCGGGCCGTCGAACTGCATGCCGACTTCGATCGGCTCGACCATCGCCGTGCGCTCTTCGAAGAAAACGAGTTTCGCGTCGTAGTCGCCGAATGCGTGCTCGGGCTCGAGCTGGACGCGCGTTGTGAACCCGGCCTGCTGGTCGATCAGCACCTCTTCGATTTTTGCGAGCAGGTCGTCGCCGCCGACGAAAAATTCCACCGGGTCGGTCAGTTCGTCGATGACGTTGCCTTGCGTGTCTTCGACGCGCCAGACGAGGCTGACGACGCAGGGGGCCTGGATGAGCATGCGATCATGATCGCACAATGCGCGCATGAGAATCGAGACCCCGACGCCCTTGCTGGGCGGCCTGTCGCCGCGCGAGTTCATGGCGCGCCATTGGCAGAAGGAGCCGCTGTTGATCCGCGGTGCGCTGCCGGGTATTCAGCCGCTGATCGGGCGCGCGCAGCTGTTCGCCCTGGCCGCAAACGACGCCGTCGAGTCGCGCCTGGTGACGCACGATGAGCGAGGCTGGACCTTGCAACATGGCCCGTTCAAGCGCCGCGCGATTCCGAGCGTCGCGAAGCCGAAGTGGACCCTGCTCGTGCAGGGCCTCGACCTGCATGTGCGCGCCGCGCACGACCTGCTCGAGCGCTTTCGTTTCGTCCCCGACGCGCGCCTGGACGACTTGATGTTGTCGTACGCGACTGACGGCGGCGGCGTCGGGCCGCACCTCGACTCTTACGACGTGTTTCTGCTGCAAGTCGAAGGCGTGCGCGAATGGCGCATCGGCCGCGTCGCTGCGCCCAGGCTGTCCAGGACCGCGCCGCTGAAAATTCTCACCAACTTTCGCGCTGAGCAGCGTTGGCTGCTCGAACCCGGCGACATGCTGTACCTGCCGCCGCTCTGGGCCCATGAAGGCCAAGCGCGCGGCGCGTGCATGACGGCGTCGATCGGCTTTCGCGCGCCGCACGCGCGCAGCCTTGTCGACGAGCTGTTGCAGCGCTGGCTCGAACCCGACGCGCCGGGTGCCGGCGCGGCGCATTACCAAGACCCGCGAGCAAGGCGCGACCGACACCCCAGGGCAGATCCCGCCGCGCTTGCGCCAATTCGCCGCTGACGCGCTGCGGCGCGAGATGTCTGACCCGAAGCAGCTGGCGCGTGCGCTGGGCGAACTGCTGAGCGAACCGAAGCAGAACGTCGTTTTCGGGCCCGGGCCAGCGCTGCAACGCCGCTGCGCGGTGTTTCTCGCGCCGCGCAGCCGAATGCTTTACGACGCGCAGCATGTGTTCATCAACGGCGAGTCGTTCCGCGCCTCGGGGCGTGACGCAATCCTCTTGAGGCGCCTCGCCGATCGGCATATGCTGGCGCCGGAAGACGTGTTGCAATTGAGCGCGCAGGCGCGGTCTCTGGTGGGCGAATGGGCCCGATGCGGCTGGCTCGAGGTGCGCGATTCCTGATTTCAGGGGGGGCCGATGCAGGCTGCAGAGCATGTGGCGATCACGACGCGTGGCGCGTTTCACGACGCGGTGCGACACGCGACCAGGGAAGCGGCGACGCAGAGTTGCCGCGAGATCTTCCTTTGCGACGAGAACTTTGCCGACTGGCCGCTGAACGAGCCGGCGCTCGTTGAGAACCTAACCCAGTGGTCGTCGCCGCACCGCAGGTTGGTGATCCTGGCGCGCGGCTTCGAAGAAATCGCGCGCCTGCACCCACGCTGGGTGGCTTGGCGGCGCACCTGGTCGCACATCGTCGAGTGCCGGGTCAACGACGAACTCGAAGCCGGGCAGATGCCCACGCTGTTGCTCATTCCCGGCGTGCTGACGCTGCGCCTCGTCGACACCGTGCATTACCGCGGCAGCGTGTCGCGGCACGCGGGCGACGCCGTGCGCGCGCGGGAGCAGTTCGATGGCGTCTACCAACGCTCGGAAGAAGCGTTCCCGGCGACTCAGCTCGGGCTCTGACTCGGACCGCAGCTATACTCGCAGGTTGTTCAAGGGGACCCGCTCCCTTTGCGCATCATGTTCGGTGCCGCGAGTGAACGCCGCATCGATGCGATCTCCGATCACTCTTTCCAAACTTTGCATTGAGGATAGTAATGAAGACGTCTGTATTCCTGGCCACCCTGGTCGCCGCCCTTGCCCTGGCCGCTTGCGGCAAGAAAGAAGAAGCCGCCGTTCCCGCGCCGGCCGCCAAAGCCGCTGCTGCAGCGGCTTCGGCTGTTGTGCCGGTGGTGGCCGCAGCCGCATCGGCCGCAGTCAGCACGGCAACCACCGCAGCCACCGGCGCCGCTTCGGCCGCCATGGGTGCTGCGACCGATGCCGCCAAGGACATGGCGGGCAAGGCCACCGACGCTGCCAAGGATGCAGCGACGAAGGCCGTCGAGGCCGTCAAGAAGTAATCGCTGCGTCGATTTCAAAAAGCCGCCTTCGGGCGGCTTTTTTGTGCGTGGCGTTGTGGCCGAGGCGTCAGGCGATGCTCAACCAATCGAACCCCAGAGTCGGATCGGCGACAACAATGTCCGCAGCAACCGCACCACAGGCTTCGGCCAACGCCAGGCGTGCCAACGCCGGCCGGTTGTTGCGCTCGCTCAAGTGCGCCGCGACGAGGTGTTGCAGATTGCGCACCCGCAGCTCGCCGAGGATCTTTGCAGCGACGTCGTTCGCCAGATGACCGAGCCGCCCGCCGATGCGCGCCTTCAAGGATGCCGGGTAGCTTGACCCCGCGAGCAGGGCGGCGTCGTGGTTGCACTCGAGCAGCAGCGCGTCGCAATCGTGCAGTGCGCTCAGCAGGTGCGGCGTGACCGAGCCGACGTCGGTCAGAACGCCGAGGCGAGATCGCCCGTCGCTGCAGCGCAGTTGCAACGGCTCCTGCGCATCGTGCGGGACGGTGAACGGCCGAAGCTCGATGTCGCCGATGCAGACAACGTCGCCGTCGCGCGCGAAATTCGGCCCCGCCGGCGCGTCCGGCAAGGCGGGTTCGCCGATCGCGCGCCAGGTGCCGCGGCTCATCCACAGGGGGATGCCGTGGCGCTGCGCCAGGCCGAGCGCGCAGCCGACATGGTCGCCATGCTCGTGGGTCACGAAGACGGCGTCGATCTGCTGCAGTTCCAGGCCGGCGCGCGCGAGTCGCAGGTCCAGCTCGCGCAGCGAAAACCCACAGTCGATCAGAACTCGCGTCGTCGTGGTGCTGCTGCGCGCTTCGACGAGCGTGGCGTTGCCACTGCTGCCGCTGCCCAGGCTGCAAAAGCGCACGTGCAGCGCCGCTGATCTGAACGCGCTGCGAGTTACTTGAGGTCGTCGATCAGGAGCGAGATGATGCGCTTGCCCGTGTCTCCGTTCTCGGGAGTTCCGAGCGCGTTCAATACCGAGACCCTGCTTCCCGAACCGTCGGCCTTGACGAAGATGCGGTATTTCTTCGGCCCGCTGTCGCCTTTGTCGGCGCCGAACAGCTTGGCAAAAAATCCGGGCTCTTCCTGGCCGGCGAACGCCGGATCGATGTAGCGAACGAAGTACAAGCCTTGCGCGCGGTCGCGGTCTTCGACGGTGAAGCCAGCTGCGGTCCAGCGCCAGGCCGACACGGCGCCAGGCGCGCTCGAAGTTGTCGTCCACCTGCAGCGTCGCCGCAGGTTCGCCCTCGACAACGCGTGCCCGTGCAGGCGCTGCGACGACCGGCGGCACCAGCACCGCTTTCGCTTGCTCGTCGGTCAATCCGAGTTTGACCATGAGTCGCGTCAGCAGCGTGGCCTCGAGTTCGGGGTCGTTCGGGCGGCGCACCCACACGGTCGAATCGAGCTGGCGCGCACCGTCGGTCCTGACGGTCTCGAGCAGGCCTCGGTGGGCGATGAACACATCCGACCCCGCGGCACTGCGTTCGACACGCATCAGGTACTTGTCGCGTTCGCCCGTCGAATAAAGCGACTCGATGATTCGCCCGAGGGTGCGGCGCAAAAAGTCGTCGGGCAGCTTGGCGCGGTTCTCCGCCCATTCGGTTTCCATGACGCCGATCACAGGCTGGTCAACGATCAGCGTCATGCCGTTTTCTTTCCAGAACGCCTGCAACTGGGGCCAGAGCTGTTCCGGGCTGAGCGGCGTGCGCAGCCAGCGCTGGTTGCCTTCGCGCTCGATGCGCACGTTGCCCAGGGCCCGCGGCGCCACCAGCGCAGTCGCCGCCGCGCTGCGCGGCGCTGTGCCACCGGCCTGGAACGCCGCCGCGCTGACGGCGCCGGCCTGCGGCTGATAGCGCGAGTCGCGCGCGAGTTGCGTGAGGTCGGGCGGAACGTCGAGCGGCACGACTTTCGCAGGCGCGGTGCGGTAGTCGACGCGGTCGCCGGCGGCGAAGTTCTCGATCGACGAACAGGCGCAAAGGCTCAAGGCACTGGTCAGGGCGATCACGCTGGCCAGGTGCAGGTCACTGAAACGGGTCACGGGCAAAGTCTCCACAGAATTTTGTCTTGGCGATGTGCGGCGGGGGCGCGGCAGCATCAGCCGCGCCTGGCCAGACGCAGGCGTGCAGTTTCGCCGGAGCGCTCAGAGCAGGCCCGCCTCACGCATCGCGGTCTCGACGAGCGCCTGGCCCGCGACCGACAGCGGCGTGATCGGCAGGCGCAACCCGGCGCCGCACAAGCCCAGGCGTGCCATCGCCCACTTGGTGGCGGCGGGGCTCGGCTCGACGAACAGCGCTTTGTGCAGGCCGAGCAGCTTGAACTGCAACGCCGCCGCCTCGCGCGCGCGACCTTCGATCGCCGCCGTGCAAAGTGCGTGCATGGCCCGCGGCGCGACGTTCGCCGTGACGCTGACGTTGCCGTGGCCGCCCAGGAGCATCAGCGCCACCGCCGTGCCGTCGTCTCCCGAATAGACCGAAAAGCCCTTCGGCGCACCCTTGATCAAGGCACAGGCACGTTCGATGTTGCCGCTCGCCTCCTTGATGCCGACGATGCCGGGCAGCTGCGCCAGGCGCAGCGCGGTCTCGGGCTGCATATCGGCGACGGTGCGGCCGGGAACGTTGTACAGCAGCATCGGAATGTCGACCGCTTCGGCGATCGCCTTGAAGTGCTGATAAATGCCTTCCTGGGAAGGACGGTTGTAGTAGGGCACGACCGACAGCGAACAATCGGCGCCGACCTTGCGCGCAAAGCGCGACAATTCGATCGCTTCGGCGGTCGAGTTCGCGCCGGTACCGGCCATGATGGGGATGCGGCCCTTCGCGTGTTCGACCGAGACGCGAATGACCTCGCAATGTTCATCCACCGTGACGGTGGGCGATTCGCCCGTCGTGCCAACGACGCCGATGCAGCCCGTGCCTTCGGCAATGTGCCAGTCGATGAGGCGCCGCAGCGCAACGTAGTCGACGCTGCCGTCAGCGTGCATCGGCGTGATCATCGCAACGATGCTGCCTAGGATGGGTTTCATGGGCGTTCCCTCTGGAGTCGCGCGATTTTACGGTGCGCCGAGCGCGGCCGGCGAATCGAGGCGGTAGCGCGCCGCCGGCGCAGCGCCAGCCACCCGGTTGACCGCGACGATGCGCTGCACGAAGCGCTCCGGCGTACTCTCGAACCCGTCTTCGAACGCGACGATGTGCAAGCCCATCGCGACGCTGAGCAGTTCGCCGGGGTGCAGCAGAAACACCGGGTTGCTGGGTTTGCCGATGCTGGCCTGGCCGAGGGCGAAGGTTTCGTAGATGAGCACGCCGTTCGGCGCCAACGACTCGACGATTCGCGGCAGCAGCTCGCGCCACAGGTAGTTGGTGACGATCACGGCGTCGAACTTGCGTCCGGACAACGGCCACGGCGCGCCTTCGAGGTCGGCGACGATCAGCTCGGCGATACCGCCCAGGGCCTGGAGCGCGGCAGCGTCACGATCGACTCCGGTGACGTGGCAACCCCGGCCCGCAAACCAGCGCGTGTGGCGCCCGCTGCCGCACGCCAGGTCGAGCACGCTGGCACCGGGCGCGACGAGGTGAGACCAGCGTCGCACCCAAGGCGAGACGGGAACGTCGGCGTGACTCAAGGCCGAGCCTGCTCGATCAGAAACAGTTCCACAACTGCTGCGCCAGCGTGAACGCCATGTCGGGGCGCAGGTAGGCGGCGAAAACGAGCAGAAGCAGGCCGACGGCGGCGACCCAGGCGACGATCCGGCGCGGGCTCAATCGGGCTCCTCAGGCAGGCGCAGGGCGAACCACGGGGTGCTCGCGAATCGGGTAGTTGATCACTGCGCCGAACACGCCCAGCGCGATCGCGATCCACCACACGATGTCGTAGCTGCCGGTGCTGTCGTAAAGCTTGCCGCCGAGCCAAGCACCCATGAAGCTGCCGAGCTGGTGGCTGACGAAAACGAAGCCGCTCAACATCCCCAAGTACTTGACGCCGAAGATTTGCGCGACGAGCGCGTTCGTCGGCGGAATCGTCGACAACCAGAGCAGGCCCATCACCGAGGCAAAGATGTAGACGCTCCCGGGGGTCAGCGGCAGCGTGATGAAAGCGAGGATCGCCACACCGCGCAGGCCGTAGATCACCGACAGGATGTAGCGCTTCGGGAAACGCCCGCCGAGCACGCCCGCGGTGTAGGTGCCGAACACGTTGAACAGGCCGATCAGCGCCAGCGCCGTCGTTGCGACGTCGGGGGTCAAGCCGTTGTCCTTGAGGTAACTCGGCATGTGCACGCCGATGAACACGACCTGAAAGCCGCACACGAAATAGCCCGCGGTGAGCAACTGGAAGTTCGGATTGCCGAAGGCTTCACGCACCGCCGCGCCGATGCTCTGCTGGCTCGCATGCGCCGGCGCGTGCGCGGGTTCCCTCAATCCGAGCGCGAGCGGCATGATCGCGAGCGCCAGGCACGCGAGAACGAACAGCGCGCTTTGCCAACCGATGCCGCCGATGAGCCAGTTCTCCACCGGGACCATGAGGAACTGGCCGAACGATCCCGCGGCGGCCGCGACGCCCATTGCCCAGCTGCGCTTCTCCGCCACGACGTTGCGCCCGATCACGCCGTAGATCACGGCGTAGGTGGTTCCCGATTGCGCCAGGCCGAGCAGCAAACCGGCGCTGCCGGTGAACGCGAGGCCCGAAGTCGCCAGGCCCATCCACACCAGGCCGAGCGCATAGAGCAAGGCGCCGACGATGAGGATGCGGTACGCGCCGAAGCGGTCGGCGAGCGCGCCGGCGAACGGGCCGGCCAGCCCCCAGGCGAGGTTTTGCACCGCGATCGCGAAGGCGAAGGTCTCGCGCGTCCAGCCGCGCTCCATCGTGATCGGCTGCAGCCACAGGCCGAAGCCGTGGCGAATTCCCATCGAGATCGTGACGATCACGGCGCCGCAGAGCAGCACCTGGGTCATCGAAAGGGGCGTGTGGCCGGGTGTACGGTCGGGCGTGGTCGAGGTGGCGGACATCGAGCCACTGTAACGGACTCGACGCCGCCCGGCCACCGAGCGCCTGGTCGGGCGTACGCCGAGCAGGGCTTCAGGGCTTAGAAGCGCAAGCCGAACTTCATGCCGTAACTCGTCGCGTCGCCGGTCTTGTCGCCCTCAAACGCCAGATTGACGAGGCCGAAACTCACGTTCAGACCCGCAAACACCCTGCCCTGGCTGAACGACTCGGTGGTCTGCGTTGCGCTGCCTTGGGCATCGCTCTTGACGCGCACCGTGCCGACTCCGGCGTACGGTGTCAGCATCGCAAAACCTTTGGAGATCGACACGTCAAAGCCCGTCGTGCCGAGCTTGAGTTGGTCGACGCCGCTGAGTTTCGTCACGCTGGCGCGCAAGGCGACCGCGGGGACGAGGGTGCTGCCCGGCAGCACCGCCCAGCGCAATTCGCCGCCGATGACGCGCACGTTGCTCGACGGAAGGGTCGAGTAGGTCGCGCCGATGTCGATGTTCAACGGCAGGCCCTTGTGCACGCGCAGCGTCGGCACCGGCAGCGTGGCGGGAACGTTGCCGCCGCCGGCGGCCTTTTGAAACGCAGCGCGGTTTTGCAGCTTGGTTCCCGTCACCGCGACGCCGACGTCGAATCCAGTGAGCCCAAGCGCCTCGGACGGAATCAGGGGCTTGAACGACAGGGCCGCGCCCAGGTCTTCCGAGACGCCGCGGAATTCGGCTTGCGTCAGCAGTTGCAGGGTGTTGATGTCGGCGGCGTTTGCGCTCGCAGCGCACACCAGGCCGGCGGCCAGCATCAGGGTTCGAAGCAGCGTTGTCGATGGTCGGTGGCTCATGGCAATGTCCTCGAGAAATGAATCGCGCGAGGGTACTGCGGCAGCGGCGGGTGTAAACCGCGAGACGCTCCTTTTCGTGATGCCTGTCTCGCTGCGCCAACGCATTGCGACGAGGTGTAAGTGCTCGTATGCGGCGGGGAACAGATGAGCCCTGCCTAGAATGCGCGCCCATGGCGAGCAAAGCGACGAACAACAACTACGGCGAAGCATCGATCCGCGTCCTGAAGGGCCTCGAGCCCGTGAAGCAGCGGCCGGGCATGTACACGCGGACCGAACATCCGCTGCACATCGTGCAGGAGGTGATCGACAACGCGGCCGACGAAGCGCTGGCGAATTTCGGGCGCCGCATCGATGTCACGTTGCACGACGACCGGTCCGTGTCGGTGGACGACGACGGCCGCGGCATCCCCTTCGGGATCCACCCGCAGGAAGGTGTGAGCGTCGTCGAGATCGTGTTCACGCGGCTGCACGCCGGCGGCAAGTTCGACAAGGGCGCGGGCAGCGCGTACAGCTTTTCCGGCGGCCTGCACGGCGTAGGCGTGAGCGTGACGAACGCGCTCTCGAAGCGCCTCGAGGTGACGGTGTGGCGCGACGGCCAGGTGGCGACGATCTGCTTTGCCGGCGGCGACGTGCTGGAGACGCTGAAGACGCGCAAGGCCACACCTGCCGACAAGAAGAGCGGCACGCGAGTTCGGGTCTGGCCGGATGCGAAGTATTTCGACAGCGCCGAGCTGCCGCGACCCGAGCTGACGCACCTGCTGCGCAGCAAGGCGGTGCTGATGCCCGGCGTGACGGTGACTCTCGCGATCGAGGGCAAGGGCGGCGAACAAATCGGCGAGCCGCAGTCCTGGCTCTATCAAGGCGGCCTGCGCGACTACCTGATGCAAAGCCTGCCCGCCGACCCGGTGATCCCGCTCTTCGAAGGCGAACATTTCGCCGACGCGGGTGAAACCGAGAATTTCGCCGAGGGCGAGGGCGCGAGCTGGTGCGTCGCTTTCACCGAAGAGGGCGGCGCGGTGCGCGAAAGCTACGCGAACCTGATCCCGACGGTGGCCGGCGGCACGCATGAATCGGGGTTGAAAGACGGCATGTTCGGCGCCATCAAGGGCTTCATCGACATGCACAACCTGTTGCCCAAGGGCGTGAAGCTGATGCCCGAAGACGTGTTCTCGCGCGCCAGTTTCGTGCTCTCGGCGAAGGTGCTCGACCCGCAGTTCCAGGGGCAGATCAAGGAACGCCTGAACAGCCGCGACGCGCTGCGCCTCGTTTCGGGGTGCGTCAAGCCGCTGCTCGAACTCTGGCTGAACCAGCATGTCGAGCATGGCCGCAAACTCGCCGAACTCGTGATTCGCCAGGCGCAGACGCGCCAGCGCGCGTCGCTGAAAGTCGAAAAGCGCAAGGGCTCGGGTGTCGCCGTGCTGCCGGGCAAGCTGACCGACTGCGAGAGCCGGGACCTGCTGCACAACGAGATCTTTCTCGTCGAAGGCGATTCGGCGGGCGGCAGCGCCAAGCTCGGACGCAACAAGGAGACGCAGGCGATCCTGCCGCTGCGCGGCAAGGTGCTCAACGCCTGGGAAGTCGAGCGCGACCGCCTGTTCGCGAACAACGAGATCCACGACATCGCGGTCGCGATCGGCGTCGACCCGCATGGTGCGAACGACGCGGCGGACCTCTCCGGCCTGCGCTACGGCAAGGTCTGCATCCTGAGCGACGCCGACGTCGACGGATCCCACATCCAGGTGCTGCTGCTGACGCTGTTCTTCCGCCACTTCCCCAGGCTCATCGAGGCTGGGCGCATCTTTGTTGCCAAGCCGCCGTTGTTTCGTGTCGACGCGCCGGCACGCGGCAAGAAGCCTGCGGCGAAGATCTACGCCCTCGATGAAGGCGAACTCGGCGCCACGCTCGACAAGCTGCGCAAGGAAGGCGCGCGCGAAGATTCGTGGAACATCAGCCGCTTCAAGGGCCTGGGCGAGATGAACGCCGAGCAACTCTGGGACACGACGTTGAACCCCGAAACGCGGCGCCTGCTGCAAATCGAATTTGCGAAGCTCGGATTTGCCGCGACCGGGAACTCGCTGTCCAAGTTGATGGGCAAGGGCGAGGCGCAGGCGCGCCGCGAACTGATGGAGTTGCACGGCGACGACGTCGAGGTCGACGTTTGAGCGAGGCGCAAGTTCGCCTGCGCCCGACGATGCTGTCGGACCTGGACTTCGTCATCTCGGTTGAACAAGACCCGCTGAACCGGCCCTTCATCACGCCGTGGAACCGGACCCAGCATGAAGGCGCGGTGCGCTTCCCGGACTTTCGCCACTTCATCGTCGAGGCTGGAATCGGCTACGCGGCGGCAGGCTTCGTCATTCTGCAGGGTTGCCGCAATCCGCATCGCTCGATCGAGCTCAAGCGCATGGTGTTGCTGCCCGCGAGCCAGGGCCGCGGTGCGGGTCGGGCCTGCCTGAGGTTGCTCGCGCTGATGGCGTTCAACGACCTCGGCGCGCACCGTTTCTGGCTCGACGTGAAGGCGCTCAACGTGCGCGCGCAGGCGCTTTATCGCAGTGAAGGTTTCGTCGAAGAAGGGCGCCTGCGCGAGTCGGTTCGCACCGACTCGGGGTACGACTCGCTGATCGTGATGGCGATGCTCGAGCATGAACATGCGGCGCTGCAGGAGTCTCGCGCGGCGGGTGCCGCATAGGCCGAACGTGATCGCCGCTCGCAAATCGGTGAAATCCTCGACATCGGAACCGTTACCGGACCGTATCATGGTCGGCAACGAGCCGCGGCTTGCGCAGCGTGCGGACGCCGGGCAGAGGAGCGAGTGATCATGGGCACTGGGTCGAGATGGAGGTGTGCGGTTCGCCTGGCCGGTCTTGCGGCGCTGATGGCTGCGATGGGGGGATGCAACAACAGCCCTTATCCCGACGGCGCCGCAGCGACGAACACGATGTTCAATTCTTTCGACGAGCGCTCGCCGCGTTACCTCGATCCCACCGCGTCGTACAGCAATCCGGAAACTCCATATACGTACTCGGCGTACGAGCCGCTCTATGCCTACCACTACCTCAAGCGTCCTTACGTCTTGATCCCCAGGACGGCGGAGGAAGTGGTCAAGCCCTACTACCTGGACAGACGAGGCCAGCGTTTGCCCGACGACGCGGCACCGGATCAGGTTGCCGAAAGCGTGTACGACGTTCGCATCAAGAAGGGAGTGCTGTACGCGCCGCACCCGGCCTTTGCAAAGAACGACAAGGGCGAATACCTCTATCACCACATGGCGCCCGGTCAGCTCGGCGACAAGCGCTCTCCATGGGACTTCGAACAGCAAGGCACGCGTGAGCTGGTGGCCGAGGACTATGTCTACGCGTTCAAGCGCCACGCGACGACGCGCATCGAAGCACCGATCTTTGCCACCTTCTCCGAATACATGATCGGACTGAAGGAATACGCTGAACTGATCAAGGCGGCGGATCAAAAACTCCTCAGCGGCCTGCCTGAATCGAGCCCCGACAAGCCGTTTCTCGACTTCCGCAACTGGCCGCTCGCCGGAGCGCAGGCGCTCGACAGCCACCTGCTCCGCATGCGCATCAAGGGCAAGTATCCGCAGTGGAAGTATTGGCTCTCGCTCACCTTCACGTCGCCCGTGCCGTGGGAGGCCGACGCGTTCTACTCGCAGCCTGGAATGAACGCGAACGGCCTGTCGCTGATTCGCTGGCCGGTCGGCACGGGCCCTTTCATGATGACCGAGTATGTGCAGGATCGGCGTCACGTCATGAAGCGCAACCCGAATTTTCACGGCGAGACCTATCCCTGTGAGGGCATGCCCGGCGACAAGGAGGCCGGGCTGCTCGCCGACTGCGGCAAGGCGATGCCCTTCGTCGATACGTTCGTCTCGACCATCATCAAGGAGAAGGTGCCGCGCAAGGAAATGTTCAAGCAGGGTTACCTCGACATCCCGGAGATCGAGCGACCTGAGTGGGGCGTCGAGTTCAACACCGACATGGAAGACTCCGACGACTGTGAAGCGGCTGTACGAAGAGCGCGGCTTCCGATTTCCCGCTAACCACCGATATCAACAACTGGTATCTCGGCTTCAACTGGCTCGATCCGGTCGTGGGCAAGGGCGACACGCCCGAGCAGCAGTTGAAGAACCGCAAACTGCGTCAGGCACTGTCCATCTCCATCGACTGGGAGGAGGGCTACGGACGCATATTTCGCAACAAAGGTGGAGTGGCCGCGCATGGGCCGGTGCCGCCCGGGGTCTTTGGCTCGCGCGAAGGCACGCCTCAAGGCTACAACAAGGTGACGCACGAATGGGTCAACGGGCAGCCGGTGCGCCGCTCCATCGCCGAGGCGAAAAAACTTCTTGCCGAAGCCGGCTATCCCGATGGCCGCGAGGCGAAGACCGGCAAGCCGCTGGTGCTGAACTACGACTACCAGCGCACGCCGACGCCGGAGATCAAGTCGGAGCTCGACTGGATGGTCAAGCAGTTCGCGAAGCTCGGCGATGCAGTTGGAAATCCGCGCCACCGACTACAACCAATTCCAGGACAAGGTGCTCAAAGGCAAGCAGCAGATCTTCTGGGCGGGCTGGCTCGGCGACTATCCCGACGCCGAGAATTTCCTGTTCCTCCTCTACGGCCCGAATGCGAAGTTCCCGCACCAAGGCGAAAACACGGCGAACTACAGCAGCCCGGAGTACGACCGCCTTTTCGCGTTGATGAAAACCCTGGAAGACGGACCGGAAAAGCAAAGAGTCGTCGATCAAATGGTCGCCGTGGCGCGTGAAGATGCGCCTTGGGCCTGGGGCTATTGGCCCTATGTCGGCCTGGCGTTCCAGCCGTGGACGCACAACGGCAAGCCCAGCATCATGATCCGGGATCTGGCAAAGTACTACCGCATTGATGCAGCGGAGCGTGTCGCGAAGCAGGCGCAGTGGAATCGACCGACCTGGTGGCCCATGCTGCTGCTCATCGTCGCGGGTCTGGGTCTGGTCTGGGTGGGGCGACGCAGCTACCGCATTCGGCAGCAGGCGACAGCCACCCCGGTGCCCGTGGCAGCGACCTGACTGCGCCATGCTGAACTACTTCGTCCGCCGTCTGGGTTACGGCGTCCTGGTTCTGATCGGGGTCAACCTCTTCACCTTCGTTCTGTTCTTCACGGTGAACACGCCGGACGACATGGCGCGCCTGAACATCGGCGGCAAGCGCGTCACGCAAGACCAGATCGAGAAGTGGAAGGCGGAGCGCGGGTATGACAAGCCGATCTACTGGAACGCCAAGGAGCAGGGCGCGGCGCAGGTGACGCACACCGTCTTGTGGGAGCGCTCGGTGTCGCTGTTTGCGCTCAATTTCGGCCGGTCGGACGCGCGCAATGCGGTCGACATCGGTCACGAGATCAAGACCCGAATGTGGGTGAGCCTGCAACTTGCCGTGCCCCTGTTCCTGTTGCAGGTGTTCGCGAGCACCGCGTTCGCGCTCCTGCTCGTGTTCTTCAGGCACTCGAAGATCGACTTCTGGGGCGTCGTGCTGTGTGTCGTGATGTTGTCGATCTCGAGCCTGTTCTACATCATCGTCGGCCAGCTTTTCTTCTCGCGCATCCTGCACCTCGTGCCGATTTCAGGCTACGCGGGCGGGCTTGACGCGGTGAAGTTCCTGATCCTGCCGATCATGCTGGCACTGCTCGCGCGGCTCGGCTCGGAGGCGCGCCTGTACCGCGCGATGTTCCTCGAAGAGATCGGCAAGGACTATGTGCGCACGGCGCGCGCCAAGGGTTTGGCCGAATCGGCGGTGCTGTTTCGCCATGTGCTGAAGAACGCGCTGATTCCGATCATCACGAGTGCGGGTTCCTACCTGCCGTTCGTCTTCCTGGGCAGCCTTGTGTTCGAGAGCTTCTTCGGGATTCCCGGGCTCGGTGCGTTCGTCATCGAAGCCATCACCGGGCAGGACTTCGCGATCGTTCGCTCCATGGTGTTCCTGGGTGCGGTGCTTTACATCGCGAGCTACTTGCTCATCGATGTCGCCTACACCTGGGCCGACCCGCGGGTGCGCCTGAGTTGAGCTGAGAGATCCGATGCCGAAGATCGTTTTCCTCTGGACCGACGTGGTGCTCTACGCCATGTTGCTGGCCTTGGCCTGGTACGGCTGGCGCATCAAGGTGAGCCCGAACCTGCGCGCCAACTGGGTGAAGGTGGCACGGGATCCCGCGGCACTCTGTGCGGGCATCGTGCTCGCGCTGTTTGCGGCGGTCACGCTCATCGACAGCGTGCATTTCCGGCGCGCGTTGCCGCCGGCGGCGGGTACCCTGGCGGGCACGCCCATCTTTTACGCGACGAGCACCGAGTCGCTGCTCGACGCGCTGCTGTCGCGCCAGGTCGAGATGCGCGAAAGCGGCTATTCCGAACCCTTGGCGGTGATCGGGTTCAGCAAGGAAGCGTTTGAGCGCGACGGTCAGCCGGTGCGCGACCATCCGCGGCTCAAGTTCGCCGGTGCGCACCTGACCGACCCCGCTACGCAGTGGGCGCGCGACGTGGCGTTTCGAACGCTCCTGGGGGCTCTCGCAGGGCTCGCGCTTGCCTCGCTGGTGGCGTGCATCACGGCGTGGCGTGTGCGTGCCGATCATGGCGGCGTCAGCGCAGCGCTGCGCGACATCGCCGCCGACCGGACCCACATGCCGCTGCGCGCCGGGTTGATCACTGTCGTGCGTGATCTGCCTGCTGGTTGGCCCGGTGATCGCGCTGATGGGTCACTACCACGTGTTCGGCACCGACCGCACCGGCAACGACGTGTTCTACCAGGCGTTGAAAAGCGTGCGCACGGCGTTCGTGATCGGCACCTTGGCGACGGTGGCGACGCTGCCGTTTGCCGTCGTGCTCGGCATCCTGGCCGGGTACTTCAGGGGTTGGGTGGACGAAGTCATCCAGTACGTTTACACCACGCTCACGTCGGTCCCGAGCGTCCTGTTGATCGCCGCCTGCGTGCTCATGATGCAGGTCTTCCTCGACAAGAACCCGGACCTGTTCGAGACGGGATCCGAGCGTTCCGACATCAAGATCTTCCTGCTCTGCGTGATTCTCGGCCTCACCGGTTGGGCCACGCTGTGCCGGCTCGTTCGCGGTGAGACGCTCAAGCTGCGCGAACTGGAATTCGTGCAGGCGGCGCACGCGTTCGGCGTGAGCCACGTGCGCATCATGGCGCGCCACATCGCACCCAACGTCATGCACCTGGTGCTCATCACGATGGTGCTGAATTTCTCTGACCTGATCCTCTTTGAAGCGGTGCTCACCTACGTGGGTGTCGGCGTGGATCCGTCGATGAACAGCTTCGGCGGCATGATCAACTTGGCGCGCAGCGAGATGAGCCGCGACCCCGTCGTCTGGTGGAGTTTTGCGGCAGCGTTTGCCTTCATGGTCACGCTCGTCCTGGCGGTGAACCTCTTTGCCGACGGTGTGCGCGACGCCTTCGACCCGCACGCCCGGAGCTTTCGGCCGCGAATCCTCAAGCGCATCAAGAGCGCAGCGGCATGAAAGGCGTGCTGCGGATCGAAGACCTCAAGGTCGCGCTGGACGTCGACGCCGGCGTGGTCAAGGCCATCGACGGCTTGAGCTTGAGCATTCGGCGCGGCGAAACGTTTGCGCTCGTCGGCGAGTCGGGCTGCGGCAAGAGCATGACAGCGCTCGCCATGTTGCGCCTGCTGCCGGAAAACGGCCGCGTCAGCGCCGGACGGATGAACCTCGAAGGCGACGACGTGTTCGCCCTGCCCGAATCGAAGATGCGCGCGATTCGCGGCGGCAAGATCGGCATGATCTTCCAGGAGCCGGGAACGAGCCTGAATCCGGTGATGCGGGTGGGCGAGCAGATCGTCGAAGCCATTGAAGCGCACACCGAGCTTCGCGGATCGTACGCGCGCGCGAGCGCGATCGAGTGGCTCGGGAAAGTCGGCATCCCCGAGCCCGAGCGGCGCATCGACGACTATCCGTTCCGCCTTTCGGGCGGGCAGAAGCAGCGCGTCATGATCGCGATGACGCTCGCCTGCGAGCCCGACTTCCTGGTCGCTGACGAGCCCACGACGGCGCTCGACGTGACGATCCAGGCGCAAATCCTCGACCTGCTGAAGTCGCTGCAGAAGCAGCAGGGCATGGGCCTGCTGCTCATCACGCACGATCTGGCGGTCGTGTCCGGCATGGCGCACCGCGTGGCGCTGATGTACGCCGGGCAGATCGTCGAAGTGGCGAGCTGCGCCGAGTTTTTCGCCGCACCGAAGCACCCCTACGCGCGCCTGCTGATGCAGGCTTTGCCCGACGCCGCGCGGCGCGGCGAAAGGCTCGCGGCGATCGCCGGCACGGTGCCGGCGCTGTCGCAGGAGTTCAGCGGTTGCCGCTTTGCGCCGCGCTGCGACCAGGTCATGCCTTCGTGCCACGACTCACCACCGCACTTGCTCGACCTCGGTACGCGCGGCGTGCGCTGCCTGCTCTATGCGCAAGGGCGGGAGGCTCCAACGCCGCCCATCGCGAGGGTTCCGATCGCGGTGGCTCAGGCGGCGACCAAGGAACCCGAAAAGCCGGTCCCGCTGCTCGAAGTGAGCCACCTGAGCGTCAAGTTCCCGATCCGCAAGGGCCTGCTGCAACGCGCGCGCGGCGCGTTCACCGCTGTCGATGACGTGTCGTTCAGCATTCGCGCCGGCCAGACGCTCGCCCTCGTGGGCGAGTCGGGCTGCGGCAAGACGACGATCGGCAAGGCGGTCGTCCAGCTGCTGCGCGGCCAGGCGCTTATCAGCGGCGAAGTCAAGTTCAACGGCCACGACCTGGTCGCCCTGCACGGCCACGACCTGCGCAAGGCGCGGCGCTCGGTGCAGATCATTTTTCAGGACCCGTTCGCCTCGCTGAATCCGCGCATGCGCGTGCTCGAAATCCTCCAGGAAGGGCAGGCGGCGCTGTTGCCCGGCCTGAGCGCGCGCACGCGGCGCGCCAACATCGACAAACTCATTGATCAAGTGGGCCTGCGCAAGGACTCGCTGGAGCGCTATCCGCACGAGTTCTCAGGCGGGCAGCGCCAGCGCATCGCCATCGCGCGCGCGCTGGCGGTCAAGCCGGACCTGATCGTTTGCGACGAACCGACTTCGGCGCTCGATGTCTCCGTGCAGGCGCAAATCCTCAACCTGTTGCGCGACCTGCAGCTTGAGCTCGGCGTGTCCTACCTCTTCATCACGCACAACATCGGCGTCGTCGAGTACATCGCCGACCATGTGGCGGTGATGCAGGACGGGCGGATCGGCGAAGTCAGGCGTGGCCGACGCCGTGTTGCGCTATCCGCGATCGGCGTATACGAAGGCGTTGTTGGCGGCGGTGCCGAGGATCGTGGCTTCGTAGACTGTCTGGCGCCGTGTTCACGGTCGCATTACGTTTGCTGTCGCAGCTCATGCATTCATCGCTATGAACCCGCGACGCCGACCTCAAGGCATGCCTTGGACTCGTGTTGCGCGGTACCAACGGCACGTCTCTTCGCCCGGCTAGGGACATGCCCGTAAGTTGGCCCCGAAGGCCGATGCGCCGGACCGTTGCCGAGCCTCGCGACCGCACCGTATTCAGCCGCAAAGCCGTATGAACACTCGGGTTTCCCGTGAGCCGCGAGCGAGCGTGCGAGTGTTCCTGGCCGTGCCGCTGGCGATCAAGGAATACCCTAGACGTCGGCTCTTTCGCAATGGTGACAATTGTTTTACATGTCTTTGGAGTGACGCTCTCGCCGCCCCACCGGGTAGTAGCGGCCTTGCCTCAGAGGCTGGGTCCAACATCAACCTTTTTTGCCACATTCGAGGAGACAGCATGTTTAGAAAAACGAAGGTCTGTTCGGGCTTCATGCTTGCTTTCGGCGGCACGCTTGCGATGGGCACTCTGCCTGCGTTTGCTCAACAGCAGCAGCTCGAGCGAGTTGAGGTCACAGGTTCGAATATTCGACGCATTCAGTCGGAAACCGCTTCACCGATCCAGATCGTCACCAAGGAAGAAATTGAGCAGTCGGGCAAAGGCACGGTCGCAGAGTACCTGCAGACCCTTACCGCCGACGGCCAAGGTTCTGTTCCGTTCACCTACGGTCGCGGTTTTTCCGGCGCCACTTCGGCGGGCATCTCTCTGCGCGGCCTAGGGTCCAACGCCACGCTCGTGCTGATCAACGGCCGGCGGGTCACTTCCGCGGTGCTCGCAGACGACGCACAGCGCAGCTATACCGACTTGAATCAAATTCCTCTGGAAGCCGTTGAGCGCGTAGAAGTGCTCAAGGATGGCGCCTCGTCGATCTACGGTTCGGACGCTGTAGCGGGCGTGGTCAACATCATTTTGAAGAAGAACTTCGTCGGCACTGTGGCCAAGGTGACGTATGGCGTGTCGCAGAAGAGCGATGGGAATGAGCCTCGCGCGGCCCTGACGCACGGATTCGGTGACATAGCCAAGGACGGCTACAACGTGTTGTTGAACGCCGAGTTGGGCAAGAAGGGTGCAATCTACTACCGTGACCGCATGGGGCGGGGCCCGGTCGGCGTGTCGGCCATCGGCCAGCCCCAGTGGGGATTCGATCCGAACGCCGGACCTGGCAACAACATTCCCCGGTATGGCGGCGATGGCACGATTCCGGTGGATACCAACGGTGTGCTCCTCAACAACAGCGCCACACCGTCCATCATCGGCAACGTGCGAAACCCGACCACACTCGACTATTACAGCAGAGGGAATCTCACCGGTGTCGGGTTCACGCAGACCTACCCAGGTGCGCAGGCCTACTGCTTGGCCAACACCAACCTGCCGCAGAACAATGCGGGTGGCGGTTGCATCATGGACCTCAGGCAAAAAGTCAGCCAGATCCAGCCTGAGCAGGAGACCGGCAGCTTCTTTGGCAGATTTTCCAAGCAGATCACTGCCAGTATGGAGGGCTTTGCCGAACTGAGCTATTACTCGTCAAAGACCAGCGTAGACGGACTCCGCCCAGCGCCAGCGGCGGCTTCTTCCAGCGCGACGGCACCGTGGTCTCACAGACCGCAGCGACGCAATTGGGAGCGGCCCACCCCGACAACCCGTACTTCGGCACAGCTGCGCGGTTGCAGTATCGGTCGTTTGATATAGGTGTCGCTCCCACAAATTCAGACAGCCATTCGACGCGCGTGATGGGCGGACTCAAAGGCACCCTCAGTTCGTGGGACTTCGACACTGCGGTGTTCTTCTCTGAGGCCAAACAGACTGACGTCTCCACCAAGCTGCTCAACTGGCGCGTGAAGAACGCCTTGTTGAATCCGACTGTGCAAAACGTTGCCGACGCAACAGCCTTCAGCCCGCTGTACGCCGCGCTGCCTGCAAACACCTACTGGCGCATCGGCGAAAACGCGAACCTCAACTCTGCGGCGATGTACGCGGCCTTGGTCGCCGACAAGGAGCGCACTGGCTTCTCACGTCAGTACGGAGCGGATTTCAAGGTTTCGAGCGAATTGGGCAAGCTTGACGGCGGCCCGATCGGCGTGGCGTTTGGCGTTGAAGCGCGGCACGAATCAAACGAGTTGCCGCTGTACGACGGCCTCGGCGACTACGTCGGTCTGTCGCTGACCGCCTACGGCGGCAAACGTGATATCTACGCTACCTATGGCGAGGTACTGCTGCCTGTGTTGAAGCAGTTGGAAGTGAACGCGGCCCTGCGCTACGACAACTACTCCGACGCCGGAACTTCGGTGACGCCAAAGGTTGGCTTGAAGTGGACGCCGCTGAGCGTACTTGCCGTACGAGGCACCTACTCGAAGGGCTTTCGCGCGCCGTCTTCCACCGAAAACAGTGCGAGTTCCCTGGCTGCGTTTGGTGGCGCTGTGGTCGATGACAATGCGCGGTGCGCCAGTCTTGCAGGGTCTGGCCTTCCGCAGGCGACGATCGATGCAAACTGTCTGGGGATCGCGCCCACGTTCGTGCAGAGGGGCAACCCGAATCTCAAGCCCGAGAAGTCGACCAGCACGACGTTGGGCCTGGTCTGGGAAGCCACGCCAAAGACGACCCTGGCGATCGATCTGTGGCGGATCAAACGGACGGGCTGCCCGTCATTGAAGATCCTCAGGCCGCGGTGGATGCGGCCGCGTGACACGCGATCCTACGACGTTGTTGGCCCCAGGTGACCTTGGCAACATCCTGTCCGGCCTCGGTGTCTTCCAGAACTCGGCGCAAGTCTGACGACCGGCGTTGACCTCGAAGCCCATCAGCGTTTCGATTTGGGCGACGGGCTGGGCAAGGTGAGTCTCGGTGTGACCTGGTCGCACCTTTTGACGCAGCGCGTGATCGACTCTCTCGGGGTGACGCATGACTATGCAGGAACGCATGGTGATTGCAACATTACCAATTGCATAGGCTCGCCGAAGGACCGCCTCAGCTTCATTGGCACCTGGGATCTGGGTCAGTGGCGTCTGGGTGCGAACGTCAACTACCGCGGTCCGATGTCGAACAAGTTTGAAAAGTCCGACCCAGCTTGCGCGCAAACCTTGCTCAACGGGGAAGACTTCCCGTCCGGCTGCAAGGTCAAGTCGTTCACGACAGTCGATGTGTCAGGTGCTTGGAAATTTGGCCAGAACACCGAGGTTTTTGGTTCGATTGCGAACCTCTTCGACGCGAAGCCTCCGGCGGACTTCGAGACCTATGGTGCGATCGGCTACAACCCGCTGGATTATTCCGGCGCCATTGGCCGTTTCTTCCGCATCGGCCTGAAGCACAAGTTCTGACCTACGCTAAGCTGCATTGATTCGTCATCGATGCCCGCCGGCCACAAGCCCGCGGGCATCTTCGTCTCAGGTGCTGCCCTAGGCTCCTCGATCCGGAGCCTGTGGCAACATCGCGCCCTCACCAGGGCGAAACGCCACGAGAGTTGAGCATGGATTTTTCGAAAAGGCAGGCAGACCCGAGGCGCCATCTGGTGGGCTTCACGTTTGTCGTCCTGTTCCATGCCGCAATCGTCTACGCGCTGGTGACGGGCTTGGCGAAGAAGGTTGTCGATGTGGTGCGCGCGCCGATCGAAACCAAAGTCATCGAAGAAATCAAGAAGCCACCGCCACCGCCGGAAATCGTCGTTCCGCCGCCGCCCAAGCTCGAAGCGCCGCCACCGCCGTTCATTCCGCCGCCTGAAGTGCAGATTCTTACGCCGCCCCCGCCGGCGCCGACGATCACCGTCGTCACGCCGACGCCGCCGCCTGCGCCGGTCGTGATCGCGCCCGCGCCGCCGCCACCGCCGGCACCAGTGGTTGTCGAAGCGCCGCCGCCGCCCCCTCCGCCGCCCGCGCCGCCGGCACCCAAGCCGACGAACATTGCGGCTTACTGTTCGAAGATGCCGCAGCCTGAAGTTCCGGGGGTGGACTTCACCGGGCGCATCGAACTCAAGGCGCGGGCAACGATCAAGGGCAACAAGATCGTCGAGGCGGAAGTGGTTGCGGGCTCACTCATCGGCACGCGCGACCGCAAGATCCAGCGCGCGTTCAGCAATGCCGTGACGGCGGCGATGCTCCAATACACGTGCGTCGGCGACAACATCGTCGTCGAGCAGCCGTTTGCGTTCACGATCAATTGACCCGGCCCGACCCGACAGCCTCGCGATGCACGCACTCGGCCACAAGCAAGGCGCGTGACCACCACAACAAACCCCGCTCACCGCAGGAGACAAGCCCCATGAGCAAACGATTCACGACCCTGATTGCGGCACTTGCATTGGCCGCCGGCCTGGTGGCCGCGCCCGTCGCGACCTTCGCGCAAAAGCCCGCCGATGCCGGCGCGAGCCCCGTCGCAGCGCCGGCTGCGCCTGTTGCGCCAGCGGCTCCTGCAGCGCCGACATCCACCGGAATCGTCAGCAAGGAAACCGTCGACAACCCCTACGGCCTGGCCGCGCTCTGGGCACAGGGCGACTTCGTTTCCCGGGGCACGCTGATCATCCTCGTGCTCATGAGCATGGGCAGTTGGTACATCCTGATCACGAAGCTGTATGAAAGCCTGAAGATGAGCGCCGAGGCGCGCGCGGGGGGGCGCAAGTTCTTCAAGTCGGCGTCGCTCGCCGAGGGCGTGCAAACGCTGAAGAAGGGCAGCGCGTTCCGCTACATCGCCGAAACCGGCGTCGAGGCCGGCGAGCACCACGAAGGCGCGCTCACCGAGAACATCGACCGCAACACGTGGGTCACGATGAGCGTGCAGCGCAGCGTTGAAGAAGTGCAAAGCCGCTTGCAGGACGGCCTCGCGTTCCTCGCCACGGTGGGCTCGACCGCGCCTTTCGTCGGCTTGTTCGGCACCGTCTGGGGTATTTACCACGCGCTGACGGCGATCGGCATTGCGGGCCAGGCGTCGATCGACAAGGTTGCCGGCCCAGTGGGCGAGGCGCTCATCATGACGGCGATCGGCCTGGCCGTCGCCGTGCCCGCAGTGCTCGGCTACAACTGGCTCGTGCGGCGCAACAAGGTGACGATGGAAAAGGTGCGCAGCTTCGGCGCTGATTTGCACGGCGTGCTGATGGGCGCGAAGAGCAGCTCGGCGATGTCGTCGCGGTGAACCTTTCTCTGCAAGAGGAGGGCAGACCATGGCAATGACAGTCGGCTCATCAAGCGACGAAGACGAAGTCGTCTCGACGATCAACACCACGCCTCTCGTCGACGTGATGCTGGTGCTGTTGATCATCTTCCTGATCACGATTCCGGTCGTGACGCAGCAGATCGCCATGACGCTGCCCAAGGAAACCAACATCGCGCGCCAGACGCGGCCGGAGAACATCGAAATCTCGGTGAACAAGGACGGCGACGTGTTCTGGAACGCGCAGCTCGTTCCCGACAGCGAAATGCTGTTCCAGCGCCTGAAGAAGATTGCCGTGCTCGACCCGCAACCCGAAGTGCACATCCGCGGCGACGAGAAGACGCGCTACGAGTCGATCGGGCGGGTCGTGTTTGCGTGTCAGCGCGCGGCGATCGCGAAGATCAGTTTTGTCACCGAGCCGCCGCCGAAAGGCTGATCTGCAGGCAATGAGGAGGTCGCCATGGCAATGAACGTCGGTTCCGGCTCGAGTTCGGGCGAGCCCGAAGTGATGATCGACATCAACACCACGCCTTTGATCGACGTGATGCTGGTGCTGATCATCATGCTCATCATCACGATCCCGATCCAGCTCCACACCGTGAACCTGAACATGCCGCAGGGTGCGCCGCCGCCCTCGACGAAAGAACCAGTGGTCGTGACGATCGACATCGACTTCGACGGCACCGTGCTCTGGAACGGCGAGGCGCTGGCCGATCGGCCCGCGCTCGAAGCGCGCCTGAGCCAGGCGGCGGCGGTCGCGGACCAGCCCGAGGTGCACATTCGCCCGAACAAGCTCGTCGAATACAAGGCGGTCGCGATGGTGCTCGCGTCGGCGCAGCGCCTGGGCGTGACCAAGCTCGGCATGGTGGGCAACGAACAGTTCGTGAAATGAAACGGGTGCCGCTCGCTTCACTGGACACCGTCATCCCGGCGAAAGCCGGGATCCATGGCGTGCAAGTCGCAGTGGATCCCGGCGTTCGCCGGGATGACGGTGCGGGCCAGCGTCGGCTTCACGGGCGTGTGCCGCGATGGACGCACCTGCTTGCCGCGTTCGCGCTTGCCGCACCCCTGAGCATCACGGTCGCACAAGACGCCGTTCGGCCCGAAGTCGGCAAACCGCTGCAGGCGGCGCAGGAAGCGATCAAGGCGCAGAAGTTCAAGGACGCGCTGGCGCGCATCAACGAAGCCGACGCGGTGTCGAACAAAACCGCGAACGAGAGCCTGCTCATCGAGCGCATGCGCATCGCTGCAGCCTCCGGTGGAGGCGATGTCGAAGCGGCTGCCAAGTCGTTCGAGACGCTTGCCGCCACGGGCAAACTTGCTGCGGCTGAAAAGGTGCGCATGGTCGAGTCGATTGCGGTTGCCTACTACCGCGCCAAGGACTATCCGAAAGCGATGCTCTGGTGCCAGCGTTACTTCAAGGAGGGCGGCACGGGCGCGTCGATTCGAACGCTGCTGATCCAGAGCCAATACCTGGGCGGCGATTTCGCCGGTGCAGCGCGCGAACTGATGACCGAAGTTCAGGCGGCTGAGAAAGCCGGCACCGCGCCGCCCCAGGAGCGCTTGAACCTGCTGCTCAACGCCGGCACGCAGATGAAGGACGCCAACACGACCGTGTACGCGCTCGAGCGGCTCGTCACTTTCTACCCGAAGAAGGAGTATTGGCTCGACCTGCTCAGCCGCATGCAACGCAAGCCCGGTTTCTCCGACCGGCTCACGCTGGACACGTATCGCCTGAGCCTGGCGATCGGCAGCATGAGCGCGGCGAACGACTTTTCCGAGATGGCGCAACTCGCGCTGCAAGCCGGCTTGTCCCACGAGGCGCGGCAAGTCGTCGACAAGGGATTCGCCAGCGGCGTGTTGGGCAAGGGAACCGACGGCGAGCGCCACAAGCGGCTGCGCGATCTGGTCAACAAGCGGCTCGAAGAAGAAAAGGCGACGCGCGCCGATGCAGAAAAGCAGGCGGTTGCCGAGAAGGACGGCGGCGCGCTCGTGAACATCGGCTTCAACCTCGTCTTCGCGGGCGAAGCTGCAAAAGGCCTGCCGTTGATGCAGCAGGGCCTGGCCAAGGGTAACTTGAAGCGTCCGGACGACGCCAAGCTGCACGCCGCGATCGCCTACCTCATCGCGGGCGACAGCAACAAGGCGCAGGCCTTGCTGAAGACAGTCGGCGGGTCCGACGGCACCGCCGACCTGGCGCGCCTGTGGACGCTCTACGCGAAGCGCAAAGCTTGACCTGACGCCAGTCGCTTCGGGGCTCGCCTACTTCGGCGCCATGCGGATCGCGCCATCGAGGCGGATCACTTCGCCATTCAGCATGTCGTTCGTGACGATCTGGTGCACGAGCTTGGCGTAGTCGGCGGGTGTGCCCAAACGGCTCGGGAACGGTACGCTCGCGGCGAGCGCATCCTGCACTTCCTTGGGCATCGTGAACAGCATCGGCGTGCCGAAGATTCCCGGCGCGATCGTCATGTTGCGGATGCCGTTGCGCGCCAGGTCGCGTGCGATCGGCAGCGTCATGCCCACAATCCCGCCCTTGGACGCCGAGTACGCCGCCTGCCCGATCTGGCCGTCGTAGGCCGCGACACTCGCGGTCGAGATCATCACGCCGCGCTCGCCGGTGGGCTCCGGCGCGTTCTTGCACATCGCTTCGGCGGCGAGGCGAATCATGTTGAAGCTGCCGATCAGGTTCACCGAGATCACTTTGCTGAACAGGCTCAGCGCGTGCGCGCCTTCTTTGCCCACCGTCTTGGCGGCCGGGCCGATGCCGGCGCAGTTCACCAGCCCCATCAATTTGCCCAACGCGACCGCCTTGGCCACTGCGGCCTGCGCGTCGGCCTCCTGCGCGACGTCGCAGCGCACGAACGCACCGCCGACTTCGCGCGCCAGCGCTTCGCCTTTGTCGGCCTGCAGGTCCGCGATCACGACCTTCGCGCCGTTCGCCGCGAACATGCGCACCGTGCCTTCGCCCAGGCCCGACGCGCCGCCCGTGACGAGAAAGACTTTGCCTGCGATTTCCATGTGTGCTTGCTCCGTGAATCGGTGAAGGTGCTGCGCCTCAGGCCAATGCGGCCATGACGCGTTGGGTGATCTGGTCGACGCCGCCGCTGCCGTCGACGCGCACGCAGCGCGGCGCGTCGGCGCTGCCCGTGCGCGACCACGTCGCGTAGTACTCGACGAGCGGGCGCGTCTGGTCCTGGTACACCTGGAGGCGCTTGCGCACCGTCTCTTCGCGGTCGTCGTCGCGCTGGATCAGCGCTTCACCGGTCACGTCATCGCGGTCCGCCACTTTGGGCGGGTTGAACTTGACGTGATACGTGCGCCCTGAACCCGGGTGCACGCGGCGCCCGCTGAGGCGTTCGATGATCGCTGCGTCGGGAACGTCGATCTCGAGCACGGCGTCGAGCTTGACGCCCGCGGACTTCATCGCGTCGGCTTGCGGGATCGTGCGCGGGAAGCCGTCGAACAAGAAGCCTTTCGCGCAGTCGGGCTGGGCGATGCGCTCTTTGACGAGGCCGATGATGATGTCGTCGCTGACGAGCGCGCCGCTGTCCATCACCGCCTTTGCCGCCAAGCCGAGCGGCGTTCCGGCTTTCACTGCGGCGCGCAGCATGTCGCCGGTGGAGATTTGCGGAATGCCGAACTTGCTGCAAATGAACGTGGCCTGCGTCCCCTTGCCTGCGCCGGGCGCACCCAGAAGGATGAGTCTCATGCGTTTCCTCGAGCTGTGACCGCCCCGGGCCGAAGGGCGCAGATGCGTGGGCACCGATTTTCACATCGAGAATACCATGCACCGGGAGGGTGCAAACCATGCCGAGCCGGCGTGCGGGATCGTCTCAGACGAAGAGCGCGCGCACGCGTTCCAGGTCGGCCGCGGTGTCGACTCCGGGGCCGGGCCGCGACGCGCTGACATGCACCGCGATGCGTTCGCCGTGCCACAACACGCGCAGTTGCTCGAGCGACTCGATCGCCTCGATTGGGCTCGCGCTGAGCGCACCGAAGCGGCGCAGGAACCCGGCGCGGTACGCGTACAGGCCGATGTGGCGCAGCGGCGCCGGTGCGGGCAGGGCGCAGGCCCCGCCGGGGCCGGCCGCGGCTCGGGCGTCGCGCCACCAGGGGATCGGCGCGCGCGAAAAATAGAGGGCGCGCCCGCGCGCATCGAGAACCACCTTGACGACGTTCGGATCGTCGAACTCGGTGGCTTCGTCGATCGCATGCGCCGCAGTGGCCATCACGCAATCTTGGCGCGCTTCGAGGAGTTCGGCGCACGCGTCGATCAGCGCCGGGTCGATGAGCGGCTCGTCGCCTTGCACGTTGAGCACGACATCGTTGCCTTGCAGGCCGAGGATCTCGCAGCCCTCGGCGAGGCGGTCGCTGCCACTCAGGTGGTCTTCGCGAGTCAGGATCGCTTCCACTGCGAACTCGGAGCACGCCGCGATGATGTCGGCATGGTCCGCCGCGACGACGACCCGGCTCGCACCAGACCGCGCGGCCTGCTGCGCGACGCGAACGACCATCGGCACGCCCGCGATGTTCGCCAAGGGCTTGCGCGGCAGGCGTGTCGACGCGAGTCGCGCCGGGATCAGGACCGTGAAGCCCATCGTGGTTTCGAGCGTGTTGGCGCAGTGGGTTCGGCGACGCGGCGCCGGCTCAAGCCGTCGGCTCGAGCGCGCGCGCCTGGTCTTCGAGCATCACCGGGATGCCGTCGCGCACCGGAAAGGCGAGCCGATCTCCGCGGCACAGAAGTTCGTGCTGTTCTTGCGCAGGCGGGCGCAAGTATTCGAGCGGGCCTTTGCAGATCGGGCAGACGAGCAGCTCAAGCAGACGAACTTCCATGGGGACCACCTGAAGCGGGAGGGGGAGGCAACAACGCCATCAAGGCTGAATCGAATTCCGGGCGGGTGCGGAAGTCTAGCGCTGCAACCCAGACTCGAGTGTTGCCCACGCGCTGCGGGTCGATCTTGACGGCATCCTTCTCGGTGACCAGAACGTCCACTTCACTGTCGTGCCATGGCAGTGTGTCGAAGGGGTGGTGGTCGGGCAAGGGCAAGACTCGGCAAGTCATGCCGAACTGGCGCAGCAGGGAGAAAAATCGCTCCGGATTCGCGATCCCCGCGGCCGCCAGGCAGTCCCGACCGCGCAGCGACTCCAGATTCGCAACGGTCGCCTTCTCGCCGCGCCACCAGGGGCCCAGTTCCGCGACTCCGGCAAGCGACCGCTCCGCCAGCGTTCCAGGCCAGTGCGTCGTCGCTTGCGTCGCGTTGTACAGGACGACGCTTCGCGCCGGGCAGGTGGCACCCGGTGTTTCGCGCAAGGGACCGGCCGGCAGCAGCCAGCCGTTGCCCACGCCGCGCTCGTCAAACACGATGACCTGCGCGTCACGCGCCAGGCGCCGGTGTTGCAGGCCGTCGTCGCTGACAAGAACGTCCACGTGCGGGTGCCGGCGCAACAGTTCGCGGCCCGCGGCGACGCGGTCCCTGCCGACCATCACCGGTGCCCGGGTGCGCAAACTCAGCAGCTTGGGTTCGTCGCCGCATTCGTGCGCCGGTGTCTCGGCCAGGACTTCGTGCGTGCCGTCGCGGTTGCCAGCGTATCCGCGCGACACGATTCCGGGCGCGAAGCCGTGGCGCCGAAGCAGCTCGACGACCGCGATCACCGTCGGTGTCTTGCCGGCGCCGCCGGCGACCAGGTTGCCGACCACGATCACCGGAACGCCAAGCTTGAACGTCTTCAGCCCACCACAGCAAAACAGCGCGTTGCGCGCCGCGGCCAGCAGCCCGTAGACACCCGCCAGAGGCAGCAGCGCCAGGGCGAGCGGCCCGCGCGTCAGCCACGCGCTTTGCAAGCTTCGCGACCAGCTTGACCGGTCGAGAATTGGCACGAAATCAGCGCGCCCGGCTCGGCGAGCTGCCCTGCGCCGCAAACGTCAAGCGCGGCAAGCCGGCGCGGCGCGCCGCGTCCATCACGTTGATCACGCTTTGGTGCGGGCTGAGCGCGTCGGCGGAGACGATCACGACCATGTCCGGATTCCCCTTGGCCGCCGCGGTCAACTCGGCGGTGAGCACCTCGATGCTGCGGCCGTCGACCTGGCGCCGGTTCACCGCGTAGCGCCCGTCCGATGAGACGACGACGATGATTTCGCGCGGCCGGTCACGCAGCTTTTCGGAGTCGGCCGCCGGCAAGGTGATCTGCAGTTCGGTGAACTTGGAGTACGTCGTCGACAACATGAGGAAGATCAGGATCACGAGCAGCACGTCGATGAACGGAATCAGGTTGATCTCCGGCTCTTCCGGACGTGCCTTGTGAAAGCGCAACGACATGCTGCTCAACCTGCCTGACGCTGCTGCGCAGTGAAGCGCAGCAGGTGCGGCACCATGCGGTCGGCGGCCTGCTCCATGTCGAGCGTGTACGCGTCGACCAGGCCGCGGAAGTGCCGGTACAGCATCAACGACGGAATCGCGATGATGAGGCCGAACGCGGTGTTGTAGAGCGCCACCGAAATGCCATGCGCCAGGAGCGCCGGGTTGTTGCCGCCGGTGGGGGTTTGCGAGCCGAAGATCTCGATCATGCCGATCACCGTGCCGAGCAGCCCCAGCAACGGCGCCGCCGAGGCGATCGTTCCCAGCGGGCCAAGGTAGCGCTCCATCTTGTGCACGGCGGCACGGCCGGCCGACTCGAACGCGCCGCGCAGGCTCTCTTCGCTGATGCGCGGCTCGGCGATCACGGCGCGCACGCCCGCGGCAAGCACCTGGCCGAGGATCGAGTTCTTCGCCAGCTTGTTCACGACGTCGGCCGACGGCAGGTGCGCGCGCGTCACCGACATCACTTCATCGAGCAGGCGCGGTGGCATGACACGCGAGATCCGCAGGCTCGAAAAACGCTCGAACACAAGCGCCAACGCAACGATGGAACAGAGAATCAATGGCCAGATCGGCCAACCCGCGGCCTGTATGATCGAAATCAATCGGATGCCCTCTCGCTGAACTGTCGGGTTGCAATTTGAAGTCGGCGATTATGGCGCCATGGTCCCTGCGCTCTGTGGCATGCGGGGCAGGCTTGAAGCGCACGTATTCGGGCGTCGTGCGCACAACGCCGCGGACCCCGCTTCTGAATCCACCGCCGCTGTGGACAAGATTGGGGACAACTCCGCCTGAGGTCGGCGAAAGCGGCGTCAATCCAAGCCCCCAGCTGGCTTGCTCAAACTTTAAGCAAAAAAAAGCCGTGTCAAATCAAAGGCTTACTCGACATTTTCAAGTTGCTGGCCCGGACAACGCTGCGCCAGCCCAAGATTGGCGCGGGTGTGGAGTTCTGGCCCCGCAGCCACGCTGGGTTTGCCGATGATCGACGCTTCGAATGCGCCGCCGGGGCGCCTGGTCTGGACCGTCTCGGCGCTCTTGCATGCGGTGGCCGACAGCCTCGGGGCCCGCTTCAACCCCTGTGTCTTGCGCGGCGAGATCTCGGGCTACTCGGCGGCTTCGAGCGGGCACTGCTACTTCAGCATCAAGGACGCCGGCGGCGCGGAACTGCTCAAGTGCGCGATGTTCCGCCGTGCCGCGAGCCTGCTCGACTTCACCCCGAGCGACGGGCAGCGTGTCGAAGTGCGAGGTCGTCTCGACGTCTACCCGGCGCGCGGTGAACTGCAGCTCATCGTCGAGTCGATGCAGCGCGATGGCCTCGGCGCGCTCTACGAGCAGTTTCTCAGGCTCAAGGCGCGCTTGGAGGCCGAAGGCCTGTTCGACATGTCGCGGCGCCGCGCCATCGCCGTCTACCCGACGCGCATCGGCATCGTGACGTCGCTGGCGGCGGCGGCGCTGCACGACGTGATCACGACGCTCGCCCGACGTGCACCGCATGTCGGCGTGATCGTCTACCCCGCCAAGGTGCAAGGCGCCGAGGCGCCGGCGGAACTCGTTGCGGCCATTGGCCTGGCAGGAAGCCGGCGTGAGGTCGACACGCTGCTCGTCTGCCGCGGCGGCGGCTCGATCGAAGACCTGTGGGCGTTCAACGACGAGCGTGTCGTGCGCGCGCTCGCTGCGTCGCCGATTCCCGTGATCTGCGGCGTCGGCCACGAGAGCGACGTGACGCTGTGCGACCTGGCCGCCGACCTGCGCGCCGCGACCCCGACGGCGGCGGCCGAACTGAGCGTACCGGCACGGCAGGACTGCCTGCTCCAGTTGGGCGGATTCGCCGGTCGCGCGCGCCTGGCCGTGGCGAACCGGTTCAACCTGGCTGAGCAGCACCTCGACAGGTTGCGCGCCCAGTTGGGTAAGCCTGCGCAGCGCCTCGGGCACGAGTCTTTGCGCGTGCGCCTGCTGGCGCATCGGTTGCCGTCGGCAGCAGCGCTGGCCTCACACCGGGCTGGTGAGCGCCTGCGCGCGCTGGCGAGCCGGTTCGTCCACCTCGTCGACACGGAGACGACCCGCAGGCGCCATGCGCTCGCGCACCTGGCGACGCGCCTTTCCGGGTGCGACCCGGTGCGGGTGGTCTCACGCGGCTATGCGCTGGTGCAGCGCAGCAGCGGCGAACTGATCGTCGACCCGGCGCAACTCCACGCCGGTGACGAACTCAAGATGACGCTCGCGCGTGGAAGCGCGCTGCTGCAACTCGCCCGCGCCAGCAAGGCGGGGTAGGGCGCGCGGCTGAACGGTCCAGCGGCGCGGCGAATCAGAAGCCGCCGTTTTGCTGCGCGACCATGCAATAGAGCATCGGGATCGAGAGCATTGTGTTCGCGCGCGACGTGAGCATCGCCAGGCGACCCGCCTTGGCCTTCTCTTCAGGCGTGACGGTCACGATGCCCAGCGCCTTTTTCTGGTTCGGCCAGATGATGAACCAGACGTTGAACGCCATGATGAGGGCGAGCCACATGCCGATGCCGATCGCCGTGAAGGGCTTCTGGAAGCCGAGCGCCTGCACCAGGTAGCCGTTCAGCGAGGCGAGGAAGACACCCGTCACGACCGTGGCCAGTGCGGCCCAGCGGAACCAGAACAGCGCGGTGGGCGCGATCACTTTGCTGATCGCAGGCTTTTGCTCGTCGGGGATCTTCGGCATCGAGGGAATCTGCACGAAGTTGAAGTACCAGAGCAGGCCGATCCACATCACGCCGCAAACCACGTGCAGCCAGCGCATGAAGAACGCGTGCCAACCCAGGTTGAACTGGACGTTGCCGAACAGCAGCACGAGCAACACCAGCAACACGACTCCGGCGGCGACAGTGCGCCCCAGGGACTGAAAGATTGCGCCCATGAATGTCTCCTTATGGTTTGATGAAAAGCGAAACCGACTATAGCGATTTTCGAGGGCGCGCTGCCCGCGCCGAGCCGGCGCCAAGGGCTTGCCGGCGGCTTGATCTGCGCCTCACTTGCCCCAGGGGCCGCCCTGGATTCTCGACCCCGGCTTGATGCCGCGCTTGGCGAACCAGCCCTGGTTCATCTCGAGCGCAAACCGAACCGGCTTCTTCGAGCAATGGCCGTTCAGCGTCTGCGGCGCCATGTCTTCGATGTTGACGACGCTGCCGTCGCCGTCCAGAAAAGCGATCGACAGCGGCAGCAGCGTGTTCTTCATCCAGAAGCACTGCGCGCTTTCCGCTTCGAAGACGAACAACATGCCCTCGTTGGCGCCCATCTTCGGTCGGTGCATCAGGCCGATGCCGCGCTGTTCGGATGTCTGTGCCACCTCGGCCTGCACGAGGTGCATTCCGGCGCTGAGCGTGATCGCCGGAAGCTTTTGCGGCGCGTCCTGCGCGCGTGCCGGCACAAGCGCGATCAGGAGCGCGATGGCGGCGATGGGGAGCAGAGACCTCGATGTGAACATCTCGAATACGTAGAATGCGCCGTTTCAGCCCCCTCATCGTATCGCCTGGAGCGCCGCCCATGTACAAGCACGTCAAAGTTCCCACCGGTGGGAAGAAGATCACCGTCAATGCGAACTACTCGCTCAACGTGCCGAGCAACCCGATCATCCCGTACATCGAGGGCGACGGTACCGGCCTGGACATCACGCCGGTGATGATCAAGGTGGTCGACGCCGCGGTGGCGAAGTCGTACGCGGGCAAGCGGCAGATCCACTGGATGGAAATCTACGCCGGCGAGAAGTCGACGCGCATCTACGGACCCGACGTCTGGCTGCCCGAAGAAACGCTCGCCATCGTCAAAGACTACGTCGTCTCGATCAAGGGCCCGCTCACAACGCCGGTGGGCGGCGGAATCCGCTCGCTGAACGTGGCGCTGCGCCAGGAACTCGACCTCTACGTCTGCCAACGGCCGATCCAGTACTTCGCCGGCGTTCCCTCGCCGCTGAAGGAGCCGGAGAAGACGAACATGATCATCTTCCGCGAGAACTCGGAAGACATCTACGCCGGCATCGAGTTCGAAGCCGAGAGCGAAAAGGCGAAGCGCCTGATCAAGATCCTGCAAGAAGACTTCGGCGTGAAGAAGATCCGTTTCCCCAACACCTCGAGCATCGGCGTCAAGCCGGTCTCGCGCGAAGGCACCGAGCGCCTCGTGCGCAAGGCGTTCCAGTACGCGATCGACAACGACAAGTCGTCGGTGACGCTGGTACACAAGGGCAACATCATGAAATTCACCGAAGGTGGGTTTCGCGACTGGGGCTACGCGCTCGCGCAGCACGAGTTCGGCGCCCAGCCGATCGACGGCGGGCCGTGGTGCAAGTTCAAGAACCCGAAGACGGGCAACGAGATCATCGTCAAGGATTCGATCGCGGACGCGTTTCTGCAGCAGATCCTGCTGCGGCCCGCCGAGTACTCCGTGATCGCGACCTTGAACCTGAACGGCGACTACATCTCCGACGCGCTCGCGGCGCAGGTGGGCGGGATCGGCATTGCTCCGGGGGCGAACATGAGCGACTCGATCGCGATGTTCGAGGCGACGCATGGCACCGCGCCGAAGTACGCCGGCAAGGACTACGTCAATCCGGGCTCGGAAATCCTCTCCGCCGAAATGATGCTGCGCCACATGGGCTGGGTCGAAGCCGCTGATCTGATCATCAGCTCGATGCAGAAGGCGATCCAGTCGAAGAAAGTGACCTACGACTTTGCGCGCCTGATGGACGGCGCGACGCAGGTGTCTTGCTCGGGGTTTGGCCAGGTGATGATCGACCACATGTGACACCTGCCAGGGACGTCGCATGGCGTCCCATCCGGTCCCAAACAGAACCCCAGATCGTTGGCTCGACTGTTCATCCGCGGTCGGCCAACGCTTATGAATTGGCGGGCGCGTGCGCTCGCTCGGAATCGGCGCCGGGAATCGGGGCCAAGTCTTGCGAGCGAGGCCTGTGCGCTCACGTCTTCGTATGCAAAACAGATCACATTGACCCTGAATTCGCATATGCTTCGGCATGGCTGCCCTGGACACCTTCATCGACGACCGCCTTGCCGCAGGCCGGGGCTGGTTCAGTCGCGACGAAGCGGTCGCGTCTGGCATCGCCCTGAGTACCCTGTCACCGGCACTGACGCGTGCCGTCGCCAAGGGCAAGCTGGCCAGTCCAAGGCACGGCTTCTACCTCATCGTGAGGCCCGAACACAGGGCGGCAGGTGCCGCCGACCCGGCCGAGTGGATCGACCCACTGATGAAGCATCAGGGCCTGGGCTACCGGGTGTCGCTGCTGCGTGCGGCGGCCCACCACGGCTCGTCGCACCAAGCGGCCATGATCTTCCAGGTGGTCGCGCCCCGCCAGCTGCGTGACCTGACGCTGGGCGCGCATCGCCTGCAGTTCATCTACCAAGAGCCCGAGGCCTTTGCCGCGTGCAACGAAGCTTCGCTCGTCGGGACGATCAAGACGCCAGCCGGCTTCGCCGTCGTGGCAGGCGTCGAGCTGACCTTGCTCGACTGCGTGCGCTACATGCATCGGGCCGGCGGCCTTGGCAGCGTGGCACAGATCGCCAAAGACCTTGGCGCGCTCGCTGATGCGCGCCGGCTGGTACGGGCTGCAGCGCACTACGAAGGCGCCGCGGTGCGCCGCCTGGGCTACCTGCTGGAACAGGCGGGGCACACCAAGCAAGCGAAGGCGTTGCGCGTGTACGCGGAATCCGCGAGGCACTTCGCGCCCCTTGACCCCAGCGTCAAACCGATCGTGGCCGCACTGGCGGAGGTTCCGGAGCGCGATGCCACCTGGAAGCTGCTGGTCAATGAAGTCGTCGAGGTAGACGCTTGATCCCCCAGGCCTACATCCAGGCCTGGCGAGAGCACGCCCCGTGGCCGAACCCGGCGCAGGTCGAGCAGGACCTGATCATCTGCCGCGCGCTCTGCGACTTGTTCAATGCGCCAGCGCTCGCCGGCAAGATCGCCTTCCGCGGCGGCACGGCCATCCACAAGCTGCTGTTCAAGCAGCCGCTGCGCTACTCCGAAGACATCGACCTGGTGCAGACCCAGGCAGAGCCCATCGGCGCCACGGTCGACGCCATCCGCGATGCGCTCTCTTGGCTGGGCAAGTGCCAGCGCGAGCAAGCCGGGCATTCGATGCACCTCGTCTTCCGCTTCGCGCCCGAGTCGGCGCCGCAGACAGCATTGAAGTTGAAGGTCGAGATCAACACCCGCGAGCACGAGGTGCTGTTCGGCTACCGGCGCTACCCATTCGAGGTCGCCAGCGACTGGTACTCGGCGCGCACCGAGATCGTTTCCTTCGAGCCCGAGGAGCTCTTCGGCACCAAGCTGCGCGCCCTGCTGCAAAGGCGCAAGAACCGGGACCTCTTCGACCTGCATCACGGCCTCACGCAGCTCGGCCTCGACCGCGACAAGGTCGTGACATGCTTGAACCACTACCTGGCGCTCGAAGACCATCCGATCAGCCGAGCGGAAGCTGAAGAGCGAATGCTCAAGAAGCTCACCCGCAGCCTCACGGAAGACATCGAGCCGCTGCTGCCGGTGGGTGTGCGCTTCGACGAAACCGTGGCGATCGATGCGTTCAACGACGTGTGGTCAACCCTCATTGCGCGGCTTCGCGGAGACGCGTGGAGGCTCACCGCCGATGTGGTCGCGCAGCTGCGCACCAAGTACCCAAGGCTCTTGACGTGAGTCGAGCGACAGCAACAGGACACCTTGAGCGCGAGACAACGCCATGACCGAAGCTGACACTTGCCGCGAGTTCGTCACCCCAAGCTGGTCGAGGCCGGCTGGGGCGCGGCCGAATCCGTCATCGGCGAGCAGCGCAGCTTCACCGACGGCCGGATCATCGTGGCCGGCGGCAAGGTGCGCCGAGGCAAGCAACGCCGTGCCGACTACCTGCTGCACTACCGGCGCGACTTTCCGCTGGCCGTCGTCGAAGCGAAGGAGCTCGGCTTGCCCGCCGAGACGGGGTGCAGCAGGCCACGGACTACGCGGAGATGCTCGGCCTGAAGTTCGCCTACGCGACCAACGGCCATCGCATCATCGAGATCGACTACACCGCCGGAACCGAGCGCGAGGTCGATCGCTACGCCACGCCGGACGAGCTCTGGCAGCGGCTGACGGCGTCGGCCCAGCTTGACAGAGCCTGCAGCGGCCCACCTGCTGGAGCCGTTCAATCTCGTGTCGGGCAAGGTGCCCCGGCTACTACCAGCAGATCGCCATCAACCGCGTCATCGAGGCCATCCTGATCGGCCAACGGCGCATCCTGCTCACGATGGCGACCGGCACGGGCAAGACCTCGTCGCCTTTCAGATCTGCTGGAAGCTCTGGAACAGCCGCTGGAACCGCACCGGCGAGCACCGCCGCCCCAAGATCCTGTTCCTTGCCGACCGCAACATCCTGGTCGACGACCCGAAGGACAAGATCTTCGCGCCGTTCGGCGACGCGCGCCACAAGATCGAGGTGGCGATGTCAGCCAGAGCCGCGAGATGTACTTCGCCATCTACCAGGCGCTGGCGAGGACGAGCGACGGAGGATGTCTTCCGCAAGTACCGCCCTGACTTCTTCGACCTGATCATCGTCGACGAGTGCCACCGCGGCAGCGCCGCGACGAGAGCAGCTGGCGCGAGATCCTCGAGTACTTCGAGCCGGCCTTCCAGCTCGGCATGACGGCCACGCCGCTGCGCGACGACAACCGCGACACCTACGACTACTTCGGCAACCCGATCTACACCTACAGCCTGCGCCAGGGCATCGAGGACGGCTTCCTCGCGCCCTACCGCGTGCACCGCGTCGTCACCGACGTGGACGCCGCCGGGCTGGCGGCCGAGCAAGGACGAGCTGGACCGCTTCGGCCGCGAGATCCCGGACGACGAATACCAGACCAAGGACTTCGAGCGCGTCGTCGCCCTGCGGGCGCGCACCCAGGCCATCGCCCGGCACCTCACCGACTTCCTGAAGAAACCGACCGCTTCGCCAAGACCATCGTCTTCTGCGTCGACCAGGAGCACGCCGCCGAGATGCGCGCAGGAGCTGGTCAACCTGAACAGCCGATCTGGTCGCAGCAGTACCCCGACTACGTCTGCCGCGTCACCGCCGACGAAGGCGACATCGGCCGCGGCCACCTGTCGCACTTCCAGGACGTGGACAAGCCGGCGCCGGTCATCCTGACCACGTCGCAGCTGCTCACCACCGGCGTGGATGCGCCGACCTGCAAGAACGTCGTGCTGGCCCGCGTCGTCGGCTCGATGATCGAGTTCAAGCAGATCATCGGCCGCGGCACGCGCGTGCGGGTCGACTACGGCAAGCTGTGCTTCAACATCCTCGACTACACCGGCACGGCGACGCGGCACTTCGCCGACCCCGACTTCGACGGCGATCCGGCGCGCCTGGAAGAGGTGACGGTGGATGAGGCCGGCGAGGTGGTCGACACGACGATCGTCGAAGTCCCGGGTGTGGCCGAACCGGAGGCCGAATACCTCGTTGAGCCGGAGCAGGCCGAGCCGGGTGCGGCAGTGATCCTGACCGACCCGCCGGCGGAGCCGCGCAAGTTCTACTTCGACGGCGGCCAGGTCGAGATCGTCGGCCATCTGGTCTACGAGCTCGACCCCGACGGGAAGCAGCTGCAGGTCGTGCGCTACACCGACTACGCGGGCCGCGCGGTGCGTTCGCTGTATCCCACGCGCGATGCGCTGCAAGCCGCTGGGCCGACCCTGACGCCAGCGGCCGACGTCCTGCGCGAGCTGACCGAACGCGGCATCAGCTTCGACGAGCTGGCGGCAGCAGCGACCAGCCCGATGCCGACCCCTTCGACCTGCTCTGCCACCTGGCCTTCAACGCCCCGCTGCGGACGCGGCGCGAGCGCGCCGAGCGCGCGCGCAAGGCCACGCAGGACCTCTTTGCGCAGTACGGCGACACGGCCCGCGAGGTGCTGTCGCTGCTGCTCGACAAGTACGCCGAGCACGGCGACACCCAGTTCAACGCACTGTCCGACGTGCTGAAGGTCCAGCCCTTCGACCGCTTCGGCACGCCTTCCGAGATCGCCAGCCGCCACTTCGGCGGGTGAAGGGCCTGAAGGAAGCCGTGTCACGGCTGCAGACGGCGATCTACCAATGACCACCAGACTCCACTGAATGCCTGCTCGCAAAGCCAGCACCGCCAGCGCCGAAAAGAAGACCAAGGCGCCCCGCAAACCCAAGGCCGCGTTGACCACGCGCGAGAACCTGTCGGCGCTGATCAGGTCCGCGCGCGACATCATGCGCAAGGACAAGGGGCTCAATGGCGACCTCGACCGCCTGCCGCTGCTCACCTGGATCATGTTCCTGAAGTTCCTCGACGACCTGGAGCGTCATGCGCGAGGAAGAGGCCGACGCTCGCCGGCAAGAAGTTCCAGCCCGTCATCGAAGCCGCCGTACCGCTGGCGCGACTGGGCGGCCAAGCGAGGACGGCATCACCGGCGACGAACTGCTCGCCTTCATCAACCAGGACGAGACGCGTCCGCCCCGACGGCAAGCAAGGGCGCGGGGCTGTTCGCCTACCTGCGCGGCCTGCACCAGCGCCAACGGCGACGAGCCGCCGCGACGTGATCGCCACCGTCTTCAAGGGCGTCGAGAACCGCATGATCAGCGGCTACCTGCTGCGCGACGTGGTCAACAAGGTCGACGGCATCCACTTCACGCGCCAGCGACGAGATGCACACGCTCGGCGCACTCTACGAGTCGATGCTGCGCGAGATGCGCGACGCGGCGGGCGACTCCGGCGAGTTCTACACGCCGCGCGCCGTCGTGCGCTTCATGGTCGCAGGTGACCGACCCGCGCCTCGGCGAGACCGTGCTCGACCCGGCCTGCGGCACCGGCGGCTTCCTGGTCGAGGCCTTCGACCACCTCGAGCAGCAGGTGAAGACCGTCGCCGACCAGCGACGCACGCTGCAGCGCGAGACGCTCTTCGGCTGCGAGGCCAAGCCGCTGCCGTACCTGCTCTGCCAGATGAACCTGCTGCTGCACGGCCTGGACGCGCCGCAGATCGACCCGGCAACGCGCTGCGCCGCAAGCTCACCGAGATCGGCGACAGGGAGCGCGTGGACGTGATCCTCACCAACCCGCCCTTCGGCGGCGAGGAGGAGAAGGGCATCCAGGGCAACTTCCCGGCCGACAAGCAGACCGCCGAGACGGCGCTGCTGTTCCTGCAGCTATCATGCGCAAGCTGCGCGCGCCGCGCCGAGCCGGCGCAGGCGCAGCGCGCGGCCGCGCCGCCGTGGTCGTGCCCAACGGCACGCTGTTCGGCGACGGCGTCGTGCGCGCGCATCAAGGAGGAACTGCTCAAGGAGTTCAACCTGCACACCATCGTGCGGCTGCCGCAACGGCGTGTTCGCGCCCTACACCGAGCATCCCGACCAACCTGCTGTTCTTCGACCGCTCCGGCCCGACCGAGACGATCTGGTACTACGAGCAGCCGCTGCCCGAGGGCCGCAAGAACTACACCAAGACCGCGCCGATCCAGTTCGAGGAGTTCGCCGCTGCACTGGCCTGGTGGAACGACCGCCAGGCAGGCCCGCAGGCTTGGGCGCGTCGACTTTGCGGCAAAGCGAGCTGCCGCCGTCGAAGCCGCGACGCCTCACTGGCAAAGGGCCGAGGCCGAACGCAATGCGGCGTTGGCCCTCGGCAAGCCGCTGCGCGAGCTGGAGCAGACCATCAGCGCCGCGGCCAACGGCGCGAAGTCGGCGCTGCAGGACCGGCTGCGCGCGCTGAAGGCAGAGCAGCTTGCGCACGAGCAGGGCGCAAAGGCCGCGCAGGCCCAGGGCGACGCGCTGTACTGGCCGATCTACAACCTGGACATCAAGAACCCCAACGCCAAGGCGGGGCTGGAGCACGCCGACCCGAAGGACTTGATCGCCTCGATGCGCGGCCATGAGGCCGAGGTGATGCGCCTGCTGGGTGAGATCGAGGCCCTTGTGAACGAGGTGCAGGCATGAGCGATCTCGTCCCCGGCAGCGGCGGCGTCGATGCTGGGCCGGACTACGGCGGCGTGCACGGCGACATCGTCGCTTTGCTGGAAGCCGCCCGCCATGCCGCTGCCCGCAGCGTCAATGCGCTGATGACGGCCAGCTACTGGGAGATCGGCCGGCGCATCGTTGAGTTCGAGCAGGCGGGGCAGGAACGGGCCGCCTACGGCCAGGCGCTGCTCAAGCGGCTGTCGGTCGATCTGACCCAGCGCTTCGGCCGAGGATTTTCCGAGCGCAACCTCGAACAGATGCGGCTGTTCTATCTGGCCTGGCCGCCGGAGCGGATTTCGCAGACACCGTCTGCGAAATCGGCACCCACCCGGATTTCGCAGACGGTGTCTGGCGAATCGTCCGTACCCGCGGTACCCGGAGCACCGATCCGGACCTCGGCGGCGCTGAGCACATTGGCCCAAGCCTTCCCCTTGCCATGGTCAGCCTACGTGCGCCTGCTGTCCGTCAAGTCTGAAGCGGCGCGCGCCTTCTACGAAACCGAAGCCCTGCGCTGCGGCTGGAGCGTGCGTCAGCTCGACCGGCAGGTCAACAGCCAGTTCTATGAACGCATCGCCCTGTCGCGCAACAAGGCGGCCATGCTGCAAAAGGCCGAGGCAGCCGAGCCTGGCGACGCCATCACGCCCGAGCAGGCACTGAAGGACCCCTTCGTCCTGGAGTTCCTCAACCTCAAGGACGAGTACTCCGAATCGGACCTGGAAGAGGCGCTGATCCAGCACCTGGCCGACTTCCTGCTGGAGCTGGGCGACGACTTCGCCTTCGTGGGCCGGCAGCGGCGCCTGCGGCTGGACGACAGCTGGTTCCGCGTCGATCTGCTGTTCTTCCACCGCGGCCTCAAGTGCCTGCTGGTCATCGACCTGAAGATCGGCAAGTTCAGCCATGCCGACGCGGGCCAGATGCACATGTACCTGAACTACGCCCGCGAGCACTGGACGAAGCCCGGCGAGAACCCGCCGGTGGGCCTGGTGCTGTGCACCAGCAAGGGCCACAACGAGGCCCACTATGCCTTGGAAGGCCTGCCCAACAAGGTGATGGCGGCCGAGTACCAGACCGTGCTGCCGGACGCGAAGCTGCTGGAAGCAGAGCTGGACAAGACGCGGCGGGAGCTGGAGGCGCGGCGGCTGGGCGGGATAGGAACTGCCGAATGAGACAGTGGCCGACCATGCCGCTTGGCTGACGTAGCGCCGATCGTACGCCGGCCTCTCAAACTGGATCGAGGTGCGAAGTACCGCGAGATCGGCGCGCGCTCGTTTGGAAGGGGTCTGTTCGAGAAGCCTGAATTCGATGGCGCGGAGGCAACCTGGGAGAAGCCAGTCTTGATTGCGAAGGGAGACCTTGTCTTCAGCAACATCAAGGCCTGGGAAGGCGCAATTTCGTGGGCGACGGATGAGCATGAAGGATGCATCGCGCTCCCACCGCTACATCACCTGTGTGCCTCACGCTGACTTGGCGGTGCCGGAATTCCTGGCGCGTTATCTGTTGAGTCGTGAAGGATTGGCCCATTGTCGGGCAGGCATCGCGTGGCAGCGCAGATCGAAATCGGACGCTGAGCCTGACTGAGCTCGCAACGATTCCGGTGCCCGTGCCGCCACTGGCCGTTCAAAGGCGCATCGTTCAGCACCTCGAACTGTTGGCGGAGAAGACATGGCAAGTGGAGGCGCATCTGGACGCCGTCGAGCGCGACGCAGCGCGTCTGATCCGCAGCTACGTCCTTGGTACTGCGGGCAAGCAGCCCGCGAAGCGTCGCGTGTCGGAGTTGGTCTCTCAACGCCAACCAGACGTGGCCGTGGACGGCACAGCCCAGTACCGTTTCGCGGGCGTCTACTCGTTCGGCCGAGGCGTATTTCCAAGCGCCGTCAAGATGGGCAGCGAGTTCTCCTACGAGCGACTGTCCACCGTCCGCGCGGGTGACTTCATCTACCCCAAGCTGATGGCCTGGGAAGGCGCACTGGGCGTGGTGCCGCCTGAGTGCGATGGCTGGTGGTGTCGCCGGAGTTTCCGGTGTTCACAGTCAACACCGAGGCCGTCTTGCCCGAGGTGCTCGACATCTACTTCCGCACCCCGGACATCTGGCCGGCACTGGCAGAGATCAGCGGCGGCACGAATGCCCGCCGCCGCCGTCTGCAGCCCGCGACCTTCCTCAGCTACGAGATGCCGGTGCCCTCGATGGCCAGGCAGCTTGAACTCCGACGCGATCTACCAGCGCACGCAGTTGCTCAAGACAAAGCACGCCGCCATCCGGCAAGCCAACGCCGCACTGCTTCCTGCCACGCTGGAACGTGTGTTCGCCGCATCCCCGGCCACGGCGAGCTGACCCACCAGACGCAGCACGCCCCATGGCAACGAAGAAGGCCTCCTCCTCCTGGATCAACGTCAAGGCGCGGCTCGCCGACCTCGACCGCGCCGGCCTGCTCGGCCTGGTGCAAGACCTCTACGCCGCCAGCAAGGACAACCAGGCCTTTCTGCACACACGCCTGCACCTGGGCGAAGACGTGCTCGAGCCCTACAAGGCCGCCATCGACCGCTGGCTGTGGCCCGATGTGTTCAAGAACCAGGACACCTCGGTGGCCAAAGCCAAGAAGGCCATCACGGACTACAAGAAGGCATCGGGCACGGCGGACGGGCTGGCAGAGTTGATGGTCTTCTATTGCGAGCGGGCCTCGGGATTCAGCTGCGATGTCGGCCTCGACGACGAAGCCTACTTGTCCGCGCTGGTGCGAATGTTCGAGCAGGCGTTGAAGGCAGTCGCCACCTTGCCGGAGACGCAGCGCCCGGCACTTTGGACGCGCCTGCAGATGGTTCGAGACCGCAGCCACGACATCGGCTACGGCGTAGGTGAAGACATGGATGCGTTGCTCACCGAGCATGGGGCCGATGACTGAGCGCGAGGCCTTCGCCGCGCTGCAGGCCGAGAACGCGCGGCTGGTGGCGTTGCTGGAGTCGCACGGCATCGCGTGGCACGCGCCCCCGGCCGCGGCGTCGCAAGCCGCGCCGACCGCATCCGTGCCGGAGCCGGCGCCAGCGCCTCCAGGGCCCAGCCTGTCCACGGCCGAGAAGGTGGCATTGTTTCGGCGGCTGTTCCGGGGCCGCACCGATGTCTACCCGGTTCGCTGGGAGGGCAAGACCTCGGGCAAGTCGGGCTACGCGCCGGCTTGCGCCAACGAGTGGCGGGCCGGTGTCTGCGAGAAGCCGCGCATCAAGTGCGGCGACTGCAGCCACCGGCTGCTGATGCCGCTGTCGGATTCGGTGATCTACGACCACCTGGCGGGCAAGCAAACGGTCGGCGTCTATCCGCTGCTGGAGGACGACACCTGCCACTTCCTGGCGGTCGATTTCGACGAGGCGGATTGGCAGCGAGGACGCCCAGGCGTTCATGCAGTCCTGCGACGAGCTTGGCGTGCCGGCGGCGCTGGAAATTTCGCGCTCCGGCCAGGGCGCGCATGCCTGGGTGTTCTTCGCCGGGCGTGTGTCGGCGCGCGATGCCCGGCGCCTGGGCACCGCCATCATCAGCCACACCTGCGCGCGCACCCGGCAGCTCAAGCTGGCGTCCTACGACCGCTTGTTTCCCAACCAGGACACGATGCCCAAGGGCGGGTTCGGCAACCTGATCGCGCTGCCGCTGCAGAAGCACCCGCGCGAAAGCGGCTGCAGCGTGTTTGTGGATGCCGACTCTGCGGCCGTACGGCGACCAGTGGGCCTATCTCGCCTCGATCCAGCCCATGGCCCCGCACGACATCGAGCCGACCATCCTGCGCGCCACCGGCGGCGTTCACCCGCTGGACGTGACGTTCATCGACGACGAGGATCTGGCCACGCCGTGGAAGCGCCAGTCCAGTCCGTCCACCAAGCTGGCGGGCACCATGCCCCAGGCTTTGACCGTGACGCTGGCCAACCTGATCTACTTCGAGAAGAGCGCAGCTGCCCCAGGCGCTGGCCAATCGGCTGATCCGCCTGGCGGCCTTCCAGAACCCCGAGTTCTACAAGGCCCAGGCCATGCGCATGTCGGTGTGGGACAAGCCCCGCGTCATCGGCAACGCCGAGAACTACCCGCAGCACATCGCCTTGCCGCGCGGTTGCCTGGACGCAGCACTGGCCTTGCTGAAAGACAACGGCATCCGATGCGACCTGCAGGACGAGAGGTTCGCCGGCGAGCCCATCCAAGCCGACTTCGTCGGCACTCTGCGGCCTGATCAGGAGCAGGCCGTGGCGGCCATGCTGAAACACGATGCCGGCGTGCTGTGCGCGCCGACCGCGTTCGGCAAGACGGTGACGGCGGCGGCGATGATCGCCCGGCGCGGCGTGAACACCCTGGTGCTGGTCCATCGCACCGAGTTGCTCAAGCAATGGCAGGAACGCCTGCAGGCCTTCCTTGGCGTTGGCAAGGGCGTGGTCGGCACCATCGGCGGCGGCAAGGCCAAACCGACCGGCAAGATCGACATCGCCGTGATGCAGTCGCTGTCGCGCCAGGGCGAGGTCAATGCGCTGGTCGAGAACTACGGGCAGATCGTGGTGGACGAATGCCACCACGTCGGTGCGGCATCGTTCGACGCCATCCTCAAGCGGACCAAGGCCAAGTTCGTGCTGGGCCTGACCGCCACGCCGATCCGCCGCGATGGCCAGCAGCCCATCATCTTCATGCAGTGCGGGCCGATCCGCCACACCGCAGCCAGGCCGGCCGGTGCACCGCACGACCTGGAGGTCGTGCCGCGATCACGGTTTGCCCGCGATCGACCTGCCGACCGACGGCGGGCATTCAGGACGTGTTCCGGCACCTTGCCAACGACCTGGCCCGAACCGAAGCCATCGCCGCGGAAGTCAGCAGCGGCGTTCGAGCAGGGCCGCAAAGTGCTGGTGCTGACCGAGCGCACCGAACACCTCGATGCCATCCGCGCAGGCCCTGACCGCACAGGCACCGGCGCCGTTCGTGTTGCACGGGCGGATGTCGAAGAAGCAGCGCGCCGCCCTGATCGCGGAGCTGGACGCGCTGCCACCCGAGGCGCCGCGCATCCTGCTGGCCACCGGAAAACTGGTCGGTGAAGGATTCGACCATCCGCCGCTGGACACCCTGGTGCTGGCCATGCCGGTGTCCTGGAAGGGCACCTTGCAGCAGTACGCGGGCCGCCTGCACCGGGAACACGCCAGCAAAGCCGATGTGCGGATCATCGACTTCGTCGACACCGGCCACCCGGCGCTGCTGCGGATGTGGGAGAAGCGCCAGCGCGGCTATCGCGCGATGGGCTATCGAGTAGGCGTTGATGCGAGCGATGGACAGGCCTCGATGGAGGACGTTGAGGTGCCCGGTCTCGTACCATCTGAGCAACTCTTTGCCGGACAAGAGGCGGCTGCGGGCGTGGCCAACGGTTTGGGGCCATGAACAGGGCCATCTGCCAAGGGCGTGTCAACGCACATCGAGTGTTCATGCGGCCTGGCGGCCGATTGGGAAGTGATGATC
>CAVZHI010000011.1:0-242642 GCA_963775015.1 uncultured beta proteobacterium | reverse complement strand
TGCGCGGTACTCGGGCGTCTGCGTGCAGCCGTCGCGAAGCTGGCGTGAGCGGTACCGGTCGGCTGCCAATTCCACGTCCGGCCCGACCTCGTAGAACAGGCCATCGACCGGGACCTGGACTGTCTTTCGCCTTCGCCCATCGAATCGGCCACCTCATCGGTGTGGCCGAAGAACGCCAGCGAGGCGAAGTGGGCGCAGTCCACCTTGCCGTTCGCCGACGCGGTGATGAACTTCGTGTTGCCGAAGCCGACGTCGATGGATCTGACAATTGGGTTCATGTCACCCCTTTGCGCGAATTGCTCTCGATGCGGCGAGGATCGACAAACAGGCGACGATGGACAAACGCAAATTCACGTCAAACAGCGCCGTGAAGTGGGATCTGCGCGCCTCCAAGAGGACCGTACGGGCCCCGCGCGGACCCCGGAGCGTTGGGCGCAATCGTCGACGCGTGCGTGTTCGGGGCCCGTACGGGCCCCGATGCAGAGTACATCGTGGTCAAGGGCGACGTGCGTTGAGATACGCGCACGCACAAGCAGAGCGCCCACCCAAGTCTCGACTGAAAACCAGAAGTCGACATTTCTCGCTGTCAACCCTCGTGGTTCCTCGCGAAGGCGCCGCTTTCTCTCTTTCTCTGCCGAGCAGGGCATCCCGAGGAAATCTGGCAACGGTGCGAGAATGAAAAAAGCACTTGGCAGGTTCACCGCCAAGTGCTTGTTTCCCTTGCTTGATTTTGGTGGGCCCTGAGTGACTCGAACACTCGACCTACGGATTAAGAGTCCGCTGCTCTACCAACTGAGCTAAGAGCCCCTGAATTTTTTTCTTCGTGCCCGCCACGCAGCGAAGCCGTGTGGATGGTGGGTTGTGCGGGACTCGAACCCACGACCAATAGATTAAAAGTCTACTGCTCTACCAACTGAGCTAACAACCCGGCAAGCCTGCAAGTATAAAAGTTCGTCGTCGCCATCATTCGCCGGCCGGGCCTGGCGGATCGAGCAGCGATTCTAGCGCGACGTTGGCTGCGACCATGCCGAATGTCGCCGTCACGGTGACGCTCGAGCCGTAGCCGCTGCAGTTGAGCGTGGCGTCGCTTGCCGCGTCGCTCGTCGCATCACCCGCCGGGCGGCGCACCGTCTCGCGCGAATAGACGCAGCGTAACCCGATCGCGCCTTCGCGCGCTGCGCCGTGGCCCTTGCGCAGGCGCTGGCGCAAGGCGGCGAGCAACGGGTCGTGCGTGACGCGTGCCAGGTCGTCGACCATCACCGCCTGCGGCTCGCGTTTGCCGCCGGCCGCCCCGGCGATCACGAGGCGCGTTGCCGATGCCAGCGCGCTGCTGGCGATCGCTTCCTTGGCGCGCAACTGATCGCACGCGTCGACGATCACGTCGATCGATTGCGCCGCGAGTCGGTTGCGCAACTGCGCCCAGTTCTCCGCGTCGACGAATTCTTCGATCGTGTGCACGCTGCAACCGGGGTGGATGTCGGCGATGCGCTCGCGCAGCGCGAGCACCTTCGCCTGCCCGAGCGTCGCGCCCAGGGCCTGCACCTGGCGGTTGATGTTCGATTCGGACACATGGTCCAGGTCGATCAGCGTCAGCGCCGCGACGCCGCAACGCGCCAGCGCTTCCGCGGCCCAGGATCCGACGCCACCGACGCCGATGATCGCGATTCGCGCGGCACGGACCCGGGCGTAGCCCGCGTCGCCGTAGAGGCGGCGCAGGCCGCCGAAGCGGCGCTCCAGGTCCGGCGCCACCCCGAAGGCTAGGGCTTGATCGACGCGAGCCGTTCCTTGCCGGCCTGCGCCGCCTCGGAATTCGGATACGCCTTGGCCAGCTCGGCCAGGGTGAGGCGCGCTTTCGCTGAGTCTTTCAGCTCGAGCTGGCAGTTCGCGATCGACAGCAGCGATTCGGCAGCGCGCGGATGGTCCGGCGACAGCGTCACGAGCTGGCGAAACGTATTGATCGCCGAAGCGTAGTCGCGCTTGCCGTACTGCGCGTTGCCGAGCCAGAACAGCACCGACTCGTGAAACCCGCTCACCGGGTAGCGCCGGTCGAACGCGGCGAGAACGTTCGCCGCCTTGTCGAAGTCGCCCTTGCGGAACACCGCCATCGCTTCCTCATAGAGGCGCTTTTCGTCGGGGTCGGCGAGGAACTCGCGGTTGTCGACCGACACCTTCACCGGCTCGAATTTGCGCACCCGGTCGTCGACGCTTTGCACGATGTCTTTCTGCTTGCGCTGCAACTCGGCGACGTCGCGCGCAATCTGCTCGTCCTGGCCGCGCAGCTTGGCGTTGTCGGCGCGCAATTGTTCGATCAGGTTGTTCAGCTCGACCATGCTGCGCTTGATCTGCAGCATCTGCTCGTTGAGCAGCGTGAGCTGGGTGTTCTGCTGCGCCACCTGGCTGTTCAATTGCGAATTGAGTTGCGCGCTCAACTGCGCAAGCTGCTCGACCTGGCGCGCCCGGTTCTGCTCGTTCACCTGGTCCAGGCGCTGGCGCAGCTCCAGGATCGCCTTGCGCGCCTCTTCGTCGTCGAACAGGCCGGCGTGCGCCGGCAGCGCCACGAGCGTGCCCGCGACGGCCAGGCCGAGTCCGACCCCAATGGCCTTGACGGAGCGCCAGGCGAACCCGCGAGGTTGGCGGGAATCGGCACGCATCACCTGCCCCTCAACGGCTCGCCAACTCGGCACGCCGGTTCTTCGCCCATGCCGATTCGTCGTTGCCTTGCGCTGCCGGGCGCTCCTTGCCGAAGCTCACGGCGTCAACCTGGGTGTCCTTCGCGCCGTAGAGCGCGAGCGACTTCGCCACCGCCTCGGCGCGCTTCTGGCCGAGCGCCAGGTTGTACTCGCGCCCGCCGCGGTCGTCGGTATGGCCTTCGATCGCCAGGCGCTTGTTGCGGTCCGCGCTGAGCAATTTGGCGTAGGTCTCGATCGCGCCGCGGTATTCGTCCTTGACGGCGTAGCTGTCGAAGTCGAAGTAGACGACGCGCGGCAAGTTGCTCGCGACGACTGGCGCCACCTTGGTCAGGTCCACCGGCGTCACGGCCGACTGGGAGGTACCGCTGCTGGCCGCGCTGGGCGTGCTGGAACCCGACTGCGACCCCGAACTCGAACCCGACCCCGCGCCGGTGGCCGCCGTCGGGCGGGTTTCAACGGGCACGTCGGCGTCGATCTTCGTGCTCGAGCAACCGTACAGCGCGGCGAGCATGGAGAAAACAATTGATGCTTTTTTGATCGGATTCATGATTCGGGTCCTTTCAGTGGTGCGTGGGTGTTGCCAGTCAACAATCGATCTGCCTGTCTGCCTTCCTTATCTTCCATAGGGGCCCCACACCGGCTCGCGCACGTCGGCCGTGGTGGAAATCAAGCGGGCCTTGATCTTGCCATCCAACGTCGTCGTCATCAAGACGTCGCGCCCCTGCGAGCGGGTCGCGTAAATGATGAGCCGCCCGTTGGGCGCGAAGGCCGGGCTTTCGTCGTCGGTAGTGTCGGTGAGGCCTACGCCCTGGGCGTTGCTCGTCGTCAAATCCAGCGTGTGCAGGCGAAAGTCGTTGCCGAGTCGCGAAATATAGGCCATCGTGCGCCCGTCGGGGCTGATCGCCGGGCTGATGTTGTAGCTGCTTGCAAATGTGATCCGTTCCACCGTCGAGCCACCCAGCGCGGTGCGGTAGATCTGCGGCGTGCCGCCGCGGTCGCTGACGAAGTAGATGCTGCGGCCGTCCGGGGCGTAGACGGGTTCGGTGTCGATCGCCGGGCTGTTGGTGAGGCGGCGCAGGTTGTTGCCGTCGCGATTCAGCAGGTAAATCTGCGAACCGCCGTCGCGCGACAGCGTCACCGCGAGCGTCTGACCGTCGGGCGAGTACGCCGGCGCGCTGTTCGAGCCGCGGAAGTTCGCGAGCGACCGGCGCTTGCCGGATGCGACTTCCTGCACGTAGACGACGGCCTTCTGGCTCTCGAACGACACATACGCGAGTTCGCGCCCGTCGGGCGACCATGCCGGCGAAATGATCGACTCGGCGCTGTTCAGCGCCACCTGCCCGCCCTCGCCGTCGGCATCCGCGACGCGCAGCGTATAGCGCCCGCCGCCGCGTGTGACGTAGGCGATTCGCGTCGAGAACACGCCTTTCTCGCCGGTCAATTTTTCATAGATGTAGTCGGCGATGCGGTGCGCCGCCAGGCGCAGGTCGCCGGCGTCCACCGCGTTGCTCTGGCCGCCGAGCTCGACGCCCTTGACGACGTCCCAGAGCTTGAAGCGCACGTCGAAGCGGCCGTCCGCCAGGCGCGCCACCGAGCCGGCGACGAGCGCGTCGGCAGCTCGCGTGCGCCACTCGGTCATCATCGGGCGCGAGGTTTCGTCGAGCGCGGCGCTCGTGTCGATGCCGCGAAACGCGCCGCTGCGCTCCAGATCGGCGCGCACGATGGCCGAGATCGCCTGGCCTGATTTCTCTTCATCGCGAAAGCGCGTGATCGCAATCGGCAGCTGGGTCGTGCCGACGCCGGAGATTTCGACGCGAAACTGGGCGCGCGCCGCGCCCCACAGGGTGAATGCGGCTGGGGCCGCCGCGAGGCGAATCAGGGTTCTTCTTTTCATGACGTGGTGGGTGCAACGGGGGTCAGGCCGCGCCACCGGTGGTGTTGAAGGGATGGGCGACAATGCCAATGATAGAGGGCGATTCCCCATTGACCATGCCGCCGAACCCGCATTCGCTCACCGTGGTCATCGTTGCGAAGAACGAAGAAAACAACATTGCACCCTGCATCGCCAGCGTTTCCTTTGCCGATGAAGTGCTGGTGCTCGACTCGCGCAGCCACGACGCGACGGTGCGTCTGGCACGCGCGGCGGGCGCGCGTGTCGTCGAGACCGACTGGCCGGGATACGGGCCGCAAGTCGCGCGCGGTTTCGGGCTCGCGGGCAGCGAATGGGTGCTCTCGCTGGACGCCGACGAACGAATCAGCGACGCGCTTCGTGCCGAAGTGATGGGCGCGATTCGAAGCGGCACCAAAGACGGCTGGCGCATCCCCCGAGTGTCGGAGTTTTGCGGGCGCTTCATTCAGCACAGCGGCTGGCGCCCCGACTACACGCTGCGCCTGGGGCGGCGTGCCAAATCGGGCTTCACGGATCACTTCTTGCACGCGCACATGACGGTCGACGGATCCGTGGGCGAGTTGACGAACCCGCTGATCCATTTCAGCTACCCGAACCTGCACGACGTGCTCGAAAAGCTCGACCGCTACTCGACCGGCCATGCGCGCGACATGCAAACCCGAGGCAAAAAAGGCGGCGTCTGGCGCGGCGTGCTGCATGGCGTGTTTGCCTTCGCTCGCACCTACATCGTGCGCCGGGGCTTCCTCGACGGCCGCCACGGCTTGATGCTGGCGATCTACAACGCCGAGTACACCTACTACAAGTACGTGAAGCTGATGTTCCTGCAGAACCCGTTGCAGCGCCCGGAGCCGCCGTCATGAACGCGGCCAGCGGCGCAGCGTTGCCGCCACCCGGCCAGACGCTGTCGCAGCGCCTGGCGCGCATCTCGCCATTCTTTCGCGACACGCGGCGCGGCGTCGTCACGGTGATGTTGGCCGCGCTCGTCGCCGCGTCGACCGAACCGATGATTCCGGCGCTGATGCAGCCGCTGCTGGACAGCGGTTTCAAGGCCGGCACCTTGCCGCTGTGGCTGGTGCCTGTCGTCTTGATCGGTCTGTTCGCCGTGCGCGGCGTCGCGGGCTTTGCGGCGCAATACGGCCTGGCGTGGGTCGCGAACCGCGGCACGCTGGCGATGCGCAAGGCGATGTTCGAACGCCTGCTCGACGCGCAACCGAGTCTGTTCACGCGCCAGTCGGCGTCGAGCCTGATCAACACGCTGACCTACGAAGTGCAAGGCGGCGCCGGGCAACTCGTGAGTTCGCTGCTGACGCTCGTGAAAGACTCGCTGACGCTGGTGGCGCTGCTCGCCTATCTGCTCTGGCTGAATTGGCAGCTCACGGCCTTCATCGCCGTGCTGTTCCCGGCGCTCGCGTTCGTCATGCGCGTCTTGAGCCGGCGCCTGCACCGGCTCGTCGTGCAGGGACAAAAAGCGATGGACCAGCTCGCCTACGTGGTCGAGGAGAACGTTCTCGCATGGCGCATCGTGCGCCTGCACCACGCGCAGGCGACGCAGGCGCGGCGCTTCGCGAGCGTGAGCGAGTCGCTGCGCCACCTCGCCATCAAGTCGATCGTCGCCTCGGCGACGATGACGCCGCTCACGCAGGTGCTCGCGGCTTGCGCGCTCTCGGCGGTGATCGTGCTCGCCCTGTACCAAAGCGGCACGCAAGGCGGCTCGGTCGGCGAATTCGCCGCTTTCGTGACGGCGATGTTGATGCTCGTCGCGCCGGTGAAGCACTTGTCTGAAGTCGCCGGCCCGATCACGCGCGGCGTCGCGTCGCTGGAGCGCGGCGTCGCGCTGATCGACCAAACCGCGAGCGAGGTTGACGGCGGCCATGACCCCGGCCGTGCGCGCGGCGAACTCGAGCTGCGCGACGTGAACTTGCACTACGCGAGTGCGTCCGGCGCTGCGCTGAGTGACGTGAATCTGCGCTTGGCCGTCGGCGAATCGGTCGCCCTCGTCGGCCCCTCGGGCGCCGGCAAATCCACGCTCGTGAACCTTCTGCCGCGCTTCCTCGAACCGAGCAGCGGCGCTCTGATCCTCGACGGCGTGCCACTCCCGCAGTGGAGCGTCACGGCGCTGCGGCGCCAGTTCGCTTTGGTGAGCCAGGACGTCGTGCTGTTCAACGACAGCGTCGCCGCGAACGTCGCCTTGGGAAGCGCCGGCGACCCGGCGGACCGCGACAGGGTGGAAGCTGCGCTGCGCGCCGCGAACCTGCTCGACTTCGTGCAGACGCTCGCGCAGGGCATCGACACGCCGATCGGCCACAACGGCGAGCGGCTTTCCGGCGGCCAGCGCCAGCGCCTGGCGATTGCGCGCGCAATTTACAAGGACGCGCCGATCCTGATCCTCGACGAAGCCACGTCGGCGCTCGATTCGGAATCGGAGCGGCTCGTGCAAGAGGCGCTCGAGACGCTGATGCGCGGGCGCACGAGCCTCGTCATCGCGCACCGCTTGTCGACCATCGAACGCGCCGATCGCATCGTCGTCCTGGACGGTGGGCGCATCGTCGAGAATGGCACGCACGCGCAGCTGTTGGCGCAAGGTGGTCTGTACGCCAGGCTGCGCGCATTGCAATTCAGGAGCTGACCGTGATTCCACCCCTCAGTCGCTACCCCGCCCCGGCGCTGGACGATGTTCCGGCCGACATCCGCGAGCGCATCCTCGAAGTGCAGCAGAAATCCGGCTTCGTACCGAACGTGTTCCTCGCGCTGGCGCACCGCCCCGACGAATTCCGCGCCTTTTTCGCCTACTACGACGCCTTGCTGCTGCGCAATTCGGGTTTGAGCAAGGGCGAGATGGAGATGATCATCGTCGCGACGAGCGCGGCAAACCAGTGCCTGTACTGCGTCGTCGCGCATGGCGCGCTGCTGCGCATCTACGAGAAGAAGCCGCTGATCGCGGACCAGGTGGCGGTGAACTACCACAAGGCTGACATCACGCCGCGCCAGAAAGCCATGCTCGCTTTTGCGTTGAAGGTCTGCACCGATTCCGCGGCGATCGTCGAGTCCGACTTCGCGGCGCTGCGCGAACATGGCTTCAGCGACGAGGATGCGTGGGACATCGGCGCGATCACGGCGTTCTTCGGCTTGTCCAATCGCATGGCCAACCTGACGTCGATGCGGCCGAACGACGAGTTTTATCTGATGGGGCGTGTGCCGCGGCCGGCGAAGGCCTGATTGACGCCACAACCCACGCCGATGTTCTCGATCATCATCCCGACCTGGAACAACCTGCCGTTCCTGCAACTCGCCGTCGACACGATCCGCAGGCATTCCGTGCACGCGCACGAGATCCTCGTGCACGTCAACGACGGTTCCGACGGCACGCTCGCGTGGGTGCGCGAGCAGGGGTTGAAGCACACCGCCAGCGCCGCCAACATCGGCATCTGCTACGCCGTGAACCAGGTGGCGCGGCTGGCGACGATGCCCTACCTGCTCTACCTGAACGACGACATGGCGGTGCTTCCCGGTTGGGATGCGCGCCTGTTGCAAGTCGCACAGCAGCTCGAGGGCCGGCGCTTCATGCTCTCGTCGACGATGATCGAGCCCGGAGGCGCGAACAACCGTTGCACCGTCGCTGCGGACTTCGGCCGCGACCCTGCGAGCTTCCGTGAGGCCGACGTCATTGCCGCGTTGCCGAGCCTGAAGCGCTCGCACTGGCTCGGCTCGACCTGGCCGCCGACGTTGCTTCCCACCTGGATGTGGGCCGAGGTCGGCGGCTACAGTGTCGAGTTTTCGCCCGGAATGAGCAGCGACAACGACCTGGCGATGAAGCTCTGGCACGCCGGCTGCCGCACCTTCATCGGCCTGGGCGACAGCTTCGTCTACCACTTCGCGTGCGTCTCGACCGGGCGCATCGTGAAGAACGACGGGCGCTTGCAGTTCCTGCACAAGTGGGGAATCAGCCAGCGCGACTTCGACCGCATCTGCCTGCACCGCGGCGACCCGGTCGAACTCGATGCGGCGCTTGCAGGGCGGGCGCTCGATGCAGCGGATCGCGAGCTGCTCGCCAAGGCGCGCTTTCGCGCCCGCTTCACCTTGAAGTTCAAGCCTGCGGTGGCCTTTGCCGCCGATGCCTGAAGGCGCGGTGTGAAGTCGCCGGCCGCGTCTGAGAAGCCCGTTGCGGGTTGGCATTCGACACTGGCCATCAGCAACCACGGCCTGCGCAACAGCGGCGGCATCGAACGCTACGCGATGACGCTCGTGCGTGGCCTGCACGAGCGCGGCATCCAGCCGACGCTGATCGCGAAGGCGTTCGACACAGCGTTGCCCGAATACGCCTGGGTCCACCCGGTTCACACGAACGTGCGCGCGGCGCCGGGCAAGCTGCGCGACCTGCTGTTCGACTGGCGCATCGGCCGCGCGAAACGCCGCCTGAACCTGTACCCGCTGATCGGCTGCAACCAGACGCGCTGGTCGGACATCGGCATTTGCGGCGGTACGCACCCGGGCTTCCTCGCCGCGATGGGCAAGGCGACGGGCCTGAGCGACCGCTTGAAGATCGCGCTCGAACGCGCCCACCTCAACGCGTCGCACACCGTGGTTGCGCATTCGGCGCTGATGAAGAACGAGGCGGTGCGGCACTACGGCATCGACGCGCAAAAAGTCGTGCTGCTCTACCCACCGGTTGACGGCGAACGCTTCTCGCCCGTCGCACCCGCGGCGCGCGACGCGCTGCGCGCGCAACTGGGTCTGCCGCAGGACCGGGCGGTGTTTTTGCTCGCGTCGACCGGGCACAAGCGCAAAGGCCTGGACCTGCTCGTCGACTTCTTCGCCCGCACCGAGCTGCCCGCGACGCTGGTCATCGCCGGGCGCGCGATGCAGGGCACGGTGCGCAACGTGCGCCACCTGGGTTATCGAAGCGACATTCAAGACGTCTACCGCGCGGTCGACTTCACCGTGATGGCGTCGCGCTACGAGCCGTTCGGATTGGTCGGTGTCGAGTCGGTGCTGTGCGGCACGCCGGTGGTGCTCGCGGACAACGCGGGTTGCGCCGAGGTCATCCGCGAACCCGCGAAGATCGGATTCGCGCTCGACGCGCCGCAGACGCTCGGGCAGGCGATCGACGCCGCGGTGCAGCGCTGGCGAGACCGCACGCACAGGCTCGCCGCGCCGCTCGACTGCCTGGCGTACGACCCGCGCGTGTCGGTGCACGTCGAGGCGCTGCTGAGCATCGCCGAGTCGATCGCATCGCGGCCTAGAATTCCTCGGCATGAGCACTAAGAACGTCGTCTATCTGGTGCACGGGGGCAGGAAGTTCTACGACCAGGCCCGTCTGTCGATCCTGACCCTGCTCGATCGTCTGTTCCGCCAGCAGCGCGACGACTACCGCATCGTCGTCTACTGCGACAAGCCAGAGTTGCTGCCGCAGCACGCGTGCGTGGCCAGCGTGCCCATCACACCTCAGCAGATTCAGCGTTGGCGTGGCCCGCTCGATTTTGTGCACCGGGTCAAACTGGAAATTTTCCGCGACGCAGTGAGCCGCTTCCACGACCCCTTCATCTTCGTCGACTGCGATACGCGCTGGCTGCGCCTGCCCGATGCCGAGTTCGACGCGCTGGCGGCGCCGCCTGTGGCAGGCCAAAAGCCCGCCTTCTACATGCACATGAACGACGGCGAGATTTCGCCGCGGTTCTACCCGCACTACCATCGCCACCTGAGCCGGCATGCTGCCGTGCAATTGGCGCCGTGGGGCGTCAAGGCGGGCCCGTGGCAAATGTGGAACTCGGGCGTGATCGGCGTCTCGCCGCACGCCGCCGGAAGTTATTTCGATGACGCCCTGGCGATGGCCGATGTGTTGTACCTGGACCTGCGCCCGCGCATCTTCAGCGAACAATGCGCACTCGCCCTGCTCGCCGCCACACGATTCGACGTGCGACCCTTCGACCATTGCCTGCACCACTACTGGGACTACAGCTTCGAGGCGCCGGAGTACCTGGAAATCCTCTTCGCCGGCCTGGACCCGGCGGCAAACCTCGAACAGCAGGCCGCGTACTGCGGTCGCTTCAAGTGGGACGAAACCCAGCTTCGCGCGATTCGCGCCCGGCGCGACACCCGGTTTCGGCGCTGGATCGCCAAGGTGAAGAATTCGCTCTACAAGCGCCGGATCGACCTCAAAGTGCTGCAACTCAAGCACACCCAGCGCCGCACCGCGGCCGCACCGCAGCGCTGAGCGGCGGCGCACGGCGCGTCGGCTACAGTGCGTGCGACGTTGCCGCACTTCACGGGTTCCCTGCATGAACAACTACCGCCTGCGCAAGAGAGTCCTCGTCACCGGCGGCGCCGGGTTCCTGGGTTCGCACCTGTGCGACCGGCTCGTCGCCGAAGGGAGCGACGTGATGTGCGTCGACAATTTCTTCACCGGCACGCGCGACAACGTCGAACACCTGCTCGGCAACTCGCACTTCGAGCTGACGCGCCACGACGTGACGTTTCCGCTCTACGTCGAAGTCGACGAGATCTACAACCTCGCCTGCCCGGCGTCGCCGATCCACTATCAATTTGACCCGGTACAGACGACGAAGACGAGCGTGCACGGCGCGATCAACATGCTCGGCCTGGCCAAACGCGTCAAGGCGAAAATCCTGCAAGCGTCGACGAGCGAGGTCTACGGCGACCCGAGCGAACACCCGCAGACCGAGAGCTACTGGGGCAACGTGAACCCGATCGGCCCACGCTCCTGCTACGACGAAGGCAAACGCTGCGCCGAGACGCTGTTCTTCGACTACTGGCGCCAGCACAAACTCGCGATCAAGGTGGCGCGAATCTTCAACACCTATGGCCCGCGCATGCATCCGAACGACGGCCGCGTCGTCTCCAGCTTCGTCGTGCAGGCGCTGCGCGGCGACCCGATCACGATTTTCGGCGACGGGAAGCAGACGCGTTCGTTCTGCTACGTCACGGACCTGATCGACGGCCTCATGAAGCTGATGGCGACGTCGAACGACGTGACCGGCCCGATCAACCTGGGCAACCCCACGGAAATGACGATGCTCGAGCTCGCCGAGCGAATCATCGGTCTGGCCGGGTCGAAATCGAAGCTGATCTTCAAGCCCTTGCCCGAGGACGACCCGCGCCAGAGGCAGCCCGACATTTCGCGTGCGGCGTCGCAGCTGGACTGGACTCCCATGGTCAGTGTCGATGTGGGTTTGCAGCAGACGATCGAGTACTTCGATGTGCTCCTGAAACGGCTGGATCAGCCCCGTGCCGTCTCGCCTTGACGGTTCTGCTGAACATCCTCGGACAGGATGGAGCGCAATCGGCTGACTCGGGCGGACGCCGACGTCGTGCAGTCCAGGCACTGCCCGAGTGAACCAGGTTCTTGAAGAACATGAGCATGACCGACCAGTCCACCATCCCCTTCGTTGACCTCAATCGGCAGCATGAGCAGATCAAGGACGAACTGTCCTCGGCCTTCGATTCGGTGCTGCAGTCCGGCTGGTTCATCCTGGGGCCACAGGTCGAAGCCTTCGAGCAGGCCTTCGCGAGCTACTCGGGCGCAGCGCACTGCGTCGGGGTCGGCAATGGCCTGGATGCGATCGAGTTGTTGCTGCGGGCTTTTGGCATCGGCCCGGGCGATGAAGTCATCGTTCCTTCCAACACTTTCATTGCCACTTGGCTGGCGGTGAGCCGTGTCGGTGCCACCCCTGTGGCCGTGGAGCCCGATCCGCGCACGCACAACATCGATCCCTCCGCCATCGAGGCCACGATCACGTCCCGGACCAAGTGCGTCCTGCCGGTGCACTTGTACGGGCAGCCGGCCGATATGGATCGCATCAATGCGTTGGCCGCCAAGCACGACCTGATCGTCATCGAGGACAACGCCCAAGCCCAGGGCGCGCTGTACAAGGGCCGCAAGACGGGTTCGCTCGGACATGCCGCAGCCACCAGCTTCTATCCGGGCAAAAATCTCGGTGCCTTGGGTGACGGCGGCGCGGTGGTGACCAGCGATGCACAGATCGCCGAGCGCGTGCGCGTGCTGCGAAACTACGGCTCGAAGCAAAAATACGTGCACCTTGAAAGAGGCGAGAACAGCCGGCTGGACGAATTGCAGGCGGCGGTCCTGCGGGTGAAGCTGCGCCGGCTCGACGGCTGGAACACGCAAAGACAGACCATTGCAGCTCAGTACACGCGGATGCTCGCAGGCACATCGGTCAAGCCACCCTTCGTGGCGTCCTGGGCCCAGCCGGTATGGCATCTCTACGTGATCGAGTCCGACCGGCGTGACGAACTTCAGGCCCACCTGACCGCGAATCGGATCCAGACCGTCATCCACTACCCCATCGCACCGCATCAGCAGGCGTGCTATCAAAGCAGCCATGGCGGCATGAGCCTGCCGATCGTCGAAGCGGCGGCGGCGCGGGTCCTGAGCCTTCCGCTGTTTCCAGGCATGCGTGACGACGAAATCGAGCGGGTGGTGCAAGCGATCGCCCGGTTTGTTTGAGCCATGCCTGGTCGGGCCGTGGCCGGCGCATGTCCGCGATTGAATACCCGATGAGTGGTCTGGTGCCGCCAATCCAGCGCCGGGCTCACGATTTCGTGCGGGCATTGCTCAAGCAGATCGAACAGGAGCCCGATTTTCAACAGGCCCTGACCCTTGGCGCCTGGCTGGCGCGCTATCTCTGGGTCAATTGTTGCGGCATCTACCGCTGCGACGAACTGGAGCACATCCTGCTGGCCAAATTGCCGCCCCTGCCCGCATTCCATCCGGTCCGCCAAGGGCCGGAGTTGCATGTGGCCTCGATGGTCTTGCGCAAGGGGGGGCACACCCAGGTCATGCAGTCCCTGATGAGGCAGGCGTCCACGCCACCCCGGGCGCTCATCACCGGACCCATCGACATCGACGAGGCCGCCGCGATCCTCGACATCGATCCGTCCCGCGTCCACCTGATCGCCCCACGCGTCGACAAGCTGGCCGAACTTGCCCAGATCGTCGAGTACCTGCTGGCCTACGATCACGTCGTTCTTCACATCCACCCGGACGATGTGCTGTGCGCGCTGGCCGTTCGGCTGGCCAAGATCATCCGACCCGAATGGGTCGTGGCCTTCCTCAACCACGCCGATCATGTGTTCTCGGCAGGCATCGGGGCGGTCGACAAGGTCTTCGAAATCAGCGGTTATGGCTGGCGGCTCAGGCAGCAGCGGCAGATCGAGGATCGAGCGACCTTCGTCGGCATCCCGATCCAGGCCCCTGCGGAAAAGCCGCCATCGCCAGCTGCAGAGCACTATGCGCTCACCGGTGGTACAGCTTACAAGTACCGGCCTTTCGCGGGACGGTCCTTGCCGCCGGTTCTGCGGCAATTGCTCAAGCAGGATCGCAGCCTCAGCGTCCGGATACTGGGCCCACGCAGCAAGGACTATTGGTGGTGGCCACTTCGGATCGCCGGCGGCAAGCGGGTGCAGATGATGAAGTCGGTGCCTCGGGCGGCGTACATGGACCTGCTGCATCGCTGCGCCTACTACATCGACAGTTACCCATGGACCGGTGGTACCGCCTTTCCCGAGGCGCTGATGCGAGGTGTCCATGTGGTTGGGCTCAATGGCGGCGGATCGGGCTACAGCTGCGCCGATTCGCTTCGCGTCAATTCAACGGCCGAGTTCTTGGAGACATGTGCCAACATCGCCCAGCGGGACCCGGACACGCTGCGCAGACAAGCTGTGGCGCGTGAGCAGTGCATTGCCTTCCACGCCCCCGCAGCGACGCGGGCACGCATGGAACGGGGGCTGAGCCCAACCTTCATCGAAGTGCCGCCGCCCGCCGTGCTGCCGCCTCAGGAGTTGCCGACCGTGGCGCAGGATTGGTTGGACAGCGCCCGGTCGGTGACGCCTCCAGTGAAAGGCCTGCGCTTGAATCAGGCGCTGCGGCGAACGATCTGGAACACCCACCGACGGCATTTCGGCATGTTCGACGCCGGCACCTTGAAACTGGGATTCGACTTCTTCGTCAAGCGGAAGAAGTCGTAGTCATCTTCGACCTTGGACCTTTCCAGGCGATGGCTCTTTTCTCGATCAGATGCCATGACATCATGGCCAATGGCAACACGATTGCGGTGGATGTCAGCACCAGACTCAAGATACCCATGCCCGGAAGGCAGGCGAGCAACGCTTGCTGCACCGGAAACGCATAGATGTAGATGCCGTAGGAGTAGTCGCCAACGGCGTTGTAGGCCCTGATGAAACCGATTGATGGCACATACGCCAGAAAGAACAGGAGGTAGGGCAAGGTCAGGGCATACGCCAGCAGGAAATAGGTGTGGGTGATGCCGGCGGCCAGCAAGCCGATCGCCAAGGTCAAGAACCATCCGAGAGACATGCCGATGCGATGCCGCAGAACGTAGCAACTTGCTCCGGTGAAGAACATGAAGAACAGTTGGGTGGATAGGCGGTGCGGCAGATGGCCGACGCAGGACAAAAGGTGGAGGCCGCCCGACACACCCGCCGCCAACAGAACGGCCCACTTGAAGTTGCGTTCGCTCAGGGCGGTGAACCGGCTCATCATGAACCAGGCGACGGCCAAGATGGCATACATCCGGAGCTCATACTTGAGCGTCCAAAGCGATCCGTTGACGGTTTCCGGATAGGGGTTGTCCTGGAAAAGCCCAGGCAGACCGATGCCCATGCCGGTGATCAGCGTCGCGCTCTTGAGCAGATGCCGATAGGTTGCCGAATCAGTCAGGTAGGAGCGCAGAGGTGTCTGGCTGAGCGCCGGCCCCATGACGAAGACCGTGATCGCCAGCATCACCAGCAACGCCGGAAAGATCCGCAGGACACGCGCCCGGGCAAACGCCCGCACGTCTTGCTTGGCCAACAGGCTGGCGGTGACCAGCAGGCCACTGGCCAGAAAGAAAACATCCACCGCGATCGATCCCAGCGTCAAGCCGAGGCTCCTGACGAAGGGTTCATTCGCCCCGTCGCCGGTGGCCAGCACGAAGCTGTGGCTCACCAGAACGGCATAGGCGGCCAGGATCCGCATGAGGTGGAGGTTGTTGTCGCGACCCTGCGTGTAAGCGGCGAGCTTCATGGACATCCCGTCGGCTCGTCAGCAGGGGCCGTTCCTGGGCGGAATCAAGATGTCTCCGTCACAATTCATGAATGAGCAACAAGATCCATCCCACCGCGATCATTGAAGGCGCGGTTGAACTTGGCGACAACAACGAGATCGGCCCTTACACCGTCATCCGAGGCCCGGTGTCCATCGGCGATGGCAACTGGATCGGCCCGCACGTGACGATCGGCATGCCCGGACAGGACACGCGCAACCCGCACTACGACTGCGCCAATGCCCGCATCAGCATCGGTCACGACAACATCATCAGGGAGTACACGGGCATCCAGAAGCCCTGCTATCGAGACATCACGAGCATCGGCAACAATGTCTTTCTCATGCAGAGCGTCAACATCAATCACGACGCCATCATTCACGATGATGTCGTGATCACATCCATGGTGGCCCTTGCCGGCATCTCCCGAATTCTGAATGGTGCCAATCTGGCGCTCGGTTGCACGGTTCACCAATACGGCGTTGTCGGTCATTATTCAATCATCGCGATGGGCGCGGCGGTCACGAAAAACGTGCGTCCCTTCGCTCGCTACATCCCGGACAAACCGGTCAGCGTCAACGAGTATGCCCTGCAGAAGTTCGGATTCGAGGACCTGGCCGACGAGATTGCCGCGTATCTGCTTGAGCATGTCCGCCCGATCACGCCGCGGCTCCTGGCGTTGGTGGAAGAGTTCGAGCGTCACAGTGACGCGTCCGGCCGTCCGGTCTACTGATCGGACGCGCAGTCGCCACAAGCAGACCTTGGGCATCACTTCCATGAGCATTGACAACTGCCGCATCATCGATCTGCCGCGCATCAATGACCCGCGTGGCAACCTGACCTTCGTCGAAGCGGATGTCCACATCCCGTTCGGCATCAAGCGCGTTTACTACCTCTACGACGTGCCCGGCGGAGCCGAGCGAGGCGGTCATGCGCATCGGGATTTGCACCAGTTGGTCATCGCCATGTCGGGATCCTTCGACATCCATCTCGACGACGGCGCATCCAAGAAGACCTTCCACATGAACCGAAGTTACTTCGGGCTCTACATTCCCACGATGATCTGGCGGGAAATCGACAACTTCTCATCGGGTGCTGTCTGCATGGTGCTGGCCTCCGAGCGCTACAGCGAAGCCGATTACTACCGAGATCACGACGAGTTCGTGCAAGCGGCCAGGACAGGCGCTTCCCGGCCCAACCCGCCCTAGCGCACGGCTTCGGCGGCCAGAATCTCCCTGGCAACCGCTTCGCTGCCGAGCATCGACAAATGGTGCGAATCGCGATACAGGCGCGCGGTGTCTGTACCCACGCGGCATGTCGTCGCGTCACACAGGACGGTCAGTGGATCGACAACCACTACCGCAGGGAACTCTCGGCTGATCGCCGCTACCGCGTCGCGCATGGCCTGCTGTCGTCGTGCCACCTCTGCGGCCGGTACGCTGCATTGCTGCACGGCCAGCGCCCACCTCGGCCTCGAATAGCAAATCGTCGGCGCGAAGGGCAATTCCGGAATGTCCAGCACGAGCACGACGCGTTTGCCGGCCGTGAGCAGCCGTTTGACAGACGCTGCCAAGCCGCGTGCGAAGGCTTCCCGCTTTGAATTCTGATCGCGACTCCCGTCGATGGATGTCTTTGACGGACCGGCCGGTCCGTGAACGTGATCGTGGGCTACGTCCGTGGCATCTGCGTAGTGACCATAGAAACCAATCACCACCGTTCGGAGGGTGGTCTGCGATTCGATCCAGCGCAAGGCGACGTCGGAGCGCCGGGCGCAATGGGCCTCGTCGGCCACGACTTCGATACCGAACGTGGGAGGACAGGACATGTGGCCCAGCAGCATCCAGTTGCGCCGACGATCGATCGCGGCGATGCCCGGGTACAGGTGGTCGGCGTGGCTGTCGCCCCAGACGACCGCATCCGCTGGCCCCTGGCGAGCCACGCGACAGTACGCCAACGCAGGTTCGACGGCGCGCAGATCCGCCGGGCAGGTCTGCCGCCCCTCACTCGCGGCGGGCCATCGGAGCGCGCGACTGGCGCGACGATCGACGACGAACACCGCCACACAAACCAGCACCGCGACCAACAACAGCAGCAAGGCTTGCAGCGCTGCGCGACGCGGAGTCCGCGAATAGCGCAGAGGCTGCTCGACCCAGCGCAACGTAGCGCAGGCCAGCAGCAACGCCAACAGGACGAGCGTTGCGCGGGCCCAAGCTGGCAGATCGATACCCGCCGTAGCCGGGACGACCAACAAGGGCCAATGCCACAGGTACAACGAATAGCTGATCGCGCCGATGTAGACCGCCACCGAATTGGTCAGCAGGCTGCTCGCCAAGCCGGAGGTCTGTCGGTCGCCAGTGCCGGCCCACAGCACTGCGCACGCACCCAGCACCGGCGGGATGGCCCAAACGCCAGGGAAGGGCATCGAGGCGTCGAGCAACATGGCGCTGGACAGAATCATGACGATGCCAGCCAACCCCAAGGACCGGCTACCTGCACACGACAGCCAGCGCTCGCCTGTCCAGCCCTGACTGACCAGACAGGCAAGAATTGCACCGCTGCCGAGTTCCCAGACACGGAAAATCGGCAGATAGAACGCCGCATCGCGAGCGCTGTGACTGAGCATCTGAGCCGCTGCGAGAGAGGCCAGGCAAGTCAGCGCCAGCACCCAGACCAGCCATCGCCGCCGTCGGAACAGCAGCATCAGCACCAGCGGCCAGGCGAGATAAAACTGTTCCTCCACACCCAACGACCAAAGGTTCAGGAAGGGTTTGAGATGGGACGCTGTGTCGAAGTAGCCGGCTTCGCGCCAGTACACCAGATTCGCAACCGAGAACGCACCGGCAACGCCGTGCTTGGCCGTCGATTGAACGGCGGCCGGATCGCCCACGAGCCAAACCGCCAGCATCGTTGCCACCAGCACCAGTGCCAGGGCTGGGAAGAGGCGGCGCGCGCGACGCTCGTAGAACTTGACGATGGAGAACTTGGCTTCGGCCAGCTCTCGCAACAGGATGCCGGTGATCAGGTAGCCGGAAATGACGAAGAAGACGTCGACACCGATGAAGCCTCCGGGCATGAGCGCCGGAAAAGCATGGAAAGCCACGACGGTCAGCACCGCAACGGCGCGCAGCCCGTCAATTTCGGGACGCCAGTCCGTAGGGGTGTGCGTGCTCACCACGTCGACGCGCCCACCAGGTGTGCGGATCGAGGTGTGCCGGTCGGACGCTGGCTCTTTCCACTGGTGAGGGGCGCGAAGGGCTGGCCGGCGTATGCGTCGCTGACGTACTTGGCGAACAGCAGCACGAGCACCTAGCCCCTGTACTGGTTGGCGTCCATGCCGCCGCGCAGCTCGTCGCGGCTTTGCCAGAGGGATGACTGGAGTTCGGACTTCTTTGCGGCCATGGGGCGAGTGTCCTGAGGCATCACCGGCGGCCGGCGGAAGGCTGCCGCCAGCTCATGGATGGTATTCGACGCGGTACAGGGCCAGTGTCCAATCACGACGCTGGAAGTCTTCTACTATGAGGCTCTTCCATCCCGAGCATCATTCAGAACCGATGCAGAACTCTCCCGGCTGCGACTCGCAACCGCTCGCCGCGCGACCGCTCGTGTCGATGCTGCTCATCGCTTACCGCCAGCCGGACACGGTTCGCGAAGCGATCGAAGGCGCCCTCGCCCAGACCTACTCGCCACTGGAGATCGTGATCTCCGACGACGCCTCGGGCGACTCGACATGGGCCGAGATACAGGCGGCTGTAGCGGGCTACTCAGGACCGCACACGCTGATCCTGAATCGAAACCCGGAAAACCTGGGGATCGGCGCGCATCTCAGCCGCCTCGTGAGCCTGTCGCACGGTGAATTGCTGTTCGTCACCGCGGGCGACGACGTGTCGCTGCCGCAGCGCTGCGAGCGCATCGTGCACGCCTGGCTGGCCTCGGACCGAAGGCTCGACGTGATTGCCTCGGCGTTGATCGACGTCGACGCACACGGCCACATCCATGACACGATTCTGCCGAGCGACCTGTCGCGCTACCGCGATGCCGCCGACTGGCTGGCGCGACCGCCGCATGTCGTGGGCGCCGCGCAGGCGTGGACGCGCCGGCTGTTCGATCGTTTCGGTCCGTTGCCGCCCGGGGTGGTCGCCGAAGACCTGCTCATGGTGTTCCGCGCCATCGTCAGCGGCGGTGGGCTGACGCTGGCCGAGCCGCTGGTGCGATACCGCCGCGGCGGCATTTCGCGGCGGCGTCGCGCCTTGCACGCGAGCGAGGTGATCGAGCGCCTGCTGAAGAACAATCGCCATGCCCTGGTTGAAATCCCTCAGCTGCTCGCCGACGCGCGCACTGCGGGCCAACTCGACGCTGTGCACGCCGAACTCACGCACCGCCTGGCGCGCGAACGCCATATTCAACGCCTCTTCAGCGCACCCTCCGCGGCGGACAAGCTCGCCCTGTTCGCCCGTGATACCGAGGTTGCGCTGCAACTGCGTGCGCGGCTGCTGCTGTACGCGACGTGCCCCTGGGTGTTGGCACCGTTCTTTGGTCTCAAGCGCTGGCTGGCGCGCTGATTTCGCGTTCGGTGGTCCGCGCCGGGAAACGCCAGCAACGACGCCGCGGCCGCCCAGCCCCAGCTACCGCTGCGGCATGTGCGCCGCCGTATACGCGAGCGTCACGCTCGCGTCGTCAGGAATCGGCGGCATCGTCTCATTCCACGCCAGCCACTGCTCGCGCATTCGCGCAAAACGCGCCGCTTCGCGTTGCGCCAGATTGGCGCGTTCGCGCGCGTCGGCTTCGATGTCGAACAGGTACTCGTGCTCGTCGACCTGGAGGTATTTCCAGCGCCCGGCGCGATGCGCGCGCTGATTGCGGTGCTTCATGCGCCAGTACATGTCGCGCGGGGTGCGCTGCGTCGGGTCGCGCAGCACCGGCAGGATCGACACGCCGTCGATCGGGTGCGACGCCGCCGGAGCAGCGCCACCGGCTTCGAGCAGCGTCGCCGACCAGTCCATCGTCATGCAGTGCTGCGCGGTGCTGCGCCCCGGCGCGATGACCCGCGGCCAGTGCGCGATCCACGGCACGCGGATTCCGCCTTCGGTGAGGTCCATCTTGCCGCCGACGAGCGGCCAGTTGTCGGAGAAGCGCTCGCCGCCGTTGTCGCTCGTGAACACGACCAGGGTGTCCTCGAGCAGACCCTCGGCGCGCAACGCCTGCATCACATCGCCGATGCCTTCGTCCATGTGGTGGATCATGCGTTGGTAGGTCTGCACGTTGCCGCCTTCCAGGTGCAGCAGATTCGGCAGGCTGCGCGCGAGCGCCTCGTCGTCGCGCGTCTCCCACGGCCAGTGCGGCGCGGTGTAGTGCAGGCTGAGGAAAAACGGCGTGCCCTTTCGCGCACGCGGCGGCGCTCTTGCGCACATGGTCGACGGCGCGGCGCGACAGCAGGTCGGTCAGGTAACCCGCCTCGTGGTGCTGCTCGTCGCCGAGGTAGAGGTCATGATCGCCGCGCGACGACGCGTGAGTGAAGTAGTCGACGCCGCCGGCCATGATGCCGCAGTACTCGTCGTAACCCGAGCGCAGCGGGCCGAAGTCGGGCGGGTAGCCGAGGTGCCATTTGCCGATCAGCGCCGTCGCGTAGCCGGCGTCGCGCAAGAGCGAGGGCAGCGTCGGCAGGTCCGCAGGCAGGCCCAGGCGCGGGTCGCCGCGGGATCGGCTGTTGATCGGCTCTTCGAGCGCGCCGCGCAGCCGGTACTGGTAGCGCATCGTCATCAGCGCAAAACGCGTCGGCGAGCACACGGACGAGTTGGCGTAGCCCTCGGTGAAGCGCAGGCCGTTGGCGGCGAGCTTGTCCAGGTTCGGCGAGACGGCGCCGAAGTCGGCGTTGCGCCCGCCGTAGCAGCCGAGGTCGGCGTGGCCGAGGTCGTCGGCGACGATGAAGATGATGTTCGGGCGTTGCATGGGGGTCGGTTGGGGATCAATCGAACTTCAGGCCGGCTTTGTCGATGAGGCGCAGGACGTTGTTGTCTTGCGCGTGCGTGGCGCACACGAAGAGGCACAAACTGAGCGCGACAGCCCGACCGACTTTGTGGATCAACGGGTTGCGATGCACCCGCCCGTCTCGGGCCATCAGCGTGGTCTTACGCTGGGCGAGCGCCCCCAATACCACTGGTCGCTCCAATCGGTCGTCGTGCACTTGAAAACTCCTGGACGTTTGCCACAGCATAGCGGTTGAGAAGAGGTCCTGGCAGGCTGAGTCGGGCCTATGTTGCCAACCGCAGAACTGGCTCACCGCCCCCTGCGCGGCAAGCCCATTCCTTCGTTCAAGATCTCGCCATACCGCGCGTAGCTGAACACGCGGCCGCGCTGCTTGCGCGTGAGTTCGACGACCATGCCGATGCGCTCCAGGTGCGCCAGTGCCTTGTTCACCGTGGCCGGTGTGAGGCCGGTGGCGGCAACCAAGGATGCGGCCGTGGCGATGGGTTGCCGCTGCAGGGCCCGGTGAATCGCCGCTGCCGATGCTGTAGCGCGGCCGAGACCCGCGATGCGGTGGCTGTCGGCCGAGGCCAGTTCCAGCAGTCGTTTGGCCGACGTGGCAGCCTGCGTGGCGCTTGCCACCACGGCATCGGCGAAGAACTCCAGCCAGGCTTCCCAATCGCCCGACAGGCGCACCGCATTCAGCAGCTCGTAGTAGGTCTGCCGGTGTTCCTTGAAGTGCAGGCTCAGGTACAGCATCGGTTCGCGCATCAGGCCATCGACCGCGAGTTGCAGCGCAATGAGCAGGCGGCCCACGCGACCGTTGCCATCGAGGAAGGGGTGGATGGTCTCGAACTGCACATGCGCCAGCGCCGCCTTGACCAGCGGCGACGTCGGCTCGGGGACGTCATGCAGGAAGCGCTCGAAGAGCTTCAGGCACTCATCAAGCTCATTGACCGGCGGCGGCACGAACACCGCGTTGCCCGGGCGCGTGCCGCCGATCCACACTTGGCTCGACCGAAACTCGCCGGGGGTGAGCTTGGCACCGCGCCCCTCGCTGCCCATCAACACCTCGTGCACCTCACGGATCAGCCGCAGCGACAGCGGGAAGCCCCCACGCACCCGCTTCAGTCCGTGCTCGAGCGCCGCGACGTAGCGACTCACCTCGCGCGCGTCTTCCATCGGCACGCCCGGCTGTTCGTCCAGTTCGAACAGCATCAGGTCAGCGAGCGAAGACTGCGTTCCTTCGATCATCGACGACAGCACCGCCTCCTTGCGCACGAAGCTGTACAGGAGCAGCGCCGCGTTGGGCAGCAGGTCGGTGACCGCGTCGAGCCGTCCCAGGGCGAGCAGCGCAGCGTCGAAACGACCGCGCAGTGCCGGCGACCACTCGATCGCCGGGCGCGGCGGCAAAGGCGCCGGGACGAAGGCCTTGAACGACTCTCCGGCGGTGGCAATCTTGACGTATCGGCCCTGCAGCGAGCGTTTCATTGGGAGATGGACGCCTAAACTAGCGGCAGACGCTATTTTAGGTTAAACCATCTGCGTAAAACAGTAGGTCGGCTCGAAACATGAAGCGCATCCGGCGCCGACGCTGACCTGCTTTGGCCCGAGGCGGCCCGCAGCCCGCGGGAGGCGCCCTGAAACCCTACATCAGAACAATGTCGTATTGAAGATGCATCGCGAGGAACTCTTTGAGAATCAATAGGTTGCGATGCATAAGTCTGCGTTCTCGTTGCCTGGCTACCCATCTAGCTACCCATGACGCGAGGGGTCTGAATGGGCAGCGTGCGATGTCGTGAGCCGACTCGCGCGCGACGCACTCTCGGTGCAGTTGATCAGCGTACCGCATCGCCGAAATGCTCCTTGATCAGCCGCGCAGGGCTGTTATATCTGATCGGGCTGCACTGGGCGAACTCTGTCTCCGCTTGCCCGCCAGCACAGATGCGCAGTCAGTGCCCGCCCAACTCGGCATACGGCGCCTGCGCAAAGCGCAGGTTCATCGCCAGCAGCGCCTTCTTGCCGCGCAGGGTGAGATCGGTCACGAACGCAAACTGCTCGCGGCTCTCCTTCACGTAGGCCTTCAGCTTGTAGTGCGTGCCCCAGGGCTTCTCGCGCACGACGACGCTGACCTTGCTCTCGGGCATTCGGTAGGTGCTGGTGCTGCCGATCTCGGCCAGGCAGGCGGCGGCCGCTTCGCCATCGTGGTCGGGGTGCAGATAGAAGTCGGCAACGCACAGCACGCTATGGCTACCGCTGGTGGCATTCGAAATGCTCGACGACCACAGCCGCGAATGCGGAATGATGACCTCGTTGTCGTCGGCGGTCACCACATGCACGGCGCGCACGCCGATCAGCTTGACCTCGCCGTAGGTATCGCCCAGCTTGATCCAGTCCCCGGGCTGGTAAGGTCCTTCCAGGATCGTCACCACGCCGGCCGCCAGGCTGCTGGCGTAATCCTTGAGCACGAAGGCGAGCGCCAGGCTCACGCTGGCGACGATCGCCACGACGTTCTGGAACGTCGGCTCGATCAGGATTGGCACGATCACCGCCAACGCCCCGATGCCGACGCCAAACCGCAGTATGGGAATCACGCGCAGGATGGGCAGCCGCAGCCGCATGAGCGCCCGCTCGGCGATGCGGCGAAGTACCCAGCGCACCGCCGATGCAAGCAGCCAAGCGAGAGCCAGCACACCGACAACGAGCACGAAGTCGTTGGATTCGAGACTGCGCAAAATCCCGAGGCTGCCTGCGTGTTCGGTCATCTCATCTCCTCGTGGTTCTTGGTGGAAAGTTCTCGTCCCCTCTGACTATTGCATGCCGAATCTGGCAGCGAGGGAAGGCCGCAGGCTCAGGTACAGCAACGGCTCACGCATCAGCCCGGCGACCGCAAGTTGCTGCGCGATCAGCAAACGGCCCATGCGGCCGTTGCCGTCGAGGAACGGGTGGGTGGTCTCGAACTGCACTTGCGCCGGTGCCGCCTTGACCAGAAGTGACGTCGGTTCGGGCACGTCATGCAGGAAACGCTCGAAGAGCGTCAGGGATTCATCGGCCAGGACTTGCGGACTCATGGCGCCTGTTCCTTCAGGTGCAGCAGCCGATCGATCAACGAGTGCATGTCCGTGAATGGCGCCTGTCCGTCGTGCGCGTTGTGGCCAGCGGCGGCCAGTGCCGACGCGCGCGCCGTCGCAGCGTCGAGCCTGTCCTGCGTGGCTGCCCAATGTCCGCTTTGCCCCTTGGCATACCCAGGGAGGTGCACTTGCAGCCGCTGCAACGACTCGTCGCGATGCAGCGGCGCGAGCACGTCTTCGAAGTGCAGCAGCAACCAAAGCTCGAAGCACGGCACCGACACGACCGTATCGAAAGGCACCCTCGCCTTTTCGTCGTTGGTCATGTGCCGGTCCAGGGCCGCCGCCTTCTCGAGCGCCGCGTGGTAGGTGCGGTGCTCGTCGCGGTCGAACACCGCGATGACCCGATCGAAGCAGCGGGGAGCGATGCCCAGGGCGCGTTCACCGCGCAGGAACAAGTCCTCCGCATAGTTGACGACGCGCAGCGGCTCCGTGCCGTAGGCTGCTGGCTGCACCTGCACGTTTGCCGTCGGCAGCCGCAGCGCCTGCCGGATCTCGCCCAGATACAACGGCTCGGTCTTCGCTCCCTCGCAGACGATCAGCAACCGATCCGCCGGCTGCCGCTGCGCGGCGCGGCGACGCAGCTCCCGCGCGGCCTGCCGGTGCTTGGGTTGATCGTCCTTGCCCATCGCGAGCGGGGCTCTCAGGCGGCGACCGTCGAGCCTGCCACCTGCGCAGGTGCGTGCGGTGCCGTCACCGAGGCCGCCGAGTCCGGAAGTTCGCGGAACATCGGCACTGCGCCGTATCGGCCCATCAGATAGCCGCGCTCCCAGGCCTCGTGCTTGCGCGGGCTGAAGTCACTGAGCGGATACAGGCGCGTCGCCTGGCTTTCGTCCTTCTCGGTGAACCAGACCTGGTCGCGACGGAACAGCGTGTGGTCGAGCAGCGACGTGTCGTGCGTGCTGAAGATCAGCTGGGCGCCAGCCGGGTTCAGCGCCGGGTCATGGAACATGCCGATCAGACGGCGCACCAGCAGGGTGTGCAGGCTGCGATCGAGCTCGTCGACAACCAGCACGCGGCCGTGCTTCAGCACATCGAGCACGGGCGCAGCCAGGCTGAAGAGCCGCTGGGTTCCTTCCGATTCCTCGTGCAGTTCGAACTTCGCCACGCCGTGCGCGGTGCGGTGCTCGAAGACAGGGAACAGGAACTCGCCTTCCTCCTGCCGCGCCTGCGCCACGCCACCGGGCTGGAACAGGAACTGGCCTCGCAGCCCCTTGCGCGGCACGGCCTGCACATCGGCGATCGAAATGTCGGCGGTGGCGAGGAAGTCGCGGATCGCAGTGCGACCCTCGGCGCTGTCCAGCAGGGCCGTCGTGAACGCATGGTCGACGATGGCACCGGCCGGCAGCGCCACGATGCCCTGCACCAGCCATCGGAAGACCGGCCCCAGCAGTTCGCTGTTCAGCTGCGATGCGGTCGACAGGAACAGGGCGTTCGCGCGCGTGCTCTCCTGCCACAGCTTGCGCGGGCCCGTGAGATAGGCACTGAACTCGTAGTCGTAGCCCTCACCACTCTCGTCCAGCCGCCGGCTGAACCACTGCGTCGGCTTGCTGGTGCGCCACACCATCAGCTGCTCGCTGACGATGCGCCGTGCCGTCATGGCAAAGCTGTACTGGTGGCGCACGCCGTCCACCAGAAAGCTGATCTCGAACTCGGTGGGCTGGTCCACCGTGCGCGAATCCAGGCGGAATGGCTGCACGTTGTAGGTCTGCCCCGGCTGCACCACGGTGGCGGACTCCGCCACCATCGCGCGCAGGTAGTTCAGCGCGGAGAGCAGCGTGCTCTTGCCGCTCGCGTTGGGCCCGTAGACCACGGCCGAGCGAACCGCATGTGGCAGTGCCTTCAGGCCGGTGGGCGCCAAGTGCGTGGGGGCCAGTTCCTTGTCGGACGGCGCTGCCACGAGGCTCAGCGCCTGCTCGTCGCGGATCGAACGGAAGTTGCGGACTCGGAACTCGAGCAACATGGCTGGCTCCTCGACTAAAATGTCGTATATTATTGTATGAGATCAGCAAATAGAGCAGTGATTTTCTATCACCTTACCGCCGTTCTGCTGCATTCCGACATCTACCCATCAGCGAAGATCTCCCTGATCAGCCGCGCCGGGCTGTTGTACTTGATCGGGCTGCAAGGTGTGTCGGCCAGGCGCATCGACAGGGCCAACAGGTCGGAGGTCTCGAGGTAGTCGCGGTAGCCCTCGGCCAGGAACGAGAACTCGTTCATGATGCCGAGCACGCTGCGGTTGGCGGTCTTCGCGAATGCGACCTCGGTCATCGCCGCCATCTCACGGTCAATGGCCGCTCGGCTTATTCCGTGCCTGGCCAACGCTACCGCCAGTTCACCAGGGAACCTCGCAGACAGGGTCGAGGAAGGTGCCAGCGGCATCAACACCGGCAGCAAGGTCCCTTCGTTCACGAGCAGCGCGAGCTGAGGCTTCCAGAACAGTGCCGTCGCGTACCAGTTGCCGAGCACCGTCGTCGGCGGCGGTGGCGACGTTGCGGTCGATAGCTTGATGCGATCAAGCAGCTTCTTCGTGCAATGCAGGCTGTACATACCAAGTTCGTTCACACGTCACCGCGCGCCGAGCCGCCAACGTGGCCTGCTGGCCAGGTGTCATCGCCTGCGCCGTGCCGTCGGCGCCGATTCGGGCGCCAGCCGCAACTTTGTCATGCATGGGGTGACACGGCCGGGCGCAGGCCGCTCACGAAGGCGTCGGGAGTCATGATCGGACAGCGCCCCACGCGGGCCAACGTCAGCAGGTCGGCATCTCCGGTGACCAGGGCGTCGGCCCGGCCGGCGGCTGCAAGGTGCAGAAACGGCATGTCGAACGGATCTCGGCAGAGTGGCACGGTCGGTGGTGGCTGAGGAATACGAACGGCCTCGGCGTAGGGCAGGTAGTCGGCCAGCAACTCCTGCTGCTCTTGCGCGTCGAGACGGAACTTCGGATAGGCCAGGACACGCACGAGCTCCTGCGCGGTGGCGGTGCTGACCAGCGGCAAGAAGTGGCCACCCTGCCAGGCGGCCCGCAGGCGCGCCGTGGTGCCCTTGCCGAAGACCAGCGCCGAGAGCACGACGTTGGTGTCGAGCACGACGCGGGGGGGACTTCGGTCGGCCGATGGTGCGCCGCGCCTGCGAGTACTCATGCTCTGCGCTGCACCTTGGCGCGGGGCTTGGCTGCGGCCTTGGCGGGAGCCTTCGGGCTCGATGACGCGCGCGCCCAGGTCACGGCGTCGCCGATGTCGGCCTCGGTCAGGTTCAGCTCAGCCAGCTTGGCCCGCACGGCGTCGCCGCGCTGGATGCGCACGGGCGTCAACACGATCTGCCCGTCGCGCGTCTGCACGTCGAAATACTCTGCGGGCCCGACGGCCTGCGTCACGCTCTTGGGCAGCGTGAGCTGGTTCTTCGAGGTGATCTTGGCGAGCATGGTGGTCTCAGGTCGGAAAGTAAGGATCCCTTACTTTACCAAACTCGCCATCAGCTGGTCACTCGCCCCTTCACGGGCTCGTGATCGCGAACACCATATCGCCGACGAACCGCTTGAACGACTCGTTCTCGACGAACTACTTGTACACCTGCGTGTCGTCCTTCAGCCGATCCGGCGCCAGTGTGCCAAGAGTGCCCAAGGCGCCCTTTAACTCGTCGATGCCGGCGACGACGACCAGTATCTCGAGCGTGAACTGGATGGCGGCCGTCTGGATCATCGTGCGGCATGGCAAGCCATTTCGACGCCCATTTGCACCCATTCCAGGCGGCAGTCGAATCAATGCTGGGTCGACTTCGTGGGACGGGTGCGCCAAGCCTCCAGGTCGATCGCTCGATCCACCTGCTGGGCCAGCCGGGCACGGTCGGCCGCACGCCCGGAAACCATCGCGGCGAGGTACAAGGCCGCCGCGGGTACGAACGCAATCATGCCCACGTCACCGAACCGGACGCCCATCGCCAGGAACGCACTGGGCAGCACGATGAAGTCCCAGGTTCGGATGAGCGAAGGCGCCTCGGTGCGCGCGTAGTTGACGCCGTCGATCGATGGCCTTCTTCCTCTCTGGCAACACATCCTGGCTGCGACAGACGCCGACGCCGCGGTGCCTGCGCAGGCGCGTCTCTCCACGGACGCCAGAAAGGTTGACTGAACGCTGCCAGATTGACACGCGGCTTTCGATCCGGCCGGAAGAAGGGTGCAACGCCTATAGTGTTTGCACCATGAACTGGACCCGCGCAGAAGTCCTCGCTGCCCTTCACCTGTACCTGCAACTGCCGTTTGGTCAGCTGCATCGGGGCCAACCACGTATCGTGCAACTCGCAAGCTGGCTGGGCCGCACACCCAGCTCAGTAGCCATGAAGCTGGTCAACATCGCCAGCCTGGACCCCGCCATTACGGGCTCGGGCCGCGCGGGTCTGAAGAAGGCATCCAAGCTTGACCGTGACGTCTGGGCAGAAGTCACCACATCGTGGTCCAACGTGTTGGACGCAGCTGCAGCCGCGTACGAACAGTTTGCTGCGCAGGCAGGACTCACCGCGATCGAAGCAGACCATATTGAGCCAGCTGAACTGGCCGCAGTCTCTGGTGACCTTGCCCCGTCTATCGACACCGAGCGTGAAGCGGTCGTCAGGGTGCGCGTCAATCAGGTACGCTTTCGCCGCTGGGTTCTAGCCAGCTATGGGGGTCGGTGCTGCATCACGGGTTTGCAAGAGCCCAAGCTACTGATCGCGAGTCACATCGTCCCGTGGGCAGAGAACCCCGTGCATCGACTGAATCCTCGCAACGGCCTGTGCTTGTCACCGCTCTACGACCGGGCGTTCGACCAAGGGCTCATCACGATCACGCCGGTCTCGCTGCAGATCCGCGTCGGCCGGCGCTTGCGTGAAGCGGTGGACGACACCTACGCCCAGCAGGCACTTGTGGCCTTGGATGGCGTACCCATTCGGGCTTCAGACCGGCTGAGGCCGGATGATGAGTTGCTAGCCTGGCATCAGGGGCGGTTTTCTTAGCCTTCGAAAGCCAGCCCAATTCTCCAGCGCCTCTCGCCTCTCCTCGAAGTACGTGTGCCGGTCGTAGATGCCCTCCACGCCGGACAGCTTGTGGTTCAGGCACATCTCCGAGATGTCCCGCGGCACGCCGAGCGCGCGCATGTGCGACTTCATCGTGCTACGGAGGTCATGCGGCGTGAAACGGCGCACCGCCGGCTTGTCGGCATAGAGCCAGTAGCCGATCGCCTCGCGGATGGTGTCCTTGCTGACATGCGTGTCGCCGCCCTGCCTGGCGGCACGGCCGCGTGAGTGTGCCGGCAGCACGAACGCCGACTCACCGGCCAGCGTGCGCAGTTCCTTGAACCAGTCCACGACGATCGGCGCCAGCGGGATGTCCATTGCCGCGCCGGTCTTGCTCTTCGGGATGTGCCACCGCGCCTCGCCCAGGTCGACGTGCTCCCACCGTGCCTGGTACAGCTCGGCGCTGCGCACGGCGGTAGCCAGCAGGATGCGGATTGTCAGCGCGTTGCGCCTGCGCATGCCGGCGTTCAGCAGCAGGTGCAGCTCCTCCCTCGTCAGCATCAGTCGCTTGCGCTTCGGCGGCCGCTCGCCGAGCAACGCCGACAGCATGATGCCGTGGCAGGGGTTGGCATTGATCAGCCGCTTGCCGCAGGCATGCGTGAACAGGCACTTGGTCGTGATCAGCAGCATGTTCGACTCGCCCCAGGTGAGCGAGCTCGACTCGATGAGCGCGACCACGTCGGAGGCCTCGATCTCGCGCACGGTCAGCGCGCCGAACTTCTTCTCCACGCGCTTGAGGTGCCGGCCGTAGCTGACCTGGGTGCTGTGCGCCAGGCTGACCAGCTTCTTGGCGCGGTAGTCCTTGACCAGCTCGCGCACCGTCCAGTCCTTCGCCGCGGTGGCCTTGGCCTTCTGCTTGTCGGCCGCCGGGTTGCGGCCCTGCATGATCTCGGCGCGCTTGATGGTGGCGATGCCGCGCGCATCGGCCAGGCTGATGTCGGGATAGCGGCCGATCGTCAACTCGCGGCGCCGGCCGCCGTGTCGATAGCGAAGTATCCAGCCCGCCACGCCGGCGGTGGAAAGCGTGAAGGTCAGCCCGTTGCCATCGGCCTTGGCCAGCGGTGTGCCCGCCTTGATCCAGTGCCTGAGTTGCAGGTCCGACAAAAGGCCTTTGTCGCGTGCCATGTCCACCCCATTGTTCGGATGTGGGCCGGATCGCAGCTACCCGCCTAGCTACCCAGCCAGCTACCCAATTTGAGTGGAACTTGGTGAGACGTCAAGACCTCGAAAATCCACCGAAACCCGGAATCGCCAGCATTCATGCGGGTTTGCGGGTGGCAAGTGGGTCGTCGTGAGACGCCGCGAAACCCTACATCAGAACAATGTCGTACTGCTCCGGCGTCGCAAACGCCTCTGCCTGCAGCGAAATCCGCTTGCCGATGAAGTCGCTCAAGCCTGCGAGGTGCTGCGACTCTTCGTCGAGCAGCATCTCGACCACCGCCGCCGAGGCGATGATCCGGAACTCCTTCGGGTTGAACTGGCGTGCTTCGCGCAGGATCTCGCGCAGGATGTCGTAGCAGACGCTGCGCGCGGTTTTCACTTCGCCTTTGCCCTGGCAGGTCTGGCACGGTTCGCACAGGATGTGCGCAAGCGATTCGCGCGTGCGCTTGCGCGTCATCTCCACCAGCCCGAGGCCCGTGAACCCGCTCACCGTGATCTTGGTGCGGTCCTTGCTCAATTGTTTGCGCAGTTCGGCGAGCACCGCCGCCTGGTGCTCGTCGCGCGTCATGTCGATGAAGTCGATGATGATGATGCCGCCCAGGTTGCGCAGTCGCAACTGGCGCGCGATCGCTTGTGCGGCCTCGAGATTCGTCTTGAAGATCGTGTCGTCGAAATTGCGCGCGCCGACAAAACCGCCGGTGTTCACGTCAACCGTCGTCAGCGCCTCGGTCTGGTCGATGATGAGATAGCCGCCCGACTTGAGGTCGACACGCCGCGCCAGCGCGCGCGCGATTTCCTCGTCGATGTTGAACAAGTCGAAAATCGGCCGTTCGCCCTTGTAGTGTTCGAGCTTGGCGACCGAGGTCGGCGTGAACTCCTCGCCGAAGGCCCTCAGCTGTTCGTACTGCAGCAGCGAATCGATGCGGATCGCCTGCGTCTGGTCGTGCGCGAGGTCGCGCAGTACGCGCTGCACCAGGTTCAGGTCCTGGTGCAGCAGCGTTCCCGAGGGCGAGCGCAGCGCGCGTTCGCGCACCGCAGCCCAGGTCTTGCGCAGGTAGGCGATGTCGTCGGCGAGCTCGGCGTCGCTCGCCTCTTCGGCGTTGGTGCGCAGGATGAAGCCTCCCGTGACGCCGCTCGCGTCCGGCCGCATCGCGAGCAACCCCATGCGAGCGCGCAATTGCTCGCGCAGTTCGGGCGAGCCGATTTTTTGCGAGATGCCGATGCGGTCATCCTGCGGCAGGAACACGAGCAGGCGCCCGGCAATCGAGACTTGCGTCGACAGGCGCGCGCCCTTGCTGCCGATCGGGTCCTTGATGACTTGCACCGTGAGGGTCTGGCCCTCGAAGATGAGGCGTTCGATCGGCGTCACCGCCGTGCTGCTCGTCGCCTCAGCGCGATGGCTTGCGCCGCCGTTCGCGCCGTTTCCGCCGCCGTTCGCCGCGGCAGTGGAACCGGCGCCGCTCACGTAAACGTCGGCGACGTGCAGGAACGCGGCGCGGTCCAGGCCGATGTCGATGAACGCCGATTGCATCCCGGGCAAAACCCGCGCGACGCGGCCGGCGTAGATGTTGCCGACCAGCCCGCGCTCGAGCGCGCGCTCGACGTGCAGCTCCTGCACGGAGCCGTTTTCGACGACCGCGACGCGCGTCTCCTGCGGCGCCCAGTTGATGAGAATGTCCTGCATCATGGCATTGTGAGCGATGTGATGCGCGGCTCGCGCGCCGCAATGCCGCGCCGCCGCTCGCGAATCAAAGACCCAGGCGCTTCAGGAGCAATCCGGTCTCGAACAGCGGCAGTCCCATGATTCCGGAGTAGCTGCCTTCGATGCGCTCGACCCAACGCGCCGCGTCGCTCTGGATCGCGTACGCGCCGGCCTTGCCGAAGGGTTCTCCGCCGGCGACATAGGCGTGAATCTCGGCGCGCGACATCGGCGCAAAGCGCACCCGCGATATGTTCAGGATCGCTGCCGTGCGCCGGCCGTCGAACAGCGCGACGCCGCTGATCACGCGGTGCGTGCGCCCAGCAAGGTTGTTCAGCATCTGCACCGCGTCCGCTGCGTCGGCGGGTTTGCCCAGGATTCGCACGCCGAGCGCGACCGTCGTATCGGCACAAAGGATCGGCGCGGCGCGCAAGCCGCGCCGTTCGAGCCGCTGCCGCGCGGCGCGCAGCTTGGCGCGGGTCACGCGCCGCACGTAGGCCTCCGGCAACTCGCCGCGCCGCGTCGCTTCCAGCGCTTCGGCGTCTTCGGCGGCGTCTGCAATCAGCAGCTTGTGGCGTACGCCGAGTTGGTCGAGCAACTGGCTGCGGCGTGGGCTCGCCGACGCGAGGTAGATGAAGTCGGGCGCGGGCATCGGGTGCGGCCGAGCGTCTACTCGCGGTGGTAGGGGTGGTTCACGGTCACGCTCCAGGCGCGGTACAGCGCTTCGGCGAGCAGCACCCGAACCAGAGCGTGCGGCAGGGTCAAGTCGGACAGGCGAATGCTCTCGTCGGCGCTGGCCTTGAGCGCTGGGGCCAAGCCGTCGGGCCCGCCGACGAGCAGAGCCACGTCGCGCGCGTCGTGCGCCCAGGCCTGCAGGCGCTTCGCGAGCTGCGCCGTGCTCAGGCGCTCGCCACGCTCGTCGAGGATGACGCGGCGCACGCCCTTCGGGCACGCCGCTTCGATGCGTGCCGCTTCCTGCACCATCATCTGTGCCGCGCTGCCGGTACCGCGCGCCTGCGTTTTCACGGTCTTGAGTTCGAGGCGCATTTCCGGTGGAAAGCGCTTCGCAAACTCTTCGTAAGCCTGCTGCGCCCACGCGGGCGGGCGCTGGCCCACGGCGATGAGCAACAGCTTCATCTGAAGCAGCGCGCGCTGCAGTTCAGCGTGGGCTCTTCACACTGCGCTTGGCGGCGCTCTTGGCCGCGCTTTTTGCCGGAGCCGCGACGCGCGCGGTCGTCTTTGTCGTCACGGTCGTGGCGCGTCGCGGCGCGGTCTTCTTCGGTGCCGCTCTTTTCGCCGCCACTGGCGCCGCGCGCCTGGCGGGCGGCGCAGCCTTTGCCGGCGCGCGGCGCGCACCCGAAGCCTTGGCAGTAGCCTGGCCGGCGGCGGGCCTGCGCGACGGCGTCTTGGCCGGCGCGGCGCGCGATCCCGCACGCGGCGATGCGGCACGCGATTGAGCTTCCGTCTGCGGCGGCTCTGCCTTCACGAGCTTGACCGGCGCGGTGTCGATTTTCATCCGCACCGGCTTGTCGCCCCACAGCTCTTCGAGGTGGTAGTAATCGCGGATCGCGGGTTGCATCACATGCACGACGGCGGCGCCGCAATCGACGATGATCCACTCGCCATTTTCTTCGCCCTCGGTGCGCAGCACGTCCATGCCGCGGCCCTTGACGGTTTCGCGCACGCTGTTCGCGAGTGCCTTGGTCTGCCGGTTGCTCGCGCCCGAAGCGACGATGACGCGCTCGAACAGGGGGGTGAGGTGTTCAGTGTTGAACACGACGACGTTCTGGGCTTTCACGTCTTCCAGACCATCGACGATGGCGCGTTGCAGTTTGCGGATGTCCATTCAACTCCTGGGCGGGCCTCGGTAGAGGCCATGGTGCTCAATATAACGTGCCACGGCCGCGGGCACCATCGCGGTGATGTCCTGGCCCAACGTGACGCGCAGCCGCACCCCGGTCGCCGACACGTTGCTCGGCGGCAGCGGCAGCACGATCACGTTGCCGCTCGCCGCAGCGACTTCGGGGTTCGAGTGCGGTGCGTCGCCGGCGCGGTTCGCGACCGCGAGGCTCACGAGCCGCACCAGTTCTTCCCAGCCGTGCCAGGTGTGGAACTGCGCGAACTGGTCCTGCCCGATGATCAGAAACCACTGGTCATCGCTCGCCGCGCCGGCGCGCGCGCGCAGTTCGCGCACCGTGTCGACGGTGTAACTCGGCCCGCTGCGAAGCAGCTCGCAGCTTTCGAGCTTGAAGCGCGGCTCATGTTCGATCGCGAGCTGCACCATCGCCGCGCGGTCTGCCGCGCGCACCAGCTGGCGCGCCTTCTGCCACGGCTGACCGACCGGCACCCACAACAACCGATCGAGCTTCAGGTGCTGCAGCGCCAGGTCGGCCAGGGCCAGGTGCGTGTTGTGCACCGGGTCGAAACTGCCGCCGAAGATTCCGATGCGGCTCAATCGCTGCTCTCGTTCGCGCCGCGCGCTGACTCTTCTTCTTCGCCGAGCCAGTCGCGCGGCCGGAGAAAGTCGGTATAAAGGCGCGCTTCGGGCGTGCCGGCCTGCGGCGCCCAGTCGTAGCGCCATTTCACGACCGGCGGCATCGACATCAGGATGCTCTCGGTGCGCCCGCCCGACTGCAGCCCGAACAACGTGCCGCGGTCGAACACAAGGTTGAACTCGACGTAGCGGCCGCGCCGGTAGGCCTGGAAGTCGCGCTCGCGCTCGCCGTAAGGCAGGTCGCGGCGGCGCTGCAGGATCGGCAGGTAGGCGCCGAGAAACGCGTCGCCCACGGCACGCGTCAACGCAAAGCCGGTGTCGAATCCAAGTTCGGCGAGGTCGTCGAAGAACACGCCGCCGATGCCGCGCGGCTCGTTGCGGTGCTTGAGGAAGAAGTACTCGTCGCACCATTTCTTGAAGCGCGGGTACTTGTCGGCGCCGTAGGGCAGCAGCGCGTCGCGATTGACGCGGTGAAAGTGGCGCGCGTCGTCTTCGAAACCGTAATACGGCGTGAGGTCCATGCCACCGCCAAACCATACGACCGGCGCGGCGGCCGCGGGCAGCGCAGCGAACAAACGAACGTTCATGTGCACGGTCGGCACAAACGGACTGCGCGGGTGCAGCACGAGCGAGACGCCGAGCGCCTCGAACGGGGCGCCGGCGAGTTCGGGGCGGTGCTGCGTCGCCGACGCCGGCAGCGTCTTGCCCTTCACATGCGAGAAATTGCAGCCGCCGCGCTCGAGCAGGGCCGCGTCTTCGATGAGCCGCGAGCGGCCGTCGCCTTCGAGTTTGCCGCCCGGCTCACGCGTCCAGGCGTCGCTGCGAAACGGCTCGCCGCCTTCGAGCTGCAAGGCGTCGACGATTCGGTCCTGCAAGCCGAGCAAGTAGAGCCTGACGCTTTCGGTGTTCATTCGCGCAGGCGTATCGGTGCCGCGTGCGAAGGATGGCGGCCGATGCACGAGCCGAGAACGGCCTCGATTCGCGCCATGTCGCGCGCGACGTCGCCACTCGGCTTGAAAAAGCTGCGCACGCTCACCTGACGTTGCTGGAAGTCGAACCCCACCAGACCCAGGTGCACGCCGGCGCGCAGCGCCACATGATAAAAACCCGAGCGCCAGGCGTGGCCAGGATGGCGCGTGCCTTCCGGCGCCAGCGCGAGCCAGAGGAATTGATTCGATTCGCGCGCCTCCCGCAGCGCCTGCGCCATCTGGTCGACGATGCCGTGCGGCGCGCTGCGGTCCACCGGCACACCGCCGAGCCAGCGCAGCCAGGCGCCGAACAGGGGAATCCGAAACAGCGTGTCCTTGCCCCAGAACGTGACCGGGATGCCGATCGTCCATTTGGCGAAGATGCCGACGACGAAATCCCAGTTCGACGTGTGCGGATAGACGATGAGAACGCCCTGGCGCGCCGGCAATCCGTCGAATCCGACGCGCCAGCCCGCCAGGCGCAGAGCAGCGCGCGCGACCCGGCTGCCGCGCAATTGCACCGGCAAGATCACATCAGCCATGGGCGGGGCGAATCATCGTTGCTTGATGGCGCGGTGGCCGATGTCGCGGCGGAACTGCGCGCCGGCAATCGAGATGCCCTGCACGACCTGATAGGCGTGCGCCTGCGCCGTTTTCAGTGGCTCGCCGAGCGCGGTGACGCAGAGCAGGCGGCCGCCCGAGGTGCGCAGGGTCTTGTCTTGCAGCGTGGTCCCGCTGTGGAACACCATCGCCTCGGGCGTTTCGCGCGGCACACCGGTGATCGTGTCGCCGCGGCGTGGCGCGTCGGGGTAGCCGGCGGCGGCGAGAACGACGCCGAGCGCGTTGCGCCGGTCCCACTGCATTTCGATGCGGTTCAGCGTGCCGTCGGTCGCGTGCATCAGCACGTCGAACAGGTCCGACTTGAGGCGCATCAGGATCACTTGCGCTTCCGGGTCGCCGAGTCGGCAGTTGAACTCGACCGTGCGCGGCTGGCCGTTCGCATCGATCATCAATCCGGCGTAGAGAAACCCGGTGTAGACGATGCCTTCGGCGGCGAGGCCGGCGATCGTCGGCAGGATGATCTCGTGCATCGCGCGCGCGTGCACGTTGGGCGTGACGATCGGCGCCGGCGAGTACGCGCCCATGCCGCCGGTGTTCGGCCCGGCATCGCCATCGAGCAGGCGCTTGTGGTCCTGGCTCGTCGCGAGCGCGGCGATGTTCTTGCCGTCGCACATGACGATGAAACTCGCTTCTTCGCCGCTGAGGAATTCTTCGATCACGATGCGCGGCACGCTTTGCCCGTCGGCGCCGGCGTTGTGCTGCACGCCGAGCTTGTTGCCCGCGGGCTCGGCGGCGAGCATCCAGTCGATCGCCTGGTGCGCCTGCGCCGGCGTGGTCGCGACGACGACGCCCTTGCCCGCTGCCAACCCGTCGGCCTTGATGACGACCGGCGCACCGCTCTTGCGATGCTCGGCGTCGACATGCGCGTGCGCCAGCGCCGCATCGGTGAAGGTCTCGAACGCCGCGGTCGGAATCCTGTGGCGCTGCATGAACGCCTTGGCGTAGTCCTTCGAACTCTCCAGCTGCGCCGCGGCGCGCGTCGGGCCGAAGATGCGCAGGCCACGCTCGCGAAACAGGTCGACCGCGCCGGCGGCGAGAGGCGCCTCCGGGCCGACGACGGTGAGGGCGATTTTTTCGCGCTGCGCAAACTCGGCAAGTTCGTACAAATCGGTGATCGGCACATTGCGCAAGCGAATGTCGCTTGCCGTTCCGCCGTTGCCCGGCGCGACGTAAATCATCTGCACGCGCGGCGACTGCGCGAGCTTCCACGCCAGCGCGTGCTCGCGCCCGCCATTGCCGATGACGAGGACTTTCATCTCTGCGCCCGAACGGTGGATCCCGGCGTTCGCCGGGATGACGACGAAATGCGAGGCTGCGCACGCAGGCTGTCCTGGAAGCTGTCCATCACTCCAGCACCGCGTTGTGATAGACGCTCTGCGTGTCGTCGAGGTCTTCGATGACGTCGAGCAGCTTTTGCATGCGCATCGAGTCTTCGCCCGACAAATCGACGTTCGCCTCGGCACGCATCGTGACTTCGGCGAGCTCGGGTTTGAGCCCGGCGCGCTCCAGCGCCGCCCTGACGGCCTCGAAGTCGAGCGGCGCGCACAGCACTTCGACCGCGCCGTCGTCGCCCGTCACCACGTCTTCGGCGCCGGCCTCCAATCCGACCTCCATCACTTTGTCTTCGCTCGTCCCGGGAGCGAAGATGAACTGCCCGCAGTGCTTGAACTGGAACGCCACCGACCCCTCGGTGCCGAGATTCCCGCCGTACTTGCTGAACGCATGGCGCACTTCGGCGACGGTGCGTACCCGGTTGTCGGTCATGCAGTCGACGATCACCGCTGCGCCGCCGATGCCGTAGCCCTCGTAGCGGATTTCCTCGTAGTTCAGGCCCTCGAGAGTTCCCGACGCCTTGTCGATGTTGTACTTGACGCGGTCCGCCGGCATGTTCGCGGCCTTCGCCTTGTCGATCGCCAGGCGCAGGCGCGGATTCATCGCCGGGTCGCCGCCGCCCTGGCGCGCGGCGACGGTGATTTCACGGATCACGCGCGTCCAGACCTTGCCGCGCTTTTCGTCCTGGCGCCCTTTGCGGTGCTGGATGTTCGCCCACTTGGAATGCCCGGCCATCGATTCCCCCGCGGCGCGGCAACGCCGGCGTCACACGCTGGCGGCCGGCCGGCCCTGTTTGTTGGATAGACTGCGATTTTACGTGCCACCCCAGGAGCCCAACGATGGCCGAGCCGTTTCTCATCGCAAAGTCCGCCGCCGCCGAGTGCTTCATGCTCCCGGCACTCGCGAATCGACACGGCCTGATCACCGGCGCCACGGGCACCGGCAAGACGATCACGCTGCAGACCCTGGCGGAGAATTTCAGCCGCATCGGCGTTCCCGTCTTCATGGCCGACGTGAAGGGCGACCTGACCGGGATCACCCAGGCCGGCCGCCTGAGCGACAAGCTCGCCGCGGTGCTCAAGGAACGCGGCCTGGACGCGCCCGAGGCCGTGGCCTGCCCTGCCACGCTCTGGGACGTGTTCGGCACCCAAGGCCATCCGGTGCGCGCGACGGTGAGCGACATGGGGCCGCTGTTGCTGTCGCGCATGCTCGCGCTGAACGAAACCCAGCAAGGCGTGCTGCAACTCGTGTTCAAGATCGCCGATGACAACGGTCTGCTGCTGCTGGATCTGAAAGACCTGCGCGCGATGCTCCAGCACGTGGGCGACAACGCCGCGCAGTTCACGACCGAGTACGGCAACGTCAGCGCGGCGAGCGTCGGCGCGATCCAGCGCGGGCTGTTGCAGATCGGCGAACAGGGTGGTGACACCTTTTTTGGCGAGCCGATGCTCAACATCGCCGACTTCATGCAGACCGACCAGGGCAAGGGAATCGTCAACGTGTTGTCGGCCGACAAGCTGATGAACAACCCGCGGCTTTACGCGACCTTCCTGCTCTGGATGCTGTCGGAACTGTTCGAGCAGTTGCCCGAAGTCGGCGACCTGGAAAAACCCAAGCTCGTGTTCTTCTTCGACGAAGCGCACCTGCTCTTCAAGGACGCCCCGGCGGCGCTCACCGAGCGCATCGAACTCGTCGTGCGCCTTGTGCGCAGCAAGGGGGTGGGCGTGTACTTCGTGACGCAGAACCCGCTCGACATTCCGGACACGGTGCTCGCGCAATTGGGGAACCGGGTCCAGCACGCGCTGCGCGCCTTCACGCCACGCGACCAGAAGGCGGTGAAAGCCGCGGCGAGCACGATGCGCGCCAATCCCAAGCTCGACGTGGAAACCGCGATCACGGAACTCGCGGTCGGCGAAGCGCTGGTGAGTTTTCTCGATGCGAAGGGCCGGCCGAGCGTCACCGAGCGCGTTTTCGTGTTGCCGCCGGGGAGCCAGATCGGGCCGATTTCGCCGGAGCAGCGCAAGGCGCTGGTGGCAGGTTCGCTCGTTGCCGGGGTCTATGAAAAAGTCGTCGACCGCGAATCGGCGTACGAAAAACTCAAAGGCCGGGTCGCGGGCGCGCCGGCGCCAGGCGCTGACGCAGCGCCGGGCGCGGGTCGCGGTGCAGGCGCCGGCACGGCGAACCCTGGCGGCACGGCCTCGCGCCAGGCGCCCGAAGCCGCCAGCGGCGGCGGCATGCTCGGTGGAATGAAAGACGTGTTGTTCGGCACCACCGGCCCGCGCGGCGGCCGGCATGAAGGCCTGGCCGAAGCGGCGGCGCGCTCTGCGGTGCGCAGCATCGGCTCGACGGTGGGCCGCGAAATCATTCGGGGCGTACTCGGCAGCATCCTGGGTGGCGGTGGCCGACGCCGCTGAAGAGGCGACCTGAACCAGGCGAGCCCGACACAAACGTTCCTTCGAAGCGTTTCTCGCGCGGTTGTGCCCCCTCATCCCGGGGGATGGGCGCCCGCTTTAAGTCGCGTTTAAGGCCACTGCAGAGACTCGCCTCTGTGGTCAGGCAGGCGTGCGAATTTGCGATGTCCTGGCCCGATCCCGACCCACCGAGGCCAGCCCATGCGCACATCTCGACCTTCGATCCTCCTCGTCGACTCCAACGGCTTGCTGCGCCAGGGTCTGCGATCGCTGCTCGATTCGAGCGGCGAGTTCAACGTCGTCGGCGAGGCGCGTGACGGCATCGAGGCCCTGCAGGGCGCGCTGGCGCATGCCCCAGAGCTGATGTTGATCGACTCGCACTTGCCCGGCATGTGCGGCATCGAGACGGTGGCACAGGTCAAGCGCCGTGCGCCGCAGATCCGCATCGTCATGCTCAGCGACGCGATCACCGACGATTGCGTGCGCGAGTCGCTGAGCGCCGGCGCCGACGGCTACGTGCTGAAGAGCGTGAGCTTCGAAGAGCTGCTCGGCGCGTTGCGTTGCGTCGCTTCGGGCAAGAGGTATTTGAGCCCGGCGATCTCGTCGTTGCTCGTCGAGGGCTACCTGAATCCCGAGTCGGCCGACGCCAACGAGCTCGGCCGCGTCGCGAAACTGACAGCGCGCGAGCGCAGCATCCTGCAATTGATCGCCGAGGGCCGCACGAACCGCGCCACGGCAGAGTACCTGAGCGTGAGTCAGAAGACGGTCGAGAAGCACCGCGCGAACCTGATGCGCAAGATCGGCGTGCACAACGCGACCGAGCTGATGATCGCCGCGATCGACCTCGGCATCGTCGATCGGCCCGTGTTCAGCAGGCGCCGCGGCGCGCCGCACCTCGAATCGCTCGCCAGCATGTTTTGAATCGGCCGGCGCCAGCGCCCCGGCCCGAGCCCGCCTCGAACGTCCACCCTTGGAGAAACGCATGACACGTCCCGTTGCCGGATCGGCTCGATTCGCCCTGTTCGGAGCGTTCGCCCTCGCCCTCGCAGGGGCGACAACGGCGCGTGCCGCCGACGACCCGCACGCTCACCACAAGCACCATGCCGACGCGTCTCCTGGCTACAAGCGCCAGCTCGCGACCTACCGGATTCCGGAACTGAACATGCTGCGCGCCGACGGCAGCCGCGCACGCGTCGACCGCGACCTGGACGACGGCCGCCTGGTCGTGCTGACGTTCATCTTCACGACCTGCACGGCGGTGTGCCCGTTGCTGACCCAGACGACCGCCGAGTTCCGGCGCCAATTGGGGCCGCAGGCCGACGCCGTGAACTTCGTCTCCGTCTCGATCGACCCCGAGCAGGACACACCGGCGCGCCTGACGAGCTACGCGGCGCAGTTCGGCGCCGACAAGGGTTGGTCCTACTACACCGGCGACATGGCGAGCAGCGTCAAGCTGCAGAAGGCCTTCCAGGCGTACTTCGGCGACAAGATGCACCACCGACCGATCACCTTCCTGCGCTCCGGGCCCGGCGCGCCGTGGGTCAGGCTGGAAGGATTCGCGACACCGGCCGATCTGCTCGGCGAGTTCCGCCGCATGCCGACCGCGCCATGACGCGCAGCGCGCGCAGAAAACGCAAGGCACGACTGACGAACCCTGTCCGCGCCGCGTGGCACAGCGCACTCGCTGGCGTTTTGCTCAGCGCCTTCGCCAGCGGCGCGTTCGCGACTTCGGCAGACGTCGAACTCGGGCGGCAAATCTATCTCGAGGGCCGCGCCGGCAGCGTACCGATCGTCGCGACGCGCGCCGCCGGCGTGGCAACGAGCGGCGCCGGCGCCGCGTGCGTGAACTGCCACCGCCGCAGCGGCATGGGTGGCTCGGAGGGGCGAACCCATGTCCCGCCGATCGACGCGTCGGCACTGCGCGTGCTCGCGTCACCCGGCGCGATGCCGCGTCAGGGCGTTGATCCGGCGCAGGCCGCACTCGCGCGTGCCCTGAACGACGGCGTGGCGCAAGACGGTCGCGCCCTGAACTACCTGATGCCGCGCTACCGGCTCGCCGCGCCTCAGCTCGACGCGCTCGCCGCTTATCTGCGCACGCTCTCCGCCGCCCCGCCGGCAGGGATCAGCAACGGCGTCGTGCACCTGGCCAGCGTGATCGCCGGCGGCGTCGATGCGCGCCAGCGCCGCATCATGAAAACCGCGCTGCAGGCGTGTGTCGCCGAACACAATGCAGGGCCGGGCCATGAGCGGCGCCGCAAACTGCTCAGCGCGCAGATGCAGCGCGCCGAGCCGCAGCGCTGGGCGCTGCACGTCTGGGAACTGAGCGGGCCTGCTTCGGGCTGGGACGCGCAGCTGCGCGATCACGCGAAGCGCCAGCCGGTGTTCGCGATGCTCGGCGGTCTCGTCGACGCGGCGCACGGCGGTGACTGGATGCCCGTGCAGCAGTTCTGCGAACGCGAGGCGCTGCCTTGCATTTATCCGCACCTCGAGGCGCCGCCGGTCGCCGCCGCCAACCACCACTCGATCTACGCCGGCGCCGGCGTGCACCTGGAAGCGGCGCTGATGGCAGCGCGGCTGCGCGAAACTGCGCCGCGTCGTGTCGTGCAGTGGCTTCGCTTCGGCGACTTCGCCGCGCAGGCGGGCGCAGACGCGCTGCACGAGTCGCTCGCCGGCAGCGACATCGAAGTGGTGCAACGCCAGATCGAGCGCGACAGCCCCGTGACGAGTGTCGCCCAGGTGCTGTGGCTGCGCGGCGCAGACCTGACGCGCGTGGCGCCGCCCAGCGCTTCGACTGAGCTGTACCTTTCGGCGACGCTGCTCGGTCATGACTTCGACGCGGTTCCGGCTTCGCTGCGGAGCGCCGCGGTCATTGCCCATCCACACGCCCTGCCCGAGGAGCGCGCCACGCGCCTGCGCGTCCTGGGCGCATGGCTCGCCAAACAAGGCCTGCCCCTCGAAGACGAATCGCTGCAAGCCGACGCCTACATGGCGTGCAGCGCACTCCAGCACGCAATGGACGAAGTCGTGCAACGGCCGGGCGCCGAGTTCCTGATCGAGCGCCTCGAGGTGATCACGGAACGGCGCGGCTTTGCCGGTCTCTACCCGCGCCTCAGCCTGGGAACGGGGCAGCGCGTCGCGTCCAAGACCGGTTACCTGGTTCGATTTCCGGACGCTGATCTCACCCGCGTCGAACCCCTGGGAGACGCGAAAGCGCCGTAACGCGCCGCCACGGCGTAGGCCGCGCCACCCGCCGTCGACCGCAATGCGGCGCCATCGCCCGAAACAAAGACGGCGCGGGAACCCCGCGCCGTCGTGAGCTCCCGACCTTCGAATCTCAGCGCCCTGCGGGAATCCGTCCGACGTAGAACGGCCGCATCATTTCATGGTCTTCGTGCGACAGGATGTGGCAGTGGTAGACGTACTCGCCCGGGCGCTTGAACGTGGCGATCGACGCGCGTCACTTCGCCGGGGAACATCTTCGCCGTGTCTTTCAGTCCCTGCTCCTCGAGCATCGGGCGGCGTGGCCTGCCGGTGAAAGCGATGCTGCGCGCGTCGAGCCTGCCGCCTTCCGAGCCGTCGCTGTTCGTCTTCTGCAGAACTTCGCCGCTGAACGGCTGGCGGTTCAGGACGCGGAAGTCGACCAGGTGCATGTGGATCGGGTGCGCGTCCGCCGTCGTGTTGTAGAACTCCCAGACCTCGGTGTCGCCGAGGCGCGGGTTCTCCGTGATCGGGTCGTCGAAGACGAGGGTGCCGTCGAGCAGCGGCCGCGACGGGTCGACGATGCCCGCCATGGTTTGCAGACGTCCCAGTTTGTCGGTGCCCTCGAAGAGCAGGATCTTGCGCGTTCGGTCGACGTGGAAGGGCATCGGCACGTCGCCGAGCAGCGGGCGCAGGTGACTCGGGATCGGCCGGTCGGCGATCCGCGACAGCGGCCGCGACGACACGAAACGCCATCACCTGCCCGGCGGTGGCCGGATCGACCGGATCCCCACCAGGATACGGCGCGTTCGCGCTGTTGCCGACGATGATCGTCCGGCCGAACATGCGCGCGAAGTCGACGATCACGTCGGCGCGCTCGCCCGGCGCGATGCTGAGCAGCGTGACCGGCACCGGGTGGTTCAGCAGACCCAGGTCGGAGCCGATCTGGATGAAGGGCGCGCCGTTCGACAGGCGCATGTCGTAGACGCGCGAGTCGGAACCGTTGACGATGCGAAACCGGTACTTGCGCGGCTCGACGTCCAGCACCGGCCACGCCTTGCCGTTCACGAGCACGACGTCGCCGAAGTTCTCCGGCAGGTGCGTGATGCTCGGCGCCGCCGGGTTCTCGGGGTCGTTCGATGCGTAGAAGAGTTCGCCGTTGTCGAGGAAGGTGCGGTCCTGGATCATCAGCGGCACTTCGTACGGGTACTTCGGCAGGCGCAGCGAATCTTCGTTCGCATCCCGAACGAAGTAGTTGCCGGCCAGCCCCATGTAGACGTTCAGGCGCGTCACACCCACGGTGTGGTCGTGGTACCAGAGCTGGGTCGCCTCCTGGCTGTTGTCGTACGAGTAGAGCGGGTTGAACAACCTGCCGCTGATCGCGTCGCCCGGCGTTGCCCAGGCGTCGGGAACGCCGTCGCTTCCCGCGGCGGTGTCGCCGCCGTGCTGGTGCGCGACGAGCGGCACCGGTCCGGTGTAAGCCTTGTTCGGCGGATTGCCCTGGTTCAGCGGATCGGCCCAGTGCATCGTCTGGTCGACGGGAACGTCTTTCGGGTAGTTCTCGCCGTCCAGGCCATTCACATAGCGCACCTTGATCGCCTGGCCCTGGCGCACGACGAAGCTGTAGCCCGGGAACAGCGCCGGCTGCGTCGCCGTGCCGTAGGCCCACACTTGGGTGGACAGGGATCGGCCGCGCGCGTCGCACAGACCGACGTCGTGCACGATTCTCTTGGCGTGCACTTCGAACAGCGGCAGGCCACTCTCTGCGTCCACTCCACTGGGCCGATAGACGTAGTTCGGCGCGAGCGGGTTCGGCAGGGGATTCACGAACTTGGTCTGCGACAGCGGGTCGAGCAACGCCGGGCTGCCTTGCGCCTGTGCGGCGCTGGTCACGAAAGGTGCGGCCAGCGTAGCGCCCATCGCGGGCGCGGTGCCGATGAACTTTCGACGCGTGAACATGACGATCTCTCCTGAGCGGGTTGGTATGCGCAGAAGATACCGATGGTGCGCACCGGCGTCGCTATGGCGCCGCCCGATGTTTGTGGGTGGGCCCGCTCTATTTCGGCAGCGCCAAAGGGTCGGGGCCCCCCGACCTTCTTAAATGCCGCTTAGAAAGCGCGGCTGCGGTGCGCGTCGAGCCACCCGGGACGCGGGGGTTCGGCCTTCAACCGCGCGTGCCATTCAGTCCGGGCGCGTGCGCGCTCTCGTTTCGCACCGCTGTCGGCGCATCCAGGGCGCCGGCGAACTGAACCTGGGCGCGCAGCCCGCCGAGCGGCGATGCGAGCAACTGGATCTTGGCGCGGTGCAGCTCGACCACCGAGAGCACGATCGACAGGCCCAACCCGACACCGTCGATCTGCGTCTGGCCGAGGCGATTGAAGCGCTCGAAGGCGCGTTCGCGCTCGACCTCGGCGATGCCGGGGCCCGAGTCGTCGACGCAGACGCACACCTCCCGGCCGCGCAGCTCCGAGCTCAGGCGAACGCTGCCGCCCGCAGGCGTGTAGTTGATCGCGTTCGCGACCAGATTGCGCAGCAACAGCGACAGCGCAAATCCGTGGCCGGCGACGCTCGGCGCCGAGAAATCCGCGACGAGCGAGATTCTCTTCTTCGCCGCACGCGGCGCGAGTTCATGCGCCAAGTCGTGCCACAGATCTTCGAGTCGAATCGCCTGGCGCGGCACGTCGGAGTCGCCGCCCAGGCTCTCGATCCGCGCCAGATCGAGCAGCTGGTCGATCAGGTAGGCGGCACGGTCCGCGCCGACGATCACCGACCCCAGCGCGTCGTTCAGCTCCTGCGGCGACTCGGCCATTGTCGCGAGCTGCGCGTGCGCGCGCAGGCCGCTCAACGGGGTGCGCATTTCGTGCGCAGCGACCGCCGTGAAGCGGCGCTCCACCGACAGCGCCTGCCCGACGCGTGCGAACAGCGTGTCGACGGCGCGCAGAATCGGCAGCAGCTCGCGCGGCGGGCTGTCCACCTGGACCGGTGTCAGATCGAGCGGGTTGCGGTGCCGCAGCTGGTCGGCCATGGTGTCGATCGAATGCAGCGAGCGGCGCAGCATGAGCCAGGTCGCGATCGACACCAGACCGAACGGCACGAGCAGGAAGCCGACGTAGTAGAACGTGATCAGCGCGGTTTGCGCCCAGCGCTCGCTGATGTTCTCCGCGACCTGGACGATGTATTCCTTGTTGCGCGTCGGCACGGCGAAGGTGCGGTACTCCTCGCCGTCGATGTGCGAGGTGTGAAAGCCGCGCAGCTCCAGGTCCATCAAAGGCCGGTCCGGCGGCGCTTCGTGGCTGCGCAACAGCAGTGCGCCGGAGCGCGACCAGACCTGGTAACGGTAGAGCAGCGCCGCGCTCGGGCGCGTTTTCAGCGCCGGGTGCGAAGCGGCGTGCGGGGAGTCGAGACCCTCGAGTTCTTCTTCGATGAAGGCGAGCACCGTCGCGCCGAGGTGTTCCAGGCGCGCGTCGTGGATCTGGTCTTCTTCGATGCTCGCAGCCCAGTACATCGCCAGACCCCCGAACACGAGCGACGCGGCGAGCGCGAGCGCCGCGATCAGCGACAGCCGGGCCCGCAGCGACCAGGTCGAGATGCGTTCGCGCATGGCCAAGGATCGGGTCGGGTCAGTCTGGGCGAAGGCGTGGGGCAGACGAGGGGCGCGCAGGGGCCAGGGCACGGGCAGCGGGGGCGGTGGCGCGGACGCGCCGATGGCGAAGCCTACTCGCTGGCACGCGCCGCGCTGCCTTGCGAAGCGGCGGTGCGGCGCGCCGCGCCACGCACAAGTTGGCAGATGCGGCAATTTCACGCCGATCGCGTCCGGCGTACGATCGCCGCTGCGCATGCCCAGACGTCGACCGACCACCCGAGACTCATCTGCGACGAGCGCTGCCTGGTCGACGATCCGGAACCGTTTCTGCAGCGCGCTGTTGCTGACTGGCCTGATGGCACAAGCCGCCTGCGCCGGCGAAGTGATCGCCCATCCTTCGGTGACCCTGAGTGGCAACGAAATTCGCGACGTGTACCTCGGCGAAATTCAGTTCTCGGGCCGCGTCAAGCTCGTTCCGGTGGACAACCGCAGCGTGCAGGCGGAGTTTCTGTCCAAGGTACTGCAGTCCGACGAGCGCAAGTACGCCGCACGCTGGACGCGCAAGACGTTCCGCGAGGGCCTTGCCGCGCCTCCCGTGAAGAACAGCGACGCCGAGGTGATCGCCTTCGTTCGCGCGACACCCGGCGCGGTGGGCTACATCAAGGGCAGCGCGCCGGGAATGGCGGCGCTGGAGAAGTTCTAGGGATTCGTCGAGCCCTGCGCCCCGCCTGCTTCTGGAGTCAGGGCGACCGACACTGCCTCGGCGGGCCCGAGCTGATAGCCCACGCCACGCACGGTCTGGATCACGCCCGCGCCCAATTTGCGGCGCAGGTAGTGGATGTAGACCTCGACGGCGTTGCTGCCGATCTCCTCGCCCCAGCCGTACAACGCTTCTTCGAGCTGGGCGCGCGAGATGATCTGGCTCTTGCGACGCAGAAAGGTCTCGAGGACCCAGTACTCCTTGTTCGTCAGCGCCACGGAGTCGCCGCGCCAGGTGGCGACGCGGCGCGACGGGAACAGCTTCAATGCGCCGTGTTCGAGTTCGCCGCCACCGTCGTTCGAGTTCTGGCGCCGCCGCTGCACGGCGCGCAAGCGCGCTGTGAGCTCATCCAGATCGACCGGCTTGACCATGTAATCGTCGGCACCGATGTCGAGCAGCGCCACCCGATCCTGAACGCCGCCGCGTGCCGTCATGACGATCACCGACACGCCCGGATCGCGCACCCGGATTCCCTTCAGCAAGGTCTCGCCGGACGTGTCGGGCAGGCCCAGGTCGAGCAAGACGCACTCGTACGGGTGGCTGCGCATCGCCGGCGCGAGCTCGGCGCCGCGGCGAATCCAGTCCGCAGCGTAGCCGCTGCGCGCCAGGCTCTTCTGGATCGCCGAGCCGAACAGCTCGTCGTCTTCAACGATCAGGAGTCGCATGGGTTGTGAGGTTCGATCGCTCTGCGCCGGGGTGCCCGATTGTTCTGCGCCGAACCGCACAAGGAAAGGCACTTTGTCGCGGCCGGCAGCGCCGCCGCGGCTACGGCAGCGCGGTCATGCGCCAGTCCGGCCGCGCCGTCACGCGTGCCACGCCGCCGAGCGCGTTCACGACCCGGTGCGTGACGTAGCTGTGCGCCGAATCCGGTTCGAGAGCGGCCAGGGCGAGATGCGCCAGCGGCTGGTCCAGGGGAACGTAGTAGCTGCCGGCGGCAGCGTCGATGAGCGAGGGCACGGTGTCGAATTCGACGCGAGGCGTGGTTTCGCCCGCGCCGGCACGCGCGGTGCGCGACGTTTCCTGGTAGACCTCGCCGCGCACGACGCCGTTCTGCTGCACCTGCTGCACGACGACGCCGAGCGCGCGCAGGCGCAGCACGGCGTCGATCTGCGCTTCGCCGAGCCAGTAGCCGCAGGGCCGGGCGCGCGCCTTGCGCACCTCGATCTCGAGCGCCGAATCCCAGGCGACGCTGAACTGGCGGTCGGCACCGGTCACCGGGTCGAGCATCGTCAAGGTGTATTCGCTGGGCGAAGCAGCCCCTGCGACCACTGCCTGGCCGCGGCACGCCAGCGCCACAACTTCGGCGTCGACGAACTTGCGCACCTGCGCCAGATCGCCCGCGCGCTGCGCGGCGCGCTCGAGAACGCTCTTCACCGCCACCACATGCGTGTGCACGCGGCGCGCGAAGTGCATTCGCGCCAGGCCCACGCCGCGTGTTTCGATGCCAAAGCTGATCGCGTTGCGCAAGCCGCTCGTATTGCGCAGCGTGTCGGGCTCGACGCTGCCCATCGACATCTTCTTCTCGCTGTTGTCGCTCGATGCCGAATACAGCCACTCGCTGCTCAGGCCCTGCGCGCTCAGGCTCGCGAGCACGGGGCGGCGAAACCACTCTTCGGCCGCCTTGGTGATGAACTCGGGCAGGTTCGGCACCGTCGCGTACTGCAAGAGCGCGTCGTAGCGCTGCAGCATGCCGAACTTCTCCAGGTAAGGCTTGACGACGGCGTACTCACGCAGGTCGACGACGACGCTCGGCCGGTAGTCGCGCGCCAGCTGCGCCATCGCCTGCGCTTCGGGGGTGCGCAGCAGCAGGTGGTCGCGATCGGCGTCGATGCCACTCGGCGTGAGGCGCTGCCCGGTCTGTGCAGCGTCGGGGTTGGCGCGCGGCAGGAGAACGACGTTGACCTGCTCCAGCACGCGCGTCAAGGGCCCCTGGGCGAGTTCCTGCGCCATCGCGAGCAGCGCTTCGGCACCGGCCGGCTCGTCGCCATGCTGTTGCGCGACGAGCAGCAGCGTCGGCCGCGCGCTGCGCAGCAGCGCCGCTGGCGTGGCGTCGGCCAAGCGGGTGAAGAGCAGGGCCTCGATCGGAACGCCGCTCTGCGAATTGCCCGCGGTGAGCAGGCGCACCGTCGGGCTGCCCGGCGCGGAGCGCCCGTCGCGCACCAGGGCGCGCAGCCACAACGCGACTTCGGCGTTGCTCGTCCAGCTCGTGCGCCCTTCCTCAAACGCCGGCGTGCTGTAGCGCACCGCGGGCTCGGGGAAACGCGCCGCCACGGCGTCGCCGTACGCAGGTGCCGGGGGCGCGGGCGGCGCAGCCGGGCTGGTTACGCTGGACGTCGGGCCACTGCCGGGCAACTGCGCTGCACCCGGGGCAACGGGCTCGGCGGGCAACGCAACCGGCGGCGCTGTGCCCAGCGGCGGATACGGCGGCAAGGGCGTCGAACAGCCCACGAGCGCGATGCAGGCGATGCCGCAGCGCCACGTCAAGCCGGCCCGGCGCCACGCCCGGCGTGCCGAAAAACCCAAGGAAAGCTGCATCGATGCACTCCGGACGGCTTGAGCCGAACGCCCGAATATAGCGAGCCCGCCGGCCCCGCCGACGGGCGCACAATGCGCACCGGTTGAAGCAGCGAGAACTGGGTTACGCAATCATGCTGATGAAATGTCTGATCTGGGGCTTGGCCGCACTCGCCGTGCTGGCGGTGCTGCTCGTGATTGCGGGCCAGCTCGGCTTGCTCAGCGGAACGCCGCCGAGCAACCTGGGCGTTCAAGGTGGCAAGCTCAAACCGCCCTCACGCACCGAGAACAGCGTCAGCAGCCAAGCTGCGCTCTACCCGGAGCATGCAATGCGCAATTACGCCCAGATCGCTCCGCTGGCGCTGCGCGGCGACGCCAACGGCACGCTGGCGAAACTTCGAGGCATCGTGCAAGCCATGCCGGGGGCGACGCTCGTGAAAAGCGAACCCGACTACCTGTACGTGCAGTTCAGGACACGCCTGATGGGTTTCGTCGACGACGCCGAGTTCTGGTCCGACCCCACGGCAGGCGTGATCCAGGTGCGCTCGGCGTCGCGCCTGGGGCGCAAGGACCTCGGCGTGAACCGGGCGCGAATCGAAGCGATACGCGAACACCTGGCGCGCGCGAGCTGACCCCAGCTAACGCGAACCGGCGCCGCGCTTCCCCGACCGGGCGCAGCCCTCGAACAGCATGGGGCGATTCCCGCTCGGCAAGGTGCGCGGGACGAGTCGGCACAGCGCTTGCGGCTTCGCTTGCGGATCGAGCAGGCCTTCGCCGACGAAGTCGACGAGGTCGCGAAACTCGGCGTCGTTCAGAAGCGTCGGTGAATCGACGAGCGGATCCAGGGTGTCCAGCAGCGGCGCGATCGGGCCGGTTGCACCGCGCAGGTCGGCGGCCACCCCAGCGCGTGCGGCAACGTAGTCGCGCGCCGAGACTCGAACGTCGAGGTGGTGCCGGATCGCATCGGGCAGGCGCGTGAACGCTCCGTTGTGGAAGAACGCCGGCTGCAGCGCCACATTGCGCAGCGGCGAGGTGCGGAACTTGTAGCGATCGGCGCCGTTGCCGCTCACCTGCTCGGCACCGAAGTCTTCGTTCTCGCCCGGTCCGTCGAAGATCGTATTCCCGCTGCCCACGCCGAACACGGGCGCGACTTGCGGAACCCCGATGTTGCGATTGGTGAAGTCGCTGAACATCTGGTTCGATGCTCCGGCCACCGTGTGGCACGCGACACAATTCGCCTTGCCGAAAAAGAGCAATGCGCCGCGTTTTTGCGCCGCCGTCATGGCGTCTTGATCGCCGCGCGCGAAGCGGTCGATCGGCGCATTCGCGCGCACCAGCGTGAATTCGAATTCGGCAATCGCTTGGGCGAACATCAGGTAGTCGATTCGCGCCCCGTTGCTCACACTCGGAAAGACGCCGCCAAAGCGCGCCACGTAGCCCGGCGTGCGGTTCAGGCGCTCCACCAGGGCCTGGCGGATCGGCGCATTGCGCGAACCCGACGCCGCGTCGGGTACGGGCAGGACATCACCGATGCCGTCGTCAAACTGATCGAATCGGGGGTCGATGCTGCCCTTCGTGCCGCGAAAGCCCGCCGCTTCGTTCAGCTCAGTCGGCGGAATATGCGCCTGCGCGATGAGCAGGTGGCGAACCGTGGGGTCGTTCGCACCGAAAGCGGTGATGCCCTCGGGTGCGGGAAAGGCAAAGCCCTGCGAGTTGTCGAACGGATCGCCGGAGGGCGCCGCAAAACGCCCGTTCCACATCAGCTTGGGCAAGAACGCCGAGTTGATCACGCTCGGCGTGCGACGCTGATTGCGCGGTCCGCTTCGCCCGGGACCGACGACGCCGTTGTTCTGCACGCCGATCGCGATCGATTGCGTGTCGCCCATTCCTGCGGCCGGCGCGTGGCAACCCGCGCACGCGTTGTCGCCACGCAGGCCGACGGCGGTGTCGAAGAAGAGCAGGCGGCCCAGGGTCGCGAGCTGCGCATTGATCGGCCGGCCCAAGCGTTTGCTGAGCGAGGCTTGCACCTTGCCCGTGAAACCGTGCTGGCGCAGCACTGCGGCGAGAAGCCGGTCCGACGCGTCGTCGTCGGAGTCTGCAAGGATCGGCTGCGCGCTCAACACCGCGAGCGCCAGGAACGCGGCCTTGACGCCCGCGAGCGTGGATCGGCGCGGTGCATTGCGGCTTGGGAAAGTTGTCACGGGAGTCTCCTCATGGCACTCAAATTGTGTCCCTGTGCTCTTTTGCGGTGGGATCGGCCCGACTTTTCTGGCAGGGTCCGCCCCTGGTATCGGCCCCATTTTCTGCGCGGTCACCCCCTAGTTCATAGTGGGTAGGCCACCCCAGTTTCACTGGGGATCTGCCCGGGGGGATGGTTCCGACCGTCCGCACATGATGCTTGACAGAGCGCGGCGGGGCGCGAGAAATACGGGAGTCTCCCGGTGGGGTATCCCCTGAGAGAGAGGCCAATGGAGGGATGAACTAGCGTCGCCTGCACTCCAAGGAGACTGGGCAAAGCAGGGTCCGGCAGCGCGCCGCAGCAGCCTCGCGCCTTGCGAGTCGGGGCGGGAAGCCCCTGCTCAGAGCTTGAATTCGAGGCGCAGCTGCACGTTCAGGTAGGTCGGCGCGACCGTCTGCGACGTCTCGCGCAGATTCGCGAGCGGCCGCGCATCGTCGAAGGTCGAGCCGGTGACGTAGTCGCGGGGCGCGAAATTGCTCGCGGTGAGGCGCGCCTGCAGTGTCGGGCTGAACGTCCACAAGGCAAACGCGTCGCCGACGATCTTGTTGCCCACACCCGCCGCCTGCTCCGTGCTGATGCGCGTCGTGTAGCCCGGCGTCAGGTTCACGCTCGCGCCGAGCAGAAGTGGCGTGTTTGGAATTCGATAGTCGGCACCGAAGTTGGCGGTCCAGTCGGGTTGTTGGTCGATGCGGTTGTTCGGGCCGGGAACGTTGTCGACGCGCGAGCGGAACACGCTCGCGTTGGCGCGCAGGTCGACGTTCGGCGCCTCGGGCAATACCGCACTGAGACGGAACTTCGCTTCGAGCTCGAGGCCGCGCGTCAGCGCGTTGCCGACGTTCTGGGTGCGGGCCACCCAATACGGCGGCAACCCAGTGTTCGCCAATTCATCGGTCGTGACACTGCGCATGTAGTCGCTGATGCGGCGCTGGAACAGGTTCGCGCTGAGCAGCCCGCTGCCCGGCAGATAGTGCTCGACCGCGAAGTCGACGCCGGTCGCGAGCTCGGGCCGCAGCGCCGGGTTGCCGGCACGGTCCGGTCGGGTTTGCGAGTTCGAGAGGCTCTTCCTCGGCCTGGCGATCAAGTTGCTCAATGAGGGCGAGCGATAGCTTCGCGTCAGGCTCATGCGCAGCTGGTCGCGCCCGGCCGGATCGGGCTTCCACAACAAATGCAGCAACGGGCTCCAGACGCTGCTCCGATTCTCGATGTCCGGGTCGCCGATCTTGGCGTTGCCCTGGGTCGTGATGCCCTCCCAGCGCAGCCCGCCCTGCGCCGACCAGTTCGGCGAGACACTCCATTCATCTTGCGCGTAAAGCGCGAGGCGGCGCACTCGCGCTTCCAGCTCTTCGGGAAACTCGGTCAGGCTGGCCGCACCGTCTTCGAGCAGCGTGCGCGCCTCGACGCGCCGGTTCGATTCGACTTCCACCCCGCTCACGAGCGAATGCTCGCCGTCGCCGAGCAGCGCCGTGAACTTGCCCGACAGGTTCAGCGTGCGCTCGGTGTTGTCGACATCGTCGTCGAACAGGTTCGGCGCCAACCCTCCGCTCTCGACTCGCACGCTGTGGCTCTTGAAACTCGTGCGCCCAGCGCCGCCACGCACTTCGACGCGGCTGCCTTCGGCGAGGCGCTGCATCCACTGGCCGTTCAGGCGCAGCAGGCTGAAGTGGCTCGTCGCGTCGCTGTGCGCCGAATCAAACGCGGGCAGCGGTGTCGCCGGCGTGCGAACGAGCTGCGCGTCACGCTGCGTGTCGCCGCGCGAGTCGATGATCAGCGGCATCAACATCGCGCTCTGCCCGGCGTCGCCGCGCCATTGCAGCCGGCCGGAGGCGTGCAGGCCCTGGCGCTTCTCGCGCTCCTGGTTCTCGGTCTGGGTGAGCGTGGTGACTCCCGTGTCGAGCGCGCTCTGTTCGGTCGTCGTCACGCTGTCGTTGCGCCTGTCGTTGCGAAACAGCGTCAGCGAATAGTTGTAGGTCAGGCCGCCGAGCGCATCGTTGCGGGTCCAGGTCAGGCCGGGTTGCAGCGCGTCGTTTTCCAGCGCCACGGCGACTCGCACGTCGTTCAACTTCTTGCTGAATCCCTCGCGCGTGATGATGTTGATCGGTTCCGGCGATCGCGCGCGCGCCGGTTTCTGCCGTTGGTGCACGCTGGATTTCGATGCGCTCGATTTGCTCCGGGCTCAGCGTTTCGATCGAAAACCCCGCCGGCACGCGCTCGCCGTCGAGCAGGATCTGCGTGTAGCCGCTGCCCAGGCCGCGCATCCGCACGTTGCCGCCGCGCCCGGGGCGGCCCTGCATCGTCACGCCCGGCAGGCGTTTCAGCAGGTCGCCCACCGTGCTGTCGCCGAAACGTTCGATCTCGTCGCGGCCGATCGTGATCGTCGCAGCCGTCGACTGGCGCCGCAGTTGCGTGTCGTTCAAGGTGCTGCCTCGCACTTCGACCGGGTCGAGCTGAGTTGGCGAACGGGTCCTCGGCGCGGGCGGAGCCGACGCCGACGCTGCGACGGGGTCAGCGCCGGCGGGGGGCGCCGGAGCCTGCGACCACGCGCCACAGTGCCATAGCGCCGCAGCCATCCCGCCCATGGAGATCATCGCGCGCAAGCGTCGGGCGGCGGAGGCGTGGATGGGCATGCTGAACGCGATTATCGGGCGGCCTCCTAGAATCCCCAGGCCGCGTCGCCCCCTGCATTTGAAGTCTCCCGCATCCATGACCCAGAGCGCCGAACTGTCCAAAGCCAGCAATTTCCTGCGCCAGATCATCGAGCGCGACCTGGCGCAGGGCACGTATTCGGGCCGACACTTCGCCGCAACCCCGGGCGACGCGACGCACCACGCGACCGGCCCGGTCGACCCGGCGCGGATTCGCACACGCTTCCCGCCCGAGCCGAACGGCTATCTGCACATCGGCCACGCGAAGAGCATCTGCGTCAACTTCGGCCTGGCGCGCGACTACGGCGGCGTGTGCCACCTGCGCTTTGACGACACGAACCCGGAGAAGGAAGAACAGGAATTCGTCGACGCGATCGTCGACGCGGTGCATTGGCTCGGCTTTGACTGGAACGCGAACGGCACGAGCCACCTCTACCACGCGAGCGACTACTTCGGATTCATGTACCGCGCCGCCGAGTACCTGGTCGCGACCGGGCACGCCTACGTCGACGAGCAGACGCCGGAACAGATGCGCCAGACGCGCGGCGACTTCGCCAAACCCGGCGTCGCGAGCCCGTACCGCGAACGCACCCCCGAGGAAAACTCGGCGCGGCTGCGCGCGATGCGCGCCGGCGAACTCGACGACGGCGCCGCCGTCCTGCGCGCCAAGATCGACATGGCGCACCCCAACATCAACCTGCGCGACCCGACGCTCTACCGAATCAAGCGCGCGACGCACCACAACACCGGCGACGCGTGGTGCATCTACCCGATGTACGCCTACGCGCACCCGATCGAAGACGCGTTGGAGGGCATCACGCACAGCATCTGCACGCTCGAGTTCGAAGACCAGCGGCCGTTCTACGACTGGGTGCTCGAGCGCATCGTGCCGATCCTGCGCGCGCCGCAGTTCGAGCGCGCGTTGCGCCTGATCGAGCGCATCGAGGCCGAAGGCATCGAAGCCGGCAAGGAGTTTGCGCTGCGCTGCCACAACCACGCCGCGAAATTGTTCGCGAGCCCGGTCGAAGGCGAGATGCGAATCCTGTTCAGCCGTTGGGAACACCGCCCCGACGCCGTGCTGCACGATCTGCCCACGTTCTTTTCACTCCTGAAGAGGAACTGCGCGCAGTTCACGCCCTTGCTGCAACACGCTCTCGACAGCCGCGAGCCGAACCTGTTCAAGCTGCCGCATCAGCATGAATTTGCGCGCTTGAACGTGACGCATGTGATCACGAGCAAGCGCAAGCTGAAGACGCTCGTCGACGAAGGCGTCGTATCGGGTTGGGACGACCCGCGCCTGCCCACGCTCGTGGGCCTGCGCCGGCGCGGCTACACCCCCGAGTCGATCCGCGAAATGTGCGAGCGCGCCGGAACGAGCAAGTCGGGCGGCTGGACCGACTACGCGAGCCTGGACTTCGCGCTGCGCGAAGACCTGGATCCGAAAGCGCCGCGCGCGATGGCCGTGCTGGACCCGCTGGAACTCGTGATTTCAAACTGGAGTGCGGTGATGGGCGCGGCGAGCGGCGACGCGTGTCACGCACCCGTGCACCCCGCGGCTCCCGAACGCGGCGTGCGTGACTTCGGCTTCGGGCCGACGCTCTGGATCGAGCGCGACGACTTCCAAGAAGTTCCGGAGAAGGGCTACTTCCGGCTCTTCCCGGGGAACAAGGTCAGGCTCAAGTACGGCCATGTCGTGCTCTGCACCGGCTGCACGAAAGACGCTTCGGGCCGGGTGATCCAGGTGCAGGCCGAATTGCTCGCCGATACGAAAAGCGGCACCCCCGGCGCGAGCGCGATCAAGGTCAAAGGCGTCATCACCTGGGTCGCAGCGCACGACGCGATGCACGCCGAGGTGCGGCTCTATGAGCGGCTGTTCACGCAGGAACAACCCGACGCGGGCGGGCGCGACCCGCTCGACAGTCTGAACCGGGACAGCAAGCGCGTGCTTCAGGCCTGGGTCGAACCGACGCTGCGCAGCGCGCAGCGCGACGAGCGTTTCCAGTTCGAGCGCCACGGCTACTTCGTTGCCGATCGCCACGATCATTCGGCGCAGGCTCCGGTGTTCAACCGGATCACGAGCCTGAAGGACGGCCGACCGGCCTGACGGCTACTCGATGCGCTGCGTGCGCAGGCGCTCCAGCTTGGCCGCATAGCGCTCGCTGAGCTGGCGCGTCGGGCTGTATTCGCCGGCCTTCGCCATGTGCCGCGCTGCAGGCTCGAACTGACCCAGCGCATACAGCGCGACGGCGCGCCAGAAGTGGAATTCATGGTGGTAAGCGTCGCGCTCGATTTCGCGCGCGAACCAGTCGCTCGCACGCTGCGCATCGCCCGCTTCGAGCGCCGCGCGGCCGAGGTTGTAGAAGTAGAACGGCGGGTGCGGTTCGAGCAGCGCGAGCTTGCTGCGCCACGTGCGCCGCGTCTTGCGACCGGCCCATCGCTTGCAGCACATGCGTCAGGTTCGACAGCGCCTGCGCGTTCGCCGGTTCGCGCGCGAGCACATGCTGCAGCGCCGCTTCGGCCTCGCGCAAGTTGCCGTGGCGCAGGTAGGTCACGGCGAGCGTGTTGACGCTGCGCAGGAAGTCGGGCGCCTGCGAGAATCGCCTCGCGCGCCCACCAGTAGGCGTCGTCGAGCCGGCCGCGCGCGAGCGATTCGGCAGCGCGGTTGTTCATGTACATCGCAACGATCGGTCTGCTCCGAGACGTCGCGCGTGCGATGCCCGCGCACGTCTTCGGGCGGCAGGAAATCGATCGTCAGCAAGTGGCTCGCGTCAAAGCCGACGCGCGCGTCGGTGAGGCGCTTCGCCAGGCTCAGGTTGACGTGGCTGCTTGCGAAGTAGAGATCGCCCTCGCGGCTCCAGGTCGGATCGATGAGCACACTCTGGTAGCGCACCGGCATACCAAAGTGCTTCGCAAACGCCGCCGTCATGATGACGAGCGAAAGGCAGTTCCCGGCGCGCGCGTCGAACGCCTGCGCCGCGTTGCGTGTCTGTGCCGCGTCGTATTCGAGTTTGAGCTGACCGTGCGTGTAGAGCGCATCGACCAGCCCTTGCTGCATGCCGCGCATGCGCAGCCGCGGCGCCATGTCCTTGGTGGCGTAGTCGCGCATCGCCGGGCTGAGCGCGAACACGTCTTCGGCGTTGATGCGCTGCGAAGGCGGCCCGAACAGCGCGTCGGCGAGCAAGTGATCCGGGCGCGGCGCCGGCGGCGCGACGGCACACGCGCCAAGGGCCAGGCACAAGGCCAGAGACGTCCAGGATTTCATGGCTGCGCTCCTACGGGGGCGCGTGCGGTTGCGAATCCGGCAGTGCCGACCCCGCAAACTTGGCGCCACGTCGATCGTAGTCGGAATTCGGCGGCGTCGGGCGCCTTCGCCTGCGCGGGGATCGCGCTGCGGCCCTGCTGCCGCGCCGCGGCGGGCGCGGCTCAGCGCGGCGCAGTGCCGACCGGGGTCGGCGCCGGCACCGCGACACTCGCCAGGTACTTGAGCAAGGCGGCCATTTGAGGGCGGTCCAGATCGTGGCTCGGCATGCGAATCTTGAAACGCTTCGCCAGGTCGAGCGCCGCAGGGTCACCCGCCTTGCGCATCTTTTCGGGGTTGCCCACATACGCCGCGACCCAGGAACGCTCGCGCCGCGAAGTCAGGCCCAGCAGATCAGGCCCCATCTTGTCGCCCTTGCCCACGGTGTGGCAGCCTTCGCAGCGCGACTGGAACAGGTACTGACCCGGGTCGATGTCCACGGGCTTGACCTCGGCGTAACTCGGGCCGGCCTTGCCGTCACCGAGGCCGAGGAAGTTCACCATCGTCGCAGCAAGAAACTGCGGATTGTCGACCGCGGAGTTGCGCATCCATTGGCCCGAAGCCACTTCGCCAACCATCAGGCTGGCAGTGTGCCCGTCCTTGTTGTCGCGGTCGCTCGTGCGCGACAGGCCGAGCTTTTTCGTGATCAGCCTGATGTCTTCATCGTTGCCGGTGAGGAACTCCCAGCCCGGCCCGCCCGCGCCGAACTTGCTTGCGTACTCCTTCAGGACCTCCGGGCGGTCCCATGGGTCGATGCTGATCGAGTAGAAAAAGATATCCTTTCCCATCCGATCGCCCAGCGCGTTGCGCAGTTCAACCATGCGCGCCGTGATCAGCGGGCACTCTGCACTGCAACTCGTGTACATCACCGCCACCGCGACCTTTTTACCCTTCAGCAGATCGTCGTAGAAGCGCACTTTCTTGCCGTTGTGCGTCGTCAGTTCGACGTTCGGGAAGTAGTCCGCGCCCCAGCCCGCAGCGCGCGCCGGCTGACTCAGCAGCACGCACGCGACGAGCGCAACCAACGACGAGGCGATCAGCGCCTTCACAGAACGAATCGTTCGCATTGAAATCCAGCCATTCAGCATGTTCGAAATTCGCCCGCTTCGGGTGCCGGCTCGCGCCGGCACCCGCCCCAAAACCCTCTCCTTCGCAGGCCTTCTTATTCGACTCCTGAAACCCGACCCGTGCCGCTGATCACCGCGCCGTTGCGCGCATCGAACCGCAGCGTCAACGCCAGATTTCCGGCGCGCGCCACCAGATGACCCTTGCGGCTCTCCGGCTGAAACGGAAACGTCACCTCGATCACTTCGTTCGCGTCGATCTCGGTGTTGTTCACGAATTCGGCAGTGCAGACGTACTTCGCCCCCGAGGTCAAGCCCTTGCCGATCAGCTCCACCAAGTCGATCGCCAGGTGCACTGTCGGCGGCCTGCCAAAGTCCGGATCGGTGACCAAATGGCTGCGAATCTGGACCTTGCCGCTGAACGCCACGACTTCGGGCGCTCCGCCCACGGTGCCAGACACCGGCACCGTGGCCGATTGGGGCGCACCTGTGACCGCGTAGGTCAGCTGAACTGCGTACAGGCACAGGCCCGCCGCCAGTGTGCGCAACCGCCATCTGGCGCCGGCCTTCATCGTCAGGCGCCCGGCAGCTGCGTCGCGTCGCGGAACGTCACGCCATTGGGCGTGGCGATCGGCGTCGGCAGGGGCTTGAGTTGCGGAACGCCTGAGTTGTTGATCTCCCAGCGCAGCAGCATCGCGTTGTCCTCATGCACCGTGTTGTGGCAATGCTCCATGAACATGCCGCCCCAGTCGCGGAACTGCAGCGTGACCGTGATGCTGCCGCCAGGCCGCAGGCGGTATACGTCCTTGCGTCCCTTCTCCCAGGCTGGCACATTCGCCGCCGAGCCGTTGCGTGCGAGGACTTGGCCTTCTTCAAAGTGAATGTGGATCGGGTGATCCCACCCGCCACCGCCGTTTTTCAGAATCCAAACCTCACGTGTGTTCATCTTCGGCCGCAGTGACGCCTTTCCGAAGTTGGCCGCCTCCATCACGCCACCGTCGACTTTTTCCCCCCATTGGCCGCCGAATGACGTTTCCAGATCGGAGCTCGTATTCTTCGCGCCCTTGCCGAATTCGATCACACGGGTGCGCGCCACCGGAATCTTGCTCAGGTCCGGATTGGGAATCAGCGTCGCCGGAACCTGGCTGTAGTCGGGGGCGGTACGGGCCTTGACGCGAAACTCGAGGAACTTGCCGACGCAAGGATCCTCCGACTTGCCCGACAGGGCTTCGGAAAGGCTGCGGGACTTGTTCACGAGCAGCCCCTTGTCATCCTGCTCGGCGAGATTCACCATCCACACCTTCTGCCCGGGCTGGTAGCGCGAAAAGTCGATGACGATGTCGTAGCGCTCGGCGATACCCTGTTCGTCGAGCTGCGTCAGCACCACCGGCTTGGGCAGCAGATTGCCGTCGTTGCCGATTTGGATCATCGGCGAGCCGTCGCTCAGCGCCACCTTGAAGAAGCGCGACACGCTGCCGTTCAGGATGCGGAAGCGGTACTTGCGCGCCTCCACCTCGAAATACGGTTTGTAGAGCAGGTTGACAGTCAACCGGTCGCCGACGAAGCCGTCGAAATTGAAGATGTCGAAGTGCATCTGCCCGTCGGCGCCCCAGGCCTTGTCGGCGAGCAGCAGGTTCACGTCGTAGTCGAGGTTGCCCCAGTCCTTTGCGCTGCCGCTGGGCAGGCGCAGGTTGACGCCGTCGTTGATGCGTTCGTTGCCGCGGTCGATGGAACTGTAGATGTTCATCATCGCCGCGTTGCCCTTGTAGACGTTTTGCGACGTGAAGCTGAACATGTGGTCGTGAAACCAGTGCGTGCTCATCGTCTCGCGGTAGTCACCGGGCAGCTTGGTGATTCCGCCGTTGCCGTCGGGTGCCCCGCACTTCGGGTCCGTCGCCGCCGTATTGATCGTGCGAAAACCCGCGTGCACCAGCGGCCAGTGGTAGTCGTAGAACTGGCCCGGGTGGAAGAACGCGCCGGTGAAGCCGTCGTTTTCCGCGCCGTGGTGGCCGTTGTGCTCGTGGGTGCTGATGGTGTGAATACCGAAGCCGCCGTTGTGCGAGCGGTCGGCAGGCAGCTTGTTGTGGTGGCGAAACAGGATCGGTTCGCCATACCTGGCCAGCACCAGCTTGGGCGGCAGCGTACCGTTGAAGGTCCAGACCGAGGAATCCGCCTGATCCGGCATGTTGGGAGCAAAACACTTCGGGGACGTGAAACGGTTGGCGTCGATGCCGCAGTTCTGCGTCGACGACACTTCTGGGTTGTAGATCGTGGTGCTGTCCATGCCGTACTGGCACATCTCGATTCCGACTTGCGGGTAGTGGGTGTCCCAACCTTGATGCGCCCACGCTTCGCCGCCCGGGCGGCCTTCGATCGGTCCCCAGCCGGTCCCGACGCCGGCCCGAACGGGAATCGGCGCCAGGTTCGCCATCCGGGTGGGCATCAACGGGCTGCCCCAGCCGTCGCGGCTGTTGCCGTGCTCGATCGAGCCATCGGTCAGCGCCGAGATCGGCTTGCGGGGAATGACGTCGAAGCGCGCCATCGGCTGGGTGAAGGGAATGCAGCCGAACAGCGGGCTCGCCGGTGTGCCGGTGAACGACCCTGCGTGCGCACTCTTCACGAACGGGCTGAACCCGTTTTTCGCCAGCAGTCCGCCGCCTGCGGTGAAGATGCCCCACTTGAACAGGTCGCGGCGCGACACTTCGCCCATCGTCAGCGCCTTGATCACCTCCTGGCGATTGCGACGCGCCTGCTCCGCTTCGCGGATCCTTTGCTTTGAAGCCTTACCATTGAGAAAGAACATCCGATACCTCCAGCGAATTGCGTTTTCGTTGCTGCGTTGATCGTGTCCGTCTTGAGGTGGACCTCGACTTCGCTCTCCACCGTCCGGCGCTGTAGCTCTATGGTTCAGTTCATTAAGTGAAACTTAACTTGCCTACCACATCCTGTGCGTCCTGCGGTACCCCTAATTTCGGTGAAACACCGCAGCGTCACCATCCCTAGTTCGCAGGTAAGTTGGAATCGTTCCACGCCTTGATCGTGGGGCGTGTCTCACCCCAGGGGCCGACCCCTTGGTATCGACCACAATGGACCGATGCATGCCGACGGCTTTCCCAACGTGCCCGTTTGCGACGTGATGAGTGCGAGATCACGCAGGCGTCGCATCCACTGGAGATGTCTCGCCCTGATGCTGTGGGCAGCAGCACATTCGCTCGCGACCGGGCAGGTATCGACCAGTCCGGTCCCGGGGGGGGTCGTCGTGCTCGAACTCGGGCCTGCGCCGCAGCGACCCGCCGTCAGCTACGCGAAAGTCCCTGCGCTTGTCGTCGGCGACGCGAACGGATGGCGGGCCGTCGTCGGTTTGTCGCTCAGCACGCCCATCGGGCAGGCGTCTGTCGATGTGATCGACGCGGCACAAGGCAAGCCCAGACGCATCAGCTTCGAGGTGCGGCCCGCGGCGTACGCGGAGCAACACCTGAAGGTGGCTCCGGGCCAGGTGGACCTGTCAAAAGCCGACTTGGCCCGCTACGAGCGCGAGCGCACGCATCAAGCGCAGGTCATCGCCAGCTTCAGCGACCAGCCGCCCGACACCTTGCGCATGCGGCCGCCCGTCGCCGGGCCGCGATCGAGTTCATTCGGCTTGCGTCGGATCTTCAACGGCCAAGCGCGCAACCCACACAGCGGCATGGACATCGCAGCGCCCATCGGCACGCCGGTGGTTGCGCCGCTTGCCGGCACGGTGCTCGACGTGGGCGACTATTTCTTCAACGGCAAAACGGTTTGGCTCGACCATGGCTCGGGCCTGCTGACGATGGTTTGCCACCTGAGCGCGGTGCGCGTCAAGGTTGGAGCAACACTCGAGGCGGGGCAGCTGCTCGGCGAAGTCGGTGCCACCGGTCGTGTCACCGGCCCGCATCTGCATTGGTCGGTGAGTTTGAACCGCGCCATGGTCGACCCAGCGCTTTTTCTCGGGTCCGACGATACCGAGCAGTCCGGGCGGGACGGCACCGCGAGGCGCTGACGCGATGTCGCCCTGCTCATTCCTCAGGGACGACGGTGTTGCCCAGGCCAAGCAATTCGCGCGCGCGGTGCAGACTGAGCATCTCCTTGCGCGAGTGGCGCGTCGCGGCCAAGTGGCGCTCGATGGACCAGACGAGTTCGATCAGGTCGTCGCGCGTCGTCGCCTCCCGAAGACGCAGCAACATGCGTGCACCGAAGACCGGCGAATCGAGTCGCAGCGTTTCGTACAGCAGCGAGCGCACATGTTCCAGTTTCTCCGACGCTGCCGTGACGGGGTCGCGTTCGGGCGCAGGCGGCGCCGCCACCTCCACCACCTGGGCGCGCACCTCGTCGCGCAGCGACGGAACTGACGTCAGGCCCGGCTCGCGCCGGCCGCGCGAAGCGGGGCTCGCAGGCAATTGAGCGCGCAAGGCCACGGGTGCAGGCGCTGCCTGCGGTGGCGCCGCCGGACGGATGCGCAAAGCCTCATCGGCCACCGTTCTGGAACGCGTCGCCGCAGCGGGGGCTGGCGAAGGCAGATGCGGAACACTCGCCCGCTTTGCTCCTGCGCCAACTGGTGAGACCGGGGCAATTGTGGGCTCACGACGCGCCACTTCTTGGAGTGGCGCCGGTCGCTCAATCGGTGGACCGAGTGGCGCCGCAAGCGAGGCTTCGTGCGGTTGGCGCGACGGCACGATTTCGCCGATCTCACCGAAGACGCCTGCCGACGGCACCGACGGCAATTCCGTCGGCTTGGCTGCGGCGCGGCCGAATCGCGGCCAAACTGAACGCGGGCTGCGCGAGTCGGGCGCCGGGTCGGGCTCGCGCTGCGCCACTGACGATGGCCACTTGGACAACACGCTCGCCACACCGGGACTTTGCGTCGTTGCCTGGCTGGATTCGGCCACCGGGCCCTGCGAGACTTCGGGCAGCATGACCATGCCGGCTCGGACGAGCTCGTCGAAGTGGCTCGGCTGGGCGCCGGCCTGCTGGGCAAGGCTGAGGACCTCGCTGAGCGAACGGCGCCCGTCGACCAGCAGCAGGACCGTGCGCAGACGCTGGCCAAGGGTTCGCGAGCGACCCCGCAACTCGTCGGCGCCGAGCGCTGTCTTGACGGGAACGGTGTTCACTGCCATCGCCGCAGCCCCAGGCGTCTAGGAGCCTCCCCGGTCGTCGGTCGCCAGCGCTTCAAGCATATTGGCCGTTGAGGTCAATGCGGCTTGCGCGGATGGCGAAACGACCCGGGTCGATAAACATTGCCGTCGCGCTCGACTTCGGTCCCTGCCTTGGCGCGGTGAATCGCCTCGCGCGCGGCGACCGCGGCGTAGCGCCGATTCGACCACCAGCGCGTCGCGCGCCGCCACTGCGGCCCGATGCCTTGCCAGGCGCGCAGTGTCCAGGCATCGAACCTGCGGCGCTGCGGTTCGGCCAACACCAGCCTCGCCAGCATGACGAGACACACGACAAGAATCACGGCAGCCGAGATCTTTTCCATCAGGTTCAGTCCGAGGTTGGCCGAAAACTCGTTGGGAGGCGTTGCAGCATTGTCTGTCCGGAACGATTCTTCGGCGCATGAGGCAAATGAGGGCACTCTAAACAGGGGAGTCGCAGTTCGTCAACGATGTCACGTTCACCGCGTCATGCCCCCGCGAACGCGGCATGGTTCGGGTCGCCGGCGGCACCTACGCTTGCGAGCAAGGAAACACGCCACGCGCAAACTTCGGAGCAAGCAACATGCATGATTCGACCCCCGCCGCCCGCGACACCGCCTATGAACTTCGCTTCAAGTCGCTGTTCGACGAGGGCCGCGCGTACTCGTTTCCCTGCGACGTCAAGGGACAGGTCAACCTGGACGCGCTGAGCGAGCGCGCCCGAGTCAACTACCTGTACGCACGCGCTGTCGTGGGGCGGGAGTTCTCGGTTCCGGCGGTGCGGCCCACGGCCTCTCATTGAGCTTGCGCGCGGCGTTTCGCGCTCGAGCGCTGCGGCCTGAACGTCGCGCGCCGCAGTGGTTCAGCGCGCCACACGACGCATGAGAGTCGCCGGCGCAAACTCGCGGCCTACGACCGTCCGGGCGTAGAAGTAGTTGTTCCGGGCGCGCTCGCTGAGCGCGTCGAGGTCGACGACACCATGTTCGTCGCACGGGAAAGTGAATCCCTTGCCCGGGTCGAAGAGCGACTCGAAGCGCACTTCGTACTCGGCGTCGCAATCGGCATTCGGCAAATTTGACAAGGCCGCCATGGGCTCCCTTTCGGAGAGTGCATCGCACAACCGGCGCAGTCCGCCCTCCCAAGTGAAGGTGGCTTTGCCGATCGGATAGATGCCCACATGAAACGCCTACTGGGGTCATCCGGTGCACAGAAGCGCCGCCATCGACGCCAAACAGTTCAATTGAAGCGCGGCGAGGCGCGGACCTTCAGCGCCGGGCGCGCCGCTTCAGCGCTGCAGCCACGCGTTTGAACCCCGCCACCGCGGCGAGCGCGAGCGCGCCGGCCAGGACACCGAGCAACGCGTCAAGCAACGGTGGAAGCACGGCCTGCAGGACTGCACGCGCCGCGCTCGCCGGCACTGCCGCCGCAAGCAACACGCCCACCCCATCGTGCGGCAGCGGCAATCCGTGCATCAGGATTCCGCCGCCGACGAGGAACATCGCCGCAGTCCCCGCCACCGACAGGAACTTCATCAACAGCGGCGCAGCCCGCAAGATGCCCGCTCCGACGGCGCGTCGAATGGCGGCCGATGCGTCATCGGCCGCGCTGCGGCAGAGGTACAAGCCGAGATCGTCGAGCTTGACGATCGCCGCGACGATGCCGTAGACGCCAATCGTCAGCAACGCGGCGACCGCGCTCAGCACGCCGAGCTGCAGCGCCATGGGCGACCCGGCGATGGCGCCGAGCGTGATCGCGACGATTTCCGCCGACAACACAAAGTCGGTGCGGATCGCGCCCTTGATCTTCTGCGCCTCAAACGCGACCAGGTCGACGGCGGGGTTGTTCACGGCGTCCAACAGTTGCTGGTGCGCTTGCGCGTCTTCCGCGGCGCGATGCAGCCAGCGATGCGCGAGTTTTTCGACGCCTTCGAAACACAGGAACAAGCCCCCCAGCATCAGCAGCGGCGTCACCGCCCAAGGTGCAAAGGCACTGATCGCCAGAGCCGCAGGCACGAGGATGAGCTTGTTGCGTGCGCTTCCTGTGGCGACGGCCCAGACCACCGCGAGTTCTCGATCGGCGCGCACGCCGGACACCTGCTGCGCGTTGAGCGCGAGGTCGTCGCCCAGGACACCCGCCGCTTTTTTCGCCGCGACTTTTGTCATCAATGCGACATCGTCGAGCAGCGTCGCGATGTCGTCGATCAGCGCAATCAGACTCGAGGTGGCCATGGTCGGATCGGGCGACGAACGCCTTGGTGAGTGGGGATCAAGGGGATCAAGCTACTGCGCGATCTGCTGCCAGATCTTCTCGAGGCGTTTCACGCTCGCGGGTTGTGCGGTTCGCAGCTCCTGCGCAAACAGGCCGACGCGCAGTTCTTCGAGCAGCCAGCGGAATTCGTCGAGGCGCGGGTCCGGCTTGCCTTTGCGCCCGGCGAGCACGCGCACAAAAGCGTTCTCCAGCGGCTGGATTTGCGCCAGCAGGCGCGCGTCGCGCTGCGGATCGGCGCGCAGCTTGTCCAGGCGCAGCACGACCGCTTTCAGGTAGCGCGGCAAATGCCCGAGCTGTGCCCAAGGTGTCGTGACGATGAACCGCTTCCCGACGAGCCGTGCCAGCTGCGCGGTGACGTCGTCCGCCACCCCCTTGCTCGCGCGCGCATCGCGCAGTTTGCGCAGCGCCGCTGGCGTATTCGTCGAGCACCGCGGCGCAGGCGCGCGCCACCTCGCCGGCGATCAGGTTCAGGCGGGATCGCCCTTCGTCGAGCCTGCGCGTGAACTCCGATCGGCTCGTCGGCCAGGGCTCGGCGAGAAAGGCGCGATCGAGCGCCGCTTCGACGATCTGCTCGCGCAGCTCGTCGCTCGTCCCCAAGGCCATGTACGCCGCGGCCATGCGCTGCAAGTCGGGAATGTTCTTCGCAAGGTATTTCAGCGCCTCGCTCAGCTGCAGCCTCACCAAGCGGCGCAGCCCGGCGCGATGTGCGGTCGACGCGACCTCGGGTTCGTCGAAGACCTCGATTTCGACATGCGTCGCCTTGTCGATCAGCGCCGGGAAACCCAGCAGAACCTGCTCGCCGCGGCGCACTTCGAGCAACTCGGGCAAGGCATCGAAGCTCCAGTCGACGTAGCGCGCTGCCGCAGGCGAAGCGGGTTGCACCTGCGCCTTCGGCGCAGCAGCGCCGGTCGCCTGGGCGGCGGCAGGATTGCGCTGGGCGCCTTGCACGGGCGGCGCCATTGCCGGCGCTTTGAGCACCGCGAGCGCCTGGAACGCCGAGCGCGCCTGCCCGCCCAACTCGGCCTTCAGCGCCGCCAGGTTCCGCCCCGCGCCGAGCTGGCGACCGTGCTCGTCGCAGACGCGAAAATTCATCGTCAAGTGCGGCGCCAATTGTTCGAGCTTGAAGTCGGAACGCCGCACTTCGAGTTGGGCGCGGGAACGGACCCGCGCCAGCAGCGCATCGAGCAGACCGCCCTGCGCAAATTCGACGTTCGCACAAAAGTCGGCGACCGTCTCGGCCAGCGGCATCAGCCGCGAACGCGGCCGCTGCGGCAAGGTCTTGAGCAGGGCGAGCACCTTGTCGGCGAGCATTCCGGGCACGAGCCACTCGCAGCGTTCTTCGCTCACCTGGTTCAGGCCATAGATCGGCAGGGTGACGGTCAAACCGTCATGCGCGTCACCCGGATCGTGCAGGTACTGCGCCGCACAGTCGACACCCCCCAGCCGGATCGTGCGCGGGTATTGCGCACTCGTGATTCCCGCCGCCTCGTGACGCATCAATTCTTCGCGCGTCAACTGCAGCAGCGTCGGGTGAGCCTTGCTCTCGTGCCGGTACCAGCGCTCCAGCGTCGCGCCGCTGCAGACGTCGGCGGGCAGGTGCTGGTCGTAGAACGCGTGGATCAGTTCATCGTCGACGAGAACGTCCTGGCGCCGCGCCTTGTGTTCGAGCTCCTGCACCTGGGCGATCAGCTTGCGGTTCGCTGCGATGAAGGGCAGGCGCGTTTCCCAATCCCCGGCGACGAGCGCCTCGCGAATGAAGATCTCGCGCGCTGCGACCGGATCGACATGGCCGAAGTTGATGCGCTTGTTGTTGTAGACGACGATGCCGTAAAGCGTCGCGCGCTCCAGGGCGATGACTTCGGCCGCCTTCTTTTCCCAATGCGGCTCGAGCAATTGCTTTTTCAGCAGGTGCGCGGCGATGTCGGGCAACCATTGCGGTTCGATCGCTGCGATGCCGCGGCCGTACAGGCGTGTCGTTTCGACGAGTTCGGCGGCGACGATCCAGCGGCCGGGCTTCTTCGACAGATGGACTCCGGGGTGACGATAAAAGCGGATGCCGCGCGCGCCCAGGTACCACTCGTCGTCGTCGCTCTTGCAGCCGATGTTGCCGATCAAACCGGCGAGCATCGACAAGTGAAGTTGTTCGTACGTCGCGGGGCTCGTGTTCAGGCGCCAGCCGTGCTCGGCGACGACGGTGTGCAACTGCGAATGCAGGTCGCGCCATTCGCGAACCCGTCGGGGTGAGAGGAAGCTCTCGCGCATCAACTGTTCTTGTTTGCGCGACGAGAGCTTCGGGCTCGCCCCTTGAGCCGCCGCCGCAGCGCCGGGTGCGGGCGCGTGCCCGATGCGGCTCGCTTCGAGCCAATTCCAGAGTTTCAGGTCGCCGATGAATTCGCTGCGCTCGTCGTCGAACTTCTTGTGCGCCTGGTCGGCCGCCTGCTGTTGCTCGAGCGGACGGTCGCGAACGTCTTGCACGCTGAACGCACTCGCGAGCACCAGCACTTCGGTGAGCGCGTTGCGCTTGCGCGCCTCGATGATCATGCGTCCGACGCGTGGATCGAGCGGCAACTGGGTCAACTCCCAACCCACCGCGGTGAGCTGATTCGCATCGTCGGTCGCGCCGAGTTCGGCGAGCAACTGGTAGCCGTCAGCGATGGCGCGGCGCGGCGGTGCTTCGAGGAAAGGAAAGTCCTCGACGTCGCCCAGTTTCAGCGCCTTCATGCGCAGGATCACGCCCGCCAACGAAGAGCGCAGGATCTCCGGATCGGTGTAGGCAGGCCGCGCCGCGAATTCGGCTTCGGCGTAGAGCCGGACGCAGATGCCCTCGCTGACCCGCCCGCAGCGCCCGGCACGCTGGTTCGCCGCGGCCCGGCTGATCGGCTCGACGAGCAGTTGTTCGATCTTGTTGCGAAAGCTGTAGCGCTTCACCCTCGCCGTCCCCGAGTCGACGACGTAGCGAATCCCCGGAACGGTGAGCGAGGTCTCGGCAACGTTGGTCGCGAGCACGATTCGCGGCGCCGCGTGCGGCTCGAAGACCCGGTCCTGCTCGGCCTGGCTCAGGCGCGCGAACAGTGGGATGACGCTCACCCCCGGCGGGTGGTGACCACGCAAATGTTCCGCAGCTTCGCGGATCTCGCGCTCGCCGGGCAGGAACACGAGCACGTCGCCCGCGCCTTCGCGCCAGAGCTCGTCCACCGCGTCGGCGATGGCGTAGTTCAAGTCGTACTCGCGGCTCTCTTCGAAAGGCCGCCAGCGCTGTTCGACCGGGAACAGGCGGCCCGACACCTGCAGCACCGGGGCCGGGCCGTCGGCCCCGGCGAAGTGGCGAGCGAAACGATCGGCGTCGATCGTCGCCGACGTCACGATAACCTTCAGATCCGGGCGCTGCGGCAGGATGCGCCGCAGGTAGCCGAGCAGAAAGTCGATGTTCAGGCTGCGCTCGTGGGCCTCGTCGATGATGAGCGTGTCGTAGCGCCGCAGCAGCGGATCGCCCTGGGTTTCGGCGAGCAGGATGCCGTCGGTCATGAGCTTGACCGACGCGCCTTGTTGGAACCGGTCTTGGAAGCGCACCTTGAAGCCGATCACTTCGCCGAGCGGCGAGTTCAGTTCCTGCGCGATGCGTTTGGCCACGCTCGACGCGGCGATGCGCCGCGGCTGGGTGTGGCCGATCAGCCCTGCGCCTCCTGCGCCGACGCCGCGGCCGAGGGTGAGCGCGATCTTCGGCAATTGCGTCGTTTTGCCGGATCCGGTTTCGCCGCAGACGATCACGACCTGGTTCGCCGCGATGGCGCGCGCGATCTCGTCGCGCCGGCTGGAGACCGGCAACGACTCGGGGAACGTGATGCGGGGCAAGGGGCGCGGCGCGGGGCCCGCACGCTTGGGCGATGGCCGCGCTGGCGCTGACGTCAGTGGTGTCACGAGGCGCGGATTATCGGGGACGCCGCTCCGTGAGCTCGGGCGCGATGGGCCGGCCATGACGTCGAGGCCCTGCCTGGCTGGGGCAGAATCGACCCCCCCAGCATCGCAGCCGAATGAGCCTCGTCTTCCCACACACTTTCGTCCCGTGGTTCCGCACGGTCGCTCCGCACATCCACGCTTACCGCGGCAAGACGTTCGTGGTCGCGGTGGCAGGCGAGTTGATCGCGGCGGGCAAGCTGAATCCGTTTGCGCAGGACCTCGCCATTCTTTGGGCGATGGGAATCAAGCTCGTTCTCGTGCATGGCTTCCGCCCCCAGGTCAACGAACAGCTGCGCTCCAAAGGCCACGAATCTCGCTTCCATCAGGGCCTGCGCATCACCGACGCCGTGGCGCTCGACTGCGCCCAGGAGGCCGCAGGGCAGTTGCGTTTCGAAATCGAAGCGGCGTTTTCCCAAGGATTGCCAAACACGCCGATGGCGAATGCGACGGTGCGCGTCGTGTCGGGGAATTTCTTGACCGCGCAGCCGGTGGGCATCGTCGACGGCGTGAACTTCATGCACAGCGGCGTGGTGCGGCGCGTCGACGCAGCGGCGATCCGCCGTGCCATGGACATCGGGGCGATGGTGCTGTTATCGCCATTCGGTTTTTCGCCGACCGGTGAAGCGTTCAACTTGTCGATGGAAGACGTCGCGACGAGTACCGCGACAGCGCTGCGCGCCGACAAGTTGCTCTTCGTCACCGAGACCGACGGCATCCGCGAGGTTCAAGACGACCCGAACAGCCGCATCGATACCGAGCTGGCGCTGGCAGACGCCGAGCGCCTGCTTGCCAGCCTGCCGACGCCCTTGCTGCCCACCGATACCGCGTTCTACCTTCGGCACTGCGTGAAGGCGTGCCAGGGCGGGGTCGAACGCTCGCACATCTTGCCGTTTGCCGTCGACGGCTCGATCCTGATGGAGGTGTTCACGCATGACGGCATCGGCACCATGGTCGTCGACGAAAAGTTGGAGAGCTTGCGCGAAGCGACCGCCGACGACATCGGCGGAATTCTGCAATTGATCGAGCCCTTCGAACGCGACGGCACGTTGGTGAAACGCGATCGCACCGAGATCGAACGCGACATCGGGCACTACACGGTGATCGAACACGACGGCGTGATCTTCGGTTGCGCCGCGCTCTACCCCTACGCCGAAGCCAAGACTGCGGAAATGGCCGCGCTCACCGTCTCGCCGAGCGTGCAGGGGCAAGGCGACGGCGAGCGCATCCTGAAACGCGTCGAGCAGCGTGCGAAGGCAGCGGGGTTCGAGTCGCTGTTCGTTCTCAGCACCCGCACCATGCATTGGTTCATCAAGCGTGGCTTCGAGCAGGTCGACCCCGACTGGCTGCCCGAGGCGCGCAAACGCAAATACAACTGGGACCGGCGCTCGCAAGTGCTGGTGAAGAAGCTCGTCTGAGAGCCGGTTCGCGCAACGCGGGCGCGCTACAGTGCCCGACAGACTTATTCGACACCAGGAGAGCGGCGATGGCCCGAGTCATTCAATGTGCACATTTGAAGAAAGAGGCCGACGGCCTGGACTTCGCGCCTTATCCCGGCGAACTCGGGAAGCGAATTTACGGCCAGATCAGCAAGGAAGCGTGGCAACTCTGGCTGCGACATCAGACGATGCTGGTGAACGAGAACCGGCTCAACCTCGCTGACCAGCGCGCCCGCCAGTACCTGGCGCGGCAGATGGAGCTGTTCCTTTTCGGCGAAGGCGGAGATCAACCGGCCGGCTACGTCCCGCCGACTTCCTGACCCGGCAATTCTACAGTTGAGAACGATTCGCATTTGCGTGTAGACTCCCGAACATCCAACTGTCGAGGGAGGTTTCATGAAACGCGGAGTCGTGGCGCTCGTCGTCGCATGGGGCGCGCTTGCAGGCCCAACAGCTCGATCGCAGGAGCTGAATCTCTATTCGGCGCGCCACTATCAGACCGACGAGGCCCTGTACAGCGAGTTCACCCGGGCCACCGGAATTCGCATCAACCGCGTCGATGCAGACGACGCCGGAATCTTGGCGCGTTTGCGCAGCGAAGGCAGTTCCAGCCCGGCCGACGTGGTTTTGCTCGTCGACGCTGCGCGACTTTGGCGCGCCGAGATCGATGGCCTTTTTCAGCCGCTGCGCTCCACCACATTGAACTCACGCATACCCGCCCAGCTGCGGGGCAAAGACTCCGGTGACGGAAATTCATGGTTTGGACTCTCGACTCGCGCTCGCGTCATCGTTTACAACAAAAAAACGGTTCCAGCAGATGACATCGACACCTACGAGAAACTCGCCGACCCTCGAAACAAGGGGAGGTTCTGCACCCGTTCAGGCTCGCACCCGTATAACCTCTCCTTGTTCGGTGCAGTTTTGGAGCACCTCGGCCCGGCCAAGACCGAAGCCTGGCTCAGCGGCTTGGTCACGAATATGGCGCGGGCCCCGAAAGGCGGCGATACCGATCAGATCATGGCGGTGGCCGCCGGCGAATGCCAAGTCGCCCTGAGCAATACCTACTATCTGGCGCGCCTGCTGCGCTCGGCCAAGCCCGCCGACCAACTGGCGATGGCGAACCTCGGTGTCGCCTTTCCGAACCAGGCGTCGTGGGGCACGCATGTCAACGTTGCCGGCGCTGCGCTGGCGAAATCCGCGCCGCACCGCGAGGCGGCGGTGAAATTCATCGAGTATTTGGCGAGCGACTCTGCTCAACTCTATTTTGCGGACGGGAATAACGAGTGGCCCGCCGTCAACATAAAGACCTCCAACCCAGTGCTCGCGTCATTCGGCACGTTCAAGTCGGATACGACTCCCGTTTCGATCATTGGAATGAATCAGGTCAAGGTCCAGCAAATGCTCGACCGCGTGGGTTACAAATGAGGTCAACGGAACAGGATTCACCGAATCCATTGCACGGTAATTGTTGTTTGCATAGAATCCGAACCCATCGACTCTGCTGAGGTTTCACTGATGGCTTCTCTCAAAGAATTGCTCGCGCAGAAAGAAGCGCTCGAGAAGGAAATAGAAAGTACCAAGAAACACGCTCGCTCGGAAGCCATCGCAAAAATTCGAGCCTTGATGCAGGAATTCGGCTTGACCACGGCCGACCTGAGTTCAAAAGGTACGCCAAAGGCCGGCGCGCGATCCGGAGCCAAAGTTGCCGTGAAGTACCGCAACGCCGCCACTGGGGACACCTGGAGCGGGCGCGGCCTGCGACCCAACTGGCTCAAGGCGGCGCTCGCCGCGGGTCGAAAAATCGACGAGTTTGCCGTTTAGCGCGAGGCCGTCTTCGCTCCGGGCCGCGGGCCCTGGGGTAGACCCCAGGGCCAATTGCGCCAAGTTGGCCGCATGAACTACAACGTCGATGGCGACTCCCCCTGAGTCACGGGGAGTGACGAGCTAAAGGGCAGGGTCTGCGCCGATTTCTCGTACAGTCGAAATTGGTGCCCACAAACTTTTGCTCCCCTTGTCCGACGCTCGAATCAAGCAGACCGCGGCACTCGGCGATGCCTCGATGGCGTCGCCGCGCTGGAGGCGTCTGCGTACCGCGCTGCCGCAATGGGGCTCGCGCTTGCTGCCGCGCCTGACTCGGCTTCAGCCGGCGTGGGCGCAGGCCATCGATGCCGCAGGCCTCGGGCATGCAAGCTGGACGCTGCGCAAGGCAACGATCAAGCTCTCGCAGCGTTGGCTCGAGACGCTGGGGCTCGACGCGCTGGACTTTGCCGGCAGTATGGATTCGTTCTGGCATCTCGTGCATCCGCAGGACCTGCCCGCGGCGCGTGCCGGATTCGCATCGCTGGTCGATTCCGGGCCCGGGCCGATCCGGATCGAATGCCGCATGCTGCATTGCCTGGGTCATTGGGTACCTTTGGCCATCAACGCGGTTGTCTCGGTGCGAGGCTTTCTCGGGCAGCCGCTCGCCGTTCTGTGCACCGCCACGGACCTGACGGACGCGCTGCGCGCGCGGGAGCGCGAAAATCTCGCGCAGAGCCTGTTCGAGCGCCTGCACGAAGGGTTGATCGTCACCGATGCGGCGCATCGTGTCGTCGAAGTCAATCCAAGGTACAGCGAGATCACGGGCTACTCGCGCGCCGAAACTCTCGGCACCGTCCCGGTGATGCTGCGACTGCCGCATCACGGCGCGACCGAAACCGAGCAACACCTCACCATGCACGCCGGCCTGCAACTCACCGGCACCTGGCAAGGCGAGATTTTCCATCGACGCCGCAGCGGCGAGCCCTGCACGTTGCAGGTGTCCGCGTCGGTGGTGCGAAATTCAGCGGGCCAGATTCAGAACCACGTGCTCGCGATCTCCGACATCACCCAGGCCCGGCAACAGATCGAGCAGCTGCGGCGCCAGGCCCACTACGACGAATTGACGGGCCTGCCGAATCGTGTCCGGCTGACGCAAATCCTCATGGAGGCGATGTCCGCGTGTGAACGCGACAACACACTGCTCACCGTGTGCTTCCTGGATCTCGACTATTTCAAGCCTGTGAACGACGAATTCGGCCACCACGCGGGCGATCAATTGCTCGTCAAGTTGGCAGAACGGCTGCGCCGTTCGTTGCGCACCCGCGCCAGCGGCGACGACCTCGTGGCGCGCATCGGCGGCGACGAATTCGTTCTGTTGCTTCGTACCGCGACGACCGAGGAGAGCCGGCAGGCAGTCGAGCGCATGCTGCGCCAGGTGCACTTGCCCTTCGCGCTCGACGTCAGCGAGGCGCCGGTCTACATCACGGCCAGCATCGGCGCGACCGTTTACCCTCTCGACGAAGCCGACGCCGAAACCTTGCTGCGCCACGCCGACCACGCAATGTACGGCGCGAAGCAAGCCGGACGCAACGGCTACCAGTTCTTCGACGCCGAGCACGACCGTCGCACCGAAGCGCGTTTCGTCGCCTTGGGCCGGGTGCAGGACGCGCTCGACGCAAACGAGTTTTGCCTCTACTTTCAGCCCAAGGTCGACATGCGCGACGGGCGCGTCATCGGCGTCGAAGCGCTGCTGCGCTGGAATCACCCCGAGCAGGGCATGCTCTTGCCAGGCCAGTTCCTGCCGCTGATCGAGCACACGGGTCTGGGCGTGAGCGTGGGCAACTGGGTCATGCAGCGCGGCATCGAGCAACTCGCGCAGTGGCAAGGCATGGGGCTGGACCTGACGGTGAGCGTCAACGTCTCGGCACGCCAACTTCAGGAACCGATGTTTGCGAGCCACCTGGCAATGCTGCTGGCGCAGCAGCAAACGCCGGTGGCCGACCGGCTCGTGATCGAAATCCTCGAGACGACGGCACTCGCCGATGTTGACTTCACGTGCAACCTGATGCAGGAATGCCGCGCGCTTGGCGTGCGCTTTGCGCTCGACGATTTCGGCACCGGGTACTCGACCTTGACGTATCTGAAACGGCTGCCGCTGGACATGCTCAAGATCGACCGCTCGTTCGTCATCAACATGCTCAACGACCGGCACGATCTGGCGATTGTCGAAGGCGTGATCGGCTTGTCGAAGACCTTCGGCTGCAGTGTCGTCGCCGAAGGCGTGGACACGCTGGAACAGGCGCAACGCCTGATCGAGGTCGGCTGCGACATCGGGCAAGGCAACGGTATCGCCGCGCCGATGCCGGCCGATGAAGTCGTGCCATGGATCCACGCGTTCAGCGGCATTTCGACTCTGGCTGCCCCGCTCATCGACTAGAGTGCGTGCAACGTCGGCCTCTGCCGACGCCTTGTTCCCACCCAAGCGATGATCCCCCCGACCTTCCTCCAGGATCTTCTGGCGCGAATCGACATCGTCGAAGTCGTGGGGCGCCATGTGCAACTGAAAAAGAACGGCGCCAACCTGTCCGGCCTGTGCCCGTTTCATGCCGAGAAGTCGCCCAGCTTCACCGTCAGCCCGAGCAAACAGTTCTATCACTGCTTCGGCTGTGGCGCGAACGGCAACGCCATCAGTTTCCTGATGGAGCACACCGGGGCCGGGTTTCGCGAGGCAGTCGAAGACTTGGCCCAGCAATTGGGCGTGAAGATTCCCGACGACGATGCATCACCCGCGGATCGCGAGCGCGCCCAGGCGGCGAAACAACACCGCCAGACGCTCAGCGAAGTCTTGAGTCAGGCGGCGCAGTTCTATCGCACCCAGCTCAGAGGCCATTCGCGCGCGACGGACTACCTCAAGAAGCGCGGCCTGACCGGTGATGTCGCTGCGCAGTATGGCCTGGGCTACGCCCCCGACGGTTGGCGCGGTCTGGCGAACGCGTTCGAAAACTACGACGACCCACGACTCGAAGAAAGTGGGATGGTGATCGCCCACGCCAGTCCGAGCGCAGACGGCGAACCACCCGATCCGGGCGAGCGAACCGAGCGCAAGCGCTACGACCGGTTTCGCGATCGCATCATGTTTCCGATTCGCTCCGTTCAGGGCGACGTGATCGGCTTTGGCGGGCGCGTTCTCGACCGCGGCGAACCCAAGTACTTGAACTCGCCGGAAACGCCACTGTTCAGCAAAGGGCGCGAACTGTACGGCCTGTTTGAAGCGCGGACCGGCTTGCGCGAGCGCGGCTACGCCTTGGTCGTCGAGGGCTACATGGACGTGGTGGCGCTGGCGCAGATGGGGTTTCAAAACGCCGTCGCCACATTGGGAACGGCCTGCACGCCGGAGCATGTGCAAAAGCTGTTCCGTTTCACCGAGACGATCGTGTTCAGCTTCGATGGCGACGCCGCAGGGCGCCGCGCCGCGCTGCGCGCCATGGAGGCGTGCCTGCCGCACGCACAGCCGACGCGCAGCGTCAAGTTCTTGTTCCTCCCCTCCGAGCACGACCCCGACACTTTTGTTCGCGAGTTCGGTGCTGCCGGGTTCGAAACGTGCATTGCACAGGCCGTCCCGCTGTCGCGGCAGATGATCGACGCTGCGGCGATCGGTTGTGAACTCGAAACCCCTGAAGGCCGCGCGCATTTTCTGGCCAACGCCAAACCCTATTGGTCAGCGCTGCCTGAGGGGGCGTTGAAACTGCAGATGCTCGGTGAATTTGCATCGAGCGCCAGGCTCGAGAGCGCCGAGCTGCTGAATCTCTGGCAAGCGACGCGCGACGCCCGAGCGCCGGCCCCGACCGCGCCGCTTCGCGCGCCGCGAACGCTGAGCAAGCGCCTCAGCCGCGGCACCCCGACCCTGCTCGACCGCGCCCTCTGGTTGCTCTTGCATCGCTGCGAACTGTGGGCCACGCTTGACGGCGAAGTGCATGACATGCTTGCCGGTCATGCGCCGCCCCACGGTTTGCTGTTCGGCGCATTCGAACAAATCCTGCTCGACCACGGCCCTCTCAACTGCGCCGCCTATCTGCAGGAGCTGCGCGCCGGCGCCGCACCCGGCAGCGCCCAGGACGTGTTGGCACGAATCGCGGAATTCCAGGAACCCGACTCTTCGATGGACTTCGAGCGCGAGTTGCGCCTGGTTGTGGACCGAATGCGCCTCCAAGCGGTGGAAGACGAGCTCAAACAATTGTTCGAGTCGGGCTCCCTGTCGACCGACGCACAGCTCAGAAGCCGGCACCTGATGGGTGTGCGCGCCAGCCTCAAGGCGCAGTTTGCGGCCTCCGCTTCGAGCACCTGAGGACCTCGCGCCCGGATCGACTTTGACCGTGCACTGCGATTCGACGATAATTAAGGGTTTCCATACCCGCAGCCCCGTGTCGACAGGCCGACCCCGGGTCAAGCGCGCTGGCCGCGGGCGCAGCACCGCAGCCGCGGGTCCAGTTCAGGCCACCGTGCGCAGAGGTGGCGTCAATGGTCGACGGGCGCAGGATGCGCCGGGTGCAGGCGCCGGCCTGGGCAGTTCGAGGCCGGCCCGCCTTGGGGTTCGAGACCTTTCTTTTCGGGCAGCCAGCCCCTTATCTTTTCGAGGAATTGCATGACTGCAAAGAAGAGCGCTTCGGTGAAGGCTGCCAAGCCCGTCCCCCAGGCCGCGAAGAGCGGCAAGTCGGCCAAGCCCGGCGCCAAGGTAGAGGACGAGAAGAAAGTCAAGGCTCTTGCCAAGCCAACCGCGAAGGCTCAAACCAAGCCCGCGGCCAAGTCCGGCAAGGCAACACCCGATGCGGCCAAAGGCAAGCCGCTGCGCGGCAAAGGCAAGGTCGACGACAAACTCAAACCGGGCGAGGACAACGAAATCGATTTGTCCGACCTGGAAGCAGACCTCGAAGGCGAGCCGGTCGTCGACCCGGGAACGAAGGCCAAGCCGCTGCGCATGAAGGTGTCGCGCGCCAAGGAGCGCGCGCTGATGCGGGAGTTCGGCCTCGACGAAACGGCGCTCACCGAAGAGGAAGTCGCCAAACGCCGCCAGGAACTGAAGATCCTGATCAAGATGGGAAAGACGCGCGGCTTTCTCACGCACCAGGAAATCAACGACCACCTCCCCGAAAAGCTCGTCGACAACGAAATCCTCGAAGCGATCGTCTCGATGCTCAACGACATGGGCATCGCCGTCTACGAGCAGGCTCCTGACGCGGCGACGCTGCTGATCGCCGGCGGCGGCACGACCACAGCGACCGAAGAGGAGGCTGAAGAGGCCGCCGAAGCCGCACTCTCGACGGTTGACTCCGAATTCGGCCGCACCACCGATCCGGTGCGCATGTACATGCGCGAAATGGGCACCGTCGAGCTGCTGACGCGCGAGGGCGAAATCGAGATCGCGAAGCGCATCGAAGGCGGCCTGCAAGCGATGATGCTTGCCATCAGCGCCTCGCCGACGACGATCGCCGAGCTGCTCACGTACGCCGACCGGATCGCCTCGGGCGACATGAAGATCTCCGAAGTCGTCGACGGATTTGTTTCGGAAGACGAAGCCGACGACTATGTCGCCGAAGAAGACGTCGACTTCTTCGACGAAGACGACGACGACGGCCAGGGCGGAAGCAAGGCGTTGACGAAGAAGCTCGAGGAAATGAAGGCCTCGGCGTTGGTCAAGTTCGACAACCTGCGCATCAATTTCGAGAAGATGCGCCGCGCCTTCGAGAAAGACGGCTACCAATCGGCGCCGTACAACAAGTCCCAGCTTGCGATCAGCACCGAGCTGATGACGATCCGCTTCACCGTCAAGACGATCGAAAAACTGTGCGGCATCCTGCGCTCGCAGGTCGATGACGTGCGCCGCTACGAACGCGAACTGCGCAAGATTCTGGTCGACAAGTGCGGCATGCCGCAGGACTACTTCATCAAGAATTTCCCCGCCAACTCACTCAACTTCAAGTGGGCAGAGAAGGAAATTGCGAGCGCGAAGTCGTACAGCATCGTGCTGGCGCGCAACCTGCCCGCAGTGCAGGAGCTGCAGAAAAAGCTCACCGACCAGCAGGCCCGCGCCGTCGTACCGCTCGAAGATCTGAAGAAGATCAACAAGCGAATGAACGAAGGCGAGAAGGCTTCGCGCGACGCGAAGAAAGAAATGATCGAGGCCAACTTGCGGCTCGTCATCTCGATCGCGAAGAAGTACACGAACCGCGGCCTGCAGTTCCTCGACCTGATCCAGGAGGGCAACATCGGCCTGATGAAGGCGGTGGACAAGTTCGAATACCGCCGCGGCTACAAGTTCTCGACCTACGCCACCTGGTGGATACGCCAGGCGATCACGCGCTCGATTGCCGACCAGGCGCGCACGATTCGAATCCCCGTGCACATGATCGAGACCATCAACAAGATGAACCGGCTGTCGCGCCAGCACTTGCAGGAGTTCGGTTTCGAGCCCGACGCGCCGACGCTGGCCGAGAAGATGGAGATCCCCGAGGACAAGATCCGCAAGATCATGAAGATCGCGAAAGAGCCGATCTCGATGGAAACGCCGATCGGCGACGACGACGATTCGCACCTGGGCGACTTCATCGAAGACACGAACAACACCGCACCGATCGAAGCGGCGATGCAGGCGGGTCTGCGCGACGTCGTGAAGGACATTCTGGATTCGCTGACACCGCGCGAGGCGAAGGTGCTGCGCATGCGCTTTGGCATCGAGATGTCGACCGACCACACGCTCGAGGAAGTCGGCAAGCAGTTCGACGTGACGCGCGAGCGGATTCGCCAGATCGAAGCCAAGGCGATCCGCAAGCTCAAGCACCCGAGCCGCTCCGACAAGTTGCGCACCTACCTCGACAACCTGTAGAGTTGGCGCCGGGTCGGTGCGGCCAGGCGTGCTGCGCGATAATCCCAGGCCAATGCAACCCTCGCCGCGCGCATGACCCAGATCGTCGAAGGCACGATCCTGTTTGCCGATTTGCGCGGCAGCACGTCCTTGTACGAAACGCTGGGCAATGCGGAGGCGAGCGCCGTCGTGACGCAAAGCGTCGCCTTGCTCGACGGCATCGTTCGCAGCTGCGACGGCCGCGTCGTGAAGACACTCGGCGACGGCCTGATGGCGATGTTCACGAGTTCGTCGTCCGCGGTGACAGCCGCCGATGAAATGCACGAGTCGCTCGAGCGCCTCGGCCCCGCCAGCGCCGCCACACCGGGCTTGCCGCCGCTCAAGCTCCAGGTAGCGCTGGCGCATGGTGAAGTCGTGGAAATGGCGGGTGACCTGTTCGGCGACGCGGTCAACGTCGCCGCGCGTCTGCTCGACCACGCCGGCGACAACGAGACCCTCGTCACCGCCAACGTTCTCGCGAATCTGGACGAAGGCACGCGCGAACGATTTCGCAGCCTGGACCGTATGCAGCTGCGCGGCCGCACCGAACCCGTTCACGTGCACTTGCTCGAGGCATCGCGCCGCTTTGGCGACACCGCCACAACGGCGTTCGGCGACATGGCCGTCGTTCCCGAGCCCGAAGGCATCCGCTTGATCTGGCTCGATCTGAACCGCGTCTATTCGGGCGCCAACCTTCCTGTCGTGCTCGGGCGCAGCCCGCAGGCGGCGTATTGCATCGACGACAACCGCGTCTCGAGGTCGCACGCGCGGATCGACTGGCACGGCGGCACCTTCCAGCTCACCGACCTGAGCTACAACGGCACCTACGTGCGCTTCGATCACGATCCCGAGATCATCAGTTTGCGGCGCGGCACGTGCACATTGCACGGCAGCGGTTTGGTGGGGCTGGGAACGCCGCCGCTCGAACCTTCGAGCCCCAGCGTGCGCTTCGAAGTCATGAAATTCGGCGACACGACGCCGCAGCCGGCGAGCGACTTCGGCGACGAACACTGACCGGTCGACGTGCCTTTCGCCCCCGAGCCCGAGCGCGCCCACGGCACGCTGCCAGGCACCGCGATCCTGCTGTGCAATCTGGGAACCCCCGATGCGCCCACACCCGCGGCGTTGCGCCGCTATCTGGGCGAATTCCTGAGCGACCCGCGCGTCGTTGAAATTCCGAAGCTGCTGTGGTGGCCGATTCTGCACGGCATCATCTTGCGGCTGCGCCCGGCGAAGTCGGCGCGCAAGTACGCGAGCATCTGGACGCCCGAAGGTTCACCCTTGCTGGCCGGGACGGATGAGCAAGCCAAACTGCTCGGCGCCTCTCTGCGCGAGCAGGGTCACGCGGTGACGGTTCGCTTTGCGATGCGATACGGCAATCCGTCGATGGCGAAGGTCCTGGATGAACTCAAGGCCGAGCATGTCGAGCGCATCCTGGTGTTGCCCCTGTACCCGCAGTACTCGGGGCCGACGACGGCGAGCGTCGTCGATGCGCTCGGCGCATGGGCCCGGCGCGTGCGTCGCCTGCCCGAGCTTCGCGTGCTGAATCACTATCACGACGACCCAGGCTACATCGACGCCCTTGCCAGCAGCGTCACCGAACATTGGCAAAGCCGCGGCCGGCCCGACAAACTTGTACTCAGTTTTCACGGCGTTCCGCAGCGCACGCTGCTGCTCGGCGACCCCTACCACTGCGAGTGCCAGAAGACGGCGCGCCTGCTCGGGCAGCAGCTCGGCGTCGACAAGGACATGCTCGCGGTGACGTTTCAAAGCCGCTTCGGCAAGGCGCAGTGGTTGCAACCGTACACCGAGCCGACGCTGATCGAGTTCGCGCAGCGCGGCATGAAGCGCGTCGACGTGATGTGCCCTGGGTTTTCCGTCGACTGCCTGGAAACGCTGGAAGAAATCGCCGTCGAGGTGCGCGGCGCCTTCCTTCGCGCCGGCGGCAAGGAGTTTCACTACCTGCCTTGCCTGAACGCGCGCAGCGACTGGATCGCCGCACTCGCCAACCTGGCGCTGCGCCACTTGCAAGGTTGGGACACCACGCGCAAGGCCGACCCGCCGGAGCGCGAGGCGCAGCGCGGGCGCGCGCTCGCGCTGGGCGCAGAGCGCTGAACGCGAGGCGCGGATTCGACGGCAGGCTCAGGCGCGCACGGTCCGGCCGCGCCGGTAGCGCAGCAGCCGCGGCAACACCAGCAGGCCGACGATCAAAACGAGCAGCGCGGCCGACATCGGGCGCTCGATGAACACGCTCCATCGGCCCTCGCCGATCGACATTGCGTTGCGCATCTGCGCTTCGGCGAGCGGCCCGAGGATCGCGCCGACGATCACCGGCGCGGTCGGAAAATCGAAGCGCCGCATCACCACGCCGAGCACGCCGATCGCGTACAGCAGCAGCAGATCGAACGCCGACTGGCGCATGCCGTACACGCCCACCGTGGCGAAGATCAGGATCCCGGCGTAGAGGTAGGGCTTGGGGATCTTCAGCAGCTTCACCCACAAGCCCACAAGCGGCAGGTTCAGCACGAGCAGCATCACGTTGCCGATGTAGAGCGACGCGATCAGTGCCCAGACGAGCGCGGCGTTCTTGTCGAACAGCTGCGGCCCGGGTTGGATGCCGTAATTCTGGAACGCGCCGAGCAGGATGGCGGTCGTGTTCGACGTTGGAATCCCGAGCGTCAGAAGCGGAATCAGCGTCGCCGTGACGGCGGAGTTGTTCGCCGCCTCGGGCCCGGAGACACCTTCGATCGCACCCGTCGAACCAAACTCCTGCGGATGTTTCGAGAGTTTTTTCTCCGTGGCGTAGCTGAGGAAGGTCGGGATCTCGCTGCCGCCGGCGGGAATCGTGCCGAACGGAAACCCGATCAAGGTGCCGCGCAGCCACGCCGGGACCGAGCGGCGCCAGTCGCTCGCCGTCATGTGGACGCGGCTCATGCGATTCTGCGTCTCCACGATGCGGCCCTCGAACAGCACCGCGTAGAGCGATTCGCCCACCGCGAACAGGCCCACCGCGAGCAGCACGACTTCGAGCCCGTCGGTGAGCTCCGACACGCCTGCGGTGTAGCGCGCCTGGCCGGTGATCTGGTCGATTCCGACCAAGCCCATCGCCAAGCCGATGAAGAGCGCCGTCAGACCGCGCAGCGTGCTCTTTCCAAGCACGGCACTCACGGTGCAAAACGCAAGCACCATGAGCATGAAGTACTCGGGCGGGCCGAGCTTCACGGCGTGTGTCGCAACAAGCGGGGCGAACAGCGTGACGAGCACGGTGGCGATCGTTCCGGCAACGAACGAGCCGATCGCCGCAGTCGCCAGGGCCGCACCAGCGCGGCCGTTCTTTGCCATCTTGTTGCCTTCCATGGCGGTCACCATCGAGCCCGACTCACCCGGCGTGTTGAGCAGGATCGAAGTCGTCGAGCCGCCGTACATCGCGCCGTAATAGATGCCGGCAAAGAAGATCATCGACGCCGTCGGATCGACCTTGAGCGTGATCGGCAACAGCATCGCCACCGCCGTGGCCGGCCCGATTCCCGGCAACACGCCGATCGCGGTGCCGACGGTGCATCCGAGCAGAGCCCAAAGCAAGTTCGTCGGCGTTCCCGCCGTGGCAAAACCCTGCATCAACAGGCTCAGGATGTCCATCACAACCAGCCCGTGGTGGTGAGGCCCGGCAGCGAAATCGCGAGCAGCTTCGTGAACATCCAGAACACCGGCGCCGCGATGGCGGCGCCGATCGCGGCATCGACGAGCCACGCGCGCAGCGACAAGTCGAGCGCACCCCGGGCGCTCTTGAAGCCGCGCACGGCGAGCACGAAACACAGCGTGCAACTGAGGATGAAGCCGAGCGTCGTGATGAGCAGCGCCGTGCTCACGACTCCCGCCGAGACCCAGGCGAACCCCGGCCAGTCACCCGAGAGGGCGCGCAGGCCGTCGTCGAACTCACGAAAACCGCCACGCGCGGCTTCAACCAGCAGCGCCGCGCCGCAAAGCAGCAGCGCCAGGCCGACGACCCAGGGCAAGAAATTCGGCCCCACCCCCGCGTACCCCGCGTCGGAACTGATTTGCGCCGCTCCCGCAACAAACACCAGCCCCAGGCCGACCACCCCCGCGCCGACCCACGCGTGCGAGGCGTGCCAGGTCATCCGAGCATTCCCGACTTGACCATCACGGCGCGCAGGCTCGCGAATTCGTCGTCGACGAACTTCTCGAATTCGGTGCCCGTCAACAACGCCGGGGTCCAGCCGTTTTTCTCGAGCGCTTCGGCCCAGCCCTTGGCCTTCGTCGCCTTGATCACGAGGTCGACCAGCGCCTTGCGCTGCGGCTCGCTGATTCCCGGCGCACCGTAGACGCCGCGCCAATTGCCGATGACGACGTTGATGCCTTGTTCCTTCAGCGTCGGAACGGCGACGCCCTTCAAGCGCTTTTCGGAGGTGACGCCGATCGGCGTCATCTTGCCCGCGTTGATGTACTCGGCGAACTCGCTGTAGCCGCTGCCACCGACGGTGACGTTGCCCCCCAGGATCGCCGCAGTCGCCTCGCCGCCGCCGCGAAACGCGACGTAGTTGATCTTCGCCGGATCGACGCCGACCTCGCGCGCAATCATCGCCGCCGCAATGTGCTCGGTCGAGCCGCGCGAACCGCCGCCCCACTTCACGCTGCCGGGGTCCTTCTTCAGCTGCTCGACCACGTCTTTCATGGTCTTGAGCGTTGAACCCGAGGGCAGAACAAACACGTTGTATTCGCTCGTCAGACGCGCCAGCGCCGTCGCCTGGGTCACCGAAACCGTGCTCTTGGACGTGATGAGGCCGCCGAGCATCACTGCGCCCATCACCATCACGGCGTTCGGATCACCCTTGCTCGAATTGAGAAACTGCGCCAGGCCGATCGCCCCTGCGGCCCCGCCCTTGTTCTCGAAGCTCACCGAGTCGGCAGCACCGCTTTCCTGGAGCGCCTTGCCCAGGGCGCGCCCGGTCGAATCCCAGCCGCCTCCGGGGTTCGCCGGGATCATCATTTTCAGGTTCGCCGCGGCCGCGGCGGGCAAAGGCAGCCCCTGCGCAGCAACCAGGGCCGTGAGGGCTTTCAGAAAGGTATCGCGACGCATGACGTCCTCCGAGTGAATGCAAGTGAAGCAAGGGTGCTATGTTCGCCGCAATCCCGGCGGAATGCGGAACAGTTGCATTGGGACTAATGCTAATGTCCACCCCTGGATGGATTCAGATTCAACCCGCATTCGGCTCGACAAGTGGCTCTGGGCGGCGCGCCTGTTCAAGACGCGCAGCCTGGCCGCGGAGCAAATCGGCAAGGGCCATGTGCACGTCAATCACCAGCCGGCGAAGGCGTCGCGCGAGGTGCGCGTGGGCGATTCGATCGCCCTCTCGTTTGGCCAGATGCCGCTGCGAATCGTCGTCAAGGGCTTGAGCCAGAACCGCGGGCCCGCGCCGGTCGCGCAACTCTTGTACGAGCAAACCGCGGAGAGCGTGGCGCAGCGCGCCGCGTTGACCGAGCAACGCCGGGCTGGCGTCGAGCCCGGGCAAACCCTGGAGCAGGGGCGTCCGACGAAGCGCGACCGCCGCAAACTCATCCACTGGAACCGCTGGAGCGCGTCCGACGACAGCGTGTGAGCCCGGAATCCCAGGCCAGGACGGGGAGAATTTCACGCGCGCCACCCCCGAACGAACAGATTTGCGCGATTCCCTCTTGAAACTACGCCCTTTGGCGTCAGATCGGCGGCTGTGCCCGCGAAGGTGACCATGCCCGAACCCCAACCCTCCCCCATGAACGGCGGCCAGACCGCCGAAGCGCCGGACAGCTCAGCGCCGGCGCCTGCGCCGAGTCTCGAGCAGCAACTGGCCGACCTGCAGGCGCGCCACGCCGAAGTGTCCGACGCCTTCCTGCGTGCCAAGGCCGAAGCCGAAAACACGCGCCGGCGCGCCGAAGAAGAAGTGAGCAAGGCGCGCAAGTTCGCCGTCGACTCCTTCGCCGAGAGCCTGTTGCCGGTGAAGGACAGCCTGGAGGCGACGCTCGCGATCAAGGGCGCACCGACCGATCAGGTGCTCGAAGGCGTTCAGGCCACATTGCGCCAGCTCGGCGCTGCGCTGGAGCGCAACAAGGTGATGGAAATCAACCCGGCAGTTGGCGCGCGCTTCGACCCGCACCAGCACCAGGCGATCAGCGTCGTTCCCGCGGCGCAAGAGCCGAACACCGTCGTCGCCGTCCTGCAAAAGGGCTACTCGATCGCCGAGCGCACGTTGCGCCCGGCCTTGGTGACCGTCTCAGGCACCGCGAGCTGAGAGCAGCGAACCGCTTGAAAAGACCCGGTTTATCCACAACTCCAAGACAACCGCATATCCGCTTCAGGAGCATCGAACATGGGAAGAATCATTGGCATTGACCTCGGCACGACGAATTCGTGTGTCGCGATCATGGAAGGCAATACGACGAAGGTCATCGAAAACAGCGAAGGTGCGCGCACCACGCCGTCGATCATTGCGTACCAGGAAGACGGCGAGATCCTCGTCGGCGCTTCGGCGAAGCGCCAGGCGGTCACCAACCCGAAGAACACGCTCTACGCCGTGAAGCGCCTGATCGGGCGCAAGTTCACGGAAAAGGAAGTGCAGAAGGACATCGACCTGATGCCCTACAAGATTGCCGCCGCCGACAACGGCGACGCCTGGGTCGAAGTGCGCGGCACGCGCCTCGCGCCGCCTCAGGTGAGTGCCGAAGTGCTGCGCAAAATGAAGAAGACCGCCGAAGACTACCTCGGCGAGCCCGTCACGGAAGCCGTGATCACCGTGCCGGCGTACTTCAACGACGCACAGCGTCAGGCGACGAAGGACGCGGGCCGCATCGCCGGCCTGGACGTGAAGCGAATCATCAACGAGCCCACCGCGGCAGCGCTCGCGTTCGGCCTGGACAAGAAAGAAAAGGGCGACCGCAAGATCGCGGTCTATGACCTGGGCGGCGGAACGTTCGACATCTCGATCATCGAGATCGCGGATGTGGACGGCGAAAAGCAGTTCGAGGTGCTGTCGACGAACGGCGACACGTTCCTCGGTGGTGAAGACTTCGACCAGCGCATCATCGACTACATCATTGCCGAGTTCAAGAAGGACCAGGGCGTCGACCTGAGCAAGGACGTGCTCGCCTTGCAGCGCCTGAAAGAGGCGGCAGAGAAGGCGAAGATCGAGCTCTCGAACGGCGCGCAGACCGACATCAACCTGCCGTATGTGACGGCCGACGCGTCGGGTCCGAAGCACCTGAACATCAAGCTCTCGCGCGCCAAGCTCGAAGCGCTGGTCGACGACCTGATCGAGCGCACGATGGCACCGTGCCGCACCGCGATCAAGGACTCGGGCCTGGCGGTCAGCGCGATCGACGACGTGATCCTGGTCGGCGGCATGACGCGCATGCCCAAGGTGCAGGACAAGGTCAAGGAATTCTTCGGCCGCGAGCCGCGCAAGGACGTGAACCCCGACGAGGCCGTCGCCGTGGGCGCCGCCATCCAGGGCCAGGTTCTCGCCGGCGACCGCAAGGACGTGCTGTTGCTCGACGTCACACCGCTGAGCCTGGGAATCGAAACCTTGGGCGGCGTGATGACGAAAATGATCAAGAAGAACACGACGATCCCGACCAAGTTCGCGCAGACCTTCTCTACCGCCGACGACAACCAGCCCGCGGTGACGATCAAGGTATTCCAGGGCGAACGCGACATGGCCGCGGGCAACAAGAGCCTGGGCGAGTTCAACCTCGAGGGTATTCCGCCCTCGCCGCGCGGCATGCCGCAGATCGAGGTCGCCTTCGACATCGACGCGAACGGCATCCTGCACGTCGGCGCGAAAGACAAGGCGACGGGCAAGGAAAACAAGATCGTCATCAAGGCGAACTCAGGCCTGACGGAAGACGAGATCCAGGCGATGGTGAAAGACGCCGAACTCAACGCCGCCGAAGACCGGAAGAAGCTCGAACTGATCCAGGCGCGCAACAGCGCCGACGCGATGGTGCACAGCGTGAAGAAGAGCCTTGCCGAGCACGGCGAGAAACTCGACGCGCCGGAGAAGGAAAAGATCGAGGCTGCGTTGAAGGACGCCGAGGCGGCGCTGAAGGGCGACGACAAGGAAGCGATCGAAGCCAAGACCGAGGCGTTGATGACAGCCAGCCAGAAACTCGGCGAAAAGGTCTATGCCGAGAGTCAGGCTGCCGCCGGGGCAGGTGGTGCTGCGGCAGGCGCGGCCGAAAGCGCGGCCGCGGCGGGGGCGAAGCCGGCGGACGACAACGTCGTCGACGCCGATTTCAAGGAAGTGAAAGACAAGAAATGAGCTGAGCCGCCGGCGAAATGCCGGTGCAACGCGCCGCGTTCGGGAGCGCCAGATGAGGTCTGGCCCCGGCCGCGGCGGTTTGTTTTGCGGGACTCGAACAAGCAGGTGAGTTGATGGCCAAACGCGATTACTACGAAGTGCTCGGCGTCGCGAAGAACGCGACCGACGAGGACATCAAGAAGGCCTATCGCAAGCTCGCGATGAAGCACCACCCGGACCGCAACCAGGGTGACGGCGCGAAAAAATCGGAAGAGAAGTTCAAGGAGGCGAAAGAAGCCTACGAGATGCTCTCCGAGCCGCAAAAACGCGCCGCTTACGACCAATACGGCCACGCCGGTGTCGACCCGAACATGGCCGGCGGGCGCCCCGGCCCGGGCCAGGAAGGCTTTGGCGGTTTTGCCGAGGCCTTTGGCGACATCTTCGGCGACATCTTCGGCGCCGGCGGGCAACGCCGCAGCGCTGGCGGGCAGCAGGTGTTTCGCGGCGCGGATCTGAACTACGCGATGGAGATCACGCTCGAGGAAGCCGCCAACGGCAAGGAATCGCAGATCCGCATTCCTTCCTTTGAAGCGTGCGAAACCTGCCACGGCACGGGCGCGAAACCCGGCACCAGCCCGCGCGGCTGCAGCACTTGCGGCGGCGCCGGAACGGTGCACATGCGCCAAGGATTCTTCAGCATTCAGCAGACCTGCCCGCATTGCCACGGCACGGGCAAGATCATTCCCGAGCCGTGCACCACGTGCAGCGGTCAAGGCAAGGTGAAGAAGACGAAGACGCTGGAAGTGAAGATTCCGGTGGGCATCAACGAAGGCATGCGCATCCGCTCCAGCGGCAACGGCGAGCCGGGAATGAACGGTGGCCCACCGGGCGACCTGTACATCGAGATCCGCATCAAGCAGCACGAGATCTTCGAGCGCGACGGCGACGATCTGCACTGCACCGTCCCGGTTCCGCTCACCGCCGCGGCGCTCGGCGGCCACATCGAAGTGCCGACGCTCGGCGGCAGCGCCGAAATCGAACTGCCCGAAGGAACGCAGCACGGCAAGACGTTTCGCTTGCGCGGCAAGGGAATTCGCGGCGTGCGCTCGAGCTATCCGGGCGACCTGTACTGCCACGTCAGCGTCGAGACGCCGATCAAGTTGACCGAGCACCAGCGCAAGTTGCTGAAAGAGCTCGACGAGTCGTTCCACAAGGGCGGCGAGCGCCATTCGCCGACGTCCAAGTCGTGGGCCGATCGCGTCAAGGGCATGTTCAAGTAGGTCACGCGCGCTCGACACGTCCGAAGTCGGCAGCGCTGCCGCGTTGGCCTGAGTAGCGCCGCGCACTGCGCCGAGAATCTGCTCCATGCGAGAGCCGACACCCTTGCCCACCCTGAGCCAGCGACCGCCGCCCGGTTTCAACCCGCTGCTTCCCGCCGCAGCGGCGAGCCTTTGGATCGCGACGCTCGCGAACTGGCCGCTCTGGCAGGCGCTGTCGCGTCTGCCCGAAATGGCGACGCCGCGCGGCCTGCTTTTCATCTTCGGATTCGCGCTCATGCTGACGCTGCTGCTGCTCGCGCTGCTCGCGCCGCTGGCGCATGCACGCAGCGTCAAGACGGCGATCACGCTATGCCTCGTGTCGGCCGCGCTCGGCGCGCATTTCATGGGGAGTTACGGCGTCGTCATCGATTCGACCATGCTGACGAATGCGCTGCAAACCGACTTGCATGAGGTGCGCGACCTGTTGAACCCGGGGCTGCTCGCCAGCGTGCTGGTCTTGGCCGGCCTGCCCTCGCTCGTGCTGTGGCGACTGCCCTTGCGGCGCCTCAGCTTCACCGCGCAACTCTGGCGCAATGCGCTGACCTTGGCGCTGTCGCTGCTCGCCATCGCCCTGCTCGTGTTGGCGCTGTTTGCCGACCTGTCGGCAACGATGCGCAACCACAAGCAGCTCCGCTTTCTGATCAATCCGCTCAATTCCTTCTACGCCCTGGGCGTGCTCGGTTTCCAGGCGAACGCCCGGCCGCCGGGGCCGCCGGTGCCGATCGGCGTGGACGCACGCGCTTTGCCACGCAGCGGTCTGCCGCCTCTGTTCGTGCTCGTGATCGGCGAAACCGCGCGCGCCGATCGTTTCGCACTGAACGGCTATCCGCGCGCGACGAATCCCGAATTGGCGCGTCACGACGTCTTGAGCTTTGCCGACGTCACGTCGTGCGGCACGAGCACCGCAGCGTCGCTGCCGTGCATGTTCTCGCACCTTGGACGCGAGCGCTTCGAGTCGCGCGAGCGCGACAGCGAAAACCTGCTCGACGTGGTGCAGCGCGCCGGACTGGCGGTTCTCTGGCTGGACAACCAGGCCGGTTGCAAGGGCCTGTGCGCCCGCGTGCGGAACGCCTTCGCGCACGAAGCCGCGCCCGGCGCGCCGCCGCTTCCGGCCGCGCTGTGCGACGGCGCCGAGTGTCTTGACGCAGCGCTGCTGCACGGCCTGGCCGCGCGCCTGCAAGCCTTGCCTGCAGAGCAGCGCGCGCGCGGCGTGTTGCTCGTGCTGCACCAGATGGGCAGCCACGGCCCGGCCTACTTCAAACGCTCACCCGCCGCGGCCAAGCCCTTCCTGCCTGAGTGCACCACCTCGGTTCTCCAGCAGTGCACCCAGGACTCGCTGCGCAACGCCTACGACAATTCGATCGCCTACACCGACCATGTGCTCGCGGCGCTGATCGACTGGTTGAAGCAGCAGTCGGCGAGCTACGCCAGCGCCATGTTCTACGTCTCCGACCACGGCGAGTCGCTCGGCGAAAACAATCTGTACCTGCACGGCCTGCCTTACGCGTTCGCGCCGCGCGAGCAGACGCATGTGCCGTGGCTGAGCTGGATGTCGCCGGGTGCGCAGTCCTCTTTGGCGCTGAACTGGGAGTGTCTGCGCGCGCGGCGCGCCGAGCCGCTGTCGCACGACCACTTGTTCCACAGCGTGCTCGGCGCCTTGCAGATTCAGGCCAGCGAATATCGGCCCGCGCTCGACATTCTCGCGCCCTGTCGATCTCGGTAGCCGATTTCAGCCGAACAGGTCGCGCTGTGCGCCGTCGGCTTTGATTTGAGGCTTTCGAAACTGCGACAAATCGAGCGCCACGCGTTCGCGCGCCAGCCCCAGGCGTGCTGCGCACTTGTCGAAGCGCTGCCGCAGCAGTTGCGCCCAGACCCCCTGCCCGACCATTCGCGAGCCAAAGCGCGGATCGTAGTCGCGGCCGCCGCGCATCTCGCGCACACGTGCCATGACGCGCGCGGCGCGTTCCGGGAAATGGCAGTTCAGCCAGTGCTGGAAGATCGGGTTCACTTCCCACGGCAGGCGCAGCACGACGCTGAACGCGCGGCTCGCGCCGGCCTTGGCCGCGGCTTCGAGAATGCGCTCGAGCTCGGGCTCGTTGATGAAGGGAATCACCGGCGATACGCTCACGCCCACCGGCACGCCCGCACTGGCCAGCGTCTCGATGGTTTGCAAGCGTCGCTGCGGTGACGCGGCGCGCGGCTCCATGATGCGCGCCAGCTCCGGGTCGAGCGTCGTGATCGACACATAGGCCGCGACCAGGCCGCGCGCCGCCATCGGCGCGATCAGGTCCAGATCGCGCTCGACCCCCGCCGACTTGGTGACGAGCGAAAATCCGTGGCTGCACTGCGCAAGCACTTCGACGATGCCGCGCGTGATGCGCAGCTTGCGCTCCACCGGTTGGTACGCGTCGGTGGCGGAGCCGAGATTCAGCATCGCGGGTTCGTAGGCGCGACTCGCGAACGCCTCGCGCAGCTTCTGTGCGGCGTTCACCTTGGCGATGATTCGGGTCTCGAAGTCCAGGCCCGGCGACAGATTCAGATAGCTGTGCGTCGGCCGCGCAAAGCAGTAGACGCAGCCGTGCTCACAGCCGCGGTAGGGGTTGATCGACAGGTCAAACGCGATGTCGGGCGAGTCGTTGCTCGTCAGGATTGATTTCGCGTGCTCTTCGATGACCTGGGTGCGTGGTGCCATCGGCGCTTCGATGGCCTCCTGCGCGAGCGTTCCCCAGCCGTCGTCAAAGTCCTCGCTCGAATGGCGGCTGAAGCGGTGCGGCGCCTCCCAGGCCGTGCCGCGCCCCTTGACCGCGCCGGGGTCCAGGCCGGCGGCGAGGATCGGAATGATCGGGCGCACTGGCTTCTGCATACTGTGAATATACACAGTATCGAACGTCAAGCCAACGGATCAAGCCCCCTACCCGCTGGACCGGCTCGCCTTCGCCCTCGCGCGCCAGGCGCCGAACAGGACGATCAAACCGGGAACGATGATCGCCGCCCAGATGATCTTCTCGAGGTTGCTCTTGACCCAGGGGATGTTGCCGAACAGATAGCCGGCGAGCGTCAAGCTGACGACCCACAAGGCGCCGCCGCTGACGTTGTACAGCGTGAACTTGCGGCGCGTCATCTGCGCCACGCCAGCGACGAAAGGCGCGAAGGTGCGCAAAAAGGGCAGGAACCGCGCCAGCACGATCGTGATACCACCATACTGCTCGTAGAACGCGTGCGCCTGGTCGAATGCCTTCCGGTTGAACCAACGCGACTGCTCCCACTGGAACACCTTGGGGCCGAAGTAGCGCCCAAGCGAGTAGTTGACCTGATCGCCCAGGATCGCCGCAGCCGTGAGCAGGCCCATCGACAGCGGCAGATCCATGAGCCCGGCGCCGCACATCGCGCCGACGACGAACAACAGCGAATCACCCGGCAGAAACGGCATCACGACGACGCCGGTCTCGACGAAGATGATGAGGAACAGCAGCGCGTAGACCCACTGCCCATAGGTCTGCACGAAGGTGGAAAGGTGCTGGTCGACGTGCAGGACGAAGTCGAGCAGCAGGGCAAGGAAATCCATTCGGATCGATTATCCATGCGGCTGGCGCGGCGGGACCGCGCGCTTCCTACAATGAGGCGATGAACCGCGACCCCGAGCCGCACCCGCGCCGCCCGATCCGCGAACTCGACGACGAACTGGTGAGCCAGATCGCTGCGGGCGAGGTCGTGGAGCGCCCAGCGTCGGTGGTGCGCGAACTGATCGATAACGCGCTCGACGCGGGCGCGACGCAAATCGGCGTCAAGCTGAGCGGCGGCGGCGTTCGCGCGACGATCGTCGAAGACAACGGCGAAGGCATCGAGCGAGGCGAACTCGCGCTCGCGCTGCGGCGCCACGCGACGAGCAAGATCGCGACGCTCGGCGACCTCGAATCGGTATTGACGATGGGCTTTCGCGGCGAAGCGCTCGCCGCCATCTGCTCGGTGGCCGAGGTTCAGCTGACGAGCCGCACCGCAGCCGCGCCGCATGGGCATCGCCTCGACGCGCGCAGCGGCGAACTGCAAGCCGCAGCGCGCGCGACGGGAACGACGGTCGAAGTGCGCGAGTTGTTCTTCAGCACGCCGGCACGGCGCAAGTTCCTCAAGACCGATGCGACCGAACTCGCGCATTGCCTGGAAGCGGTGCGGCGCCATGCGCTGGCGCGGCCCGACGTCGAGTTCGCCGCCTGGCACGACGCCAAGGCGGTCCTGCAATGGCGCCGCGGCACGGCAGCGCAGCGCGTCCTCGACGTGCTCGGCGCCGATTTCATGGCACACAGCGTGCCGCTCGCGCTCGGCGCCGGCACGCTCAGCGTCGGCGGTTATGCCGGCTTGCCCGAGGCGGCGCGCGCGCGTGCCGACCAGCAGTACCTCTTCGTCAATGGCCGCCATGTGCGGGACCGTCTCATCGCGCACGCGGTGCGGTCGGCTTACGAAGACGTGCTGCACGGCGCGCGCCAACCCGCGTACCTGCTCTTCATCGGCATCGCGCCCGATCGTGTCGACGTGAACGTGCACCCGACGAAGGTCGAAGTACGGTTTCGCGACTCGCGCGAGGTGCACCATGCGGTGCGCAGTGCCGTGAGCGGCGCGCTAGCGGCTTCGCGCGCCGGCGCGGCGCCGATTCAGCCGGCAATGCCCGACGCGGACGGTGCCGCAGCCCGGTTCGATCCGGCGCCTGCCCCGACCCCGCCAAGTCAACGGCCGAACGGCGCAAACTCCGGAGCCTGGGCGAGCTCGCCGACCCAGGCGACCCTGGCACTGCAAGAGCTGCGCGCGCTGCACGTGCAAGAGCCGCCCGCGCCGTGGTCTGTGTCTCGCGCCGAGCCTGTTGCGCAGCACGTCGACGATCAATCCTGGCCGCTCGGTCGCGCCGTGGCGCAGATCGCCGGCATCTACGTGCTCGCAGAGAACTCGCAAGGCCTGGTGATCGTCGACATGCACGCGGCGCACGAGCGCATCGTCTACGAGCGCCTGAAGGCGAACAGCGCTTCGACGCCGATCGCGGCCCAGCCCTTGCTGATCCCGGCCACGTTTGCCGCCACGGCGCAGGAGATGGCTACCGCCGAAAGTCTGGCTACCGAATTGCTCCAGCTCGGCCTGGACATCGCGCGCTTGAGCGCCGGCACGCTCGCCGTGCGCTCGCAGCCCGCGGCGCTGGCCGGCGGCAACGTCGTCGAACTTGCGCGCAGCGTGCTCGCCGAGCTCGCCCAGTTCGACGCGAGCCATGTCGTGCAGCGCGCGCGCGACCGGATTCTCTCGACGATGGCGTGCCACGGCGCGGTGCGTGCGAATCGCAAGCTGACGCTGGAAGAAATGAACGCGTTGCTGCGCGACATGGAACGCACCGAGCGCGCCGACCAATGCAACCATGGCCGGCCCACCTGGCGCCAGGTCAGCATCAAGGAGCTGGACCGAATGTTCTGGCGCGGCCAATGAATCGATTTGTTCTGCACCGTGCACCGCGGCGCCGCGTCTGGCCCTGGCTGGCGGCGGGGCTGCTTGTCGCAGCCATGCTCGCCGGCTGCCAAAGCCTCGAGGTGCAGCAGCGCAAGTGGATCTTTATGCCCTCGACGGCGATGCCCTGGTCCGAGGCGCAGACGCAGGGAATGGACGAGGTCTGGATCGAACATCATTCGGTGCGCAGCGGCACCCGCATCAGGCTGCACGCCTTGTGGATGGCGGCTGACGACCCGAGCGCACCGGTGTTGCTCTACCTGCACGGTGCGCGGCGCAACATCGCGGGGAGTGCGTTTCGCATCCGTCAGATGCAGCAGCTTGGTTTTAGCGTGCTCGCGGTGGACTACCGCGGCTTCGGCAAGAGCAGCGACGAGTTGCCGTCGGAAGAACTCGTCTACGAAGACGCACGCGCCGCCTGGGCCTGGCTCGCGAGCGAGCACCCGAAGCGCGACCGCTACATCTTCGGTCACTCGCTGGGCGGCGCGATCGCGGTCCAGCTCGCGACCGAAGTGAACGACGCGAAAGGCCTGATCGTCGAGGGAACGTTCACGTCGATTCCCGACGTGTTCCAATCGATGCGCTGGGGCTGGTTGCCGATCACGCCTTTCATCACGCAGCGCTTCGATTCGGCGGCCAAGGTCGGCCGGGTGCGTTGCCCGATGCTCGTCGTGCACGGCGCGAACGACGCGCTGATCCGCCCCGAACTCGGACGCGCGCTGTACGAGCGCGCAGCGTCGCCGAAGCGCTTCGTCCTCGTCGAGGGCGGAACGCACTACAGCACGAACGGGCTCGGCCAGCAGCATTACCGCGAAGCGCTGCGCGAACTGTTCGGCATTGGCACCTAGAAACTCATCACCCGATGGCGACCCTGAAGTTGAAAGCTTCCGCACCGCGCCCCGCACGGCCGGGGCCCGGCGCACGACAACGCGCGCCGATCCGGGGCGGAAGTTCCGGGTCGAGCCGCAGCCCGGTCGCTGGGCCGCGCCCAGCGGCGCCACGCCCAAAAGCCGCAGGCCCTGCTGCGGCGCGCCCGACAGCCACGCGCTCAGCAGCGCAGCGCGCCGCGCCTTGGCAAGCCAAACCCGCCGAGCCGGCCGAGCACGCGCCCGGCTCGATGCGCCTGTCCAAGCGCATGAGCGAACTCGGCCTCGCGTCGCGCCGCGAAGCCGACGACTGGATCGCCAAGGGCTGGGTGCGCGTTGACGGGCGCATCGTGAACGAACTCGGCTCGCGCGTCATGCCGGGGCAGGCGGTCACGCTCGACGCGCGCGCCAAGGGCGAGCAGGCGCGCCGCGTCACGGTGCTCGTGAACAAACCGATCGGCTATGTGAGCGGCCAGGCCGAAGACGGTTACGAACCTGCGCTGGTGCTGGTCACGCCGCAGAACCGCTGGCGCGAAGATTCCTCCGAGCTGCGCTTTGCGAACGAGCATGTGCGGCATCTGGTTCCGGCCGGACGCCTGGACATCGATTCGGTCGGCCTGCTCGTCCTGACGCAAGACGGGCGCCTCGCGAAACAACTCATCGGCGAAGGCGGCCGGGTCGAGAAGGAATACCTCGTGCGCGTCGAGCCCATCGAGCCGGGTCCCGTCCCGGCGACGACGCTGGAGCGCCTGCGCCACGGCCTGTCACTCGACGACGAGGCGTTGCGGCCGGCGCGTGTCGAGTGGGTCAATGACGACCAGTTGCGCTTCGTCCTGCAGCAAGGCAAGAAACGCCAGATCCGGCGCATGTGCGAAGCGGTCGGCTTGCGCGTCCTCGGCCTGAAGCGGGTGCGGATCGGCAAGGTGATGCTTGGCGATCTGCCCCCCGGCCAGTGGCGTTACCTTGGCGCTGACGAGTCTTTCCTCTAGGTCCGTGGCCGCGCACCCTGGAGTTGGCGCCGTGCTGGCGCCGCGTGGCGTCATGCCGCCTGGCGTGGTCGTCGTCAGCCTCGTCTTGCTGCTGGGCATCCAGCCGATCACGACGGATCTCTACCTTCCGGCGCTGCCGAACCTGCAGCAAGACCTGAACGCGAGCGTCGCGGCGACGCAGCTGACCTTGTCGGCGCTGATCATCAGCTTCGGCGTCGCGCAATTGATTTGCGGGCCCTTGGCAGACCGGTTCGGGCGCCGCCCGGTGCTGCTGGCCGGGCTCTCGCTTTACACCCTGGCCAGCGTGCTCGCCGCCGCGGCGCCAGGAGTCGAATGGCTCATCGCCTGCCGTGCCCTGCAAGGCGCGGCGATGGCCGCGGCAGTGACTTGCGGGCGCTCGATCGTGCGTGACCTGTACGAGCCGCAGCAGGGGGCGCGCATGCTGTCGCGTGGCCTTGGCGGCCTGGGCCTGATCGCTTTTGTCTCGCCGTTGCTGGGCGGCGCGCTCGTGCACTGGTTCAACTGGCACATCGCGATGCTGATGCCCGCACTCTTCGGCGCGGCGAGCCTGGCCTTCATTGCTTCGCGTTTTCGCGAGACGGTTCCGCTGCGCAACCCGCGCGCAACGCGCCTCGTGCCGCTGCTGCGCAACTGGTGGCGCATCGTTTCGCACCCGACGTTTCGCGCCTACACGCTGCTCCTGTGCATGACGTACGCGGGCCTGTTCACGCTGCTCGCATCGAGTTCCTTCGTTTACATCGGCGTGCTCGGGTTGTCGCGCCTGGCCTGCGGCGCCATCCTCGCGTCGTTCTCGCTGTTCTACGTCGCCGGCACCTTCTTCTGCCGGCGCCTGCTGGCACGCCACGGCTTGCGCGCGACAGTCGCGATCGGCGGCGGATTCAGCCTCGCCGGCGGCGCATTGACGGCGCTGCTCTCGATCGCCGGCGCGCATCAGGTCTCGGTGTGGGCGGTGATCGCGCCGCCGTGGCTGTTCATGTTCGGCCACGGCATCCACCAGCCTTGCGCGCAGGCCGGGGCCGTCGGGCCGTTCCCGGGCAACGCCGGCACCGCGGCGTCGGTGTCGGGATTTCTCATGATGCTGGTTGCATTCGGCGTCGGCCTGCTGCTTGCGCGGCACCTGAACGGCAGCGTGTTCCCGTTGACGCTCGGCCTGAGTGTCTTCGGCGCCGGCGCGGCGTGCGTCGCCTGGACTCTCGTGCGGCGCCACGGCGAGCCGGCGCGAAGCGTCGCCGCGACCGCGTCGGTTTGAGATGCAGGCGCGCGCCATCTGCCTTGCCGGGCCCACCGCGTCGGGCAAGAGTTCGATCGCGCTCGCACTTGCCGACGCGCTGGGGCAGCCGGTCGAGATCGTCAGCGTCGACTCGGCGCAGGTCTACCGCGGCATGGACATCGGCACCGCCAAGCCGAGCGCTGCGCAGCGCGCTGCCGTGCCGCATCACCTGATCGACATCATCGAGCCGACGCAGGCCTATTCCGCAGCCCGCTTCGTCGCCGACGCGACGCGCCTGATTGCCGATGTCAATTCGCGCGGCCACCTCGCCTTGCTCGTCGGCGGCACGATGCTCTACTTCAAGGCGCTGCTCGAAGGCTTGGATGCGCTGCCCGGCGCCGACCCGGCGCTGCGCAGCGAACTCGACGCCCAAGCCGCTGCCCAAGGTTGGCCGGCGCTGCACGCCGAACTCGCGCGCGTCGATCCGGTCACTGCGTCGCGCCTGGCGCCCGCCGACGCGCAGCGCATTCAGCGCGCGCTGGAGGTGTTTCGCCTCAGCGGCCGGCCGCTGTCGCAGCTGCACGGCAGCGCGCCCAGGCCCACGTCGACCCTGCCATTGATCGCCCTGGAGCCGCAAGACCGAGCCTGGTTGCACACGCGCATCGCGGCGCGTCTGCAGGGCATGCTTGCCGCGGGGCTCGTCGACGAAGTGCAGCGCCTGCGCGCACGCGGCGACTTGCATGCCGCACTGCCGTCGATGCGTTGTGTCGGCTATCGACAGGCCTGGGAGGCTTTGCAGGACGGCCCACTGGACGCGCTCGCCGAGCGCGCCACTGCCGCGACGCGCCAGTTGGCGAAACGCCAACTCACCTGGTTGCGCGCGATGCCGGGTCGGCATGTGATGCCCTGCGACGCCGCCGACGCCCTGCCACGCACGCTGGCTCTGGTACGCAGGCTCGTCTCCGAATAGCCGGCATACAAGCCCTGCATTCGGGGTCTGGATCGCAGCGCGTCTTGCGGCTACGCTCGTTGACGCCCGGCGCGGAACGGGTCGAAAAACAACACCCCGAGGGACGACATGTTGCGGAAGTTTCGGCTCGGGCTTTGTGCGGGATTGATCGCCAGCGCTGCAGCTGCCGAGCCGAACGACGCTTCTCAGCACATCGCGAGCGCACCGGGTTTGGTCGGGAACCTGCAGTTCATGTTCGACCAGCCGCACCACGAGTCATTCACGGGGCAGAGCGGCGTTGACTATCTCAGCCGCTGGAGCGGTGCCGGCGCGCGCGCGCACGGGCCAGCCCGCCCATGGCGAACCGACCCGGGCCAGCATGGTCGCGAACACCAAGGCGGGCCCGAATTCGAGTCGCACGACGGACCGCACCAAGGCCCCGACCGGCATCACGAGTGGAGCCCCGGCCAGACCTCGCCCAACCCCGAGCCGTCCACGTACGCCTTGATGGGGCTGGGCCTGTTGCTGATGGGGATGTTCGCGCACCGGCGCAAGATCCACTGAAGGCAGCGCGCCGCGCATCGCCCGGCGGCCTGGGGCCACCTCGTCGGCGCGGCCGGGTCGTTCGGCGCGCCCCGACGTGCTTCAATCGCGGCGATGCACCCATCCACTGCCCTGCTCCAAGTGCGCGGCCTGGCCAAGCGCCATGCCACGAGCCAGGTCTTCGAAGGCGTCGATCTTGACGTTTCAGGCGGCGAATTCGTCGCCATCGTCGGCGAATCGGGTGTCGGCAAGTCGACCTTGCTGAATTGCATCGCCGGGCTGGACTGCGGCGACGCAGGCTCGGTGCACCTGGACGGCGCAGCCATGGACCAGTTGCGCGAACCCGAGCAGGCGCTGTTGCGGCGGCGTCTGCTCGGCTTTGTGTTTCAGGCGTTCCACGTCCTGCCCTACCTGAGCGTGGCGCAAAACGTCGCGCTGCCGCTGCTGCTGCTCGGGCGCATTGAGCCCGGGCGCGTCGAGCAGGTGCTCGCCTCGGTGGGCCTGCAAAGCTTCGGCGCCAGGCTGCCGCAAACCTTGTCCGGTGGCGAGCTGCAGCGCGTCGCGATCGCACGCGCCGTGGTTCACGCGCCGCGCCTGATCCTCGCTGACGAACCCACCGGCAACCTCGACCCGGGCACCGCGCGGCGCGTCATGGAAACGTTTCGCGACCAGGTTCGGATCGGCAGCGCGGCGTGCATTCTCGTGACCCATTCGCCGGCCGCTGCGGCGTACGCAGATCGGATCCTGGTGCTTGACGCGATGGGCCTGCGCCCCGGCTGAGATGGAACTGGCACCCCACGATTCGCGACAGGCCGACGGCGATGCAGTGGCTGTTTTCGGCCCTGTGCTGCCGTTCGAATGTCCGCTTTGCGTGCGCCCAGCCCGTCACTGCACAAAGCCCAGCATGACAACGTGCAACGCGAATAGCACCACGCAAGAAGTCCGTCATCCCGGCGAAAGCCGGGATCCACCCGTGGAAGTCGCGCGTCCAGCGATGCGTTCATCGCGTGCAACCGGTGGATCCCGGCTTTCGCCGGGATGACGAGGGTTGTTGGGCAAGCCTCCAGGCCACATCGAACGGCAGCCACGGGCCGATGGCAGTCCTTCGCACCGCGTCGCCGTGTCATGCGGCGCGGGTCGCCCGAAGCGTGGTGCAGCGACTGAAATGCTCCGGCTGCTGCGCGAACTCTCCTGGCCTGAACTGCGCCACCACGTCTGGCGTCACGCCAGCGCCTGGCTTGCCGTGGTGTTGGGCGTTGCGCTGGCGTACGCGGTGCACTTGATCAACGCGTCGGCGCTGAGCGAATTCAGCGCCGCGGTGCGCAGCGTCAACGGCCAGCCCGACTTCGAGTTGCGCGAGTCCCACCGCACCTTCGGCGGCGGATTCGACGAGCAGGTGTACGCACGGGTCGCTGCGCATCCCGGTGTCGAGCTCGCGAGCCCGGTGCTCGAAGTCGAGACCTATGCGCTGAGCGACGACGCCAAGCGTGTGAACCTGCGCGTGATCGGCCTGGACGCCTTCATCGTCGCGCCCCTGTCGCCGCAGCTCGTGCCTGTTCCCGCAGCCGCGGCGGATCGGTTCAGCGTGCTCGACCCAGGCGCCGTCTTCCTCAATCCCGCCGCTGCGCAAAGGTTCGGTAGGTCCGGCGGCGAGGTGCGGTTCGGTAGCGGCGCGGGCACCATCGCGCTCGAGGTCAAAGGCAGCGTCGGCGCGCCGGGGCCACCGCTGGCGGTGATGGACATCGCCGGCGCCCAGGCCGCGTTCGGCATGTTGGGCCGCGTCAGCCGCATCGACGTGCGCCTGACGCGCGGCGCCGACGCAGAGAAGGTCTTGCGCGACTTGGCGTTGCCCACCACATTGCGCGCGGTCACGCCCGAAGAGTCGGTGCTGCGCGTCTCGAATCTGTCGCGTGCTTACCGCGTCAACTTGTCGGTGCTGGCCTTGGTCGCGCTATTCACTGGCGGATTTCTCGTCTACTCGATCCTGTCGCTCTCGGTCGCGCAGCGGGCGCCCCAGTTCGCGCTGCTCGGCGTGCTCGGCCTGAGCGCGCGACAGCGTTTGACGCTCGTTCTCGCCGAGTCGGCGATCCTGGGTGCAGCCGGCAGCGCAGCCGGGTTGGCACTCGGGTTCGGCCTGGCGGCGCTGGCGCTGAAACTCCTCGCCGGGGATCTGGGCGGTGGCTACTTTCCCGGCGTCGCGCCGCAAGTTCACGCCAGCGCTGCGGCGACGTTCGGCTACGGTGTGCTCGGGGTTGCGGCGGCCGTCGTCGGTGGCTGGTTGCCCGCGCGTGCCGCGCAACGCCTGGCGCCGGTGCTGGCGCTGAAGGGGTTGACGGCAACCCGCCGCAGCGTCGCGCCGGCACGCTGGGCTTTGGCGGCGCTGCTCGGCGCGGCGCTGCTGTCGCAGGCGCCCGCCTGGTTCGGCTTGCCGCTCGCCGCTTACGCGTCGGTCGGATTGCTCCTGCTGGGCGGGATTGCCGGCGTTCCCATCGGCGTCGCGGCGCTGCTCGGCGCCGTCCCGGCGCCGCGGTCGGCGCTTCTCGTTCTTGCGCTCGAGCGCGCCCGACAGCAGCGCCATCAAGCGACCGCGGCGGTCGCGGGAATCGTCGCGAGCCTGGCGCTCGCCGTCGCGCTGACGGTGATGGTCGGCAGTTTCCGCAGCTCGGTGACGGCGTGGCTGGATCAGGTCTTGCCGGCAGACCTCTACGCCCGAACCGCGAGCGGCGCGACGGGTGCCGACACCCTGTACCTGTCGCAGGGCGCGGTCCGGGCTGTGCAGTCACTGGCGTCGATCGAGCGCGTCGTCGCGCAGCGCGTCTACACGGCGCAGTTCGAGCCCGGGCGGCCGGGCGTGACGGTGCTGGCGCGGCCAATCGCCGACCCGGCGAGCGCCTTGCCGCTCGTCGGCGAGCTGCGGCCGCCCAAGCCGGGCGTGCTCAACGTCTACGTCAGCGAAGGATTTGCCAGCCTTTACGCCGCAGCGCCGGGTTCGCACCTGCGCCTGCCCCTGCCCGACGGCAGCAGCCGCGACGCGCATGTGCGCGCCCTCTGGCGCGACTATGCACGCCAGCACGGCAGCATCGCCCTGGACAGCGCCGATTACCAGGGCGCCAGCGGCGATACGCGAAGCAACGATCTGGCGCTGTGGTTGAAGCCGGGCGCCGAGCCCGCGCTGGTGCAGGCCGAAGTGAGCAGCGCCGTCGGCGTGCGCAGCGCACTCGAGTTCGCATCGGCGTCACAACTGCGGGCGACCTCGCTGCGCATCTTCGACCGCAGTTTCGCCGTCACGGTGTGGTTGCAGGGTGTGGCGATCGGCATCGGCCTGTTCGGCATCGGCGCCAGCTTTGCCGCGCAAGTGCTCGCCCGGCGCAAGGAATTCGGCGCGCTCCTGCATCTGGGACTGACGCGTGCGCAGGTGTTGCGTCTGGTCGCGCTCGAAGGCGCGTTCTGGTCCGGCACCGCGGCGCTGCTGGGGACGTTGCTTGGCCTGGCGGTGAGCGTGATCCTGGTCAAGGTCGTGAACCCGCAGAGTTTTCACTGGACCATGGAGTTGGCCGTGCCGTGGCCGCAGCTCGGCGCGCTCGGTCTGGGCGTCGTCGCCTGCTCGACCGCTGTGGCGTGGTGGGTCGCACGATCCAGCGCGCGCGGCAACCTGGCGTTGCTCGTGAAACAGGACTGGTGAAGCAAGATCGGTCACGAGCGTGGCGAACGCCACGCTCTGCGGCCCTGCGGCCCGGTTCATGCTCTTCAGCCGCGCCTGACGGTGCCGATACTATGACGGTCAAAGTTCGCTCAGGGAGGCCGTGGCGTGAACCATCCGCAGAAGACACCGCAAGACGACGAAGGATTGCAGCGCATGCGCACCGAGCTGAAAGACTTGCTGAGCCTTTCTCCCGGCGCCCGCGAGGTGCTGCTGCACCTCGTGGGTCTGGAGCGCGCCCTGAGAGTGCTGGGCATGGCGGCCTTTGACAGCCTGCCCTCGCATGTGTTGAAGCGAACCGTGACCCAGCTCGAAGGCGTGTTGCCGCAGCCGGTGACGCAGGGGCTCGCCGAGATTCGAACCCGCCTGACGAAGGTGATCGCGGCGCATGATGCGCCTCCGGCGCCCGCTCCGGCCGTCAAGCCGCCGCAGCCAATCTACTTCAGCGACGACAAGCTCCAGGTGAGCGAAACAACGCACACCGACTTCATGCGCGTGTTCGAAGCGGCGCAACGCAAGGACTGAACCCGGAAGGGTTCAAACCTGCTGCGGCAGCACGCAACCCGTCACGAAGAAACGGCGCAACGGCGCGTCAGAAGAGGCTTGACGATGTGGTCTGCGGTTCGCGAGACGCTCGACCTGCTGAACAAGCCGATCCGGCTTGAGCGCAGCAGCGGCAAGGTCCGGGTCGTCCTCGACCCGGCCCGCGCCAGCGCAGCCCAGGCGAGCGCAGAGCAAGCATTGAACCGGATGCGCGAGGACTTGACGAACCTGCTCGACCGACACCGCGAATCGCGGCGCTCGCTGCGCCATCTCGCCTACCTCGAGCGCGAACTGAACACGAAGGGCGTCGCCGCTTTCGCCGACGTCCCCGAACCGGTTCTGACGCGCGCCTCGCAGCAACTTGAAGCGGTATTGACCGAGCCCGTCAGCGACGGACTGGCACAGCTTCGCTCGCGCATCATCGTCGCGCAAACGGCGGCCGAGAAAATCGACTCGGCGCAGCAGAGAAACGCCGGACCGTCGTCGTTCCTGACCGAGCACAAACTCCAGGTGAGCGAGGCAAGCGTCAGCGATTTCATGCGCGTCGTGGAGGAGTCGCAGGAAAAGAAGTAGCGCCAACCTGCCGGCCGGAGCAGCGCTGCAAGCGCGCGCGACATTCGCTTGTGCGATGCTCGGCGCATGCGCAGACGGCCGCTCCTGTTCACGCTCGCGGCGGCGGCGCTGCCGGCGCGCAGCCGCGCCGCGCTCGCGCAGCGCCGCATCGAGTTTCCCGCCGACTTTGGCGCGCACCCGCAGCAACGCATCGAGTGGTGGTACCTCACCGGCCACTTGAGCGACGCGGCCGCGACATCGCGCGCCGATGCGCCTCCACGAGCCGACCCGCGCTTCGGCTTTCAGGTCACGTTCTTTCGCTCGCGCACGCCGGTGGACCCGGCACACCCGAGCCGCTTCGCCGCAAGCCAGTTGCTGTTTGCGCATGTCGCGCTCACCGACCTGCAGGCCAAGCGCATGCGCCACGACCAGCGCATCGCGCGCACAGGGTTCGCGCTCGCCGAGTTCAAGGTCAACGACACCGAGCTTACCTTGCGAGACTGGCGTCTCGCGCGTGACGGTGCTGCCGAGGCGAGCCGTTACACCGCCCAGTTACGCAGCGCTTCGGCCGGCTTCGCCTTGCGACTGGATTGCCGCACGACTCAGCCCGCATTGCTGCAAGGGCAGAGCGGCTGGTCGCGCAAGGGCCCACATCCCGAACAGGCGAGCCTCTACTACAGCCAGCCGCAACTCTTGGTGCAAGGCAGCGTGCAGATCGACGCGCGCGATGTCGCGGTCCAGGGCCGCGCCTGGATCGACCATGAATGGAGCGATTCGCTGCTCGACACGCAGGCTGTCGGTTGGGACTGGGTCGGCATGAACCTGGACGACGGTTCGGCGCTGACGGCGTTTCGCCTGCGCCGCGCCGATGGGCCCGCGCTTTACGCCGGCGGCAGCTTTCGTCGCCCCGGCTCGGCGCCGCGCATCGATGCGAGCGACGCGGTGCACTTCGCGCCGCTGCGCTGGTGGACGAGCCCACGCTCCGCGGCACGCTACCCCGTGCACTGGCGAGTCGAAACCGCGAGCGGACAATTCGAAGTGCGAGCCCTGCTCGACGATCAGGAACTCGACAGCCGCGCGAGCACCGGCGCGATCTATTGGGAAGGCCTGAGCGAATTGCTCGATCCGAACGGCCGGCGCATCGGCCTGGGCTATCTGGAGATGACCGGCTACGCCGCGGCGCTGCGCCTGTAGCACGGAGAGCCGGCGCTGCGGGCCCCAGAGCAGACGCGCAAACGACCCTAGACTCGCACCCATGCCCGCCCCTCCTGCACCGTCGAAAAGCATCCAGTCGCTGAGCGGCCTGCTGCCTTACTTGCGCCGCTACCGCGGCCGCATCGCGCTGGCGATTCTGTTCCTCGTGCTCGCCGCGGTGAGCACGCTGATCTTCCCGCTCGCGCTGAAATCGCTCATCGACGAAGGCCTAGTCGCCACCGACCCGGGCGCGCGCGTGATGGCCTTGCGTGGCCACTTCTTCGCCCTGTTTGCCGTCGGCGCTGCGCTCGGGCTGTTTTCGGCGCTGCGCTTTTACGTCGTCACCTGGCTCGGCGAACGGATCACCGCCGACCTGCGCAACGACGTCTATGCGCATGTGGTGCGGCAGAGTCCCGAGTTCTTCGAGACCACGCAGACCGGCGAAGTGCTGTCGCGCCTCACGACCGATACGACGCTCGTACAAACCGTCGTCGGTTCGAGCCTGTCGATGGGCTTGCGCAACACGGTGATGGGCGTGGGGGCGATGCTGATGCTGATCGTCACGAATCCCTACGTGATGACGCAGGTGCTGGGAATCCTCGTGCTCGTCGTCCTGCCCTCGCTCGCGTTTGGGCGGCGCGTGCGCAAGCTGTCGCGCGCGAGCCAGGACCGCGTCGCCGATTCGAGCGCGATCGCCGCCGAAGTCTTGAACGCGATTCCCGTCGTGCAGAGTTATGTGCAGGAGGTGCGCGAAGCGCAGCGCTTCGACGCGTCCACGGCAAGCGCCTTCGCCACCGCGGTGCGGCGCACGCGAATGCGTTCGATGCTCGTCGCGTTCATCATCACGGCAACGTTCGGCGCCTTGCTCTGGGGCCTGTACCAGGGAACGCAGGCGGTGATCAAGGGCGAGATCAGCGCCGGGCATCTGGGCCAGACCGTCGTCTACGTCATCATCCTCGTGAGCAGCGTCGCCGTGCTCGCCGAGGTCTACGGCGACCTGCTGCGCGCCGCGGGCGCGACCGAGCGCCTCATGGAGCTGCTCGCGACGCGCTCGTCGATCGCCACCCCCGCGCTTCCGGTCGCGCTGCCGTCGGCCGCCGAGCGGCTCGGCGCTCGAATTTCGCGACGTGAGTTTTCGCTACCCGTCGCGACCCCAGCACGCGGCGCTGGCGCATTTTTCGCTGCGCGTGAAATCGGGCGAGACGGTCGCCATCGTCGGGCCGAGCGGCGCCGGCAAGAGCACGGTGTTCCAACTCCTGCTGCGCTTTTATGACACGAGCGCGGGCGAGATCCTGCTCGACGGCGTGGCACTGAAAAGCGCAGCGCTCGAAGACCTGCGCGGGCGCATCGCGATCGTTCCGCAGGACAGCGTCGTGTTTTCCGCCAACGCGATGGAGAACATCCGCTACGGCAGGCCGCAGGCGAGCGACGCGCAAGTGATGCAAGCCGCCCAGGCCGCTTACGCGCACGATTTCATCAGCGCCTTGCCGGAGGGCTACGACACGTTTCTCGGCGAACGCGGCGTGCGCCTGTCGGGCGGGCAGAGGCAGCGCATCTCGATCGCGCGCGCGATCCTGAAGAACCCGCCGCTGCTGCTGCTCGACGAAGCGACGAGCGCACTCGACGCAGAAAGCGAACGCATGGTGCAGGCGGCGCTGGAGGCGGCGATGAAGGACCGCACGACGCTCGTCATCGCGCACCGCCTGGCCACCGTGCAGCGCGCGGACCGCATCGTCGTCATGGAAGCAGGCGAAATCGTCGACACCGGAACGCACCACGAACTCGTCGCGCGCGGCGGCCTCTACGCGCGCCTGGCAGCGATGCAGTTCAACGACAGCCACCTCGGCGCCAGCCAGGCCGCGTGACTGCCGCGATAATCGCGGCTCATTTTTTTGCCTTCGAGACCCGCTGCCGTGAACCGCCCCGTGCGCTGCCAATACGAAGACTTGATGCGCCACGTGCACAGCCACGGCGTGCGCAAGATGGATCGCACCGGCACCGGAACGCGGAGCAGCTTCGGTTACCAGATGCGCTTCGACCTGAACGAGGGCTTTCCGCTCGTGACGACGAAGAAGGTGCACGTCAAATCGATCGTCTTGGAGCTGCTCTGGTTCCTGCGCGGCGACAGCAACGCGCGCTGGCTCCAGGAGCGCGGCGTGACGATTTGGAACGAATGGGCGGCACCCGACGGCGACCTCGGCCCGGTCTACGGCGTGCAGTGGCGCAGCTGGCCCACGCCCGACGGTGGCCACATCGACCAGATCGCCGAGGTCGTGAAGCAACTCAAGACGAACCCTGATTCGCGCCGCATCATCGTCAGCGCGTGGAACGTCGCCGAGCTGTCGAAGATGGCGCTCCTGCCGTGCCATGCGTTTTTCCAGTTCTACGTCGCGCAGGGCCAGCTGTCGTGCCAGCTCTACCAGCGCAGCGCCGACATTTTTCTCGGCGTGCCGTTCAACCTCGCGAGTTATGCGCTGCTCACGCACATGCTCGCGCAGCAATGCGATCTGCAGGTCGGCGAGTTCATCTGGACCGGCGGCGATTGCCACATCTACGACAACCATGTCGAGCAGGTCGAGCTTCAGCTCTCTCGTGCGCCCTATCCTTACCCGACGCTCGCGATCCGGCGCCGCCCGGATTCGATCTTCGACTACGCGCTGGAAGACTTCGAATTCGTCGGCTACGAGCACCACCCGGCGATCAAGGCGCCGGTGGCGGTGTGACGCGCAGCGCTGCGAAGTGACGTCGGCTTGACCCGGCCCAAGCGGCGCGCGCCGAATTAGGGCGCCGCCCCGAGTTTCCGGCGCCACGCTCCGCAACAATGGCGGCCCTCACCTCGCAACGCCGTGCTCGCCACGGCAGCGCACCATGTACGACTACATCATCATCGGCGGCGGGTCGGCAGGTTGCGTGCTCGCCGCCCGGCTCAGCGAAGACCCCAGCGTCAGCGTCGCCCTGCTCGAAGCCGGCCCGCCCGACAAGAGCGTGCTCATCCATTGCCCCGCCGGCCTGGCGGTGCTGGCGAAGAACGGGCAGGCCAACTGGGCGTTCCAGACCGTACCCCAACCCGGGCTGAACGGGCGCCGCGGCTACCAGCCGCGCGGCAAGGTGCTGGGCGGTTCGAGCTCGATCAACGCGATGGTCTACGCGCGCGGCCAGCGCCAGGACTACGACGCCTGGGCCGCAGCCGGCAACCCGGGCTGGGGCTACGCCGACGTTCTGCCCTATTTCAGAAAAGCCGAACACAACGAGCGCGGCGCCGATGCGTTTCACGGTGTGGGTGGGCCGCTCAACGTGATGGACCTGCGCAGCCCGAATCGTTTTGGCGAATTGTTCGTGCAAGCCGGCGTGCAGGCGGGCTTCAAGCGCAACGCCGATTTCAACGGCACCGAGCAGGAGGGTGTGGGCAACTACCAGGTCACGCACCGGGGCGGCGAGCGTTTCAGCGCTGCCAAGGCCTACCTCACGCCGAATCTCGCGCGGCCGAATTTGAAAGTCATGACGGACGTGCACGCGACGCGCATCGTCTTCGATGGCAAACGCGCGGCGGGCGTCGAGTACCGGCAAGGCGGTTCGCTGCAAACGCTGACGGCACGCCGCGAGGTGCTGCTTTGCGCCGGCGCGCTGCAGTCTCCGCAATTGCTGCTGCTGTCGGGAATCGGCCCCGGCGCCGAGTTGCAGCGCCACGGCATTGGTGTGCTGCACGACCTGCCCGGCGTGGGCCGGAACCTGCACGACCATGTCGACGTCGTGCAAGTGTTCAACGCGCCGCACCTGAAAGACTTGTTCGGCATCTCCTTCGGCGGCGCCATCAACGTGCTGAGGGGAATCTTCGAATGGCGCGCGCGCCGCAGCGGCATGCTCACGACGAACTTCGCCGAAGCCGGCGGCTTCGTCAAAAGCCGGCCCGAAGAAGATCGACCCGACCTGCAACTTCACTTCGTCGTCGGCAAACTGATCGATCACGGCCGCAAGACGGTGTTCGGCCATGGCTATTCGTGCCATGTCTGCCTGCTGCAGCCACGCAGCCGCGGCAGCCTGACGCTCGCGAGCGCGGACCCGCTCACCGCGCCCTTGATCGACCCGAATTTCCTCGCCGAGCCGGACGACCTGGCGCGTTTGATCCGCGGCTTCAAGCTGATGCGCAACCTGCTCAACCAGCCGGCGCTCGCCGGGCAGCGCGGCGCGGAGTCGCCGACGTCGGCGAACGCCCGCAGCGACGCGCAGATCGAGCAGTTCATCCGCACTCACGCCGACACGATCTACCACCCGGTGGGGAGTTGCCGCATGGGCCCAGGACCGCACGACGTCGTTGACGCGCAATTGCGCGTCAACGGTGTGCAGGCGCTGCGCGTCGTTGACGCGTCGATCATGCCGAGCATCGTGAGCGGGAACACGAACGCGCCGACGATCATGATCGCGGAGAAGGCGGCCGACATGATTCGCAGCGCGGGCCGTTGAGCACGATGTCAGCGCATCTTGGTTCGCAACGAAAAAGGCCCTGGATCCGGTTGGACCCAGGGCCTTGCTCGTCTTCGCTGCTTCTGGAGCGTATTTGGTGGAGCTGGGGGGAATCGAACCCCCGTCCGCAAGCCTTCGTCAGGCAGATCTACACGCTTAGCTGACTGATTTGTTTTTAGCCTCGAGGGTCGCGCAGCAGCACGCTACCCCTTCGACGAGTCACTTGATTTAACCCCATGCCGAGTGACCCGGCGCAGGGCGAGCTGATGTGTATGACTTCGCAGCCCTTGGGTTACCCCTCAGGCCCAGCCCATCGGCCAACTGTTGCGAAGCTCACCGGTTTTAAGCGGCGAGAGCGTACGTTGAGTCGTTCGCAGTTACTTTGTTTCCAGTGGATTTACGAGCGAACTGGTGCTCGGCATGCCCTGTTCCAACTCCGAACCCACGTCGAAGCCAGGTCAGCCCCAGAGCGGTGTAGTTTAGGCCAATCCCGGCAGATGCAAGAGCTGATGCGGCCACTGGACCACGTGATCGGCGCCCCAGGCGTCGATCGCCTCGCCCAGGCCGAGGTAGCCCCAGGCGACGGCCGCGGTGACCATTCCGGCGGCGCGACCGGCCTGCACGTCGCGCAGGTCGTCGCCCACATAGATGCACTGCGCCGGCATCACGCCGATGCGCCTCGCCGCCTCGAGCAAGGGCGCGGGGTGGGGCTTGGCGTGCGGTGTCGTGTCACCACAAATGAGGGTACGGGACTGCACGTCCAGTCCAAGCGCACGAACCAGCGGTTCGCTGAAGCGGGTGGCCTTGTTCGTCACGATGGCCCAGGGCACGCCTCGCTCGTGCAAGGCCTCCAGGACCGGTGTCATGTCGGGAAAGATGCGCGTCTCGCGCGTCATGCGGCGTTCGTAGCGGTTCAGGAATTCATCGCGAGCCGCGGCGAATTCGTCGTGCAGCGGGTCCATGTCGAGCGCGCGATGCAACATGCCACGCGCGCCCGAACCCACCATCGGCCGGAAATGTGCCAGCGGCAATTCGGGCAAGCCGCGCGAAACTCGCATGTCGTTCGCCGCGCCCGCCAAGTCCGGCGCGCTGTCGATGAGCGTGCCGTCGAGATCGAACAGCACCGCCTTGATCTGCAAGACAGCCGCGCTCATGCCGCCTTGCGCCACGCCATCAGGTAGTTGACGCTCGTGTCGGTCGACAGGCTGTAGCGCTCCTTAAGCGGGTTGTACTGCATGCCGCGCATTTCGGCCAAGGACAGGTCTGCGGCGCGACACCACGACGCCAGCTCGCTCGGCCGAATGAAGCGCGCGTATTCGTGGGTTCCCTTGGGCAAGAGCTTGAGCACATGCTCGGCGCCGACGATGGCGAACAGGAACGCCTTGGCGTTGCGGTTCAGCGTCGAGAAGAACACCCATCCGCCGGGCTTGACGAGGCGCGCGCACGCACCGACGATGGCCGATGGGTCCGGCACGTGCTCGAGCATTTCCATGCACGTGACGGCGTCGAACTGACCCGGAACTTCATCCGCCAGCGCTTCCGCCGAGACTTCTCGATAGTCGAGCCCCGCAACCTGGGACTCGTAGGCGTGCAGCTGCGCCACCTTGAGCGGTTTGCCCGCCAGATCGATGCCGAGCACATTCGCGCCGCGCCGCGCCATCGACTCGGCAAGAATGCCGCCGCCGCAGCCGACGTCAAGAACCGACTTGCCCGGCAGGTGCACGAGCGAATCGATCCACGCCAGGCGCAAGGGGTTGATCTGGTGCAGCGGACGAAACTCGCTGTCCGGGTCCCACCAGCGGTGCGCGAGGTCGCTGAACTTGGCGAGCTCTTGCGGGTCGGCGTTGGACATCATGATGCGCGCCATGTTAGCGGGCCGCGAGCCAGGCCAAACCAGGACATTCGCGCGGCCACAAACACAAACCCCGCCGAAGCGGGGTTTGTTGCTGCAGCGGACCGCCGCGACGCGACAGCCCGAAAGTGCCGGTCACCTGCGGGTGCGGGTACCCACAACTTCAATTTCGACGCGGCGGTTCTTCTGCTTGCCTTCCTTGGTCTTGTTGTCGGCGACAGGCTGCTTCTCGCCCTTGCCTTCGGTATAGACCCGGTTCTTCTCGATGCCCTTGCTCGTCAGGTAGGCCTTGACCGACTCGGAGCGAGCCACCGACAACTTCTGGTTGTAGGCGTCGTCGCCATCGGAGTCGGTGTGCCCGACCGCGATGATGACTTCGAGGTTGATCCCCTTCATCTTCGCGACGAGGTCGTCCAGCTTGGCCATGCCCTCGGGCTTGAGAACCGCCTTGCCGGAGTCATAGAAGGCGTCAGCCGCAAACGTCACCTTCTCGCTCACCGGCGCGGGAGGCGGCGGGGGCGGCGGCGGCGGGGGCGGCGGCGCGACCGGCACGACCGCAGGCGCTGGCATTGGCGCAGGCGCGGGCGGCGGAGGCGGAGGCGGCGGCGGGGGAGGTGGCGGCGGGGGCGGCGGGGGGGGTGGCGGCGGCGGCGGCTTCAGCGCACCATCGCACGTCGGATGTGCCGTTGCCGGCTGCCAAGCGCCGTCGCGCCAGCAATGTTGGTTGTTGCCGTTGAGCCAGGTGAGACCCGAGGTGTTCACCCACTGGTCTGCACCCGAGGACTGGGCAAACGCCCCAGACACGGACGCGGCAAGAGCGGCGGACGCAAAAAGCGACGCCACGTGATTCAGTTTCTTCATGGTTCTCCTCTCGAGGAATGACGCAGTGGTTGATCTGCGAATCGTCTTAGTCGGATCTGTGACTGAGGCTCGTTAACCCCCCAAACGCAGGGGCTGACAACCGGAGGCGGATTGTGCCATAGGGCAAACGAATCGGGCCCTGCATCGCACTTAGAATTGCGCCCCATCCCTCGCGCAGTCGGCGCGTGCCGATGTCCGGCCGCACCCGCGTCTCTTTCGCACCCCTCCCCCGCATGACTCAATTCGCCAAGGAAACCCTGCCGATCAGCCTCGAAGAGGAGATGCGGCGCTCCTACCTCGACTATGCGATGAGCGTGATCGTCGGGCGTGCGCTGCCCGACGCGCGCGACGGCCTGAAGCCCGTGCACCGGCGCAGCCTGTTCGCGATGCACGAGCAGAACAACGACTGGAACCGGCCGTTCAAGAAGAGCGCGCGCATCGTCGGCGACGTGATGGGCAAGTACCACCCGCATGGTGACAGCGCGATCTACGACACGATCGTGCGCATGGCGCAACCGTTCTCGCTGCGCCACATGCTCGTCGACGGCCAGGGCAATTTCGGCTCGGTCGACGGCGACAACCCGGCGGCGATGCGCTACACCGAAATTCGCCTGTCGAAGATCGCGCACGAAATGCTCGCAGACATCGACATGGAGACGGTCGACTTCGGCCCGAACTACGACGGTTCGGAGCGCGAGCCGCTGGTGCTGCCGGCACGGCTGCCCAACCTGCTTGTCAACGGGTCGTCAGGAATTGCCGTGGGCATGGCGACGAACATCCCGCCGCACAACCTGAACGAAGTCATCGACGCCTGCCAGCACCTGCTGAAGAACCCGCAGGCCACAGTGGACGAGCTGATGGAAATCGTCCAGGCACCCGACTTTCCGACCGCCGGAATCATCTACGGCCTGTCCGGCGTTCGCGACGGCTACCGCACCGGCCGCGGCAAGATCGTGATGCGCGCGAAGTGCCACTTCGAAGACATCGACAAAGGCCAGCGCCAGTCGATCATCGTCGACGAAATCCCCTACCAGGTGAACAAGAAGAGCCTGCTCGAGCGCATCGCCGAGCTCGTGCACGAGAAGAAGATCGACGGCATCAGCCACATCCAGGACGAGTCCGACAAGTCGGGCATGCGCGTCGTGATCGAACTCAAGCGCGGCGAAGTGCCCGAAGTCGTGCTGAACAATCTTTACAAACAGACGCAACTGCAAGACACGTTCGGCATGAACATGGTCGCGCTGATCGACGGCCAGCCCAGGCTGTGCACGCTGCGCGACCTGATTTCGATCTTCCTCGAACACCGCCGCGAAGTCGTGACGCGGCGCACCGTGTTCGAGCTGCGCAAGGCGCGCGAACGCGGCCACGTGCTCGAAGGCCTGGCCGTGGCGCTGGCGAACATCGACGAGTTCATCGCGGCGATCAAGGCGTCGCCGACGCCGCCGCTGGCCAAGTCGGCGCTGATGAGCAAGAGCTGGGACTCGGCGATGGTGCGCGAGATGCTCGCACGCGCTGAAACGCAGACGCCGGGCGGACGCAGCGCGTTTCGCCCGGCCGGTTTGGACGCTGCATTCGGCTTGCAGGCCGACGGCCTGTACCGTCTGTCGGAGGAGCAGGCGGGCGAAATCCTGCAGATGCGCCTGCAGCGCCTCACCGGCCTGGAGCAGGACAAGATCGTCGGCGAGTACAAGGAAGTGATGGCCGAGATCGCCGACCTGATCGACATCCTGAACACGCCGACCCGGGTGACGACGATCATCAGCGACGAACTCAGCGCGATCAAACTCGAGTTCGGCCAGACCAAGCTCGGCGCACGGCGCAGCGAGATCGAGCCGAACGCGCAAGACCTCGCGACCGAAGACCTGATTCAGCCCACCGACATGGTGGTGACGCTGTCGCACACCGGCTACATCAAGAGCCAGGCGCTGTCCGAGTACCGCGCGCAGCGCCGCGGCGGGCGCGGCAAGCAGGCGACGCAGACGAAGGAAGACGACTGGGTCGAGCAGCTTTTCATCGCGAACACGCACGACAACATCCTGTGCTTCACGAACCGCGGCCGCGTCTATTGGCTGAAGGTCTGGGAAGTGCCGCAAGGCTCGCGCAATTCGCGCGGCCGCCCGATCGTCAACATGTTCCCGCTGCAGGCGGGTGAAAAAGTCAACGTCGTGCTGCCGCTCACCGGCGAGGCACGCAGCTTCCCGGCAGAGCTGTTCGTCTTCATGGCGACCGCGCAGGGCACGGTGAAGAAGACCGGGCTCGACGAATTCAGCAACCCGCGCAAGGCCGGCATCATCGCCGTCGACCTGGACGAAGGCGACTTCCTGATCGGCGCCGCGCTCACCGACGGGCACCACGACGTGATGCTGTTCAGCGACGGCGGCAAGGCAGTGCGCTTCGACGAAAACGACGTGCGCGGCATGGGCCGCCAGGCGCGCGGCGTGCGCGGCATGATGCTCGACCTCGGCCAGAGCGTGATCGCGATGCTGGTTGCCGAAGACGAGACGCAGAGCGTTCTCACCGCGACCGAAAACGGCTACGGCAAACGCACCAGCATCGTCGAGTACACGCGCCACGGGCGCGGCACGAAAGGCATGATCGCGATCCAGCAGACGCCACGCAACGGCAAGGTCGTCGCGGCGACGCTGGTGCGCCCGGACGACGAAATCATGCTCATCACCGATCGCGGCGTGCTGGTGCGGACCCGGGTCTCGGAAATTCGCGAACTCGGCCGCGCCACGCAAGGCGTGACGCTGATTGCGCTGGACGAAGGCACGAAGCTCATCGGCTTGCAGCGCATCGTCGAGAACGACGCCAACGTCGGCAACGGCGAGGCCGGTGACGTCGACACCGACACGCCCGACGATCCCCCCACCGCCGAAGGCGCTTGAGGCGTCATGCCCGCCCGCGCACCGGCGCTCCCGCGCGCCACGCATGCGAGAATTCGGCCCCGTCATGGCTGACATTTCACAAGCGACGCCGATCGCGCCACCCGATGCGTCCAGCGCGCCCTCCGCAGCGGCGCCGGCGCTGCCATCGGAGCTCGATTTGTCCGCCCTGCGCTCGCAGATCGACGCCATCGACACGCGCCTGCTCGGCCTGCTCAACGAACGCGCAGCGCTTGCGCTGCGGATCGGCGAGATCAAGCGCGCCGAAGGGTCGGTTGCTTTTCGCCCCGAGCGCGAAGCGCAGGTCATCACTGCGCTGCGCAGCCAAAACGCAGGCCCGCTGCGCAACGAGAGCGTGGCGCCGATCTGGCGCGAAATCATGTCCGCGTGTCGCGCCTTGGAGACGCCCACACGCGTCGCGTTTCTCGGGCCCGCCGGGACCTTCAGCGAAGAAGCGTCGCTCGCGTTTTTCGGCTCGGCGATCGTCAAGTTCCCGTGCGCGAACTTCGACGAAGTCCTGCACGCCGGCGTGACCGGCGCCGCCGACTTCGCCGTCGTTCCGGTAGAGAACTCCACCGAAGGCGTCGTCACGCGCTCGCTCGACCTGTTTCTCACGACGCCGCTGTTCATCATCGGCGAAACGAGTCTGCTCGTGCGGCACAACCTGCTGCGCGCCCTGAACTCGCTGGACGGCGTGAAAGCCGTGTGCGCGCACCCGCAAGCGCTCGCGCAGTGCCATGCCTGGCTGACGAACCACTTACCGCATGTCGAGCGCCGCCCGGCGGCGAGCAACGCCGAAGCGGCGCGCCTGGCGAGCCTGGACGGAAACCTCGCCGCGATCGCGAGCACCCGCGCCGGCGCCGAATTCGGCCTGCACGTCGTCGCACCGGCGATCCAGGACGAAGCGCAGAACCGGACGCGCTTCGCGATCCTCGCGCACCCGGACCGGCAGCCGAGGCCAAAAGCGTCGGGGCACGATTGCACGAGCCTCGTCTGCTCGGTGACGAACCGCCCCGGCGCGGTGCACGACATGCTCGTGCCGCTGAAGCGTCACGGCGTTTCAATGAGCCGCTTCGAGTCGCGCCCGGCGCGCTCCGGCCAGTGGGAGTACTACTTCTACATCGACATCCAGGGCCACCCCGACGAGCCCGCGGTCACCGCAGCGCTGCAGGAACTGCGTGACGTGTGCGCGTTCTTCAAGTTGCTCGGCACGTATCCGATCGACAGCCACTGAAGCGCCACTCCCACAAGCCCGCCATGTTCAATCAACTCGGAGTCATCGGTTGCGGCCTGATGGGCGGCAGCTTTGCACTGGCGCTGAAGCGTGCCGGCCTGGTGAACCGCGTCATCGGCTACAGCAAGTCGCCGAGCACGACCGAGAAGGCGAAAAAACTCGGCGTGATCGACATCGCCGCCGAGTCGGCGCTGCTCGCCGTGTCGGGCTCGGACATCGTGCTGATCGCGGTGCCGGTCGCCGCCACCGAAGCGACGTTCCGCGCCATCCGCCACCTCGTCGAACCCGGCGTCTTGTTCATGGACGTGGGTTCGACGAAGCGCGACGTCGTCGACGCGGCGCGGCGCGTCCTCAAGGAGCGCATCGGCTCGTTCGTCCCCGCGCATCCGATCGCCGGCAAGGAGGCGGGCGGCGTGACGCACGCCGACGCCGCGCTCTACAACGGGCGGCAAGTCATCCTCACGCCGCTGCCGAGCACGAACGCGGACCTGCTGCAAAAGGCGACCGACGTCTGGGCCGCGATCGGCTCCCAGGTGCTGCGCATGACACCGGAAAACCACGACGCTGCGTTCGCCGCGGTGAGCCATCTGCCGCATGTGCTCGCGTTCGTCTATTTCAATTCGATCGCGGGCCAGCCCGCCGGGCGCGACTACCTGTCGCTCGCCGGTCCCGGATTTCGCGACTTCACGCGCATCGCCGCGAGCGACCCGCTCGTCTGGCGCGACGTCTTGATGTCGAACCGCGAGGAAGTGCTGAAGCAGTCGGAGCGCTTCCGGCGCGAACTCGAAGCGCTCGAGCAGTCGTTGAAGCACGGCAACGCCGACTCGCTCGAAGAGCAAATTCGCATGGCCTCCGAAGGTCGCGCAGGCTGGCACCTGAACAACCCCAAGCCCGGCCCGCTGCGCTGAGAAGCGAAGCGCGCCTGCGAAACCCATCGGTTGCGCGCCCGCGCATGTACTCGACCCCGTTCATCGACATCCCCGCGCTGCGCTCTGCCGCCGGCATGGTGAACTTGCCGGGCTCCAAAAGCATTTCGAACCGGGTCCTGCTGCTGGCGGCGCTGAGCAGCGGCGTGACGCGGATTCACGACGTGCTCGAGTCGGACGACACGCGCGTCATGCTCGCGGCGCTCGCGTCCTTGGGCTGCGACGTGCAGACGGAGAATCGGATCGTCTCGATTCAGGGCCTGGCTGGCCGCTTGCGCACGCGCGACGCACGCCTGTTCCTGGGCAACGCCGGCACCGCCATGCGCCCCTTGTGCGCCGCGCTCGCGGTGATGGCAGCGAGCCAGGGCGGGACCTTCGAGCTGAGCGGCGTGCCACGCATGCACGAACGGCCGATCGGCGACCTCGTCGCCGCGCTGCATCAACTCGGCTGCAACGTGGAGTGGCTCGGTGAACCCGGTTACCCGCCGCTGCGAATCGGCGCGGCCTCCGCGACGCTTCGAACCGGTGCGCCGATCCGCGTCCGCGGCGACGTCTCGAGCCAGTTCCTCAGCGCGCTGCTGCTCGCCCTGCCGCTCGTGGGCAGCGGCGAAGCGCTGACGATCGAAGTCGACGGCGAACTCATCTCGCGCCCCTACGTCGAAATCACGCTCAAGCTGCTCGCGCGCTTCGGCATTCACGTCGAAGTGAACGCGTGGCAGCGCTTCGTCATCCCCGCAGGCAGCGCTTACCGCTCGCCGGGCGAGATTCACGTCGAAGGCGACGCGTCGTCGGCGTCGTATTTCATTGCGCTGGGCGCGATCGCCGCAACCCACGAGCCGCTGCGAATCCAGGGGGTGGGCGAGAACTCGATCCAGGGTGACATGGCGTTTGTCGACGCGGCGCGGGCGATGGGTGCCGACATCACTTGCGGGCCCGCGCACGTCGAAGTGCGGCGCGGTGAGTTTCCGCTGCGCGCGATCGAACTCGACTGCAACCACATCCCCGACGCCGCGATGACGCTCGCCGTGATGGCGCTTTTCGCGACGGGAACAACGGTTCTCTCGAACATCGCGAGCTGGCGCGTCAAGGAAACGGATCGCATCGCGGCGATGGCCGCCGAGTTGCGCAAGTGTGGCGCCACGGTCAACGAAGGCGCAGATTTCATCGAGGTCACGGCGCCGCAGCGCTGGCACGCCGCGGCGATCCACACCTACGACGACCACCGCATTGCGATGTGCTTTTCGCTCGCCGCGTGCAGCGGACTCGCGCAACCGGCTGGTGGCGTTGCATCGGCGGTGCCGGTTCGAATCCTCGACCCGCAATGTGTCGCCAAGACGTTTCCGGAGTATTTCGAGACGCTGTTCAGCGTGGTTCAGGCCAGTGAGGCCGACATCCCCGTGATCACCGTCGACGGGCCCACCGCATCGGGCAAGGGAACGCTCGCCAGCGCCTTGGCGCAGCGGCTCGGCTATCACTTCCTCGACTCCGGAGCCGTCTATCGCGCAACCGCTCTGTGCGCTTTTCGCGCCTGTGTCAGCGCCGACGACGAAGCGGGCCTGACGCAGCTCGCGTCGAATCTCGACCTGCGCAGCCGGCAAGGGCGATTTCTTCTCGGTGCGGATGACGTGACCGAGGACTTGCGCAGCGAAGACGTCGGCGTCCTGGCGTCCAAGATCTCGGCCTGGCCCCGGGTTCGCGACGCGCTGCGCCAATTTCAGCTCCAGCACCGCCGCGTACCGGGGTTGGTGGCCGACGGGCGCGACATGGGAACGGTGATCTTTCCCGGCGCCGATCTCAAGGTGTTCCTGACCGCGAGCACCGCGACGCGCGCCGAGCGCCGGCACAAGCAATTGATAGCAAAGGGGTTTTCGGCTAACATCGCCGACCTTCGGGCCGAACTCGAAGCCCGAGACCAACGCGACCAGTCGCGCCCCGTCTCGCCCTTGAAGCCGGCCCAGGATGCGATGTTGCTCGACAACTCCGCACTGTCCGTCGATGCTTCGGTGGACGCTGTGCTGAGTGCCTGGCAACAGCGCAGGCCCTTCGACTGAGCTTGGCGCAAGCCAGTCACGGGCCACAGGGTCCGTCGTTCTCCCTCCTGTGCCCCACCTTCCCATGGCACGCCGGAACGCCGGTTGTTCAACCTAACCCGCAGCCCCCCGCTGCACCGGAAATCTCAATGTTGCAAACCCAAGTAGCCACCCCAGCCGGCGCGGATTCGTTCGCCGCCATGTTCGAAGAATCGCTGAAGCGCTCCGAGATGCGCAGCGGCGAAGTCATCACTGCCGAAGTGGTGCGCGTCGAACACAGCTTTGTGGTGGTGAACGCCGGCCTGAAGAGCGAGGCCTATGTTCCGATCGAAGAATTCAAGAACGACCATGGCGAGCTCGAAGTCCAGGTCGGCGATTTTGTTTCGGTGGCGATCGACGCGGTCGAAAACGGCTACGGCGACACGATCCTGTCGCGCGACAAGGCAAAGCGCCTCGCGTCATGGATGTCGCTCGAGAACTCGCTCGATTCGGGCGAGTTCGTCACCGGCACGGTGAACGGCAAGGTGAAGGGTGGCCTGACCGTGCTCGTGAACGGCATCCGCGCCTTCCTGCCGGGCTCGCTGCTCGACACGCGGCCGGTGAAAGACATGAGCCCGTTCGAGGGCAAGACGATGGAGTTCAAGGTCATCAAGCTGGATCGCAAGCGCAACAACGTCGTGTTGTCGCGCCGCGCTGTGGTCGAAGCGTCGATGGGCGAAGAGCGCTCCAAGCTGCTCAGCACGCTGCACGAAGGCGCGATCGTCAACGGCGTCGTGAAGAACATCACCGAGTACGGCGCGTTTGTCGATCTGGGCGGTATCGACGGCCTGCTGCACATCACCGACATGGCGTGGCGCCGCGTTCGGCATCCGAGCGAAGTGGTGCAGGTCGGCCAGGAGCTGCAAGCCAAGGTCCTCAAGTTCGACGCCGAGAAGAACCGCGTCTCGCTCGGCATCAAACAGCTCGGTGACGACCCGTGGCACGGCGTGTCGCGCCGCTACCCGAACAGCACGCGCCTGTTCGGCAAGATCACGAACATCGCCGATTACGGCGCGTTCGTCGAAATCGAACCCGGCATCGAAGGCCTGGTGCACGTGTCGGAGATGGACTGGACGAACAAGAACGTCGCGCCGAGCAAGATTGTTTCGCTCGGCGACGAAGTCGAAGTCATGGTGCTCGAGATCGACGAAGACAAGCGCCGCATCAGCTTGGGCATGAAGCAGTGCAAGGCGAATCCGTGGGAAGAGTTTTCGGCCACCGTGCAGCGCGGCGACCGCGTCAAGGGCCCCGTCAAGTCGATCACCGACTTCGGCGTTTTTGTCGGCCTGGCCGCTGGAATCGACGGCCTGGTGCACCTGTCCGACCTGTCGTGGAACGAACCCGGCGAAGCCGCGGTGCGCAACTTCAAGAAGGGCCAGGAGGTCGAGGCGATCGTTCTCGCGGTGGACGTGGAGCGCGAGCGCATATCGCTCGGCATCAAGCAGCTCGACTCGGACCCGTTCACGAGCTACACGACCGTCAACGACAAGGGCCAAGTGGTGGTGGGCAAGGTCAAGACGGTGGATGCACGCGGCGCGGAGATCCAGCTCACTGCCGACGTCACGGGTTACCTGCGCGCCTCGGAAATCAGCCGCGACCGTGTCGAAGACGCACGCAACATGCTGAAGGAAGGCGACGAAGTCTCGGCGCTCATCATCAACGTCGATCGCAAGACGAGATCGATCCAGTTGTCGATCAAGGCGAAAGACAACGCCGACAACCAGGAAGCAATGCAGAAGCTCGCCGCCACTTCCGAGCGCGAGAACGCCGGAACGACGAGCCTGGGCGCATTGCTGCGCGCCAAGCTCGACAAGCAGGACAGCAACTCCTGAGTTCGCGGCGACGCTTCGCCGGGGCATTGTTGTTGAGTCAGCGCGCGAATGACGCGTTCCGATCTCGTCACCGAGCTGGCTGAACGTTTCAGCCAGCTCACACACCGCGACACCGAGTTCGCGGTGAAGACGATCCTGGACGCGATGTCCGACGGCTTGGCGCGCGGGCACCGCATCGAGATCCGCGGCTTCGGCAGCTTCTCGATCAACCGCCGCCCGCCGCGCGTCGGGCGCAACCCGCGTTCCGGCGAGCAGGTCGTGATCCCGGAAAAGCTCGTCCCGCATTTCAAGCCGGGCAAGGCCTTGCGCGAAGGCGTCGACGTGCGCACCGGTGGTGCCGAAGCCGTGCCGCGTGCCGCCCTCGCCGCACCCCAGGAGTAGACCCGCTGCCCGGCGCGGTGCGTCATCCGGCTCAGAATAGTCAACGTGGGTCCGATGCGAATCCTGGTCTGGCTGGTGCGCGCAGCAGCGTTCTTTGCGCTGTTCGGATTGGCGCTGAACAACCAGCACGAGGTCACGCTGCACGCCTTCCTCGGCGCGCAGTGGCACGGGCCGATGATCGTCGTCGTGCTCGGCGCGTTGGCGCTGGGTTGCGCCTGCGGTGCCTTGGCGATGTTGCCGAGCTGGTGGCGTCACAAGCACCGCGCACGCCCGGAGGTGGCTGCGACCTCGATCCTCGGTCCTCACGATCCCGAACCGCCGCAGAGCTTGCCCATGCACCCGCCCCGCGATGGACTTTGACGTCCAATGGTTGTTGCTCGGCCTGCCGCTCGCCTTTGCGCTCGGCTGGCTCGCCTCGCGCCTGGACGGCCGGCAGTTGCAGCGCGAACAGTCCGCGTCGCCGCGCGCCTACTACAAGGGGTTGAACCTGCTCCTCAACGAGCAGCACGACAAGGCGATCGACGCCTTCATCGAAGCGGTGCAGAACGACCCCGACACGCTGGACCTGCACTTTGCGCTCGGCAGCCTGTTCCGCCGCCGCGGCGAATACGAACGCGCCGTGCGCGTGCATCAGCATCTGCTGCAACGCGCCGACCTGCCCAAGGCCGAGCGCGACCGCGCGCAGTACGCGCTCGCCCAGGACTATTTGAAAGCCGGCCTGTTCGACCGCGCCGAGCAGGCCTTCGCGATGCTGAACCGAACCGCGTTCGACACCGAAGCGCGCCTCGCGCTGCTCACGCTGCACGAGCGCTCGCGCGACTGGCCGGCCGCGATCGCCGTCGCACAGCAACTGGAAACCGTCGGCGCAGCGTCGTTCGCGTCGCGCATTTCGCACCATTGGTGCGAACTCGCCGTCGAAGCCGACGCCCGGCAAGCCACGGCACAGGCCGATGAAGCCCTGGCCCACGCGCGTGACGCTGCGCCCCAGGCGGCACGGCCGCTCGTGCTCGCGGGGCAACGCGCCTTCGCCCGAGGCGACCACACCCAGGCCCTGGCCGACTGGGGCAAGCTGCTGAACGCCGAGCCGCGCGCCTTCGGCCTGGTCGCGCGCGACTACGCCCAATGCGCGCTCGCCCAGGGCGACCCTGGCGCCGCGCTCGAACAATTGCGCACGCTCTACGCGCGCGCGCCGAGCGTGGATCTGCTCGCCGCAATGGCGACACTCGATGCCGATCCGACGCACCAAAGCGAACGCCTCATCTCCCACATGCGCGAGCACCCCACCTTGACCGCAGCGCACCATCTGCTCACGTTGAGCGACGCGCAACCCCTGCAAGGCGCGGCGCGCGCGGCCTTGCGCGACGCGATGGCGCGCGCCGCCCGGCCCTTGCAGCGCTACCGCTGCGCCGCGTGCGCGTTCGAGGCGCAACACTATTTCTGGCAATGCCCGGGGTGCCTCAGCTGGGACACGTATCCGCCGCAACGATTGGAAGACCTATGACGCGCTTTTCTGTCATCCCAACAAAGGCCCCGCCCCGATCTCGACAGGGGATCGGAATCCGCCGATGGACCCCGGCGTCCGCCGGGGTGACGATCTTGGCTGTCACCCCGGCGCAAGCCGGGGTCCACGCCGCGCAGCCACGGCTCGGCCAGAGGATCACTCGCCGGTGGGCCCCGGCTTGCGCCGGGGTGACGGGCAAAGCATCATGAGTCGTGTGCCGAGCCGCGAGCAGATGTCGGTGACCCAGGTGCTGATCGTCGGCGACGCGATGCTCGACCGCTACTGGTTCGGCAACGTCGATCGCATCTCGCCCGAAGCGCCGGTGCCCGTGGTGCGAGTGAACCGCGAAGAAGAGCGGCTCGGCGGCGCCGCGAACGTGGCGCTGAACGTCAAGACCCTGGGCACGCAGGCGACGCTGCTCACCGTCGTCGGCGACGACGAGCCGGCGCGCAAACTGCGCACCTTGCTGGAGAAACACGGCGTGAAAGCCCTGCTCGGCCACGACCCGCAGCTCTACACGATCGTCAAGCTGCGCATCATCGGCCGCTCCCAACAGCTTCTTCGGGTGGACTTCGAGAACCAGCCCGACCATGAAGTGCTCTCCGCGATGCTCGCCGATTACGGCCGCGCGTTGGATGCGCACCAGGCGGTCCTGTTCTCCGACTACGGCAAGGGCGGCCTGGAACACATCCCGAAAATGATTGCGCAGGCGCGAGCGGCAGCCAAGCCGGTGCTCGTCGATCCGAAGGGCAGCGACTACACGCGCTACAACGGCGCGACCGCGATCACGCCGAACCGCGCCGAGCTGGCGCATGTGGTGGGCGCGTGGAACTCCGAAGCGCAACTGCACGAGCGCGCGCAGCGCCTGCGCGAAGAGCTCGGCATCGATGCCTTGTTGCTGACACGCTCCGAAGAAGGCATGTCGCTGTTCGACGCCACCGGCCACGTGCAAGTGCCGGCGCAGGCGCGCGAAGTGTTCGACGTCACCGGCGCCGGCGACACCGTGATCGCGACGCTGGCCGCGATGCTCGCGTGCGGCCTGAGCCTGCGCGACGCGCTGCCGATCGCGAACCGCGCCGGCGGCATCGTCGTCGGCAAGTTCGGCACCGCGAGCGTGAGTTACGAGGAGTTGTTCGAATGAAAGTTGTCGTCACCGGCGCCGCCGGAATGATCGGCTCGAACCTGGTTCACGGCCTGAACGCCGCGGGAATCGACGACGTGATCGGCGTCGACGACCTCACCGACGGCGACAAGTACCGGAACCTGCTCGGCGCCAAACTCGCCGACTACTTCGACAAGGACGACTTCTACGCCCGCTTCGAACGCGGCGAGTTCGGTCGCGTCGACGCCGTGCTGCACCAGGGCGCGTGTTCCGACACGATGCAGCACGACGGCAAGTTCATGCTGGACGCCAACTACCGCTGCTCGAAGAACCTGCTCGACGCGTGCCAGGCGCAAGGCACGCGGCTCATCTACGCCTCATCGGCAGCCACCTACGGCGGCAGCGCGACGTTTCGCGAAGAGCGCCAGTTCGAGCAGCCGCTCAACGTCTACGGCTACTCCAAGCTGCTGTTCGACAACGTGGTGCGCCGCATGCTGCCGTTCGCGTCAACCCAGGTCGTGGGGCTGCGCTACTTCAACGTCTACGGCCCGCGCGAGCAGCACAAGGCGCGCATGGCATCGGTGGCGTTTCATCATTACGAACAATTCAAGCAGACCGGCAAGGTCCAGCTGTTCGGCGAGTACGGCGGCTACGCCCCGGGCGCGCAGGCGCGCGATTTCGTCTACGTCGGTGACGTGGTCGCCGTCAACCTGTGGTTCCTGCAGAACCCGGACAAGATCGGCGTCTTCAACCTCGGCACGGGGCGCGCCCAGCCGTTCAACGACATCGCGCTGGCGACGATCAATTCGGTGCGCGGCCAACGTGGTGAAGCGAGCCTGCCGCTTGACGCGTTGATCGACAAGGGTCAACTGGAGTACGTCGAGTTCCCGGCCGCGCTCGTCGGCAAGTATCAATGCTTCACGCAGGCTGACCTGAGCGCGCTGCGCGCCACGGGCTGCACACATGAATTCGCCGATGTCGCGAGCGGCGTGAAGCGCTACGTCGATTGGCTCGCGGCGGCGCCGTGAGTCGATTCCGACTGCGCCGCCCGGCAGGTCGTCCCTAAGAAGCCTTGCCGCCGAACAGGCGCTTCAGTCCACTCAACCACCTCTTCGGCGCGGGCGCCGCTTCGGCCTCGCTGGGCTGCAGCGACGCAGCGCCGCCCGGTTCGGCCGCCAGCTGCGCCAGGCTTTCGAAGATGAGGCGGCGCGGGCTGATGCTCACGCCGAGCGATTTTTCGATCTCGCTCACGGCACGCATCGCGAGCAGCGAGTGCCCACCGAGGTCGAAGAAATTGTCGTCGCGGGCCACGTCATCGACATTCAGCAAACGCTGCCAGATCTCGGCAATGCCGCGTTCGGTGTCGGTTTCGAGCGCTCCTGATGTGGTTCTCGCCTCTTCGATCGCATCGCCAGGCTGGGGCAGTTTCGCGCGATCAAGCTTGCCATTGGGCAGCAGCGGCACCGAGTCGATCTGAATGAAGTGCTGCGGCACCATGTACTGCGGCAACATCGCGCGCACATGCTCGCGCAGCTCGGCCGGCGCCGGCATCGCGCCGCGCGCAACGATGTAAGCGACGATCCGCGTGTCGCCGGGCCGGTCTTCGCGCGCGATCACGACCACCCGCGCGACGCCTGGAAAGGCGCCGAGATGTGCCTCGATTTCGCCGAGCTCGATGCGGTGCCCACGAACCTTCACCTGGTGATCCAGACGCCCCATGTGCTCGAGCTGGCCGTCGTAGCGCCAGCGCCCAAGGTCGCCGGTGCGGTACAGGCGCGCGCCCGCCACCTGCCGGAAGGGGTCGGCAACGAAACGCTCGGCGGTGAGTTCGGGGCGATGCAGATACCCCAAGGCCACGCCGTCGCCGCCGATGTAGATCTCACCGGGAACGCCGATCATGCACTGCAGGCCGGACTCGTCGAGCACGTGGACCTGCGTGTTCGCGACCGGCCTGCCGATGCAAATGCCTGCGGCCGGACGAACCACGCGCCAGCATGTCGACCAGACCGTCGTTTCGGTCGGCCCGTACAGGTTCCAGAGTTCACTCGCGCGCGCCAGCAACTGCTCTGCCAGGTCGAGCGGCAGACTTTCGCCGCCGATCAGGGCCTTGAAGCCGTCCCGGCCGGTCCAACCGGATTCGATCAGCAGGCGCCATGTCGACGGCGTGGCCTGCATGAGTGTGGCCTGTTGTTCGTCGAGCAAGGTGCGCAGCGCGCGGCTGTCCTGGGCCTGCTCCGTCGTGGCAAGAATGATCGTCGCCCCCGCCGTCAGCGGCAAGAGCAGCTCGAGCACGGCGATGTCGAAGCTCAGCGTGGTCACTGCGAGCACCCGATCGTTCGCCGTCATGCCGGGTTCGCGCGCCATGCTGGCGAGGAAGTTCATCACCGCGCGGTGCGGTACCGCGACACCTTTGGGCTTGCCCGTCGAGCCGGAGGTGTAGATCACGTACGCCGGGTCGTCCGGGCCTGCGTCAAGCGCCGCGTCCGGCGTGAGCGGCGCTTCGGAGTGGGCCTCGACGCCCGTGGCCTCAGCGTCCAGCCACAAACACTTGTCGCGCGGCCAGGTCAGCGCGCCCGCGTTTGTGCTTTGCGTGACGAGCAAAGCAATCTGCGCGTCGTCGGCCATCATCGCCAAGCGGTGCGGCGGGTACGCCGGATCCAGCGGCACATAAGCCGCGCCGCTTTTGAGGACGGCCAGCTGCGCAATCACCATCGCGCTCGAGCGTTCCACGCACAGGCCGACCAGCGCGCCGCGTGAGATGCCGCGCCGGCGGAGCTCACGCGCCAAGCGGGTCGACTGGGCGTCGAGTTGGGCGTGGCTCAAGGTCCCGCTCGAATCACGCAGCGCGGGTCGATCGGCATGAGCCAAGGCGCACGCGGAAATCATTTCGGCCACGGAGCGAAATTCAGGCTTGGCTGCGTCGGTCCGGTTCCACGCCGCAATCTCCGCGCGCTGAGAATCGGTGAGCAGGTCGTATTCGTCGATGCGGCGGTTCGGGTTTTCCAGCGCGCTTTCGATGAGCGACATGAACGACTCCAAGAGTCGTTGCGCGGTCGCCTTCGAAAACAACGTGCTCGCGTAGCCCAGGTGGACCTGCCGGAACGCATCGAGGTCCGCACCCATCGCCAGTTCAAACTGCGCCGCACGCCGTTCGAAGGCGAAAGCGTCGACTTTCAATCCGGCGAAGTTCTGCACGCTGAACGGCGCGTTGACGAGGTTGAACATCACCTGGACGAGCGGCGCTCGCAGCACCTCGCGCTGCACGTCGAGCTTTTCCACCAACTGCTCGAAAGGCACGTCCTGATTCGCGTAGGCTTGCAGCGCGGTTTCCTGGACCTGCGCAACGAATTCGGTGAAGCTCGGGTTGCCCGAGAGGTCGGATCGCATCACCAGCGTGTTGACGAGCGTCCCGACCAGGCCTTCCGAGGCGACGCCCAGGCGGTTCGCGATCGGCGCCGCGGCCGCCACGTCGGTCTGCCCGCTGAAGCGTCCCATGAGAATGTGAAAGCACGCAAGCAAGGTCATGTAGGGCGTCACGCCGCGCGCCAGGCTCCATTGCTTGAGTTTGGCGATGACCGCGGGTTTGAAAGTCGCGTGAAGCCCAGCGCCTTCGCCTTGGTGCGCCTGCTCGCGAGGGAAGTCAAGCGGCAGGCGCAGCGGTGTCACTCCCGCGAGGCGCTGGCGCCAGTAGTCGAGTTGCCTTGCCGCCTCGGCGGTCCCGGCTTGCTCGCGCTGCCACGCCGCGTAGTCGGCATAGTCGAGTTCGGATGTCGGGAACACGGCGTGCCGCCCTTGCGTCAGTGCCTCGTAGGCGTGGCGCAGTTCGCGCAGCAAGATGCCGAACGACCAGTGGTCACCGATGGCGTGGTGCAGCGTCCAAAGCAGCACATGCTCGTTTGCGTCCAGGCGCAACAGCGCGATCCGATGCAACCCCGCCACCGACAAGTCAAAAGGTTTCGCGACGATGTCGCTGACGATGCTGCGCGCCCGCGCGCGGCGCTCGCCTGCGACGACACGGTCCTGCAGGTCAATTCGCTCCAGGTTCAGGCTCAGATGCGGCACGATGCGCTGCATCGGTTCGCCACCCACATCTTCGAATCGGGTCCGGAACGCTTCATGGCGTTGTGCAACGACTTCAAGCGCTCGAATCAGCGCGTCCGCATCGAGCGCACCCGTCAGTTCCAAGGCGAGCGAGATGTTGTACGCCGTCGTTGCCGGGTTGAGTTTCTGGATCAGCCACATCCGACGCTGTGAAAATGACGTCGGCAGAGGCCCGCCGCGGTGCGCGAGCCGGTGCAGCGTCGACGGCTCGGCCGCGCGCCCGGCCCCCTGATTCAGTTCCAGTCTCAGGTGTGCTGCGAATCCATGCAGCGTCGGGCACTCGAAGATCGACCGCACCGAAGGCGTGACGCCCAGATCACGCCGAACCCGGGAGACGACCTGCGTCGCCTTCAGCGAATGCCCGCCGGAGTCGAAGAAGTTGTCATGCCGGCCGACTCTTTCCAGGCCAAGAATCTCGCACCAGATGCTCGCCAGCGCGTTTTCGATGTGCCCGACGGGTGCCTCGTACAGCGCCCCGGCAAGCGCCTGGGCATCCGGCGCCGGCAATGCACTGCGGTCGACTTTTCCGTTCGATGTGAACGGCAGTGACCCGAGCAATACAAACACCGCAGGCACCATGTAGCCGGGCAGTTGAGCGGCGAGCTGCTCGCGCAGCAGTGCGGCGTCAGGCGCGGCGTCAAGCAACCCCGACCCTGCGGTCTTCCGTTCCGCGGCGGTGTAGTAGGCCACCAGCCGTTTCGCGCCCGACGTGTCTTCACGCGCCAAGACCACGGCCTCGCGCACACCTTCAATTGCAGCGAGACGGGCGTCGATCTCGCCGAGCTCGACGCGAAAGCCGCGGATCTTGACCTGCGAGTCGCTGCGCCCGAGAAACTCGATGTTGCCGTCGGCAAGGTAGCGCGCCAAGTCGCCGGTCTTGTACATGCGAGCATCGCGCTCGGCAGCGAATGGGTCGGCGACAAAGCGTTCCGACGTGAGTTCAGGGCGATGCAGGTAACCGCGCGCCACGCCGGCGCCGCCGATGAACAGCTCGCCGCGCGCGCCCAGCGGCACGGGTTGCCCGCAGCGGTCCAGAATGTAGGCGCGCGAATTCGAAATCGGCCGGCCGATGTGCGCCACGCGGTCCAGGGGATCGAGGCGCCCCGACGTTGCCACCACGGTGCACTCCGTCGGACCGTAGTTGTTCACGACCTGGCAGTTCAATGCGGGCGGGATTCGCCCGCGCAATGCATCACCGCCGATCAGAAGCGTCTTCAGCGCCGAGTTGTCAACTCCTTCGATGAATGCAAGTTCGGCCAGCGGCGTGGGGAGGAAACTCACGTCGAGCGATTCTTGCTGCCACCAGTTCAACAACCGCAACGGGTCTTCGCGATCAGCAGGCGATGGCATCGTCAGGCTGGCGCCGACGCTCAGCGCGGTCCACAACTCCCAGGCGGCCGCGTCGAAGGCGACTCCCGCCAGCGCGCTTGAGCGACTTGCAGCGGCCACCTCAAAGGTGCTGCAGTGCCAGGCGATGAGGTTCGCCAACTGACCGTGCTCGACCATGACGCCTTTCGGCAGTCCGGTAGAGCCCGAGGTATAGATGACATAGGCCAGGTGCTGGGGCGACAAGCCGGTGCGGCTCGGCAGCGGGTTGGCGCCGGGTTCGCCAGCCCAGGCTGGCTCGGGGTCTTGCAGATCGAGCACCGGGGCGCTGCTGCTGGAACTCACGCGCTGCGCGGTGCTGCCCTGCTGCAACCCCGCCCACACGCTGCCCTGGGTGAGGATCACCCGGGGCGCACTGTCCTGCAGCATGTAGCGCAGGCGCTGCGCCGGATACGTCGGATCCAGCGGCACATACGCCCCGCCCGCCTTCAGCGTGGCCAGCAGTGCCACCACCATCTCCAGGCTGCGCTCCAGCACAATCGCCACCCGATCGTCGGGCTTCACGCCCAACTTGATCAAGTGGTGCGCGAGTCGGTTCGCCCTCGCATTGAGCTCGCCGTAACTGAGTTCGCGCTCGCCTTGGCGCAGCGCCACCGCACTTGGCTGGCGCGCGGCTTGTCGCTCGAACTGCTCGTGAACGCGACCCCGGTCCGGCTCGTCCACCCGGGTGTCGTTCCACTGCACGAGCAGTTGCTGCCGCTCCGCCTCGGGCAGGATCTGCAGCTGCTGCAGTGGCTGCGCCGGATCGGCCAGCATCGCCCGGGCAATGCAGCGCAGGTACTCGACATGGCGCTCGATGGTTGCCTTGTCGAACAGCGCACTGGCGTAGCCCAGCTCGCCGCTGATTCGCCCGCCCTGCTCGCGCAGCGTCAAGGTCAGATCGAACTTGGCCACGTTCTGCACCAGCGGCACGGGTTCAAGTTGCAGCCCGGCCAGCTCGGGCGCCGGCGCTTGCTGCCCTTCCCAGGCCAACATCACCTGGAACAGCGGGCTGTGCGCCAGGCTGCGCACCGGGCGCATGAGCTCCACCACTTGCTCAAAGGGCAGGTCCTGGTGTTGCTGCGCGCCCAGCGCCTGCGCCCTGACGCGCTCCAGCCACTGCGCCACGCTGGGGCTGCCGCTGCTGTCCAGCCGCAGCGCCAGGGTGTTGACGAAGAAACCGATCATCGGCTCGAGCTCGCTGCGCCTGCGATTGGCCACCGGCGCGCCGATCATCACTTCGTCCTGCCCGCTCAGGCGCACGAGCACCGCCCCCCAGGCCGCGAGCAAGGTCATGAACAGGGTCAGGCCGTGGCGCTGGCCCATCGCCTTCAGGCCCGCGCTGAGCGATTCGTCGAACTCGAATTCGATTGCACCGCCCACATGGTCCTGGCGCTGCGGGCGCGGCCGGTCGGTGGGCAGCTCGATCAGCTCGGGCGCACCGGCCAGCGTGCGCTGCCAGTACGCGCTTTGGCGTTGCAGCACCGCTCCGCTGAGCCAGCGCCGCTGCCATGCAGCAAAGTCTGCGTATTGGATCGGCAGCGCGGGCAGGGGGTCGCTCTGGCCTTGGCTGAACGCGCTGTACAGCGCGCTCAACTCGCTACTGAGCACGCCACGCGACCAGCCATCGGAGACGATGTGGTGCAGGGTCAGCAGCAACACGTGCTCGGCCTCACCCAGCTGGATGAGCCGCCCGCGGATGAGGGGGCCGCTTTGCAGATCGAATGCGGCGCTGGCCTCTTGCTCGCTCAGGCGTTGCAGTTCTGGCGCTGCTGCGTGTGCGCGCAGGTCGTGGTGCTGCAACTCAAAGCCGATGTGCGCCGGTGCAATGTGTTGCGTGGGCTCGCCCTGCACGGCTTTGAAAGTGGTGCGCAGCGCTTCGTGGCGCTGCACGATGCGCTCCAGGCTGCGTTGCAGTGCCGCTCGGTCCAGTGCTCCGCTCAGCCGCCAACCCATGCCGATGTGATACGCCTGGCTCACGCCTTCCATCTGCGCCAGGAACCACAGTCGCTGTTGGGCGTATGACAGCTCCAGCGGCTGTTCGCGTGCCACGCGCTCGATGGGCGGGAGTTCGCTGCGCGCAGCGCTTTGCACCGCTGCAGCGAGTGCCATCAACTCGGGTTTGTCGAAAAACTCTCCGAGCTCAAGTTCGACCCCAAGGTGACGCTGCACGCGCGAGGCCACCCGCACGGCCAGCAGCGAGTGACCTCCGAGGGCGAAGAAGTTGTCGCGCCGACCGATGCGCGGCAGCCCCAGCACGTCGCTCCAGATTCCGGCCAGTGCGGTCTCGACTTCGCCAACGGGCGCTTCGTACTCTTGGCTGGCGTAGGCCTGTGCACCGGGCTCGGGCAGCGCCTTGCGGTCGATCTTGCCGTTGGCCGTCAGAGGCATGGCCGGCAGCGCCACAAAGGCCGCAGGAACCATGTACTCGGGCAGTTGTGCACCCAACCGCTCGCGCAGCGCCTGGCTGTCGAGCGCCCCCTTGGGCTCTCTCGGCTCGCCAGGCTCCAGCCCCACCTGCGTGTAGTACGCCACCAGCCGCTTCTCGCCAGCACCGTCCTCCCGCGCCACCACCACCGCTTCCCCTACCCCACCAACCTCCCTCAGCCTCGACTCAATCTCCCCCAACTCAATTCGATATCCGCGCAGCTTGACTTGAAAGTCGGTACGCCCGAGGAATTCGATGTCTCCGCCTGGGAGGAGCCGCCCCAGATCGCCTGTCCTGTACATCCGCGCATCGGGCTCGCCGCTGAAGGGGTCGGGTACGAATCGCTCCGCCGTGAGTTCGGGGCGATTGAAGTAGCCACGCCCGACTCCGCGACCGCCGATATGGATCTCCCCGCGCACGCCCACGGGCACAGGTTCGCGATGGCCGTCAAGGACGTACAGTCTCAGATTCCGGATCGGCTTGCCCAGTGGGACGGAGGTCCTGGCGTACTGCGCCAAGTCCGGATTCAGACGCAAGCTCGCGACAACACCACTGCATTCGGTGGGCCCATAGCCGTTGACGAATTCAGGGCGTGGCGCCGCCACTTTGAGCAACTGGCTGACTTGAATCGGCTCGCCACCCAAGACGACGCGCCGCATGCGGCCCAGCACCCCCTGCTCATCGGCTTCGATCAGGAGGTGGAACGCACTGGGGGTCAGGTTGAACACGCTGATTCGATCACGCTCCACTTGCCTCACGATTCGCACCGGATTGAACGGTTCGTCCGCGAGATGCAGCGCTGCCCCGACGACGAGTGGCCCGTAGATGTTCTTCTGCGTCAAGTCGAAGCTGTACGACGTGAGCACGAGCATGGAGTCGCTCCTCTCCAGCCCGAGGTCCCTGACGTACCAATCAACGACATTGCCCAACCCAGCGTGGGTGACTTCGGCCGCCTTCGGCAGTCCGGTAGAGCCTGAGGTATAGATGACATAGGCCAGGTGCTGGGGCGACAAGCCGGTGCGGCTCGGCAGCGGGTTGGCGCCGGGTTCGCCAGCCCAGGCTGGCTCGGGGTCTTGCAGATCGAGCACCGGCGCGCTGCTGCTGAACTCCGCGCTGCGCGGTGCCGCCCTGCTGCAACCCCGCCCACACGCTGCCCTGGGTGAGGATCACCCTGGGCGCACTGTCCTGCAGCATGTAGCGCAGGCGCTGCGCCGGATACGTCGGATCCAGCGGCACATACGCCCCGCCCGCCTTGAGCGTGGCCAGCAGTGCCACCACCATCTCCAGGCTGCGCTCCAGCACAATCGCCACCCGATCGTCGGGCTTGACGCCCAACTCGCAAGTGATGCGCGAGTTGGTTCGCCTTGGCGTTGAGCTCGCCGTAGCTGAGTTGCTGCTCGCCCTGGCGCAGCGCCATCGCTCTGGGCTTGCGCGCGGCCTGTCGCTCGAACAGCTCGTGAACGCAGCGCGGGTCCGGCTCGTCCACCCGTCGTGTCGTTCCACTGCACCAGCAGTTAGTGGCGCTCCGCCTCGGGCAGGATTTGCAGCCTGTCGATGGCTGCGCCGCGATCGGCCAGCATCGCCCGGGCAATGCAGCGCAGATACTCGACATGGCGCTCGATGGTTGACCTTGTCGAACAGCGCACTGGCGTAGCCCAGCTCGCCGCCGATTCGCCCGCCCTGCTCGCGCAGCGTCAGCGTCAGATCGAACTTGGCCACGTTCTGCGCCAGCGTGCATGGGTTCCAGTTGCAGCCCGGCCAGCTCGGGCGCCGGGGCTTGCTGCCCCTCCCAGGCAAACATCACCTGCAACAGCGGGCTGTGCGCCAGGCTGCGCACCGGGCGCATGAGCTCCACCACTTGCTCAAAGGGCAGGTCCTGGTGTTGCTGCGCGCCCAGCGCCTGCGCCCTGACGCGCTCCAGCCACTGCGCCACGCTGGGGCTGCCGCGCTGTCCAGCCGCAGCGCCAGGGTGTTGACGAAAAATCCGATCATCGGCTCGAGTTCGCTGCGCCTGCGGTTGGCCACCGGCGTGCCGATCACCACTTCGTCCTGCCCGCTCAGGCGCACCAGCACCGCGCCCCAGGCCGCCAGCAAGGTCATGAACAGGGTCGCGCCGTGGCGCTGGCCCAGCGCCTTCAGGCCCGCGCTGAGCGACTCGTCGAACTCAAATTCGATCGCACCGCCCAGCATGGTCCTGGCGCTGCGGGCGCGGCCGGTCGGTGGGCAGCTCGATCAGCTCGGGCGCGCCGGGCAGGGTGCGCTGCCAGTACTGCGCTTTGGCGTCTGCAGCACCGCACCGCTGAGCCAGCGCCGCTGCCATGCCGCGAAGTCGGCGTACTGGATCGGCAGCGCCGGCAGCGGGTCGCTCCTGGCCTTGGCTGAACGCGCTGTACAGCGCACTCAACTCCGCGCCGAGCACGCCCACGGACCAGCCGTCGGAGACGATGTGGTGCATGGTGAGCAGCAACACGTGCTCGGCCTCGCCCAGTCTGGATGAGCCGCCCGCGGATGAGGGGCCCGCTTTGCAGGTCGAAGCCGGCGCTGGCTTCTTGCTCGCTCAGGCGTTGCAGTTCTTGCGCTGCATCGGCGTGCTCGCGCAGGTCGTGGTGGCGCAGCTCGAAGCCGATGTCGGGCGGCGCAATGTGTTGCGTGGGCTCGCCGTCCAGAGCCATGAAGGTGGTGCGCAGCGCTTCGTGGCGCGCACGATGCGCTCCAGCGCACGTTGCAGTGCCGCTGCGGTCCAGCGCGCCCACGAGCCGCAAACCCATGCCGATGTGATACGCCTGGCTCACGCCTTCCATCTGCGCCAGGAACCACAGCCGCTGCTGGGCAAATGACAGGGCCAGCGGCTGCTCGCGTGCGCACGCGCTCGATGGCGGGCAGTTCGCTGCGCGCCGCGCTTTGCAGCGCCGCGGCCAGCGCCATCAACTCGGGTTTGTCGAAAATCTCCCCGAGCTCGAGTTCGATCCCAAGGCGCCGCTGCACGCGCGAGGCCACGCGCACGGCCAGCAGCGAGTGCCCGCCGAGCGCGAAGAAGTTGTCGCGCCGGCCGATGCGCTGGCAGCCCCAGCACTTCGCTCCAGATGCCGGCCAGTGCGGTCTCGACCTCGCCAACGGGCGCCTCGTAGCTCTTGGCTGGCATAGGCGCTGTGCGTCCGGGCTCGGGCAGCGCCTTGCGGTCGATCTTGCCGTTGGGCGTGAGCGGCATGGCCGGCATCGCCACAAACGCCGCAGGCACCATGTACTCGGGCAGTTGCGCGGCCAGGCGCTCTCGCAGCGCTTGACTGTCGAGCGCCCCTGGCTCTCGGCTCGCCACTCCAGCGCTTGGCTCGTGTAGTACGCCACCAGCCGCTTCTCGCCAGCCCTTCCCCCTCGCGCGCAACCACCACCGCTTCTCTTACACCATCCCACCTCGCCTCAGCCTGGCTTCAATCTCCCCCAACTCAATTCGAAAACCACGCATCTTGACTTGCTGGTCCGCCCTGCCAAGCCATTGCAGCGTACCGTCAGGAAGCACGCGCACCAAGTCACCCGTGCGATAGAGCCGGCCGGCACCGAACGGATTGGCGATGAAGCGTTGCGCGGTTTCGGGCTTCGGCAGTTGAGGTAGCCGCGCGCAACCTGATCGCCCCCCACGTAAAGTTCACCGACTTCCGCCATTGGGAACCGGCTCGAGGCTCGGCCCCGAGACATACGCCGACGCATGTTCGCCAACGGTCGCCGATCGGGGGCATGTTGCTCAGTCGGTTTGCGAGTTCATTCAATCGAATCGTCGTGACGCCGACCGTCGTCTCCGTCGGGCCATAGTGATTGATGACTTCGCAGCCGGGCCACAGGCCATGACCCGACCGACCAAACTCCAGGTCGCGGCCTCGCCCCCGAAAACAAGTCGCTGGGCGGGGATCAGGCGTTCCGGCTGCGCTGTCGCGTGGCACAGGGCCTCGAAGTGCGACGGAACGATCTTCAGAAGATCGATGCGCTGCGCGTCGATGTATTCCGCGAGCAGCAAGCCGTTCAGACGCCCGTTCGCGCGATATGACGTGCAGTTCGCCGCCATGGCAGAGTGATGGAAAAACCGCGGTGTGGCCAAGATCAGCGGCAAAGGTCGACACCGTGGCGTAGCGGAGCCCCGCGGCAGCGCGAGGAACTCGCCGACGGCGTTCACGTAGTTCCAGAGCTGGCCCTGCTCGACCGCGACCCCTTTGGGCTTGCCGGTCGAGCCCGAGGTAAACATCACGTACGCGAGGTCGGCCGCAGCACCGTTGAGGGGTGGATTGTCCGCACGTTCCTCGTCATCGCACTCGCGCAGGATCGATTTCGGCACGGCTCGCCCGAATCAACTCATCGCTGGCGCGCTTCGGGCTGATCGACGTCGATGCAGAGACACGCCCCACCTGCCTTGAGCACTCCGAGCAACGCGACAACCGTCGCGGCCGAGCGTTCCATCGCGAGCGCCACGACCACATCTCGACCGACGCCGCGTTGCTTCAATGACCAGGCGACTGCATTCGCCCGACGATTCAACTCGTCATAGCTCAAGCGCACCGACTCGTACACCAGTGCGCAAGCGCTCGGATTCTCTGCGGCGAAGCGTTCGAAGGACTCGACCACACCACCGGCGCCGAAATTTCGCCGTGGCCCGTGCAGGAAACCAGCTTCGAGTTGTGGGGGTGCGAGCTTTGTCATGTCCGATCGGCAAACAGATCACGGTGGCCCGCCCCGCGATCGACCGGACGAGGCTACGCCAAATGGCCTCCGGCGAGAGGGCAAAGAGTTCGAGATTTTCCGAGGTAATCGAGGTATCGACTCCGCCTTGGCGGGTTCCGCTCCAGGACGATGCAGTCGTTCCGTGCGTTTTGGCACGGTCGCCGGATCAGCCTCTCCAGCCGAAGAAGCGAACCACATCGGCACGCCGCGCCAAGGTGTCGGACACACCAAGATCCATGAGCTCGCGCGTATACGCCGATTCGAAGAGCAGGTAGCTCGCCAGCGCCGCACCTCGCACCTGCGCCCCCTGGCCGGAAACGCCCAAGCCGCGCAGCATGGCTCGAATCGGCGTAGGCAGATTCCCGATGTGCTTGGCGGCAAGGTCGTCCAGGCGCTGCGTCGGCGCGATCACGAGAACTTCGATCGGGCGCAAGGTGGTCTGCGCGAGCGCCGCAGGCGGGCAGGAGTTTCAGCGTGCTGTTGATGCGTTGCAGTCGCTCCACATCGACGGCAAGCGCGTCCAGAAAAATGTTGGACAGCGCATGGCCCGCGATCTGTGCCAGATTCGGGTAGTCGCTGCTGCCCGCGCGATGCCCCGGTGGCTCGTGCATGCGGCCCGCGCCGACGACGAGAATGCGCTGCGCACCGAGGTGCACGGCGGGCGAGATCGGCGCCGACTGGCGCATCGAGCCATCGCCGCAGTATTCGAGGTGGCCATCGATGTCCAGGGCCACAGCGGGGAAGATGAACGGGATCGCCGACGATGCGAGCAAGTGCGCGTTCGTGATGCGCCCGCGCACGGCGATGCGCTGCGAACGAGTCCACGGCACGATGTCGCGTGCGGCTTCGTAGAACGTCACGTGCAGGCCCGAGCCGTAGCTCGACGCGGTGACGGCGAGTGCTTCCAGATGGCCGCTGCGCATCACCTCCTGCAGCCGGTCAGTGTGCACCATCTGCTGCAGCAGCGATTCGAGCGGCTCGTTGTCGAGCAACGACCGCGGCCGAATGCGGCGCCAGCGCGCAATCGCCCAGCCGAGCGAGAACATCGTGAGCCAGCGCGCACCCGTGCGAATCACGCCGATCGAATCGGACCGATACACCTGCTCGGCGTGAAAGCCCTCCCAGACTTCGCAAAGTGCGCGAACCGCTTCGTCGAAGTTGTCGGCGCGACACGCGAGCGCCGCAGCGTTGATCGCGCCAGCTGAGGTTCCGGTGATGACCGGAAACGGGTTGCCGTTCGTCACGCCGCATTCGCGGCGGATCTGCGCCACGGCTTTGAGCACGCCGACTTGGTAGGCGGCACGCGCCCCGCCGCCGGTCAGCACCAGGCCGGTGGTCAGGGTTTGCGCATGCGTTGGGTGGGCCTGTTCGTCGATCATCGCGCGTCAGGGGCGCGATGATAGGTCAAGCGGGTACTGCCTCAGCGCCTGGATCGCGGCACTTCGGCGCGCTACTGCCAACAATCAGCCCAGGTCTTGCTGCTGCCCGCGGGAACGATCACGTCACGCTTACCGGTCTGTGTCAGGGTGAACTTGCCGCACGGATCGCCGATCTGCGAACCGACCGGGGCCGCCTCCAGGGTGTAGGTCGACACGGCAGGGCCGGCCGAAAACCTGAGGCCGTAGTGCCCGCTCTCGCTCTGGTTCGGGTACACGCCACCTGCTCCCAAGGTGGCACTCGAATAACCCGCGCCCGCGTTTTCAGTGGCGTGGCGTTCCAGCATCTGCGCTGCATTCGTCAACGCGCCGCGTGCGTCAGCGCGCCGTGCCTTCATGACATACGACTGGTAAGACGGCACGGCGATGCTGCCCAGAATTGCGAGCAACGCCACAACGATCATCAGTTCAATGAGCGTCATTCCACGCGCCAGTGGTCGCCGGCGGACAGACGCGACGCCACCATTGCTCTCAAGGAACATACACGACTCCGAGCCTGGCGTCGCCCTGGCCCCCTGCGACCGTGAACTTCAAGGTCTGCCCGACCTTGAAGGTACCCGAATCCACGGCTCGCCCACCACGAAACACCTGCGTCCTTTTTGCGTCGATCCGATGCCAGCGACCGTGAATTTGAACCTTCTCGCCGCCGGGGCTGAGCGCAGTCACGATCCCTTGCCGAAGAACCTGGGATTCGTCCAGGGGATTTCCAGCACGCGTCGCCGGCGCATTCGACGCGCCGCGGCCCGCCGGACCCGGCAATTCGTCGGCAGACGCCACCGCGCCCTGCACGCCGATCGCGACCGCAAACGCGGCCAACGCTATCTGTCGCCAATCGCCCATGACTGCCTCCGCTAACGGACTTCTCGCCACATCGCGCGCCCGTCGCGCGCTGCGCCCAAACTGCCCTTGAAGGAATCGGCGTCGGCTTTCTTGTCCTCGCCTTCTTCTTCATTCGTGCTGTTCTTCCCCGTGTGAGGGACCAAGTGGATATCGAGCTTGCCACTGCCTACGAACGACGGCGTTGCAGGCAGTCCTTCAATTCGCACGCCACTCACGTTGTAGCTGCCGGTGGGCGAGCCCGCGAAGGGGATGAAGTCGCTGATGCCGAACAGGTTGTCATTGTTGTTGTCGAACGTAGGCGATCCCAATCGATTGCCGGTGATGGCATCGAACTCGAGCAGCCATCCCGAGCCCCCCGCGGCGCATGGCGTACTGGCATCGGGGATCATCGACGTCGCAATCAGCCGCCCGGCACGGAAGCTGGCATCGGTGACCACGCGTTCGCCGCTCGTGGGCAAGGTGAGGTACCAGCCCTTCTTGGTATCGAGGAAGCTGGTGCGGGTGATCAGGTTGTCTTTTGTCGTGATCAGGACGTCGCCCGGCGCGCCCACCGCGTGAGAACTGAGCCGGAACTCGAGGCCCGCATCAGTCGTCGTGGTGTTCAGCACTGTCTGGGCCTGCAAGTCGGCGAGCGCCACCGTCCCGACGACAAAACTGTCCCGAACCACGTAGATGCGTTGCAGTTCGGCCGGAGCGTTGTTGTCGGTCGTTGCGATGTAGCGCCCTGTACCAAAACCAATCAGGAAGCCTCCCTTGGGCGAACGCGTCACGTCGGGCGTACCGGTGATCGGTTGATTCGCCCCGGCGGCGAACAGCGGATTGTTGCCATTGCCCAGTACCCAGGAGGCAGGGTCAGCCGAAGTCAGGTCGAACTTCCAGAGATTTCCGTTCAGGTCGCCTGCGTAGACCAGATCCACCACACCGTCGCCATTGCTGTCGACCGCCGCCGGCGCCGAAAGTCCATTCGGGCTTGCGGAAGTTCCCGAACCGGTGTCGATCGGCGTTGTGGTGGTCAGCGTGCCGGTTTCGGCGTCGATCACGAACAATTTGGCGCGACCACTGCTGTTGCCCACGTTGTAGCCGCCACTCACGATGACTGACCACCTGCCGTTGTTCGTCTTGACGAGCAATGGCTGGCCGTAGACGTGGCCCAGGTCGCTGTGCTGAAACTCCCACCGCACGATGCTGGCCGCATTCGCCTCCGAAAAGTTGCCCGGGGTGGTCACGTCCAGCGCGAACAGGCCGCGCGCGCCGGAGCGCATTCCGGAAACCAGCAATGTGTGCCAATTTCCGCCGTAGAAAACGTCGCCGACGGTCGGCGAGCCATCGACGTAATAGCGATGGTTGTAGGTCGATCCGCTGAGCTTGGCTCAATTCGCCGTAGAGCGCCGAGGGCACATAGGCCAGCAACTCGTCGCCCGTGTCGGCGTTGAACGCATGCAGCATGCCGTCATTGGCACCCACATAGATCACCGGCGTGCGATTGCGATGCGTAAATGCAAAGCTGCTGTAAGGCGCGGACTCGGAGTCGTCGTCGTAGCCGGAGATGGGTTTGGAGACGTAGAACGGCGCCGAATTGACGATGTCGCCAAGCGGCCCTGCAATCCGGTTACGGAACACTGGCGCCGAACAGCCGGTGCAGTTGCGCGGCTCTCGCGATGAATCTCCGCGCAGAAACGCCAAGCGCGACGCGCCATGCACATCGCTCGAGCCGGAAGCATCGGTGTTGAGGCTCACGATTTGGGACGCATCGAGTTCGTCCGTCGTCGGCGACGCCGGATTGCTGGGCCACCGGAACGGAACCCCTTTGCTTCCCGATGGCTTGTACGTGATGATCTTGCGCTGAGTGGCCGACAGCAGCTTGATTCTTTCGCCGGCTTCCCAACTTGGCGTCTGCGTGATCACACCGGTTGACGATATCGGATAGGCCAGAACATTGCCCGACCAGCCCACACTGTTGAACTTGGCTTGGTAGACGCGCGAACCCGAGTTCCATGATCCGGCATTGACTGCCGCGGCTGACGCGCTGCTCGTCTTTGCCTGAATGTCCCCGACGATGGACTCGAATGCAGTCGCCAGTGAAGTCGTCGAGTTCCCGAGAAACGCGGTTTCGGTCCCGCCCAACCTGCGCCATCTCATTCAGCGCCGCGACCGACTTGTCGTTCGCCACCGAGTCGCCCATGCCGATCACATAGGTCTTGATGTCGAACGTTCTGACCATCCAGGCTGTTGTTCGACAGGTTTCCGGCGTTCAGTACCGTCGATCGCAATCCGGTGATTCGGTCGAAGACGTCTTGCTGCGCGGTGCCGAAGGTGTAGGTGCTCGGTGCCGTGAATCCAATCTCGCGCTCGGCCGCCGTGTAGGCCGAACCGTTCGTTTTCGCAGTCGGATTGCCGTCGGTCGCCAGAACAACGAAGTTTGCCTGGCAGGTCTGGCTGATCGGGCTCGGACGCGAACTCGACTCGCCTTGGCGGAAGTAGCTCTTCGACGGTATCGAGCGAACCGGCAAGCGGCGTGCGCGACGCGGCGTTCTTGATCTCGCCGGAGTTGACATTGTCGGTTTCACGGCCAGCAACGCCATCAGGCTGCTGAGGTGCCCGGACGAATTCGCCTGCACGGTTCGCACGATCTCTCCCAGCTGCCATCGATGTCGCTGCGATAGCCCCAGCCGCGTTTCAACCAAAGCGCGCCGCGGATACGTCGTGGCCCCGGAGACGAAGCCGGCGTCGGTCGCTGAGAACGTTCCGTCGGTGAAGAAATTGTTGAAGTCCGAACTTCGCCCATCCGGTGCCCGCAGCGCTGACCCTGCTCGTCATAGATTCCGTACGTCGTTCCGCTCTGTCCGACGCCGTACATCACGTTCGAACCATGATTGACGTAAGTCACGTCGTTGATGTCCGAGTCGTCGCCGGACCGGTCGTAGGTCAGGAATTCGACTCCACCTGCCGGGTTCGGCAGGCACCGCCTGCCCGGCATTGGTCGCGCGACACGCCGCTGACGCAGTCAGGCGTGTAGACCATCGTCGTGGAGTTGCCGATGTAGTAAGCGATAGATGTCGCGCAACCCGACGTTGTCGATTTCAAACGTGGTCAGACCCCAATTGAATTGTCCTGGTTCGTCGTGATCACGCTGCGAAGTACGCTTCGCGCGATATTGCCACGAGTCTCCGCAAGATTGCCGGAAATGATCTTGCCGCTCATCGTCGCGTCCATCGACTGCGAGTTGTCGAAGATGACCATCAGGTTCGGCCTGACCGCGGGCGCGAGAAACAGCGGATAGCTGGCGATCGTGAACGGGTCCGCGCCAAGTGCAGGGTTGACCATTGCCAGGCCCGCGGCGAGCGGAATGGCGGCGATGCGGAAATTCAGCTTCATGTCCATTCCTCAGCGCACCGTGTACATCGACTGCAGGATCACGACCGTCTCGGGGCGTGCACCCAAGGCCCGAGCCGTGATTCGATAGCCCGTGGCGGGTTTCGCGCCCTTGCCCTTGACGCAGCTTTCGCCCGGCACGCACATGTCGACTTCGCCCACCTTTTCGATCACGTAGCGCGGTTGCGCAGAAACGCCGGGGAATGCAGCCACGGCAGTCACTTGTCCGTATGCGCGCGACTGGGTTGCCCAGTCGAACCCCTCGGCAAGTTCCACGGAAAGCGAACTGCGCGGCGACCGCTTGGACGGCGGAATGCACATCCCGTCGGTGCAGGCCTCGGTGGGCAAGGGGAACAGCAGCGTCGCATTGTTCGCGATGAGGTCGGCTTCGGCATCGCGCAACGCGGCTTCGGCGGCCTGCAACGCCAGGTCCCGATCCTTGGTATTGCCGATCGTGCGCTCCTGCATCACGTTCACGCTCAGCACCGACACACCGAGCATCAATGCCGCGACCATGAACAACAAGGTCGTGACGAGCGACAGACCGCGCTGCCCGACGCGCGAACGACGTTGGACGATGTTTTTCATGGTGCAGCGTTCCTCAGCGTCACGACTTCAGTGAAGACGCTTCGCAAGCGCCGGTCCGTGGCCGTCACGCCGCTGCCGGCGAATTGGTAGGTTTGAGCGACATGCGCCATGTTGTCTTGCGCCGTCGCGGCGATCAGCTGCACCCGAGCACTGACCACCCTGTCGAATTTTTCAGCCAATGACGCACCCAAGGCGGCTTCCGCCGCCAGGGCCTCGGCGCTGAAGTACCGATTCACGTTCATCTCAGGATTGCTGCCATCGGTTTTGACGCCGTAACTGATCCGCAGCGCGTCGACTCCCGCTGCGACTTCTTCGGGAACCAGCGCTCCGCCTCCAGGAGCCGGAACGGTGAGGCGCCACAGCGAGTTCGTTCCGAGCCGCTGCGGCTGAGCGCTCGGCGCGACGTAGTAGTGGCGGGTCTGCACCCGGTAGACGTTGGAGTCGGTGCTGAACTTTGGCTCTTGCGGATCGGTGGGCCAAGCTGCGTTGCCGGGGGTCAAGGTTCCAGTGGCGTGCTCGAGCACGCCCGTGGCCGCCGCTGATCCCGGATTCGGCCCGGTGGTCACTTGAAAGACCTTGGCTGCCTTGCAATTCGAAACCAGCACGACGTCGCCACGTCGAATCGTGTTGCCAGGCGCCGCCGCTGCGAGCTGCGGCGCGGCGTCGGGCGTCGCCATCGTCGCGACGATGCCCAGGGTCACGGTGTCCGCAGGAACGCGAACCGAGACGACGTCGCTGTTTGTCAGCGGTGCCGGAGTCACCGCCGCCAGCGCCGTAGGCAGGGCCGGAGCGTGGCCCGTTCCGATGCCGGTGTAGCCCAGCACGCCCGACGATCCCTCGGCGATGAATCCGGCGCTCGTGCCGCCACCGAGCATGACCTTGAGCGACTGGTTCGCTGCGGGCTCCTGACGTTGCTGCAAAGTCCGGCAACCGCCGAACCCCGCACTTCGCAAGTCAGTGTGCAGGGTCTCGGTCGCGAGGCGTGCGTTTTCCGTCATGCGCGTGCTCGACGAATTGACGACGTTGAGGGTTCGCGTGCTGACGAATGTGGAGATGGCAATCGCCACGACGAACAGACCGACGGCGAGGCCGACCATCAACTCCGGCAAAGTCATGCCGCGGGCAGCAATGGGTTGAATCGAGGTACGCGTCATGGCCGAATCACCGTCACGAACCGGGTCTGGTCCACGTTGTCGGTCCACCAGATCTTGACCGCGATCACGTTGCCGACACCGTCGCACGCCGGGGCCGCGACGGTTCCATCGTTGGGGGTGCTGTCGATGCAGACCTTGCCGGTACCGCCGGGCAGTCTTGCCACGTCGGAGAGCCACTCGCCCATGTCGGCAGTCGCGAGCTGCGCGGGGGTACAGCCGCTGCTCAAGCACGATGTCGAGCCTGTCGCGGGGTTGTCGTACCCATGAGCCTCGAATCCGATCCGGTTCGCGCGAATTCGGTCCGTCATCTGGTAGCCCAGGAGCGTCGCTTTCTGGCGCGACTGTGCGCTGTTGCTGAGCGACATTCCCGCCGTTTGCATGCGCGCCGCGCCGATGAAGCCGACAGACGCGACGATCACAGCCACGAGGGCTTCGAGTAAAGCGTAGCCCGTCGTCGCTTGGCGTGGCCTTGAATGAATTGGCCTCAGGTGCATAGATTCATCTCCACTACGTCGGCCAGGCCCACGGGTTCGAGTCGGATGTCGTAACCCCTGGTGGTGCCTGGCGGGCCGCACAGCCTGAAGGTGAGGGTCTTCGGGTCTGTGTTTTCAGTCGTCGGCGCGAGAAAGCCGCGTGAATTGAACGCGGCGCGGGTAGCCAGGTCCAGAGGGTTGCCGCCGGACCAGGTCGAAAAACGGAGTTGCCCCAGCAACGGCGCGTACTCACGAACGAGTGGCTCGCCGACATCCAAGTCGCCATCGCCGTTGGTGTCGGAGAACACACGCCATCCGCCCAGAAACTCCGAGCCCACCGTCGTGCCGACCGCGCCGACCACCACTTGGCCTCCACGCTTCGTGGCCTCGCTGCGCGCCAACGTCAACGCCGAAACAAATTCGCTTTGCGCAGCGCGCAGCCGACTGCTGGTGACGAAGCTTGAGAGCCCGGGAACCGCGAAGGCGAGGAGTGCGGCCGCAACGATCAGAGTCATGAGGAGTTCAAACAGCGTGAATCCACGCTCGCCAGCGGCCCGCCTGCTGAGCGAGGTAGCTTCGTTCCAATCAATCGGGCTCGACATCGACCTGCCTCCTGAGGTTCCGCGGATTCAGCAATCGTCTTGCACTCGCAAGGAATGTGGTGGATTTGGGCGGAAAACTACGTTCCGTTGCATTGTGCCGAGGCCTGCTGCGTCGTGCCGCAGGTCACGGATCAGCGGTCATTGGACACGGATCGGAGGCAATAGTGCACACCCTGGCCGGGGATGCACTCGCCCTGCGATTCGCGACAGTGAACAATTGTGTGAGCCGGCACCCGGCAGACAGGCCCCTAAGATTAGGGGTCTTGTTTCCTCCCCAACTCGCCTGGAGTCGCTCATGACTTACTTTCGCAATTTGGTTCTGGCCCTTGCATTGGCACTGGGCTGGGTCGGCGTTTCCTCGGCCGATGAGTTCCCTGTTCCCGGCCAGTCTGGAACCTGTGGTAGCCAAGAACTGATCGCGGCCATCGAGGCCATCAAGACCACCCGCTTGGCACAGGTTGCCGCCGAATTCAACAACGCGGGGATCTTTACTCCGAAGAAGCTCTGGTGGGCAGTCGTCGACCGCGCGGGCCGCCTTTGTGCAGTGGACAAGTTCGGCGTTGATCCCTGGCCGGACAGTCGTGCGATTGCCATCGCCAAGGCCGGAACCGCCAACGGGTTCAGCAATGATCGCCTGGCTTTGTCCACGGCCAACCTGTATGCTGCCACGCAGCCCGGGGGCGCGCTGTACGGCTTGAATAATTCCAACCCATTCAACGCGGTGTATTTGCCCGCGACGCCGGCCAGCGACGAAGCTTCGGCCATTGGCAGAGTGGTCGGCGGCATCATCACCTTCGGCGGCGGCGTGGCGCTGTATTCGGCGGGGCCAAAGGTGATCGGCGGCCTGGGAATCAGCGGCGACACCCCTTGCATCGAGCACGCGATCGCCTACAGGCTGCGCGAGCTGTTGGTGTTGAACTCGATTCCGACTGCCCCGCCGGGCCTCAACGTCACCGACAACATCATCTTCCCCAGGGGCAACAACAAGCCGAGCGGCTTTGAGCACCCGCGATGCGGTCGCCAACCTCGGCCACGGCAAGGGCGGCCACCACGACAAGGACGATAGGGACGACGACGACAAGGACAAGCGCGACGGAAAAGGCGGCAAGTCCTAGCTGACCTCCAAGACTGCGTTGACCTCATGAGCGGCTCGACACAGCGGGCGCCAGCTGCGTCGAGCCCGAAGCCTCACTCGTAAACGATGCTCGCCCGCCCCAACTCCGCCCCGGCCCGCCAACGCTCCAGCGCCGCGTCGCTCGGATAAAAACGCGCCCCGTCACCCAAATCCAACTCGGCACTCGCGCGCTGCCGCTGCAGCCGCAAGCGCACCGCCATGCCTTGCGTCACCTCGCCGTGCTCGCCGGCGACGCGCCGTGCCGGAAAGTCGCGCAGCACTTCGGCCACCGGCGGTACGTGGCCATTGACGTCGACGCGCAGGTATTTGCCGAAGCGGCAGCGCGCTGCGGCGAGGTCCCACACCTGCTGCACGTTCAAGCGCATGCCGCCGGAAAATCGATCGGGCTGCACCTTGCCGAGCACGATGATGAGTTCATCGTCTTTCAGCCAGTCCTTGTGCGCGTTGAGCAGCTCTTCGCTGGCGACGGCCTCGAGCGCCTCGGTCTTGTCGTCGAGCTTGAAAATCGCGACGCGGCCGCGCTGGCCGTTGACGATGCGCAGGTCCGTCACGATGCCGGCCAGCACCTGCGGCTCGCGCGTGTCGATCATGTCGGCGATGGCGCGCCGGGCGAAGGCGCGCACTTCGGCGGCGCTCTGGTCGAACAGGTGGCCTGAAAGGTAGAAGCCGAGCGCCGACTTTTCGAGCGTCAGCTGCTCCCTGATCGACCAGGCCGGCGCCGCGATCAATGGCGGCTCGCTGGTGCTTGCGCCGTGCATCGCCGCGTCGTCCGCGGCGAAGTCGAAGAGCCCGACCTGGTTTGCGTTCGCCGCCTGGGTGTCGGCAAAGTCGAACGCCGAGGGTGACGCTCGCGAGCAGCGATGCGCGATCCGTGCAGAGCGAATCGAAGGCGCCGGCCTTGATCAGCGACTCGACGCTGCGCTTGTTGACGCGGGTGCGGTCGACGCGCGTGCAGAAGTCGAACAGCGACTTGAATCCGCCGCCCTGCGCGCGCGCGTTGACGATCGCCTCGACGGCGCTCTGCCCGCTGCCCTTGATCGCGCCCAGGCCGTAGCGCACGACCTTGTCCGCCACCGGCTCGAAGCGGTGCGTGCACGTGTTGACGTTGGGCGGCTCGAAGGTGAGGCCCATCGCCAGCGCGTCGTCGTGATAGATCTTCAGCTTGTCGGTGTCGTCCAGGGCCACGCTCATGTTCGCTGCGGCGAACTCGGCGAGGTAATGCACTTTGAGCCACGCCGTCTGGTAGGCGAGCAGCGCGTAGGCAGCGGCGTGCGACTTGTTGAAGCCGTAGCCGGCAAACTTTTCCATCAGGTCGAAGATTTCATTCGCCTGGAGTTCGCCGATTCCCTTCTTCGCCGCGCCTTCAGCAAAGATGGTCCGCTGCAAGGCCATCTCGTCGGCCTTCTTCTTGCCCATCGCGCGGCGCAGCAGGTCCGCCTCGCCGAGCGAGTAACCGCCGACGAGCTGCGCCACCTGCATCACCTGCTCCTGGTAGACCATGATGCCGTAGGTCTCTTGCAGCACTTCGGCCATCAGCGGGTGCGGGTACTGCACCGCTTCGCGGCCGTGTTTGCGCGCGCAGTACGACGGGATCAGGTCCATCGGCCCGGGGCGGAACAGCGCAACGAGCGCGATCACGTCTTCGAACACGCCCGGTTTCGCGTCGCGCAGCATGCGCTGCATGCCTGAGCTTTCGAGCTGGAACACGGCGACGGTCTTGCCGTCGCTCATCAGCTCGTAAGTCGCGCGGTCGTCCAGCGGCAGCGCTTCGAGCGTGAACTCGCGCCGATCGGCGTGGCGTTTGCGAATGAACTCCTTCGCGAGCTCCAAGATGGTGAGCGTGGCCAGGCCGAGAAAGTCGAACTTGACGAGGCCGATCGCTTCGACGTCGTCCTTGTCGTACTGGCTCACTGCGCTGTCGCTGCCGGGCTGCATGTAGAGCGGGCAGAAGTCGGTGATGCGCCCGGGCGCGATCAACACGCCGCCGGCGTGCATGCCCACGTTTCGCACCACGCCCTCGAGGCGCTCGGCCATCGCGAGCAGTTCGGCGACTTCGACTTCGGTCTTCTCGCGCTGCTCGATCTCGGGCGCCTCTTCGCGCGCATAAATCACTCCCGGATCGGGCGGGTCGGGCGGGCGCTTCAGCGTCACCACCTTGCCCGGCGGCGCGGGAACGAGTTTGGCGACGCTGTCGACATGCCCGTAGCTCATTCCGAGCACGCGACCGACGTCGCGCAGCGCTGCTTTCGCCGCCATCGTGCCGAAGGTGGCGATCTGGCTCACCGCGTCGCGCCCATACTTCTGCTTCACGTATTCGATGACGCGATCGCGGTTCGCCTGGCAGAAGTCAATGTCGAAGTCGGGCATCGAGACGCGGTCCGGGTTCAGGAAGCGCTCGAACAGCAAGTGATAGCGCAGCGGGTCCAGGCCCGTGATGCCCAGCGAATACGCGACGAGCGAGCCCGCACCCGAGCCGCGCCCGGGGCCAACCGGGCAGCCGTTGTTCTGCGCCCAGTTGATGAAGTCGGCGACGATCAGGAAGTAGCCGGGGAAACCCATCTTCAGGATCGTCGCGATCTCGAAGTCGAGCCGCTCGACGTAGCGGCCGCGTTGCGTTTCGCGCCGCGCCGCGTCGGGATACAGCTGTTGCAGGCGCACCTCGAGGCCCGCGTGCGACGCGTGGCGGAAGTATTCGGCCATCGGCTGCGGCTGGCCGTCAACGAGCGGTGTCACGAAGTCGGGAAGCTGCGGCTTGCCCAGAATCAGCGACAGATTGCAGCGCTTCGCGATCTCGACGCTGTTGCGCAGCGCGCTCGGCAGGTCGGCGAACAGCGCTTCCATTTGCGCCTGGCTCTTGAAGTACTGCTCGCGGCTGAAGCGCTTCACGCGCCGCGGGTTGTCGAGCATTTCGCCTTCGGCGATGCAGACGCGAGCTTCATGCGCCTCGAAGTCGTCTGGCGTGGCAAATTGCACCGGGTGCGTCGCGACCACCGGCAAGCGCTGCGCTGCCGCGAGCTGCACCGCGGCGCGCACATGCGCATCGTTGCCGGGCAGGCCGGCACGTTGCAGCTCGAGGTAAAAGCGCCGCGGGAACAGGCGCGCCAGGCGCTGCGCGACATGCGTCGCGCGCACGCTGTCGCCAGCCAGGAGGGCCTGCCCGACGGCGCCTTGCTCGGCACCCGACAGGGCGATCAAGCCTTCGCCCAGCTCTTCGAGCGAGTCCCATTTGACGCACGCCTGCGCACGCTGCGAATTGCCGAGCCAGGCGCGCGAAATCAACTCGCAGAGATTGTGGTAACCGCGCGAATCCTGCACCAGCACGAGGAGTCGACTCGCGATGCGTTCGCTGCCGAAAGGCTCCAACCAGAGGTCGGCACCGATCAGGGGTTTGACGCCCGCCGCGCGCGCCGCGCGATAGAACTTCACCGCGCCGTACAGGTTCGAGAGATCGGTGATCGCCAGCGCACCCTGGCCATCGTCGGCGGCGGCTTGCGCCAACGCGTCGATGCGCAGCGTGCCGTCGACGACGGAGAATTCGGTGTGCGTGCGCAGGTGGATGAAGGCCATGAAGCGCATTCTAGGCAGGGGCCCGCTCCCTACAATGCTGGCGATGCAAACTGTCCTGAACGCCAGCGGCTACGCGTTCGTCGAACTGAGTGACGCGTCGGCGCTGCGCGAACGCTTGCACGCACACGCCGTTGCGCTGGGGCTCAAGGGGACGGTGATCCTCGCCGGCGAGGGAATCAACGTCGCGCTGGCAGGTGAACCTGCGGCGCTGCGCGACTGGATTGGCGCACTTCGCAGCGACTCGCGCTTTGCCGGAATCGACCTCAAGTTCAGCGAGTCGGGCGCGCTGCCGTTTCGCCGCCTCGTGGTCAAAGTGAAGCGCGAAATCATTCGCATGAACCAGAGCGTCGTGCGGCCGCAGCAACAGCGCGCGCCGAGCGTGAACGCAGCGACTCTGGCGCGATGGCTGGGCGCGGGCCGCGACGACGGCGGCCGCGAGGTGGTTTTGCTCGATGCGCGCAACGGGTTCGAAGTCGACCACGGCCGCTTCCATGGCGCGCTCGACTGGCGCTTGCGATCCTTCAGCGAGTTTCCACGCGCGTTGCGCGAGCACCGCGCCGAGTTGGAGGGCAAAACCGTCGTCAGCTACTGCACCGGCGGAATCCGCTGCGAGAAAGCGGCGCTGTGGATGCACCGCGAGGGCATTCACAACGTCTTGCAGCTCGAGGGCGGCATCTTGCGTTACTTCGAAGCCCAGGGTGCGGCGCATTTCGACGGCAGCTGTTTCGTCTTCGACGAGCGGGTCTGCGTCGACGCCTCGCCCCCTGAACTTGCCTGAACACGCCATCCATGCAGCCGACCTTGGACAACCTGCGCTCGATCGCCAAATACCGCATCGCCGCGCCGCGCTACGACGCGAGCGCGGGCCCGACGTGGCCGATCCGGACGCGCTGCATCGAACTGCTCGAATTGCGCGAAGGCGACACCGTTCTCGACGTCGGCTGCGGCACCGGCCTCAGCTTCGAGCTGCTGCTCGCCAGGGTCGGGCTCAGTGGCCAGCTGCTGGCGTTCGAACAAAGCCCGGACATGCATGCATTGGCGCAGGCGCGCGCCGAGGCGCTGCGTGCGCGAGGTTTTCGCATTCACCTGGAATGTGCCAGCGCCGAACAGGTGCACTTGCCCGGAGCACCGGATGCGGCGCTGTTTCACTACGTGCACGACATTTCGCGCCTGCCCGACGCCATAACAAACCTGGTCCGGCAGTTTCCTCCCGGCACGCGGATCGCGATCGCCGGAATGAAGTTCTTCCCCTGGGTGCTTGCGCCGTTGAACCTGCTGGCGTGGCTGAAGAACCGGCCGTACAACGCGCGTGCGCTTGAGCTCTACAAGCCCTGGCGCCTGCTCGCCGCGCACCTCGAGGGGTTTGAGTGGCGTGCAACGCAATGGGGGATGGGCTACATTGGGTCCGGACGGGTCAAGGAGACAAGATCATGAACCGACTCGAGGTGCGTGACTCCGCGAGCTGGCAACCCGACGCGCTCGGCGCCGAGTTTGCGCGGATTCGCGCCGCGACGCTGGCGCTCGCTGCGCCCCTGACGGCCGAAGACTGCCAGGTCCAGTCGATGCCCGATGCGAGCCCGACGAAGTGGCACCTCGCGCATGTGACCTGGTTTTTCGAGACCTTCGTGCTCGAGCGTTTCGAGCCCGGCTTTCACCCTTTCGACGCGTCATTCCGCGCGCTCTTCAACAGCTATTACCACGGCGTGGGCGCGCAACACCCGCGCGCCCAGCGCGGCCTGATCACGGCGCCGACGCTGGAGGGCGTGCGGCGCTATCGCGCCCAAGTCGACGAGCGCGTTCAGGCGCTGCTGCTGGCAACACCCGGGAACACCGAGCTTCGCGAGCTGGTTCGGCTCGGGCTGCACCACGAGCAACAGCATCAGGAGTTGATCCTGACCGACATCAAGCACGCGCTGTCGCTGAACCCGGCGCACGCGCCCTACGCGCCGCGCTGGCCCATGGCCCAGGTGCGGCCCGAGGCAGCGCGCTGGCTCGACTTTGCCGGCGGTGTGGTCGAACAAGGCCACAGCGCCTTGCTCGACGGCGCATTTCACTTCGACAACGAAGGCCCGCGCCACAGGACCCTGCTCGCGCCGTTTCAGCTCGCCTCGCGCCCCGTCACCTACGGCGAGTACCTGGCTTTCATGGACGATGGCGGCTACCAGCGCCCCGAGCTCTGGCTCTCGATGGGTTGGGATTGGGTCCGCGCGCGCAGCGCAGCGGGCGCTGCGCAAGCACCTCTTTATTGGCGCCAACTCGACGGCGCCTGGTTCAACCACACGTTGCAAGGCCTCGTTGCGGTCGACCCCCACACCCCTGTGTGCCACATCAATTATTTCGAGGCCGACGCCTACGCACGCTGGGCCGGCGCACGCTTGCCGCTCGAAGGCGAGTGGGAGTACGCGGCGCGGCGCGTCCGCGACGTGCAGCGCTGCAACTTCGCCGATCGCGGCGCGTTCCATCCGCTGCCCCAGGCGGCAGACGCCGGCGGCTCGGCGATGCAGATGTTCGGTGACGTCTGGGAGTGGACCGCGTCGGCGTACCTGCCCTACCCGGGCTTCAGACCCTGCGCCGGCGCCGTCGGCGAATACAACGGCAAATTCATGTGCAACCAGTTCGTCCTGCGCGGTGGCTCGTGCGCCACACCGCGAGGCCATGTGCGAGCGAGCTACCGCAACTTCTTCCCCCCCGACGCGCAGTGGCAGTTCAGCGGCCTGCGCCTGGCGCGCGACGCCTGAGCTCTGCGCTGCACTCAGGGCACGCGCAACCGCCGTTCGGGAATGCTCGCGCGCAGTCTGCTCGGTCTGGTCGCTGCGCTCGCCGTGCTCGCCGGGGTTGGCGTGGCGGCGTCCTGGGAGCCGGATCGGCCTGCGCCGATGCTCGAAGCGCGCTGGGCCGCGGCGCCGTCGACCTTCATCGACGTGAAGGGTCAGCGCGTCCATCTGCGCGACGAAGGCCCGCGCGACGACGCGGCGCCGTTGCTCCTGATCCACGGCACGTCGGCGAGCCTGCACACCTGGGACGGCTGGGCCGCGGCGCTGCGCGGGCAGCGGCGCGTGATCCGTTTCGACCTGCCCGGCTTCGGCCTCACGGGTCCGAATGCGACTGCAGACTATTCCGACGCGTCGTATGCGCGCTTCGTCGTCGACCTGGCCGACGCGATGCGCCTGCAGCGCTTTGTCGTCGCCGGCAATTCGCTCGGCGGCGAGGTGGCGTGGCGCACCGCGCTGCTCGCGCGCGAGCGCGTCGACAAGCTGATTCTGGTCGACGCCGCCGGCTACGCCTTCATTCCCGAATCGGTGCCCTGGGGGTTTCGCCTCGCCTTCAACCCGGGCATGGCGTGGCTCGCGGAGCGGACCTTGCCGCGCGCCTTGGTGGCGTCGAGCGTGCGCAGCGTTTACGGCGACCCGGGCAAGGTGACTCCGGACCTGGTCGAGCGCTATTTCGAGCTCACGCTTCGCGAAGGGAACCGGCGCGCGCTCGGGCAGCGCCTGCGCCAACTCGACCATGGTGCGGGCGCGCCGCGGATCCGCGAGCTGAAACTGCCGACGCTGATTCTCTGGGGCGGCCGAGACCGGCTCATTCCACCCGACAGCGCGCGCCGCTTTGCCGCAGACATCGCGGGCAGCGAACTCGTGATGTTTGAGGCGCTCGGCCATGTGCCGCAGGAAGAAGACCCGGCGCTGAGCGTCGCGCCGGTGCGGCGCTTTCTCGGCCTATGAACTCGGCCTATGAATTCAGGGCCGTGAGCACTTCGGAGCGGAACTCGCGGCGGTACAGGATGAAAATGATTCCCGCGGTGCCGGCGATGAAAGCAAACGGCGAGAAGAACCAACCGATCGCGGCGAACGCGAAGTAGTAGCCGCGCAAGCCGTCGTTGAACGTCTCCGCCGCGAGCGAGACGACGCGCCCGGCGCGGTCGGCAAACGCGTTGCGCTGCATTTCAGCCGCCGCGCCTTGCACCTCGAACTGCTCCATCTCGGGCGCCGTGGCGACGAGCATGGCGCCGAACGTGTACTGGCGCATCGACCAGGTGAAGCGGAAGAAGCCGTAAACGAAGATCCCGAGCAGCAGCATGAGTTTGAGGTCGAGAACGAGCGACGAGGTCTGCGCCGTGAACGGGATTTCGCGCACCAGCTCGCTCGCCTTGTCGGTCGTGCCGAGCGCGGCGAGCAGGCCGCCGATGATGAGGATCGTCGTCGAGGCGAAAAATGACGGGCTCGTGGCGAGGCTTTGCATGACGATCGCGTCGATGACGCGCACCTCGCGCCGTGTCGACTGCATCATCCACTCGCGGCGGATGCGGTTCGTGCTCGCGAGCACCGACGGCTGCGACGCGGCACGGAGCTTGGCGAAGCGCGCGTAGCCGACCCAGCCGCTGAAAAAAATCGCGAGCGCCGCCCAGTCCCAGCCGGGCAGCACGGCGATGAGCCTGAAGAGGGTGTCCACGGATCGTTACTGTAGCCGCCTCGCGTGACCGCCTATGGTGACGCCGCGGCGCAGCGATTTCCCGGAGCGCCTGCGATGGCAGTGTGGCGACGTTCCGGCAACGCTGCTGCGACGCCGAACGTCGCGCCACCTTCCGCCTAAGATGGCGCTTCGATGTGGCCGAATGATCGCGACATGCCCGAATCGCAGCGCGTGCGCGAGCCCGTGAACAGCGGCGCCGTCGCTGCCGCTGCGGGCGCGCAGTACGTCGGGCGCTTCGCCCCTTCCCCCACCGGGCCGCTGCACGCCGGCTCGCTCGTCGCGGCGTTCGCCTCGTGGCTTGACGCTCGGGCGCATGGCGGAACCTGGCTGGTGCGAATCGAAGACGTCGATGTTCCGCGTTGCCGTCCTGGCGCGGCGGCGCAGATTCTGGCGCAGCTCGCGGCGTGCAGCTTGCACCCCGACGCGCCGCCGCTCTATCAGTCGGCCCGCGAATCGGCGTATCGCAACGCGCTCGACGATCTGCTCGCGCGCGGTTGGGCGTTTCGCTGCACGTGCACGCGGCGCGAAATCGAAGCCGCGTCGGCGCCCCGGAGCGGGCCGCGCGAGCGCCACAGCGAGCGCATCTACCCCGGCACGTGTCGCGACGCCGCACGGGCCGGCGCGAAGGGCGCGATCCGCCTTCTCGCCGCCGCGTCGCTGCAACGCCCGCTCGAGGCACTGCACGTGCAATGGCACGATCGACGCCTGGGCGCGCAGCAGCAAGACGTGACACACGACGTCGGCGACTTCGTGTTGCGGCGTGCCGATGGCCTGTGGGCGTATCAACTCGCCGTCGTCGTTGACGATGCCGCGCAAGGCGTGACGCATGTCGTGCGCGGCGCCGACCTGGCCGACAACACGGCGCGCCAGATTCACTTGCAGCGCGTGCTCGGCTTGGCGACGCCGTCGTATCTGCACGTGCCGTTGCGGCTCGGCGCGGACGGCGAAAAGCTGTCCAAGCGCAACGGCGCGCGCGCGCTCGACGTGTCGGACCCGGCGCGCGCGCTGCGCGACGCTGCGGCTTGCCTGGGTCTCACTCTCGGACCAGCAACGCTCGGCGAGACCATCGAGCAGGCTCTCGCAGAGTGGCGGGCAAAGTGGATGGCATGATCGCGCACCTGCCACTCTTGCGAACAAGGAAATGCCCATGATGATCACCACCGCCTCCGGCCTGCAATACGAAGACCGCGTCACCGGGAGCGGCGCGCCCGCGCAAGCCGGCCAACAGGTCAGCGTGCACTACACGGGCTGGCTCTACAACGACGGCGTGAAAGGCGCGAAGTTCGACAGCAGCAAAGACCGCGGCGACCCGTTCGGCTTCGGCCTGGGCGAGGGCATGGTCATCAAGGGCTGGGACGAAGGCGTGCAAGGCATGCAGGTCGGCGGCACGCGGCTGCTCGTGATCCCGCCGCAACTCGGTTACGGCGCGCGCGGCGCGGGCGGCGTGATCCCGCCCAACGCCACACTGATGTTCGAGGTCGAACTGCTCGGCTGAGCGCGTGCAGGCGAAGGCGACGCAGCGCGCCTCGCCTTCGCCGTGTCATCCCGGCGCAAGCCGGGATCCACCGCATCGTGCACCCGGCTCATGCCGGGAAGACATCGCGCGTTGCGTACGGACTTGAGCGGCGCGCCTACGCGACCGCAAAAGCCTTCGCGCGTTGCCCGGTGCCCTTGGCGAAGGGCGAAGGACGCGCCGGCTTGCGAATCGTTTTGATCTGCACGTCGGGGTGCCGGCGCACTTCGTGACCGCCGGGTTGCGCGTGCGGAGCCGGACGCGAGCGTTCGCGTGCAGGCTGCGCATCGGCATGGCGTGGCACGAAAGAGTTGCCCCTCGGGCGTGAAGCGCGCGGCGCCGGGCCACCTTCGCCGGGCCGGCCCGTCGCACGGAAGGTCTTCACCTGCGGCTGCGGGTTCTTCGGCTCGAGGCCGCCGATCATGGCCACCGGAATCGGCTGCGTCGTGAAGCTCTGGATGCGGCGCACCATGTCGGTGTCGTTGCGCTCGGCGAGCGTCACCGCCAGACCGTTGCGTCCGGCGCGGCCGGTGCGGCCGATGCGGTGCACATAGTCCTCGGCTTTCATCGGCATGCCGTAGTTGATGACATGCGTGATGCTCGGCACGTCGATGCCGCGCGCCGCGACGTCGGTCGCGACGAGCACGCGCAAGTGGCGCGAACGCAAGCCCTGCAGAACGCGGTTGCGCCGCCCCTGCGGCATGCCGCCGTGCAATGACGCAACCTTGTGCCCCATGTCGGCGAGTCGATCGGCAAGCCAATCGGCGTCGCGCTGCGTGCTCGTGAAGACGAGCGCCTGCTCGACCTCGCGCTGCGTCAGGATGTGGTCCAGCAACGCGTTCTTGTGGTTGTGGTTGTCGGCCCAGTGCAGGCGCTGTTCGATGTTCACATGCGCCGTCGTGTGCGACGCGACCGCGATGCGCTTCGGCTCGCGCAACAGGTGCCGCGCCAGGTTGCCGACGTTGCCGGCGAAGGTGGCGCTGTACATCATCGTCTGGCGTGTCGTCGGCAGCGCCGCGGCGATGGTGTTGATGTCGTCGATGAAACCGAAATCGAGCATGCGATCGGCTTCGTCCAGAACGAGCAGCTCGACGCTCGCCAGATCGCAGCGGCCGCTTTGCAGGTGATCGAGCAGGCGCCCCGGCGTGGCGATGATGATGTCGGGCCCGGCGCGCAAGCGCGGAGAGTTGCGCCGGGTAGGGCACGCCGCCGACGATCGTCGCGACACGCAGGTTCTTCACCATGCGGCCGTAGGTGTCGGCCGCCTTGGACACTTGCAGCGCGAGTTCGCGTGTCGGCACGAGAACGAGGATGCGTGCGGCGCGGCGCGGTGCATCGCGGCGCGCCGATTCTGCGCCTGCGGGGGCCGCGGTGCGCTGCACGTGGAACGCGGCGCGCGCGAGCAGCACGCGTTGCAGCGCGGGCAGGATGAACGACGCGGTCTTGCCGCTGCCGGTGGCCGAGGACACCATCAGATCGGCGCCCGCCAGCGCCGGCGGAATCGCTGCGAGCTGGACTTCGGTGGCGGTGGCGTAGCCGGCGTGCGCGACGGCTTGCGTGAGGGCGCTGTCCAGGCCCAATTGATCGAAACTCATTTTCAGACTTCCAAGGGAACGCCCGCGCAAACGCTGGCGAAACGCCGAGCGCACGGGCAAGCCACCCGTTTCAGGGATGACTGGTGGATCGCCAGGGACGGTCACCTTCAGCAGGGCACAGGGCCGCGCAAGCAGATGACCGTCGATGCGACGGCATCGGCGCCAACCAGTCCCACTGTGGAAATCGATACGGCCGCGCGGCGGAGCCGCGGGAAGATTCGAAAAAGGGTCGGTGCGATGAACGAAAAGCCGCACTGACGTGCGGCCGAGGCGCGATTCTAGCTCAGTACTGACCCTAGGTTCAGAAAATGCTCGCGGTAATAGGCGAGCTCGTCGATCGACTCGTGAATGTCGGCCAGCGCCGTGTGCGCCTGCGCCTTCTTGAAGCCGGCCAGGATCTCCGGCTTCCAGCGCCGCGCGAGCTCCTTCAGCGTGCTCACGTCGAGGTTGCGGTAGTGGAAAAATCGCTTCGAGCTCAGGCATGGTCCGCGCCAGGAAACGCCGATCCTGGCAAATGCTGTTGCCGCACATCGGCGACGCGTTCTTCGGCACGTAGCGGCGCAGGAACTCGATCACCTGTTGCTGCGCCTGCGCTTCGTCGATCGTCGACGCCTTGACGCGCTCGACCAAGCCGCTGCGGCCGTGCGTGCTCTTGTTCCACGCGTCCATCGCGTCGAGCACGGCGTCGCTTTGGTGGATCGCGAACACCGGGCCCTCCACGCGCTGCGTCATCTGCGGATCCGTGATCACGACGGCGATTTCGATGATGCGGTCGCTCTCGGGGAACAGGCCGGTCATCTCAAGGTCGATCCAGACCAGGTTCTGGTCGCTGGGTGTCAGGGTAGCAGCTGTCATCAAGATCCTCCGGCGCCGATTCTCGCAGGCGCCGACCTACACTCCGATCCATGGAAGCTTCGGCCCTGACGTTTGGATTTGCGGCGGCCCTCGTGGCCTCGCTGCTCGTCCGCCTCTATCTCGCGACGCGCCAGATGCGCCACGTCGCGGCGCACCGGGGCGCGGTGCCGAGCACGTTCGCCGCGATGGTGTCGCTGCCGGCGCATCAAAAGGCCGCCGACTACACCCTGGCCAAGGGCCGGATGTCGCTGATCGACATGGCGCTCGGCGCCGCCGTGTTGTTGGGATGGACGCTGCTCGGCGGGCTGGACGCGCTGAACACGCAGTTGCTGCGAACGCTGCCGCCGATGTGGGGCGACCTCGGATACCAACTCGTGCTGCTCGCCGCGTTTGCCCTGATCGGTGGCCTGATCGAACTGCCGCTGGACCTGTACCGCACGTTTGTCGTCGAGCAAGCGTTCGGCTTCAACCGCATGACGCTGCGCCTGTATCTGCTCGACATGGCCAAGGGCACACTCATCGGCGCCTTGATCGGCCTGCCGATCGCGGCCCTGATTCTCTGGCTCATGGCGGTGGCGGGCGGCCTGTGGTGGCTGTGGGCGTGGGGCGTGTGGGTCGGCTTCAACCTGCTCCTGCTCGTGCTCTACCCGAGCCTGATCGCGCCGCTGTTCAACAAGTTCGTTCCGCTCAGCGATGAAACGCTGAAGGCGCGCGTGCAGGCGCTGATGGCCCGCTGCGGATTCGCCGCCAAAGGCCTGTTCGTCATGGACGGCTCGCGGCGCTCGGCGCACGCGAACGCCTACTTCACGGGTTTCGGCGCCGCCAAGCGCGTCGTCTTCTTCGATACGCTGCTGAGCAAGCTGAACCCGGGCGAAGTCGAAGCGGTGCTCGCGCACGAGCTCGGCCACTTCAAGCACCGCCACGTGATCCAGAGGATGCTGGCGCTGTTCGGCCTGAGCGGCGCCGGGTTCGCCTTGCTCGGTTTCCTCTCCAAGCAGACCTGGTTCTACACCGCGCTCGGCGTGACGCCGTCGATGAGCGCCGCGAACGACGCGCTCGCGCTGCTGCTGTTCACGCTCGTCGTCCCGGTGTTCGTGTTTTTCGTTTCGCCGGCGCTGGCGAGCCTATCGCGGCGCCACGAGTTCCAAGCCGACGCCTACGCGTGCGAGCAGGCGAGCGGCGCGGACCTGGCGCAGGCGCTTCTCAAGCTGCACGAAGACAACGCCGCGACGCTGACGCCGGATCCGCTCTACGTTCGCTTCTTCTACTCGCATCCGCCGGCGGCGCAGCGCATCGCCGCGTTGGCGCCGGGCAGCCGTTGAGCAAGCCGGCCGAGTTCGACCTCGGGCGGGTGGTCGCCGCGCACGGCCGGCACTGCATCGTCGAGGACCCGGACGGTCTGCGCAGGATCTGCCATACGCGAGGCAAGAAGAGCGACATCGTCGTCGGCGATCTGGTGCGCTGGCAGGTGAGCGGCGACAGCGGCGTGATCGAGGCCATCGAGGCGCGGCGCAATGTGCTGACGCGGCAGGACGAGTGGAAGACGAAGTCGTTCGCGGCGAACCTGGACCAGTTGCTCGTCATCGTCGCCGCCGAACCGGTGTTCAGCGAGTCGCAGTTGGCGCGCGCGCTGATCGCTGCAGAAGATGCCGGCATTGCGACGCGAATCCTGCTCAACAAGTCGGACCTGCCCGGCATGGCGGCTGCACGCGCGCGCCTCGCGCCTTATGTGGCGATGGGAATCGACGTCCATGAGGTCGCGCTCAAGGCGCGCCCGGACGAGGCGCGTTCATTGCTCGAACCACTGCTTTCCAACAAGGCGAGCCTGGCGATCGGCCCGAGCGGCGCCGGCAAGAGCACGCTCATCAACCTTCTCGCGCCGCACGCGAAGGCCCAGGTCGGAGAGATTTCAATCGCCTTGAACGCCGGGCGCCACACGACGACGGCGACGCACTGGTACTGGATCGATCCGCAGCGCCGCACCGCGCTCATCGACTCGCCGGGGTTTCAGGAATTCGGCATGCGCCTCATCGACGCGCAGCAGCTCGCCGCGTTGATGCCCGACCTGCGGGGCCATGTCGGCGGCTGCAAGTTCTACAACTGCACCCATCTGCACGAGCCCGGCTGCGCGGTTCGGGACGCCGTGCAACGCGGCGAAGTCGACGCGTCGCGCTACCGCATCTACGCCGAGATTCTGGGTGAACTGGTGCGGCGCTGAAGACAGTGCTCAGCCGATGAGCCGGGCCAGCGACAACAGCGCCAGCAGCAACATCCACAGCACGACCGAGCGCCACACCAGCCCGACGAGGCTGCGCAGGTGGCCGAGTTGCGGCGCGGCGCCGGCAGTTGAGCCTGCGGCGGCGTGAGACTCGAATTCGGCGTCGCCTGCTGCCCCGACCTCGGGCCCGGATTGCACAGCGCCGCCCAGGCGCACGCCCACCGCGCCGGCCGCGGCCGCGAGAATCACACCCTCGTTGCTCCCACCCCAATGTGCGGCGTGCTGGCGCATGCCGTTCACCGCCTCTTCGAAATTGCCGACCACCGCGAAGCCGCCCGCCGTGAGGCGCACCGGGATGTGGTCGATGACGCTGAAGCAGCGCACTGAAAAGTTCATCAAGGGATCGTCCTGCCCCAGACCGGCGCGCTGCGCGCGCTGTGCCCAGTGGCGGCTCGCGAATTCGGCGAGGCGGTAGAGCACCGCGCCCGCGGGGCCGCAGCCCAGCGCCGAAAGCACGACGAACCAGAAGAAGACGCCGAACACATGGCGGTGCGCTGCGAGCAGCGCGTGTTCGATCGTGTGACGCAGCAATTCATCGCGCGGCAGGTCGCTCGCGTCGAGCCCGCGCCACTCCTGAAGCAACCGGCGCGCACGCGTCTCGTCGCCGCGCTCCAGGGCCTCCTGAATGTCGGTGAAAAAATGGCTGAATTGGCGAAAGCCGAGCGTGAGGTAGAGGACGAACACGTCCCACGCGAGCGCGAAGGCGACGCCGAACTCGGCCAGGGCCCAATGCAGACCCCACGCGAGCAACGCCGGCACCGCCACGGTCACGCCCCAGACGACGACCGCGTGGTGATCGCGCCCGGCGTTGAAGTTGTGACCCGCCCAACGCATCCAGCCCGCCATCGCGCTGTGCACGACGTTGCCCGGCGGCAGCGGCTTGAGTTGTTCGATGAAGAGCGCGAAGGCGACGGCAAGAAAGCTCATCGCGCCGGCTCCGCGCGTTGCGTGGCGGCGAACTCGCTTTTCCGGCGGACTGACGGTCGCATGGCGCCAGATGATATCGGGGCAATGCTGGCCCCGAGTCGAACGTCAGGCGCTGAAGAATCGATACAGGTTGCGCAGCATCGACGCCGTCGCGCCCCAGATGAAATAGCGCTTCGGCGCGCCGCTCGCATCGACGCCGCTCCACGGCATCGACAGGAACTCGCGCCGCGCTCCGGCGAGTTCGACCACGTGGCGCCGGTGATTCCCCGGGTCCATCAAGTGCGCCAGCGGCACTTCGAAGACCTCGGCGACTTCGTTCGCATCGGGTCGCAGCACAAAACCCGGTTGCACGAGCGCAACGACGGGCGTCACGACGAAGCCGGTGCCTGTCGTGTATTCGGGCAGGCAGCCGAGCACGTCGACATGCAGCGCCGTGAGGCCGATCTCTTCGTGCGCTTCGCGCAGCGCGGTCGCGGTTGCGTCGGCGTCTTCGGCCTCGACGCGCCCGCCGGGAAAACTGATCTGCCCGGCGTGGTCGCTCAAGTGATCCGTGCGCTGCGTGAGCAGCACCGTCAGCGTGTCGCGCAGCACGAGCGGAACGAGCACCGACGCTGCGGTCGGCAAGCGGTTGCCGAAACGCTTTTCGACGATCGCCTCAGGCACCCAGCTTGGCGGCGCGGCGAAACGCCTGCGCACCGCGCTTGCCGACAACTGCGCCGCATCGACCGCCGGCAGGTGGCGGTCGATGCCGACGATCGGCATCGCTTCCGGGTCGAATTTCAGGCGAGCTTTTCCTTGATGCGCGCCGACTTGCCGGAGCGCGAACGCAGGTAGTACAGCTTGGCGCGGCGCACGTCGCCGCGGCGCTTCACTTCGATCGACGCGATCGACGGGCTGTAGAGCTGAAACGTGCGCTCCACACCCTCGCCGCTGGAGATCTTGCGCACGATGAAGCTCGAATTGAGGCTGCGGTTGCGCTTGGCGATCACGACGCCTTCAAACGCCTGCAAGCGCTTGCGCGTGCCTTCGACGACGTTGACGCTGACGATCACCGTGTCTCCGGGGGCGAAGGGCGGAATCGTCTTGGCGAGGCGCGTGATTTCTTCGCGCTCGAGGGTCTGGATCAAGTCCATGGGGTTTCTCCGGGCGATCGTGCAAGGCGTTTGTTGGGCGGCCGGGAGTGCGGCCCCGATGGGGTCGCGTGGCCTTGGTTGCCCGCAGAGGATCGAAAAGCCCGCGATTATAGCGGCCGGGCCCGCGCTCCTCTGGGTCCGACGTTCTCAAGCGCCGAAGCGCGCCAGGCAGGCCTCGTCGTCGGCGCTCAATTGACCTGCGGCGCGTGCCGCGGCGATCAGGTCCGGGCGCCGCGCCTGCGTCAACTCGAGCGAGCGCTCGCGCCGCCAGCGCGCGATCTGCCCATGGTTGCCCGACATCAGCACCGGCGGAACGACGGAACTCGCCGATTGCTCAGGCAAAGCCTCAGGCCGGCTGTAATGCGGGCAGTCGAGCAGGCCTTGCGAAAAACTGTCTTGCTGGTGCGACTGGCTGTCGCCGAGCACCCCGTCCTGCAGCCGCGCCACGGCGTCGAGCAGCGCGAGCGCGGGCAACTCGCCGCCCGACAACACAAAATCGCCCAGGCTCAGTTCAACGTCGACATGGCGGTCCAGGAAGCGCTGGTCGATTCCCTCGTAGCGCCCACAAAGCAGAATCGCTCCGGGGCCCGCAGCGAACTCGCGCACCACGGCCTGGTCGATGCGTCGCCCCGTCGGGCTGAAATGAACCAGCGCTGCCGCGTCGGCGCGCGAGGCGCGAATTGCCGTCAGGGCGCGCTCGAGCGGTTCAACGAGCAACACCATTCCGGGCCCGCCGCCAAAGGGACGGTCGTCGACGCGGCGGTGCGGGTCGTCGGCGTAGTCGCGCAACTGCCAGAGTTTCACGTCGACCTGGCCCGACAGGAACGCGCGCCGCGTCACGCCTTCGCTCAGGTGCGGCCCGAACAGGTTCGGAAACAGCGTGATGACGTCAAAGCGCATGGCCGAAAGGGAGTCAGTAGTCAAGTCCCCAGTCGACCTGGATGCGTTTGTCCTCCAGGCTCACGGAGTCGACGTAGGCCGAAACGAAAGGGATCAGGCGTTCCGCGGCATCGGGCGCGCCAGTAGGCGACTGAGGGACGACCCGAAGCACGCTCTGCGGGCCGGTTTCGATCAGGCCGACCACCGTGCCGAGCGCCTCGCCTTGGCGATTGATGACTTGCAGGCCGATCAAATCGACCCAATAGAACTCGTCTGCGGCCTCGGAAGGGAAGCTGGACCGCGCAACAAAAACGCGGCTCCCGCGCAGCGCTTGCGCATCGACGCGCGACTCGACGCCCTGTGCCTGCGCGACAACGCCGCCGGCGTGCTCCTTGACGCCCGTCACGCGCAACAGCTCGGGCCAGGGCGCGCTTCGAGGCGCAGGTGCGCCGATTCCAGTGGCCAGGGGCGGCTTGAGGAACCAGCGGCGCGACGAAAAAATCGCTTGCGGGTCGGCGGCGAAAGGAACGACCTTGAACCAGCCCTTCACGCCCCAGGCGTCGCCGATTCGTGCCACTTCGATCGCATCGGCCGGGAAACTGGGCTCCGTGCCTACCCCGGCACCCTGCGCGCTCATGGCTGAACCAGGAGCGTCATCAGTCCCCAGCGAAAGACTCAGGCGCTGGCCTTGGCCTGGTTCAACAGGCGCTCGACCGTCGCCGAGACGCGCGCGCCATGGCCGGTCCAGTGCGCGACGCGGTCGAACGCGACGCGCAGCGGCTGTTCACCGCCGGCCGCCACGGGGTTGTAGAAACCCACGCGTTCGATGAATCGACCGTCGCGCCGCGTGCGCGAGTCGGCGACGACGATGTTGAAAAAGGGGCGCTTCTTGGCGCCGCCACGGGCAAGACGGATCACGACCATACTGAATTCCTAAGCTTGAGATGTCACCGCGGCGCGGCCTGCGGCGCCAGAACCAGCCGGTGCGCCTGGGCGATGAGGCACAAGGCAGGGCGGCGGAAAAACCGTGGATTGTAGACTCAGAGCCTGAGAGGCAATCCACACCCACCATGACAACCCCAGGCCCGACAGTGATCCGCCCGAGCACCGACGCGGACGTCGAGGCGATCACCGAGATCTACCGCTTCCATGTGCTGCATGGCACGGGAACGTTCGAGCTCGAAGCCCCCGGCGTGGACGAGATGCGGCAACGCCGCGCCGACCTGACGTGCAAAGGCCTGCCCTGGCTCGTGGCGCAGCGCGGTGGTGCGATCAAGGGTTACGCCTACGCCGGCCATTTTCGGCCGCGCCCCGGGTACCGGTTCTGCTTCGAGGATTCGCTCTATATCGCGCCCGATTCGCTCGGTCAGGGCCTGGGGCGGCTCCTGCTCGCCGAATTGCTCGCGCGCAGCGAGGCCTTGGGCGCGCGCCAGATGCTCGCCGTGATCGGCGACTCGACGAATGCGGCATCGATTGCCTTGCACCGCGCTTTCGGTTTCGAGCCCACCGGGCAGATTCGCGCTGCAGGCTGGAAGTTCGAGAAGTGGCTCGACGTCGTGTTGCTGCAAAAGACGCTGGGCGTGGGGGCCGCGAGCCCGGCGCCATGAGTTCGCCGCGCAAGCGCTACAAGTCCAAGACGTTGGCGACATGGATTGCGCTCATCGGCGGCAGCTTTGGTGCACACCGCTTCTACTTGCATGGGCCGCGCGACCTGTGGGGATGGCTCTGCCCGTGGCCGACGCTGCTCGGAATCTACGGCGTGCAACGCGCGCGCGCGCTCGGTCTGGACGATCCACTCGCGGCCTGGCTCATCCCGCTGCTCGGGCTGATGCTCGCCGCGACCATGCTGCACGCGATCGTGATCGGGCTCAGCGACGACAACGCCTGGAACGCGCGCTTCAACGCCGGTGGCCGCTCGCATGCGAGCGGCTGGCTGACGGTGATCGGCGTCATCTTCGCGCTCGCGTTTGGCGCTGCAGCGCTGATGGCGACGCTCGCGTTCGCCGCACAGCGCTATTTCGAGGCGCAGGCAGAGGCTGCACAGACGCCGCGCTGACGAATCACTTGAACAGGCTGAGGCTGAGCCAGTAGAACAACCCGGCGACGAACGCTGAAGCGGGAATCGTGAAAATCCAGGCCCAGACGATGTTGCCGGCGACGCCCCAGCGCACCGCCGACGCGCGCCGCACCGAGCCGACGCCGACGATCGCGCCCGTGATCGTGTGCGTGGTTGACACCGGAATTCCGAGACCCGTGGCGAGGAACAAGGTGATCGCACCGCCGGTCTCGGCGCAGAAACCGCCGACGGGCTTGAGTTTCGTGATCTTCTGGCCCATCGTCTTGACGATGCGCCAGCCGCCGAACAACGTTCCCAGGCCGATCGCGATGTAGCAAGCCCAGATCACCCAGCCCGGTGGCAATTTCGCGTCGGCCGAGACGTTGCCGGCGGCGATGAGCAGCATCCAGACGATGCCGATCGTCTTTTGCGCATCGTTGCCGCCGTGACCCAGGCTGTACAGCCCGGCGGAGACGAGTTGCAGACGGCGGAACCAGTTGTCGACATAGAGCGGTGACGTGCGTCGGAAGAGGTGTGCGACCGCGACCATCAGGATTGAGGCGAGCACGAAGCCGAGCACCGGCGAGATCAGAATGAAGACGACGGTCTTCCACACGCCCGCGGCGACCAGCGCGCCCGCGCCCGCCTTGGCGATCACCGCGCCGACGATGCCGCCGATCAGGGCGTGCGACGAGCTCGACGGGATGCCGTACCACCAGGTCACGATGTTCCAGAAGATCGCGCCGATGAGCGCGCCGAAAACGACATGGTGGTCGACGACGCCGGGCATGACGATGCCCTTGCCGATCGTCGCAGCGACCTTCAGCTCGAAGATGAAAATCGCGACGACGTTGAAAAACGCCGCGAACAGGATCGCCTGCTGCGGCTTGAGCACGCCGGTGGAGACGACGGTGGCGATCGAATTCGCCGCGTCGTGAAAACCGTTCATGAAGTCGAACGCAAGCGCCAGAACGACGAGCAGGGCGACGACCCAGAAACCGATCTCGACCTGAGCCATGGGGGGGCGCGGGTTCAGGAGTTCTCGAGGACGACGCCCTCGATGAGGTTCGCAACGTCTTCGCAGCGGTCGGAAATCGATTCGAGCAGCTCGTAAATCGTCTTCAGCTTGATCAGCTCGCGCACGTCGGTCTCTTCGCGAAACAGCTTCGACATCGCGGCGCGCATCACCCGGTCCGCGTCGCTCTCGAGCTTGTCGATCTCTTCGCAGGTCTTGATCGCCGCTTCGGCGACTTCGGTGCGGCTGATCCTGGGCAGCAGCGACACCGCGTGTTGCACGCGTTCGCAGCACTTGGCGCTGATTTCGCCCAGGCGCAGCACTTCTTCGGTCATCGCGCGCACGTCGTAGAGCGACATCGTTTCGGTCGCGTCCTGCAACAGATCGACGATGTCGTCCATCGCGTTGATCAGGCTGTGGATCTGTTCGCGGTCGATCGGCGTGATGAAGGTCTTGTGCAAGAGCCGGTTCACCTCGGCCGTGATGCGGTCCGCCGCACGCTCCGCGCCGACCACTTCGTCGGCGTACTTCTCGCGCAACACCGGGTCGGCGTAGTTGTGGATCAGCTCGATGAAGGCGCGCGCCGCATCGACGATGTACGCGCCATGCTGGTTGAACAACTCGAAGAAATTGCCTTCGCGCGGCAACAGTTTGCCGAACAGCATGGGACTCTCCTGGTGGGCTGGAATGGGCTGTTGGGCACCCAGTGCGCCGACGCGGGGCGCGTGAGGCGCCGCGAGTGTAATACCCGGTCTGGCAGCCTGATGGCGCGGCGTTGTCAGCTGCGCAATGCGGCGGATTGGATTGGCGTCACGCGTCGATCCGCGTCACGGCTTGGTCGCTCACCGCCGCGAGCAAGATCGAGACCGCACCCAGCGCGGGGATCACGAGGTCCGGCGCGATCTCGGCCAAGGGCTCGAGAACAAATCGGCGTTGCTGCAGGCGCGGGTGCGGCAGGCGCAACTGCGGCGTGTCGCTGCAACGATCGCCGTGCAGCAGCAGATCCAGATCGAGGCTGCGTGGCGCGTTGCGATACGGCCGTTCGCGCCCCTGCGCGGCTTCGATCGCGTGCAAGTGTTCCAACAACGCTTGCGGCGTGAGGCGCGTCTGCACCGCGATGACGGCGTTCACGTAGTCCGGCCCGTCGGCCTCGATCGGTGCGCTGCGGTACAGCGCCGAGCGCGCCCGATGTGCCGTGAGGGGAAGACTCTCAATGGCGGCAAATGCAGCGCGGATCGTCGCCGCGGCGTCACCAAGGTTTGCGCCCAGGCCAATGTAGGCAACGTCGGGCGCAGCGCGGCTCGGCTCAGTCGTCGATGGCGGCATAGACCAAATGGCGGAACAGCGCGCGGTGGCGCAGCCGCTGCACCGGGGCCTGGGTCATGAGCACGGCGAACAAGTCTTGCGCCGGATCGTCGAAGAACGACGTCCCGGCGATTCCAGCCCAGTAGTACAGACCCTTGGACCCGGGAAGCGCCGCCAGGCCGGCCTCGCGCCGCACCGCGAAACCGAGGCCGAACCCATAACCCGCGGGCAAGACGTCGCCGAGCACGGCGCGTTCGCCCACATGGTCGGCGGTCATGAAGGCGACGCTCTGGCGCCCGAGCAAGCGCGTGTCGCCCTCGCCGCGGCGCAGCGAGTGAACGAAGCGCGCATAGTCGGCGGCGGTCGAGACGAGTCCGCCTCCGCCCGATTCGAACGCGTGCACCTGCCGCACGTCGAGCAATTCGATCTTGACTCCGGATTGCGGATCGGTTTCGAAGGGTTCGGCGATGCGCTGCTGCTGCGCTTCGGGCACGTGAAAACCGGTATCGACCATGCCCAGCGGCGCGAAGATGCGCTGCTGCAGGAACTGGCCGAGGGTCTGGCCGCTGATGACTTCGATGACGCGGCCGAGCACGTCGGTCGCGTGGCTGTATGCCCACGCCGTACCGGGCTGGACTGCGAGCGGCAGGCGCGCGAGTTGCTCGCAAAAGCGCCGGTTCCCGATCTCGGGCGCTCCCATGCGCTCTTCGGTGTAGCGCTGCTGGATCGGGCTCGAGCCGAGGAAGCCGTAGGTCAGGCCCGCCGTGTGGCGCAGCAGGTCATGGATCGTGATCGGCGCGCGCGCAGGTTCGTATTCGAGCCGCCCGCCGACGTCCACCCCAACCTGCATCTGCGCAAACTCGGGCAACCAGGTCGACAGCGGTTCGTGCAACCAGACCCGCCCCTCTTCGGCGAGCATCAATACCGCGACCGAGACGACCGGCTTGGTCATCGAGTAGATGCGGAAAATCGAATCCCGGGCCATCGGCGCGCTGCCCCCTGGGCTGAGCTTGCCGCGGCTTTCGAAGTAGGCGATTTTCCCGCGCCGCGCGATCAGCGCCACCATCCCGGGCAGCAGCCCGGTCTCGATTTCGCGCTCGAAGGCCTGCGTCAGAGCATCCAACCGAGCCGGGTTCAGGCCGACTTCGGTCGCAGCGCAAGCCTCGAGCCGCGTCACGCCGGTCACGATTCGACGGGTTGCGGTTGATCGGCCCCTGGGCCGGTGCGACGCCGGCGCCGCCTGCGCTTGCGTACCGGGTCCGCGTCGGCCGCGGCGCCCGGCGCAGCGCTGCCGACCGCCGCGACGCCGGTGCGCGCAGCTGGGGCGTCGCGCGCCTGGCCGATCAGCGCGGCGCGCTGATCGGCGTCGGCGAGCGAAAACTTCTCCCACCAGGTGGCCAGCTCGGCGTCGACTTCGCCCGCTTCGCCGCGCAAGCGCAAGAAGTCGAAACCGGCGCGAAATCTCGGCTGCTCGATCAGCGTGTGCACGCCCTGCCCGGTGCGTTTGGCAAAACGCGGCTGCATGAGCCAGATGTCGCGCATGTCGGCGGCGAGCCGGCCGCGGCCCGAGATGTCGCCGATCTTCGCGTCGAACACAGCGTCGACCGCCTGCTGCAGTGCGTTGAACGGCGCTTCGCCGCTGGCCTCGATCTGCCTCCAGCGTTCGAGCACGTCGTGCCAGAGCATGCACGCGAGCATGAAGCTCGGCGCCACGGGTTTGCCCTCGGCGACGCGCCGGTCCGTGTCGGCGAGCGCGAGCTGCACGAATTTCTCGCGGCCGTCGTGACGCTGCGCTTCGTCGAGCACGACGTCGAGGACCGGAAACACGCCGCGGTGCAGACCATGGCGGCGCAGTTCCACGACGCTCGCCAGCGCATGCCCGGTTTGCAGCAGCTTGATCATCTCGTCGAAGGTGCGAGACGGCGGCACGTTGTCGAGCAACGCGGCCATGCTTTGAATCGGCGCGCGTGTCTTGGCCTCGATGTCGAATCCGAGCTTGGCGGCGAATCGAATCGCACGAATGATTCTTACCGGGTCCTCGCGGTAGCGGAGCAGCGGGTCGCCGATCATGCGCAGCAACTTCTTCTTCGCGTCGGCGATACCGCCGTGGTAGTCGACGACGATTTCGCGCAGCGGGTCGTAATACATCGCGTTGACGGTGAAGTCGCGCCGCGCCGCGTCTTCGACTTGCGGGCCCCAGACGTTGTCACGCAGGACGCGCCCCTCGGCGTCGACCACGTGGCCGGGCTGCACTGCGGCGGAGGTTCGCCGACCTGCCGGTTCGGCCGGCACCACCTTCGGACTGGCTCCGCCGGCTTCCGCCGCGGCCGGATCGACTTGGGCGCGAAACGTCGAGACTTCGATGACTTCGCTCAGGCCATGGTCCTGGCGCCCGCGACCGAACACGACGTGAACGATGCGAAAGCGCCGCCCGACGATGAAGGCGCGGCGAAACAGCGACTTCACCTGCTCCGGCGTGGCGTTGGTCGCGACGTCGAAGTCTTTCGGGCGCAGGCCGAGCAGCAGATCCCGCACCGCACCGCCGACGATGTACGCTTCGTGCCCGCCTTCGACGAGGGTTCGCACCACCTTCGCCGCGCGCTCGTCGACGAGCGCCGGGTTGATGCCATGCTCGCTCTTGGGCACCTCGACGCGCCGCCCGTGCACGGTGCGCGGTGCGCGTGCCGAACGCGCCTTGTCGAGCAACTTGTCGATCAGTTTCTTGATCATTCAGGATTCATTCGAACAGTCTCAGAATGCGCCAGCCGCGCTCACGCGCGAGCAGCTCCAGCGCGGCACTGGGGTTGGTCGCGACCGGATGCGTTGCGCGTTCCAGCAGCGCCAGGTCGTTCAGCGAGTCGCTGTAGACGCTGATCTTGGCGAAATCGCGCCAGCCGCGGCCGGCGCCGTGCAACCACTGCTCAACGCGCCGCACCTTGCCCTCACGGTAACTCGGCTCGCCGCTGATTCGCCCCGTGATGGTACCGCTCGGATCGCGTTCCAGGCGCACCGCGATCAGCGAATCGATGCCGAACGCGGCGGCGATCGGTGCCGTGATGAAGTCGTTCGTCGCCGTGACGAGGGCAACCATGTCGCCCGCGGACTGGTGTTCGCGCACCAGGTTCAGCGCGCTTTGGCGCAGCTTCGGCTGAATCACTTCGCTCATGAAGCGCTGCTGCGCGGCTTGCGCTTCGGCGGGATTGCGGCTGCGCAGCGGCGCGGTGGCGAACTCGATGTAGGCGTGGATGTCGAGCTGACCCGCCTTGTACTGGGCGTAGAACTGATCGTTGCGGCGCGCAAATACGGTCGCGTCGACCCAGCCTTGCGCGACCATGAACTCACCCCAGGCGTGGTCCGAGTCCAAGGGCAGCAGCGTATCGTCGAGATCGAACAGGCACAGCGCCGCGCCGTTGCTCACGCCTCGAGCCCTCGGGCGAGCATCTGTTTCAACAGCGGCACCGTGACGTTGCGTTGCTGCACGAGAGAAAACTCGTCGAGCCGGTTCAGCAGATCGAACAAATTCTTCAGGTCGCGCGCGAATCGTGTCAACAGGTACTGAACCACCTCGTCGGTGAGCAGGATGCCGCGGCGGTCCGCCTCGCGGCGCAATTCGGCGCGCGCTTCCGGCTCGGTGAGCGCATGAACTGCCATGACATGGCCCCAGCCCAGGCGCGAACGCAGATCTTCGCGCAACCCCAGGTCGACCGGCGGCAGGCGTCCGGCGGCGAGGATGATTGCGCCACCCTCGGCGCTTTGAACGAACAGCGTGAACGCGCTGTGTTGCTGCTCGGGGCCGAGGCGGTCGCAGTCGTCGATGACGATGATTCCGCAACCTTCGCTGCCCATCCACGGCGCGGCGACGTCGGCGCCGTAGTTCACGCCACGGATCCCATCCGCCTGGAACCGCCCGACCACGGCCTGCACGAGGTGCGTCTTGCCGCTGCCGGTGGGACCCCACAGGTAGACCGGCGCAGCACCGGGCGCCAGCGCGCGCAGGTGGGCCAGCGTCGCCGCGTTTGCGCCGGCGACGAAATTGTCGAAGGTGCGCGCCGCGGCGGTGCCGATCGGCAGCGGGATCTGTTGCATCCGATGCTCAACCTCAGCCGTGATAGAGCGGGCTTTCCAGGTACATCGCACGCGTGCGCCGCACCGCCACCACGATCAGCGAACTGAGCGGCAGCGCGATCAAGACGCCGACAAAACCGAACAGGTGGCCAAACGCGAGCAGGGCAAAAATCACCATCAGCGGGTTCATGCCGATGCGCTCGCCGACGAGGCGCGGCGTCAGAAACAAGCCCTCGCCGACCTGGCCGATGCCGTACACCACGGCCACCGCGACCAGGCCGTAAGCGCCGCCGAACTGGAGCGCACCCGCCGTCAGCGCCAGGATCAGGCCGACGCCGAACCCGAGGTAGGGAATGAAGATCGCGAGGCCCGTGAACACGCCCACCGGCAACGCCAGATCGAAGCCGGCCAACCCCAGCGCGACGCTGTAGTACACCGCCAGCGTCAGCATGACGAGCAGCTGCCCACGCAGGTATTGACCCAGCATCGAATCGCACTCGATCATGAAGCCTTCGATGCGGGGTCGCAGTCGCGGCGGGATCAAAGTCCTTGCGCGCGCCACCAGACTCGGCCAGTCCATCAACAGGTAGAACAAACCCACAGGCACCAGAATCACGAGGCCGACGATCGCGAGCAGGATGCTGCCGCCGATGCGTGCCGAGCTGAGCAAGGTGCCGAGCCAGTCTTCGACGTTCGCGTTCAGGTACTTGAGGACGAAGGCCTTGATGCTCGCGACGTCCAGCCCCGCAGGAATTCCGAGTTGAGTGAGCCATGGCGTCAAGGCCTGGTTCAGGCGATCGGCGAGCTGCGGAATCTGCTCGCGCAGCAGCGGCAACTCCTTGGAGATGATCGGTACGATCAGCAGCACCAGCGCCGCCAGAGCGGCGATCGCCGTCGCCTCGACGATGGCCACCGCGATGACACGCGGCACGCGCCGCGTCGCAAGCCATTCGACGGCGGGGTGCAAGGCGTAGGCGAGAACGGCGGCAACAAGAAATGGCGTCAGGACCGGCGCCAGCAGCTTCACGCCGAGCAAGACGAGCAGGCCGATCCCGACCCAGGCGATGGTTTGGCGTTGTGCCGGGGTGAAAGTCATGTGCGCCGAATTCTACGGGCCGGCACCGCCCGGATGGGCACGCTTGAACGCGCGTTCGCTGCGCTCATGCGTCGCCGCTCGAGGGGCGATCTGCGCATCACTTCAAGCGCAACACCACGCTTCACGCATCGCTCAGCGTCGCTGTGTAGTGCGCAATCAGCGACAACAGGTCTTCTTCCGAGTACGGCTTGCCCATGTAATGGTCGACGCCGAGTTCGGCCGCGAGGTCGCGATGCTTCTGCGCGATTCTCGAGGTGATCATGATCACCGGCAGGTCGCGCAAGTTGACGCTGTTGCGGATCGTGCGCACGAGTTCGAAGCCGTCCATGCGCGGCATCTCGATGTCGCACAGCACGACTTGCGGCCGCTCCTCGGCGAGTTTTTCGAGCGCGTCCAGGCCATCCTTGGCGAGCACGACACGATAGCCTTCGCGCACCAGGAGGCGCTGCGTGACGCGGCGCACCGTCAGCGAATCGTCGACGACGAGGACCATCGGCGCCACAGGCACGTCGTCCGCCGATCCGGCGCCGACCGGCGCCTGCGGCATTTGCAGCGACGTGAGCGTGGCCTGGCGCGCCGGGTCGCCGTACAGCGTCGCCAACGCCACCGGGTTGTAGATGAGCGCGACCGCACCCGAGGCGAGCAGCGTGATTCCCGCCAGGCCCGGAACGCGCGACAACTGCGGCCCGAGGTTCTTCACCACGACTTCCTGATTCCCCAGCACTTCGTCGACCTGCACCGCGATGCGCTTTTGCGCGCTGCGGATCACGACCACCGTGCGCGTGCGTCCGACCGCTTCGTTGGTGCGGGCACTGAGCTGCAGCAACGAGCCGAGCCAGAAGAAAGGCATCTGGCGCTCGCCCAACGTATACAGGCCGCTCGTGTGCGACTGGTCGATTTCCGCCGGCGTCGCGCGCCGAACGATCTCGATCAAGGTCGACGGTACGGCGACGGCGGTGGCGCCGCAGCGCAGCATCAGCACCTGAGTCACCGCGGTCGTGAGCGGCAGGATGAGCTTGAACGACGTGCCTTGATTGACGCGCGTCGCGGTGCGAATCCGTCCGCCGATGGCGTTCACTTCAGAGCGCACGACGTCCATTCCCACGCCTCGGCCGGCGAGCTCGGTGACGCTCGCCGCGGTGGAAAATCCCGAGGCGAAAATCAGGTTCGCGAGTTCTGCGTCGGTGTAGCTCTGCGCCGCGTCGAGCAGGCCCATCGCGATGCCGCGCTCGCGAATTCGCGGCAGGTTCAGGCCCGCGCCATCGTCTCGGAACTCGACCGCGACTTCGTTGCCTTCGTGCGTCACCGTGACGACGATCAGGCCCGTCGGGTCCTTGCCCGCTGCGGTGCGCGCCTGCGGCATCTCGATGCCGTGCGTCACGCTGTTGCGCAGCACATGCTCGAACGCGCCGGTGATGCGGTCCAGCACGCCACGGTCGATTTCGATCGAACCGCCGACGATGTCCAGCCGGACCTGCTTGCCCAGTTCCTTCGCCGCCTGGCGCACGACGCGGTAAAGGCGATCCGACAGGCCCTCGAACTCGACCATGCGCGTGCGCAGCAAATCACTCTGCAACTCGCGCGTCATGCGCGCCTGGGCGACGAGTTCGTCTTCGGTGCTCTCGAGCGAGCGTTGCAGCGTGCGCTGCACCGTCGCCACGTCGTTCACCGACTCGGCCATCATTCGCGTCACTTCCTGGAAGCGCGTGAAGCGGTCGAACTCGAGCGGGTCGAAGTTTTTCGACGCACCCTTCGCGGCCTCGAGGCGCGAACTCATCTGCGTTTCGGCTTGCAGCTCGATGTCACGCAGCTGGGTGCGCAGGCGTTCGAGGTTCTCCGTCAGGTCCGACACCGAACCCTTGATGAGCGTCACCTGGGATTCGATCCGGGTGCGCGCGATGCTGACTTCTCCCGCCTGGTTGACGAGCTTGTCGAGCAGCGGCGTGCGCACGCGAACCGCCGATTGCGCCGAATTCGGTGCGCGGTCGGCAGGTGTTTTGGTCTGCGCCGTCGCCGAGTCGAAACGCGACCAGTCGATTCCCGACACCCCATCGGCCGTGGCCGCGCGCACTGCGGGCTGCGGGCGCGCTGCCGGCAGCGCCGGCGGCGTGCCCACGCCGGGCGCCTTGATCAGCGGCGCCGCGACTTCGGCCATCGGCACGAGCGGCTCGAGCGTCTGCACACGCGCCACCGGCGCGCTGCTGGCAGGCGCTGGCGCCTTCGCTGCTGCGGGCGGCGCGGCGGGGCCGGGCTCGAGCGCTTGCGTTTGGGTCGGCTCGCCAATCGCTGCCGCAGCCTCGGCGTAGGCGAGCGCGTCGCGATTGCGCAAGGCGTCGAACACCTGCGACAAGGCGTCGCCGTGCGACTGAAGATTTTCGATGTCCGCCGTCGATGCCGCCGGTTGCGCGAGGATGCGCTCGATGCGCGATTCGAGCCGGTGCGCGAGTTCGCCCAGGCGCATCGCACCCGCCAGGCGCGCGCCGCCCTTCAGCGTGTGCAACGTTCGCATGCACGCGTCGGCGTGCGCGGTGTCCGACGGGCGTGCGATCCATTCGCGCAGGCTGCCCGCGAGCTGCGGCAACAACTCGAGCGCCTCTTCTTCGAAGATGGGGAACAGTTCGGCGTCGACCGCGTCGGACGCGTCGATGTCGTCTTCGGCGTCTTGCGCACCCGTGGGCGCGGCGGCGCCGCGTTGCCCCTGGCGCCGGTCTTCCGCCACGGGCGCTGGCGCCGACCGCGGAGGCGCCGCGGCTTGAGTCTGTGCCAGCGGCGCGCCGGAGGGTGGGTAGGTGAGCGGCTTCCACTCCATGAAGCCGGAGGGCTGGAACCAGGAGCGCAGTTCGTCTTCTTCGCGCGCCGGCTCACCTTGCGCCGCCTGCGCGGTGCGGGTACCGGGTTTGTCGCGTCCCGCGGCTGCCGCAACGGCGGCGGGCGGTGTTTCGGCGGCGGGCGGCGCGGCCGGCAAACTTGGCGCCATCGGCGCGATGTGCGCAGGCGCCTCGGCTGCCGGGCTGTGCGATTCGGTGACCTCAGGCAACGGGCCGAGCGGCGCTGACGCCGAATCGGGAGCCGCGCCCTGCGCAAGCTCGTCCAACCCGCCAGAGCGCGAATGGGGCGCCATGTCCGCCGCGGCGGTCACCGCCTCGAGCCAGCGCGCCGAACTCAATTCGTGTTCGTCGAGCCGGGACAGCAAGGTGACCGACGGGTCCTTCAGGAAACCAGCCGCGAATTGATGCAGCAGGCGCCGAATTTCCTCGGAAGCGTCGACGAACAAGCGCGCCTCTTGCGGCGTGCCGCGGCCGATCGCCTGCGAGCGCGTGAGTGCGTGCTCGAGGGTGCGCGCCAGCGTTGACAGGTTGGCAAAGCCCACCGTCGCCGAACTGCCTGCCAGGGAATGCGCCAAGGCGATCGGGATTTCGCCGATCGGCCGGTGCAGCTCCATCGCCCATTCGGCGAGTTCGGTCGTGAGCCGGCGCGACAGCTCGTCGGCCTCGTTCAGGTAGATGTTGAACAGGGCGATGCTGATGCGCAGCGGCCCGATCACCTTGACCATGTCCTCCTGATCCTGCTCGTCGTCGAACGGCTCGTCATCGACGATGTCGGGCAACGGAATCGGCGCCGACGATCGCTCGACGGAAGGCGCAGGCTCAAAGTTCGGCGCCGCAGCCGCGTCGGGCACGAGATCGGGGGCGTGCGGCTCGGCCGCCACCATGACGCGGATCGGCTCGCTCGGCGCAGCCGCAGGCGGCGCGGCAAACGCCTGGCCCAGATCGAGATCGATCACGTCCAGGGCGATGTCAGCCACCGGGTCGTCGATCGATTGCGGCAGCGTCTCGGTGACGCTGAGGTCGAACGGATCGAGCAACTCCGGCGCGCTCGAAGCCAGAGGTTGAGCCCGCGAGTGCTTCGCAACAGCGGGCAGTGCCACGGCATCATCCTCGCCCGCCAAATCGAGACTGAACGAGAACTCGAGCGTCGGCAGCGGCGCTGCGCGCGGCACGGCCAGCGGCGCCGGCTTGGTCGTGACGTGCGCCTTCGCGGCCCCGGCGGGCAAGACGAGCCCGTCGCTGCGCACGCCGCGGCTGCCGCCTTCGTCGGAGTGGGCCTGCGCCCGTGCCGCCACGACCGCCGAACTGTGCTCGTGGGCGCGCCGGGCGGCGATCTCCTCGACCCAGCTGCCGAGGTATTGCAAGGCCCAGCCGGTGAACTCGATCAGGTCGGTTTCGGCGGCGCGCTGCTCGGCCAGGCGCGTGTTGTAGAGTTTTTCGCAAGACCAGGCTGCTTCGCCGAAATCTTTCAGCCCGACCATCCTCGAGCTGCCCTTGAGCGTATGGAAGGCGCGCCGGATCGTCGTCAGGATCGGCAACTCGGCGGGCGTCTCGATCAGTTCGGCGAGCGCCGTCGCTGCCTCACCAATGACTTCGCGGGCCTCTTCGAGAAACACCTCACGCAATTCGTCGTCGCGCACGCCGTCGTCGATCACTTGAGGCGCCGGCTTGAGCTCGAGTGTCGCCACGTCCGAATCGGGCGACACGAACTGCGCCATCGCTTTGGAGACGCCGTCGCGCGCGGCGGAAATGCCCGCGCCGTCCGTCGCCTGAGTCAGTGCCTGCTGCGCACTGCGCGTCGCTTGCGCGAGGCCGGCGCGGTCGGCGGCACTCGCACCGAGCGACAAGCGCTCCAGGCCGAGCACGAGGTCGGCCGCGGAGACGTCTTTCTTCGTCGCGTCACGCGCCAACTGGCTCGCCTGGTCGATCAGCTGCTTTTCGATCGCGCTGCCCGCCAACTGCGCGTGCACGCTCAATTCCGAGTGGTCGTCGTCGCGACCCATGATGGGCTTCAGGACGCCCTGCGCAGCGTCGAAGACGAACAGCGACTTGGCCATTTGCGGCTGTACGCTGAGCATGTCGATGAGGAAGCCCAGGGCGCCGAGATTGCCTGCGAGCCGGTCGAACACGCCTGCCTGCGCGGCCTGCGACAAGTCAACTTGCGCCGTGGCCAGGCCGGCGACCTCGTCGCGCATTCGCACCAGCGCCGCCGAGGCATGGTCCATGCCCAGCACCGAGAGCACGCCGCGCATCGCCGACAGGTGCGTGGGCACCTGGATCAGCGGCTTGGGTTCGCTGGTGTCGCGGAAAAACTGGTCGATGTGCTTTTCCGCTTCCGACAACGACGCCCGCAGCTCTTGAACCACGCTGCCCATCGTCTGCTTGTCGGAGACACGCCGGTACAGCTCCTCCATCCACGACTCGAGCGGATCGGGCGTGTGGCCCTGGCGCACATGCGTCAGGCGCTGCGCGAGGCGCTGCACGCGCTCGGGCTGCTGCGGATGGTCGAAGTCGGCGTCTTCGAGCACCGCGTCGACGTAGAGCAGGCAAGTCGCCACTTCCATCGCCAACGGCGCAGGAGGTGCTGCGCCGGTGTCCAGCGTCGACGCCGCCGTGTCGTGCAATTCGGTGCCGAGCAGCTCGCCGCGGGGAAAGAGGCGTTTCAGCGAATCGGCGACGAGCGAGAACTGTTCGCCCAGGCCGCTCAGGCGGTGCATTTCGCCTCCCGCCACCGCGGACCACGTGTCCTTCGCCGCAGCGACGCGTTTGCGCGCCTGCGTCACCCACGCCGGGTCGTAACGACCGAGGGCGCTCGTCGTGTAGTCGACCGGCTCGCTCTGCTCCAGGCCGTACGCCTTGCGCGCCGCAGCGAGCCGAGGTGTGGCGCTGGTGGGCGCGCGCGATTGAGCGCAAAAGAACAGCAGGTCCAGCGCCAAGCGCTCCGACACGTCGATCTCGCCGCGCGCCAGGCTGCGAAACTGCGCGAGCAGGCGCGAGCCGAGGCGTTTGCCGTAGACGTCGAAATCGAGCAAGGTGTGCGCCTGTGCCTCGAACACGGCGGCGGCGAGCTTCCAGCAGGTCACCACCCGCGGGTGCTTGGCAGCCTGCGCAAAACCGGCGAAGGTGTCGCTCAGGCGTCCGGCCGCTTCGCGCGGATCGGACGCGCGCATCAGCGCCAGCAGTTCTTTCTCGATCGCAGCGCGCGCCGCGGCGTTCGGCGCGCGCGGCTGGGCGGTGCGGTCGGGCGGCAGTTCGAGCCAGCGCCACGGCACGTGCCACAGGTCGGCCGGGTGCACGCGGTCCGCGCCGGCGTCTTCCTGGATCGCGCGAAACTGCGGGAACAACGACAGCGGCGACACCGACTTGCCGCCGAGAACCCGGCCGATGTAGTCGAGCAGGGCAAACGAGGCGCGCTCGATGTCTTCGATCGCCTTGAGGTTGAGTTTGTGCGGCTTGGCGATGAACCGGATCACCGCCGCCTCGCTGGCGCGCAGCACCGCCGCGAGAGGAGTCAGGCCGACGAGCTCGATCGCACCGGCGCACTGATGAATCTGCACCCGCGCGCTGCGCAGCACCGACGGATCGACCTCGCCGACGTCCGAAGTCGCCGAGACTTCGCGCTCCTTGAGAAAGCGGCGCAAGGCCTTGTGCGCGGTGTCGAGCGAACGCCGGACCTCTTCGTAGACCCACGCCAGGGCGCTCAGATCGTCGGTTGTCTCGCTCATCGTTGTGAATTCATTCTTCGCCAGGTGTGCGTGGCTGCCGCAAGCGGCGCAGCCCTTGCCTTCAGGAAACCTTGAATCGCGCGACCGATTGTTTCAGTTCCTCGGCGGTCTTGGACAGCTCGCGAACCATTTGCGCGGTCGATCGCGTGCCCTCGCCGGTTTGTTCAGTCACGGCGAAGATGTGCTGGATGTTCGCCGCCACGACGTTGGCCAGGCGCGCTTCGCTCAGCGCCTGGTTCGAAATTTGCCCGATCAGGTCGGCCAGCTGGCGCGACACGCGGTCGATTTCGCCGAGTGCGTTGCCCGCCGCGTCGGACAGGCGGGCGCCTTCGACCACACCTTGTGTCGAACGCTCCATCGCGCCCACCGCGTCTTGCGTGTCGCTCTGAATCGTCTTCACGAGCGCCGCAATCTGGCGCGTTGCGTCGCCGGATCGCTCCGCCAGGCGTTGCACTTCTTCGGCAACGACGGAGAAGCCGCGCCCGGCGTCACCTGCGGAGGCGGCCTGGATCGCCGCGTTCAGCGCCAGCACGTTCGTCTGCTCCGTGATGTCAGAGATCAGTTCCGTGATTTCGCCGATCTCCTGCGACGATTCGCCGAGGCGTTTGATGCGCTTGGACGTGTCCTGGATCTGATCCCGGATCAGGTTCATGCCGCCGATCGTGTTCTGCACCGCGCGCAAGCCCGATTCCGCCGCCTGCAGCGACTGGCGCGCCACATGCGCCGTCTCCTGCGCCTGCGACGACACGTCGTTGATGCGCCCGGCCATTTGCAGCACCGACTCGCCGGTGTCGCGAATTTCCCGCAACTGCTCGGATGACGCGGCGAGCAGCTCGGTCGACGTCTGCTCGACTCGCGCCGTCGTCTCCGTCACCCGCCCCACCGTGCCCTGCACTTGCGTGACGAGCGAGCGCAGTTCTTCGACGGTGTAGTTCACCGAGTCGGCGATCGCGCCGGTGATGTCTTCCGTCACCGTCGCCTGTTGCGTCAAGTCGCCTTCGGCGACGGTTTGCAGTTCGTTCATCAGGCGCAGAATCGCCGCCTGATTCGCGTCGTTGACGCGTTTCGCTTCCTGTTCCTGGCGCTCCGCTTCGAGGCGCCGGTTCTGTGCGAGCGTGGCCTGTGCGGCCTGATCTCGAACGTACAGGCGCAGCAGACCGCCCGCGCCGAGCAGCAGCAACAACGCCGAGAGCGGCATCACGATCAGCGTCGCGCCGCCGAACGCCGACTGTTTGCCGAGCTGCGCGGTCACGCCTTCGAGGCCTTTGCGCAGCGGCTCGCTGTCCTGCATGATCGACGCCTGCGCGTCGCGCGCGCCCACGAGCCCGGGCAGGTTGCTCATGATGGCGCCGGCCTGCGTGCGAGTTTCTTCGTACAGCTTGAGCAGCGCGACGAGGCGCTCCTTGGTCTCCGGGTCGCGCGTTCCCGGCAAGCGCAGCTCGGCGCTGCCGTCGGCCAGACCCTGGGCGAGCTCACGAAACAGATTCAAGTCCTTGCTCAACAGGAACACCGCCTCGGGGCTCACGCCTTCGATCGTCAGGAACTCGTTCGCGCTCTTGCCCAGGCGCTGCGTCAGCATCACCAACTGACCGACCGCGAACAGCTCCGCAGGCGCGGCGTTCTGCTGCAACTTCAGCGCCGAAATCGTTTCCGCGATGTCGAGCAACTCGGACGACTGGCGGTTGATGACGCGCAAGGCCTGCCCGACCAGCGTCAGGTTCTTCTGCTGCGCAATCACCGTGTTCGCGCCTTTTTCGGCGCGCTCTGCCAGCGCCGCAGCCGACTCGAGCGCCTGCTGCACGCTCGGCGGCGCAGCCGCGACCTGGCCTTCGCCGGTGCGCAGGCTGCGGATGTTCTGCATCAGCAGGTCGGCGCTTTCGCGCACCTCGGGGAACGCCTTCGAGTTTCCCGACAGCGCCTGCAGCGTCGACTTCGCCAGGCGCTGCGACTGCACTTCGGCCAAGCCGCTCGCGCCCAACTGGGCCGAGATCCGCCCCGCGCCGTTCAGCGCCAGCGCGGTCGCCACCGCCAGCCCGATCACACCCAGCGCAGTCACCCCGATCAGGATGCGGCGCTGCTCGGCGACCGATCGGCGCCCGATGAGGGGCAAGCCGCTGCCTTCGTTTTCCGCACCCGGCATGCGCAACTGATGCGTGTCGGGGAATTCGGTGATCTGCGAGGGAGACGCTTCTGAAATGATCGAAGAATCGAAGTGCGACGCCTGGGGCTGGGTCGCCGCAGCAAAACTCGGGGCATGCGCCGGATTCTGTTTCGTGGGGGCACCCGAGCGGCCTGACTTGACCGGCTTGAGGCGCTCGATCTGGGCACTTCGGGACCCGCCCTTGGCCAGGCGCAGTTCCGGAACCAGCACCGGCGGATGCGCCATCGCATCGGGCCGCTGGGCCAACCCTTTGATCTTGTTCATCAAGCTCATAAAACCCTCGTGACTTCTCTATCGCGTCAACCGATGACGCCCAGCAGATTCAGGCGGCGATCTTCAAGAAGAACTCGTGGCCTGCCAATTCCAGCAGATTGATTTCCTGCCAGATTCGCCCCGCGGCATCCCGGTAACGCGCCCCCACAAATGGCGGACGCAACACGGCGTCTTCTTTTTCCTCGGTCAGTTGCTCCTCGCTGCGCAATCCCGAGAGGCGATCGACGAGCATGGCGCAGTTCAGGTTGCACTGCGGATTGAAGCCGACCAACCGCGCCTGTTCGCGGTTCGTTTGCGACGAATCCAGACCGAGAAAGCGTGCCAGATCGACCACGCCGTGAAGGTGCCCGCGCAAGTTCGCGACGCCGAGAAACCAGCCCTGCGAATGCGGCACGGGCTGCAAACCGGCCATGGGAAAGATCTCGCCCGCTTCGCGCAGCGGAAACAGCAGGCCATGGCCGCCACATTCGACGGCGAGCCACGACTTGCCCGTTTGTTGGGTTCGAGCCGCGGAGAGTCGCTCCGACAAGCGGCTTTGAAGTTCTCGCAAGGCTTCCTTGTTGGCCATTCGGTCGTGTCCGTGCGGCTTGCCTGAGGCGCAGTGCTCGCCTCAGTCGAAAGCGCGAATCTTCGCCAGCAACAGGTCGGCGTCAACCGGCTTGACGATGTAGTCGCGCGCGCCCTGGCGCATGCCCCAGAGTTTGTCGGTCTCCTGATTCTTGCTCGTGCACATGATCACCTGCACCTTGCTGAAGCGCGGGTCGCGCGTGATCGTGCGTGTCAGCTGAAAGCCGTTTTGCCCCGGCATGACCACGTCCACCAGGACCAGATCCGGCGTTTCCTCGCCCAGGCGCCGCATCGCTTCGTCGGCGTTTTCCGCGGTGCGCACGGCATAGCCCTTCTTGCTCAACAAGTCGGACAGAAAGTACAACTCGGTCTTCGAGTCGTCCACCACCAGAATCTTCTGCACTGCCATGGTCTTACCCTCCTGCGGCGCGCGCCAACGCGCGGCCATCGAAATCACTTCACTGCGGCGCCACGGCGTCAGTTCGCGTGTGCACGCCCCGCTCGGCTGTACTGCTCGACCGCCGCCAACAACTGGTCTTTCGTGAACGGCTTGGTCAGATAGTCCTCGGACCCGACCATGCGGCCGCGCGCCTTGTCGAACAGCCCGTCCTTCGACGACAGCATGATGACGGGCACGTCGGAGAACTTGGCATTGCGCTTGATGATGGCGCAGGTCTGGTAGCCGTCCAGGCGCGGCATCAGGATGTCGCAGAAGATCAGGTCCGGGTCGTGGTCGTTGACCTTGGCCAGCGCGTCGAAACCGTCCTCGGCGAGCAGGACTTCGTAGCCCCCTTGCTTGAGGAAGATCTCCGCGCTGCGGCGTATCGTGTTGCTGTCGTCAATGACCAGGACTTTGATGCCGGGGCCACCGGTCGGGGCTGGGTTGCTCACCGAGCGTACTCCTCAGTTACTCGGCGCCAGCAAACGCGTGGGCCGCCGCACCGTGCATCAGATCTGCACCATCTCGAAGTCTTCTTTGCGCGCTCCGCACTCCGGACACGTCCAGTTCATCGGCACTGCGGCCCAGGCCGTACCCGGTGCGATGCCGTGATCCAAATCGCCCAGAGCCTCGTCGTAAATCCAACCGCAAATCAGGCACATCCAGGTCTTGGGTTCGGTCACGGCACCCTACAGGGTTACTACAATGCAGCGCGATTGTAGCCACGCAGGTTGTCGCAAAATGATGCCGCCACAGGCACCTGCGCCATATTCTTCACATTTGGCCTGAGGTTCGCCGGGAACTCGTCAAGCCCTTTTCCCGGGTGAGCGAGCCACAAATTCATGACCTCCGAAACCGCGCAACCCGAGTCCGACACGAGCCTGCCGCAAGAGCAACCGGCGCCGGCGTGCGTGATGAGCTTCAACGCGAATGACGCCAGCGGAGCCGGCGGAATGGCCGGCGACATCGCGACCATCGCGGCAATGGGCGCGCACGCGTTACCGGTGGTGACAAGCATCGTCATGCGCGACACCGCCGAAGTCTTCGACCACCACGCGATCGACGCCGAAGTCATCGTCGAGCAGGCGCGAACGATTCTCGAAGACATCACGATCGGCGCCTGGAAGGTCGGCTTCCTCGGTTCGGCGGAAGGCGTGAGCGCAGTTGCCGAGGTGATCTCGGACTACCCCGAGGTGCCGCTCATCGCCTACCTGCCGAATCTGTCGTGGGTCGAAGAAGACCTGCAGCAGGCTTACCACGACGCGTTTCGCGAGCTGATCCTGCCGCAGGCCGAGGTGCTCGTGGGAAGCCACCAGACCCTGACCGACTTTCTCCTGCCCGACTGGGAGAGCGAGCGCCCGGCGTCGCCGCGCGAACTCGCCGTCGCCGCCGCAGGGCATGGGACGAAGTTCGTGCTCGTCAGCAGCGTGCCGCTGCCGGACCAGTTCCTCGACAACGTGCTCGCCTCGGCACAAGGCGCGATCACGGGCGAAAAGTTCGAACGCTTCGAGGTGAGCTTCGTCGGCGCCGGAGACACCCTCTCGGCCGCGCTCGCCGCCTTGCTCGCCTCCGGCGCCGAGTTGCACGCCGCGGTGGGCGAAGCGCTCGCCTTCCTCGATCAGGCGCTGGACGCCGGGTTCCGACCCGGGATGGGCAACGTCATTCCGGACCGCTTTTTCTGGGCGATTCCACCCGGCGACGAAGACGACGACGCCGATTCCACGCCCGATGAAGACGAGACCAAGGCGCCGAAAGGCCCACGCCACGTTCATTGAGCGTGCGACCCGATTCTTCAATCGCGACGCGCGCGTCCCGAACCACTTTGCACCCATGAAACCGAGCAACAGCGAACTCTTCGAACGCGCCCAGCGCGTCATTCCCGGCGGCGTGAACTCGCCGGTGCGCGCGTTTCGCGCAGTGGGCGGCACGCCGCGTTTCATCTCGAGCGCGAGCGGAGCCTACATGTTCGACGCCGAGGGCAAGCGCTACATCGACTACATCGGCTCCTGGGGCCCGATGATCCTCGGCCACGGCCACCCCGCGGTGCTCGAGGCGGTGCAGCGCGCCGTGATGCAGGGCCTGTCGTTCGGCGCGCCCACCGAACGCGAAATCGAACTTGTCGAAGAGATTCTCGGCGTCGTCAGCGGCGTCGATCAATTGCGCCTCGTGAGCTCAGGAACCGAAGCCGCGATGAGCGCGCTGCGCCTGGCACGCGGCGCGACGGGGCGGAGCCGAATCGTCAAGTTCGAAGGCTGCTACCACGGCCACGCCGACGCGCTGCTCGTCAAGGCCGGCTCCGGCCTGGCGACGTTCGGCCACCCGACGAGCGCCGGCGTGCCGGCCGAAGTCGTGCAGCACACCGTGGTTCTGGAGTACAACAATCTGGCGCAGCTCGAAGAAGCGTTCAGCGTGCACGGCACCTCGCTCGCCTGCGTCATCATCGAGCCGATCGCCGGCAACATGAACTTCGTTCGCGCCAGCGTCGCGTTCATGCGCCGCCTGCGCGAGCTCTGCACCCAGCACGGCGCGCTGCTGATCCTGGACGAAGTCATGACCGGCTTTCGCGTCGCCCTGGGCGGCGCGCAGAGCCTCTACGCGAAACAGATTCCGGGCTTTCACGCCGACATCCTGGTCTACGGCAAGGTCATCGGCGGGGGGATGCCCCTGGCCGCATTCGGCGCGCGGCGCGACGTGATGGCGCAGCTTGCGCCGCTCGGCCCGGTGTACCAGGCCGGAACCCTGTCGGGGAATCCGGTCGCCACCGCGTGCGGCCTGGCCACCTTGCGCGAGATTCGCAAGCCGGGCTTCTTCGAGGCCTTGTCGGCGCGCACGCGCGAACTTGTCGATGGCCTCGTCGCAGCGGCCCGAGACGCCGGCGTGCCGATGGTGGGCGAAGCCGAAGGCGGCATGTTCGGCTTCTTTTTCGCCGACGCCCTGCCGCAAAACTACGCGGCGGTGCTCGCGACGAACAAGGAGCGCTTCAACGCCTTCTTCCACGCCATGCTCGAGCGAGGCGTGTATCTCGCGCCGGCGCTCTACGAAGCCGGTTTCGTCAGCAGCGCGCACAGCGGCGCCGACATTGCCGCGAGCATTGCTGCCGCGCGCGAATCCCTGGCCCGCTGAGTCGTCCATGCACCTGCACATTCTGGGAATCTGCGGCACCTTCATGGGCGGCCTGGCGGGCCTGGCGCGCGCCAGCGGGCACAAGGTGACCGGCTGCGACACGAACGTCTACCCGCCGATGAGCGACCAGCTGCGTTCGCTGGACATCGACTTGATCGAAGGCTACGGCGCGGACCAGCTGGCGCTGCGGCCGGACCTGTTCATCGTCGGCAACGTCGTGGCGCGCGGCAATCCGCTGATGGAGGCGATTCTCGACAGCGACCACGTCTTCACGAGCGGGCCGCAGTGGCTCGCCGACAACGTGCTGCGCGGCCGCCATGTGCTCGCGATCGCCGGAACCCATGGCAAGACGACGACGACGGCGATGCTCGCCTGGATTCTCGACCAGGCGGGTCTGGACCCGGGGTTCCTGGTCGGCGGCGTGCCGCTGAATTTCGGCGTCTCGGCGCGACTCGGCAAGCTCGACACGCCGTTGCCGGGGGGCAGCAAGGCGCCGTTCGTCATCGAAGCCGACGAGTACGACACGGCGTTTTTCGACAAGCGCAGCAAGTTCGTCCACTACCGGGCGCGCACCGCGATCCTGAACAACCTCGAGTTCGACCACGCCGACATCTTCGACGACTTAGGCGCGATCGAGCGCCAGTTCCAGCACCTCGTGCGCACCGTCCCGGCGAAGGGACGGCTCATCGTGAACGTTCGCGAAGACTCGCTGCGGCGCGTCCTCGCGCAGGGCTGCTGGAGCGAAGTCACGCTGTTCGGCGCGCGCAAGGAAGAGCCCGGCGCTTTGCGTGCACGCGGCGAGCCGCACGCGTTCGACGTCTTGCGCGGCAGCATGAAGATCGCGCGCGTCGAGTGGGGCCTGCTCGGCGAGCACAATCAGCTCAACGCGCTGGCGGCGATCGCCGCGGCGGAACATGTCGGCGTCGCGCCGACCGCCGCGGCCAAGGCACTCGCGAGTTTCGAGAACGTGCGCCGGCGCCTCGAGCTGCGCGGCAGCGTCGGCGGTGTCGCGGTGTACGACGACTTCGCGCACCACCCGACCGCGATCCGCACCACGCTCGCCGGCCTGCGGCGACGCGTTGGCGCGCAACGCATCCTGGCCGTGTTCGAGCCGCGTTCGAACACGATGAAACTCGGTTCGATGAAAGCCCAGTTGCCGTGGGCACTGGAAGACGCGGACCTGGTGTTCTGCCACGCCGGATCGCTCGGCTGGGACCCGCGCGACGTGCTCGCGCCGCTGGGTCAGGTCGCCACCGTGTGCGACACGATCGACTCGCTCGTTGCACGCGTCAAGGCGCAGGCGCGCGCCGGCGACCATGTGCTGTGCATGAGCAACGGCGGTTTCGGCGGCGTGCACGCCAAGTTGCTGAGTGCGCTCGAAACGGCCCAGCCCGCGCGCTGAGGACAGCGTGGCGACGACACACCTGCTCTACCTGCACGGCTTTCGCTCGTCGCCGCAGTCGACGAAGGCGCAGCTGATGGCGGCGTGGGTCGCCGAGCAGCGCCCCGGAGTGACCTGGTCTTGCCCCGCCCTGCCCGCCTCGCCGCGCCAGGCGATGCTGGGAATCATGCAGCAGGTCGCGCGCTGGCCGCGCGAGACGATGGCTGTGGTCGGCAGTTCGCTCGGGGGTTTCTACGCGACGGTGATCGCCGAACAGCTCGGCTGCAAGGCGGTGCTGCTCAATCCCGGCATCGAGCCGGCGCGCGACCTCGTGCCCTACGTCGGCGAAATCACGGCCTGGCACAGCGACGAGCGCTTCGAATTTCGCGCCGAATACATCGATGAGCTGCGCGCCATGCACCCGGTAGCGATCACGAATCCGCAGCGCTACTACGCCGTGATCGCCAAAGGCGACGAGGTGCTCAGCTGGCGCGAAATGACGGCGCGCTACGCGGGCTGCAGAATTGAATTGCTCGAAGGCGGCGACCACGCCTTGAGCGACTTCGCGCAGCACTTGCCGGGGATTGCCGCGTTCCTCGATGGCGCCTGAGGGAAGCGCGACGCGCGCTCTGCTCAGGCTGCGCCGCGGTTCCAGGTCACGATCGTCCAGATCACGCGGCCCCAGATCTCGACGTTGAACCAGAACAGCGCCACCGCGAACAACTGGCGGCGCAGCCAGCGCGCGCGTTCGATCCAGACCTCGACGTCCAGGGCGATGAAAAGCCCAAAACTGACCACCGACCCCGCGAGCAGCGTTCCGGTGATGAACAGCATGATCCAGCGAAAAACCGTCATCGGGCGCGCCTCATACCTTCGCGATCAGTCGTTCCAGCGCCAGCACGGCGAAAAACACCAGGCCCGCAGCGACCGTCCATTTCACCAGCTTCAAACCCCAATCGCGCCAGCGGATCCGGCCGGTGGCAATATAGATCACGAAACACCCCGCCCCGGCGACCAGGAGCAGCAACAGAATCGCCCGAAACACCGGCATGTCGCGACGCGCCGGCAGCTACCACGCGGGCGCCAGTTCGGCCATTCCGGCCGGAGCCTCACCCGCGCTGGCAAACGTGACGATCGAGTAGACGCTCGGATCGGCGAGCACGGCGCGCAGCAGCTTGTTGTTCAGCGCGTGGCCGGACCTGAATGCGCTGTAGGCGCCGAGCAGCGGATGCCCGGCGAGGAACAGATCGCCGACGGCGTCGAGGATCTTGTGTTTCACAAATTCGTCGTCGTAGCGCAAGCCGTCGCTGTTCAGCACCCGGTGTTCGTCGATCACGATCACGTTGTCCATGCTGCCACCCAGTCCCAGGCCCCTCGAACGCATCATGTCGACGTCCTTGCTGAAGCCGAAGGTGCGCGCGCGCGCGATCTCGCGCTTGTACTGGCCCGAACCCATGTCGAACTCGACGCGCTGCCCGGTCGAATTCAGCGCCGGGTGATCGAAGTCGATTTCGAAGCCGAGCTTGTACCCCTCGAACGGCTCCAACCGGGCCCACTTCAAGTCCCGCCCTTCGCCCTCGCGCAATTCGATCGGGCGCAGAATCCGCATGAAGCGCTTCGGCGCTTTCTGCAGCTCGATGCCGGCGTTTTGCAGCAGGAACACGAACGCCGCCGCCGAGCCATCGAGAATCGGCACCTCTTCGGCCGTGATGTCGACGATCAGGTTGTCCAGGCCGAGACCCGAACACGCCGAGAGCAGGTGCTCGACGGTGTTCACCTTCGGCCCGCCAGGCGCGCCGTCGGCCGACAGCGTCGTCGCCATGCGCGTATCGCAGACGTTCAGCGCGTGCGCCTTGATGTCCACTGCAGTGGGCAGGTCGACGCGCCGGAACACAACCCCCGTGTCCGGCGGCGCCGGGCGCAGCGTCAGCTCGACGCGTTGCCCGCCGTGCACGCCCACGCCCACCGCGCGGGTGAGGCCTTTGATCGTGCGCTGCGCAACCATTGGTAGATGTTGGCCCTGTTCAGGCCCGAAGGTCAGTCACAGAACCAACACCCCCGTTCAAACCGTGCATGCGGATTTCCCGCACACGGCTTACCAGTGGTCGTCGGCTCGCAGCATTGTGCGGCCCTGCCCTTGCGAGCAGAGGCTGCGCCGGGTCGTGGACCGCACTGCATGCCGCTTGCAGGTCGTCACGCCCACAAGCTTGGTTCTTCACATGCACGCGCCCGCCCGGTGCCCGCTTGGCTGCGGCCCAGAGCTGCCTTTGCAGTCGTCGCACTTTGTCGCGCGGTTCATCACCGCCGGGGTCGTTAGGCACGGTCTGGCCGGCCATTCCCTCGCGCTTACCCGCTATCTCAGCATGACCACCGCAGGGACCCTTCCCTCCAGCCGCGTTATGCCCCACGGCCTTCGTCGCCTCGGCTCGCGCCTTGGCCTGCAGTACTACGATCCCCTCGGACTCCCGCTGCGCACGGCTCGACTTCGCCTTGGGCTTATACGAGCGCGCTCGCCCCGACTCGGGCTGCGCAGACGGGTCTCTCACGTTCCACACCGGTCCTTGCACGCGTGCTGCTCCCCGTACCCCGCCGCAGCCACCAGCGCGCTTCGGTTCTTGCGCCGATGATGTTGCCTTCGCCGTGACATGAGCGGCTCGGCCTGCGGGTTGTAAATCTGTCGAGGCTGCAGGCTTCACTTGATGTTGCGGCCCGCGTGCTTGCTCACCGCTACGCAGCTCGCGCCGCCTCACGGGCTTTTGACGCCCCGCTCGGGCACAGAGGTCTCCCTCCACTACCTGGGGCCTGCTACCCGGTGCACCGACGCCTACCGGGACGGGACTCTCACCCGTTGGACTGGCGCAGCATGCAGCAGCCTTCCCTCCCCCTCGCGGGTTCAGTCGAGCCTTTGCTTCGTGACGCACCATGGACCGATTCTAGGTCTCGTGCCTCAGTCGCCGCCCCATTCGGCGTCAGTCGGCTTGTTTGCGGAGGAACGCAGGGATCTCGATTTCGTCCATGCCGTTGCTCGCGAGCGCGTCGACCTTCGCCGCCGCGGCGCGGCCGCTGCGCCAGACGCTCGGCGTGTTCATCGAGCTGTAGTCCTGCATGCCGGCGCCGGATTGCAGCGGCTGCGTCAACACCGGAACGTTGTCGGTCCCGGTGCGCTGCGCCGGCATGCTGTGCACCATGCTGATCGGCGACTGCGCGCGGCGTTGGCCGTTCAGCCCGGTGGCGATGACGGTGACGCGCAACTGGTCGCCCAGGCCTTCGTCGTACGCCGTGCCGTAGATGACATGCGCGTCGTCGGCCGCGTAGCGCCGGATCGTGTTCATGACGTTGCGGCTTTCGCTGAGCTTGAACGTGCTCCGGTTCGCCGCGATCAGCACCAGCACGCCGCGCGCCCCCGACAGGTCGATGCCCTCGAGCAATGGGCACGCAACCGCGGCTTCGGCGGCTTTGCTCGCCCGGTCCGGCCCGCCGGCGATGGCGGTTCCCATCATTGCCTTGCCGGGTTCGCTCATCACCGTCTTCACGTCTTCGAAGTCGACGTTCACGAGACCCGGGATGTGGATGATGTCGCTGATGCCACCCACCGCGTTCTTCAGCACGTCGTTCGCGTAGGCAAAAGCCTGGTCCTGCGTCACGTCTTCGCCGAGCACGTCGAGCAATTTATCGTTCAGGATCACGATCAGCGAATCGACGTTCGCCTCCAACTCGGCCAGGCCCGAGTCGGCGGCCTTCATGCGGCGCGGCCCTTCGAACTCGAAAGGCTTGGTGACCACGCCCACCGTCAAGATGCCCATTTCGCGCGCGACGCGCGCGATCACGGGCGCCGCACCGGTGCCCGTGCCACCGCCCATTCCGGCGGTGATGAACAGCATGTGCGCGCCGACGATCGATTGACGGATCCGGTCCACCGCCTCTTCGGCGGCAGCGCGCCCGGCTTCGGGCTTCGCGCCCGCGCCGAGACCCGTGATGCCGAGTTGAATCAGCTGGTGCGCGGCAGAGCGGTTCAGCGCCTGCGCGTCGGTGTTCGCGCAGACGAATTCGACGCCTTGCACGTTCTCCGAAATCATGTGCTCGACGGCGTTGCCGCCGCCGCCACCGACGCCGATGACCTTGATCTGCGTGCCGAGGTCGAATTCTTCGATCAGTTCGATTGCCATGTTGTTTCTCCTGTCCCAGATTGACGTTGCGTTGAATCTTGTGGTCCGTTGCGCGCGGACTCGAGTCGAATGGCGCGGCGCCGACCCGGCGGGTCGCGCCCGCGTTGGCCCGCGGGTGACCCGCCCTGCGTTGCTGCTGCTGTGTTCATGACACCTCCCTCCCTGTGATCGATCCTTCAGAAATTGCCGAGAAACCAGTCCTTGATGCGCCCGACGAGCGTCTTCACCGACCCCGCCTGCTGCGACGCACGCAGGCCACGCGTGCGCCCGAGTCGCGCCTCCTCGAGCAGGCCCATCACGGTGGCGGAGCGCGGGTTCGCGACCATGTCGTGCAGCGCGCCGCTGTACGTCGGGTTGCCGCGCCGCACCGGTTTCAAGAAGATGTCTTCACCGAGCTCGACCATTCCGGGCATGACCGCCGAGCCGCCGCAGATGACGATGCCTGAGGACAACAACTCCTCGCAGCCCGATTCGCGAATCACCTGGTGCACGAGCGAATAGATCTCTTCGACGCGCGGCTCGATCACGCCGGCCAACGCCTGGCGCGACAGCATTCGCGGCGGCCGGTCCCCCAGGCCCGGCACTTCGAGCTGCCCCGCTGGATCGGCGAGCAGCTGCTTGGCCACGCCGTATTCGATCTTGATCGACTCGGCGTCTTTCGTCGGCGTTCGCAGCGCCATCGCGATGTCGCTCGTGATCAGATCCCCTGCGATCGGGATCACTGCGGTGTGGCGGATCGCACCATCGGTAAAGATCGCGATGTCGGTCGTTCCCGCGCCAATGTCCACCAGCGCCACGCCCAGCTGCTTCTCGTCTTCGGTCAAGACGGCGTGGCTCGACGCACTCGGATTCAGCACCAGCTGGTCCACCTCCAACCCGCAACGCCGCACGCACTTGAGAATGTTCTCGGCAGCACTCTGCGCGCCGGTGACGATGTGCACCTTGACCTCGAGGCGCCCGCCGCTCATGCCGATCGGCTCTTTCACCTCGTGCCCGTCGATGACGAACTCCTGCGGCTCAACCAACAGCAGGCGCTGGTCGTTCGGGATGTTGATCGCCTTCGCCGTCTCGACGACGCGCGCCACGTCCACCGGTGTCACTTCCTTGTCGCGCACGATCACCATGCCGGTCGAGTTCTGGCCGCGGATGTGACTCCCCGTGATGCCGGTGTAGACGCGTGTGATCTTGCAGTCGGCCATCATCTCGGCCTCTTTCAGCGCCTGCTGGATCGACTGCACGGTCGCGTCGATGTTGACGACGACGCCGCGTTTCAGGCCATGCGTCGGCGCGACGCCCAGGCCAGCGATGCGCAACTCGCCGCCTGGCAGCACCTCGGCGACGACCGCCATCACCTTGGCCGAGCCGATGTCCAGGCCGACGACGAGGTCCTTGTAGTCTTTGGCCATTCGGTTCAGTTCCTGGTCGCGGTACTTGCGGCGTCATTCACGGTGGAGATTCCCTTCAGCCGAACGGCGTAACCCTGGTGATGGCGCAAGTCGGCGTAGAGCAGCGGGCGCTCGTAGCGCGCGAGCACGCCGCCGACGCTTCGCGCAAACTGATCCGTGCGCTGCACGAGTTCGGCTTCGCTGCCGCGGCCGAGCTCGACGTTCGCCCCGCCCGCGAGCTGGAACGCCCAGGTGCCGCGCCCCGACAGCGCGAGCGTGGCGATGCGCATCTGCACCGCCGCCAGCACCGGCTCGAGGCGACGCAGCAGGGCGAGCATTTGCGGCGCCGTACCGTCCGGGCCTTGCAGCGTGGGCAGGTTCTCGTCTTCCACGTCGCCCAGGTTCGCGGCAAAGACTTCGCCGTGGCTGTTCACGAGCAGGTCGTCGTCGTTGCCCCACAGCGCCGCGGCGCGGTGCTCCTCCAAACGCACCGCGAGCCGGTTCGGCCAAAGCCTGGAGATCACGGCACGCCGCACCCAGGGCGCCTCTTCGACGGCGTGTTGCGCTGCCGCCAGGTCGAGGGTGAAGAAGTTGCCCGTCAGGCCGGCGCGAACATGCGCGCGCAGCGTTGCCGCGCTGTTGCGCGCCACGTCGCCATCAACGCTCACGGTGCGAATCCCGAACGCCGGCTGGCGCACGACCCAGAGCAGAAAACACGCGAGCAGCGCCGCCGCGCCGACGAGTGCCAGCAGCGACGCGACGCCGTTCATGGCGCGCACGTCGGCGGGCAGGGCTTTGGGCAGGGCGGGTGCGCGGGCCATGGGTCAAGCGTCGAGCGTCGCGTCGGCGAGCAGCCGCAGGCACAACTGCGGGTAGTCGATTCCCGCGGCTTTCGCTGCCATCGGCACCAGCGAATGCGACGTCATTCCCGGGCTCGTGTTGAGTTCAAGCAGGAACGGCTCGCGGTCCGCCGTGCGCAGCATCACGTCGATGCGCCCCCAGCCGCGGCATTGCAGGCTGCGGTACGCGGCCAGCGCCAGCGCCTGCACGCGCGCCTCTTCGTTCGGCGCGAGCCCGCTCGGGCACAGGTAGCGCGTCGCGTCGCTGAAGTATTTGTGTTCGTAGTCGTAGTTGCCCGAAGGCGCGACGATGCGGATCAGCGGCAGCGCATGCGCGCTCGAGCCCGCGCCGAGCACGGCGCAGGTGAGCTCCTCGCCGGCGATGAACTCCTCGCACAGCAGATCCGGGTCGTAGCGCGTCGCGAGCGTGATCGCGTCCTGCAGCTGCGAATAGCCTTCGACCTTCGTGATGCCGATCGACGAACCCTCGCGCGGCGGTTTCACGATCAACGGCAGCCCGATTTCGTCGGGGATGCTCTGGATGTTTTCGCGCGACTGCGCTTCGGGGCTCAGGCACATGTAGCGCGGCGTCGGCAGACCCTGCGCGATCCAGACGCGCTTTGTCATCACCTTGTCCATCGCGATCGCGCACGCCATCACGCCGGAGCCGGTGTAGGGGATGCGGAGCAATTCGAGCGCGCCTTGCACCGTTCCGTCTTCGCCGCGCCGGCCGTGCAGGGCGATGAAACAGCGCGCGAATCCCTCGCGTTTGAGTTCCGACAGGTCGCGCTCGGCAGGGTCGAAGGCGTGTGCGTCCACGCCGAGCGAGAGCAGCGCCGCGAGCACGCCCGAGCCCGAGAGCTTGGAAATTTCGCGCTCGGCCGAGGTGCCGCCCAGCAACACCGCGACCTTGCCCATGGCTTGCACGTTCACTTCGTTGCTCTGACTCATGGTCGGTCCTTCAACAGTTCCAGCACTTGCGGCGCGACGTTGCCCATCGACCCGGCGCCCATCGCGATCACGACGTCGCCAGCGCGCGCGTGCTCGGCGATCGCCTGCGGCATCGCGCCGATCGGGTCGACGAAGATCGGATCGACCTTGCCCGCGACGCGCAGCGCGTGCGCGAGCGCGCGCCCGTCGGCCGCCGGAATCGGCGCCTCGCCGGCGGAGTAGACATCGGCAAGCAACACCGCGTCGGCGTGGCCGAGCACCTTGACGAAGTCTTCGAAGCAGTCGCGGGTTCGCGTGTAGCGGTGCGGCTGGAACGCGAGCAGGATCCGCCGGCCCGGGAACGCGCCGCGCGCCGCGTCGAGCGTCGCCGCCATCTCGACCGGGTGGTGGCCGTAGTCATCGATCAAGGTGAACCGGCCTTCGCCCGCGCCCACCGGCAATTCGCCGTAGCGCTGGAAACGTCGGCCGACCCCGCGGAACTCGGCCAGACCTTGCACGAGCGGCGCGTCCGCGAGCTCGAGTTCGGTCGCGACGCCGATCGTCGCGAGTGCGTTGAGCACGTTGTGCTTGCCCGGCAGGTTCAGCGTGACGCGCAGATCGGGCAGCCGCACGCCGTTGCGGCGCTGCGCCGTGAACGTCATCGTTCCGCCCGGAATCGCCGCGACGTCGACGGCGCGGATCATCGCGTCTTCGCCGAAGCCGTAGGTCACGATCGGGCGCGAAATCATCGGCAGCACGGAGCGCACGCCGGCGTCGTCGCTGCACAGGACCACCGCGCCGTAGAACGGCAGGCGATGCACGAATTCGACGAACGCGTGCCTCAGGCGCGCAACGTCGTGACCGTAGGTCTCCATGTGGTCGGTGTCGATGTTCGTCACGACCGCCATCACCGGCATGAGATTGAGAAAGGAGCCGTCCGACTCGTCGGCTTCGACGACGATGTAGTCGCCCGAGCCGAGGCGCGAATTCGCACCCGCCGCGTTGAGGCGCCCGCCGATGACGAACGTCGGGTCGAGTCCCGCCTGCGCGAGCACGCTCGCGACGAGGCTCGTCGTCGTCGTCTTGCCATGGGTGCCGGCGATGGCGATGCCCTGCTTGAGGCGCATCAGCTCAGCGAGCATCACGGCGCGCGCGACGACGGGAATGCGCTGCGCGCGCGCGGCGGTGACCTCCACGTTGTCGCCCTTGACAGCGGTGGAAACAACGACCGCCTGCGCGCCCTGGATGTGCGCCGCGGCGTGCCCGACCCAGACCTTGATGCCCAGGCCGGAGAGGCGCTGCAGCGTCGCACTGTCGCCCTGGTCGGAACCCGAGACGACATAGCCCAGGTTGTGCAGGATCTCGGCGATGCCGCTCATGCCGGCGCCGCCCACGCCGACGAAATGGATGTGCTTCACGGCGTGTTTCATGCGCCGCTCCCTCGCCCACCACCAACCTTCGTCGGCACTCCTGACCCCTCGACGAAATGGATCTGCTTCACGGCGTGTTTCATGCGACCACCAAGCGTTCGATTTGATCGGCAACGCGCGCCGCGGCGCGTGGCCGAGCCAGTGCGCGTGCCTTCTCGGCGATCGACAAGAGGCGTTCCCGGGTCAGCCCGGCGAGCAAATCCGCGAGCGTGCGCGGCGTCAACTCGGCTTGTGGAAGGTGAATCCCGGCATCTTGCGACGCGAGCCACATCGCGTTGTCGCGCTGGTGCGACGTCGTGCTGACGATGAGCGGCACGAGCACGGCGGCGACGCCGCCCGCACACAATTCGCTCACCGTCACCGCGCCGGCGCGGCAGAGCATGACGTCGCATTGCGCGAGCTGCTGCGCCATGTCGTCGATGAACGGCGCGACGTCGGCGCGAACCCCGAGGCGCTGGTAGAGCGCACGCACTTCGCCCTCTTGCGCGGCGCCGGTCTGGTGCAGCACCTGCGGGCGCTGCGTCGCGCTCAGCAGGGCGAGCGCCTGCGGCACCGATTGATTCAACACCTTGGCCCCCAGACTGCCTCCGACGACGAGCAGGCGCAACACACCGTCGCGGCCGGCAAAGCGCTGCGCGGGCGCGGGCAAGGCCTCGATTTCGCCGCGCACCGGATTCCCGGTGACGCTGGCGTTGCGCGTGCGGCTCACCGCGTCGCCGGCAAAACCGAACGCCACGCCGTCGGCGAGCGGCAACAGCATCTTGGTGCTGAGGAGCAGCGTCGCATCCGCGTTGACGAGGAACAAGGGCTTGCCCAGGAGCGACGCCATGACGCCACCCGGAAAACACACATAGCCGCCCATGCCGAGCACCGCTGCTGCACGGCGCTGGCGCAGGATCTTCAGGCAACTCCAGAACGCGGCGAGAAGGCGCATGCCGCCGGTCATCGCGCCCAGCAGCCCCTTGCCGCGCAGGCCGCTGAACGAGATCACGTCGAGCACGATTCCGCTCGGCGGAACGAGGCGATTTTCCATGCCGGTGCGTGTGCCGAGCCAACTCACGCTCCAGCCGCGCGATTGCATTTCGCGCGCCACGGCGAGACCCGGGATGACATGTCCTCCGGTTCCCGCGGCCATGACGACGAGGTGTTTCGTCATGCGCGACCTCCACGCATGAGCTGTCGATTCTCTACGTCAACTCTCAGAACGATGGCCAGCGCGACCAGATTCATCAGGATCGCCGAGCCGCCATAACTCATCAGCGGCAAGGTCAATCCTTTGGTCGGCAACACGCCGAGGTTGACGCCCATGTTGATGAACGACTGGCCGGCAAACCAGATCGCGATGCCTTGCGCGAACAGTCCGGCGAAGAGGCGGTCGAGCGCGATCGCGTTGCGCCCGATCGCGAACAGGCGCCGCGCGAGCCAGAAGAACGCCGCGATGACGCACGCCACGCCGACCAGGCCGAGCTCTTCGCCGATCACGGCGAGCAGGAAGTCGGTGTGCGCTTCGGGCAGGTAGTGCAGTTTCTCGACGCTCGACCCGAGGCCCTGGCCGAACAGCTCGCCGCGCCCGAAGGCGATCAGCGAGTGCGACAACTGGTACGCCTTGCCGAGCGTGTATTTCTCGTCCCACGGGTTGAGGTAGGCGAAGATGCGTTCGCGGCGCCATTCGCTGAACGTGATCATGAGCACGAACGCACCGAGCAGCACCGCGGAGATCAACAAGAACATCCGGCCGTTCACTCCGCCGAGGAACAGGATTCCCATCGCGATCGTCGCGATGACGAGAAACGCGCCCATGTCGGGCTCGGCGAGCAACAACAGGCCGACGCCGGCGATGGCGACCGCCATCGGCGCAACGGCGCGAAAGAAGTTCTCGCGCGCGTCCATCTTGCGCACCATGTAGCCCGCGGCGTACATCGCGATGCCGAGCTTGGCGAGTTCGGAGGGTTGGAAGCTGATCGGCCCGAGCGGCAGCCAGCGCCGCGCGCCGTTCACGTCCTTGCCCACGACGAGCACGGCGACGAGCAACACCAACGCGGCGACGAAGACGCCGGGCGCGACCTTCTCCCACACGCGCATCGGCACCTGCAGCGTGAGCAGCGCGGCAAGAACCGCAGCGCCGATGAACATCAGGTGCCGCCACATGAAGTAGGTCGCCGTGTAGCGCGCGAACTTGGGGTTGTCGGGCAGCGCGACCGACGCGCTGTAGACCATCACCAGGCCGAGCGCGAGCAAGGCGCCGATCACCCACACCAGCGCCTGATCGAACCCGAGCAGCCGCACCGGTTGCCCTTGGCCGAGGTGCACCTGGTCGCGCACCGGCAGCGCATTGCGGCGCTGCGCGAGCGTGGCGCTGCGCCCGATCGCCGCCATGAACGAGGCGTGCAACCCGGACAGGCGCATGCGCCATCCCGCGAGTGCTGCTGCGGCGCCCGTCAAGTCACGGCTCCCGATTCGCTGAGCAGATCCTGCACCGCTTGCGCGAACACTTCGGCGCGGTGCCCGTAGTTGCGAAACATGTCCAGGCTCGCGCACGCCGGACTCAGCAGCACTGCGTCGCCGCGCTGCGCCTGCTCGAAACACCAGCGCGTCGCGCCTTCGAGCGTCGCGTGGCGAACGCAGGTCACGTCAAGCCCGGCGAGTGCGGCCTCGATCAGCGCCGCGTCGCGCCCGAGCGTCGCGACCGCGCGCGCGTGGCGCTGCACCGGTTCGCGCAGCGGCGCAAAGTCCTGGCCTTTGCCGTCGCCGCCGAGGATCACGAGCAACTTGGCGGGGGCCTTGTCCGCGCCCAAGCCGTTCAGCGCGGCGACGGTCGCGCCGACGTTCGTTCCCTTGCTGTCGTCGAAGAAGTCGACGCCACCCGCTTGGCCGAGATGCTGCACACGGTGCGGTTCGCCGGCGTAGTCGCGCAAGCCATGCAGCATCGGCGCGAGCGCGCAGCCGATGGCGTGCGCCAGCGCGAGCGCGGCGAGTGCGTTCGCCGCGTTGTGCCGGCCGCGCACGCGCAACGCGTCGGCAGGCATCAGGTTCTGGACGTGCATCTCTTCAGCGTCGGCCGCGGCGCCGCGCCTGGGCGGTTCGTCGCCCGGCGCGGCGCGCGCCAGCCAGGCCATGCCGTTGTCGACGACGAGGCCGAAATCGCCCGCGCGGCGCGGCGCGTCCACGCCGAACCACACGACAGTGGGCGGCGCCGCGGCGCGGGTCTTGGCCGCGCCGCGGCGCGCTGCCATCGGCGGCGCAACCTCGGGCGCAAAGCGTGCGACCCGCGCATCGTCGCGGTTCAGCACGCGCACCGTGCGCGCGCCGAAGATCCGCGCTTTGGCTGCCGCGTAGCGCTCCATGTCGCCATGCCAATCGAGATGGTCTTGGGTGAGGTTGAGCAGCGCTGCGGCGTCGGGCTCGAAGCCCGTCACGCCGTCGAGCTGGAAGCTCGACAGCTCGAGGACCCAGACTTCGGGCAGCGCAGCCACGCCGCCGGCGTCGCTCGCCGGTTCGGGCGAGGGCGGCAAAACGCCGAGCAGCGTGTCGAGCAGGGTCGGGCCGATGTTGCCGGCGACGGCGACGCGCTTGCCGGCGCGCGCAATCAGCATCCCCGTCATCGCAGTCGTCGTCGTCTTGCCGTTCGTTCCGGTGATCGCGACGATCTTCGGCGCGTAGCCGTGCGCCGCGCGCAAGTCGCTCAGAGCCTCATTGAAGAGGTCAAGTTCGCCCTGCACGGCGATTCCCGCCGCGCGCGCCTGCTCGAGCAGCGGCGCAATTCGCGCGTCGCCTGGCGCGAGGCCGGGGCTTTTCAGGATGCGCTGCACGCCCGTCAATGCGTCTGGCGTGAGCGCCCCGTCGACGCGCTGCGCGGTCGGCACATGCTGCGCCAGCGCGGCAGCCTGCGGCGGGCCTGCTGCACCGTCCCAGCGCGAATCCCAGACGCGCACCTGGGCGCCGAACCGCGCACACCAACGCGCCATGGCCAGGCCCGAATCGCCCAGGCCGAGCACCAGCACTGTTGTATTGACCAGCTCGTTCATCGCAGTTTCAAGCTCGCCAGCCCGACCAGGCACAGCAACATCGTGATGATCCAGAAGCGCACCACGACCTGGGTTTCTTTCCACCCCGACTTCTCGAAGTGATGGTGCAGCGGCGCCATTCTGAAAATACGCCGGCCGGTGCCGTAACGCTTCTTCGTGAATTTGAACCAGCCGACCTGCAGCATCACCGACAACGCCTCGGCGACGAAAACGCCGCCCATGATGCCGAGCACGATTTCCTGGCGCGTGATGACGGCGATCGTGCCGAGAGCGCCGCCGAGCGAGAGTGCGCCCACGTCGCCCATGAAGACTTGCGCCGGGTGCGTATTGAACCAGAGGAACGCGAGGCCCGCGCCGGCCATCGCGGCGCAGAACACGAGCAGCTCGCCGGTGCCCGGAATGTAGGGAAAGAGCAGGTACTTGCTGTACACGGCGTTGCCCGTGATGTAAGCGAACACGCCCAAGGCCGAGCCGACCATCACGACCGGCATGATGGCCAGGCCGTCCAACCCGTCAGTCAAGTTGACCGCGTTGCTCGCGCCGACGATGACGAAATAGGTGAGCAGGATGAAGCCGAATACGCCGAGCGGGTAGCTGATCGTTTTGACGAACGGAACGATCAGGTCCGCCTTCGGCGGCAAGTCGTTCGAAAAGCCGCTTTGCACCCAGCGCAGGAACAGTTCCAGGACGCGCAGGTTCGACGTCTCGCTGACGGAAAACGCAAGGTAGAGCGCAGCGACGAGGCCGATCAGCGATTGCCAGAAGTACTTCTCTTTCGAGGCCATGCCCTCGGGGTTCTTGTGCACGACCTTGCGCCAGTCGTCGACCCAGCCGATCGCGCCGAAGCCGAGCGTCACGACCATGACGATCCAGACGAAGCGGTTGCTCCAGTCGAACCAGAGCAGGGTCGAGACGCCGATGCCGATCAGGATCAGCACCCCGCCCATCGTCGGCGTGCCGCTCTTGATCATGTGTTCCTGCACGCCGTATTCGCGGATCGGCTGGCCGATCTTGAGTTCGGTGAGGCGCCGGATCACCCACGGCCCGAACGCGAGGCCGATGAGCAGCGACGTCATCGCCGCCATCACGGCGCGGAACGTGATGTACTGGAAGACGCGGAAGAAGCCGAACTCGGGCGAAAGCGTCGTCAACCACTGCGACAGACTAAACAGCATGTCGCTCTCCCTGCGTGGACGCGGACAGGCGAGGCATGGCTTCGGGTCGGGACAACGCACTAGTGAGCATTCGACGCTCCCTCCGAGCCCAGCAACGCAGCGACGATCCGCTCCATCTTCATGAAGCGCGAACCCTTGATCAGCGCCGATCCGCAGGGCGGCGGAGCAGCGAGCGCAGCGAGCAACTCGCTCACCTGCGAGAAGTGGCGTGACCCGGCGAACTTGGCGGCGCTGTGGCGGCTCAGCTCGCCCACCGTCCAGAGCACGTCGATGCCCTGCTGCGCCGCATAGCTGCCGACCTCCTGGTGGTACGCAGCGCCTTCGCTGCCGACTTCGCCCATGTCGCCCAGCACCAGCCAATGCGGGCCCGGCAGGCCGGCGAGCACGTCGATCGCGGCGCGCACCGAGTCCGGATTGGCGTTGTAGCTGTCGTCGATCAGCGTCACCTTCGACGCGCCGCGCTGCCAGGTCCGCACCTGCGAGCGCCCCGGCACGGCGGCAAACGCCTGCAAGCCGGCGACCACCGCGTGCAGCGGGCAGCCCGCGGCGATCGCGCACGCAGTCGCAGCGGCCGCGTTCTTCACGTTGTGCAGCCCCGCCACCGCGAGCCGCAGCGTCGCGCTTCCGGCCGGCGTGTGCAGCGTGACGGCCCACGCGTTGCCCGACCACTGCGCTTGCGCGCTGACGTCGGCGTTGCTGTCCAGGGCAAACGTGAGCGCACGCCGCGGACCGGCGAGCGCGCGCCAGAGCGGCGTGTGCGCATCGTCGGCAGGGAACACCGCGACGCCGGTTGCGCCCAACGCCTCGATCACGGCGCCGTTCTCGCGCGCCACCGCTTCAACGCCGGCCATGAATTCCTGGTGTTCGCGCTGCGCGTTGTTCACCAGCGCCACGGTCGGCGCGGCGAGCTCCGCGAGCACGGCAATCTCGCCCGGATGGTTCATTCCGAGTTCGACCACTGCGGCGCGGTGCCATTGCTGCGCGTCCTGGCGCAGGCGCAGCAGCGTCAGCGGCACGCCGATCTGGTTGTTGAAGTTGCCGCGCGTCGCGAGCGCCGCGTCGCCGTGCCAGGCGTGCAGGATCGCGCCGATCATCTGCGTCACCGTCGTCTTGCCGTTGCTTCCCGTGACCGCGATCAGCGGCAGCTCAAAACGCCGGCGCCATGCGCCGCCCAGTTCGAGCAGGGCACGCGCGCTGTCGGCGACGAGCAGTCCCGGCAACCCGGACCCGCTCAAGCCGCGCTCGGCGAGCGCGGCGACCGCACCGCGCGAACCCGCTTCCGGCAGAAAGTCATGCGCGTCGAAGCGTTCGCCGCGCAGCGCGACGAACAGGTCGCCACGTTGCAGCGTGCGCGTATCGCTGTGCACGCGCTCGATCACGAGCTGCGCCGCGACGCCGGGTTCAGCCACGAGCGTCGAGCCGGGCAACAGCGCTTGCGCGTCGAGCAAAGTCATCATCATTGGAGGGGCCTTCGCGCCGCCAACGCGGCTTGCGCTTCTTCAACGTCGGAAAACGGACGCTTCACGCCCTTGATCTCCTGGTAGTCCTCGTGGCCCTTGCCGGCGAGAACGATCACGTCGGCGGCGTGCGCGTGAGCCACGGCGTAGGCGATCGCGGCGCGCCGGTCTTCGATCGCGAGGGCGGCACCGGCGGGGACTCCAGAAACGATCTGGCCGATGATGTGCGCCGGATCTTCGTCGCGCGGGTTGTCGCTCGTCACGATCACCTGCTGCGCGTGGCGCGCCGCAATGCCGCCCATCAGCGCGCGTTTGCCCGGATCGCGATTTCCGCCGCAACCGAACACGCACCACAGGCGCCCACCGCGCTGGTGCGCGAGCGGCTGCAGCGCGAGCAGGACTTTCTCCAGCGCGTCGGGCGTGTGCGCGTAGTCGACGACCACCGCCGGCGCGTCTTGCGAGGCGGCGATGCGCTGCATGCGCCCCGGAACGGGCGTCAGCTGCGCGCAGGCGCGCGCCGCGTCGGCGAGCGAAAAATCGAGCGAGCGCAAAGCGCCGATCACGGCGAGCAAGTTGCTCACGTTGTAGTGGCCGATCATCGATGTGAGCACTTCCGCGCAAGCCGGGCCTTCGAGCACGTCGAAGCACAGGCCGGCGTCGCGGTAGCGGACGTTCTGCGCGCGCAGGTTCGCCGGTTGACTTGTCGAATAGGTCCACAGGCCGATCGGCTGGTCGCGCAACTGCTCGGCGAGCACGGCGCCGCGTTCATCGTCGATGTTCACGACCGCCGCCTTCAGCCCGGGCCACTCGAAGAGCTGCTGCTTCGCCGCCCAGTAGGCCTGCATCGAGCCGTGGTAGTCGAGGTGGTCCTGCGTCAGGTTCGTGAACATGACGGTGTCCAGGTGCACGCCGTCCAGGCGGTGCTCGGCGATGCCGATCGACGACGCCTCGAGTGCGCAGACCTGAAAACCCTGTTCGACGAAGCCGCGCAGCGTCGCGTGCAGCGTCAGCGGGTCCGGCGTCGTCAACCCGGGCGCGCTGAGTTGAGCCGCGCCGCCCCCGGCGACGGGCGGCACCCCGCTGCCGAGCGTGCCGATGACGCCGCAGCGCCGGCCGAGCGCCGTCAGCGCCTGCGCGGTCCACCACGCGGTCGACGTCTTGCCGTTCGTTCCGGTCGTCGCGAGCATCGTCAACTGCCGGCTCGGCTCGCCGAGGAAAGCACTTGCGATGACGCCCGCCTGGCGCTTCAGATCCCGCACGCAGGCCACGCCGTCCAGGCCGGCCCAGTCGAACGCCGACGCGCCCTGCGCCTCGACGAGGCAGGCGCGCGCGCCGCTGCGCAGCGCGTCGCGAACAAAGCGCCGCGCGTCGTTCGCTGCGCCGGGCCAGGCGACAAAAGCGTCGCCGGGGGCAATCCGCCGGCTGTCGCTGGCGAGCGCACGCACACCGCGTTCGTGCAGCCAGCGCACGGCGGCCGAGGATGAGTCGAGCGAGGTCAGCGCCATCAGAAACTCTCCTCGACGGCGTCGGCCGGTTCGGCGATCACTTGCGACTTCACGTCCAGATCGGGCGGCACGGCGAGGGCGCGCAGCGTCTGTTGCACGACTTCGCTGAACACCGGCGCGGCGACGTCGCCGCCGAAGTACTTGCCGTTGCTCGGCTCGTCGAGCATCACGGCGACGATGATGCGCGGTTTGCCGATCGGCGCCATGCCGACGAACCAGGAGCGGTACTTCTTGTCGACGTAGACACCGCCTTCCTGTTTGTGCGCGGTGCCGGTTTTGCCGCCCACCGAGTAGCCCATCGCCTGCGCCTTCGGTGCGGTGCCACCCTTGCCCGTGGCAAGCGTGAGCATGTGCCGCACTTGCGCCGCGGTCTGCGGCGACATCACGCTCACGCCGGGGGCGGCAATCGTGTCCTTCAGGAGCGAGGTCGGCAGCAACACGCCGTCGTGGGCAAATACGCCGTACGCCTGCGCGAGCTGGAACAGGCTCGTCGACAGGCCGTAGCCGTAGCTCATCGTCGCCTGCTCGATCGGGCGCCAGTTCTTGTACGGGCGCAAACGTCCGGTGACAGCACCGGGAAAGTTGATCTCGGGTTTGTGGCCGAAGCCGACCTGGCTGTACAGCTCCCACATTTCGCGCGGCTGCATCTGCATCGCCATCTTCACGACGCCGACGTTGCTCGACTTCTGGATCACTTCGTTCACCGTCAGCGCGCCGTGCGGATGCGCGTCGCTGATCGTCGAGCCGCCGACTTGCATCTGGCCCGGCGCGGTCTGGATCACGGTCTGCGGCGTGACGCGTTTGGTCTCCAGCGCGAGCGCAACGACGAAGGGCTTCATCGTCGAGCCGGGCTCGAAGGTGTCGGTCAAGGCCCGGTTGCGCAGCGGCGCCGTGCCCGACTTGCGCTGCTGGCCCGGCGTGTAGCTCGGGAAATTCGCCATCGCCAGGACTTCGCCGTTTTGCGCGTCGAGCACGACGACGCTGCCGGCCTTCGCCTTGTGCTCGCGCACCGCGTCGCGCACGCGCTGGTAGGCGTAGAACTGGAGCTTGGAGTCGATGCTGAGCTGCACGTCGCGGCCCTGCACCGAGGCGACGCTGTCGCCCATGTCCTCGACGACGCGCCCGAGACGATCCTTGATAACGCGCCGCGAACCGTTGCGCCCGGCGAGTTCCTTCTGGAACGCGAGTTCGATCCCTTCCTGACCTTGCTGCTCCAGGTTCGTGAAGCCGACGACCTGCGACAGCGCCTCGCCTTCGGGGTATTTGCGCTTGTACTCGCGCACCTGGTGCACGCCCTTCAGCCCGAGCGCGAGCGCTTCGGCGGCCACGGCATCGTCGACCTGGCGCCGCAGCCAGACGAAGTTCGGGTTGCTCTCGAGGCGCTCGTCGAGTTCGGGCAGCGTCATGTCGAGCAGCTTGGCGAGGCTGCGGCGCTGCGCCTTGTCGGCGCCGATGTCTTTCGGAATCGCCCACAGCGACGCCGCCGGAACGCTCGACGCGAGGATCAAGCCGTTGCGATCGACGATGCGGCCCCGGCTCGCCTGCAGCTCCAGCGTGCGCGCGTAGCGGATTTCGCCCTGCTTCTGGAAGAACGCGGCGTCGATCCACTGCACGTAGACGGCGCGACCGAGCAGCAGCACCGAGCCGAGCGCGACGAGCAGGACGAGGAAACGCGAGCGCCACGGCGGCGTCTTGGACGCGAGCAAGGGGCTCGACGCGTACATCACGCGGTGCGACTTCGGCACCGCGCCGCGTGGGTTCCTGCGCCCCGCCGACTTCAGCGCCTTCATCGCTGCGCTCCCGGGACGCCTGACGCAGGGCGCGCGCTCACGTAGAGCGTGACCGCCGGAGTGGCACTGCGCATCGCGAGCTTGTCGCGCGCCATCTTCTCCACGCGCAAGGGTGTGGCCTGGGCCTGCTTTTCGGCGAGCAGGCGCTGCTGTTCGTTCGCCAGGACACGCTCTTCAGCGTGCGCCCGGTCGAGCTCGGCGAACAGGTGCCGCGACTCGTACGACACGCGCACGAGGTAGACGCTGCTCGCGAGCAACATCACGAGCAGGACGACGCTGACGCGGGTGAAACGGTTCATGTCACGTGCGTGCGCTCGGCAATCCGCAGCACCGCGGATCGCGCGCGCGGATTCGCCTGGACTTCGGCAATGCCGGGCTTGATGCGCGCGATCGCGCGCAGGCGTTGCGGCGCGGGCGGCGCGAACGGCACGCGCCGGTCGATCACGTCGCGGCTGTGCGCGGCGATGAAGGTCTTGACGATTCGGTCTTCGAGCGAATGGAAACTGATGACGGCGAAGCGTCCGCCGGGCGCGAGCAGGTCGAGCGTCGTCGCCAGCGCGCTGGCGACTTCGTCGAGTTCGGCGTTCACCGCGATGCGCAGCGCCTGGAAGGTTCGCGTCGCCGGGTGTTGCGCGCCTTCGCGCGTCTTCACGCAACGCGCGACGAGTTTCGCCAGCTCGGTGGTGCTGCGCAGCGGCTGACCCGCTTCGCGGCTCGCGACGATCGCCTTCGCGATCCGCGCCGCGAAGCGTTCCTCGCCGTAGTCGCGAATCACTTCGGCGATGCGCCGCTCGTCGCTGTGCGCCAGAAAATCGGCCGCGGTTTCACCGGCACTCGTGTCCATGCGCATGTCCAGTGGAGCGTCGAAGCGAAAGCTGAAACCTCGGCTCGGGTCGTCGATCTGCGGCGACGACACGCCCAGGTCGAAGAGCACGCCGTGCAGCTGCGTGACCCCGGCCGCCTGCAGCGTTTGCGCCATGTCCGAGAAGCGCGCGTGAAACATCGAAAAGCGCGCATCGTCGATTCGTGTCGGCCCTTCGAGAGCACTCGCCACCGCGCGCGGATCGCGGTCGATGCCGAACACGCGCGCTCGCGGCGCCAGGCGCTCGAGCAGGGCGCGCGTGTGGCCGCCGCGGCCGAAGGTCGCGTCCAGGTACACGCCGTCCGGCGAGGTGACGAGGGCGTCGATCGCCTCGTCTCGCATCACGGTGGTGTGTGACCATGCCTCGGTGTGGCTCATCAAAAGCTGAAGCTCTTCAGCGACTCGGGCATCTGTGACTGCATCACTTGCGCTTCATGCTCGGCGTGCGCTTTCGCGTCCCAGAGCTCGAAGTGGCTGCCCATGCCGAGCAGCATCACGTCGCGCGTCAGGCCCGCCGAAGCGCGCAGCTCGGGCGAGATGAGGACCCGCGACGACGCGTCGATCTCGACGTCCATCGCATTGCCGAGAAAGACGCGCTTCCAGCCGCTCGCGTCCATCGGAAGCGCCGCGACACGGTCGCGGAACACCTCCCACGCCGGGCGCGGGAACAGCATCAACGACCCCACCGGATGTTTGGTGACGGTGAGTTGGGTCACGCCCATCGCGGACAGCAACTCGCGATGGCGCGCCGGCATGGCGAGCCGCCCTTTGTTGTCCAACGTCAAGGCCGACGGGCCTTGAAACACGACGTTCGCCACAAATCCCCACTAAAGTGCACTTTCCGCCACTGTAGCGCATCACCTCAGAGGGGTCAATTCGATTGCGCCGAAAATTCAATCAAATCAAAGACTTAGCTTTGGAACTAAACGTAACTTCGAGAACCGGAAATTCCTTTCGAAATAACAACTTAGGGCGGTGAGTGAAAGCATTGGGTGAGATTATTCGGCACCCCAGACTGCGCAGGCCGGCGAATAAAGAGACAATCGCAGCCTTGCGGGCCGTGAAAACGTTCACGGTCGCCCTGCCTCGCGTTTCCCACGTCAAACGAGACCCATGTCCACACGCCCAACCCCTCCAAGCCCTGCCGAAGCCGGACTCAAGTTGCGCCAGACCCAGGCCGAGTACACCGCCGCGCGCCCGATCAGCCAAGCGGGAATCAAGCCGATGATGTCGAGTTCGAAGATGTACGTTTGCCGGCGCTGCCAAGCCAATTTCAAGACCGGCAACGGCAAACCCGACGCGCGAATTCCCGGTCTGGGCAAGTGCAATTCCTGCCTCGCCGCAGGACCCGCAACGGTCTAGCCAGGAGCCTGCGCGTTCAGCGCAGAGGTGCGACGCCGAACAGCCACGCGTGCGCCCACAGCAGAAGCGCGGCGTAAAGCAGCAAGCCGCCGACGACTGCGATCGCGTCGTTCGCTGCGCGCGCGGGCAAGGCCGGAACGGCACGCACCGGCCGGCGCTTGAATGAAACCCGGTCGGCGACAGCCCAGGCGAGAAAGCCACCGAACAGGAAGACATCGGCCAACGTTCCGTTGACGAGCAGGTGCGCCAGCGCCCACAACTTGGTCGCGAGCAGCATCGGGTGTTTCGCGCCGCTCTTGATCCGCCCCGGCAGGTAAACCGCGAGCAGCAGCACGAACACGGGCAACAGCAGCAACAGTGCCACATGGCGCAGCGCCGGCGGCGGCGTGTACAGAACCACGGGGGCCTCGCGCGCCACGCCGTAGCCGTAGACGATGAGCGCCAAGCCGATCCCCGACGCCACCGAATACAAGCCCTTCCACGCCGCTTCGCCGCGCTGCGCGAGTTGCGCATCGCGCCACGCCGGGGCGACGATGGACACCGAGTGAATCCCGAGGAACAGCACCAGGCCGACGATGAGCAAGGTCACGGCACACTCCTGAACGCGCCTGCAGCAGGCGCGTCGAGTTTAGGGCCTCACCAATTCGCTTCGCGCTCCGGCGTCGCGCTGATGCGGTGGATCGACAGGTCGGCGCCGTCGAATTCTTCTTCCTGCGTGAGGCGCAGCCCCATCACGACTTTCAACGCGCCATAGACGGCGAAACCGGCGACGAGCGCCCACGCCACGCCGAGCAGCGTGCCGATGAGCTGGCCCATGAACGTCACGCCGCCCAGGCCGGCGAACGTGGTGCTGCCGAAAATGCCGCAGGCGATGCCGCCCCAGGCGCCGCACAGGCCGTGCAGCGGCCAGACGCCGAGCACGTCGTCGATCTTCCACTTGTTCTGCGTCAACGTGAACATGGAAACGAAGATCGCTCCGGCCACGCCCCCGGTGGCGAGCGCGCCGATCGGGTGCATCAGGTCCGAACCCGCGCACACGGCAACGAGGCCGGCGAGCGGCCCGTTGTAGACGAATCCCGGGTCATTGCGCCCGAGCAGCGCCGCGACGAGCGTGCCGCCGACCATCGCCATCAGCGAATTCACCGCGACCAGGCCCGAGATCTTGTCGATCGTTTGCGCGCTCATCACGTTGAAGCCGAACCAGCCCACCGCGAGCACCCACGCACCGAGGGCGAGGAACGGAATGCTCGACGGCGGATGCGCCGAAATCGCGCCGTCCTTGCGATAGCGGTTGCTGCGCGCGCCGAGCAGCAGCACCGCGGGCAAGGCGAGCCAGCCGCCGACCGCGTGAACGACGATCGAACCGGCGAAATCGTGCAGTTCGGCGCCCGTCGTCGCCTTGAGCCACGCCTGCACGCCGAAAGCGCCGTTCCAAGCCACGCCTTCGAACAGCGGGTAGACCAGGCCGACGATCACGGCGGTGGCGATGAGCTGCGGGCCGAAGCGGGCGCGCTCGGCAATGCCGCCCGAGACGATCGCCGGCACGGCAGCGGCAAACGTCAGCAGGAAGAAGAACTTGACCAGGTCATAACCATTCTTCGCCGCGAGGGTTTCCGCGCCGCTGAAGAACTGCACGCCGTAGGCGACCGAGTAGCCGACGAAAAAATAGGCGATCGTCGAGACGCTGAAGTCGACCAGGATCTTCACCAGCGCGTTCACCTGGTTCTTCTTGCGCACTGTGCCGAGTTCAAGAAAGGCGAAGCCCGAATGCATGGCGAGCACCATGATGGCGCCGAGCAGGATGAAAAGGGCATCGCTGCCTTGTTTGAGCTGTTCCATTCGACGGGTCCGGACTGAGGAGCAAGAACGCAAGCGGTGCCGAATGCGCAGCGCTTGCGACGAATGGTCGCGGATGATACCCACCCCACGGGTCGTCGTGGCGAACGCCGGGAGCCACTGCGCCGGACCGCGCCCTGGCCATCGGTGGATCCCGGCTTTCGCCGGGATGACCCGCGGCGCGGGTCAGTTCGATTCTTTGATGAGGCGCCCGCTCGCCGACTGGATCGGCCGCGCGTTCATGGGATAGAGGCGCGCGAAGATGCCGATCTGCTCGGGCGAGATCGGCACCGGCTGCTTCATGACCATCCACAACACGCCTTCGCTGCAGGGCGGCGTCGTCAGCGAACCCATGTAGGTGAAGTAGTTGCGCTCGGCGGGCAGCAAGGCGTTCATGTCGAGCGTGGCCCGGGCACGAACCTCTTCGCCCTTTTCGAGCGGCAGGTTGTTCCACACCGATTGCACGAGCGGATGCGCGCTGCCCTGTTCGAGCAGCACCGCGACCACGGCCAGGCGCCCGTCCATGTCCCGGTGCACGAGGTGCGCCACCATGTCGAACTGGCGCCCGTCGATGCGTTCCTCGGATGGGCGGTGAAAGTGGAACTGCACCAGCGTGTAGCGCCGCCCCATGACTTCGATCGTATTCCCGCCGGCGACGTTGACCTGCACCGTGTGGCCGTTGTCGATGACGCGAAACGCGGTCGGGCGGTATTCGAATTGCACCGGGTCGAGCTGCAGTTTCAGCCCGTCGCGGATGTCGATCGGGCTTTGCCGTTCGCCGCTGCTGCACTTGCTGAATTCGGGCTTGAGTCGGCCCCAGCTCTGCGGGCCGGCGTCGCCCTCGTAGGCCCAGTGGCCTGCTGCGTGGCCGTGCGCCACTTTGGGCGCACGATGTTTCGCCGCGGCCGGGGCGGCGGCGACCTTGGCCGCCGGCGACGGTGCTGGCGATTGCACGGCCACGTTCAAAGTTTGCGCATCACCCGCCTTGGCGGTGCCAAGCCGCTTCGCGAGCCGCTCGCGAAGCGTGTCCATCGGGTCCTGAACAATTCGCGCATCCTTCGTGCCGCGCCCCTCTTTCGCAACTCGCGGGTTCGCTGCGCCATCGCGCGGCGGCGCGTTCGCGTCGGTGCTGCCTTTGGCCTCCTTGCGCGGCTTGGCCGCGGCGTCAGGCTCGCCGTCCTTCGCCGATGCGCTCGCGGCAGTGTCCGCGTCTGCGACCACCGGCTTCGCCTTGCGTGACTTCTTCGCGACCGGCGGGTCATGCTCGGCGGCGGCTGCACTCTCCGCCGTCGACCCGAGCGGCGCCAGCATCAGGATGCACGCCCCGGCAAGGACGACCCAGCGCCTGAGGGAATTGCGCGGACGATGGGCAACGGTGGCATGCATGGTACTTCGGGCTCCGAGCGACGGCGCGCCCGTGAAGCGGGGCGTCAGGCCCCATATCGGCGCGACGCGCCCGACCTTGAGGGCGGACTCGCGCCACGCCGCGCTCTGCCCTAGATGTATGTGTGAAGCGAGCCGATAGGCCGGATTCTGTGCACCCGCTCGGCCTTGCGGCCGCGCGGGTGTGACCGCCATTCCTCTGGGCCGTGCATCACTGCACGGCTCGATGCCACCTACCCGCCGGCTCCGCGGGCCGCCTCAATGCCGGCCTATTTGGTGTTGCTGCGCGTAGAGATTGCCCGTTTCACCCAATCTTCAGGGTTACCCCCTCCGACTGACTCGTCTCTGTTGCTCTGATCCTCACCTCACGGTGGACAGCCGTTAGCTGCTACGCCGCCCTGTGCAGTCCGGACCTTCCTCCAGTGCGCCCTTTCGAGCCTTGCACCAGCGGCGGTCTGGCTTGCTTCACGAGGGCGATTGTCCCATGCGCTTCGGGAGCGGAGGGTCCGGCGGCCTGACCGGGTTCGCCGGCGATTCGGGTTCACCCGAATACTGATGCATCGTCGAGTACGCTAACGTATACATTAATGAATTCGCCAGACCCAATGACTGAACCCGAGACGGACGCCGCGCACCGGCTGCAGGCGCTGGGCCACGTCGGCAACGGCCTGGTGCGGCCCGAGTGCGTGCTCGCCACCGCGCGTGGCGACCTGTTCAGCGCCGACTGGCGAGGTGGCGTCGCCCACCGCCTGCCCGATGGCACGCAGCAGCTCTATGCCGGCGCATTGCCCGACGGGGGCGAGCTGCGCCCGAACGGTATCGCGCTGCTCGCCGACGGCAGCTTCCTGGTGGCCCATCTGGGCGCCGACCGAGGCGGCGTCTACCGGCTGACGCGCAGCGGCGCGGTCGAGCCCTGGCTGATGCAGGTGGCGGGCGTGGCGCTGCCACCGACCAACTTCGTCTTGCCTGACGCGTCCGGGCGCACCTGGGTCACCGTCAGCACGCGCCTCTCGCCTCGCGCACTCGCATATCGGCGCACCTGCAACGACGGCTTCATCGTCTGCGTGCGCCCCGATGGTCGGGCGGTGGTGGCGGCCGACGGCCTGGGCTACACCAACGAAGTGGCCTTGCACCCGAGCGGCGAATGGCTGTACGTCAACGAGACCTTCGCGCGCCGCCTGTCACGGTTCCGGCTGCGCGCCGATGGTTCGCTCGGCGCGCGCGAGACGGTCACCGAATTCGGCCCCGGCACGTTTCCCGACGGCCTGGCGTTCGACGAAGCCGGCCACGCTTGGGTCGTGAGCATCGTCAGCAACCGGCTGATCCGCGTCGCACCCGACGGCGGGCAGACGCTCTGGCTCGAGGACGCCGACCCAGAGCATTTGCGCTGGGTCGAGGCCGCGTTCGATGGCGCGGAGATGGGGCGCGCCCACCTGGACAGCATCCGCAGTCAGGTGTTGCGCAACATCTCGAGCATTGCCTTTGCCGGGCCGGACCGCCGCACCGCCGTGCTCGGCTGCCTGCTCGGCGACCGCCTCGTCACGCTGCCGCTGCCCGTGGCTGGCGTGGCGCCGACCCATTGGACGCTGACATGAAGTCGCAGCCGAACGCCGCACCCGCGTCGATGGTCGACGTGGCCTACGACCAGATCCGCCGCCGCATCCTCGACAACGTTTGGCCGCCCGGTCACCGCGCGCTCGAGCAGGAGGTGGCGCTCGCCCTCGGCATGAGCCGCACGCCGGTGCACGAAGCCCTGAGCCGGCTCCACGCCGAGGGCCTGATCGAAGTCATTCCGCGCCACGGCATGCGCGTGCTGCCGGTGTCGCCGACCGACATGCGCGAGATCTACGACATCCTGACCGCGCTCGAATGCATGGCCGCCGAACTGCTGGCGCGGCGCAAACCCAGCGATGCACAACTCAAGCCGCTGGTCGACGCGACGAAGGCGATGACAAGAGCGCTCAAGGCCGACGACCTGGAGGCGTGGGCGAAGGCCGACGAGAGTTTCCACGCCCAACTGCTCGAGCTCGCCGGCAACCGGCAGCTCCAGGCGACGGTGCTGAACTACTGGGACCGGGCGCACCGCGCGCGCCTGTTCACGCTGCGCCTGCGCCCCAAGCCGGTCAATTCGACGGTGGAACACATGCAGATGGTGGAACGCCTGCGCGCCGGCGACGCCGAAGGCGCGGCCCGCGTCACGCGCGCGCACCGCCAGCGCGCGAATCGCGAGTTGTTGGCGATCTTCGAGCACTTCAAGCTGGCGCAGATGTGAGAGGAAACGCCCATGAACTCCACCAGCTATTCGATCGCCGTGTTGCCCGGAGACGGCATCGGGCGCGAAGTGATGGCCGCCGCGCTCGAGTTGCTGCGTGCGCTGCAGGGGCGCATCGGGCGCCGTTTCGAGGCCGTCACGCACCCCGCCGGCGCGCAGCATTACTTGGACAGCGGCGTCGCCTTGCCCGAGCCCACCTTGGCCGCCTGCCGCCGTGCGGACGCGATCTTGTTCGGCGCGATGGGCCTGCCGCATGTGCGCGGGTCCGACGGCACTGAAATCATTCCGCAGCTCGACCTGCGTTTCGCACTCGACCTGTACGCCGGCGTGCGGCCGATCCGCACCTTTCCCGGCCTGCCGGTGCCGCTGGCCGACGCGCGCGCCGCCGACATCGACCTCGTGCTTGTGCGCGAGAGCACCGAAGGCCTGTTCTACGCGCGCGGCCGTGGCCGGGTCGAAGCCGACGCGGTGTACGACACGATGAAGATCACGCGCGCCGGCACCGCGCGCGTGTGCGACTTCGCGCTGCGGCTGGCGCGCCAGCGCAAGGCGCGTGGCCGGCCTGGCCACGTGACCAACGTCGACAAGGCGAACGTGTTTGCGTCGATGGCGTTCTGGCGCCAGGTGTTCAACGAGCGCGCCGCAGCCTTCCCGGACGTGGCCATCGCCCACGCCTACGTCGACGCGATGGCGCTCAACCTCGTGATGAAGCCCTGGGCCTACGACGTGCTCGTCACCGAGAACATGTTCGGCGACATCCTGTCCGACCTGATCGCCGCACTCGCCGGCGGCATGGGCATGGCGCCGTCGGCCGACATCGGCGACCAGCATGCGCTGTTCCAGCCCGCGCATGGCACCGCGCCCGATATCGCCGGCCTGGGCATCGCCAACCCGACCGCGATGCTGCTGTCGGTGGCGATGATGCTCGACTGGCTCGCCGACCGCCACGCCGACGCGGCGCTCGCCGACGGCGCTCGGGCCATCGAGCGCGCCGTGCAGGCGGCGTTCGAAAGCGGCGCCGTGCGCCCGCGCGAGTTCGGTGGGCGCAGCTCCACCGCCGACATCACGCACGCCGTGATCGAACGGCTGGCTTCGCCATGACGCCGCAGCGCATCGTGATGGTCGGCGCGGGCTATTTCGCGCAGTTCCAGCTCGAAGGCTGGCGCGATGCGGGCGTGCCGGTGCTGGGCCTGTGCGACATCGACGCCGCGCGCGCCCAGGCGCTGGCGGCGCGCTTTGGCGTGCCCCACAGCGGCGTGAACGGCGACGCGATGTTCGACGCGCTCCGGCCCACGCTCGTCGACGTGGTGCTGCCGCCGGCGGCGCAAGCGGGCGTGGTGCGCGCGGCGCTCGAGCGCCGCATCCCGACGATTTGCCAAAAGCCATTCGGCACCGATCTCGCGCAGGCGGAAGCGCTGACCGCGTTCGCGGAAGCGCAGCGCACGCCGCTGGTGGTGCACGAGAACTTCCGCTTCACGCCGTGGTTTCGCGAATGCCGACGCCTCGTCGACGCAGGGTTCTTCGGCCGGCTGCACGGCATCACGTTTCGCCTGCGCCCCGGCGACGGCCAGGGGGCGCGTGCCTACCTCGACCGCCAGCCCTATTTCCAGACCATGACGCAGCTCCTCGTGCGCGAAACCGCGGTGCACTTCATCGACACCTTCCGCTGCCTGCTGGGCGAGGTGGTCGCGGTGACGGCGCGGCTGCGCCGCCTGAACCCGGCGATCGCCGGGGAAGACGCGGGCATGATCATCTTCGAGTTCGGCGACGACCGTACCGGCTTGTTCGACGGCAACCGCCTCAACGACCACGTGGCCGAGAACCCGCGCCGCACGATGGGCGAGATGTGGCTCGAGGGCGAACGCGGCGTGTTGCGCCTGGACGGCGAGGCGCGCCTGTGGTGGAAGCCGCACCACGGTGCCGAGGCCGAACACGCTTACCCGGGCAGCGACGCGGGAGCTTTCGGCGGCGCGTGCACGGCGCTGCAGGCGCATGTATTGGCGCACTTGCGCGATGGCGCACCGCTGCAGAACGGCGCGCGCGACTACCTCGTCAACCTGCACGTGCAGGCGGCGGTCTATCACTCCCACGCCAGCGGCCAACGGGTGCTGATGGCGCACTTCGACCCTCATTCACCCGCTTGAAGGGCATTCTCATGCAACGTCACGCACTCACCCCGCTGGCCGCGGCGGCACTCGCCGTTGTCTTCACCACGCCGCTGCCCGCCACCGCGCAGACCGTGCTCAAGTTCAGCCACACCGACCAGCAGGCCGGTGCGCGCCAGGCGTCTGCCGCGCTGTTCGCACGCAAGGTCGAAGAGCTGACGGCCGGGCGCTACAAGGTGCAGGTGTTCTGCTGCAGCCAGCTCGGCAACGACCCGAAGAACATCGAGCAGTTGGCGCTCGGAGGCATCGACTTCACCGTCTCGGGCACCGGCTCGTACGCGCCGCACGTGCCCACGCTGAACCTGACCGCGCTGCCTTATCTCGTCGAGAACTATGCGCAGGGCTGGAAGCTGTACGACGAATCGAAGTGGCTCAAGGAGCAGTTCGACAAGGCGCCGGCGAAGGGGTTTCGCTTTCTCGCCACCTGGGAAGCGGGGTTTCGCAGCATGACGACGAAGGACCCGCTCAATTCGCCCGACGACGCGAAGGGCAAGAAGCTGCGCACCTTCCCGAACGAGATGATGCGCTGGACGCTCGAAGCGATGGGTTTCAACATCCAGATCATGCCGCTTCCCGAGGTCTACCTCGCGATCCAGCAGGGCGCGGTGAGCGGCCAGGAAAACCCGGTCGATACGATCTATTCGAACAAGTTCTACGAGGTGGCGCCCAACGTCACGCTGACGAATCACGTGTACAGCCCGATCCCGCTTGCCATCAGCGAGAAGACCTGGGCCAAGCTCGCGCCGGCGGACCAGAAGGCGGTGACCGAAGCGGCCCAGATTGCCGCCAAATTCAGCCGCGACATGATCGCCGGCAACGACGACAACCAGCTCAAGGAAATGGCGTCCAAGGGCGCGAAGATCAATGCCAAGCCGAACCTGGCCGCGTTTCGCAGCGCGGTGCAACCGGTCTACGCGAAAGCACGCGAGAAGTACGGCGCCGACGTCGATGCGTTCCTGAAGGACGCCGAAGCGGTGCGCAAGGTCGCGAAGTAGGCGCCACCGGTCCATGACGCCGCTGCTCGCACCCAGCGCGCCGGGGCCGCTGCCGATCCGGTTCCTGGGTCGCGTGGTCGACTGGGCGGTGATCGTCATCGGCGCCGGCATGGCGGCGCTCGTCTTCTTCAACGTCAGCCTGCACCTGATCCATCGGGACCTGGCCTGGGTCACCGAACTCGGCGAGCTGCTGATGGTGTGGGTGACCTTCCTCGGCGGCGCGTGTGCGACCCAGCGCGGGTTGCACATGAGCATCAACGAGTTCGTCGACAAGCTCTCGCCGTCGGCGCGGCAGCGCGCCGATGCGGCGATCCTGCTGTTGAGCCTGGCCATCCTGCTCGTGCTCACCCGCTTCGGCTGGTTGCTCGTGCAGGCGAACTGGGGCAACCAGCTCACCGTGCTCGAGTGGCCGATGGCGTTTCAGTACATGGGCATGGCGGTGGGCTGCACGCTGGCCAGCGTATTCGTCGCCTTCGACCTGTGGCAGACCTTGCGCGGCGTGCCGCGCGAGCAGCGTTACCCGCCGGCGCCCTGAATGCTCGCCTTGCTGCTGTTCGGCGTTTTCTTCGCCATCGCACTGGCGGGCGTGCCGCTGCTCTACGCGCTGCTCGCCACCACGGTGGGCGTGATCTGGGGGCTGGGCCTGACGCACCCGCTCGAGACGATCTTCCTCACCTTCATCGGCGGCGTCGAGCCCTTCATCCTGCTCGCCGTGCCGCTCTTCATCTTCGCCGGCGAGTTGCTCGCGCGCGGCGGCGTCGGCCGGCGCATCGTCGCCTTCGCGCGCGTGCTGTTCGGCTGGCTGCCGGGCGGCCTGGGAGTCGTGACGGTGGTGAGTTGCATGCTGTTCGGCGGCGTGTCGGGTTCGGCGATTGCCGACACTGCGGCGATCGGCTCGCTCATCATTCCGGCGATGATCCAGCGCGGCTACTCGCGCGGCTTTGCGGCCGCGCTGCTCGCCGTCGCGGGCACGCTGGCGCTGCTGATGCCGCTGTCGATCCCGTTCCTCGTCTACGCCTTCGTCTCCGGCGTGTCGATGCGCACGCTGTCGATGGCCGGGCTCGTGCCGGCGATCGCCTCGGCCCTCGCGCTGATCGCGGTGTGCATGTGGCATGGCCGAAAGACCGGCTGCGACAACGGCGACGCGCGCGCATCGGCGGCCGAGATCTGGGCCGCGACCCAAGACGCCGGCCCGGCGCTGCTGATGCCCGTCATCATCATCGGCGGCATCTGGAGCGGCCTGTTCACGCCCAGCGAATCGGCCGCGGTGGCGGTGGTCTACGGGCTGGCGGTCTCGCTGCTGCTGTACAAGGACCTGACCTGGCGCGACATTCCGCAGCTGCTGCTGAACGCGTTCGTGATGAGCGCCACCGTCATGCTCGTGATCGGCGCCACCGGCGCGATGGCGTGGCTCATCACGGTGGAACAGGTCGCGACGCAAATGGCCGAATGGGTCAAGCTCGTCGCCACCGAGCCGTGGATGTTCCTGCTCCTGTTCAACGTCTGCCTGCTGCTGCTGGGCATCTTCATCGAGCCGCTGCCGGCGCTGCTGCTCTCGGCGCCGCTGTTCCTGCCGCTGGCCAAGACGTTCGGCATGGACATGGTGCACATCGGCGTCGTGATGACGGCGAATCTGGCGATTGCGCTCTACACGCCGCCGGTGGGCGGCACGCTGTTCGTCGCGGCGCGTTTGTCGGGGGCGTCGATCGGCGAGATCACGCGCCACCTCTGGCCATTGATGGCTGCCACCTTCGTCGTCGTGCTGCTCGTCACCTATATTCCGAGCCTGTCGTTGTGGTTGCCGCGCCTGATCGCGTCGTTCTGACTGGTGCCCGGGCGCAGAGCAAGAAGACCTGGCGCGACGAGCGCGTGGCGCCCGCACGGCGAGCCGCGAACCGCCACATTGCGGCATGATTCGGAACCCCACGCCACGAGGAGCAACCATGAAGTTCGAAAACGTCCTGCAAAGCATCGGCAATACGCCGCACATCCGAATGAACCGCTTGTTTGGCAAGGCGCAGGTCTGGATCAAGTCGGAACGCGCCAACCCGGGCGGGTCGATCAAGGACCGGATTGCGCTGGCCATGGTCGAAGAAGCCGAACGCAGCGGTGCGCTCAAATCCGACGGAACCATCATCGAGCCGACATCGGGCAACACCGGGATCGGCCTGGCGATGGTCGCCGCCGTGAAGGGCTACAAATTGATTCTCGTCATGCCCGACAGCATGAGCATCGAGCGGCGCCGCCTCATGCTCGCCTACGGCGCGACCTTCGAACTCACGCCGCGCGAGAAGGGCATGAAAGGCTCGATCGCGCGCGCCCAGGAACTGGTTGCCGCGACACCCGGCGGATGGATGCCGCAGCAGTTCGAGAACGCCGCGAACATCGACGTGCATGTGCGCACCACGGCGATGGAAATCGCCGCCGACTTTCCGAAGGGCCTGGACGCGCTCATCACCGGCGTGGGAACGGGCGGCCACATCACCGGTTGCGCCCAGGTACTGAAGGCGAAGTGGCCGAAGCTCAAGGTGTTTGCCGTCGAGCCGAGCGCGTCGCCCGTCATCAGCGGCGGCCAGCCTTCGCCGCACCCGATTCAAGGCATCGGCGCAGGCTTCATTCCGAAGAATTTGCACACCCAGTGGCTCGATGGCGTGATCCAGGTCGAGGCCGAAGCGGCGCGCGAAATGGCGCGGCGCTGCGCGCGCGAGGAGGGGCTGCTGGTGGGGATCTCCTCGGGCGCGACGCTCGCGGCGATCGCGCAGAAACTGCCCGACCTTGGCGCCGGCGCGACCGTGCTCGGCTTCAACTACGACACAGGCGAGCGTTATCTGTCGACTGAAGGTTTCTTGCCGGCCTGAAGACCGCCGCATCGGCGTAAAAGCCCGGCGCTTCGTTGCCCGGCGACCAACCGGGAACACCGAGCACGGGCAGCGGCGCGAACGGCGGCGTCACCGGGTCGACTCCGTTCACGCCCGAGTCGGCGCCTTCCAGCCACACATGCGCCGTGAGCGCCTTGCGCGGGTGCAGCAACTTCTCGAGCAGCGCGTGGCCGACGATCGTGAGCGTCGCGCCGGTCCAGAGTTCGCGCCTGTCGAGGAAGAGCCGCTGCCAGTCGCGCCGTTTCAGGAGCTGCGCCAGCTCGGCCGGCGCATCGAGCAGCGCGCCGTTCTCGTCGAACAAGGTGAGCCGGTCTCGAACCGCACCGCGTGTCGCCGTGACGCCGTGCGCGCTGATTTCGCGTGCGTGCACGAGGTTGATGCGCCGCTTCAGCGCCGGGTAGCGCAGCCAGACGAGCCCATTGAAGAAGTCGTGCAGGTTGTCGCGCGTCGGAACCGAGTCGGTGCGTGCGACGAAGGTTTCGTAGGGCTCGTCGCCCTGCTCCTCGGGCGCGACGAAGCGCGGCGCATGGGTGCCGCGGAATTCATTCAGCGCTTGCGCGACGCTGGCACCGGCGCCGATGCGCCGGGCGAGCGCCGCACCGATCTCGCGGTACGGGGCGTACCACGGTTGCCGCCAATCAACGCTCGCCAACAACAACTGCGCGTCAACCCCGCGAAGGTTTGGCGGCGCGCTTGTCGCGCACCGCGACGTCGGACTTGCCTTCGTTCGCCCACTCGAACAACTGGCTCGCCTTGAGCAACTTGCTCAACGTGGCGTAGCCGAAGTTGCGCGGGTCGAACGACGCCTGGTTCGCGATCTGCTGACCGACCGCGCCGACGCGCGCCCAGCCGTCGTCGTCGGCCGCCGCCTGCACCGCGTTGCGCAGCAAGGCGACGAGCTTGGCGTCGCGTTTGAGCTGGGTCGCCGGAACTCGCAGCGGTGCGGAGGGAGCCTCGTCGTCGCTGTCGTCGTCGACGGCACCCACCGCAGCCGCGGCGCCGAGCTTGTCGAGGAACAGAAAGCGCGAACACGCGTTGACAAACGGCTCGGGCGTCTTCTGCCCGCCGAAACCGTACACCGCGGCGCCTTTTTCGCGCAGGTGCATCACGAGCGGCGTGAAATCGGCGTCGGAGGAGACGATGCCGAACGCGTCGGGCCGGTCGTTGTACAGGAGCGCGAGCGCGTCGATCACCATCGCCATGTCGCTCGCGTTCTTGCCCTTGCTGTAGTCGAACTGCTGCATCGGCCGGATCGCGTGTTCGTGCAACACTTCTTCCCAGCCCTTCAGCTCGGCCTTCTTCCAGTTGCCGTAGGCGCGGCGGATGCTCGTCTCGCCGAACGTCGACAGTTCGTTCAGGATCAGGTCGATCTTCTTCGCCGGCGAATTGTCGGCGTCGATGAGCAGCGCGACGCGCGGTTTGCGTTCGTTCATGATTCGAGTCTCCAGTTCAACGCCTCGCCACCGCGCAGCGGCTTGAGCGTCGTGTCGCCGAACGGCAGCGTTTCGGGAACAGTCCAGGTTTCGCGGCGCAGCGTGAGCTGCGCCGTGTTGCGCGGCAAGCCGTAAAAATCGGCGCCGTGATGGCTCGCGAAGCCCTCCAGGCGGTTCAGCGCGCCTGCGGCGTCGAACGCTTCGGCGTAGAGCTCGATCGCGCTCAGCGCCGTGTAGCAACCGGCGCAAGCGGCGGCGTGTTCCTTCAAGTGCGCAGCGTGCGGCGCGCTGTCGGTACCGAGAAAGAACTTCGGACTGCCCGACGTCGCGGCCTCAACCAGCGCGCGCCGATGCTCTTCGCGCTTCAGCACCGGCAGGCAGTAGAGGTGCGGGCGCAGCGCTGCCGCGCCGCCCGCGCCGACGAAGATTGCGTTGCGGTTGTAGAGCAGGTGGTGCGCCGTGATCGTCGCCGCGGTGTATCCGCCGGCCTGCGCGACGTACTGTGCTGCGTCGCGTGTCGTGATGTGCTCGACGACGAATTTCAGTTCGGGGAAGTCGCGCCGCAGCGCCGTGAGATGTCTGTCAATGAAGACCTTCTCGCGGTCGAAGATGTCGACCTCGGGGTCGGTGACTTCGCCGTGCACGAGCAGCAGCAGCCCTGCGCGCTGCATCGCTTCGAGCGTCGCATAGGTTTTGCGCAGGTCTGTCACGCCTGCATCGCTGTTCGTCGTCGCCCCCGCCGGGTAGAGCTTCACGGCGACGATTCCGGCGTCGCGCGCGCGGCGCACTTCGTCGGGGCTCAGGCGCTCAGTGAGGTAGAGCGTCATCAGGGGCTGAAACGTCGAGCCCGAAGGCAGCGCGCGCAAGATCCGCTCTCGATAGGCGAGCGCCATCGCTGTCGTCGTCACCGGCGGCTTGAGGTTGGGCATGATCACGGCGCGTGCGAACTGGCGCGCGCTGTGCGGCACGACAGCAGCGAGCGCCGCGCCGTCGCGCAGGTGCAGGTGCCAGTCGTCCGGGCGAGTGATCGTCAAGACCATGCGGTCATTCTCGCACCCAGCCCCCTGGTTAAGCGACCCCTCGTCATACCGGCGAACGCCGGTATCCACTCGTTGGAGCCGCACGGTTCGGCGCATTGTTTCTCGGATCCTCCCAGTGGATCCCGGCGTACGCCGGATGACGAATTTCCTGCGCCTGAGCGGGCACGATCGAAATACTCTCAACCTCAGTCCTTCTCCCAATGGGCGCGCGGCTTGGCCCTGCGCTCTTTCGATCCCGCGGGCAGCGTCGCCGCGTTCGCTTCCGAAGCGACGCGGCGCCAGCCGTGGCGTTGCAAGAGACGGTAGACGCTGGACAGCGCAACCTCCTTCCCGTACTGCGCCTGCATCGCTTCGCGCAAGCGCGGCACAAGTGTCGCTCCGGCCTGGCGCGAACGGCCGCAGACGCTGCCGAGCAGGCGCTGCTCCTGTTCCAGCGTCGCGTGGGCGCGGTTGCGCAGCTCGGTTTTGCTGCGCGGCGCCTCGATCGCACCTTCGGCAATGCGACAAAACCGCATGCGCATCGCACAAGCCGCGCTCGTCGAGCGGCCGATCGCGAGCGCCGTCTGCTCCAGGCTGAGCCCGAGAATCAGCGGCAACAACACAGCCTGCGCGGTGCGCAGTTCGTCGGCGGTTTTGGCGCGCTCCATCAACGCGCGCGCTTCGTCCAGGTGTTCCACGCCGCTCGCATGACGTGCCATGGCAGTCTCCAGATCCGGGCCGGTGAATTCTTCGTCAGTCTAAGGCGAAACGGTCGCCAGCAACGCCTCGCCTTGCGGCGAATCGTCTTCGCCCGATTGCTGCAAGCGCCACATCTCGGCGTAGCGCTGGTCCAGCGCGAGCAGCTCGGCGTGCGTGCCGCGCTCGACGATGCGGCCGCTCTCCATCACCAGGATCTGGTCCGCGTCGACGACCGTCGACAGCCGGTGCGCGATGACGAGCGCCGTCTTGTTGCGCGCCGCGCTTTGCAGCTCGGCCTGGATCGCGCGTTCGTTCGCCGAGTCCAGCGCCGACGTCGCCTCGTCGAAGATCAGGATCGGCGGGTTCTTCAGCAGCGTGCGCGCGATCGCGACACGCTGCTTCTCGCCGCCCGAGAGCTTGAGGCCACGCTCGCCAACCATCGTGTCGTAGCCCTTTGGCGTCGAGACAATGAAGTCGTGGATGTGCGCCGCCTTCGCCGCGGCCTCGATTTGCTCGCGGCTTGCCGCCGTTTCACCGTAGCCGATGTTGTACTGCACGGTGTCGTTGAAGAGCACCGTGTCCTGCGGCACGATGCCGAGAGCCGCGCGCAGGCTCTTTTGCGTGACGCTGCGGATTTCCTGGCCGTCGATGACGATTCGCCCGGCGTTCACGTCGTAGAAGCGGAACATGAGCCGTGCCAGCGTGCTCTTGCCCGAGCCCGAGGGGCCGACGATGGCGAGCGTCTGGCCCGCGGCAACTTCGAAGCACACGTCGTGCAGGATCACGCGATCGGCGTCGTAGCCGAAGCGAACGTTCTCGAAACGCACCGCACCGCCGCGGTTCACGAGCGGCGTCGCACCTGGCGCATCGGCAATCTCGCGGTGCTGGCCGAGCAGAGCGAACATCTTTTCCATGTCGATCATCGACTGCTTGATTTCGCGGTACAGAACGCCGAGGAAATTGAGCGGGATGTAGAGCTGAATCATGAGCGCGTTCACGAGCACCAGATCGCCCAGGCTCATCGTTCCCTCGACGACGCCGAGCGTCGCGCGCCAGACGAGCAGCACCACCGCCACCGAAATGATGCTGCTTTGCCCGAGATTCAGGAACGACAGCGAAGTCTGCGACTTGATCGACGCGCTCTCCAGGCGCTTCAGGTTCTCGTCGTAGCGTGTCTGCTCGAACGCCTCGTTGCCGAAGTACTTGACGGTCTCGTAGTTGATGAGCGCGTCGACCGCCTTCGTATTCGCCTTGCTGTCCTGCTCGTTCATGGCGCGCCGGAAATGCGTGCGCCATTCGGTGACGGTGACGGTGAATGCGATGTAGGCGAGCAGCGCGCCGAGCGTGATGACGGCGAACCAACCGTCGAACTTGGCCGAGAGCAGCGAAATCACGAGCGCCATCTCGACCAGCGTGGGCAGGATGTTGTAGATCGTGTAGTTGAGCAGCGAGTGGATCGCGCGCGAGCCGCGCTCGATGTCGCGCGACACGCCGCCGGTCTGGCGTTCCAGATGAAAGCGCAGGCTGAGCGAGAGCAGATGGTCGAAGGTCTCGAGCGAGACGCGCCGTGCGATGCGCGCCGCGACGGGGTAGAACAGGAACTCGCGCATCTCGGTGAAGAGCGTCACGCCGACGCGCAATGCGCCGTACGCGAGCAGCAGCGCCACCGGCACGGCGAGCACGGCGCGCGGGTCGCCCGGCTTCAGGTCGAGCGCGTCGACGAGCTCCTTCAGCACCAGCGGCACGCCGACGTTGGCGAGCTTGGCGCCGACGAGAAATCCGAGCGCGATCAGCACGCGCCAGCGCCACTGCCAGATGTAGGGCCCGAGGCGCTTCAGCGTGCCCCAGTCGGAGCGTGGTTTCGGCGCCTGAACCGGAGCGGTCTCAATGGGCAAAGTGGCGCTGTGGCGACGCATGGGTGGGGTGGGTGATGGCGAGGGGATGGTTGAGAATGCGGTCCAGCCATTCCGCAGGTGCAGCCAAATGCCCGAGACTTCAAGGCCCGCCGACGCGGGCACGGCGAATCAATTGTCGCCCCTGCAGTTGCCCGGCGATCGGCAGCTCGTATTGCGCGTCATGCCGATGCCCGCCGACTCGAACAGCAACGGCGACATTTTCGGCGGCTGGATCATGGCGCAGGTCGACCTGGCGGGTGCGGTGCTGCCGGCGCGAATCGCGAAAGGCCGAATCGTCACCGTCGCGGTGAACCAGTTCATCTTCAAGCAACCGGTGTCGATCGGCGACCTGCTGAGCTTCTACGCCAAGGTCGAACACATCGGCCGCACCTCGGTGACGGTGCACGTCGAGGTCTACGCCGAGCGCAATCCGGCGAATCTGCAGGTCGTGAAAGTCACCGAAGCGAACGTGACCTACGTCGCGATCGATGCCAACGGCCAGCCGCGCGAGCTGCCGCTGCCCTGAGCCTTCCGGATCGATTCTACGGCGCCCGCCGCAAGCTCAGCCGAAGCGCGAGAAGTCGGGTTTGCGCTTTTCCAGAAACGCCTGAAAAGCTTCCTTCGCCTCGGGGCTGCGCAGGCGCGCCGCGAAGACCTGGCTCTCGCGCGCGATCGCCGCGAGCACTTCGTCGGTGCCGGTGCGCCGCAGAAGTTTTTTCGTCTCGCGCACTGCGCCCGGGGGCAATCCATTGAAGCGTTCGGCGATACGCCGCGCGTGCGGAGCGACCTCGCTCGCCGGCAACACCGCGTTCGCGATTCCCGCATCCACGGCGTCGGCACCCGTGAACGGATCGCCGAGCAGCAACTTCTCCGCCGCCCTCGCGTGGCCCATCAATCGCGGCAGGATCAGGCTCGAGCCGAACTCGGGAACGAGGCCCAGGCCGACGAAAGGCAGCGCCAGGCGCGCCTCGTCGGACACGTAGACCAGGTCGCAATGCAACAGCAGCGTCGTGCCGATGCCGATTGCCGCGCCGGTGACCGCAGCGACGACGGGTTTGTCGATTTCGATCAGCGCCTTCATGAACTTGAGCGCCGGCGACTCTTCGACGGTGGTGCTCGCGCCGCGATTCAGAAAGTCCTCGACGTCGTTGCCCGACGTGAAGATGCCGGGCTGGCCGACGATGAGCACGGCGCGAACCGCGGCGTCCGCCTGCGCGGCGAGCAGCGCGTCGGCCATCGCCTGGTACATCGCGCCGGTGAGCGCGTTCTTCTTCTCCGGGCGTGCGATCTCGATCGTCGCCACGCCTTTCAGGGTGGCGCACTTGATGCTCATGGCGTGTCTCCTTGATTGTTCGGTTTCAGGTCAGACGCGTTCGAAGATCCCTGCCGCACCCTGGCCCATGCCGACGCACATCGTCACCATGCCGTATTTCAGGTTGTGGCGGTGCAATGCGTGAATGACGGTTGCTGAACGGATCGCTCCGGTCGCGCCGAGCGGATGACCGAGCGCAATCGCGCCGCCCATCGGGTTCACCTTGCCCGGGTCCAGGCCGACGGTGCTGATGACCGCGAGCGCCTGCGCGGCAAACGCCTCGTTGAGTTCGATCCAACCGATGTCGTCCAACTTCAACCCGGCGTGGCGCAGCGCCACAGGAATCGCCTCGATCGGGCCGATTCCCATGATCTCCGGCGGCACACCGCGCACCGCGAAGCTGACGAAGCGCGCGAGCGGTTTCAGGTCGAACTGTTTGATCGCTTTCTCCGAAGCGAGGATCAGCGCGCCGGCGCCGTCGCTCGTCTGCGAACTGTTGCCCGCGGTCACCGAGCCCTTCGCGGCGAACACGGGCTTGAGCTTGGCCAAGCCTTCGAGCGACGTGTCGGGGCGCGCGCCTTCGTCGAGATTCACGGTGCGCGTTTTTGTGGTCACCTCGCCCGTGGCCAGATTCGGGAAGCGCTCGACGATCTCGATCGGCGTCATCTCCGCAGTGAAATCACCCGCGGCAAACGCTTTCAGCGCCTTCTGATGCGAAGCGAGCGCAAAAGCGTCCTGCGCCTCGCGCGACACCTTCCACTGCGTCGCGACCTTTTCCGCAGTCAGGCCCATGCCGTAGGCGATGCCGACGTTTTCATCCTGGGCGAAGACGTTCAGGTTGAACGATGGCTTGTTGCCGCCCATGGGCACCATGCTCATCGATTCGGCGCCGCCGGCGATCATGACGTCGGCCTCGCCGATGCGGATCCGGTCCGCGGCCATCTGCACCGCCGTCAAGCCCGGACGCGCAGAACCGGTTGACCGTGACGCCGCCCACCGAATGCGGCAGGCCGGCGAGCACCATCGCGACGCGCGCCATGTTCGCGCCCTGCTCGGCTTCCGGGAACGAGCAACCGACGATTGCGTCTTCGATCGCCTTCGGGTCGAGCGACGGCACCTGCCGGAGCGCGCTGCGCACCGCAGCGACGAGCAGGTCGTCAGGGCGCGTGTTCTTGAAGTAACCGCGCCCCGATTTGCCGATCGGCGTGCGTGTCGCGGCGACGATGTAGGCGTCTTGAACTTGTTTGCTCATGATTGTTCCTTGGCGAGAGCCTCTGTTCCCCGATCGACGTCATCCCGGCGAAAGCCGGGATCCACCGCCCGTCGGCGCACGCTCATCGCGCACAGAGTGGATCCCGGCTTTCGCCGGGATGACGAATTCTTCAATTCCGAACCGGCTTGCCGGTCTGCAGCATTCCCATGATCCGCTCCTGCGTCTTCGGGTGTTCGAGCAAGCCGCAGAAGTGCTTGCGCTCGAGCGCCATCAGGTACTCCTCGGTGACGAGCGAACCCGCGTCGACTTCGCCGCCGCACACGACGTCGGCGATCAGCGACGAGATGTGGAAGTCGTGCGCGCTGATGAAGCCGCCGTCACGCATGTTCGCGAGCTGCACCTTGATCGTCGCGATTCCGGAGCGCCCCGCCACGGGGATCAGCGCGCGCGCGGGCGGGCGATAGCCGCTGTCGAACATCGCTCTCGCCTGCTGCGATCGCGACGAACAACAACTCGTCCTTGTGCGGCACGATCACGTCGCTCCAGAGCAGGTAGCCGAGCTTGCGCGATTCGACCGCGCTCGTTCCCACCTTGGCCATCGCCGCGCTCGTGAAGCCGTCGGTGACGAACTTGAAGATGTCGGCGTTGGCGTTTCCGGCATTTGCCATTTCTGCCGCGCGGCGTGCGACGTACGCCAAGCCACCACCGCCGGGAATCAGGCCCGACGCCGACTTCCACGAAACCAACATAGCTCTCCATCGCCGCGACGCGCTTCGCGGAGTACACCGCCAGCTCGCAGCCACCGCCGAGCGCGAGGCCGCGCATCGCTGAGACCACCGGCACAGCTGCGTAGCGAATGCGCAGCATCGCGTCCTGCAGCTTCTTCTCTTCAGGAGCGATTCCCTTCGCCCCGAGCTTCATGAACACCGGCATCAGCGATTCCAAGTTCGCGCCGGCGGAGAACACGTCGTCGGGCGACCAGATCACGAGCCCCTTGTACTTCGCCTCGGCGATCTCTACCGCCTTGAGCAGACCTTCGATCACATCCGGGCTGATGAGATGCAGCTTGGCCGTGATGCTGGCGATGAGCACTTCGCCGTCGAGCGTCCAGACGCGGATCTCGGCGTTCTTGAATTCTTCGGTGCCGCTCTTCAGCGGCTCGGCCACACCGGAGCCGGTGACGTTCTCGCGGAACAACTGGCGCTGGTAGACGGGCAAGGATCGCTGCGCGACGAACTTGCCGAGCTTCGGGCTCCACGACCCTTCTGCGGTGTGGACGGCTTGGGCCGCGGCCACCGGGCCCTCGAAAACCCAGTCGGGCAGCGGCGCCTTGGCGAGCGCCTTGCCGGCGTCGATGTCGGCCTTGACCCAGTTCGCCACCTGCGTCCAGCCGGCCTGCTGCCAGAGCTCGAACGGCCCCTGCGACATGCCGAAGCCCCAGCGCATCGCCTGGTCGACGTCGCGTGCGGTGTGTGCAATGTCGGCCAGGTGCACGGCGCAATAGTGGAAGCTGTCGCGCAGGATCGCCCAGAGGAATTGGGCCTGCGGGTTCGTCGACTCGCGCAACAGCTTCAAGCGCTCGGCGGGTGGTTTCTTCAACATGCGCTCGACGATCGCTTCGGCCTTGCCGCCCGAGGCCACGTAGCCGCCTTTGGTGGGGTCCAGACGCAGGATGTCCTTGCCCACCTTCTTGTAGAAGCCCGCGCCGGTTTTCTGCCCCAGCGCGCCTTGCGCGATCAGCGCCGCGAGCGCCGGCGGCGTGGCGAAACTCGGGTAGAACGGGTCGGCGTGCAGGTTGTCTTGCAAGGTCTTGATGACGTGCGACAGTGTGTCCAACCCCACCACGTCGGCAGTGCGGAACGTTCCGCTTCCCGCTCGGCCGAGTTTCTTGCCCGTCAGGTCGTCGACGACGTCGTACGTCAGGCCATAGGTTTCAGCCTCCCTGATCGTCGCGAGCATTCCGGCGATGCCGACCCGGTTCGCGATGAAGTTCGGCGTGTCGAGCGCGCGCACGACGCTTTTGCCGAGGCTGCTTGTGACAAAGGCTTCGAGCTGGTCGAGGATGTGCGGCCCGGTCGTCGGCGTCGCGATCAGCTCGACGAGCTGCATGTAGCGCGGCGGGTTGAAGAAGTGAATCCCGCAAAAGCGCGGTTTGATTTCTTCAGGCAGCACTTCCGAGAGCTTGGTGATCGACAGCCCCGACGTGTTGCTCGCGACGATCGCGTGGGCGCTCAGCGCCGGCGCGATGCGTTTGTAGAGTTCGAGCTTCCAGTCCATGCGCTCGGCGATCGCTTCGATCACGAGGTCGCAGTCGCGCAATTTGTCGAGGTGTTCTTCGTAGTTCGCTTGCTCGATGAAGACCGCGTCTTCGGGGATTCCGAGTGGCGCGGGCTTCTGCTTCTTCAATCCCTCGACCGCCTTGGCGACGATTGCGGTCTTGCCGCCCTCCTTCGCCGGCAAATCGAACAGCACCACCGGCACCTTGCAATTCACCAGGTGCGCAGCGATCTGCGCGCCCATCACGCCAGCGCCGAGCACCGCGACTTTGCGAAACGGAAATCGATTCATCGTCATCATGTTGTTCACTCCACGCGCAGCCAGGTCTGATTGCGGAAAAACGGGCCGATGTAGCCGCGCACCTGAAGCGTCTTGCCGCCCTCCAGTGGCTTCAGGCGCAGCTTGTAGACCTTGCCGTTGTTCGGATCCAGGATGTCGCCTCCGTCCCAGATTTCCTTGTCATCTGCGCTTTGTTTGGCGTTGCGAATGATGACCATGCCGACCACCGGTTTGTCTTTGCGCTCGTCGCTGCACTGATCGCACTTCGAATCCTGTTTCGTCGGGTCGGCGATTTTCTCCACCTTGCCGGTGAGCGTGCCCGCAGCGTCGCTGATTCGCACCAGCGATTTCTCCTGTTTGGTTTCGTCGTCGATCGTTTTCCACAACCCCACCGGCGTCGCTTGGGCGAACGCGGCGGCGTGCAGCGCAAACGCGGCAACTGGCGGTGATGGCAAATTTCATCGGCATTTGTCGCGTCTCCTCGTTTCAGGTCAAAACAGCGCTTCTTCCATCTCCATCAGCGGCGCGAGGCCGGCGCGCGCGCTGCGGATCAGCCCGGAAGTTTCGGGCAGCAACTTGGCGAAGTAGAAGCGCGCAGTGGCGAGTTTGGCCTTGTAGAACGGGTCGCCGCTGTCCAGTTTGGCGAGCGCGACCTTGGCCATGCGCGCCCAGAAGTAGGCGAAGACCAAATGGCCGCAAATCCGCAGGTAGTCGACTGCGGCGGCGCCCACTTCGTCAGCGTTCTGGAATGCCTTCATCCCCAACTCCGTCGTGAGTTTGGTCACCTTGTCGCCGAGGTCGGCGAGCGGATTCACGAACTCCTGCATCGCCTCGTTCACGCCCTCTTCCTCGATGAACTCGGCGACGATTTGCCGAACTTCTTCAGCTTCTTGCCGTTGTCGCCCAGCACCTTGCGGCCGAGCAGGTCGAGCGACTGTATCGTGTTCGTGCCCTCGTAAATCATGTTGATGCGCGAGTCGCGAACGAACTGTTCCATGCCCCATTCCTTGATGTAGCCATGGCCGCCGAACACCTGCATGCAATGCGAGGTGGCGATCCACGCGTTGTCGGTGAGGAAGGCCTTGAAGATCGGCGTCAGCAGCGCGACCATGTCGGCGCACTCGGCGCGTTCATCGGCGTCATCGCTGCCGAGCTCCTTGTCGATCGCCAGCGTGGTCCACATCGCAAATGCGCGCCCGGCTTCGGCGTAAGCGCGCGCCGTGAGCAGCATCTTGCGCACGTCGGGGTGGTTGATGATCGCGTCGGCGGGTTTGTCGGGGTTTTTCGGGCCCGACAGGGAGCGCATCTGGATCCGGTCCTTGGCGTACACGACGGCGTTCTGGTACGCAACTTCGGTCAGGCCCAGGCCCTGCATGCCCACGCCGATGCGCGCCGCGTTCATCATCACGAACATCGCTGCCAGGCCCTTGTTCGGCTGGCCGACCAGGGTGCCAATCGGCACCGTCCAGAACGAGTTGCGCCGTCGCATTGCCGTGGATACCCATCTTGTGTTCCAGGCCGCCGCAGTAGATGGCGTTGCGCGCGCCCAGGCTGCCGTCGGCGTTGGGCATGAATTTGGGAACGACGAAGAGCGATATTCCCTTTGAGCCGAGCGGCGAGTCGGGCAGGCGCGCGAGCACGAGGTGCACGATGTTCTGCGCCAGGTCATGCTCGCCGGCCGAGATGAAGATCTTGTTGCCGGTGAGCTTGTAGGTTCCGTCGGCGAACGGCTCGGCCTTGGTGCGCAGCAGGCCGAGGTCGGTTCCGCAATGCGCTTCGGTGAGGCACATCGTTCCGGTCCACTGCCCGCTCGTGAGCTTGGGCAGGTACATCTTCTTCTGTGCGTCCGATCCATGCGCGCGCAAGGCCTCGTAAGCGCCGTGCGACAGGCCCGGGTACATCGTCCACGCCTGGTTCGCCGAGTTCAGCATTTCGTAAAAGCACTGGTTCACGACATGCGGCAGACCCTGACCACCGAACGCCGGGTCCGCACTGAGCGACGGCCAGCCGCCTTCGACGAACTTGGCGTAAGCCTCTCTGAACCCGGCGGGCGCACGCACTTCGTGCGTCGCGGTGTCGAGCGTGCAGCCCTGGGCGTCGCCGCTGACGTTGAGCGGCGCCAAAACCTCGGCGGCAAATTTGCCCGCTTCTTCGAGCACCGCGTCGATCGTTGCGGTGTCGACGTCGGCGTGCGCAGGCAAGGCCTTGAGTTCGTCGGTGACGTTCAGCAGCTCATGCAGCACGAATTTCATGTCGCGAAGCGGTGGGGTGTAGGCAGGCATGGTTCTTCGCTTTCAGTGGCAGGTTTTGGGTGCGAGGACGATTCGGATGTCAGGCGCTGCGCCTGCGCGCCTTGGGCGGCATCGCGGTCAACAAGGTGCGGTCGGCCGGCGCGGCGTAGTAACCGAGGATTCGCTCGAAGCCGGAGCGCGCGCGCTCTGCGGCGCCGGGCGAGCGCAGGAAACGCGCGTCATGGTGCAGCGCGAGGATCAGGCCGTGGATGTCGAACAGCACCTGCTCCGGGTCGGTGTCGGCGCGCAGGTGGCCGCAATCGATGCCCAAACGAATCGCGCGGTCCAGCGCCTGCTGCCAGGCCCGGACCATCGCCACGAGCGCGTCGCGCACCGGGCCGGGCCGGTCGTCGAACTCGACGGCGCCGCTGATGTAGATGCAACCCGAGTCGATTTCCACCGAGACGCGGCGCAGCCAGCGGTCGAACAAGGCGCGCAGCCGCGGCAGGCCGCGTGGCACGTCGAGCGCCGGCGTGAAGACTTCGGCTTCGAAGCGCGTGTGGTATTCGCGCAGCACTGCAATTTGCAACTCCTCGCGCGAGCCGAAGTGGGCGAACACGCCCGACTTGCTCATTCCCATCGTCTCGGCGATGCTGCCGATCGACAAGCCTTCGAGTCCCTTGTGCGCCGCCAGGCCGAGCGCAGCGTCGAGGATCGCGGCGCGCGTCTGCTGGCCCTTTTGCAAGGCTCGCGACGCGCGCGCTTCGGCCAGGTCGTGGCGGCGCAATGGGGCGGAGGGTTCTCGCACAGTCCTGGCTCAAATCGAACGATCGTGCTATTTTGCAGATTTCCAGGCGAACCGGTAGGCGGACCCGGGGCATTTTTTAGGCATTTGTCCCCAGAAGCAGGTCGGTGCTGGGGGGCGTAACCTTACTTCGATGACTCGGCGGCGGCGCCAGGGCTTTGAACCGAGGTCTTGAGCGCAGCCCCAGGAATGGATTACGCTCCGCCCATCGTGGAAGTTCTGCAACTCGACATGTCCGGCCGCCCGCAGGCATGGATTTCGGCCAAGGAAGCGGCCGTGATCTACGCCAGCGACGGTGTGGCCTGGACGCTTGGCGACGCGCACTACGTGCTGCGTGGGGGCACGCAGCGCCGCACCGGCTTGCAGTCGCGAATTGAAGTCCACCCCATCATCGCGGTGCGCGGGTCGGTGCCGAGCCGCGCCTGGCGCCAGACGCCGGCGCTGAGCAACCCGAAGCTGTTTTCGCGCGATCGCCAGGTCTGCGCCTACTGTGGCGGCCAGACGCATTGGGACGACCTGACGCGCGAACACATCGTTCCCACGTCGCGCGGCGGCGGCGACACCTGGATGAACTGCATCACGGCGTGCCGGCCGTGCAACGGGCGCAAAGGGAATCGCCTGCCCGAAGAAGCGCGCATGTCGCTGCTCTACCTGCCCTACGTGCCGAGCCTGCACGAAGACATGATCCTGCGCGGCCGGCGCATCCTCGCCGACCAGATGGAGTTTTTGCTCGCGAGCGTGCCGCGGCACAGCCGCTTGCACGCTTGAACGCGCACCCTTCGCGCCGCGGCCGGGCGCGCAGGAGTTGACTGGGGACAAGGTTCTTTACACGCTGCGCGAATCCGGCGCTCCAGCCGGCGGCGTACCATGGCGCATCGACCGCGCGCGGACCCGCGCGACGGTGCAATCACCCGAGTTGGAGAACCCTCATGAAATCATCAATCCTCATTGCCGCCGCTGCACTGCTGCTCGCGGCGTGCACGACGACGAACCCCGACGTGATCCAGAAAGGCGACGCGCAGCGCCTGTCGCAAGTGCAAGACGCAACCGTTCTCTCGGTCCGCCCTGTCGTTGTCGACGGCAACCAGACGGGCGGTGGTGCCGCCGCAGGCGGTGTGGTCGGCGGCATCGCGGGCAGCACGGTCGGCAACCGGCGTGAAGCGCAGATCGTCGGCGTGCTCGCGGCGGTCGCCGGTGCGGTGATCGGCAATGCCTTTGAACGCGCCGCGACCAAGGAAGACGCGGTGGAAATCCTCTTGCAACTGAAAAACGGCGAGCGCCGCACGCTGGTGCAGGCCAAGGGCGGCGAGATATTTGCGGCCGGCGAGCCGGTGATCCTGATCACCACGGGTGGCAAGACCCGCGTCGTTCGTGCCCCCGCGGTGGTTCCGACCGCAACGCCCGCGGCGCCGGCGCCGGCGCGCAGCTGAACGCCTGAGTCAGCGCGGCGCTTCGCGCTCGAGCGGTGGACCCCGGCTTTCGCCGGGGTGACGGGGCAAGGCCGGGCCGCTATCGGTGAATTTCGACCTCGTCGCCGCCAGCGACTCAGCTGTCGACCTTGACGTTCCCGTCTTTCACGACCTTCGCCCACTTCGCGATCTCGTCGCGAATGAACTGGGTGAACTTCTCCGCGCTGCCGCCACCGTCTTCGGCGCCGTAGGTCTCGAGCTGGGTCTGCACGTCGGGCATGGCGAGCACCGTGTTCACGTCGCGATTGACCTTTTGCGCAATCGACGTGGGCAACTTCGCCGGCCCGACCAATCCGTACCAGGTGGTCGCCTCAAAGCCGTCGAAGCCCTCTTCCTGCATCGTCGGCACCGTCGGGTGGCCCTTCGCGCGCCGGGCGCGCGTCTGCGCGATGGCCAAGGCGCGGCCACCCTTCACGTGCGGCGTCGCCGCCGTCATGGTGTCGAAGCTGTACTGAATCTGGCCGCCGATCAGATCGGTCAGCATCGGGCCGCTGCCCTTGTAGGGGATGTGCAGCGCGTCGATGCCGGCGCGCAGTTTGAACATCTCCAGCGTCAGATGCTGCGCCGAACCCTGGCCCGCCGAGCCGAAGCTGATCTTGCCCGGCTGCGCCTTGCACAAGGCGACGATGTCTTTCACGCTCTTCGCCGGCTGGCTCGTGTTGCAGATGAGCAGGTTCGGCGTCACGCCGACCATCACGATCGGCGTGAAATCGCGCTCGGCGTGGTAGCGCAGCTTGGGTTGCAGGCTCGGCGCCAATGCGTGGCTGTTGATGTGCGCCATCATCAGCGTGGCGCCGTCGCCCGGTTGCTGCGCCGTGTATTCCGCGGCGAGAACGCCCGCCACGCCGGCTTTCGTTTCGACGATGACCTGCTGCTTCCACATCTCGCCGAGCTTGGCCGCGACGACACGCGCCAGCGCATCCGTGCCGCCGCCCGGCGGAAACCCGACGACGATGCGCACCGGCGCGTTCGGCCACTCCTGCGCAAGCAGGTGCGGCACGCCCAGGCTGGCGATGCTGGCGCCGGCCGCTTGAATGAGGGTTCTGCGTTGCATGCGGATCTCCTTGATGATGTCCGTGTCTTCCGTTCGGTGCCCGCGGGTTGCCGCGGCGCTGCGGATCAGGCCGCCTGCTTCACCGCGTGCGCCACAGGCGGCTTGGCAAAGTGCTCCATCGCCGCCTGCACGCCGCTTGCGCTGAGTTTGACACCTGCGAGCTTGAGCCCCATCTCGCAACCGGCGAGTGTGCCCAGGAGCGTCAAGTCGTTGCTGTCGCCCAAGTGGCCGATGCGGAACATGCGGCCCTTGATCTTGCCGAGACCCGTGCCGAGCGACATGTCGAAGCGCTCGTAGATCAGGCTGCGCACCGCGTCGGCGTCGACGCCCTTGGGCATGATCACGCCGGTGAGCACGGGCGAAGCCACGGCCGGGTCGGCGCATTGAATCGGCAAGCCCCATGCCGCGACGGCGGCGCGCACGCCCGCCGCCCAGCGCTGGTGGCGCGCAAACACGTTCGGCAGGCCTTCAGCGCGGATCATGTCGAGCGCTTCGTGCAGGCCATAAAGCAGATTCGTGTTCGGCGTGTACGGCCAGTAGCCGCCCTTGTTCATCTCGACGATCTCGTCCCACGCAAAAAACGAGCGCGGCAGCTTCGCGGTTTTCGCGGCCTCGAGCGCACGCGGCGAGAGCGCGTTGAAGCTGATTCCCGGCGGCAGCATCAAGCCCTTTTGCGAGCCGCTGATGCTCACGTCCACGCCCCATTCGTCGTGGCGGTAGTCGGCGCACGCCAGGCCTGAGATCGTGTCGACCAGCAGCAAGGCAGGGTGACCCGCGGCGTCGATCGCATGGCGCACGGCGGCGATGTCGGACGTGACGCCGGTCGACGTTTCGTTGTGCACGACGCAGACCGCCTTGATTTTCTTCTCCGCGTCTTTGCGCAACCGTGCTTCGATCATGTCGGCCTGCACGCCGCGGCGCCAGCTCGGCGCGGCGGGCAGCACGTCGTCGCCGCCAGCGAAGGCGAGAACCTCGCAGTTCAGGCCGAGGCGCGTGCCGAGCTTGTGCCACAGCGCGGCGAAGTGGCCGGTTTCGTACATCAGCACGTGGTCGCCCGGGCTCAGCGTATTCACGAGCGCGGCTTCCCAAGCGCCGGTGCCGGACGCGGGGTAAATCGCCACCGGATGTCGGGTCTGGAAAATCTCGCGGATCCCGGACAGCACCTTCAGCCCCAGCGCGCCGAATTCCGGCCCGCGGTGGTCGATCGTGGGCAGGCTCATCGCACGCAGAATCCGGTCCGGCACCGGGCTCGGCCCGGGGATCTGCAGGAAATGCCGGCCCGCGGCGTGGAAGTCGAGTTTGAGCATGGCGGATCCTTCGTTCGCGGCTATTCTTGCACGCAGCGAGGCCCGCCTCAGCGCTTCCGTACTCGGCCGATGCCGCCTGCTGGCATGGCCCTACAGTTGTCATCCCGGCGCAAGCCGGGATCCACTGCGTTGAAGTTGATTCGCGCTCGACCAATGGATACCGGCTTTCGCCGGTATGACGAACCCACAGCTCCCGAGACATGGCCCCACAGTTGTCATCCCGGCACAAGCCGGAGTCCCACTGCGTTGAAGTTGATTCGCGCTCGACCAGTGGATACCGGCTTTCGCCGGTATGACGAACCCGCAACTCCCGAGACATGGCCCTACAGTTGTCGTACCGGCGCAAGCCGGTATCCACTCTTCGCGCAGCGCCAGCCTCAACGCGGTGGATCCTGGCGTACGCCGGGATGACAGCTTCTCTGCTTTCTCGCCAATGACAACATCCACACCAACTCGCGCCGCCGCAGCGACCACGCAGCCGCTCAACGAAGTCTGCGAAGCGCTCGCGCGCCGCCTGCGCAGCGACACGCAGGGCGAGGTGCTGTTCGACGCCGCGTCTTGCGGCCGCTACGCGACCGACGCGTCGATTTACCAGGTGATGCCGGTGGGCGTGCTGGTGCCCAAGACGGAGCGCGACGTCGCCACCGCGATCGACATCGCGCGCGAGCTGAAGGTTCCGGTGCTCGCGCGTGGCGGCGGCACCAGCCAATGCGGCCAGACCGTCGGCGCGGCGCTCGTCATCGACTACAGCAAACACCTGCGCAATGTGCTCGAAGTGGATGTCGCGCAGCGCAGCGCCGTCGTGCAGCCCGGCCTCGTGCTCGACCACCTGAACGCGCAGCTCAAACCCCACGGCCTGTGGTTCCCGGTCGACGTGTCGACGAGCGCGCAGGCCACGCTCGGGGGCATGGCCGGCAACAACTCGTGCGGCAGCCGCTCCATCGCTTACGGCAACATGGTGCACAACGTGATCGGCGCCAGCGCGTGGCTCTCGAGCGGCGAGCTGCTCGACTTCGGCCCGGTTACGCAGCTCACGGGCCGCGCTGCGGGAATCGCGCAATTCGTGCGCGGCCTGGCCGAACAACACCGCGCCGAGATCGAGGCGCTGTGGCCGAAGGTGTTGCGCCGCGTCGGCGGCTACAACCTCGACATCTTCCACAACCAGAACGAGCGCCCCTACACGGCGGACGCGAGCGTGAACCTCGCGCACCTGCTCGTCGGCTCGGAGGGCACGCTCGCGTGCACACGCAGCCTGACGCTGCAACTCGCCGAGCTGCCGCGCGCCAAGGTGCTCGGCGTCGTCAACTTCCCGACCTTCCGCGCCGCGATGGAAGCGGCGCAGCACATCGTCAAGCTCACGCCCACCGCGGTGGAGCTGGTCGACCGCACGATGATCGAGCTGAGCCTCGCGAACCCGGCGTTTCGCCCGACGATTGAAGCGGCGCTGATCGGCAAGCCCGAGGCGATTCTGCTCGTCGAGTTCTGCGGCGAGTCCAGCGCGGCGCTGCTGCCCAAGCTGCAACAACTCGGCGAATTGATGGGCGACCTGGGGCTGCCGGGAAGCGTGGTCGAGATGGCGAATGACGCCGCACAGAAGAGCTTGTGGGAAGTGCGCAAGGCCGGCCTGAACATCATGATGAGCCTGAAGGGCGACGGCAAGCCGGTGAGCTTCATCGAAGACTGCGCCGTGCCACTCGAACACCTCGCGGACTACACCGACGCGCTGACGGAAGTGTTCGCGCGCCACGGCACGCGCGGCACCTGGTACGCGCATGCGTCAGTGGGCACGCTGCACGTGCGGCCGATTCTTGACATGCGAGTCAGCGGGCCGCAGGGCGGTGCGGCGAAGATGCGCGCCATCGCGAACGAGGCGTCCGAGCTGGTTCGCAAGTTCAAAGGCGCGTACAGCGGCGAACACGGCGACGGGTTGTGCCGCGGCGAGTGGATCGCGTGGCAGTTCGGGCCGAAGCTGAACGACGCGTTTCGCGCGATCAAGAACCAGCTCGACCCGATCGACTTGTTCAACCCCGGCCGAATCATCGACCCGCCGAAGATGGACGACGTGGCGCTGCTGCGCTTCGCACCGCCGGAAGCGCCGCGGCCGTATCGGCGCATCGCGATCCAGCCGGTGCTCGACTGGTCGGCGTGGAACGTGCAGGCGAACCCGGTGACGGAAGCGGTCAGCGCGCCCGGCACGGGAGGCGACGCGACCGGCGGCTTCGCCAAGGCGGTCGAGATGTGCAACAACAACGGCCACTGCCGCAAGTTCGACGCCGGAACGATGTGCCCGAGCTACCGCGTCACGCGCGACGAGCAGCACCTGACGCGCGGGCGCGCGAACACGCTGCGCCTGGCGCTCTCGGGCCAGCTCGGCGAAGACGCTTTCACCAGCGAGGAGATGGCCGACACGTTTGCCTTGTGCGTGAGCTGCAAGGGTTGCAAGCGCGACTGCCCCACCGGCGTCGACATGGCGAAGATGAAGATCGAGTTCCTCGCCCACTACAAGGCGAAGCACGGTCACACGCTGAAGGACCGACTCGTCGCACACCTGCCCGACTACGCGGCATTCGCGAGCCGCGTGCCGTGGCTGGCCAACCTGCGCGATACGCTGCCGGGAGCGGCGTGGATGAGCGAAAAGCTGCTCGGCCTTTCAGCGAAACGCAGCTTGCCGAAGTGGCGCAGCGACACCTTCTGGCGCGTGCACGACCGAAACCCGGGACTCGTCATCCCGGCGAACGCCGGGATCCATCTTCACAAGCCGCGATACAACGCTCGACGCGGCACGGCGCGGCGAAAAGACCGCCGTGCTCTTCGTCGACACCTTCAACGGCACTTTCGAAACCGAGAACGCAGTGGCCGCAGCGCGTGTGCTCAAAGCCGCCGGCTACACCCTGCACACGGTCAGCAAAGAGCGAGGCCACCATTGCTGCGGCCGCACCTACCTCGCCGCAGGCATGGTGCAGCGAGGCCAAGGCGACGGCCGGCGCGCTCATCAATGCCCTGCTGCCGTTTGCGCAAGCCGGCATTCCCATCGTCGGCCTCGAGCCCTCGTGCCTGCTCACGCTGCGCGACGAAGCGCTCGTGATGGGCCTGGGCGAAGGCGCGCAGATCGTCGCGCAGCAGGCGTTGCTCTTCGAAGAATTCATCGCCCGCGAAGCCGCTGCCGGGCGCTTTGCAGTGAAGTTCAAAGCCGCGGACCGGCCGATCCTCCTGCACGGCCATTGCCATCAGAAGGCTTTTGGCGCGATGGCCAGCGTGCTCGACGTGCTGCGCCTGATTCCGGCGCGAAACCCGAGCTGATCGAGAGCAGTTGCTGCGGCATGGCGGGCAGCTTCGGCTATGAAGCGGCGCACTACGACGTCTCGATGCAGATGGCCGAGGCCAACCTGCTGCCCGCGGTTCGCAAGCGCGCCGACGCCATCATCGTCGCCGACGGCACGAGTTGCCGGCACCAGATCGCCGATGGCGCGCAGCGCGAGGCGGTGCACGTGGCGCGGTTGCTGGAACAGCTGTTGTGAGCGGAGCGATTCACAATCGCGTCAGCCGCACACCCGAAGCAAACCAACCATGGACCACGCCGCAAAGAAGTCGGCAATGACAAGCGCCGAGTACCTGGTGTGGGAGGCCGCGCAGTTCGAACGCCATGAGTTCGTGAATGGTGACGTCCTCGCGCCGCG
>CAVZHI010000010.1:0-59017 GCA_963775015.1 uncultured beta proteobacterium | reverse complement strand
TTGAGCATCGCAGCGCGGCGCTCCGGCACGAGCGTGTAATCGCGCTGGCGCTGCAGGGTGCCGGCAAGATCAAAGGCGCGGCGGTAGGCGGCAGCGTCGAGCGCACGCGCCGGCGCGGCCAGGATCAGCGGCACCACGGCTTCGTCGAGCAAGATGCTGTCGGCTTCGTCGACGAGGCAAAAGCAGAGCCCGGGCAATGCCGGTGTGGCCACCGCGGTCGGCGCGCGCGCGCCGACCTCGTGGTGCGCAGCGTCTTCCCACGCGATCGATTGCGCGCGCAGCACCCGTGCATCGCGCTCGCCGCGCAGCGCGAGGTGGTCGCGCAGGTAGTCGAACACGAGTTCGCGCGCGGTGCTGTAGACGATTCGCTGCTGCCACGCCCGCGCGCGCTGCTCGAGGGTCGCCTCGCCGGTGACGCAGGCGCTGCTCAGGCCGAGCGCGGCGAAGAAGGGCGCGAGCGCGTCGCGGTCGCGGCGCACCAGGTAGTCGTTCGACGTCAGCACGTGCACCGGCGCGCCGCTCAAGCCCGCCACCGCGGCGGCCAGGCCGGCAGCGAGCGTCTTGCCTTCGCCGGTGGCCATCTCGACGAGGCGGCCGCGCAGCATCAGCCACGCGGCGAGCACCTGGGTGTCGTAGGGCGACATGCCGAGCGTGCGCTGCAGCACCGCGCCGGCGAGCGCGAGCGCCTCGCCGGTGGCCTCGGCGCTGGCATCGGCACCCGCCTGCGCAGGCGCACCGCGACGCAGGAATCGGCCGCGAACCGCGACGATCTTGCGTTCCAGCGTCGCTGCGTCGGCGCCCTGCAAGCGCGCGCGCGCCGCCGCGAACGCACGCGCCACGCGGCGCGGCAGTTGCGCTTGTGCCGGGCGTGTGCAGCGGCTGCGCAAGTCGCGCAGCCAGGCTTCGAGCGGCGGCGCGTCGTCGGCGACCATGCGCTGTGGGTAGGCGCCGAAGGCGAACTCGCGCCACGCGGGGCCGCTGCTCGCCGCGCCGAGCGGCGCTGCGGTAGCGAGCGGCGCTGCGGTTCCGAGCGGCGTTGCCGCGGCGGGCGCCATGCCGGCGGGCGCGTGACTCATCGCTCGAAGTGGCGCAGAAACGATTGGCGCACGAAGCGGCCGGCCAGCTCCGCCAGACTCGCCTCGCCGTGATCGAAGGTGATCAGCGCGCGCGCGCCGATGTGCGCGTCGGTGTTCGGATCGAGTTTCAGGTCGAGCTGGAAATGCGGCTCGCGTGCGGTGCGCCCGCTCGCATCGCTCGCGTCCAGCGCGATGCTGCCGCCGGCCGCGTCGCCCAGCGCCGCGGTGGGCAGCTGGGTCGACGCCTTGGGCACCGCGCTGTCGAGCACGGCGCGCAGCGCGCTGCCGCCGGCGTGAGCGAGCTGCACGCTGATGGCGCCAGGGCGCTCGCGCACGAGCGCGATGTCGACGTTGCGAATCAGCGTGCGAATCAGCGGTGCGCCGCCGGGCAGCACCTGCGCGATGAGCTCGCCTTGTGCGACGTACTGCCCGGCGACGATGCGCTGCGGGTCGATGACGACGCGCCCGGCGAGTGCCGCGCGCACCGTCAGCCCGGCCAGGCGCTGGCGCAGGCGCTCGCGCTCGGAGGCGAGGCGCGCGAGTTCGTCTTCGGCGGCGCCGGCACGCTGCGCGTCGAACTCGAAGCGCGAGCCGCGCTCGACCTGGGCGCGCTCGAACTGCGCCGCGACCCGCACCAGTTCCACCTGCAGCAGCGGGTTGCTCAGGTGCGCGATGGGGTCGCCGGCTTCGACGAGATCGCCGTCGCGGACCACGAATTGCTCGACGAAACCGTCGGTCGCCAGGCGCACCAGCGCGTCGTCGGGCAGCCAGACGACTCCCGGCGCATGGGTTCGCTGTGGCAGCGGTAGCGCGACGCCCAGCGCACCGAAGAGCGTGAACCCGACCAGCAGCGTGAGCACGGCGCGCGCGCGTTGGCCGCGCAGTTCGCCCGACTGTGCGACCCAGCGCAGCGACGCCCAGGCCGGCTTGACCAGCGCCGGCCAGGCCGCCAGCGCGAGCACCGCCAGGCCGAGCGCGGCGCTCGACGCGGCGACCCACACCGCGAGCAGCACGAGCAGCACGGTTCGGTACGCCAGCGACAGCGGCGCGTAGGCGATCAACCAGGGGCGCTCGCCGCGCGCGCGCTCGCTCGTGCGCACCTGGTGCAGGCCGAGCAGCCGGCGCTTCAGCAGGTAGTGCCAGTACTGGCTGCTGCGCTGCGCCAGGTTCGGCAGTTCGGCGGCGTCGCACAGCACGTGGTAGCCGTCGAAGCGCAGCAGCGGGTTGCCGTTCACGGCGAGCGTGGACAGTGCACCGACGAACACGACGGCAAAGGCCAGGTCTTTCGCCAACCCGGGTTCCAGCAGCAGCCAGAGCGCCAAACCGAAGCTCGCGAGCAGCGCCTCGACGACGATGCCCGCCGCGGCCACCGCGATGCGCTGCCGCTTGTCGGCAAAGGCGACCGACGCCGACGCGTCGACGTACGGCAGCGGCGTCAACAGCAGCAGCGTGACGCCGATCTCGTGCACGTCGCCACCGTAGAACTTGACCGCAAAGGCGTGCGCCAGTTCGTGCAGCGTCTTCATCACCGGGTAGGCGAGCCACATCATCAGCCACATGCGGCCGCTGCCGAGTTCGCGCTGCCCGAACTGGCTCACGGCGCCGGCGTTCAGCAGCAGCAACAGCGCGCCGAGCAGGATCAGCGTCGCGATGCCGATGCCTGCGCCGCGGCTGAACAGCCAGGCGACGCGGTGCAACTGGCCGGAGAGGAAACGATCCGGGTTCCACAGCGGCACGCGAAATGCGAGCGGGTTCAGCGACGCGCGCCGGCGTTTGCCCTGGACCCGGCTCTGCGCCTTGACGATCGCCGCGGCGTCGGGCGCGATGTCGCCGATGAACAGATTCGCGCCGAAGGCTTGCGCGAAGACGCGGATCGCCTCGGCCTGCGACGGCGCGTCGTCGCCTTCGGCGCTCACCCGGGCCGCCCACACGTCGTCGAGCGTGGCCTCGCCGTTGCACGAGCCGATCAGCGCGTAGGCGACGTCGTTGAAGCGGTGGTGTCGGCCCGACACCGGATCGGACAACACGTACCAGGTTTCGCCGCGCACCCGCTGGCGCGAGATGCGCACGCCGGCGCGCAGCCGCGGGCGCATGTGGGCGACGCGGTACCAGTCGGGCGACAGCAGAGGTTCGCGCTGGTTGGCTGAAGTCACCCCAACACCTGCCACAGCGTGCGGCGCAACCACTGGCTCGCGCGGTGCCACCAGACCCAGCCGAGCGTGCGCTGTTCGATGTCGATGCGCGCCACGCCGCGCAGTCCGGGGCGCAGCGCGTCGGCCGCGCCCTGGAGGCGGCCGTCGACCTCGAACACATTGCGGCCGTCGAGTGTCGTCGCCACGGGGGCGATGCGGGTCACCGTCATCGACAGCGACTCCTGCGCGAAGGCACCGAACAACACTTGCGCGCGCTGGCCGTTGCGCAGCACGCCGACGTCTTGCTCGTTAACTTCGACGACGATGCGGAACGACCGGTCGGGCGCGACCGTCATCAACTCCTGGCCGCGCTTCACCGGCATGCCGATCGACTGCGTCAAGTCGCCCGATAGCAGCACACCGTCGAACGGGGCTTTCAGTTGCGCGCGCTCGAGCTGGCCGCGCGCCAGGTCGAGCTGGGCCTGGGTTTGCTCGAGCTTGGACCGCGCGATGACGATTTGCGCCGCGTCGTCCTTGGTCAATGCCTCGCGGTACAGGTTGTCGAGCTGGGCCGCTTCGGCGCTGAATTTTTCGTGCTCGAGGGCGAGGTCGCGGTCGTCGAGCGTGAGCAGCACCTGACCTGCCTTCACCGCCTCGCCGGGGCGCAACAGCACCGATTGCACGAAACCGTCGCTCGGCGCGGCGATGATGCGCTGCCCTTCGCCCTCGACGCGCGCCGGCGCGACGATGCGAAAGCTCGCCGGCCAGAACGCCGCCACCAGCAGCGTCAACGCCAGCGCCGCGCCGCCGAGCTGCCAGGCGCCGAGCCTGAACAAGGTCGCGCCGCCTTGGCGCGGCGCCACCGCGTCGACGATGCGCCCGCTGAGGGGCTGGTCGATGCGGTGCTTCAGTTCGAGGATCGGGCCGACGAAGGTGGCCGCGTCTTTCGCGCCTTCCACGGCAGCCGCGTCGAAACCCTCGCGGCGCTCGAACAGCAGGGCGCCGAACGTGCGGTCGCGGCCGACGATGGGCACGCTGAGAATCGACAGCTGGCCGTTCGCCTGCGACAACTGCGCATGCGCGAGCGTGACCGCGGGCGAACCGCCCGGCGGCAGCGGATGCATCATCGCGCTGCCCTGGTCGATCGCTTCTTCCATCGCGTCGACGATGGCGCGCACGATGTTCTGCTGGACGGAGATGTCGGCGCTGCCCGACATCGCGCCGATGCGCAAGCGCCCTTGCCGATAAAAGCCGATGCTGACGCGTTCGCAGCGCAGGCGCAACGCGAGTTGCGTCACCACCGAGGTCGCCGCCGAGCGGAAGCGTTCGTGCGCGAGCGCGCGCGCCTGCAAGGCGAGCACGACGCCGCTGCGCGACGGCTGCGCGGCGCGCGACGGCGCGCGTGCGCCAGGCGCAGCAACGGGCACCGTGGCGGGCGAAGTCGCCACGGAAGTGGACGGCCGAGCGGGCGCGTCAACCTGGGTTGCGGTTTTCAACGATTCAACTGGCATCGGCTTCCTCGGCGGCACGCCGGGTCCCGAGACGGCGTGCCGATGGCCCCTCGATGCTGCCGCCGCAGCACCTCTTCTGATCGACCGAACAGCCGGTGTTCCGTCGGTCTGATGCCGCCGCCGGCCAGTGGCCGAACGATGCATGAACCCGCCGCAGCGGTGGCCGACGCCTGATTCCGCGACAAAGTTGGCACGCGAAGCGCCGCTTGTGGCGCCCTGCGCGTGGTCGTCCACCCAAGAAACAAAACGACAACTTTCGCGGCGCACGGCGCCGACGGCAGCGGCCCGAATACCATTGCACGTCCTGTCGATTTGACTGCCCATGCCCAATTCCCCCCGCATCCCCGGCTACCGCTTCCTGCATTCGCCCGGTCCGACCCGGGTTCCCGACGAAGTGCTGCACGCCATGAGCCGCCAGCCGATGGACCTGGCGGATCCGCGCGTGTCGCAGGTGATCGCGGCGTGCGAGACCGGGTTGAAGCGTCTGCTGGGAACGGTGGCGGCCGATGTGCTGATGTACGCGGCGAACGGCCACGGTGTCTGGGAAGGCGTGATCGCGAACCTGCTCGGCCCGGGCGACGCGGTGCTGGTTCCCGGCACGGGGCACTTCTCCGACGGCTGGGCGTTGCAGGCGCAGGCGTTCGGCGCGGTGGTGATCCGCACACCGTGGGTCGAAGGCGAACCGATCGACCCGAATGCGGTCGAGCGAGGCGTTGCGCGACGACCCGCAGCACCGCATCAAGGCGGTGTTCGCCGTGCACACCGACACCGCCAGCGGCGTCACGAGCGACATGCAGGCTGCTGCGCGCAGCGATCGATGCGGCGCGGCATCCGGCGCTGTTCGTGATCGACGTCGTCGCCTCACTCGGCGCGGCGCCGTTTCACATGGACGCCTTGCGCGCCAACGTCGTGCTCGGCGCGTCGCAGAAGGGCCTGATGGTGCCGCCGGGTCTGGGCTTCATCGCTGTGGACGAACTGGCGCTCGAGGTCGCAAGAGTCGAATCCGGCGCCGCGCTTCTACTGGGACTGGGAGCGCCGGCGCGGCGACATGTCGTACCAGAAGTTCTGCGGCACGCCGCCGCACAGCCTGCTGATGGGGCTGGAGGCGGCCCTCGGTTTGATCTTCCACGAAGGCGTGGACACAGTGCTGGCACGCCACGCCGGAATCGCGCGCGCGGTGCACGCCGCGGTGCAGTGCTGGAGCGAGGCCGGTGCACTGCGCTGTTTCGCGCCTTCCGTGGCGGCGCGATCGACATCCGTCACCGCGGTTGCGGTGCGCGAGGGCATCGACGTCGAGGCGCTGCGCAGCGTGGCGCGCGAACGATTCCAGGTCGCGATCGCCGGCGGCTTGGGGCCGCTCGCCGGACGCGTGTTTCGCATCGGCCACCTCGGCGACCTGAACCCGGCGATGATTCTCGGTGCGCTGGCCGGCGTCGAAGCGGCATTGCAAGTCATGGGCGTGCCCTTCCGCTCGGGCGTGGCCGCGGCGACCGCGAGCTTCGCGCAACGCTGACACTGCCCGCCGTACGCGGCGTGCGGCGCGGCGCGGTCGGCTGAGCGGCGCGGCGCGGCGGGCGGCACCCGCCGGGGGCTCATGCTGGGGCGGTCTGCGCTTCGCTCCGACTCCACTGTGCTGCTCGGCCTGGGGTCGCGCCGCATAACTCGCTTCGTTCGCTGCGCTCACTGCGCTCAAACAGACGCGGCGAGTTTGATGTGGAAGCGCGCTGGCGCGCGCCGACCCCAGGCCTGCGCTGCTCGTCGCCCCAGAAATCGCCCCCGCCGGGTGCCGCCCACCGCGCTACCACCGGTTGATTCATTGCGATGCAAGTCCAAGGCTCCTGCGCAATCGCACGCTTGGTCAAGGCAGGAGATGCCGCCGCAGCATCAGCAATCGCAGGGGTTTTCCGTCGAAGGACACCCAGCGTTGGTGGCGCGGCAGGCGCTACCCGCAGGGGGCGATTTCTGGAGCGGCGAGGAGCGCAGTCTTGAAGTCGGCGCGCGCAGCGCGCTTCCACAGTCTGACTCGCCGCGCCTGTTTGAGCGTAGCGAACGCAGTGAGCGCAGCGAGTTCGCGGCGCGACTTCAAGACGAGCACCACAGCGAAGTCGGAGCGAAGCGTAGACCGCTCCAGCATGAGCCCGCTGCGGGTAGCGCCTGCCGCGCCGCGCCGACCGCAAGCAAGTTCGGACCCAAGCGAACGGCAGAGAAGGGCCGAAGGCAGACCACCATTCCTGTGAAACTGAATCGAACTCGGAATCAAACGCCGCGTGCGCGGTCGGCGTGAAAGCGCGCGACGAAAGCGGCGAAGGTTCCTGCATCCAGCGCGTCGCGAATCTCGCGCATCAGGTTCAGGTAGTAGTGCAGGTTGTGGATGCTCGCGAGCATCGGCGCGAGCATTTCTCCGCAGCGCTCCAGATGGTGCAGGTAGGCGCGCGAGAAGCCGTGCGCCTTGTGCGCACCCTCGCCGCTGCCGGCGCAGGCGTGGCAGCGGCAGGTCGGGTCGATCGGCGCTTCGTCGCTCCGGTAGCGCGCGTTGCGCAGCCGCAGGTCGCCAAAGCGCGTGAAGAGATGGGCGTTGCGCGCGTTGCGCGTGGGCATGACGCAGTCGAACATGTCGACTCCCGCGGCAACGCCCTCGACCAGGTCCTCCGGCGTTCCCACGCCCATCAGGTAACGCGGCTTGTGGGGCGGTAGGCGCTGCGGCGTGTGCGCGACGATGCGCTGCATCTCTTCCTTGGGCTCGCCGACGCTCACGCCGCCGATCGCGTAGCCGGGAAGGTCGAGCGCCGCGAGTTCAGCCAGCGACTCGTCGCGCAAGTCCTCGAACATGCCGCCCTGCACGATGCCGAACAGCGCGTTCGGGTTCTGCAGGCGTTCGAACTCGTCGCGGCAGCGCAGCGCCCAGCGCAGGCTCAACTGCATCGAAGCGCGCGCTTCGTCGCGTGTCGTCAGGTGGCCCTCGGTCTGGTACGGCGTGCATTCGTCGAACTGCATCGCGATGTCCGAGTTCGAGCAGTTGCTGAATCTGCATGCTGATCTCGGGCGTGAGGAAAAGCTTGTCGCCGTTCACCGGCGATGCAAAGCGCACCCCTTCCTCGCTGATCTTGCGCATCGCGCCGAGCGACCAGACCTGGAAGCCGCCGCTGTCGGTGAGGATCGGCCGGTCCCAGGCCTCGAATCGATGCAGGCCGCCGAACTGGCGCAACACGTCCAGGCCCGGGCGCAGCCACAGATGAAACGTGTTGCCGAGGATGATTTGCGCGCCCATCGCAGTCAACGCCGCGGGCAGGACGCCTTTCACCGTGCCGTAGGTTCCCACCGGCATGAAGACGGGTGTCTCGACGACGCCGTGGTTCAGCGTGAGTCGGCCGCGTCGCGCCAGGCCATCGGTCGCGAGCAATTCGAAACGCAGCATGGCGCGAATTGTCGCAGGCGCTCCGCGGCGCCAAGGGCACGCTCAGTACAAGGGCGCGAATGCGCTGGAGGGCGCCATTTCGGAATTCTTCGAGCGGCCGAGCCAGCGTGTCACCGCGGCGATCAGCGATTCGGCAAGCACCGGTTTGGTCAGGAAGTCGTTCATTCCCGCCGCAAGGCACGCAGCGCGGTCTTCGGCAAAGGCGTTCGCGGTGAGCGCGACGATCGGCACCACGGTGCCGAAGTCGCCCACCGCGCCGCTGCGCAGGCGGCGTGTCACTTCGAGACCGTCCATGTCGGGCATTTGCCAGTCCATCAAGACCAGATCGAAAGTTTCGCGCGACAGCAGGTCCAGCGCCTGTTCGCCGTCGTCGGCGGTGCTCGTCAGGTAACCGGCGTTTTGCAGCATGCTGCAGACGATCATCTGGTTCATCGCGTCGTCTTCGACGACGAGCACATGGCGGTTGTTGCCGCCCGGCGTCAGGCCGCGCGAACCGTTGCGCTCGGCGCGGGTGTCGTCGCCGTGGCCCGAGGCGCCGTCTCGCGCCACCGTGCCGAGCCGGCTCACGAGCGCCGCGCGCAGCACCGGCTTGATCACCGTGCGCACGACGTGGAACGGCTCGCGCCCCGCGTCGGCGAACGGCAGTTCGGCGGCGCTCATGCCGATCAGGCGCTCGGGTTCGAACCAGGCGCGTGCGGCGTCGATGAACTCGCGCGCCTGTTCATGGTCCACTGCAACAAGCAGCCAGGGTTTCTCGGCAGCGTCCGGCAGGCGGTCGAGCCAGGCGCGCAATTCGGGCGCGTTGGCACAGCGTTGTGCATGGCAGCCCATGCGCGCGAGCTGGGCCGCGAGCGCCTGGGCGCTGGATTCGTGCGGTTCGAAAAAAGCGATCGAATGACCCAGCGGCGGCGGGTCGGCGACGACCCGGCTCGCCGGGGCGAGCTGGAGCCAGATGTCGAACACCGAGCCCTTGCCGAGCTCGCTCGTGACTTCGATGCGCCCGCCCATCGCCTCGACGAGCTGGCGCGAAATCGCCAGGCCCAGGCCGCTGCCGACGAAGCGCCGGTTCGCCGCGTCGTCGGCCTGGCGGAACGGTTCGAAGACTTGCTTCAGCGACGCCTGGCCGATGCCGATGCCGGTGTCGCGCACGCTGATGTGCAACGCGTCGGGCGCGGCGCCGGGCATGACGTGCAAAACGACCTCGCCGCGCGGCGTGAACTTGACCGCGTTGCCGAGCAGATTCAGCAGCACCTGGCGCAAGCGCATCACGTCGCCGCGGCGCCAGGCGGGCAGCGACGGATCGAGCACCCCGGCCATCGCCACGCCCTTCGCCCGCGACGCGACCGAGGCCGTAGCCAAAGCGCCCTGCACGCAATCGAGCAGGTTGAAATCCTCGACCGCGAGCTCGAACGCGCCGGCCTCGATGCGCGACAGGTCGAGCACGTTGTCGATCAGGCCGAGCAAGTTGATGCCGCTGGTGCGGATCGCCTCGACGAGGTGGCGCTGGCCGTCGTTGGCGTCGTCCTGATCGAGCAATTGCGCCGCGCCGATCACGGCGTTCAACGGCGTGCGCAGCTCGTGGCTCATGTTGGCGAGAAAGCGAGTTTTCGCGCGCGACGCGGCTTCGGCGCTTTCCTTCTCCTTCTTCAGCTCCTGGGTCCGCTCGGCGACGCGGCGCTCCAGCGTTCGCATCGAATCGGCGAGCGCGACGTCGCGCGCCTGAACTTCGTCGAGCATGCGGTTGAAGGCGTGCACCGCCAGGCCGATCTCGTCGCCGCCGACGCCGCTCAGGCGTTTCGAGTAATCCTTGTCGGCGGCGATCGCGCCGGACGTCGCGGCGAGCGCGGAAATCGGTTCGGTGATGCGCCGCGCAATGCGCCGCGCCACGTTCAGCGTCACGAACAATCCGGCGCCGCAGCCGAGCAGGATCGCCACGAGTTCGAACGCGAGCGCCCGGTACAAGTCATTCAGGCCGTTGCGCAGCACGACGCGGCCGAGCTGCGTCTTGCCGGCCCAGACGCCTTCGCTCACCACCAGGTTGCCGGTGTGCAAACCGCCGCCCACGGGCGGCGCCACGTTGCCCGCGTTGCCGTAGACGGCGACGAGCCGATCGCCCTTGTCGAACAGCCACGCCGCTTCGACCTGCGCGCGCGTGCTCAGGCCGCCCAGCGTGTCGGCGATCGTCTTGCGGTCCTCGAACGCCAAGGGGGCCTGCAGCGCATAGGCCATGGTGCGCGCCAGCTCCTGCGAGGCGCTGAGCGCGCGCGACTGCTGGAACCAGACGCCGGCGATCAGCACCGCGATGAAGCCGCAGAAGGCGGTCGCCCCGGCGCACAGCGCGAGCAACAGCGACAGGCGCCGTCCGAGGGGCAGGTCGTTCGGCATCCTGAAGGCGCTGCGCAAGCCGCGCAGGACTTCGTCGGCATTCGCATTCGGCCCGGCACGGTGTGCTGCTGCGCTGCGACGTTGACGGGTTGGCGGTGGCGGGTTGATCGAGTCCATGTCGCGGTTCGCAGGCTCCGCAGGGTGCGGCGGCATTCTTTTCAGCGCGGCGAACACCTGTAGTTTCAGGCGCGCCGCAGCGTCGCTCGACTGTACGGCGCCGGCCACCCGATGTCGAACCCTGCCGCGCATCCGGCGTGCCCTGGGTCACGTCCGGTCACCACATCGCGTGCAGCACGAAACGCATGCTGACTCGCCGCAACATCTGGATACGTCGGCTCCCCTTCGGTCAGGCCGGCGCGCGGCGTTGCAGCAACATCGAATCGCCGTAACTGAAAAATCGGTAACGCTGCGCCATCGCATGCGCGTACAGATCGCGCACCGCATCGAACCCGGCGAAGGCGCTCACCAACATCAGGAGCGTGCTCTTGGGCAAGTGGAAATTCGTGATGAGCTGATCGACGACCTGAAAGCCGAACCCGGGCGTGATGAACAAGTCCGTCTCGCCGCGGCTCGGTTGCAGGGTTCCACCGCGCGCCGCCGACTCGAGCGCGCGCAGGCTCGTTGTTCCGACCGCGATGACTCGCGCGCCGCGGCGCCGCGCCGCGTCCACCGCCTGCACGACCGGTGCGCCGACCTCGAACCACTCGCGGTGCATGCGGTGCACCGCGAGATCCTGCTGTCGCACCGGCTGAAACGTCCCCGCGCCGACGTGCAAGGTCACATGCGCGATCGCGACGCCGCGCGCTGCCAGCGCCTGCAGCAGCGCCGGGTCGAAGTGCAAGGCCGCGGTCGGCGCCGCGATGGCGCCGGGGGTCTTGGCGAACACCGTCTGATAGCGGTGCTCGTCCTGCGGGCTCGGCGCATGGCGGATGTAGGGTGGCAGCGGCACCTGGCCGTGGCGCTCGAGAAGCCGCAGCGGGTCGTCGGGGAAGCGCAGGCGGTAGGGCGATTCGCTCGAGTCGCGGCCCAGAACTTCGGCGTCGAACGCTTCGGCAAAGCGCAGCCGGCTGCCGGCGCGCGGCGCTTTGCTCGCGCGCACATGCGCCAGCACTTCGTGGTCCGGCAGGATCCGCTCGACCAGCGCCTCGACCGCCCCGCCGCTCGCCTTGTGGCCGAGCAGGCGCGCTTTGATGACGCGCGTGTCGTTGAAGATCAGCAAGTCGCCTGCATCGAACAACGCGGGAAGCTCGTGAAACACCCGGTCCACCGGTGTTGCGCCACGCGCGTCGAGCAGCCTCGATGCGCTGCGCTGCGGCGCCGGATGCTGCGCGATCAGCTCGGGCGGCAGGTCGAAGTCGAAGTGATCGAGCGTGAACTGCGTGGCCATGGGGGGGTGCGTTGAGGGGGCTGGCCGTGGCGTCGCCGAGAACCGGCGAGTCTGAATCGAGCCGCGCGCGTGCAGGGCAGAATTCTCCCATGCCGACCCGCGCGCCTCGCGCCACCGAACCCGCGCCGCACGCCAAATCGGCGCCCCAGCGCGCCCTCGAAAAACTCGGGCTTCTGCGCGACATCGATCTGGCACTGCACCTGCCGCTGCGCTACGAAGACGAAACCCGGATCACGCCGATCGGCGAGTTGCGCGACGGCAGCGTGGCGCAGGTCGAGGGCGTGGTGTGCGAGAACCAGATCCAGGTGCGCGCGCGGCGCCAGCTCATCGTGCGAATTCACGACGGCAGCGACGACCTCGTGCTGCGCTTCCTGCATTTCTACGCGTCGACGCAGAAGTCGCTCGCCGTGGGCCAGCGCGTGCGCGTGCGCGGCGAGGCGCGCGGCGGTTTGTTCGGCCTCGAGATGGTGCACCCGAGCGTGCGGCGCGTCGAACCCGACACGCCGTTGCCGAGCGCACTCACGCCGGTGTACCCGACGACGGCGCAACTGCCGCAGGCGTACCTGCGCAAGGTGGTCGCGGCGGCGCTCGCGCGCGCCGACCTCGCTGAACTCCTGCCCGCGGGGGCCGAGCCGCGCGGTCTGATGCGCCTGCGCGATGCGCTGCAGTTCCTGCATCACCCCGACCCGCAGACCCGGTTGGAAACGCTGCAGGACCGCGAGCACCCGGCGTGGCAACGCCTCAAGTTCGACGAGCTGCTGGCGCAGCAGCTGTCGCAATTGCAGGCGAAGCGCGAACGCGCGCGCCAACGTGCCCCGGCGTTCAAGGCAGGCGCCGGCGGCTCGGCGCAGGCGCTTCCGGCGCGGCTGCTCGCCGCGCTGCCGTTTGCGCTCACGCCGGCGCAGCAACGCGTGCTCGGCGAAATCAATCGCGACCTGCAACACGACGTGCCGATGCACCGCCTGCTGCAAGGCGACGTGGGTTCGGGCAAGACGGTCGTCGCCGCCTTGGCCGCGGCGCGTGCAATTGAAGCCGGTTGGCAATGCGCGCTCATGGCGCCGACGGAAATCCTCGCCGAGCAGCACTTGCGCAAGCTCGTCGGCTGGCTGACGCCGCTCGGCGTCGAGGTGGCGTGGCTCACGGGCAGCCGCAAAGGCAAGGCGCGCGATGCGATGCTCGCGCGTGTCGCCTCGGGGGCGGCGGCGCTGATCGTCGGTACGCACGCCGTGATCCAGGAGCAGGTCGAATTCGCGCGCCTGGGCCTGGCGATCATCGACGAACAGCATCGCTTCGGCGTGCAGCAGCGCCTCGCGCTGCGCGCCAAACTCGAGGCGCAAGACCTGGAACCGCACACCCTGATGATGAGCGCGACGCCGATCCCGCGCACGCTGGCGATGACGCTCTTCGCCGACCTGGACATCAGCACGATCGACGGATTGCCGCCCGGGCGCCTGCCGGTGCAGACGCGCCTGTTTGCGCAGACGCGGCGCGACGCCGTGATCGCGCGAATTCGCGACCAGGCCGCGCTCGGACGCCAGACCTATTGGGTGTGCCCGCTCGTCGAGGAGTCGGAGACGCTCGATCTGCAAAACGCCACCGCGACGCACGAGCTGCTTTGCAGCGCGCTGCCCGGCCAGCGGGTGGGCCTGTTGCACGGGCGCATGCCCGCAGCGCAGAAAGCGGCGACGATGACCTTGTTCGGCGCCGGGCAAATTGCCGTGCTCGTCGCGACGACCGTCATCGAAGTCGGCGTCGACGTGCCGAACGCGTCGCTCATGGTCGTCGAACACGCGGAACGATTCGGCCTGTCGCAGTTGCATCAATTGCGCGGTCGCATCGGCCGCGGCAGCGTCGCGAGCACCTGCGTCTTGCTCTACGGCGACGCCTTGTCCGAGACCGGCAAGGCGCGTCTGAAGGCGATGCTGGAAACGCAGGACGGTTTTGAGATCGCCCGGCGCGACCTCGAGATTCGCGGCCCCGGCGAGTTTCTCGGCGCGCGCCAATCGGGCGCCAGCCTGCTCAGATTTGCCGACGTGACGCAAGACAGCGAGTTGCTGCATCAGGCGCGCCGTTGCGCCGAGCGTCTTCTCGACCACGATCCGCAAACCGCGCAGCGTCACGTGGCGCGCTGGCTCGGCAGCCGCGAGCACTTTCTGAAGGCATGAATTACTTCACGCCCGCGGCATGGCTGCCGCGCCGCGACAAAGTGCGCACTTCAGCCTGGGTAACAGCCCTGCGCCGTGCGGGGCGTGCGATCTCGCACAGCGGGCCGAGTCCGCCCCCTCAGCCGTGGTGTTCCCGGTGCGGGGGCGCGGCGGGCCTACTGAGGGCATGAGTTCAGCACACACATCGACCCGAATTCAAGCCGACCCGAACCGTCGCCCTGTTTCGCGCCGTGTCATGGCGCTCGGCACCGGTCTGGTTGCCCTCGTTCTCCTGTTGACGACGCTGGCGCTGCTGCATGGCCTGGACTTCGGCCTGATGAGCCGGCCGGCCAACGCCGACAGTGACAAGCCGGAGTCCGAATCCTGGCTCGCCACCTACAGCGCCTGCGACGCGCCCACGCTGACGCTCACGGCGGCCGCAGTGGCGACAACAACACGCATTCCGCTGATCCTGGGCAAGGATGCGGTGCTCAGGTTGCCTGAAGCGCCTGCCGACGTGCGCAGGTTGATCAATGAAGTCGCCGCCGAAGTGAAGATCGCTCCGGCCTTGCTGCACGCGGTGATCGCGACCGAATCGCGCTACAACATGTCGGCGATCTCGCCGCGCGGCGCGGTGGGACTGATGCAACTGATGCCCGAAACGGCGCTGCGCTTCGGTGCGCCGGACCCCTACATCCCGCGCGACAACATATTGGCCGGCGCCAACTACCTGAAATTCCTGCTCAAGCTGTTCGGCAACGACATGGAACTCGCCCTCGCCGCGTACAACGCCGGACATGGCGCCGTGATGCGCGCAGGGAACCGGATCCCCGAATACCCCGAGACCATGGCCTACGTGCCGAAGGTTCTGGCTTACATGCGCTGCGCGAGCAACGCCGCCTGCAAGCCCACTTGAGCCCGCGCCACGCGTCTACCGCGAGGCCCGTGAGCCGACGCAGTCGCGATCGCGACTGAAACCCAGGGAAGTTCATGAGAGGCGCGGGCCGCGCGGGCCACTATGCTCGCGCACCTGCCGGGCAAACCGTCGTCCCCGGCTTTGACCCTGTTCGTCGGAGACCCCCCATGAAGAGAACCGCCTTTCACTTCGCCTGCACGGCCGCCGCTGCGCTCAGCCTGCCGCTGCCGCTGCTCGCCCAGGACAAACCCGTGGAAATGAAATTCGCGAGCTGGGTCCCGGCCCAGCACGCGCTCGCCAAGACGGGGTTCGAACCGTGGGCGAGGTCCGTCGAAGCCGCTTCCGCGGGCAGCATCAAGGTCGCGATGTTTCCGGCGCAGCAGCTCGGCAAGGCGAACGACCATTACGACATGGCGCGCGACGGCATCGCCGAAATCACCTACGTCAATCCGGGTTACCAGGCGGGACGCTTCCCGATCTTTTCCGCCGGCGAGCTGCCCTTCCTCATGACGCAGCCTGGCGCCGGTTCTGCAGCGTTCGACGCCTGGTACCGCAAGTACTCCGGCGCGGAGATGAAAGACGTGAAGGTCTGCTTCGCGCACCTGCACATCGGCACGATCCATTCGAAGCAGCCGATCAGCGACCCGGCGCAACTCAAGGGAATGAAAATTCGTTCGGCGAACGGCACCGTGGCGCAAATGATGACGCTGCTCGGCGCGACCAACGTCCAGGTGTCGGCGCCCGAAGCGCGCGACGCGCTCGAAAAAGGCGTCGCCGACGCGATCACGTTCCCGTGGAATTCGATCATCTCGTTCGGCATCGACAAGGCGGTCGCGTTCCACACCGACATGCGCCTCTACGCGGCGGCGTTCGTCTGGGCGATCAACAAGCCCTGGTACGAAAAGCTCTCGGTGAACCAGAAGCGCGTCATCGACAACCATTGCAACAACGAATGGGCAGCGCGCGTCGGCGCCGACTGGGGCGCTGCCGAAGACGCGGGTCAGGACAAACTCGCGAAGACGGCAGGGCACACGATCGTCAAACTGACCCCGGCGCAGAACGACGCGTGGCACAAGGCGGTCGAGCCGGTGGCGGTGCAGTGGATCGCCGCTGCCGACAAAGCCGGCATCCCCGGCAAGGCGGCGCTGGACGACCTGAAACGCGAACTCGCGGCGCGCGGCGCGACGAAGTGACCTTGCGTCGATGAAGTCGGGGAACGCGGGGCGCACGCCATGAGGCGTGAGGAATGGGGGCGCACGCCATGAGGCGTGAGGAATGCGGGGGCACGCCATGAGGCGTGCTCTGGCCGCGACCGAAACCGCAGCGGCGATTTTTCTCCTGCTGATCGCGCTCGTCACGGCGGGCAACGTCTTGCTGCGCGACTTGTTCGCGGTGCAGATTCCCGACTGGTTCGACGGCTCCAAGCTGATGATGGGAATCGCCTTGTTCTGGGGCATGGCGGTCGCGACGTATCACGCTGGGCACATCTGCGTCGATGTGCTCTGGGAGCAGCTCGGCACGGCGAACCGGCGCCGCCTGGACCTGCTCGCCGGTTGCGTGACCTTCGGATTTTTCGCGCCGCTGGCGTGGATGGTCTGGGCCAAGGTCCTCACCACCGGCACCCAGGCGACGATGGACTTGCGAATTCCCATGGTCTGGTTTTACGCCATGGCGGCGTGCGGCGCAGTCGCTGCCGCAGCGCTGGCGCTGCGTCGCGTCTGGGATCTCTGGCATGGCCGAGAGCCCGCGCAGGACGCTGCGCCGCCAGGCGGGTCGACGTCATGACGCGCGACGCCGTCGCACTCGCCGGCTTCGTGCTCATGTTCGTGCTGATGGCGCTGCGCGTGCCGATCGGCGTGTCGATGGGCTTGGTCGGCGTCGGCGGCTTTGCCGTGTTGGGCGGCCTGAAGCCGGCGCTGAACCTGCTCGGCAGCGTGCCGCTGTCGGTCCTGACCGACTACAACCTGTCGGTGATCCCGATGTTCATTCTGATGGGCGCGTTCGCGTCGCATTCGGGAATGAGCCGCGAGCTCTTTGCCGCCGGCCGCGCCTGGCTCGGGCACCGCCGCGGCGGACTCGCGTACGCGTCGATCGCTGCGTGCGCCGGGTTTGCCGCGATCAACGGCTCGTCGGTCGCGACGGCGGCGACGATGACGCAGGTCGCCTTGCCCGAAATGCGCAGTGCAGGCTACGACGCGGGCTTTTCGGCCGGTCTCATCGCCGCCGGGGGGACGCTCGGCATCATGATCCCGCCGTCGGTCATCTTCGTTCTTTACGGGATCATGACCGAGACCGACATCAGCAAGCTGTTTGCCGCCGGCGTGGTTCCCGGGCTGCTCGCGGTCTTGCTCTACTTCGCGACGGTGCAATTCATGGGCTGGCGCAACCCGTCGAGCATGCCGCTCGGCGAACCACACACCTGGGCCGAGCGCTGGTCGAGCCTGAAAGACCTGTGGGCGGTGCTCGTGCTGTTCCTGTTCGTTCTCGGCGGCATCTACGGCGGCTGGTTCACGGTCCAGGAAGCGGCGGGCATCGGCGCGTCGGGAACGCTCGCCATCGGCATGCTGCGCGGGCGCCTGCGCTGGCCGCAGATCCGCGCCGCCCTCATCGACGCGCTGCGCGTCTCGTCGGCGATCATGCTCATCGTCGTCGGCGCCTATCTGTTCGGCTACTTCCTCACCATCACCCAGTTCACGCAGAAGGCGGTCGGCTTCCTGACCACGCTGCCGATCGGCGCTTACGGCGTGCTCGCGCTCGTGATGCTGGGTTACCTGATCCTGGGCGCGGTGATGGACGAACTTGCGATGATCCTGCTCACCGTGCCGATCGTCTTCCCAGTCATGATGCAGCTCGGCTTCGACCCGGTGTGGTTCGGCGTCATCATCGTCATGGCGGTGACGTTCGGCATGATCTGCCCGCCGGTGGGCATGAACGTCTTCGTCATCAGTTCGATCGCACGCGATATCGGTCTGGCGCGAATCTACCGTGGCACGTTGCCGTTCATCGTCGTCGACGTGTCGCGCCTGCTGCTGCTGTGCGCGTTTCCGGCGTTGTCTCTTTGGTTGCCTGGGTTGATCGTGAAATAACTCGCTGCCGTGGCACTGTGATGCGGCCACGCCACGGTGGCGCCACTGCACAGTCGCCGCGCCTGTCCCCTGTTACAGTGATCGGACCCACTCCGCTTGTCGGTCCGCCGCATGAAGCGCTCCGCGCTGTCGCCGCCCGTTCGTCCTGAGCGCTTGCGCGTTCTGGCCGAAATTCGCATCGCGCGTCAACCCGACGACCTGGTGTCCACGCTGCCCGACGACAAGCTCGGCCACGAACTGCAGGTGCACCGGCACGAGCTTGAAATCCAGAACGAGGAACTGCGGCGTTTGCTCGCCGAACTCGAGGAAGCACGAGACCGCTATTTCGAGCTCTACGACGACGCGCCCGTGGGATACGTGACGCTCAACGCAGAGGGCTTCGTGACCGAAGCGAATCGCACCTGCGCGAACATGTTGCGCACCGACCTTGCGCGGCTCTTCGGGACGCGCTTCGCACAACATGTCGCGCCGGACGACATCGAGGTCTGGGGCCGCTTCGTCGAGACGCTGCTGCAAGGCGACGGCGCGGTCAACACGTTGCTGATCCTGAATCTGCACGCCGAGCGGCGGCTCGTGGTTCGCCTGGACGGGGTTCGCGCCTCGGTCAAAGGCGCGACGCAGCTGCGCCTGACGCTCAGCCCCGCATAGCGCGGACCCGTCCCTGCTTCTGCGCCGTTGCATCCGGCGCCGCGAAAGCGTGCGTACGCTTACTTGCGCGTGTAAGTGATCTTCTTCATCCCACCGTCGCAGCTGCCCACGACTTTGGCGTCGCCGACCTTGTCGTTGTCGACGATCTCGAGGCTGTAGTTGGTGACCTTGTTCGCGTCGATCTTCGCCGCGATTTCGCCCTTCAGCTCTTCGCAGGGTTTGACTTGGGCCAGCGTCACACCGCAAGCGGCAGACAACACACACATCAGGGCAAGTTTCTTCATGAGGACTCCCAGGCTGGTCAAAAGGGGCATGCAACGCCGGTGGCACCGGCGTCGCGGGGCGCCATTCTGAACCGCTGAAAGGGGCGCAAACCAAGCGCGAGCCGGCTCTTCGTGACGTGCTGCACAAGCTGCAGGCGCGGACGAAAACTCTGCAAAACAAAGCGCCATTCGCTGTGTGACCGAGTGTCTCGCTGCACGCGCGTCGGGTTCGCCCTCGCCGCGGCCCCATTCCTCCAGGGCGCGCTGCCATGCAACCCGAACGCCGCGCGAACAAACCGGGCTGTTGCCGCGGACACAGACGTTACCGGACTCGACTGACACGGCGCACACGCTGCTTTACGGTTGCCCCCTGCGCCGCTTTTCGAGCAGAACCGCGCTTGCTGCGGCAGTCGGGCGTCCACCGGAGTCCCTCATGAAAGTGAACCTTGCGCTCGCGATGCTTGCCGCCGTCGGCGTCGCGGCGTGCGGTGGAAGTTCGGACTCGTCGAGCCCCGCGCCGCAAACCCAATCTCCGCCACAAGGCCCCGCACCTGCGCCCGCGCCCGCGCCGGCACCGGCTCCGAGCCCGGCGCCGGCGCCGGCCGCGCCCGGCAGCCATTCGATCGCCGGCGTCGAGTTCGGCCAGTCGCTGCTGTTCCCGAGCCAGGATTCGAATCTGGTCGTTGTCGCGAATCGCGCCCTGCTGGCCAAGTTCAATGTGCTGAGCGGCAGCGATCCGGCGCTCAAGCCGAGCGGCGTGCTGCGCGTCGAAGACTCCGCCGGTCGGCTGCTCCAGGAGCTGCCGCTCGATGCACCTACTGGCGCGCTGCCGACGAGCAAGCCGCTGCGCCCGAGTTTTGCCGACAGCTATTCGGTGACGATTCCTGCGGCGCTCGTGCGGCCGGGAATGCGCCTGACACCGCTGATGACACCCACGGCACTGAATCAGGCGACGCTCGCGCCGCGCGTCGGTGGCGGGGTCGCTTTGCGCTTCGTGGCGGTGCCGATCCAGATCGGCAGCGCGGTCGGCCAGATCGTCGATGGCCCCGACGCCTATCTCGCGGCGCGCATGCCGGTGGCGGGCGTGATCCGCGAGGATCACGCACCCTACGTGTCGCGCGCGGTCACGCAAGTGCCGACCACGGCCGCGGGATGGAGTTCCGCGTTCTCGCTCATCCTGAACGAGCTCGACGATCTGCACCTGCTCGAGAACGCGGCGTCGCGCACCTATTACTATGGCTTCGTCCCGAAGCGAACTTTCGGCCTGGCCGGAGTCGGCTACCGCCCGGGCAATGCGGCGATCGGCTTTGACATGCCGAGCCAGCCGCTCGTCGTGAAGGAGACGATGGTCCACGAAGTCGGGCACAACCTGAGCCTCGCGCACGCGCCGTGCGGCGGGCCCGCCGGGGTCGACCCGCAGTACCCCTATGCGAACGCGCTGCTCGGTGCGGGAAACCGTTTCATCTGGGGCTACGACGCGCAGGCGCGGCGTTTCGTCGACCCGACGCCGACGAATGAACACGATCTGATGAGCTATTGCAACGGCGATTGGTTCTCCGACTACAACTATCGCAAGATGCAGGGCTACTTGACGCCCGCCGATCGCGCATTGAGCGCGACGAATCCCCAGGCGAGCCTGGACGTCGAGCAGGAGCTCGTGATGGTGAGCGGGCAGATCCGCGGCGGCGTGGTGACGTTGCAACCGCTCAAACCGCTGCACGGTACGCCGCGCTGGCCGGACCCTGAAGGCGCGTACCTGCTGCGCATCACGACCGTGGCCGGCGCGAGCGTCGAATACCGCTTCGACGTCAAGGAAATCGATCACATGCCGGACCAGCGGCGCTTCGGCTTCACGATCCCGCACCCCGGCGCGATCGCGAAACTCGAGGTCCTCTTCGCCGGCCAGGCGTTGCTCGCGAAGGAGCCGCGCAAGCGCTCGCTCGCCGCAGCCGGCGAAGCGCCGGCGCCGCCACTGAAGGCAAGCGAAGACGCAGGCGTGCTGCACGTGACCTGGGACGCCGTACGCCACCCCTACCTGTCGGTCACGCACATTGGCGCCAAGCGCAGCGTGCTCGCGCTCGAACTCACGGGCGGCAGCGCGACCCTGTCGCTCGGCGCACTGCCGGCCGGGGGGCGCTTCGAATTCGGTCTGTCCGACGGCTTGAACGGCGAACGGATTTTGCGCGATCGCTGAGATTCGCCGGACGGCAACACCGCCCGCGGGCGCTCAGAAATAGCGCCAGACGAGGTAGGCGATCGCGGCGATGCACATCCCGATCGCCGGGAGCGCGACCAGTGTCACGCTGCGCTGGCGCTGCAATGCCAGGCGCTGCAGCCCGACCGATTCGGCGACCGATTCTCGGGAGGCGCGAATCTGTTCTTCGGCGCGCGCCTGCTGCGCAGTGAGCAGACTCACGATTTCGCGCTGGCCGTCGCGGATCTCGCGCAGCGTGGCGAGCAGTTGTTCCGAGTGTTGCGTGTCCATGGCGTTCAGCAGGCGATGCCGTAGTCGATTTTCTGCTGCATCACGTCAATCGAAAACGCGCACTCGTAGCGTCCCTTGGCGGCGAGGTGCAGGCATTTCATCTGGCCAACGCGTTTCGCCATGCCGCCCGTGCACTCGTCCTTCACCGGCGCCACTTTCATCGCGGCGAAGAGGTCTTGCGCGGCGCGCCCGCTGAGCTGGAATCGGATGTGGCTGTCTTTGCGCTCGGTCTCGCCGGGGTCCAGATAGTTCTCGGCAGTCACCGCGAACGTGCCTTGAAGTGGCTTCCAGTCGGCGCCCAGCGCCGCGGCGGGAAAAGCGAACAGACAGGTCGCGAGGAGTCTGATGCCGGAAGAGTTCATGTCAGATGCAGCGCCCGCCGTCGACCTCCATCGCCACGCCGGTGATCATGCTCGCCTCGTCGGAGCACAGATAACACGCTGCGTTGCCCAGGTCTTCGGGGGTCGAAAAGCGGCCCAGGGGAATCGTCGCAAGGAACTTGGCGCGCATCTGCGGCGTGTCTTCGCCCATGAAGGTCTTGAGCAAAGGCGTCTCGCCGGCGACCGGATTCAGCGCGACGACGCGAATCCCGAACGGCGCGAGTTCGACCGCGCTGGAGCGCGTCGCGGTGATCACCCAACCCTTGCTCGCGTTGTACCAGGTGAGGCGCGGCCTGGGGCTCACGCCCGCCGTGCTCGCCATGTTCAGGATCACGCCCGATTTCTGCGCCTTGAAACGCGGCACGACTTCGCGCATCGCGAGGTAGATCGCTTTCATGTTCACGGCGAAGACGCGGTCGAAGTCGTCTTCGGGCAACTCTTCCAGCGCCTGCGGCACATGGCCGATGCCGGCGTTGTTGACCAGGATGTGCAGGCCGCCGAAATGTTGCTGCGCCGCGTCCATCATGCGGCGCACGTCGTTTGGGTTCGAGACGTCGACGCAGACGCTTTTCGCGTTCGCGCCCAGGGCACTCGCGACGCGTTCGCCGCCGGCCGCGTCGCGGTCGGCGATCAGCACGCGTGCGCCTTCGCGAACGAATTTCTTCGCAATGCCTTCGCCGAACCCGGAAGCGCCGCCGGTGACGATCGCGACCTTGTCTGCCAGTCTCATGATGTTTGCCACCTTCTTTCTGATCAACCGTGATGGATCGCGATCGTCTTCAGCACCGAAAAGCCGTACAGCGCTTCGAAGCCTTTTTCGCGGCCGTGACCCGAATGTTTGACACCGCCAAAAGGCAACTCGACGCCGCCGCCGGCGCCGTAGTTGTTGATGAAGACCTGGCCACACTTGAGCGCGCGCGCCATGCGCATCTGGCGCCCGCCGTCGCGTGTCCAGACGCCGGCGACCAGGCCGTACGCCGTGCCGTTCGCGATTCTCAACGCCTGCGCCTCGCCGTCGAAGGCGATCAGCACCTGCACCGGGCCGAACACCTCGTCCTGCGCCAGCGCATGCGCCGGCGCCACGTCGTCGAACAGCGTCGGCAGCACATAGTACCCGCCGCGCGGCGCATCCAGCGCGAGCGAGCCCTGCGCGGCGATGCGCGGCCCGCCGTGGCGCGCCAAGCCGAGAAAACGTTCCACCACCTCTTTCTGGCGCTGCGAGATGAGCGGCCCGACGTCGAGGTCGGCGAGCGCCGGCCCGACGCGCAAGCTGCGGTAGCGCGCCGCCATGCGTTCGCGCACCTGCTCGAACACCGGGCGCTCGACGAGGATGCGCGACGCTGCCGAACACGTCTGGCCGGCGTTCTGGATTCCGGCGTTGACGAGGTAAGGCAGCGCGGCGTCGAGATCCGCGTCGGCGAAGACGATCTGTGGGCTTTTTCCGCCGAGTTCGAGCGTCACCGGGATCACGTTCTTCGCCGCGGCGCCCTGGATCAGGCGCCCGGTCGCAACCGATCCGGTGAAAGAGAGGTGCTGCACGCCGGGGTGCGACGCGAGCGCCGCGCCGGCTTCTTCGCCCAGACCGGTGACGATGTTGATTGCCCCCGTGGGAAAGCCGACCTGTTGCGCGATGCGCGCGAAGGCGAGCGCCGTCAGGCACGCCTCTTCGGCGGGCTTGAGCACGCACGCGTTGCCCATCGCGAGCGCCGCGCCGACGCTTCGGCCGATGATCTGCATCGGGTAGTTCCACGGCACGATGTGTCCCGTCACGCCATGCGGTTCGCGCAGCGTGAGGGCGGTGTAGCCTTGGGCGAAGGGCAGCGTCTGGCCATGCACCTTGTCCGCCGCGCCGCCGTAGAACTCGAGGTAGCGCGCCAGCGCCATCACGTCGGCGCGCGCCTGGGTGAGCGGTTTGCCGACGTCCAGCGCCTCGAGCCGCGCGAGCATGTCGACCTGCTCCTGGACCTTGCGCGAAAACGCGCCGAGCAGCCGGCCGCGCTGGGCGTGGCTGGTGCGGCCCCATTCGCCGTCGAGCGCCGCCTGCGCCGCAGTGACGGCGGCGTCGACGTCGGCAGCACCGCCGCGCGCGATCGTGCAGAGCACTTTCCCGTCGGAGGGGTTCTCCAGCGCCAGCGTCGCGCCGCGTTCCGCCTGGCGCCATGCGCCGCCAATGAACAGCTCGTTCGGGTTGAAAGGCAGATCGGTTGTCATCGCAGTCTCATCGTTTGCCCGAACCCGGCGTCGGCTCACGCCGGGTTTGAGCCATCATAGCGAGGCATCGCACCGGCGCAGCGCGCTTTGCTGCGTCCTGCCTCGTCGCCGTCGTTTAGTCGATTCGTGAGCCCGTCATCAGCTACTTCCTGTTCAAGCGCTGCGCCAGTTTCATCGCCACCCTGGCGGCGGCGTCGCTCCTGATCTTCGGCGTGCTCGACGTCCTGCCGGGGAACGCCGCCGAAGTCATGCTCGGCGAATCGGCGACTCCCGAAGCGGTGCGCGCGCTGTCAGTCAAACTCGGCCTGGACCGGCCGGCGCCGCTGCGTTACGCGAGCTGGCTGCAAGGCTTGTTCGCAGGCGAACTCGGAATCAGCATCGCCTACGACACGCCGATCGACGAGCTCATCGTGCAGCGCCTGGCTGTCACCGTGCCTCTGGCCGTTCTCGCCATGCTGCTCACGACGCTGATTGCGCTCGGCGCCGGGGTCTACGCCGCGTCGCACCACAACAAGGCCGGCGACGTCGGCGTGATGCTCGCGAGCCAGCTCGGCATCGCGATCCCGAACTTCTGGTTCGCGATCCTGCTGATCCTCGTCTTCGCCGTGAACCTGGGCTGGTTCTCGGCCGGCGGTTTCGCCGGCTGGACCGAAGACGACGGCGGCGGCTTGTGGCCGGGGTTGCACTCGCTGATCCTGCCGGCGATCGCGCTCGCGCTGGTGCAGGCGGCGATCCTGGCGCGAATCACGCGCTCGGCGGTGCTCGACGTGCTGCGCGAAGACTGGGTGCGCACGGCGCGCGCGAAAGGCCTGTCGCAGCGTGCCGTGCTGTGGCGCCATGTGCTGCGCAACGCCGCGGTGCCGGTGCTCACCGTGATGGGTCTGCAATTCGCGAACCTGCTCACCGGGACCATCGTGATCGAAAACGTGTTCGCGCTGCCGGGCCTGGGGCGGCTCGTTTTTCAGGCGATCGCGAACCGGGATCTGGTCGTCGTGCAAAACATCGTGATGCTGCTCGCCGCGCTCGTGATCGGAATCAATTTCACCGTGGACGTGCTCGTCGCGCTCGTCGACCCGCGCCTGAAACTCGCCGGTGCCGCGCCATGAGTGCCGCGTCGACGCCGCTGCCGGGTTCGTGGGCGCGCATGCGGCGGCATCGCAGCTTCTTGCTCGGCGGTGTGCTCGTCGTGCTGCTGATCGCGAGTGCGCTGCTGTCGTACGTCTGGACGCCGTACCCGGCGCGCGACCTCGACATCCCGAACAAACTCTTGCCTCCCAGCGCTGCGCATTGGCTCGGCACCGACAGCCTGGGGCGCGACATCGTCTCGCTGCTGCTCGTCGGCGCGCGCGCGTCGATCGCGGTCGGCGTGATCGCGGTGGGCATCGGCATCGGCTTCGGCGTCGCGCTCGGGCTGCTCGCCGCGGCGCGGCGCGGGTGGGTCGAAGAAGCCGTGATGCGCCTGGCCGACTTCACGTTCGCGTTCCCGGCGCTGCTCACCGCGATCATGCTCACGGCGATTTATGGGCCGGGGCTGCTGACGTCGATCGTCGCGATCGGCATCTTCAACATCCCGGTGTTTGCGCGCATCACGCGCGCCGCGGCGAACAGCGTCTGGGCGCGCGAATTCGTGCTCGCGGCGCGCGCCTGCGGCAAGGGAAGCTTGCGCATCACGCTCGAGCATGTGCTGCCGAACATCGCATCGATCCTGATCGTGCAGGCGACGATCCAGTTTGCGATCGCGATCCTCGCCGAAGCGGCGCTCAGCTACCTGGGCCTGGGAACGCAGCCGCCGACGCCGAGCTGGGGCCGCATGCTCAACGAAGCGCAGACGCTGCTGTTCCAGGCGCCGCAACTCGCGATCTGGCCGGGACTGGCGATTGCCCTGAGCGTGCTCGGCCTGAACCTGATGGGCGACGGCCTGCGCGACCTGCTCGACCCGCGCCTGGCGCGGCAACGCTGAGCCATGACCCAAACGCTGCTGGAAGTGACCGACCTGCGCGTCGGCCTGGACACGTCGCGTGGACCGGCAGACGCCTTGCGCGGCGTCTCGTTCAGCGTGCAGCGCGGGCAGACGCTCGGGCTGATCGGCGAAAGCGGCTGCGGCAAGTCGATGACGGCGCTTGCCGTGATGGGTTTGTTGCCGCCCGGCGCGCGTCTGACCGGCAGCGTCAAGCTCGCGGGTCAGGAGCTGGTCGGCGCTGACGAGGCGGCGCTCAGCGGGCTGCGGGGAAACCGCATGGCGATGGTGTTCCAGGAGCCGATGACGTCGCTCAACCCTTTGCACACGGTCGGCGCCCAGGTCGCCGAGCCGCTGCGCGTGCACCAGGCGATGTCGGGTTCGGCGGCGCGCGCGATGGCGTTGCGGCTGCTCGATCGGGTCCGCTTGCCGCACGCCGCGCAGCGCCTGGACGCGTACCCGCACCAGCTCTCGGGCGGGCAGCGCCAGCGCGTCGGCCTGGCGATGGCGCTCGCTTGCGCCCCGGACCTGCTGATCGCGGACGAGCCGACGACGGCGCTGGACGTGACGATTCAGGGCGAGATCCTGGATCTGATCGCCGAGCTCGTCAGCGAACGCGCGATGGCGCTGCTGCTCATCAGCCATGACCTGGGCGTGATGGCGCGCAGTTGCGAGCGCCTGCTCGTGATGTACGGCGGCAGCGTCGTCGAGAGCGGGCCCACCTCGGCCGTCTTCGAACGCCTCGCGCACCCCTACACGCGCGGCCTGTTCGGCGCCCGGCCGCGGCTGGGGGCCAGACGCGGCGCGCGCCTGGCGACGATTCCCGGACGCGTTCCGGAACTCGCCGACCTGGCCCCAGGTTGCGCGTTTGCAGAGCGCTGCGACTGGGCCGTCGATGCGTGTCGTGCCGCGTGGCCGGCGCTGTTTGACGTCGGCGCGGCGCACGCCGCGCGCTGCATCAGGCTCGCCGAAGTCGGCCGCGCCAAGCGCTGAAAAGTTCACAACATTTCACGCTCGGCACGCACCTGCCCCGCGGCGCGCTGCGCCGCTGCGGGCTGCACCATCAAGGCGCGCCACCCGCGGCCGATAAGGGGGCAGCGTCGCTCGGCCATTTGCCTTGCCGTGCCCTCCATGACCACAGCCACCCGCGCCGCCGAAACCATTGCCATGCAGGACCTGCGCGTGGGAATCTTCGTGCGCCTGGACGGGGGCTGGCTGACGCACCCGTTCCCGCTGAACAACTTCAAGATCGTCAGTGCGCAACAGATCGAGACGATCCGCTCCCTCGGTGTCGACAAGGTGCGCTGGGATCCGGGCTTAAGCGATCCCGAACCGGCGCCCGGCGCGGCGCCGCAGGCGCTGGCCGAAACTTCGCCCGGCGCGGCTCAAGCGGCCTCTGGCGACGGCGCCACCGCGGGCGCCGCCGTTGCGTCACATGCGCAGCTTCTGGCGGCGCAGCGCGAAGCCCTGGCCGCCTGCGAGCGCCAATTCAACGAGGTGGCGGTGGCGTGCCGCCAGGCGACCGGGCGCATCGCGAGCGATCCCGAGCAGGCCAAAGCGGAGATCGAAGCGGTGACGAATTCGCTCCTGACGCACATGCTCGTCGAAGAGGACCTGTGCATTCGCCTGCTGCGCGACAACGCCGGCAACAACGCGTCGGCGCACGCGCTGAACGTGACCATCCTGTCGCTCCTGCTCGGGCGCAAGTTCGGCCTGTCGCAGGCCGAACTGCAAGAACTGGGCGCGGGCGCGATGCTGCACGACGTCGGCAAGATCGGCATGTCGGAGCGTCTGCACCATCCCGACGAATACTTCACCCCGATCGAAATGCGCGCCTACGAAGAACATGTCGGCTTCGGTCTGGCGCGTGGCCGGCAGATGGGCGTGTCGGCGGGAGTCCTGCAAATCATTGCGCAACACCACGAAATGGCCGACGCGAGCGGCTTCCCGGCCAAGCTCGGCGGCGAGCGCATGAGCGACGCGTCGCGCATCGTCGCCATGGTCAACGCCTACGACACGCTGTGCAACCCGCAGGTCGCCAAGCGCGCACTTTCGCCGCACGAGGCGCTGGCGCAGATGTTCACGCAAGGCAAGAAGCGCTTCGACACGGCGCTGCTCAGCGCCTTCATCAAGCTCGTCGGCGTCTACCCCGCGGGAACGACGGTGCAGTTGACCGACGACCGGCTCGCCGTCGTCGTCTCGGTGAACTCGGCGCGCCCGCTGAAGCCGCGCGTGCTCGTGCACGACGCCAAGGTGCCGCGTGACGAAGCGCTCGTGATCGACATCGGCGACCACGAAGGGCTGGGGATCCGCCGCGGCGTCAAGCCGCAGCAGCTGCCGGCGCCGGCGCTGCATTACCTGACGCCAAGGCAGCGCGTCGCGTACTACTTCGAGCCCGCGGTGACGGTGTAGGCGGCAACGCTGCGGCCCGTCGGCGCCGCGGACACGACACGGCACAATCGAGCCTCAGCGCCTGCGCGGCATCTGCGCCCCCGGCGCATCGACCCATGCTCTACAAGTTCAAATCCAAAGCCGCGGGCGACGTGATCATGCTCGGCGCGAACGGCGACCAGGTGCTGCGCATCGTCGGCAAGGAGCCGGCGCCGCAAGGCATCCTCGAGGCGACGGCGTTGGCCGCGGCGATCGCTGCGCTCGAAGCGGCCGTCGCCGCCGACGAGATCGGCGGCGCAAAGCGGCAGACGCAGCGCCGCGCGAGCGCATCAGCCTGCGCCAGCGCGCCTGGCCGCTGGTCGAGATGATGAAACGCGCGCAGCGCGCCGGCCAACCGATCGTCTGGGGCGTGTGACGTGACGCTGCAAGCCACGCGAATCGTCGCGATCCGCCACGGCGAGACGGACTGGAACCGCGCGACGCGCATGCAGGGCCAGCTCGACATCGGGCTCAGCGACTTCGGCCGGCGCCAGGCACAGCGCCTCGCGCTCGCGCTCGGGGAGCAGCGCTTCGACGCGATCTACTCGAGCGACCTGCTGCGCGCGCTGCAGACCGCGCAGGCGTTCGCAGCTGCATGCGCGCAAGGCGTGATCACCGACGTCGGTTTGCGCGAGCGTTGCTTCGGCATTTTCGAGGGCCACACCTACCGCGAAGTGCAGCTGCGCTGGCCCGAGCAGGCGCAGCGTTGGCAGGATCGCGACCCGGACTACGGCCCGCCGGGCGGCGAGGTGCTGCGCGACTTCGATGCGCGCTGCATCGATACGCTGACGCGCCTGGCCGGCGCCCACGCGGGCGAGCACATCGCGATCGTCACGCACGGCGGCGTGCTCGATTGCCTGTACCGCGCTGCGGCACGCGTCGAGCTGCAGGCGGAGCGTTCCTGGGGCTTGGGCAACGCGAGCATCAACCGCCTGCTGCACACGGCGCAAGGCTTCACCCTGGTCGGCTGGAGCGACACCACGCACCTGGAAGGCGCAGTGCTGGACGACGCCGATACGGCGCGCACCGGCGTGCGCTTCTCCGGCGCATCACAGAGTGAAGTGAGCAGCGCATGACCCGGGTCGGGGACCCCGTCGCGGCGATCGACACGCCGGCGCTCGTCATCGACCTGGACGCGATGCAGCGCAATCTGCAGCGCATGGCCGCGTTCGCGCGCGGCCGCCATCTGCGGCTGCGGCCGCACGCGAAGATGCACAAGAGCGCTTCAATCGCGAAGCTGCAAATTGACGCCGGCGCGGTCGGCGTGTGCGTGCAGAAGGTCGAGGAGGCGCAAGCGCTGGCCGCCGGCGGAATCGACGACATCTACGTCAGCAATGAAGTGATCGCGCCGCACAAGCTGGCGCGCTTTGCCGCGCTCGCGAAGCAGATTCGCATGGCGATCGCGGTCGACTCGCTGCTCGGCGTGCAGCGCCTCGCGCAGGCGCTGCACGCGGTGGGCGCGCAGGCCGACTGTTTCATCGAAGTCGACGTCGGCCAAGGGCGTTGTGGCGTCGCACCTTCGGCGGCGGGCGAGTTGGCGCTGCAGGTGGCGCAGGCCGGGCTGCGCCTGGCCGGCTTGCAGGCTTACCACGGCACGGCGCAGCATCTGCGCGCGCCCGCGGCGCGTGCTGCGGCGATCAAGCAGGCGGTGCAACTCGCGCGCGAAGCCCAGGCGAGCATCACCGCACGGGGCCTGGCGTGCCCGCTGATCACGGGCGCCGGTACCGGAACCTTCGAGTTCGAAGCGGCGAGCGGCGTCTACGGCGAGTTGCAGGCCGGCAGCTACCTGTTCATGGACCGCGACTACGCCGACAACCAGCTTGGCCATGCCACGCAACCCTTCGAACATGCCTTGTTCGTGAAGAGCCAGGTCATGAGCCGCGCCGCGTCGCACGCCGTCCTCGACGCCGGCCACAAGGCCTACGCCGTCGACTCGGGGCCGCCGCGCGTTTGGGGGCGCGAACTCGAGTTCGCCGGCTGCAGCGACGAACACGGCGTTTTGCGCGCGCGAGGCGACGTGCTTCCCGAACTCGGCGACACGGTCTGGCTCGTGCCCGGCCACTGCGACCCGACGGTGAACCTGCACGAGCGCTACGTCGTCGTGCGCGGCGGCTTGACGCAAGGGCGCGTCGAGGCGCTGTGGCGCGTCGACGCGCGCGGTGCGATGGCGTAACCCGCAGCCGGGCAACGAGAGTCGAGGCGACGACGCATGACCCCGGCGCAAATCATCGTCCTCGCGACCCCGGTGTTCCTCGGGCTGATCGCGCTCGAGTTCTGGATCGGCTTGCGCCGAGGCCGCAACACGTACCGGCTGAACGACGCGCTGTCCAGCATCGGCCTGGGAATCATGAGCCAGCTCGTCGGCGTCTTCGTCGCCGTCTTCACGTTCGGCATCTACAGCGCCGTGTTCGATGCGCTCGCGCTGCGGCCCTGGCCGGTCGACTCGCTCTGGACCTGGCTCGTTGCGCTCCTGCTCTACGACCTGTGCTACTACTGGAAGCACCGCTTCGGCCACACCGTCGCGCTGCTCTGGGCGGCGCATGTCGTGCACCATCAAAGCGAGGACTACAACCTCTCGACCGCGCTGCGCCAGCCGAGCAGCGACTGGCTCGTCGGCTGGCTGTTCTACCTGCCGCTGGCCGTGCTCGGCGTGCCGCCGCTCGTCTTCGTCGTCGTCGGCCTCATCGACCTGCTGTACCAGTATTGGGTGCATACGCAGCAGATCGGCAAGCTCGGGTGGTTCGACCGCTGGTTCTGCGCGCCGAGCAACCACCGCGTGCACCACGCCGTGAATCAGCGCTACCTCGACAAGAATTACGGTGGCATCCTGATCGTCTGGGACCGACTGTTCGGCAGCTTCGCCGAGGAAGACCCCGCCGAGCCCTGCGTCTACGGCACGCGTGCGCCGCTGCGCAGCTGGAACCCGTTGTGGGCGAACCTGCACACGTACAGCGACTTGTGTTTCGACGCCTGGCGCGCCAAGAACTGGGTCGACAAGCTGCGCGTGTTCCTGCGCCACCCAGGCTGGCGACCTGCGGACGTGGCGTTGGCCTGGCCGAAACCTGCGTTTGACGTGCAGAGCCTGCAGCGCTACGACCCGCCGCTGCCGCGCCGCAACGCCGCAGTCGCGGCCGCGCTGTTCGGGCTCGCCTTGACCGGCACGGCGCTGTTCCTCTGGCACGCGCATCGCCTCGACCTGCCGCAGCAGCTGCTCGCTGCCGGCGCGATCGTCCTCGGTCTGTGGGGCGTCGGCTGGTTCAGCGCGCCGCACGCCGCTGCAGCGCCTGCACGCGCGGCTCAGTAGCTGATCTCGAAGCGGTGCCCGAGCGCGCTCAGAACCGCGGCGCGCGGACCGATGGTCTCGACGACCACGTCCGGCGCGACGCTGTCGGTCTCGTGAACGATCTGCCCGTTCACAATGAGGAAGCGGTCTGCCGGGTTCTTCGAGTACACCGATCCGTTCACGACGAGCGCGGGGATCGCGCGCCGAACTTCAGCGGGCAATTCGTGCAGCGCGTGGACTCGAGGGGCTGGCGTCGCTTCGCTTGGGGTTGGGCGTGCGGGCGCCACCGGCTTGGCGACGCCGGCGGGTGAGGGTGCGGGGGCGGCGTTGGTGTCGCGCGGCGCCTCATGCAGCACCGGCGCCGTCGCGGCGCTGGGGGCAGGGCGCAGCGGCGCGGGTGTGGGCGCTGCGGCCGGCAGGATCGCAGGCGTGGCCGCCGTTGCGATCGGAGGCGCGATCGGGGGCGGGAGAGGCGAGAGGGTCGGCACCGGCGGCGCCGCGGCAGCCTCCGCGCGTGGGCTCGGAAGCGGCAGCGGTGCGGGCGCAGCCGGCAGCACCGCCGGCGCCGGCACCGCTGCGGCAGCCCGCGCCTGCGCCGCGGCCGGCGCAGCAGGATGGGCAGCGGAAACGCGCGTTGCCGGCGTCGCGGGGTCGGGCCGAAGCCAGGCCCAGGCGACCCCGGCGACCAGCAGCGTCGCCGAGGCGGCCGCAGCCCAAACCCACATGGGAACGCGCTGCGCCACCGGGCCCTCGCCCGTCAGCGGCGGCAAGCCCTGCGTGTGCAGGCCGGGAACGGCGCCGCGTTCACGTTCCGAGTCGGCGCGCCGCAAGGCGTCGAGGATGTAGGACATGGCGTGTCACCCGGGCGTGTTCAGGCGTGGCTCGTCGATGCCGACGGCGCGGTTCAATTGCATCAACGTCGTCGGGCCCGCCACGCCGTCGGGGCGCAGACCACGCGCGAGCTGGAACGCGAGCACGCGCGACTTGAGCGCGGCGCCGCTGGCAGGTCGCGCCGCAGGCGGCGCGGCGGCGTCGAGCGCATCGAATTGGATCGTGAGCCAGCGCGCCGTGGTGCGCCCCGAGGTGTCGGCACCGCGGTTCGCGTAGCCCGGCGGCGTGCGCCAGAAGGTCGCGAACTCGCCGCGCCACAACCCGGCGAGCGACAGCAGCGACACGGTCTGCTCGCTGCCCGCCATGCGCAGCGTGGCGCTGCCCTCGGCCAGCCCGGTGAGCACGGCGAAGAAGGGTTGGTTCTGTTCGTCGTAGAGCGTCAGGATGCCGGGCCGGCCGATCTGCCGGATCAGCGCCAGCGTGCTGCTGCTGCTGCGATAGCACTGCACCTGCGCTTTCGCCGCCGCCAGACAGGGGTCGGTGGCGTCGAGCGTGAGGTTCCACGACGGGCCGAGTTCGCGCCACGCGTCGGCTTCGCTGCGCAGCAGCGTCGTGAAGCGCGCTTTCAGATCCGGCGCCGCAACCGGCTCGGTGGCCGACGCCGCCACCTGCAGGCTCGGGGCAGCGCTCGCTGCAACACTGGCGGAGGCTGCGGCGGGCGCGGCGCCGCTTGCTGCCGCGGCCGGATTCGAGGCGACCCGCGCAACGCGTGGCGCCGAGCCGTTGAGGGCGAGTGTCGCTGCGCCGAGCGCCGCGGCGCCGAGCAAGAGCGCCGCGCCGAGCGTCGCCGCGCGCCGCGACGTACCACTGCTGCGCTGCGCGACGCCGAGCAAGACCTCGCGTGCGGCCTGGTTCAAGGTCGCGCGATTCACTTGCGCGCGCCCGCCGGCGTAGGCGCCGAGCAAGGCGCGGTCGCAGAGCATGTTGATGCGCCGCGGCACGCCACGCGACAGGCGATGGATTCGCGCGCGCGCGTGGCGGTCGAAGGGCCCGGCACCGGCCAGCCCGGCGACCGACAGGCGGTGCCGGATGTAGCGGTCCGTCTCGGCCTCGGACAGCGCGTCGAGGTGAAAGCGCGCGATGATGCGCTGCGCGAGCTGTTCGAGTTCTGGCTTGGCGAGCATTGTGCGCAGCTCGGGCTGACCGATCAGGATGATCTGCAGCAGCTTGCGCTCGTTCGTCTCGAGGTTCGTCAGCAGGCGCAACTGCTCCAGCACGTCGGCCGACAGGCTTTGCGCCTCGTCGATGATGAGCACGTTGTTGCGCCCTTCGGCGTGCGAGCGCAGCAGGAACTGGTTCAGCGGGTCGAGATAGTCCTTCACCGTCGCCGCACCCGGTTCGCGGCGCAAGACTTCGATGTGGAACTCGTCGCACACCGATTTCAACAGCTCGGTGACGGTGAGTTTCGGGTTGAAGATGTAGGCGACGTTGCACGTCTTGGGGATCTGCTCGAGGAAACAGCGGCACACCGTCGTCTTGCCGGCGCCGATCTCGCCCGTGAGCAGCACGAAGCCGCCGCCGCCGGCCAGGCCGTAGAGCAGGTGCGCGAGCGCTTCGCGATGCCGCTCGCTCATGAAGAGGTAACGCGGATCCGGGGCGATCGAAAAGGGTTCGCGCTCCAGGCCGAAGAATTTCGCGTACATGCGCGAAGGATACTTCGCCCGCGCCGTGGCGGCGCCGACCGCCTGGGCTGCCCCTCGCCGCAGCCAGGGGCGCGCCCGGGATCAGCTCAAAGGCCGAGCCACTTGCCGATCGCCAGCATCGCCGCTTCGTCGTGCGCGGCAAATCCGCTGTACTTGGTCGGCTCGAGCTTCTTCTTGCCGTCCTCGGTGCTGTCCAGCGCCAGCAGGTAGTCGCGCAGCTTGTCGGCCAACTCGGGCGGCAAGTTCGGGCTGACGATGATGTGCTTGATCGGCACCGGCTTGGATTTGGCGAGCACCTTGCCGCCCTTCGCCTCCCAGGCCTTGATCACGGAACCTGCGGCAGTCGCGCCGGCGGGGGTGAGGCTGTTCTCGACGAAAAACGGCACCGCGTCCTGGTAGCGCGTGTAGACGTACGACACCTGGCCAGAATCGCCGAGCGCGTCGCGCAGCGTCGCGCGCACCATCCAGGACGTGATCGAGTCTTCATCCGGAGCGCCGAGCTTGCGGCCTTTCAGGTCGGCGAGCGACTTGAGCGGCGAATCGGCGTTGACGAGAAAGTTCGCGCTGTAGGTTTGAAACCCCTTCGTCACCGCGATGAGCTTGTAGCCCGAGTTCTTCATCGCCTGAATCGACAAATGCGCCGGGTGCACCATCGCGATGTCGTAGGCCTTGTCGGCCAGGCCCTTGCGCAACAAGGGGTAGGGGCCGACGGGTTCGATCTGCACCGGCTGGCGCAGCAGCCGGCTCAAGTCGGCAGCGATCGCGGCGTAACGCGCCCGAATCTCGTCGGCGGGAACGCGGTAGGTGACGCCTTCATTGATGGCAAAGACCAGCGTCGCCTGGGCGATCGAGGCGAGCAGTGTGAGCAAGGCCGCGACACCACTTCGGAGGCACAACAGCTTCATGTCGATTCATCCTGGATTCGGGAAGTGCGCAGCCCGGCGCCACCGGGGCCAACGCGCGAGCCATTGTGGCGTCGCGCGGCGGCGAAGCGGCGTGCGGAACCGCCTCCAAAGGGCTGAATTCGCGATGTTTCGCACAATTGGGCCGCCGCAAAGGGCAATCGATACGGGTGCCTGCCAAGTTCAGGCGGTCGCTTTCGCTGCCGCTTTCTTCGCCGCCGGCGGCTTCTTCACCCGCGGCTCGAACTCGAACATCACCTTGCCTTCGCGTCTGTCGAAGGCCAGGTACGCCTTGAACTTGCGCCGCGTCTTGTTCGAAACGAAGTTCTCCAGCAACTCGGTCTTGCCCGAACTCAGCAGGCGCGTCATCTGCTCGCGCGCCACGGGTTGCTGCAAGATGATCTTGCCGCTCTTGAAGTCGCACGTGACATGCGCGCCGACCGCGTGTTCGCACAGGTAGTTGCTGCCATGCTCGAAGACATGGCCTTTGCACTTCGGACACGCGCCCAGACTCGTCTGCGCTGAAAAGTCCACCGGCTCGCCCGATTCGCCGTCGCGCTTGGCGTCTTCGCCGAAGTCGAATTCGAGCTTCCAGTTGTCGATTTCGTCGTCGAAGGCGAGCCTGAGTTCGGCGGTGAAGGGCCACCCCGCCTTCGAGCGAAAGCCTTCCAGCGGGCCGATCTTCTTGTTCGCGATGAATTTCTCCACCTCGTCGAGCTCGAAGGCGCGGCTGCCGGGGATCTTGCTGATCGAAAATCCGCAGCCTTCTTCGTCGCCGCCCTTGCCGCTGCAGGCGAAGCGCCGATAGTTCTCTTTCACGACGCCGCCGCACTTTGGGCACGCTGTGGCGAGGGTGGAATAGTCGCCGGGGATCGTGTCGCGGTCGTACTCCTTCGCCTTGCGCACGATGCGTTCGGCCATCTGCGCGATCTCGGCCATGAAGGTCTCGCGCTTGAGCTTGCCTTTTTCCATCTGCGCGAGCTGTGCTTCCCAGTTGCCGGTGAGCTCGGGTTTGGTCAGGTCTTCGACGCCCAGACCGCGCAGCAGCGTCATCAGCTGGAACGCCTTCGCGCCGGGAACGAGTTCACGGCCCTCGCGGTGGATGTACTTTTCGTAGATCAGGCCTTCGATGATCGCGGCTCGAGTCGCGGGTGTGCCCAGGCCTTTTTCCTGCATCGCCTCGCGCAACTCGTCGTCGTCGATCAACTTGCCCGCGCCTTCCATCGCCGACAGCAGCGTCGCCTCTGTGTAGCGCGCCGGCGGTTTCGTCTTCAGCGCGTTCACCGCCACGTCTTCGGTGCTGACCTTTTCGTCCGGCGCCACCGCGACCAGGTTCGCGTCGTCTTCCTGCGCTTCCTTGCCGTACACGGCGAGCCAGCCCGGCTTGATCATGACCTTGCCGTTGGTCTGGAACGGGTATTGTTTGGCGCCGACCTTGACGGTGCTGATTCGCGTCGTCACCATGAATTCCGCCGGCGGGAAGAACACGGCGAGAAAGCGCTTCAGCACCATGTCGTAGAGCTTGGCTTCGAGTTCGGACAAGCTCTTCGGCGCCTGCAGCGTCGGAATGATGGCGAAGTGGTCCGAGACCTTGGTGTTGTCGAAGATCTTCTTGTTCGGCTTGACGTAGCCTTCCTTCAGCGCCGTCTTCGCGTGCGCAGCGAGGGCGCGCAGCGGGCCCGGCATGTCTTCCGTCGAAATCATCTTCATCGTCTTCTTCACGACGTCGACATAGTCTTCCGGCAACGCCTTGCTGTCGGTTCGCGGGTAGGTCAGCACCTTGTGCTTTTCATACAGCGCCTGAGCGATCGACAGCGTCGTCTTCGCCGAGAAGCCCAGGCGCGAGTTCGCTTCGCGCTGCAGCGTCGTCAGGTCGTACAGGCTAGGGGCGCTCTGGCTGCTCGGCTTGGCTTCTTCGCTCACGCTCGCCGGCTGGCCTTGCACCGCGTCGGCGATCGCTTGTGCGCTCTTCGCGTCCCAGAGCCGGTCGGCGCGTTGCTCCGGGTCGTCGGCGTTCTTCTTCCACTTCGGATCGAACCACTTGCCGTCGTACTGCCCGGCTTGGCTGCCAAATGTCGCCTTGATTTCCCAATAGGGCCGCGCCACGTGCTTGCGAATTTTCTCTTCGCGCTCGACCATGATCGACAGCGTGGGCGTCTGCACGCGCCCGACGGTGGTGAGGAAAAACCCGCCGTCGCGCGAGTTGAACGCCGTCATCGCGCGCGTGCCGTTGATGCCCACCAGCCAGTCGGCCTCGGAGCGGCTGCGCGCCGCTTCGGCCAGGCCGAGCAGCTCCTTGTCGCTGCGCAGGTTCGCAAAGCCCTCGACGATCGCCGCCGGCGTCATGCTCTGCAGCCAAAGGCGCTTCACCGGGTGCTTGCTCTTGCTGTGCTGCTGGATCAGGCGAAAGATCAGCTCGCCCTCGCGGCCGGCGTCGCAGGCGTTGATGAGCGCGCTCACGTCCTTGCGCTTCACCAACTTGACGATCGCGTTCAAGCGCCCCTTGCTCTTGTCGATCGGGTTCAGGTCGAAGTGCGGCGGAATCACCGGCAGGTGCGCGAAGCTCCATTTGCCGCGCTTCACCTCGAACGCCTCGGGCGCCTTGATCTCGAGCAGATGCCCCACCGCCGACGTGACGATGTGCTTCTCGCCCTCGAAGTATTCATCGTGCTTTTCGAACTTGCCCGAAGCAGGCGTGAGTGCGCGCACGATGTCTTGAGCGACCGAGGGCTTCTCGGCAATGATCAACGTCTTGGTCATGTTGGAAAGAGTCTGCAATGTCGTTCAATACAATCCGTGCCTCGCGCGCGCTTGCGCACGCACGCGCGCACCCATGAAATCAATGTACCCAATTTTTTCCCGATGACCCCCAAAGCTCCCCGCAAGACAAACGGCAAGTCTATCCATGTCGCCCCCGCAGCGGCGCGGCGGGCCGCAGCCGCACCGCGCTCAGGCCGGCGCATCCAGGTGCGCCGCTCCGGCGTGCACGGCAAAGGCGTCTACGCCATCGCGCCGCTCCCGCGCCGCGAAGTCATCATCGAGTACAAGGGCGAAGTGATCACCTGGAAAGAGGCGCTGCGGCGCCATCCGCACGACCCGAGCGACCCGAACCACACGTTCTATTTCCACATCGACGACAAGCGCGTCATCGACGCCGCGCACGGCGGCAACTCGGCGCGCTGGATCAACCACGCGTGCAAGCCGAACTGCGAGGCCGACGAAGTCGATGGCCGCATCTTCATCAAGACGCTGCGCGCGATCACCCCCGGCGAAGAGCTGTTCTACGACTACGGCCTGGTGCTCGACGAGCGCCAGACGCCGAAGCTGAAAAAGCAGTTCGAGTGCCGTTGCGGCACGCGCGGCTGTCGCGGCACCATGCTCGCGCCGAAACGCCGCAGCGCCGCCTGAACGCCTGCCGTGGCGCCGCCGCCTGAACGCCGACTCTGCTGCACCGAGGGCCCGGCGCGTCCGGGGTGTGCATGCTGACGCGCGGCGCGGCCGGCATCGATTGGCGCGCCCCGGCCTTGCAGGAAGAGCTCGCTGCCGAATGGCCGCGACTGCGGATCGAGGTGCAGGCGAGCCTCGACTCGACGAGCACGCGCCTGCTCGAGCGCTGCCGTGCGCACGAAGCGGGACACTTCGATGCGCAGCTGCTCGTTGCCGAAGCGCAATTGCAAGGGCGTGGGCGCCTCGGCCGCAGCTGGGTTTCGGCGCCCGGCGCGTCGTTGACTTTTTCACTCGCACTGCCCCTGCACCGCGCCGATCTCTCCGGGCTGTCGCTCGCCGTCGGCGTGGCGCTCGCCGAGGCGCTCGACCCGGCGGCTCGCGGATGCGCGCCGCGCTTGCTGCTCAAGTGGCCGAATGACCTCTGGCTGCGCGGCGCAGCGGACGACGCGTTTCCGGTCGGCCGCAAGCTCGGCGGCGTTCTGATCGAGACCGTGAACCGCGGCGGCTTGTGCCTGGCCGTCATCGGCGTGGGCTTGAACGTGCAAGCGCTGTCCGTCGAGGCGCCGAGCAGCGGCGTGGCGTGGCTGCAGGAGATCGATCCGCATCTCACCGCACCGCAGACGCTGCAGCGCATTACGCCGCCGCTGCTTCGCGCGCTGCGCCAGTTCCAGGCCGAGGGATTCGGCGCCTTCGAGGCGCGTTTTGCGGCGCGCGACCTGCTGCTCGGCCGCGACGTCGTCGCCGGTGCGCTGCAAGGCGTGGCGCAGGGTGTCGCAGCGAACGGCGGATTGCGCGTTCGCTGCGGTACGGGCGCGGATGAGCGGCTGCATCAGATCGTTTCGGGTGAGGTGAGCGTGCGCCTGAATCTCGCGCCGCAGCCGTCGTCGGGCTCGGTGGCGGCGCCCAGTGCGCCACTTGCGGCATGCTGAGATCTTTCGTTCTTCTGCTCGCGCTGGCCAACGCCGTGTTCCTCGCCTGGACGCTGGGCTGGCTCGATGATGTGACCGGCCTTCGCGCCAGCGGCGACCGCGAACCCGAACGCCTGACGCGACAGGTGCGGCCCGAGTCGATCCGGATCCTGGCGCCGGGTTCGGCGAAAGCGCCCGCGCCCGGCGCACTGCCCGTGGCGGTGCCGCCCGCGACCACAGTCACGCCGAACCCGCCCGGTTCGATCGCGCAGACGGCGTCGCCGCCAGGTGTTGTCGAGGCGCCGCCACTGCCGGTGTGCTACGAAGCGGGCCCGTTCAGCAACGCACAAATCGGCGCCGCGGTTGCGGCGCTGCAAGCGCGATTGCCGAGCAACAGCTGGACGCAACAGAAGACCGAGCGCAGCGCGCTGTGGATGGTCTACATGGGCCGCTTCAACGACTTCGAAACCATGACGAAACGCCAGGACGAGCTGCGCCGCCTCAAGGTCGAATACGAGATGTTGCGCGCGCCGAGCGAGTTGGCGCCGGGGCTGTCGCTCGGGCGCTTCGAGATTCGCGGCAACGCGAACAACCTGCTCGATCAGCTGAGCAAACGCGGCGTGCGCAACGCGCGCGTCATCGAAGCTGTGCCGGCGGCGACGAGCCACATGCTGCGCATCGACAAGCCGAGCAGCGCCGTGCTCGCGCAACTGACCGCCATGCCGAGCGACGCGCTCGGCAAGGGCTTCGTGCCCTGCGCCAAGCCCTGATCGATCGTCAGGCGCGGCGCCGCGCGAGCACGAGCACCGCGCCGAGCAGCAGCGCGAGCCAGGCGGCGCTGAGGGCGCCGCCGCCGCTGCTTGTGGCGCCTCCGCTGGTTTGCTGAGCCGGCGCGACAGCGACATTGCTCGTTGTCGTCGCCTGGGCGCCCAGGTTGTCGACGACGGTCAGGCTGACACTGAACTGGCCTGCTGCGCTCGGTCTGATCGTGGCATTCGCGCCGGTCGTCGAACTGGTGAACGACGTGACGATTCCGCCGGTGCTGGCAATCGACCATGCATAGCTGAAGATGCTGCGCCCGCTGCTCACGAGCGATGTCGCCCCACCCAGCGTCAGCAGCTGGCCGGCGAGCGGATTTCCCGGGCTCACCGTGATGCGCGGTAAAACGCCGACGTTGACGAGTTGCACGGCAGCGCCGGCATCCAGCATTCCGGCGCCGCAGGTCGCGCTGGTGCAGTAACACTCGAGTTGAGCGGATTCCGTTCGGCGCGTGGCATGCCGCGATCCCTGGGTCCGCGCCCGTTGTCGGGAAGGGCCGGGCCGTCGACTGCAGGATGGTTCGAACTTCGCTCGGGGTCAGTCCGGGTTGTACCGACAGCATCAGGGCCACCGAGCCAGCCACCAACGGGGCGGAAAAGCTGGTGCCGAACGAGGCATTGAAGTGGTCGGTGTAGATCGAGGCGACAGCCGAAGTGAGCCCGGAGTTCGAAGTCGTCAGAATTGGGATAGAGGCAAGGCTCGCCTGCGCCCGGATTCACGCAATTGCCCCCCGGTGCACTGAGGCTGACTTCGGGTCCGATGTCGGAGAACCCGACCTTGGTTCCGATGTGGCGCAGTCCCGAAACTGCAATGACACCGACGCAGTTCGCAGGCGAGTTGACGGCGTGTCCCGTGCCGTTTCCCGAAGAAACGACGATCGTCACGCCGGCGGCAATGATCTCGTCGACAGCGCTTTGATAAGCCGCACCGCAGGCGCCACCGCCCCCCAGGCTCAAATTGATGACGCTGGCTCGGTTCGCGACGGGATTGTTGGGCACGCCAGGGACGTTCAGGCCTGCTGCCCAGCGCATCCCGGCAATGATGTCGGAGTCAAAGCCGCCGCACTTGCCGAGTACTCGCACCGGCAGCACCCGCACGGTGCGGCCCACGCTCGCCATGCCCAGACCATTGTTCGTCAGGGCTCCGATCAGGCCGGCGATTTGAGTCCCGTGCCAGGAGCTGTTTTCGGCCTGATTCGAACATTGGTCGAAGGGTCCGCCCGGTGTAATGACTTCGGTCAGGGTCAGCCAGTCCCCGGAGTCGCTGGAGTCGGCGTCGCGAAGATTGCCGTCGTTGGCGACATCGACGTCGTTGATCATGTCGTAGCCCGACAGCAGATTGCCGCCGTTGACCAAACTCTTCAAGTCCGGGTGTTCGAAGCGCACACCCGTGTCGAGCACGGCGACGACGATGTTGTTGTTGCCGGTCGTGATGTCCCAGGCCGGCTCGACATCGATCGACGACTTCACTGCGCCGAGGTTCGGTCGCAAGTACCATTGCCCCGACGCTGGCCCGCTGATGGCGGCGGTGAGGTAGAGCGGGTCGGTGGCCGCCACCGCGGCGCGTTTGCGGCCATCGGGCACCGCGAACTCGACCTCACTGTCTTGCGCCAGCTCGGCAGCGAGCTGCTCCGAACTCATGCCGCTCGCGAACACAACCTGCGAGCGCTCGTGCACGGCCGCGCCGCTGCGCAGCGCGATGCCGCGGCGTGCGCCCAGCGTCTGCGCCTGCACGGCGTGCTGGTCGTTCACCGAGAGTGCGCGCTTGCGAAGGAGCACGGCGTCGGGCTTGTACTTGACGATGACGCGCGCGCTCGGCGCTGCCGCTGTCGCCTGGTTTTGCGCGCTGCCCAGCGGCGTGATCGGCACGACCGGAGCGAGCAGCAGCAAACTCAGCGCGAGACGCAGGAGGGGGGTCTTTTTCATGGCCGAATTGTGCGACGCGACGCGCCGCCGCGTTCACGTCAAGGCGAAACGATGCGTTTGCGTTCGTCACGCTCGACGGCACTGAACGCGGCGGGGTCGGCGCGCAGCCGGCGCAGCAGCGTTTCGCAATCGGAGGCGCCGCAGGTCAGCACCACAGAATGCCAGGACAGACTGACCGAACCGCCGTAGCGTGCCGCGGCGCCGGCGCGGTCCGAGACGAGGCGTGCGATCGCCACGCTGTCGGTCGAGGGCTGGGCGAGCTTGACGAGCACGCGCAGTTCGGTGTCCGGCGGGGTTGCGGCGCATGCGGCGAGCCACCAGACCAACGCCGCGCCGGCGAGTAAGTGCCGCATGCGCCGCACACGTTTGCTTGCAGACGCGGCGCGCATTGCGGTTCAGCCGCGTTTCACTTCGAAATCACGCGCGCCATTTCGAGCACCTTGCACGAGTAGCCCCATTCGTTGTCGTACCAGGCGATGACCTTGACGAAGCTGCCGTCCAGCGCCATGCCGGCGTCGGCGTCGAACACCGAGGTGCAGCTCTCGCCGCGGAAGTCGGTCGAGACGACTTTCTGGTCCGTGTAGGCGAGAACGCCTTTCATGGGACCGTCGGCGGCGGCTTTCATCGCGGCGCAGATCGCTTCGTACGTCGTGTCCTTCTTCAGCTCGACGGTGAGGTCGACGACCGACACGTCCGACGTCGGCACCCGGAACGACATGCCGGTGAGTTTCTTGTTCAACTCGGGAATCACGACGCCGACCGCCTTCGCCGCGCCGGTGGAGGACGGAATGATGTTTTCCAGGATGCCGCGTCCGCCGCGCCAATCCTTGTTGCTCGGGCCGTCGACGGTCTTTTGCGTCGCCGTCGCGGCGTGCACCGTCGTCATCAGGCCGCGCTTGATGCCGAAGCTGTCGTTCAGCACCTTGGCCACCGGCGCCAGGCAGTTCGTCGTGCAGCTCGCGTTGCTGATGATGGCTTCGCCGGCGTAAGTCTTGTCGTTCACGCCGTAGACGAACATCGGCGTGTCGTCCTTGCTCGGCGCCGACATGATGACCCTTCTTGCGCCAGCGGCGATGTGCTTCGCCGCCGTGTCCTTGGTGAGGAACAGGCCGGTCGATTCGATCACGACCTGCGCGCCGACCTCGCCCCACTTCAGCTCCGCCGGGTCCTTCAGCGCCGTGAGGCGAATCTTCTTGCCATTCACGACGAGCGTCGTGCCGTCAACTTTCACCTCGCCCTTGAAGCGCCCGTGCACCGAGTCGTGGATCAGCATGTACGCGAGGTAATCGGGTTCCAGGAGGTCGTTGATGCCGACGACCTCGATGTCCTTGAAGTTCTGTACCGCGGCGCGGAACACCATGCGCCCGATGCGGCCGAAGCCGTTGATGCCGATCTTGATGGTCATGATTGCTTCCCCTTCTGTGATGCCTGAACGCTAGCCGATGCGCCGAGAACGGCGCGCAGCGTGTCCGCGACGTTGTCCACGCTGAACCCGAAATGTTTGAACAGCGCCGGCGCCGGCGCCGATTCACCGTAAGTATCGATCCCGATCACCGCCGCGCAGCCGTACTTCCACCAGCCGTCGGTGACGCCCATTTCGACCGCGATGCGCGGCACGCCTTGCGGCAGGACGCTGCTCTTGTACGCGGCGCTCTGGCGGTCGAACACGCTCGTGGAAGGCATCGAGACGACACGCACCGCGATTCCGTCCTTCGCCAGCAGCGCCTGGGCGTGCAGCGCAAGCGGCACTTCCGAGCCGGTGGCGATGATGACGGCCTGCGCCGGCCGGTTCAAACCCACTTCGCTCGGCTCGGCGAGCACATACGCGCCCTGGCGAATTCCGTCGAGCGACGCCTTGGGCGCGTAGGTGATGTTTTGCCGCGATAGCAGCAATGCGCTCGGCCGCGTCCGGTTTTCGATCGCACACGCCCAAGCGACCGCGGTTTCCGCGGTGTCGCAAGGGCGCCAGACGTCCAAGCCCGGAATCAGGCGCAGCGACGCGGCGTGCTCGACGCTCTGGTGCGTCGGCCCGTCTTCGCCCAGGCCGATGCTGTCGTGCGTGAACACGTGGATGACGCGCTGCTTCATCAGCGCCGCCATGCGGATCGCGTTGCGGCTGTAGTCGCTGAACGTGAGAAAGGTCCCGCCATACGGAATGAAGCCGCCGTGCAGCGCGATGCCGTTCATCACCGCCGCCATGCCGAACTCGCGCACGCCGTAGTTGATGTGGCGCCCGCCCTTGCCCTCGATGAGCGCGAGCGCGCCGTCGGGTTGCATGCGCAGCGGCGGCGTCGAACTCGTATTCGTCAGGTTCGATCCCGTCAGGTCCGCGCTGCCGCCGAGCAACTCGGGCAGGGCCTTGGTGAAGGCTTCGAGCGCGATCTGGCTCGCCTTGCGGCTCGCCACGTTCTCGGCTTTTGCGTGCGCCGCGAGCGCCGTCTCGAGCGCCGCTTGCGCAAAGCCTTCCGGTAACTCGCCGCGCACGCGCCGCGTGTACTCGGCAGCGAGCAGCGGGAACGCCGCCTGGTACTTCGCAAAGCGCTCGCGCCATGCTTCTTCGGCGCTGCCGCCGCGCGGCCGCGCGTCCCAGAGCGAGTACGCGTCTTCGGGGATCACAAACGGCTCGTGCGGCCAGCCGAGCGCCTCGCGCGTCAGCTTCACTTCGTCGGTGCCGAGCGCTTCGCCATGCGCTTTCGCAGTTCCGGCGCGGTTCGGCGCGCCCTTGCCGATGACCGTCTTGCACGCAATCAGCGTCGGCCGATCGGAGCGCTTCGCGTTGTTCAGCGCCGCGTCCACCGCGTCGGCGTCGTGCCCGTCGACGTTCGCGATCACGTTCCAGCCGTAAGACTCGAAGCGCTTGCGCGTGTCGTCGATGAACCAGGGCTCGACCTTGCCGTCGATCGAGATCCCGTTGTCGTCGTAGACCGCAATCAACTTGTTCAGGCACCACGCGCCGGCGAGCGCACACGCTTCGTGGCTGATGCCCTCCATCAGGCAACCGTCGCCGAGGAACACATAGGTGTGGTGGTCGACGATGCGGTGCCAGTCGCGGTTGAACTCGGCGGCGAGCAGTTTTTCCGCAAGCGCCATGCCGACCGCATTCGCCAGGCCCTGGCCGAGCGGCCCGGTCGTCGTTTCCACGCCCGGCGTCACGCCGACTTCCGGATGCCCCGGCGTCTTGCTGTGCAGTTGGCGGAAGTTGCGCAGCTCGCTCATCGGCAAGTCGTATCCGGTGAGGTGAAGCAAGGCGTAGAGCAGCATCGAGCCATGGCCGTTGCTCAAGACGAAGCGGTCCCGCTCCGGCCAATCCGGCCTCGACGGGTTGTGCCTCAGGTGCCGGCCCCACACGGCCACCGCGATCTCGGCCATTCCCATCGGCGCGCCGGGGTGCCCTGAATTCGCTTGTTGCACGGCGTCCATCGCGAGGGCGCGGACGGCGTTGGCCATCAAGGTGGTCGAGGCATTGGCGACAAGCATGCGGCTCCCGGGGGCGGTGATGGCGTGACGGCGCTTCGGTGGCGAAACGACGGCGAAGCGGCGCATTTTACGGGCGCGCACCGCGCCCAAGGCGCATGCGGATAATGACGCCGATGCAAGGCCTGCACCTCACCGCCGACTTGCGCGGCATCGCGGCGACGTTGCCGCTCATGAGCGACACCGCCTTGCTGCGCGCGCTGTGCCTGGCCGCGGCTCGCGACGCCGGACTGCAGGTGGTGGGCGAGTTGTTCCACCGCTTCACGCCCCCGGCACGCGCTGCGCCGAACGCGCCGGCCGGAATCACCGGCGTCGTGCTGCTTGCGCAGTCGCACTTGGCGGTGCACACCTGGCCGGAGCTCGGCGCGGTGACGATCGACGTCTTTGTATGCAATTTCCAGGGTGACCACTCGCGCAGCGCGCAGATTGCGCTGGAGCGGCTGATCGACGCTTTTGACGCGCCGACGGTCTCGCGCCACGAGCTGCTGCGGGCGGGCGCGCCCTTGCCCTCCCACGCGCCATGAAATTGCTCATCATCGGCGGCACGCGTTTTGTGGGCCGCCACCTTGTCGATGCGGCACTGGCGCGCGGTGCTGCGGTGACGCTGTTCAATCGCGGCGTGTCCGGCCCCGCGCCGGCAGGCGTCGAACACCGCAGCGGCGACCGCAACGGCGATTTGGCCGCGTTGGCGAACGGTGAATGGGATGCCGTGATCGACACCTGCGGTTACGTGCCCGGCGACGTGGCGCGCATGGCGCAGGCGCTCGCGGGCCGCGTCGGCTGCTATGCCTTTGTCTCGAGCATCTCGGTCTACGCGTCGGCGGCAACGCCGAACCGCGAAGACAGCGCGCTGGGCGTGATCGACGACGTTGACACGACCACCGTCGACGGCACGCACCTACGGCCCGCTGAAGGCGCTGTGCGAGGCGCAGGTGCAACGCATCTTGGGTGGTGCGGCGTTGATCTTGCGCCCGGGCCTCATCGTCGGCCCGCACGACCCGACGCAGCGCTTCACCTACTGGCCGGCGCGCCTGGGCCGGGCGCGCGACGGCGACGCCGTGCTCGCGCCTGGCACACCCGACACGCCGGTGCAATTCATCGACGCGCGCGACCTCGCCGCGTTTGCGATGCGCTGCCTGGACGCCGGCACGCGCGGCGTGTTCAACGTGACCAGCGAACCGAGGCGCTTCACGATGGGCGAAGTGCTCGCCGAATGTGCCGCTGCGGCCGGCGTGTCGGTGCGCCTCGAATGGTGCGACATCGCCGCATTGCAGGCACAAGGCCTCGAGCCTTGGAGCGACCTGCCGTTGGTGGTGCCGCCGACCGAGGAGGACCGCATGGCCATGAGCACCGAGGTGAAGCAGGCGCTTGCGGCCGGACTCACCTCGCGGCCGCTCGCCCACACCGTTGCCGACACGCTCGCCTGGTACCGCGGCTTGCCCGCCGAACGGCAAGTCTTCGACAAGGCGGGTTTGTCGAGCGAGCGCGAGGCCGCGGCGTTGGCGGCGTTGGGTCGCGGGCGTGCGACACCAGGCAGCGGTGTAGGTCGTTGACATGACTGCGAAGAAGGGCGCGGGCGCCGAGCCTGGCTTGTATGGCCGAGTGCGCGAAATTCTGGACGCTGCGCGCGCGGGCATCGCGCGCACCGTCAATACGACGCAGGTTCTTGCGAACTGGCTCATTGGTCGTGAGATCGTCGAACAGGAGCAAAGAGGTGAGCATCGAGCCGGCTACGGTGCGAAGCTGCTGACCCGACTCTCCTTGCGTCTGACCCGTGACTTCGGGCGCGGCTACTCGGTGGACAACCTCGAGGCGTTCAGACAGTTTTACTTGGAGTACCCGCTGCTGATTTCCGAGACAGTGCGTCGGAAATTGGCGATGCCCGCGATTTCCGAGACAGCGTCTCGGAAATCCGTCGCCGCCGCAGGCGCCGCCACTGCGCCGCGGCCGGGTCGGTTGCACTCCGATCTCTCCTGGAGTCACTACCGCTGCCTGCTGCGTGTGGGCCGGCAGGCGGCGCGGGACTTCTATGAGATCGAAGCGATCAAGCACGGCTGGTCGGTGCGTGAGCTGTCGCGACAGACGGCGAGTCTGTTGTTCGACCGGTTGGCGAAGAGCCGCGACAAAGCAGGCTTGCTCCGCCTCGCCAGGCGCGGACAGGAAGTCAGCCGACCCATCGACGCTCTCCGCGACCCGATGGTCATCGAATTCCTGGGGTTGCCCGAGTCGCACCGGCTCGTCGAATCCAAGCTTGAGCAGGCACTCATTGGCAATCTCCAGAATTTCCTGTTGGAACTGGGCAAGGGCTTCGCCTTCGTGGCGAGGCAGCAGCGCATTACGCTGGACGGTGATCACTTCTATATCGACCTCGTTTTCTATCACGCGGTGCTGAAGTGCTACGTGCTCGTGGACCTCAAAGTGGGCAAGCTCACGCACGCTGATCTCGGACAGATCCAGCTCTACGTGAACTACTACGACCGTGAGCGCCGCACCGAGGGGGACAACCCCAGTGTCGGGCTGATCCTTTGCCCGGACAAGAACGACGCCGTCGTCAAGTACACGCTGGGCGAACAGCAGAAACGCAACATCTTCGCGACGCGCTATCAGCTGCACCTGCCCACCGCAAAGCAACTGGAGCACGAGCTGAAGCGCGAACTGCGGCAGTTGGTGCCAATGTCCAGCGCGACGGCGCAGGCAAAGAGTTCGCGGAGCAAGAGGCCATGAGCCTGAAACACTCGGAATGCTTGGCCACCCCGCTCGTGGCCGCACCGAACATCAAACTCGAATGCAGGCCATGAAAGCCATCCTGCTCGCAGCCGGTCGCGGCGAACGCATGCGCCCGCTCACCGACCACACACCCAAGCCGCTGCTGCAAGTGCACGGCAAGGCGCTCATCGAGTGGCACTTCGAGGCGCTGGCGCGTGCGGGCGTGCGCGACGTGGTCGTGAACACGGCGTGGCTCGAAGAACAGATCGTGCAGAAGCTCGGCGATGGCTCACGCTACGGGGTTCGCATCGCCTACTCGCTCGAAGGGCGCGAGCACGGCGGCGCGCTCGAAACCGCGGGGGGCCTGAAGAAAGCCCTGCCCTTGCTGGCCGGAGCGCGATGCTCAAGGTGGCGCCTTCTGGTACGTCGCCGCCGACGTGTACGCGCCGCGCTTCGAGTTCGATGCGCAACATGTCGCGAATTTCGAGCGCACCTCTCTGCTCGGGCAGTTGTGGATGGTGCCGAACCCGCCGCAGCACCCGCTTGGCGACTTCGGCATCGCCAAGGGTTTGGCGGTGAGCGCTGCCGCAGATCAAGCCAGCGCCATGTTTCACCTGGTCGGGCGTGGCGCTGTTCAGGCCCGAGTTCGTGACGACCTTGATGGCCGGGCTCGCTGCGGGAGCAAAAGCAAAGTTGCGTCCCTATCTCGACGCGGCAATCGCAGAGCAGCGCCTGGGCGCGCAGATGCTGGGCGTGCCGTGGGCCGATGTCGGGACGCCGCAGCGCCTCGGCGACTTGAACCGCGAAGCCGCCTGAGCAGCGCCCGGGCGCGCAGCGTCGTCAGGCGCTGGCCTGCAGGCAGCGGTTCACTTCCACCGAGACGTGCACGAGTTCGTGGTGCGCGCGCAGGCGCTCGCGGTACGCCGCCGGCGCGAGCGGCGCGTCGGCGACGACGCAGACGATCGCGGCGAACTGTTCGCGCCCGACGCGCCACAGGTGCAGGTCGGCGACCTTCGCGTCGCCGTCCGACTCGACGGCGCTGCGAAGCTGCTTGGCGAGCGGATGATCCATCTCGCGATCGAGCAGCACGTTCGCCGATTCGCGCAGCAGCCCTTTCGCCCAGACCGCGATCACGACGGCGCCGAGCACGCCCACGAGCGGATCGAGCCACCACCAGCCGAGCCAGAGCGCGGCGCTGAGCGCAACGATCGCGAGCACCGACGTCAACGCGTCGGCGAGGACATGCAGATACGCGCCGCGCAGGTTCAGATCCGCCGCGCCGGCGGGCGGCTCGCGATGAGCGTGCGCGGGATGCGCATGGCCGTGGTCGTGTCCATGCGCATGGCCGTGCGAGTGGTCATGTCCGTGTCCATGTGCGTGTGCGTGCCCGTGCCCGTGCTGCGCCGTGGCATCACCCGCGGCGTGCAGCAGCCACGCCGAGGCCAGGTTCACGACCAGCCCGATGACCGCCACGATGAGCGCGGTCTGCGCCGCCACGGGTTCGGCGCGCCACAGGCGGAGCAGCGATTCGGCGCCGATCGCGAGCGCCACGAGAACCAGCACGATCGCGCTCGCAAACCCCCCCAGGACTTCGATCTTCCAGGTGCCGAACGCGTAGCGCGAGTCGTCGCCGTGGCGCCGCGCCACCGCGTACGCGAGCGCCGCGATGCCGAGCGCCATCGCGTGCGTCCCCATGTGCCAGCCGTCGGCGAGCAGCGCCATCGAGCCGGTCCACCAGCCGGCGCCGATTTCGGCGAGCATCGTGACCAGCGTCAGGGCAAGGACCCAGCGCGTGCGCGTTTCGCCGTCGCGGTTGCCGCGATCGAAACGGTGGCTGTGGCGCCAGGGGCCGAGATCGTGGGTGTGCGTGGTCATGGTGTGGCTCCCTTGGCGCCCAGGGGCCGCATCTTAGCCACGGTGGGCGCACTTGCCACGCTGGCTGGCGCGCCCAAGCGTGAAGTGTGCGATGCGCGCGCAACCTGTTGCGATCGCGCAGGCCCTTGCCCCTTCCGTGTTTGCCCAGTTCTTGCTACCGTCGCAGGGTGATAAGAAACCCGGACTGCTGATTCGATGTGCCATCGGCCTCGCCGCCGCCTGTGCCCCGCCATGGGCGCTCGCCGCGGCCGGCAGTGGCGCTTCCGTGGGAACGATCCTGCTCAAGCTGCCGCTCCTGCTCGGCGCTGCGGTGGGCGCGCACCTGCTGCTGAGCCGCGCGGCAAAAGGTCTGGCCGGCGTGACGTCGCCGCTCGCCACCGGCGAAGAAGAAGCGGTGCGCTACCAGCGCGACGTCTATGGTACGGCAGGGCGCGAGACGCTGGAGATCGTGATTCTCGTGTTCGTCTCCGGAGTGCTGATGTGGCTTGGCGCGACGTTCGCGCCGACTTGGGTCGGTGCGGTGGGTGCCGGGTTGGTGATCGGCGCGGTGGTGCTCGACATGATGCGCTGGGAGCGCGCGACGGCGAGCGCGAATTTCGTCTGGTTCCAGCGCGGCCTGAAGCGCAAGGTGCACCAGATCGCAATCGAGAACATCCGCGACGTCGCCGTGCACGAAGAAGAGGTCGAAGGCTTCACCCTCCTGCACGGCAAGAACAACCGGACCTGCCGCGTGCACTTGAAGATGCACGACAAGCACCTCATCGCGCTGCCGCGCACCGACGCGCCGCGTGGGTTGGACGGCGTCGAGGCGCTGGCGAACCACGTGCGCGCGCGCCTGTTGCTGCTCGGCGAACGCGCGAGCATCGAACGCGCCGAGCGCGACTCCGACCTCGCCCCGCTCGCTGCGGAACCGACGCTGACGCCCGAGGAACGCGCGCTGCGCCAGGAGCTGAAACGCCTGCGGCGCAAGGCGCGCGACGCCTCTGCGCCCGAAGTCGAGCGGCGCGGTACGCCGCAACTCGAACCGGACCCGGATCACTGAGGCGGGCGCGGCGGCGCGCGTTGGGTGCGTGGTGCGGGCCGCAGTTCCTGGCCGATCGGCGCGCCCGACGCGATCGCCGTGAAAAAACGCCTCTTCGAACACCGAATAGCCCGCCAGGTCGCTGTGCGCGATCCGGACCCGGCCGCGCATTTGCGCGAGTGCCTGCAGCGCGCCGGAGTGGCGCACGCCGGGCGCTGGAATCGCCATCGCGTGGCCATAGCGCATCAGGTCGACGGCTTGCACGCGAGAAGCGATGTCCGGGTGCGCGCGCGACAGCTCGCGAACGATCGCGCCCGCCCAGTGCGACCAGGGCACGCCGAGCAGCCGCGCACGCTGTTCGCGCAGTTCTTGGGGTGAACTCCCGCCCAGTGCCCAATACGCCGTCAGCACGGTCGGCCCGGCGTGCGGGCGCGTGCTCTGGTGCATCGCGTCGACATAACCGAGCGTCGGGCTGTCGGCGATGACGTTGTCCCACGCCGGCGCGGCGCCGCCGGCGTCGAAGAGTGGCGTGCGCAGGTGCAGGTTCGCGACCAGCCACGGCGCGTACTGCAGCGCCGCGGCGGCGGGGGCCAATCCTGGAGCCGCAGATTCAAGCAGCCGCGCCGCGACGAACAGCGGCACGGCGAGGACCACATGGCGTGCGCTCCAGGTGTCGACGCAAGCGTTCGCGACGTTCCACAACTCGACGCTCGCCTCATGCCGAGCTTCGCGAATGCGCAATGCCAGCTGACCCGTGTGCAGGCGTTCGCCGAGTGGTGCGGCGAGGCGTTGCGTGAGCCAAGCGTTGCCTTCGGCCCAGGTGAGCACGGCGCCGCGCTCCGATGGGTCGGCATCGCCCGCGAGCTGAAAACCATGGCGGCTTGCAAAGTAGTGCAAGCCGGCCCACGCCGACACCACCGCCGCGCCGGCGCCGAAGTCGTCGCGACAGCAGTAGTCGAGGTACCAGCGCAGCGCCGGCGCGTTGAAGCCCTGGGCGTCGAGCCAGTTCGCAAAGCTCGAGCCGTCCAGCGCAGCGCTGCGCGCCAGGGCTTCGGAGGATCGGTTCGCGCGCGCGGTGGGAATGGAGAAAGTCTGGTCCCTGCCTGCGGCTTGCACCGCGTTGCGGAAACCCTCGTAGTCGCGCTGCGTCTGCACGCGCTGTGAAGTGGGCAGCGCGTCGAGCGGAGGCAGCAAGCCCTCGACCCATTCGCCGCGAATGAAGAGGCGCTCCTGCGGGCTGTGGCACAGGTGGCGCTCGTCGAACGTCGTCGCGCCGGCGGCGCCGTGGCTGAGGCCGAGTTCGGCGAGCAGCTCGGCCACTTCCCCCGCCTGGGCTCCGGGAAGCGGCAGGTAATGCGCGCCGAGCGGGCACGCCATGCCGCCCATCGAATGGCCGCGGCTGTTGCCGCCGGCGGCGTCTTCGAGTTCGAACACGTGCACGTCGTCGACTCCGGCGCGGGTCAAGGCGCGCGCTGCGGCCAGGCCGGCGACGCCGGCACCGATGACGAGCACCGCAGCGCGACGCTGCTCGCCGGCTTTGGCGGGCAGCGCCGTCGCAGACGCGCCCGCGCCGCGCGCATCGCGCAGCACATGGCCGCGCTCGTGTGCGGCGCCGAGCCAGGCGCCGCCGTAGCGCGCCTCCTCGACGCGCGCGCAGCCGGCCCACGGCAGCGCCGCCGCCGCGCCGAGCAGGGCGCGCCGGCGTGAGTCGACGCGGCGCCCGGCAGTCATGCGTTGCTCACGCGGGCTTCACTCATTCATGAACCCGGCCCCACTCTTCTTCGAAGGTGTGCACGAGCACCTGGTTCGACAGGCGATTCACACCGGTCGCGACCCGCGCCATGTCGGGCGGAAACTGGAACAGCGCGCCCAGGCCTTCGATGCCGAGAAAACGCAGGCCTGCCGGCAACGCCGAGGGCGTTGCCCAGGGCCGGCGGCTCGCGATGACGAACCCCCACTCGCCGAAGCTCGGCACATGCGCGTGGTAGGGCGTGGCCCTCAAACCTGCGGCTTCGATCGTGTTCACGACGGTCCAGAAACTCTTGCGCGCGATCAGCGGCGACGTCGTCTGCACCACGGCGTAACCACTGCCGCGCAAGTGCGCGTCGATCAGCGCGTAGAAGCTCGTCGTGTAGAGCTTGCCGAGCGAAAAATTGCTCGGATCGGGGAAGTCGACGACGATCGCGTCGTAGTGGCCCGTGTCTTGTTCGAGCCAGGTGAACGCGTCGGCGTTGACGATGCGCAGTTTCGGCGAGTGCAGAGCGTCTTGATTCAGGCGCCGCAGCAGCGGCTGCTCGGCGAACAGGCGCGTGATGTGCGGATCGAGCTCGACGAGCGTGATGCGTTCGACACTCGCGTGGCGCAATACTTCGCGCACCGCCATGCCGTCGCCGCCGCCGAGAACCAGCACGTCGCGCGGCGCGCCGTGGCCGGCCAGGGCAGGGTGCACGAGCGCCTCGTGGTAGCGGTACTCGTCGCGCGAATGGAATTGCAGGTTGCCGTTCAGGAACAGCCGCACGCCGCCTTTGTTCGACGTGACGACGATGCGCTGATACGCGCTGCTTTCGCTGAAGACGACGTTGTCGGCGTAAAAGCGCTCTTCGGTCCAGCTGGTCAGCAAATCCGCCGCCGCGAACGTGCCGAGCAGCGCGGCGACGACGCATGCGCACGCCAGCGCGTGGGCGCGAAAGCGCCGCAGCTCGCCGCGAAACAGCCACAGCGCCCAGACCGCGACGAGCGCGTTGAGCAGGCCGAACAGCGCGCCGGTTCGGATCAGCCCGAGGTGCGGCACGAGCAGCAACGGAAACGCAATCGCAACCGCGAGCGCGCCGAGGTAGTCGAAAGTCAACACCTGCGACACCAGGTCGCGCAAGGCGTAGCGTGCGCTGAACTTGCGCTTGAGGATGCGCATCACGAGCGGAATCTCCAACCCGACGAGCACTCCCACGAGCAGCACGCCGGCGTAGAGCGCGAAGCGAAACGACGGCGGCGCGAACGCGTGCAGCGCAAACAGCGCCGCGGGCATGAGCCCGCCACAGAGGCCGACGAGCAGCTCGATGCGCAGGAAATGCGCAACCAGCTGGTGCTCGAAAAATCGCGACAGGTACGAGCCCAGACCCATCGCGAACAGGTAGGCGCCGATCACGGTCGAGAACTGGAGCACCGAGTCGCCGAGCAGGTAACTCGCAAGCGCCCCGGCGGCGAGCTCGTAGAGCAGGCCGCACGCGGCGATGACGAACACCGATCCGAGCAGCGCGACTTCGGCGGGCTGCGGGCCACTGGATTGCAGCGCGGCGTCGGCCGCCGCGCTCGGCGCTTCCATGGGTCAGCGCCTCAACAATTCAACCATGCACCGCTGCGGCGACGATGAGACCGATCGCGATGCACATCGAGCCGACGACGATCGCCAGCGCGACGTTTTTCTTTTCGATGATCTGGTCCCACAGGTCGTAGGGCGTGAGCTTGTCGACGATCAGAAAGCAGATCCAGAATACCGCGACGCCGATCAGCGCGTACAGGATCGAGCCGAAGAAGACGCCGGGCTTGAGCCATTCGATTCCCATCATGATGATTGCCTCCGTGGATTCAGGGTTGACATGGTGCTTGACTTCACTTGTGGCCGCCGCCGCTTGAAAAACCGCCCGACGAGCCGCCGCTCGTGCGCGGGTGGCTGCGCTGATTCGCAACGCAGTTGCGGTATTCGTTCGACGCCTCGCCATAGCTGCTTCGAATCGCCGCGCAGTCGTCGCCTGGCGAGTCGCACTGGAACAGCATCAGCAGCAGGACCACGGCGATGAAGCCGTAGAAGTACAACTTCGAGAGCAGCGACGCGCCGTTGCTGGACATCGGCGTCGCATCGCGGCGCAACGCCTGTGCCTTGTCGGGCGCGAGCTTGAAGGCCTTCAGCACCGAGTCGGACGAAATGGATTCGCCGGCCGACCAGACGACTTCCTGCGCTTCACCGTCGCCCGTGCGCTCGCGATTCAGCTGGCGCGAGCTGAATTTTCCCGTGCCGCGGTAGTCGGTGTTGAAGGTGCGCTGCTCGCGCTCGAGCCGCCAGTAGAACTCGCCGAGCACGTAGGTCACCATGCCGGTGTAGTCGTAGAGCTTGCGGTAGAGCGCGCCGCGGTATTTGACGCCTTCGCCGGTGGACTCGGGAACGCCGGTGATCGGCACGGTCCAGCTCCAGCCGTCGTCCGCGTCGACAAGGAAGGCAAAGCCGCGCGTTCGGTGGTACAGCAGGTATTCGCGCCAGAACGTCTGTTCGTCGTCGCTTCCGGCTGCAGCGACTTCGCAGCGCTCGACGTAACCCACCACCTGCCACGGCGTGGGCGCGTCGCCGCCAAGCGTGAGCGTGCCGGTGCTGCCGAGCGGGACTTGCGGCTCGGCGCCGTTGTCCTGCGCGTAGTGCTGCAGGTCGGCGCCGACCCCGCCCGAGACGTCGACCACTGCCTTGCACTGGTGGCACGCGATCGACTTCGTCGTCGCGAGTTTCAGCGCGAGCGAGGTGCCGCAGCTCGGGCATTCGACGCTGCGCGCCTGCAGTGTCTTTTCCGCGCCGCCTTCGCGCAGGCCGGACAGCGCGAGCGCTTCGAGCTCGACGCTGCGGCCGATCGACCATTGCACCGCCGCCGCGTCGCTGTAGTCGAGGGTCGCGACTTCGCCGGCGCTGTTGCGCAGGTCGGCGATCACGAAGCCGCGCGCCAGGTTCGGCGCACGCACGAGCTCGCCTTGCGCGGCGATGAGTTTGGCGACGGTCACCGAAGCGACCGACCAGCGCTGGCCGGCGACGCTGAGCGTGCTGCCCACGCGCAGGCTCTCCGCGCTCGGCGCCTTGCCGGGCAGGGCGGCGTCGAACGCGATCACGTAGCGGCCGTTGTCTTCGCTCAGCCAGCCCGACTTGCCGGTACCGGCGTCGCCCGCGTCGCTTCCATCAAACAGCGCGTGCCACTCGTTCCACGTGCCCTCGCTGCTGCGGTACTGGAGGCGCCCGATCAGCGTGAAGGCTGCGCCCTGGTAGCGCCCGTTCGCGCCGAGCTGCAACGGCGAATGGTCGTCGAACAACTCCGCGCTCTGGCCGATGCGGCGCAGCGCCTCGCCTTCGCGAACCACCGAGCTGCGGCAATAGCTGCAGACCGCAAAGGCGGAGGCGGCCGAGGCAAAGTCGACCGGCGCGCCGCACTGCGGGCAGGCGGCGCGCCAAGTCCGCTGGTTTGGATCAGTGGCCACGGGCGGCGCGGCGCGGCGAGTGGATCCCGGCTTTCGCCGGGATGACAACGGAACCCGTCATCCCGGCGAAAGCCGGGATCCACTGCATGGCGACCCTCCACGCACGAACAGCCGAGCGCATGGCGAGAGAATCACACCAGCTTCTTCAGCAGCTCCGCCTTCTTCGCATCGAACTCCTCTTGCGTGACGATGCCCTTCGCCTTCAGGTCGGCAAGTTTTTCAAGCAGCGCCATCACGTCGTCGGGTTTCACGCCCGCTGCTGCCGCCGCGGCGTGCGCACCCGCGCCTTGCAGCCCCTGCGACACCTGCTGCGCCATCACCTGGCCGAGCGCAACGCCGGCGCCCAGCCCCATCGCGTCGCCGACGATGCCGCCGCCCTGGCCACCCCCTTCGGCAAACTTCGGCAGCGCCTGCGCCGTCTGGTACTGCATGAACTTGCCCATGTCGTTGCCGACCATTCCCATGCCGATGCGCTGGTCCAGGATCTTCTGCAGTTCTTCGGGAAGCGACACGTTTTGCACCGTCACGCTCTCCAGCTTCAGGCCGATGACGCTGAACGCCGGTGTCGTCACCTCCGACAGCGCCTTCGCAAACTCGACCTGGTTTGCCGCCAGGTCGAGGAACGCCACGCCGCTGCTCGCGACCGCGTCACTGATGTGCTGCAGCATCAGCGCGCGCAACTGGCCGTCCAGATCCGCAGTCGTGTACGCCTCGCGCGTTCCCGAGATCTCGGTGTGAAAGAGTTTGGCGTCGGCGATGCGGTACGCGTAGTTGCCGAAGGCGCGCAGGCGCACTGCGCCGAAATCCTTGTCGCGGATCGTCACCGGCTGCGTCGTTCCCCAGCGCTGGTCGACCTGTTGGCGCGTGCTGAAGAAGTACACGTCGCTCTTGAATGGGCTCTGGAACAGCTTGTCCCAGTTCTTCAGGTAGGTGAGCACCGGCAGCGTCGCGGTCGTCAAGGTGTGGCGCCCGGGGCCGAACACGTCGGCGACCTTGCCTTCGTTGACAAAGATCGCGACTTGCGATTCGCGCACCGTGAGCGATGCGCCATTCTGGATTTCCATTCCCGCCATCGGGAAACGCCATCCGAGCGTGCCGTCGTTGGCCTCGGTCCACTCGATGATGTCGATGAACTGTTTCTTGATGAAATCCATCAGCGCCATGGCTCGCGACTCCGCTGGTTGACCCCGGAATTCGGGTGCGGCGAATAATACGCCGCAGGTCTTCGATTCAACGCATCCATTCCGTGCAGCACGCCACCACGCCACGAACGCTCGAGATCGTCGTCATCGGCGCCGGCCCGGTGGGCCTGTGTCTGGCGGTGCAAGCCGCGCGGGCCTTGCCGCAGGCGCGCATCACGCTCGTCGACGCGCGCGCCGAACAGGGCGACCTGTCGCGCGACGGCCGCACGCTCGCGCTGTCGCTGGCGAGCGTGCAACAGCTCGAGCGCCTGGGCGTGTGGGCGGAGCACGCCGCGCAGACCATCGTCGAAGTCCACGTGTCGCAGCAGGGGCCGTCGGCGCTGGGCGCATTCGCTCCGCGGCTGGGCGCGCTGCTCGGCGCCGTCCTCGGCGAGCCGGCGCTGCGGATTTGCGCTGCCGACGAAGGCGTGCCGATGCTCGGTGCCGTGCTCAGCTACGGCGCGATCGTCCTGCCGTTGCAAAACGCGTGGAACGCCGCCGTGGCGAAGGAGCCGATGCGCCTGACGAGCCGTTTTGCAACGCCGGTGACCGCATTGAAGAACCGCGGGGCGGGGGTTGTTGAAGTCGACATGGGCATCGTCGAGACCTTCGACCTCGCCATCGTCGCCGAAGGCGGAGTCTTCGCCGACCAGGCGCGCAAGGCGCTCGTACACGACTACCGTCAGACGGCGTGGGTGGGACAGGTCGGCTTCGACGCCGGCGCACCCGCGCGCGCGCCGGGAGTCGCCTTTGAGCGCTTCACGCGCCACGGCCCCGCGGCGCTGTTGCCGCTCAAAGACGGCCGCGCCGCGCTCGTGTGGTGCGTCGCGAGCGACGACGACCCGGTGCGCGACCTGACCGATGCGCAGCGCATCGCCGTGCTGAACCAGGTGTTCCCGGCGCAGGCCGGGCGCATCGATTCGATTTCGCCGCTGAAGCCATTCGCACTCGGCCTGAACGCCGAGCGCACGCTCACCGACGGGCGCATCGTACGCATCGGCAACGCCGCGCAGACGCTGCATCCGGTGGCAGGGCAGGGCCTGAACTTGGGCCTGCGCGACGCGTTCGACCTCGTTCGTGCCTTGTCGCGCAGCCCCGACGTCGACGCCGTGTTGCGCCGCATCGAATGGCAACGCGCGCCGGACCGCTGGGCGATGATCGCGGCGACGGATTTTCTGGCGCGGAGCTTCACGTGGGTGCTGCCCGGTGCCACAAGCGCGCGCGCGATTGGTCTTGCCGCGCTCGAACGGGTGGGGCCGCTGAAGTCGGCGCTGGCGCGGCGGATGA